>NZ_LVJH01000001.1 GCF_001637205.1 Paenibacillus glacialis
CTCACGTCTGTCAGCGACCGGCGCCCTGGTGGCCCTTACCCTAACCAACCGGCGAAGGCGCCGCAGGCCCATCTATAAGTGACAGCGTGCTCCGCCTTTCAGTATCTCTTCATGAGAAGAAATAAATTATCCGGTATTAGCTACCGTTTCCGGTAGTTATCCCAGTCTTATAGGCAGGTTACCTACGTGTTACTCACCCGTCCGCCGCTAAGCTGTTTTGGAAGCAAGCTTCCAAAACAGCTCCGCTCGACTTGCATGTATTAGGCATGCCGCCAGCGTTCGTCCTGAGCCAGGATCAAACTCTCCATATAGTAGGTCGTTTCAAATCAGCTTTGCAGTGAATTGGAACGATCTATGAAAAGAGCGATATGCTCTTTTAAAACAAACTGACGAGAATTTTCATTCTCTATCAAATGATTTCTCATTTGTTTTGATTTCACTTTCGTGAAATCTACTCACTCGTTGTTCAGTTTTCAAAGACCAATGATTTCGTTTTGTTAGCACCAGTTCGTCTCAGTGACAACTTTTATATCATATCATGCTGTTTAAATTAATGCAAGAGTTTTTTTCGGAATGATTTTTTATACGGAATTTTTTTCCCATCAATTCATTCTATTATACGACCCAACCACAATCATCTTTCGGCTGGATTAATAACTTAACATATATTTCACTAAGTTGGCAACTGCAAATAATATACAAAAAAATAGATCAAGGCAAACTACGAACACATCGTCTGCCCTGATCGTGAAGTACTTAATTTTTCATCCAAGGATTACGTCGCTTCTGTTGTCTGACTCTTGTTTCTCTCTTTCGATCTCTGGCTTGATTCGCCAATTTACCTTTGCTTGTATTCACACTTGAAGTTTTGACCTTCTTCAATTTCGTCTCAATAATAGATTCACTGGACTCTAAAATCGAGTTACTTACATCATTGCCTATAACAGCTTTTTCCGAAATTTCTGCTTCAATACGAACTTGTGATAATTCTTGGACACTCGCATCTCTGCCATGGCATCCACAATCCTTTTGAACTTGAGCTTTAGGTTGTGAATATCCATATGACATAATCGGTTGTTGTACCGGATATTCAGTACCTTGCCCTTGCATCATCGAATGCGGGAACGTCCATTCATAAGGAGCCGTGCAGGAATATACATTTGAGCAAGTCACAGAATTATTCTCTGGTGGCGCCATGTTATTTGATAATGGTGAGAATCCTTGATTACCCCCTCCATAACCTGATACAACTCCATTAAATTGTGTACCGTAAGGTGAAAAGTTAGGATTGCCTCCCTGTACCATTTGTGGCATCACAGGATAACACGGTTGCTCAAACTGCGGCTGAGCCCAATTCGGTTGTTGTTCATAACCTTGTTGTTCCCATTGTGGTTGATTCCATGAATAACCTTCTGTAATACCCGGATAACACATATGTTCTGACACCTGCGGGCACGGATTAGATTTCTCCATCATTGGAGCCTTTTCCACAACTTCTTGAGTAGGGACGGAATACTGTATATACAGGTGTTGTTTCATTTCTATTTTCTCTTCTACAACTGGTAATTCTGGAAGTGGCATAGGTACTTGTTGCGGAGGAATATGTTGAATTGGTGCGTTGTTTGGAGCTGGTGCATTAGGGATTGGAGCATTTGGCATTGGTACGTTTGGCATTGGTGCGTTTGGCATTGGTGCGTTTGGCATTGGCGCATTGTCATGAATTTGTGGAAGTTGTGGGATAACTTGTGGTGGAATCTGAATTGGTGAAGTGCTTGCTTTCGGCCCCGTGTGAGTTTTCCCTCCCGAAGTTGTTTTATTGTGGATATCATTCTCAGCTACCAATTCTCCATTTACTACCTCTTTCATTCCAACTTTAGGAATGTTCACGATTTCCCCTACAAGCAGTGCATTCGGGTTTTTCAATTGAGGATTGACATCAATCATTTCCCTTAATGTTACTCCCCATGCTTTAGATAACTGCCAAAGACTATCTCCCTGCTTCACAACATGCTTGTGAATAATATGATCAGGCACTGGAGTAGACATGGGTTCCGTCGGAATTTTAACCTTTTCACCTATGTTTAATTTGTTCGGATCATTCAGCTGCGGATTTGCCTCAATTAGCTTTTCTAGAGACATCCCATACTTCTTAGATAACGTGTATAAACTGTCGCCCTTCTTTACCATGTGTATTTTCACGTGGAAAAAACCTCCTAAACTTCTTATAGACGGCATATGCCCGCCTTCGTTACTCTCATCTTATGCAAGTGTTAGGCGGATGACATCATTGACGACAAAAAAAATCCTCTCATGACTTAACCATGAGAGGATTTTTACTAAGAACAACCTTATTTTTGTGAGAATTATGACTCTTCCATCGATTTCTCCCGCAACAATAACCTCTACAGCCATTCCTGTGAGAAAGACTTTCTCATCAAAGTATCATCACGCATCGTAAACGATTCCTCTTTAAGCTTACTTCCTAAGAATTCACACAATTCAATTATCGCCAGAAAAAACCATCATCAATCACAGATGCTTTTGCATTCACTTTCGCAACATACTGTCCGTCTAGGTAAATCTATTGCTCTGATATTGATTGGTTCACATCCGAATGTCTTTTATAGGTGTAACAAGGATAAGAACCTAATACACGCACCTGACATCCTAAAGCCTCAATCTCTGAAATGGCTGATTGCAACAACACTGCACTATCCTCAGCCAGAACATCAATGTAGAAATAGTAATTACCCAGTTTCTTCTTCGTGGGGCGGGATTCAATTCGCGATAAATTAAGCCTTCTCCATGCAAATGCAGAAAGAACCTGGTGAAGCGCTCCCGGGAAATCTTCTGGAAGTGTTACTGTAATACTCGTTTTCATCTGATTACTTTCTAGCTGAAGACCTACTGGATCAGGACCAATCAGGACAAATCTAGTAAAGTTGTTATCATGATCCGTGACTCGCTCGGCCATCACATCTAAGTTATGAGTTAACGCCCCAAGAGCTGTACCGATGGCAGTCCATCCTTGTCCTGGGTTATTTTTGACGATATGAACAGCCTCTGAAGTACTTCCTACATTCTCTATCTCAGCTTGTGGAGCATGCTCACGAATAAACTGTAGACATTGCGCTGCGGCCACTGGGTGAGAAAGAATTTTAGTTATTTTACTGTAATCTATTCCTCCATCTTCTGAAAGAAACTCCTTCCGATCACCAATTAAATTCTGTATAGAAGGATACACCCACTCCGATTGCATAGGAACATCCACTTCATTCACGAGCCAATCCATATGTAGGCTCACTGAGCCTTCTATCGTATTCTCGATGGGAATTACACTGTAATCACTCTTGCCTAGAACGGTTGCACGAAACACATCGGAAATCTGCTTATAGTAGAGCAATTCCACAGGTTCATCACCGAACAAATGAACTACTGCCTCATGAGAGACAGATCCTTCTGGTAGTAATGCAATTCGTTTCATGCTTCAACTTCCCCTTTTATCATATCCAAAAATGAGTTAAATCGTATATTCTCACTAATAATAACGCCATCGTTTGCAGGATCAAGCCATCTGGCAGACGCTTCAATTCCATATTCCCGCAGCGTATCCAATAAATATGTTTCTAAATCCGTTTTACGTAGATTACGACGATCTACTAAAGCCAATAAAGTAGGACCCGCTCCGCTTAAAGCGACGCCAAGAGCTCCACGGTTGGGAGCCTCTTCTAAGATACGAGACATACCAGGTACTAAGCTTGCACGATATGGCTGATGTAAACGATCAGACATAGCTCTTCCAATCAGCTCAAATCTCCCCTGTGAGAGCGCAGCTACGAGCAGCGATGATCTGCTGATATTATAAACAGCATCCTCACGACTTATTTGATCAGGTAGCACACTTCGCGCTTCCGAGGTGGATAGTTGAAATTCCGGAATAACGACAAGTACCTCTAAATTGTTATCAGGTTCCAATCTTATATAATCAGCATGTGTTCCATCCCATACAGCAGTGATAATTCCGCCAAACAAGGATGCTCCCACATTGTCAGGATGACCTTCTAAATTTGTAGCCATATCGAATAACTTATCATTGGAAAGCGGTGAGCCAATTAAAGCATTCGCCGCAACCATTCCCCCAATGATAGCTGACGCACTACTACCCAGACCTCTCGTTAAAGGGATATCAGAATACATAGAGATTTCAATCTCCGGTACTGAAACACCCGCCTCATCAAAGACTAGTTGTGCGACTTGGTACACTAAATTGGATTTATCCTTAGATAATCCATTCATTTGGTCGCCATATAAATGAAACTGTGTACACTCCGACTCTTTCATCTCAATCCATGAATATATAGGTAAGGCCATCCCTAACGTATCAAATCCAGGTCCCAAGTTCGCCGTACTAGCTGGCACCTTCACACGAACCCCTTCATTTCTAATCATACCTGTTCCTCTTCCAGCTTAAGCGATATCATCCGTAACTGTTGCTTCATAGCCTCTACAACAATAGGCTGTGTAATAAATGTTAAGCACACATACTACTCTTTCTGCACCTAGGAAGTATCCTTAGCAATTCGATTTATAGACTCCTTCAGTTCCGCATAAGCAATAGATACTGAAGGAGTCGTTTCTTAAATATATTCTCTAAGTTTATCCCTCAACACGATAAACACTTTTAATTGTACGAATGACTTCAAGCCCCTCAAAATGCTCCAATACCTTGTTCATACGAGCTTTGCTTGCATCGTGTGTTACGATAATAATCTCTGCATAAGGATTATGTTCGTTGGGTTGTTGCACAACGGACTCTAAACTTACATCAAATTGAGCAAACGCTTGTGTGATTTGTGCAAGTACTCCTGCCTTATCATCAACATGTAGGAGAATAAAGTTTTTATACTTAATTTGTTCATCATCTTTGAGTTTCTTCTGTTTATATGGAACGATGGCTTTTAAGCCATTTACTCCAAGTTTTAAGTTCTTGATCGCTGCCACAAGGTCAGCTACTACCGAGGTTGCAGTAGGCATAGCCCCAGCTCCAGCTCCATAGAACATCGTCTCTCCAACAGCTTCACCATACACATACACCGCATTATACACACCATTCACGGCTGCAATCGGGTGACTCCTACGTACCATTGTAGGCTGAACACTGATACTAATGTTCTCATCTTCACGATCCGCGATTCCTAACAACTTCATTTCGTAGCCAAGACGCTTAGCATACGCAATATCTTCTTTGGTCACTTGAGAGATGCCACGCACACTTACATCCTTCAGCTCCACATTAGTTCTAAAGCCAAGCGTTCCCAGAATGGCCATCTTCCGCGCAGCATCCAGTCCTTCAACATCCGAGGTTGGATCTGACTCTGCATAGCCAAGTTGTTGCGCTTCTTGTAATACATCATCGTAAGAAGCACCTTCTTTACTCATCTTAGTCAGAATGAAATTAGTTGTGCCATTTACGATACCCATTATTTTCAAAATACGATCCGATGAAAATCCTTCAATTAGCGTACGGATAATCGGAATACCACCGGCTACACTCGCTTCGTAGAATACATCACACTGTTTCTCTTGTGCCTTAGCTAAAATTTCAGAACCATATAATGCCATTAAATCCTTATTTGCAGTTATGATATGCTTTCCACGCTCTAAAGCCTCTAAGATATAAGCTTTAGTTTGCTCTACGCCACCCATCACTTCCACAATAACATCAATCTCGGGATCACGAATAACATCCCATGGATCTTCTGTCAGTATTGCGGGATCAATAAATATGTCCCTTGGTTTATCACTATTCTTCACAGCAATTTTAGAAATAATAATTGGAGAACCCACTTGGCTGCTTAAATCCTCCTGATTTCCTTCTACAATTCGAACAACCCCTGTACCCACTGTTCCTAACCCTAATAGACCCACTTTTACTGGTTTCATTAATTTATCCCCCTCGACCACGTCATTCGTTTTTATTTGTCCATTTGTCCCTACCCTTGTCCAATCATATGGACACGTTTAACTCCTGATACACCTTTCATACCTTCTAACATGCCACCAAGTTCTTCACTAAGCCGTGAGATTTCTACAGATATGACCACATTAGCAATGCCTTGTAACGGTATACTTTGATGCATGGTTAGAACATTACCACCCAACCCTGCAACAAGACTTAATACTTTTGACAACATCCCAGCACGGTGTTCCAAATCAATCGATATCGTAACAATTCTTTCACGTTCCAGCTGATTAATAAGATGAATTCCATCTTTATATTTATAAAATGCACTCCTACTTAAACCCACTTGTTCTACGGCTTCATGAACCGTTTTAACATCTCCAGCAGCGAGCAATTGCTTCACTTGCATCGTCTTTATAACCGCTTCTGGCAAAATATCTTCACGAACTAAATAATAGCGTTCTTTCAAGAACGTCCTCTCCTCAAAGACTACTGTTTGTGTATAGTGGACATTATATTATATTTGTCCTTTGAGGGTCAAGAGATAGAAGCCCTTATCGCAAAAAAAACCGTAAACTGTACTTTAAAAGTACTGAATACGGTCGCTCTATATTCTTTAGTAATAACTACTTCCTTCAACAAACTCGAATTCAAAATCACCAAGACGAACGATCGTCCCATCTACCGCTCCACGTTTACGAAGCTCTTCATCTACACCCATTGCCCGAAGAATTCGAGCTAATTTGAGGATAGCTTCATGTGAATTAAGCTGCATTCTCTTCATCATGTGTTCAATCTTCTCACTACGGATGATGAATTCATCATTCTCACGAACAACCGTGAACGAATCATCATCTTTAGGATCCAATTTAAATACTTTTCTTTCCTTAATTTCAGGAACATCCTCTACAACAGGCTCAACTACAAGTTGATCCAGCAAATCTGTTGCGCGATATAGCAGTTCCTGTATTCCTTTACGAGTCAAGGATGAGATAGGCATGATCTCTATATCCGGTCTCACTGCCTTAACTTGTTCACGGAAAGACGCTAACAATTGTTCGGAATCAGGCATATCCATTTTATTTGCAGCTACAATTTGTGGACGCTTCTCAAGACCTGGGTTATACAATTTCAATTCCTCATTAATCTTAACCCAATCTTCAAAAGGATCTCTGCCTTCAGAGCCAGACATATCCACCACATGAATAATGACACGAGTCCTTTCAACATGACGAAGAAATTCATGTCCAAGCCCAACGCCTTCATGTGCTCCTTCAATTAGCCCTGGTAGATCAGCCATAACAAAACTACGACTGTCCCCGACATCAACCACACCTAGATTTGGCGTAATCGTTGTGAAATGATAAGCACCAATCTTAGGTGTAGCAGCTGAAACGACAGACAACAATGTAGATTTACCAACACTCGGGAAGCCCACAAGTCCAACATCCGCCATCACTTTTAATTCTAATAAAATATAACGTTCCTGACCCTCTTCGCCATTCTCAGCAATTTCGGGAGCTTTATTAGTGATCGATGCGAACCGAATATTACCTCTACCACCTCGTCCACCACGAGCTACAACAATTTGCTGTCCGTGTCTGGTTAAATCCGCAATCACTTCCCCAGTATTATCGTCCATAATAATGGTTCCTGGTGGAATACGTATATATGAATCTTCCGCATTAGCACCATGTTGGCCCCTACTCCGCCCCTTGATTCCCGGATTCCCCTTAAAGTGACGCTGGTAACGAAAATCCATCAATGTTCGAAGTCCTTCATCTACTCGAAAAATGATATCGCCACCTCGACCACCATCGCCACCCGCAGGTCCACCATTTGGTATAAACTTCTCTCTACGGAAAGCAACGAGTCCGTCACCCCCATTGCCAGCTTTCAAGTAAATCTTCGCTTTATCTACAAACATAACTTCACCTTCCTCATGTATCACACGGTACTCGTAGCTGGAAAGAACCTTGAGTGGAGTAAATCTGCTCGGCCTTTACCTGATGGCTACGTACCACATTATGAATTTGTTGCTGAAGAATTTCTGGGTCCACATGTGAACCTTCACCTTCAAAAAATGCGACGACTTCTCCATCTTCCTCATAAAGACTAAGAGTAAGCTTTCGAGTCTCACCCCAAGATGACAGTTCACCATATTGAAATGCTCGAATAGACTCCACAATGGCAGATACCCACTCTTGCGTGTCATCCGGTTTCATCCGCCCACCAAGGTATAAGTCATCTGCTATATTGACTTCAAGTTCCACATTACTTCCTATGGTACGAAAGGATTGTAGATAGAACACTAAAGATGGAATACCAAGTTTCGCAATTTTACCTTCAAGGTACATCCGCTCTTTTATTCTTCCCACACAATCGATCGTTTTATCATGCTTTCCCAACTGCATATAACCATACAAAATCTGTAAATCATTCATCCAATCATGCCGATGATGATTCAAGGTCTTAATAGCCGCTTGTTCAATACTTTGAACGACTAGCCGCTGCTCTCTTTCATTCTGTCTATGAATAGATGCGATCACGATCCAAAGTACTGTTGCCATCCAAAGCGTAAGCAAGATGTACCATACTAACGCTGGATACCATATGACTAATGACAAAGGAATCCAAGTTGAGATGATAGCTAAAGCCCATAACTTTTTCCACGATTTCACAGCTTCTCCTCGCTCCTAATCACCTATTGGGTATTTTAACCACTTCATAGTATAGCACAGAATCATTTACCAAATCATCCTAAAACCTACAAAAAAGCCCCCGGCACTTATTGGCCGGAGGCTTTTTATCAGTTCACAACTGTTTCAATAGCAATTAAGCTTCCACTGCTGCCGCTACAGGAGCTACCGGATAGACGCTTACTTTCTTGCGATCGCGGCCCCAACGTTCAAATTTCACAACGCCTTCCACTTTCGCGAACAAAGTATCGTCACTACCGATACCAACATTCGTACCTGGATGAATTTTAGTTCCGCGTTGACGAACTAGGATACTTCCGCCAGTAACCGTTTGTCCGTCTGCACGTTTCACACCAAGACGCTTCGATTGGGAATCACGTCCGTTTCTTGTGGACCCAACACCTTTTTTCGAAGCGAATAACTGAAGATTCAACTTTAACATGTTGTCTACCTCCTTCTTTAAAGAATAGCTTCTTCTATTAAAATATACTTACCGTAGGATTCAGCAATATTATTCAACATAACTAGCATAGATTCCAGTAGTAACTGCACTTTGCTTCCAGTAGCATCATCCTCAATAAGAGGAATCATTCCACTTAAGAAACCATTATGCATATCACAATTCAAAGTAATACCAGTTAACGTTTCAATCGAATTGACGGTTCCAACAGTAACGGCCGATACTCCGGCACATACAATATCTTCTCCAGCCTTCGCATAATTCGCGTGTCCCTTGATCTTAAAACTCTGGATTATACCACTATGATTACGAAAGATTCGTACGACAATCACTTGATCGCACCTTCTTACGCCTGAATTTTTCCGATAGTTACTTTAGTGTATGGTTGACGATGACCTTGCTTCACATGATAGTTCTTCTTAGGTTTGTATTTGTATACAACAACCTTATGACCTTTACCATGTTTCTCAACTGTAGCGGCTACAGTTGCACCGGAAAGTAACGGTGTACCTGCTACCAATCCATTGTCATCACATACTGCTAGTACACGGTTGAAAGTAATACTTTCTCCGTCTTCTGCGTATAGTTTCTCAACGAACAACACATCGCCTTCTTGCACTTTGTATTGCTTACCACCTGTTTCGATAATAGCGTACATATTCTTGCACCTCCTCATGTCTCAGACTCGCCTAATCTAGGTGACAGTACTGTAAAAACACTGCACTTCACAACCCGACCGGAGCGGTTACAGCATGTGTAGGACAAACAATCACCAGACACATACTCATAGATGATACCATAATCCCTGCGCATAGTCAATGAATTGTAATTACGTTTATTCTACCCGTACCACTACAACTATCACATGTTTTATCAAACATAACAGATGTATCTTCTCGAACCTTTTTACGTGTGAGTTCTAGTAGACCAAGTTTCGTCCAGCCCACAATTTGACTTTTGGCTCTGTCTTTTTTCATAACAGACTCTAGAATTTCCACCACACTCTGTCGATTAACTTCTTGCTCCATATCAATAAAATCAATAACGATAATTCCGCCCACATCTCTTAGACGGATCAACCTAGCAATTTCTTCAGCGGCTTGTAAGTTCGTCAATGTTACTGTTTCTTCCAAACTATACTCACCCGTATATTTACTTGTATTTACATCAATGACCGTTAGTGCTTCTGTATGGTCCCATACAATGGTTCCACCACTTGAAAGTGTGACTTTTCGAGAAAGTCCTTTGTCTAATTGCTCAAGAATACCATACGCCTTGAATATGGATTCAGCAGCATGATACACCTTCACGGGTATATGTATACCATTCGACATTTCAGACAGATACGCTTCTGCTTCATTTGCTTCCTTAGCATTATTAATAACAAGTTCATCTTGTATGGGGTCTAACACATCACGAATCAGACGCTGCACGATACTCAAGTCTCGATGTAGTAGACTAGGAGCTTCCGCTTGATTCGCACGCTCTTGGATGAGTTCCCACTGCGCACGCAGGAAATTCAGGTCGCCTTGAATGGCCTCACGAGGTTCATCTTGCGATACTGTTCTCACAATAATTCCTTCTCCGCGGAATCGCATTTGTTCACATAAAATCTTGAGTCGCGTACGTTCGCTCTCTCTTTGAATCTTCTTCGACACAGCCACATAGTCTGATATCGGCATATAAACGACCCAACGTCCAGGGAGCGAATAATGAGTAGTCACACGCGGCCCTTTCCCACGAAGTGATTCTTTCATCACTTGGACAACAACCTCTTGTCCTACTTTCAACAATTCTTCTATCGAAGGTTTAATCTTCGGTTGCTTCTCAAGATGGGGGTGTAGCACATCATCAACATACAGAAAGGCGTTCTTCTTGTGTCCAATATCAACGAATGCAGCCTGCATACCAGGTAATACATTAACAACTTTTCCTTTATAGAAACTACCTACTAAACTTTCACTTTGGCTGCGTTCCGTTGCAAACTCAATAAGCTTTCCTTCCTCTATGAGAGCCATCTGTGTAAACTTAGGTTCACAGTTAACGATCATCTGTTTCATGGCTTCACCTCTGCTAGAAGACATTTCACTTCATAGTGCATGAAATCTCTAATGAATTTTGTATAATTTGGTCTCTTCACTGTTAAGGAAGGCGACGACCCTGAGAAAAATAGGCTGAAATAAGACGTTGCTCCGGTAAAACCACAATAATTTTACCATTTTTATCCATTATATAGATTAAATGATATTTCTCTCTCTTAAATAGACGCAAAATATTCTCTAAATGTTTCGCCGCGTCCACAATAATCGGATGGGCATTAGTACCTTTTGCGGAATATTTTATATGAATCGAGTCTCTATTCATCAAAAACCTCATAAAGCGGTATGGAAGATTGCGATAATCTATAAGATTTGAATAGAAAAGAAATATTCCAATCATCAATATATTTAGCTGGATGATTCCTTCTCCCTTAATTAGAGGAAGCAATGAAAACAAGATCACGACCATACTAGTAACTATACTCACTCTTGAAGACCATAGCAAAGTAAAATGATAAGGATAATAACGACTGGCTAGAGACTGTAATATTTTACCCCCATCAAGTGGGAGAATCGGTAGCAAGTTAAATACAGCAATAACCATATTACCATGCACGATATAAGAAATAAACTCGATATTCCCCCATCCTACTGCCATAAAGGTCATTCCAATAACCATCATGATCCCATTCTGAAGAGGTCCTGCCAAGGCAATAATAATTTCCTTCCATGCTGTGAGTTTCCCGTGGTCTTCAATAGACACAACGCCTCCAAAAGGAAGTAACTGAACAGATCGGACCTTAATACCCATTACTACCGCAGCACTCATATGTCCCATCTCATGTATAAGCACGATAACGAAAAGTGTAATTAGCTCAATAAAACTACCTGTCAGAATTGACATTAACATTACAATAACAAAAAGAGGATGCAACGATAGTGTTACCCCACGGATATTAATCAAAAGACATCACTTCCGTGGGATCGATATATTCTTGACCTTGCAAGATAGCAAAATATAAGAATGGTAACTGCTCGGTTGGAGTAGTAGATAATAATCCAAGTGAATCGCCAGCTTCGATCCAATCATTTATTTTCAATGTCGTATCTAAATGCCCATAAATGGTCACCATCCCACCTGCATGTTGAACCTTTAACGTCTTACCCAATTCCGAATCTGTCAGCACCTCAATAACACGTCCCGTTGCTACGCTTTTAACCTGTTGTTTAACATTTGAATCGCCATTAGGAGTGATTTCAATTCCTTTAAGAGCCACAGAATATGGCATTGTTATATTTCCCTTCATTGGAGTAATCAATGAAAGTGATGCGATGACTTTCTGTGGATCATTCTGGCTTTCCTTGAAGATAGGGATAATCGTAGGTACTTCTCCGAAATGGGAAACATACCAAGCCTCTGCTGCTTGAAAGTCCATTTCTCGGTTCAGTGACTGTGCAATATATTGTTGAACGTTAACTGCCCAAGGCTGTTCGAACCGGTATACTCCAACGATCAATCCAAATAACAAGCCACTAAGTAACAATCGCCAAATAAAGCTCGAAAAGAAATGATTTTTCTTAACATCTCCATTTAATTCATGTAAACGGCCACGTTCCTTTTTCCACATTGCTTCAGGATCTGGTTCCTGAACTATAGGATAACCCTTGGGTAACTTCTTCGTATCGAGTGGAAGCTGATTATAGTCTAATAATTCCTGAATTCTCTCCTCTCGGCGTTGTTTCAATGCTGATTTATCATCCATTTCGTCACTCCCCCTAACGAGGCTCTTTTCACCTATTTTATGAGGGATGTCCATCTATTTAGAACAAGCTTACTTCTACCCGAATGAATAGTACGATCTATATGAAGAACTAACCAAGAAGAAACAGCTTCACCGTCCATTAAGAACGGGTATCCGAATCTTCGGAAATATAAGAAGTAGAATATCAAGTGAAACTTTAACTTTCTTATAGTATTAGAAAAGGAACCCTCCCTAGAGTAGAAAAAACTACTTTTGGACAGTTCCTAATTATATTACTCTATTATTTTCCCATTCCAAAAAACTTTTTAAAACGTTTGAACGCACCCTGTTCAGTATTCATTTGCATCAGAGGTACTGTATCCCCAAGAATTCGACGAGCAATATTGCGATAAGCAATCGCAGCTCTAGAATCCGGATTCATCACCGTTGGTTCCCCGTTATTGGCTGCTTTAATCACATACTCATCATCGGGTACGATCCCAATCAAATCAATATTCAAAACTTGAAGGATATCCTCAATATCTAGCATATCACCAGACTTAACCATATTATGCCGTATGCGATTCACAACGAGTTTTGGAGATTCCACATGGGAACTTTCTAGTAGTCCAATAATTCGATCAGCGTCTCGAACTGCGGCATTCTCAGGTGTCGTAACCACAATAGCCTTGTCTGCTCCAGCAATCGCATTCTTAAACCCTTGTTCAATACCCGCTGGGCAATCGATGATCACGTACTCATATTCCTTCTTAAGTTCAAGAATAATGTCTCTTACCTGCTCAGGTTTAATCGAGTCTTTGTCTTTGGTCTGTGCCGCTGGGAGCATATATAATTCATCGAAACGTTTATCCTTCACTAGCGCTTGCCCAAGCCGACATCTTCCCTCAGCTACGTCGACCAGATCATAAATAATACGATTCTCAAGGCCCATGACCACATCCAAATTACGCAAACCTATATCGGTATCCACTAAACATACTTTTTTGCCAAGCAAAGCAAGTGCTGTTCCAATATTGGCTGTTGTGGTTGTCTTACCCACTCCACCCTTACCAGAAGTGACAACGATAGCCTCTCCCATGTACTACACCCCCTTAAACATATTAAAATCTCGCCGTAATCGTACAATGTTACTCATCTTATCGATCTGCATAACTCCATCTTGCAAATATGCGAATTCCATACGAGTCTCCCATGTCTCCCACTCATCAGGTGGACGGCTGATCATATCAGAAATCCGTAATTGTGTTGGAGCAAAATGAGAAGCAGCTATAACAGTCTCTTCGTTACCTTCAAAACCCGCATGAGCCATTCCACGTAATGCGCCTAAAATATAAATGTCCCCAGTACATGTCACAGAACCTCCTGGATTCACATCTCCAAGAAACAATAGATTTCCATCATGATGAAGAACTTGACCGGAACGTACCATTCCGCTCATCACAGTAATGTTGCTTCCTAGGACCTCTTCCAGTTGTAATTCTGGCGATTCAACCGACCGTACCAACAGATTGCCTTTTTGCTTCATAATCTCGAGGATGTCCTGCTTCTGCTCTACGGTGATAAACCGCGAACCCAGTTTTATATCAACATGTATAATTGGACCAGCTAAAATATTGGTATGGCTATGCTCCAGTTTATAGCGAAGTTCGGTCAATAAATCCTCGAAATCACATTCGTCCTCAAGTAGGAATACCAGGCCATCTTTGATGCCCTTAATCGTGACGTGATTGGATTTTACAGTCATAAGCCTGCCCCTCCCATCTTCTTTCATTTCGTCCCCAGAGTCCCAAGTTCCTGCTTTGATCTCTAAATAATCGAATTTAGCCTAAGCTGCCTTCTCTTTTTGGTTAAGTTTACTAATCTTCTCTAGTTGAGATCTTAGAGGAACATAGATCATTAATCCAAAAACAAAGTGAACGAACAAGTCAGGAAGGATATGATGCACTAAAGCCCAATCGTATGACGTATGATTCAATTGAAATAACTTATATATCCCAAATAAGGTGCTGTCTAATAGCAGACTTCCCAGAATTATGGCCGTCATCATAATAGGCATAGGTGCCCTTGGAGCTTGAAATATGAAGCCCATTAGATAGGCTGACAACCCCATCGCAAAGGAATACGTTCCCATGATCTGTCCATAAAAAACAATATCATGCATGATACCAAATACGATTCCAAGTACTAATGCCGTATGACGATGATTATAGATCGATACAAACAGAATCACTATGTAAACCAAATTTGGTACGATTCTAGTCTGCCAAGAATCAGGAATAAGCCATGGTACAACAGTTCCTTCTAATATGAAAAGTATGAATAACAACAGAATAAGAACAGGCCTACGCATCATCACTATTCAAGAACCTCCGGTGTAAACACGACAAATAGTTGTTTCCAATCCACAAAGTTTGCAGAAGGCGAAATCGTCGCTGTTCTCAGCAGTCCCATTTCTCCGACTTGAACGCTATCCACAGTTCCAATGATCATTCCTTGTGGATACAGTCCACCACTTCCTGAAGATACAATCGTATCCTTCTCCTTCAGTGGATCATCCTCTTTAATTCCTGTCATAAGTAATGTATCCGTCTTCTCGTCATAACTCTCAATAATACCAAAGGTCTTATGGTTATTAAGAGATGTTACTGCAATCGCGTTTGTATTAGGATCCTTAACATCCATGGTCGTAATCAGCTTCACCGTTGAAGTAAAGTTACTAACTTTACTTACGACTCCAACGAGGCCATCTACAGAAGTAACAGACATGTCGACCTTCACACCATCACGTTCCCCAATATCTATAACCAATGAACGATTATTGGGATCCGTATTCACACTAACCACCTGTGCAATGTGGTGTTCATAATTATTTTTTTCAAGTTGTGCTTTTGTGAAATTAAGGGCGGTTTTGAGCTCTATATTCTCAGATTCCATAAAGTTAAATCGTGCTTTCTCGCGTGTATACTGTGCGAGAGCGATTTTAAGTTCCTCGTTCTCTTTATGAATATCCTTCATGTTACCGATATCTTCAAACAAGCCCGCTATGTAGCCAGCGGGCTTATAAAAGATGTTTTGCACAAAACCGACCGTATCTCTTAGGAATTTCTCAGGCCAAGACAAAGTTGTCCTAGGCCCAAGTGTAAATCCCATTAAAGCTATGAACATAACAAGGCCAATTAATATAACAAACAATCGTTTGTTTCCAAGCAACTTAAACAGTTTCAACACCCTCTAACATTGCTTATTTCTATCCCATATCAGGGGTACATTCATATTCTTAATCTAACGTCTTGATCTAGCCGAACTTTTAAACAAATGAATGTTATCTAACGCCTTACCTGTACCAATAGCTACACAATCTAACGGGTTCTCTGCGACGATAACCGGCATTCCGGTCTCTTGTGCAAGTAACTTGTCCAAGTTACGCAATAGAGCGCCTCCGCCAGTCAATACGATTCCACGATCCATAATATCTGCTGCAAGCTCAGGTGGACATTTCTCGAGTGTTACCTTCACTGCTTCAATAATAGCATTCACAGTATCGCCTAGTGCTTCGCTAATTTCGTCAGAAGTAATCGTGATGGTCTTCGGTAATCCTGTCACCAAGTCACGACCGCGAATTTCCATCGTTTCCACTTGGTCTAGTGGTAGAGCAGAGCCGACTTCCATCTTCAACTGTTCAGATGTACGTTCACCAATCATCAAGTTATATTGTCGTTTGATGTATTGGATAATAGACTCATCCATTTCATCCCCAGCGACACGAACTGAACGACTTGTTACAATCCCTCCAAGAGAGATAACTGCAACTTCCGTTGTACCTCCACCGATGTCAACAACCATGCTACCCGTTGGTTCCCAAACCGGAAGATCCGCACCAATAGCCGCTGCAAAAGGTTCTTCAATAATATAAGCTTCACGTGCACCTGCTTGCTTCGTTGCATCTTCAACAGCACGTTGTTCCACAGCTGTAATTCCTGAAGGAACACATACCATGACATTAGGATGACGTTGAAACATAGAACGTTGCTTCTGAGCTTGCTTAATGAAATATTTAATCATCGTTGCTGTAATATCAAAATCTGCAATAACGCCGTCTTTCATAGGGCGTATCGCTTGAATATTACCAGGTGTACGACCAATCATCTTTTTAGCAGATTCCCCAACAGCCTCAATGCTTTTCGTATCCAATCTAATCGCTACAACTGAAGGTTCTCTAACAACAATTCCTTTACCACGGACATAAACGAGTGTATTTGCTGTCCCCAAATCAATCCCTAAATCTTTCGTAAACCCACCAAACATGCTGTAAACTCCCTTTCTGTGTCAATCTTAGCAATATATCACATGAAGCCTTGTTCCTTCAAACTCACAAAATCGCCATCGCCAATAATGACATGATCTAATACATCAATTCCAATGATTTGACCCGCTTCTACTAAACGAGAAGTCAGAGCTATATCCTCCGGACTAGGTGTTGGATCTCCGCTAGGATGGTTATGTGCGCATACTATCGATGCGCTACTACATTTAATTGCCGCCCGAAACACCTCTCGTGGATGAACTATAGAAGCGTTCAAACTACCCATAGAAAGTGTTTCTTGAGCTATGATGTGATTTTTTGTATTTAGAAATAAACAAACGAAATGTTCTTTTTGTAAATATCTCAATTGTTCACTCAGTACATCGAATGCATCACGAGGACTACGAATAGTCACCGTATCGCCCATACGAGCTCTAGCCAATCGTTGTCCTAGTTCAATTCCAGCTTTGAGCTGAACTGCCTTCGCATTTCCGATACCTTTAATTTGTGTAAGTTCATCGATGCTGAGGTCAACTAGATTACGAATACTGCCAACTTTATTCATGATCCGCTCTGCCAAGTGGATGGCCGATTCTTGATGAGATCCTGTTCGTAGCAGTATTGCTAACAATTCAGCGTGGCTTAAAGCCTCTGCCCCATAATGCATCATGCGTTCTCTTGGTCGTTCTTCATGGGGGAGGTCGCGCAATAGCATTGATTGCGACTCCACTCTATTCCCCTCTTTCCGCTCAATTCAAACATTCAAACAGACTACAAGACATCCATCCCTAATTCCGACAACATATCGGAGAGGAGAGAAAGCGGCAATCCCACGACATTGAAATAACATCCATGAATACTGTCAATTAGCGTTGCTCCGAGTCCTTGTATCGCATAAGAGCCCGCTTTATCAAAAGGTTCTCCACTATTTACGTATGCTTGAATCTTATGATCAGACAAAGGTTTCATGGTAACCGAAGTCACCCTATGACTGATCAACGTTCTTCCTGTCATTACATCTATACACGCTACGCCTGTATATACCTCATGGGTCCTACCTTGGAGAGAAGATAACATGCAATAAGCTTCTTGACCATCCTTAGGTTTACCAAGTACCTGATTGTCTAATAGCACAATCGTGTCACTACCTACAATGATAGAAAGTTCTGTCTGCCCCAAGAATGTCTGATGCACAGCTTCCGCTTTGCGAAGGGCCAATCCCTCTACGATCTCACGAGGGGTCCAGTCCTCAGGTGTATCTTCCTCTGCATGACTGGGTTTAATTTCGTATGGAATACGTAGAGAGGAGATTAGCTCCTGCCGACGCGGGGATGTCGATGCCAGAATAATTCGGTGTGAGTGTTGTGAATTCAAATAGAGTTCTCCTTTATCTTCGATTATAGCTTACGGTACAGCCACACGGAGATAATCATACTAATCAAGCTAAGCAAACATAGTTTCAATTGAATGGTGAAATCATAACTAATAATATTCAAGTCAGCTTGTGGTGACCATCGAATCACCTTTGATGCAGTAAGAAAAGATAGACTTTGAACAGGCTCAAGCGCTATGGCAATCCATGCTCCTACCAACCAGCCAAGCAGCAGAAACAATATAAGCATTCCTACGTTTCTCTTCATTCATATCTTCCCTCGCCATTTTTTGACACTCACATTATTATACGGTTATTTCTAGCTCAATACAAACAAAAATCCGATAGGGGAAGTATTTCCAATTTCCCTACCGGATACATGATCTATTTAATTCTTTTTCATCATATTAATAATTTCTTTTTGCCCCATCATATATTCCATCATGTAAGACTGTATTTCCCACAAATGACCTTTTGATGTGTTTCTATTGTACTCCGTCACGGATGATAGAGCGCTATTCATGGTTTGTTCCATCTTTTTCCCTATCGCAACTACCTCGGGACTAAGACCCGCTTGTAACGTTTTTATCGATCCTGTCCATACTCTGTGCAGTTCAGTTAGTACGGCCATTTCACTATTACTAAGAGGTATCGGGCGTTCCATTCCAAGCAAAGATGCCGAATGGGTACTTAAAGAAGAGATAAGATCCGTACTAACAGCAAAGTAAGATTTAAGACTTTCAGCATCCCCCGAGAAAGTAAGCTCATTGGCTGAGGGAAGCGTAATCTCCCTTACGTAGAGCTCCACACCTTGTGTCTTCAGCTGATTACTAAGTAATTTAGCTTGTTCACGATCAGTAGATATACCCGCATATACCCGATATCCCAGATCTGGGTCATCTCCTGCAGCGAGACCAATCTTCTGAAGCTCCTGCTTGGCTGTCTCCACACGTTCAGCATTGCTGAACACACCATATTGCAACATATAATACGTCTGTGGTTCAATCGTTACTGCAACCGCTGCGATCTGGCCTTCGGTCTCGACGGGTATATTATTACTCACCGGTATACTTTCAATAACTGCGCTTTTTTCTGAACCAGTAGAAAATATACTTCCTACATCAAAGAAGGAAAGGACCACGAAGCCGAATAATGCTCCTGTGACTACCGCTGCCGTTACGGTGCCAACTACTTTCCACATTGGAGTAGGTCGACGAGGACGATACTCGGCATAATTATGCTCGTCATCAGGTCCTATGATTCCTTCGTTTAAACCTACGTTGTCGCGAAAATCATCGAATGTATCTTCTAATGGAGTAACTCTTTGATAACGGTTTGTCATCAACTCTTCCCATGCCTCATTCTTACTAAATGGATCTCCCCATCCGTCTATTGGCTCTGGTACAACCGTTAACCTTGGGTAACTTATATCTCCAGATTCATCTATTGACTCACTTCCAACTACACTTTCCATGGACTTCTCCACTTTGGAACTACCTTTAGTCTGCTCCAAGTGCCGTTCACCTACGTCAAATCGAAATGTCATTCTTCCTTTATTCACGATTACCACCTCACCTTGTCTCATCATCTATTATTTAGATATATGATAGATTTAAGAAAGATATGTTCAGCAAGGTTCTGTAAATATGAAAAAATATAAATGTCTAATGTTAATAGTCGCTAAACAGCAAAACGGCAGATCAAGGATCAACTCCTTGGTCTGCCGTTTTTTTAGAAATATATAAACACTAACCTTATTTCTTATTCAAATCTTTAGCTAATTCAGCTCCAACTTTCCAGATATCTCCTGCTCCCATCGTTAGCACTACATCTCCAGATGCCACTCTTGTCTTCAAATCTAGCATTACATCTTCCTTCGTCGGAAGATATCTTGCCCTAGCATTACTGTTCTGTACGATAAGCTCGACTAATTTGGAAGAATGAACGCCTTCAATTTGCTTCTCCCCCGCAGGTGAATAGATATCCGTAATAATAACCTCATCCGCTTCACTGAAAGCTCGGCTGAAAGCATCGAGTAGAAAGAACGTACGCGAATATCGCTGTGGTTGAAATACCGCAATAATTCGTTTACCTGTTGCCTTAGCTGCACTAATCGTAGCTTCAATCTCCGTTGGATGATGTGCATAATCGTCGATGATAAGAATGCCGTTCTCCTCACCTAGAACCTGGAATCGCCGCTTAGCACCATTAAACTCCGATATTCCTTGTACAATCGAATCGAAAGAAATACCCGATGTCAAACAGACAATAATGGTTGCCATCGCATTATACACATTATGAAGACCTGGAACAGACAAAGCTACAGTCCCAAGCTTCTCACCACGATGACTCAACATGAATGAAACTTGGCGATCTCCAAGAACAATGTCACTCGCCATATAATCTGCCTCTGATTTAATACCATAGGTAACAATTGAACAATCTAGCTGAGGCAAGATTGACTGAATGTTATGATCATCTCCACAGACAACAGCAGTCCCATCTTTCCGAATCTGATTCAGAAATTGAACATATGCTCCTTTTAACTGTTCGAAATCACCGTTATAATTTTCCAGATGATCCGCTTCAAGATTGGTTACTACACCCAGCCATGGGTGATAATGAAGGAACGAACCATCGCTTTCATCCGCCTCAGCAACAACATGTTCCCCTTGACCTGCTTTAGCGTTCGTTCCCACATTCATAATTTCCCCACCAATAATATATGTAGGGTCCACGCCACACTTCTCCATGACTAATGCTATCATCGATGACGTAGTCGTCTTACCATGCGCACCTGCAACAGCTACGCCTTTACGTTCATTAAGCAGTCTAGCCAACATTTGTGAACGGTGTAACGTCGGAATGTTTAACTGTTCCGCTTCCACTCGTTCCACGTTATCCTTGGATAATGCCGTAGAATATACGACCAAGTCAGCACCATGTACTTGTTCTGCGGTATGACCAATATAAATTTTGGCTCCTTTAGCTGCCAACTTTTCCGTCAATTCCTGAGACACCACGTCAGACCCTGTGACTGTATGCCCCATTTCTAACATGACTCTTGCAATGGCGCTCATTCCGTAGCCACCAATACCAATAAAATGAACATGTTCTGATGTATTCAACAGTTATTCACCAACCTTTTTCAGAATCGGATAGATTTAAGAGAGACCCTCGCACGTCGGCAATTAAATATAATGTACCGGATACCACTCCAAGATCCGCCTCTTCCGTCCGTAACTTTAATTTCTCTAACGCTATTCGCCAATCAGGTTCTACTATAATTTGCAAGTTAGGTTTGCCGTATATAGGCTTCAGCTGTTCCACAATCTCTAACAGCTTATTCACGTCCATTTTCTTGCGAAAATCCGGTTCAGTCAGAATAAGCGTATCCACTATAGGAAGTATATGCTTCAAGTAGGATTCATGATGCTTATTTGACAACATCCCCATCATCAAATTTAATGATTGATATTCATAGTACTGAGGAAGACTCTTCACAAGAGTCTCTGCACCCTCTGGATTATGCGCTCCATCCAGTACAATCCTTGGAAATGTCCCTATTTCCTCTAGTCGTCCTGCCCATACCGTACTTCGGAATCCTTGAAGGACCTCTTCATCATCCATAACGAATGCCATGTACTGTCTAAGAACTTCAAGCACCATCATAGCAGCTGAAGCATTCGCGATCTGATGCTCACCTTTCATTCCAATCTCGATATCCATCGAGCGGAAAGGTCCACTAAAATGAAAAGATTGCATACTAGACTCATAGTTTAGCTGTTCATACGAGAATTGCTCTCCCGCTAGATATAACGTTGAATGGTTTCTTTTAGCTGCTGCTCTTAGCACCTCTACAACCTCAGGCTGATTCGCACAACTAACAACGGGAACACCATGTTTAATAATTCCCGCTTTTTCCGTAGCAATTTCTTGTAGCGTATCTCCTAGAATATCCGTATGATCTAAGCCCACATTCGTAATAACCGAAACAACCGGATTCACAATATTTGTTACGTCCAGTCTACCCCCAAGACCCGTCTCCCATACCACAACGTCAGGTACGCAAATCTCTGCATAATACAGAATAGCAAGGGCCGTGGACACCTCAAACATCGTCGGTGAACCAAGATCTGTTAGCGCTATATTGTCTACCACAGGACGCAAACGATTCGTGAGATCAAGCAATGTATCTTCGGGAATATCATCGCCATTATATTGAAAGCGATTGGTGAATTTCGTGATGTATGGCGATGTGAACGTTCCTACAGAATATCCTGTTTCTAACAGGACTTTAGTTAAAAAGGCACAAGTAGAGCCTTTCCCATTCGTTCCCGCTACATGAATAAATTTGAGCCTACGCTGTGGTTGCCCAAGTTGTTCCATCATCATTTCCATTCTAGACAAGCCTGGTCTGATCCCAAAAGGGATTAAACCATTAATCCAATTAACTGCTTCTTCATAAGTTGTAAGAGGAGTCTTACTTGCGGCTCCAATATGATCCCCCATACTATCTCACCTTCAGGTCTATGAAATGGTTGCTATGTTATCCTTTGAGTTCTTCGATTCTAGCCAACACTTTGCTGCGTTTATCTGAATAATCTGCTTGTTTCGCACGTTCCTCATCAATAACTTTGGCAGGGGCCTTAGCGACAAACCCTTGATTGCTGAGTTTCTTCTCAACCCGATCTACCTCATCATTTAATGTTTGCACTTCTTTTTCAAGACGTGCAATCTCTTGCGCGATATCAATTAATCCAGCCAAAGGCAAGTACAATTCAGCACCGCTCACAACAGCTATCATGGATTTCTCTGGAGCTGGAATATCAACACCTACTTCAAAGCTAGATGTGTTGCAGAAACGTTTCACGTAATTCTCATTACGACTCACAATGCCGAACACGTCTGCACTTCCTGCTTTAACGATTAATTCCACTTTTTTACTCATCGGTACATTAACTTCAGCGCGGATATTACGCACCGTGCGGATGATATCCATCAACATGTTCATTTCGTTAACCGATTCTACATTCTCAAAAGACGAGTTATACTCCGGCCATGCAGCCAGTGTAATTGTATCCCCTTCATGAGGAAGATGCTGCCATATTTCTTCAGAAATGAACGGCATAAATGGATGAATCAAACGAAGGGTACGATCAAGGACATACGCAAGAACTGATTTCGTATTCTTCTTAGCAACTTCGTCTTCACCGTATAAGGACAATTTAGCAATCTCAATATACCAATCGCAAAGGTCATCCCATATAAAGTTGTACAACAGTCGTCCTGTCTCACCAAAGTCGTAAGCATCTATTAGACGCGTGATATCCCGTGAAGTTTCGTTTAATCGATGAAGAATCCAACGGTCAGACGTTTGTAAATCTCCACTGATATCGATATCTTCGAATTTGAAACCTTCTAGATTCATGAGAGCAAATCGAGAAGCATTCCATATTTTGTTGGCAAAATTACGGGCCTGTTCTACACGTTCCCAGCGGAAACGAAGATCTTGACCCGGTGTGCTACCTGTTGAAATCATATAACGCATCGCATCCGCGCCATATTTCTCAATAACTTCTAATGGATCCACTCCGTTACCGAGAGACTTAGACATTTTCAGTCCATCCGAATCTCTCACAAGACCATGCATCAATACATCTTTGAATGGAATCTCATCCGTGAATTCAAGCGCGGTAAAGATCATTCTCGCTACCCAGAAGTAAATGATGTCATATCCAGTAACAAGCACATTCGTGGAATAGTAACGTTTCAAGTCTTCCGTATCGTCAGGCCATCCAAGCGTTGAGAACGGCCACAGCGCTGAGCTGAACCACGTATCAAGTACGTCTTCATCCTGTCTTAGTTCAGTACTTCCACATTTGGAACATACCGTTACTTCCTCATGGGCTACATGAAGTTCATCACAAGATTCACAGAACCAAGCTGGGATGCGATGCCCCCACCAAAGTTGTCTTGATATACACCAATCGCGTACATTCTCGATCCAATTTAAATAGGTCTTCTCGAATCGGTCAGGTACGAAATTGACACCTTTACCTGACTTCTGTACTTCAATGGCCTTATCTGCCAATGGCTTCATCTTAACAAACCATTGCGTAGAGAGATAAGGTTCTACTACAGCACCTGTTCGTTCACTATGTCCAACCTGATGAACATGATCCTCGATATTAATTAGGACACCTTGTTCTTGTAGATCCTTAACGATCTGCTTGCGGCAGTCACTACGATCCAAACCTTCATATGGACCGGCTAAACCATTCATTGTGCCTGTATCGTCCATTACACTAATCTGCTCCAATTGATGACGTTGTCCTACTTCAAAGTCATTTGGATCATGAGCAGGGGTAATCTTAACTGCACCACTTCCGAATTCTTGATCAACATATTCGTCAGCGATAATCGGTATTTCACGATCAACGATCGGGAGAAGAACCATTTTGCCAATCATATCTTTATACCGTTCATCCTTAGGATGAACAGCAATAGCCGTATCACCTAACATCGTCTCAGGACGTGTAGTTGCGACAGTAATATGACCGCTACCATCTTTCAAGGCATATTTCAGATGATAGAGATGTCCTTGTACCTCTTTATGCTCTACTTCAATATCAGAAAGAGCCGTCCGTGCAACGGGATCCCAGTTAATGATATATTTACCTCGATAAATAAGACCCTTCTTATAAAGATTCACGAACACTTCACGAACCGCTTTGGAAAGACCCTCATCTAATGTGAAGCGTTCCTTGGAGTAATCAAGAGATAAGCCCATCTTCGCCCATTGTTCATGGATTGTATTGGCATACTGATCCTTCCATTCCCACACTTGATTCAGAAACTTTTCTCTTCCCAAATCATAACGTGATAATCCTTGCGCACGTAACTTCTGTTCAACTTTCGTCTGTGTAGCGATACCGGCGTGGTCGGTTCCAGGAAGCCATAAAGCGTCATAGCCCTGCATCCGTTTCGTACGAATTAGAATATCCTGCATCGTGAAATCCATAGCATGACCTATATGAAGCATACCTGTCACGTTAGGTGGCGGAATGACAATCGTATAAGGCTCTGCTTCTGGTCGTTGACCTGCTTTGAAAAATTCACCCTCTATCCAATATTTATACCATTTATTCTCGGCAGATTTCGGGTCATACGTTGTTGGCATTTCAATCGTTGTCTTCGTCTCATTATCCGTCATATTAAGTTACCCTCCATTACATCTTCAGAATATCTAAAAACACAAAAAAACCTATCGCCCTCAAAGGACGAAAGGTTAACTTTCGCGGTACCACCTTTGTTTCGTGTATGCTGAATAATAAGCCGGTATATCCCACCCAAGCTTATAAACATACAAATCACGACACTCATACAGATAACGGCTGCTACCGGCCATATTCTAAACATGAGGATATCCTCATGGATTCAAAAAGGCAACTCCAGGGCGACTTTCGCTTGTCTGCATCCTGCGGAATCTTCCAGCGTTGCAATTCCGCTCTCTGTAGGGCATACCAACTACTCTTCCCGTTCACAGTTTATTGTTAAATATTCTATTGTTATAATAACGTTCATATGGCTAGTAGTCAACTTCCTTCCATCTCAAAACCCCCGCACATGAGAAAATGTACGGGGGTTCATCCTAACTAGAAATACATATACATGTTATGGAATGTAAAGAATTTGTCCTTCTTCGATCGTCTGCTCTGATAAACGATTATATAACAACAGTTCTCTAGGACTCAATTGATAACGGTCAGCAATAAGATCAAGCGTCTCTTCTTTTTGTACGATACACAGACGGACCTTACTGAATGGTGTTTTCTCAGAGGTACCACCAAGGAAAAGGCTCTTCCACTGCACATCTTCACGAATAGAATGATCTTGATTGTTTTCCTGCGCTATGAGCTGTTCCTCATGTGCTTGTAGCTCCTGATCTCTTAACGTTCGTAATCGACTAGAGGTCAGTATTGAAGATAAGCCAACGTTATCTTGCGAAGTTGCTGGCAATTCTTTTTTGCTGCCTAAACCGATTCTCAACTCTGCTTTCTCTTCGTTCTGTACGAATTCAGGAGATTCAACAACAGGAGTTAGATCCTCCTCCAACAATTCATTGTCTAACGAATGTAGGGTGGAATGTTCATTCTCATCATGCAAGATTGGTTCTACAACGATTTCGTTTACCGTAAAATGTTCCTTGTCATCTTTCAATCCAATATTCCACACATTAGAGTGGTCTTTCTGACGAGCAAGTTCGTCCTCCGTATGTAGCACCGATGTACTATCCATTTCAGTGCCATGATCATCTCGAGAAACCAACACTTCAGATCCGCTTATCCCTAACACTTGCTCCTCCGATGATACCACATTCCCATAAGCTACATCTTCTACTAAAGGTCGAGAAGACTCGCTGTGATCCAAATGCAGATCCGGAGAATGAACTACTGTGAAATCTTCCGCATTCCAGGATGCCGCATCATTTACGAAAGATTCAATCCCCCGCAAAGATAGCACACCTGTAATGTTAAGACTCCTCTTGGACAATAGATCCACATCGAAATTTTCAATTTCAACACCAATCTCATCCAAAGAGGTTACACGGTTAAGTGGAACGGTTATTTCAACTGGAATATAATGTTCCAACCGTTCAGTAGCGTTCTCCTCACCTTCACCTCTGTACAAACCTGTTAGTATCAAATGACCTCGGAGTGCAGCTTGATCTTCCTGGCTAATCACCTGAATATACGGTAACAGCTCAATCTCTTCAAGCTCCGCAATTCCAGCCACTTCTTCTGACAGTTGAACGCGTTCATAAATATCAAAGCGCAAACCGTAGGACTGGTCAAACACAGGTAACGTCCTCCTTTCGGCATATTATAACCATGAGTTCACTCACGGCATGAGCCCATTATTCTTAACTCATTTTATCTATATGCTATAAAAAGTAGAGCATGCCTTTTTTACCATTATCCTTTGGTTTACGTTCGTAGAATATTCTGTAAATCGTTCAGATCAGTAGGCCACGGATCATCAATTTCTATATACTCTCTCGTAAATGGATGAGTGAAACATAATTTCTCTCCGTGAAGTGCTTGCCTTTTAATAAGCCCAATACTACCTCCATACAACAAATCACCTAACAAAGGATGACCCAAATGACTCAAATGGACACGTATTTGATGCGTACGCCCCGTATCCAGTTCAAGATGAACAAGACTTGCACCTGTGAATTTCTCTTCGACACGTACACGAGTGATCGCAGATTGCCCTGTAGGAGAAACACGTCTGCGCTGAGCGTGGTGTCGATCCTTGCCGATCGGTAGATCAATCACCGATAAACTTGATCTGACATTTCCTTCAACAAAGGCGATATACTTTCGCTCAATGTTCTTCAAGCGCATGTCTTCATCTAGCCTCAGTTGAGCCCATTCATTCTTTGCATAGAGTACGGGTCCAGACGTATCCTGATCAAGTCTATGAATATGTCTAACCGCTACCTCTTCACCCATTCCTTCAAAATGCGCAGCAACAACATGATCGAGTGTAACCTCACCCTTGCGTCCATCCGGGTGAATCGTCATTCCAGCTGGTTTGTGTACTACTAAACAGAAATCATCCTCATAAAGAACCTCTAGCTCCTGCCAGATCGAATCGATACCTAGAGGACGAGAAGGAAAAAGAGCCAGCCGTAGCCGAGCTCCACTCCATTGAATCTTCTTCTCATGTGTAAGTCTTCGTAATAACTTCTCAGGCATACCAACGGCGTTGGTTAACCATATCATTGTCTCCGCGTCACGGTCTTCAGCTTCAAGGATAGCTTTTCCGGGATTGAGTTCTAACCATTCCCCACGCCGCGTCCATTTAACTTGATTTCTCATAGAGCCTTAAGCGCGTTATAATTCGCTTCAATCGTTAAATCGATATCTTCAACACTATGTGCTGCTGATACGAACATTCCCTCGAATTGTGATGGAGCAACACTCACACCATTGTTAATCATAGCCGCAAAATAACGACGGAACATATCGCTATTGCTACTCTTCGCAGTATCAAAGTTAGTCACTGGTGCATCCGTAAAGAATGGGCATATCATAGATCCTACGCGATTGATTGTAACCGGAATTCCAAGTTCTTTAGCATTCCGTTCAAATCCAGCCTGTAACCGAGCCGCACGTTCTTCCAATTGCTTATATACTTCCGGCGTGAGTAACTTAAGTGTCGTGTAACCAGCAGCCATAGCCAACGGATTCCCACTTAGTGTTCCTGCTTGATAGATCGGTCCTGATGGAGAAACCTGTTCCATAATTTCACGTTTACCACCATAGGCACCTACTGGAAGTCCCCCACCAATTACTTTTCCAAGGCATGTTAGATCTGGCGTTATTCCAAATAATCCTTGTGCACACTCAAGGTCCACACGGAACCCTGTCATGACTTCATCAAAGATGAGTAAGCTACCATATTTCGTCGTTAGATCACGTAACCCTTGTAGAAATCCAGGTAGCGGAGGTACAACCCCCATATTACCGGCAATCGGCTCAACAATGACACATGCGAGCTCTTCACCGAAATGCTCAAATGCTACCTTCGCAGATTCAAGATCATTATAAGGAACCGTAATCGTATTTAACGCAACGCCTTCCGGTACACCAGGACTATCAGGTAATCCTAATGTCGCTACACCAGAACCTGCTTTGATCAGAAGACTGTCAGCGTGTCCGTGGTAAGAACCTTCAAATTTCAAAATTTTGCTCCTACCCGTTACACCACGAGCAAGGCGAATCGCGCTCATCGTAGCTTCGGTACCCGAATTAACCATCCGTACGATATCGATCGAAGGAACTCTCTCACATACTGTCTTCGCCATCTCGGTCTCTATCAAGGTTGGTGCACCAAAGCTCGTCCCTTTCAAGGCAACTTCCCGAATGGCAGAGATTACTTCTGGATGGGCATGACCCATAATCAAAGGCCCCCATGAACACACGTAATCAAGAAAACTATTGCCATCGATATCATAAATACGAGAACCTTCCCCACGCTCAACATAAATCGGAGTTAATCCTACACTTTTAAATGCACGAACAGGGCTATTAACTCCCCCTGGAATATACTTTTTAGCTATTTCAAAGGCGGCACTTGAAGCCTCTTCTTTACGATTCCCAGACAAATTGCTCATTCTCGCCACTCCTATCATTCATAGTGAAATCTACTTCTCAGTCAACCAACCAGCCATGTCTTTAGCGAAGTATGTGATGATAATGTCTGCACCCGCGCGCTTCATGCCTGTAAGCATTTCCTGTACAATGGCTTTCTCATTAATCCAACCCTGTTGTGCTGCAGCTTTCACCATCGAATACTCACCACTGACGTTGTAAGCAACTAGAGGGAGATCGAATTGATCCTTAATCATTCGGATGATATCCAAATAGGCTAGCGCCGGCTTCACCATCAGCATGTCAGCACCTTCAAGCACGTCTGACTCCGCTTCTCTGAGCGCTTCTCTTGCATTCGCAGGGTCCATTTGATATGTTTTACGATCTCCGAACTGGGGAGCCGAATCAGCTGCTTCTCGGAATGGGCCATAGAACGCAGATGCGTATTTTACTGAATAAGACATGATCGGGATGTTTTTGAACCCCGCTTCATCAAGACCTTCACGTATCGCTTGTACAAATCCATCCATCATATTAGAAGGAGCGATGATATCCGCTCCCGCTTTCGCTTGAGATACAGCGGTCTTAACAAGCAGACCAAGAGACTCATCATTTAGCACATCTCCATGGATATGGCCATCATGTTCAAACGTATGTACCATTCCACAATGTCCATGATCCGTAAATTCACACAAGCATGTATCCGCAATAACCAGCAATTCTGGATACCAACTTTTTATTAGACGTGTTGCTTCTTGTACGATACCATCGTCAGCAAATCCAGAAGATCCGATACTATCCTTTGTTGCCGGAATACCGAACAATAGTACAGCTGGAATCCCTAATGACGCAATGTAATCCACTTCACTCTTCAACGTATCAAGAGAGAAATGATACACGCCAGGCATGGATGAAATTTCGTTCTTAATATTCGTTCCGTGCGTTACGAAGATAGGTTGTACCAAGTCCTGTACATTTAGAACCGTCTCCCGCACCATACTACGTATACCCACAGATTGACGTAAGCGACGATGTCGCACTAATGGAAAGCTCATAGTTGTTGACCTCCTGAAAGTTTTTTAGCGTAATCTTCGTGCTTCACATCGAAAAACTCACTTCGGAAGCATGTATTTAAATTTTTCGAGCATATGCTTCTTGGGTACTTCGAGAAAAATACTTCGAAAGCATGTATTTAGTATTTAGAAACAGATTCGTGTAAGATCACCACTACGGTAACGGATTGTCCTTCCGATCGCTGTTGCCCTCTGATTTCTTGATTGGATACCGCCTTTAGCTGTAGAAATCCAATGTCAAGCTTATGCTTCCGATGTAGCTTTCCCAAGAAAAGCTTGTAGGCGAACGCTATCGCTTCTACAGTTCGCTAGGTCTATCACCTAAAGCATTCCAAGCACATAATGACTGAATCAGACTATCAATCGTCGCTTCTTCCGCAATTCGGCCAACCGTTAGTCCCGCATCCTCTGCGGTCTTAGCAGTAATTTCTCCAATACAGAAGGTTTCAACACCTTCCAAATGTTTAATAGGGTCTTGAATACCCATACGTTTCATAATGGCAAGAAAATTGGTTACCGTTGAAGAACTAGTAAAAGTAATAGCATGAATGCCACTATCATTAAACATTCTTAACAATTCATCATCATCTTCACCCGTAATAACGGTATGGTATGTCACCGTATTTGTTACATCCAGCCCCATCTCCGTAAGCTTCTCAGGGAGCCACAATCTACCCTTATCCCCTCGTGGCAGAAGAACCTTTTGTCCTGCCTCTAATCGATCCCCGAACATCTCTACTATTCCTTCTGCTTGGAATCTCTCAGGGAGTTGTTCAGGGATGATTGAACGGACCTTTAAAGCCTTAGCTGTAGCTGGACCTACGGCTACAATCTTAGCCCGATGTAATGAACGAATATCTAGCCCATGCTCTTGTAAATGTTGAAAGAAGAACTCCACGCCATTCACACTCGTAAAGAAAATCCAATCATAAGTATCTAATTTGGAAAATGACTTTTCTATATTTAATATTTCAATCGGATCTGACGGTTTTACCGTCTCTATGACTGGAAACTCATAGGATTCCCCGCCTAGTTCTTCAATTCTATTCGCTAGCTCACTTACTTGCGAACGAGCGCGGGTCACGAGTATTCGTTTGCCGAAGAGTGGCATGTATTCTGCCCACATTAACTTTTCACGTTGCAATACTACGTCACCCACGACGATAACGGCAGGAGCCTGGAAATTCGCAGCTTTCACCTTATCTTCAATATCCGCAAGCGTCCCAGTCAGTGTCTCCTGCTCCGCACGAGTTCCCCATCGCACAAGCGCAACCGGGGTAGTCTCTTGGCGTCCATTCGCGATCAATTGCTGACTAATGTATCCTATTTTGGCAACCCCCATCAAAAAAATGAGCGTACCTGTAGCATTCGCTAACTTGTCCCATTGAATCATTCGGTCGAGCTTATCAGGGCTCTCATGCCCTGTAATAATCGAAAATGAAGAAGCCATATCACGGTGAGTCACAGGAATACCTGCGTACGCTGGCACACTTATCGCCGAAGTTATGCCCGGAATGATCTCATATCGTATTCCATTTTCTCTAAGTAGTTCTGCTTCCTCACCAACACGTCCAAAAACAGTTGGGTCTCCGCCCTTTAACCTTGTTACCGTTTTACCCTCCAAAGCAAGATCGACCAACAATTGATTAATCTCTTCTTGCTTCATCGTATGACGGTCTGGAAGTTTACCAACATATACCTTCTCCGCACCAGATCTCATGGATTGTAACAATCTTGGATTTGCCAACCGATCATACACAACCACATCTGCCTTCTTGATACATTCCAATCCTTTGACTGTAATCAGACCAGCATCTCCCGGTCCTGCCCCAACTAGATACACTTTCCCATTCATTAACGACATTACGTTATCCCCTAACTTGTGCCAATATATTCTCCGCTCCTTGAGCAATTAATCGATCTGCAACTTCAAGTCCAAGCTTCTCGGGATCTATTCCTGTTACAGTCTCTTTTAAAATGATGTCCCCATCAGGAGAACCCACCATACCCGTTAATTGTATAACTTTGGATCCCGTTTGGGAATGATCCGATGGATCGTTCACCCACACCGCATGAGCACCAATCGGAACTTGGCATCCACCATTCAGTGCGCTTAGAAACGTCCGTTCTGCCGCTACCGTCAGCGAAGTAAGTTCATCATTATAAAGTAAAAGAAGTGTGCGAAGTTCATCATCATTTTCACGACATTCAATACCTAGCGCACCTTGGCCTACAGCTGGAAGACATACATCTACCGAAAGATACGATGTGACACGGTCTTCCCAACCCATTCGATAAAGGCCCGCGGCAGCAAGTAGGATAGCGTCGAATTCTCCATTCTCAAGTTTGCGAAGTCGAGAGTCAATATTGCCTCGGATAAACTCTAATTGTAAATCTGGGCGATATGCCTTGAGCTGACTAGAACGTCGTAAACTACTTGTACCAACCTTAGCTCCTTGAGGTAATTGGTCTAGATTCAAACCTCCTACGGAGATGAGACAATCACGTGAATCTACACGAACTGGGATAGCGCCATTGATCAGACCGTCCGGCAACTCTGAGGGCATATCCTTCATGCTATGTACAGCCATGTCGATTTCTTTATCAAGCATCGCCTGTTCAATCTCCTTAACAAACAAACCTTTACCGCCAACTTTTGAAAGAGTTACATCTAGAATGCGATCTCCTTTCGTAACAATCTTTTTAACTTCGAATTGAAAATCGAACCCATGCTCATCACTAAGATTCTGTAACGCATCAATGACTTGTCCTGTTTGCGTTAAAGCCAGTACACTTTGTCTGCTACCTACCACAATCGTCCGCATTACTTAATCCTCCTCATTCTTCACAATCCATCGTTGTATTTGAGTTTCATTCCACGCCTTGAAGATGCCATGTCTGATCTCCTCAAGAATAGGATATTCTGTTAATTTTCTTAATAACGTATGGCGTCGCTTGGGTGAATCCACCCGTTTCTTAATCTCTGTACGCATCATGTAAAGGAACTCTAGATAAATCTCATATTCATCCCCATATTGTTCATTCAAAAGCTTACAAATACTACTCGCTACTACCGGTCCCGCACCTTCAGTGGATACAGCAATAGTTAGCCGTCCTCGCCTCATGACTGCCGGATTTATAAACGTACTCTCCTCTACATGGCTTGCAACATTAACGGGAATCCCGTTCATCTTAGCTTCCTCAGCTATTTGCTGATTCACCATCGCTTGGTCTGTTGCAGCATGTACAATCCAATACCTCTTTGTATCACCGCCAGCAAACACTCTTGCTTCCCACACAATGCGGTTAGCAACATATAACATGAATAACCCTTGAGTGAGTTCTGGGCTAATAACGGTTACCTTAGCTTTTGCTTCAAGGAGTGCTTGGGTCTTTCTTTCTGCAATCATTCCCCCACCTACAACAAGACAGGGGTGATCTTCACAGTCTAACAATATAGGAATATACCCCGCCATAGCACTCTCCTCACACTCCCGTCCACCAATGAAAATTAGACCATGAATTTAACAAGAGATTGATGATGATAATCACATATCCAAATAATGCCCATTTAGACATCATGACACCTGAATTTTGCTTAGATCTTCTTTTAACAAAATAATAACTAAAAATACCTAGTCCTATGAAAGTCGTTACTACTTTAAAATCCAATAGCAACTCCAATCTCCCTTCAGAAACAATTGAGAGTACAGCTACAATTAGTGACACCGCTAAGAGAGGGGTTCCTACCAACATGCCATAGTAGGACAATTTATCCATCATTTCAAGACTTGGCAGGCGTCTCATCGTGTCATTCCATTTCTTGTTCTTTAATTTCTTATGAAGAAATAAATACATAGCAGCAAACACAGCTGCCACTGTAAATGACACAACGCTCAGATTGGCCAGGATAATGTGAAACACTAACAATCCGTGCACCCCTTGCCAATTGCTTAATGGATTATTGCTGAAGTCAAACCTTAAATGATTGAGCACAAGAACACAGAAACCAATCACAGTAAATAAAAGGACTGTAATTTCAGATTTCTGAATGAAGCTCATCAGCAATGAAGCCACTACAAGAATAAAAGCAAACATGAATAAGAAGTCATAGAGCGTCACAATGGGTACGACTCGTTCCTGCCAAGTTCGAATCCCCAAAACCGTAACCTGCAATACTAACACAATAATAAGAAGCCCTGTGCCCATCCGCTTCGCACTCGAATTGCGACGAATGCAATCCGAGAAAAAAAACAGAAGGCTCAGGGCATAAATATAAATGCCTATATCATAAATCATACTTACTAACCACATTTTCATTCACCCGCCTTTACAGGCTGGCCGGCATCAGGGATGCCTTAGAGAGAGATGACATGATCTCAGAAGATTTGCTTGAAGCACTTACAGCTGACTTTTTGGAAACAACCATTAGATCTTTATCATCGATTTTATCACTCATCTGATCCTCTAAAGCAAATATTTGCGTAAAGAAATCCAACGCCTCATTTCCCTGCTTCTCACCTGTCATTTCCTTAATTCGATTTATCGGATCATGCATCATTTGATTCACTATACTTTTCGTTAACCGACGAATCACCTTTCGTTGATGATCATCCAGTTCTGGGAGTTTATTGAATAAGCTTTCCATCGTATCTTCATGAATAGAGTTAGACTTTTCTTGTAGAGCCCTAATGGCCGGTCTAACACCAAGTGTCTTCAACCACTGATGAAACACAATGATCTCTTCCTTGATCATCATTTCAATCTTAACCGCTTCCCCACGACGCATTTCAAGATTACTCTCCACGATACCTTCTAAATCATCAATATCATATAGAAACACATTCTGAAGATCACCAATGACTGGATCTATGTCCCGCGGTACCGCAATATCAATGATAAAGAGTGGACGTGATTGCCGATTCTTCATACTTTCCTTCACCTGTGAAGACGTCAATATATATTCTTTAGCACCCGTAGAGCTAATTAGAATATCGACTTCATCCAAACGGTTGACGGCTGTTTCAAGCGTACATGGCGTTCCGTTGAATTTAATGGCTACCTCTTCTGCTCTAGACAGTGTACGGTTTGCCACAATCACTTCATCAGCACCATTGGCATACAAGTGTTTCACCGTTAACTCGCTCATTTTACCGGCACCAAGAATTAACACTTTCTTATCTGTAAACAAACCAAAAATCCGTTTACCCAGTTCCACCGCAGCATAACTTATGGATACTGCGCTTTCTCCAATAGTTGTCTCAGAATGAACTCTTTTACCAAGGGTAACCGCTTGTTTAAATAACATATTGAACCAAACACCTGTAGCATTATTCTCTTGGGATTGTAAAAAAGCACTCCGGACTTGGCCTAAAATTTGTGTTTCTCCAAGAACCATGGAATCTAGACTACATGTCACCCGGAACAAATGAGAAATCGCCTGTTCATCTTCATATATATATAGATGACTCGTAAATTCTTCACGTGAGATTCCGAACCATTGCTCCATAAAACTACGTATAAAGTAGCCGCACATGTGTAACCGATCAACGACCACATAAATTTCTGTGCGATTGCAAGTTGCAACAATGACTCCCTCTAAGACACTCTTAGTTAGTTTTAAATGGCGCAAAGCCTCCGGTAAATCTTTATCTGCGAATGTAAATTTCTCCCTCACTTCCACAGGCGCCGTGCGATAATTTAATCCTACAACGACGATGTGCATTACGTTTGTCACCTGCCTCAACTATAATGAGATATTTGGAATATTATATCGAAAATTCAAACTTTTATTTTTAGAATCATTATGTTAATTATATCACACTTGTTCAACACGTCATGTCGATTTTTTGACATGTTTATGAACCCATTCTTCTTCCCTATTGTTAGTAGTATTTTCTGTATCTATACCTCTCACCCTAACCCAACATATCTATTTCAATGTAAGCTCGTCTAATTGATTTCCCAACTGATTTAATTGATCGGATTGAGTCGAATCAATATGATTACTACTATTTACAAGAAGACTGTAAATGGGTAACACTTCAGCAAATTTGGTGCTGAAGTCCACAAGAAAATCGCGTTCCTTTTGACTAAGCGGACGTTCTCCACCGATCTGCCAACTTGTAATCAGATTTACCAATTCACTAATGGCTGGTAAAGATTCCAGTTCATTCACCCCAAACGCTCTAACCATACGTTCATGACTAAAGTTAGCGGCGTAAGCAGCCAATTTAAGCCCAGCTAACTGTCCCGTAGCACTCATATGAACAGCCTCCATCAAGGATGAATTCAATATCCCCATTTGGAAGTCAGCGACCTCAAAGAGCATCTGACTAGCATCCACTTTCTCCTCATTTGGCTTGAACATCCGATACCCCTGATAAAGTAGACTTCCAACTAATATCAATATCACACAAAGGAATAAGAAATCCTTGTTCTTTCTACGTTTCAATCTCAACGCCCCCTTGTCTCATAAATACCTATTTAACATTGTATGGGGGTGTAAAAAAACAAATAACCATGGAATCTCCATGGTCATTGTATATAAGAATTATAGTGACGTTATTTTACGAGCTCGACCGGTTGCATTCCAGGTGTTTCTACCGTCATTTCTCCTAAACCACGCACAAGCTTTTTAGCATAAGTTTTGTCCGGTTTCAATACGGATACCAGGTAATCAATAGCCAATTGTGGATCTACCGTTTCCCCGCAGGTATAACAATCAATAGCTGCAAAACCTCTCTCAGGATAAGTATGAATCGAGAGATGACTTTCTGATAGTAATACTAGTACAGTAGCACCTTGTGGTTCAAACTGCTTAGATTGCACGGACATTACCGTTGCCCCACATGCCTCCGCAGCCTCCACCATTTGATTCTGCAGAAATTCTGCACTGTTAAGCATTTCAAAATCGACACCCCAAGCATCTACAGCAACGTGTCTTCCGAAAGTCGAATATTCCATCTTTCGGTTTCCCCCTTCCTAGGAATAAAATGTTTGAAAAATTTCATCCGCTAGGACCTACGTCATTCACTTCTCGAGGGAATAATCTCTCGTAACATAATGTCCTGAGTGAATCCTGGTTCCTAATATTCTTTTCAACGAGATTAAAAATAACATCTATTGCTATTAAATGCAATACCTTTTTTAAAGAATTTCATATTTATACTATGCTAACACCATAAAAAAGGAACTCCTTTCGCAAACGAAAAGAGTTCCCTTTATATAAATCGTTATATCAAGCTTCCATTGCAAACCATTTGGCAGTACCCAATCGAAGCTTCTCATCAATAAATTTAATCTCATTATTGCTAACAGCTTTATTGCGTTGATCAAGCCAAAAATCAATATCTTTGTAAGTTACAGTAATTTCTTCTTCTACTCCTGTTTTCTGAAACAATTGCTCCAGATCATTCAGTGTTTGTTTATGTTCAAATACTAAACGGATACCTTCAGAAGTAATTTCTTCAATCCTTTGCACCGATCCATGCACATAATAATACTTCATTGTGAATCCTTGATAAATACGATTAACGACTCCATCACCTTTATAAGTCATGAAAAGTTTACGGACCGCATTAGTTAATCGAGGGTTTACCAAGCGGCATGATAACTCACAGAGGTATACACCATCCTTGCATACAATAGGTAAATGAACTTCCTCCCCACTCACATCCACGAGCACAATTTCTTGTTCTCCGCTTTCTAACACTTTCACTTTAGGATGTACAAACAAGTGTTCCATCGAATTCAGTAACTGATTCATTTGAAGTTCTGTTAATTGTAAATTGGCTTTTACATATTCTGTGGCTAACCGCTGAGCCATAAAAATCTCCTCAATTCTTTGTCTCAATACTTAATATTATTATACAGCAATCCTATAATATATTTCTTGTTAACAAATCATTGATTTTCCACCATATTTCATAAAAAAACCGCATTAATCCCGATTATATTATGAATTTCATATAGGATGCTCACTTTCATAGCTGAAAAACGCTGAATCCCTACGTCATCCAATGAAAAATAGTCATTCTATAGTTCAGGAGAAGCTTCTGGGGAGCTTTCTTCCTCATGAATTGTCGCCTTTGCATGAGCATTAATAATGCCCCATAGCTCATCTTTACCCAAGCCCGTCTCAGATGAAAACAAGACCATAGGATGGTCAATTCTCAGACTCAAGCTTTCTTTCATTTGCTTAATATGTTTCGCCCAACGACTGCGTGGAATCTTGTCCGCTTTCGTAGCCACAACACAAACAGGCAAATCATAATGCGATATCCAATCATACATAACCATATCGTCTTTGGATGGCGGATGCCTTAAATCCAGAATAAGTAACAGTAACTTTAATGGATCTCTATTTAATAGATATCCTTCAATCATCGCTCCCCATGCCTGCCGTTGTGTTTTGGACACCTTGGCAAATCCATAGCCGGGAAAATCGACCAAATACAGTTCATCGTTAATACGGTAATAATTTAATTGCTGGGTTTTACCCGGTGTAGAACTTGTACGCGCTAAGTTCTTACGATTGATCATTTTGTTAATGAGTGACGACTTACCCACATTGGAACGCCCTGCCAGAGCAATCTCTGGCAAGGCGTCCTCCGGGTATTGACTAGCGCCTACAGCACTAATCACAAACTCGGATTTAGTTACTTTCATAATTTAATAATTCCTCTCTAGTTCACTCCCGTATGGTCCACAAGCGCATGTTGCAGAACCTGATCCATATGCGATACAGGTATAAATTCCACTTCATTCTTTATGCTGTCTGGAATCTCACTTAAATCCCGTTCATTATCTTTAGGGAGTAGAATTTTTTTGTAGCCTGCACGATGAGCGGCAAGTGATTTCTCTTTCAGTCCACCGATGGGTAATACACGTCCACGCAAGGTGATTTCACCTGTCATAGCCACATCCTTGGATACATGCCTCTTCGTCAAAGCAGATATTAAAGCAGTCGCAATGGTAATCCCTGCTGAAGGCCCATCCTTGGGAATGGCTCCTTCAGGAATATGAATGTGAATATCATTTTTTTCATGAAAATCAGCTTGAATACCTAACTCTTCTGATTTGGAACGAGTATAGCTAAATGCCGCTTGTGCTGATTCTTTCATCACATCACCCAATTGGCCTGTTAACGTCAGTTTACCCGAACCCGGGACAACTGTCACCTCAATCATAAGAGTCTCCCCGCCAACCTCTGTCCAAGCAAGCCCTGCCACCGTTCCAATCTGGTCCTCAAGGTCAGCAACACCATGACGGAATTTAGCAATACCTAGATGGACTTTAACGTCATCTGATGTCACAGAAATAATGGATTCCTCTTGTGACACGATTATTTTGGCAGCTTTACGGCACAATGCCGCAATTTGCTGTTCTAGGTTCCGCACTCCAGATTCCCGAGTATATTCACGTATCACTTTTAGTAATGCATCTTCTTCAATCTGTAACTGATCAGCCTCTAGCCCATGTTCGCGCTTTTGCTTCGGCAGTAAGTACCGCTTAACAATCTGTAACTTCTCAAGCTCTGTATATCCTGGTATATGAAGTACTTCCATACGATCCAGAAGAGGTCTTGGGATATTGTGTATGGCATTGGCTGTCGTAATAAACATGACTTGAGATAAGTCAAAAGGTACTTCAATAAAATGATCGCTAAACGTATTATTCTGCTCTGGATCAAGCACTTCAAGCAGAGCCGAGGAAGGGTCTCCTCTGAAATCAGCCGCCATTTTATCAATTTCATCTAAAAGGAATACCGGATTTAGCGAACCAGCCGTCTTCATTCCCTGAACGATACGCCCCGGCATAGCACCCACATACGTACGACGATGCCCTCGAATTTCCGCTTCATCCCTTACGCCACCTAAAGACATACGGACAAATTGACGATCTAAAGATCGAGCTATCGAACGTGCTAGTGATGTTTTCCCAACACCCGGAGGACCAACAAGACAAAGAATAGGCCCCTTCATTTTCTTAACCAACTTCTGAACAGCAAGATACTCTAGAACACGTTCCTTCGGTTTATCAAGACCATAATGATCCTCATTCAGAACATCTTCCGCCTTCTGAATATCGAGATCATCCTCCGTCTTGTTCGTCCAAGGTAAACTTAATAACCAATCCACATAGTTACGGATCACTCCGCCTTCTGCTGAACTTGTTGGCATTTTCTCAAGTCGGTCAATTTCCTTCTCAACTTTCTCCTGCACCTTCTCTGGAAGGTCCTTCTCCTCTAACTGCCCACGAAGGTCATCAACTTCGCCAGCCCGACCTTCCTTCTCACCTAGTTCTTTCTGTATCGCCTTCATTTGTTCACGTAGATAATATTCCTTTTGGGTCTTTTCCATCTGCTTCTTAACCCGCTGGCTGATTTTACGCTCCAATTCAAGTACTTCACGTTCATTATTCAGAATATCAAGTAATTTCTCGAGCCGTTGTCGAACATCAATCGTCTCTAAAATTTCTTGTTTATCTTTAATCTTCAGCGTCAAATGACTCGTAATAACGTCCGATAATCGACCTGGTTCTTCAATATCCGAGACAGCGTCTAGCGTCTCTGGCGTAACCTTCTTTGATAAATTAATATAATGCTCGAACTGACTGAGCACGGTACGCATCAAAGCATTTATTTCAGGATCATCATTCTCCTGCTCCGGAAGTTCACGAGCAATAACCTCGTAATACTCCTCGTTATCTGTATACTGAAGAACTTCCGCTCGCTCCATTCCTTCTATTAGCACACGAATGGTTCCATTCGGAAGTTTCAACATTTGTCTCACTTTCGCCACTGTACCAATTCGAAATATATCATCTTGTGTTGGTTCTTCAATGTTCACTTCGGATTGAGAACAAAGGAGAATCAAGTTATCTTCTATCATAGCTTTCTCCAAAGCCTTGACCGATTTCTCGCGACCCACATCGAGATGAAGCACCATGCTTGGGTATACAAGAAGTCCTCTCAAAGGCAATAACGGAAAACGACGACCTTTGGGTTTACTAGTACCCATCGCTTTCGCACCTCCAGTTGCTCTCTTTAGGTTATGCATCTTATATATTTTAACAAAAAACAACTTGAAACACCAATAAACTGCTGTATTAAAAGCTTCCCGAATCTGTTACTTGACCAGGTCGAACTAATTTAGCATGGAGATACGACGAAGGGACATCTGCAAAACCATCCGCAATCTCCGGGAGTAACGTTTCATTTAAATTATTAACCAACTCTTTACCGAATACATGCTGAAAAACTTCCTGAATAGATTCTACTGGGATAACTTGTAATCCATTAAGACCCGCAAACAGCGATTGCCAATTGTCCTTAGGTATTAAAACGGTTGTTGCACCAGCTTGAAATGCAGCTTCAACCTTGGCAATAACCCCTCCAATCGGCTTTACCTTTCCGTGGATACTGATCTCACCGGTCATGGCAATACGATGATCAATAGGAATCCGTTTCACAGCTGACACGATAGCTGTAGCCATTGCAATACCCGCAGATGGTCCATCAATTGGCGTGCCCCCTGGAAAGTTAATATGCAGTTGATAATCACTTGAATCAAGACCCATTAAACGAAGAACGGTAAGCACATTCTCTACAGAGCCCTTAGCCATACTTTTACGACGGATCGTCCGTGAAGCTCCGCCGATTTCTTCCTCTTCAACTACACCCGTTACATTAAATGTGCCTTGTCCCTTAGGAACTTGTGTAGCAGATACTTCAATTTCGAGTAAAGTACCCATATTCGGCCCGTAGACCGCAAGTCCATTAACTACACCTATTTGAGGATACATGGCGATTTTGTGATCAGGACGAGGTTGAAGTTGGCTACTGTTGGCAACCCACTCCACATCTGATGCTTCCAATGAATCTCTCTTCTCCGTAAGAGCTAATCCTGCCGCAAGTTGAATAATATTGACAGCCTCTCTTCCGTTCGTAGCATATTGTTTCACTACTTCTACAGCAGATGGACACGGAGTAAGGCCAATCTTCTGGATGGCATCTTCCGCAATCCTACCGATTTCCTCCACTAATAAGGGACGGAAGTAAATTTCCATACAACGAGACCGAAGCGCCGGAGGGATTTCATGTGGAGAACGAGTCGTTGCCCCCACAAGTCTGAAATCCGCAGGCAACCCATTCTGAAAAATATCATGAATGTATGCTGGCGTATTATTATCCTCAGAGTTATAATATGCACTCTCTAAGAGAACCTTGCGGTCTTCTAGTACCTTTAACAATTTATTTAATTGGATGGAATGCAATTCGCCAATTTCATCGATAAACAATATCCCACCATGTGCCTTAGTCACTGCTCCTGGTTTAGGTTGAGGTATACCTGCAACGCCCATAGAACCTGCACCTTGATAGATTGGATCATGAACAGACCCAATGAGGGGGTCTGCAATTCCGCGTTCGTCAAAACGAGCCGTTGTTGCATCTATTTCCGTAAATTTAGCTTCACTTTTAAAAGGAGATGCTGGATTCTTCTTCGCCTCCTGCATAACTACACGTGCTGCAGCTGTTTTCCCTACTCCCGGCGGTCCATATATAATGACATGCTGAGGGTTAGCACTGCATAATGCCGCCTTCAAAGCACGCAGTCCATCCTTTTGCCCTACGATATCCTGTATCGATTGAGGTCGGGTTTTCTCTGCAAGAGGTTTGGTGAGTGAAACAGATCTTAGTTTCCGTAATTTCTCTAACTCTTTCCTCGACTCCCTGTCGACCGCTGTACGGTTGGTCTTCTGACCACGCAATAGATTCCAGAAGTAAATTCCGATTACAACACCAAAGAACAATTGAACTAGCATAAATATCATAGAAAAATTCATGGTCATCCTCCCGTTTCTCTAACTATCATTAGGTTAATACTTGATAGTATTGCCTTTTCCTCATCCAATAAACGCAAATTGTTATGAATTTCAAAAGGAACCTTCAAATATGGGTATCTCACCATCATCGTAGCGACGTTCTCTTGGACACATCAAAAAAACTGCAAGCCAATAACTTAGGCTTGCAGCTCTTCATAACAATATTATGATTGATGTTGATGATTGCGACCAGGAATTTCTCCCGTTGCTTCATATACTTCAACGATGTGATCAATCTCTTTCTTCAATTCACTAACCAGATCAGCCTCAGGAACCTTGCGGACAATTTCTCCATACCGGAAAAGCATTCCTTCCCCACGAGCACCAGCGATACCAATATCAGCCTCACGCGCTTCCCCCGGACCATTCACGGCACATCCAAGTACTGAGACTTTAATAGGTACCTTCAATTTAGAGATATACTCTTCTACTTCATTAGCAATAGAGAATAAATCAATATCGAGTCTTCCACAGGTAGGGCACGAAATGAGTGTTGGAGCATCAGAGATTAGACCAAATGACTTCAGAATCTCGCGTGCTACCTTAATTTCCTCTACTGGATCTGCGCTAAGTGAAATTCGTAACGTATTCCCAATTCCCAGAGAGAGTAGAGCACCAATGCCCGCAGAACTCTTAATCGTACCTGAGAACAACGTTCCTGCTTCAGTGATACCTAGATGTAGCGGATATGGGATAACCTCTGCTGCCTTACGATAAGCTTCAATCGCCATAGGTACGTCTGAAGCTTTTAGAGATACGATAATATCATGAAAGTCTAACTCTTCCAAAATTCCGATATGAAATAGCGCACTCTCAACCATAGCATCCGGTGTCGGGTAACCATATTTCTCAAGCAAATGATTCTCTAATGAACCCGCATTAACGCCAATACGAATAGGAATCCCACGTGCCTTACAAGCTTTAACAACTTCTTCTACTTTCGAACGACGACCGATATTACCTGGATTAATCCGAACTTTATCAATCCCATTCTCAATAGCCGCCAAAGCTAATCTATAATCAAAATGAATGTCTGCAACAAGCGGAATATGAATCTGTTTCTTGATTTCCTTAATTGCAGCTGCCGCTTCCTCATTGTTAACGGTAACACGCACCATTTGGCAACCTGCTTCTTCTAAGCGCAATATTTCAGCTACTGTCGCATCCACATCAGCAGTTTTCGTTGTACACATACTTTGAATAATAACATCGTTACTTCCACCTATGATTAGGTTTCCAACTTTGACAGGACGTGTGTCTTTTCTCGAAAACATGGTTAACCTCCCCTATAACGCTAAAACTCCACTCCTAACCCTGACGTCAAGATTTGCACGGCACAGGGTAGAAGTGGAACTTCGGCATCAGTTTACAAAGGCCCTAAGGATTTATTCCTTTAGGCGCTTTCTTCCTGCTTCTTACTATCATTATCGTTCGCTTCATTATTTGCATGTAATTCCGGAACGATCTTTTCATTCACTACTTTCTCAGTGATGATACATTCTTTAATGTCATCACGAGACGGAACCTCGAACATCAAGTCCAACATAATTCCTTCAATGATAGCTCTCAAACCACGAGCACCTGTTTTGCGCTTAATAGCTTCCTTAGCTATAGCAATCAATGCATCTGGTTCAAATTTCAGGTTCACATTGTCCATTTCAAGTAGCTTTTGATATTGTCTAGTCAATGCATTCTTCGGCTCCGATAAAATCCGAACGAGCGTATTCTCATCTAACGGTTCCAAACTCGAAATGACTGGTAAGCGTCCTACAAATTCAGGAATCAGACCGAATTTCAATAGATCCTCAGGAAGAACCATCGATAGGTATTCACCTGGTTGTAGCTCCTTCTGAGTTTCTAAACCTGAATTAAATCCGATGACTTTCTTACCAATCCGACGTTTGATTAATTGTTCTAGGCCGTCAAATGCGCCGCCACAAATAAACAATACATTCGTAGTGTCGATTTGGATAAATTCCTGATGTGGATGCTTACGTCCACCTTGTGGAGGTACAGACGCAACCGTACCCTCGAGAATTTTTAGAAGGGCTTGCTGCACTCCCTCACCAGACACATCACGAGTAATAGACGGATTCTCCGATTTACGTGCCACTTTATCGATTTCATCGATATAAATAATACCACGTTCGGCTTTCTCAACATCATAATCTGCAGCTTGGATAAGTTTCAATAGAATATTCTCAACGTCTTCACCTACATATCCCGCTTCTGTTAATGAAGTAGCATCTGCAATGGCAAAAGGAACGTTCAGAATTTTAGCCATCGTCTGAGCAAGTAATGTCTTACCAGATCCTGTAGGACCTAACAAAAGAATATTACTCTTTGTAAGCTCTACATCGTCAATCTTACTTTGTGTATTAATCCGCTTGTAATGATTATACACAGCTACAGATAAAGATTTCTTAGCTTGATCCTGTCCAATAACGTATTGATCCAAAATATCGCAAATATCCTTAGGCTTCGGAATATCCTTCAAGTCCACTTCTTCCTCGTGTCCAAGTTCTTCTTCCACAATCTCAGTGCATAACTCAATGCACTCGTCACATATATAAACACCAGGACCAGCAACTAGTTTGCGCACCTGCTCCTGCGTTTTACCACAGAAAGAACATTTAAGTTGCCCTTTCTCATCATTAAATTTAAACATATTACCACCCCTTAAGATTTGATCGGTGAAGAGAGAACCTGGTCAATAAGTCCGTAAGACACCGCTTCTTCGGCGCTCATGAAGAAATCACGATCTGTGTCCCGTTCGATTTTTTCGAGGGGTTGACCCGTACGTTCAACATATATTTGATTGAGCTTTTCTCTTGTTTTAATGATCCAATCTGTATGAATCAAAATATCTGAGGCCTGACCTTGAACCCCACCCAATGGCTGATGAATCATCACTTCACTATTAGCTAGAGCAAATCTCTTTCCTTTCGCTCCTGCCGTTAGTAACAATGATCCCATACTTGCCGCCATTCCCATACAAATCGTGGAAACATCCGGTTTAATATATTGCATTGTATCGTATATACCCATTCCCGCTGTAACAGAGCCACCCGGTGAGTTAATGTATAGACTTATGTCTTTCTCCGGGTCTTCAGCAGCTAGGAATAATAGCTGTGCTATGACGAGATTGGCAACATCATCATCAATTGCATTACTTAGAAAAATAATGCGATCCTTAAGCAATCTGGAGTAAATATCAGAAGAACGTTCTCCTCGATTGGTTTGTTCTACAACCATAGGTACCAGACTCATTTGTCCAACCTCTTTTCCATTTAAAGATACATTCCAATGCTTTCAACAGTATTTTAACATGTTAGAAGCACGATGTCATTTTTTCAACTCTAATTGTATTTCCTGTTAAATAAATATGTATTTGCAAATCATCCAATCATCACATGTTTTATCCATAATTTGGATTGCATTAGGTAAAAATAAGGCACGTAAATACTTACGCGCCTTATCGTATAGCAAACTTCTTATTAAGCTTCTTCTGAAGTTGCTTCTTCTTTAACTTCTACAGCAGCGACTTCTTTACTGTTAGACAGTAGGAAATCAATTGTTTTACGCAAGGAAATTTCTTCACGTAGACTATTCAATGAACCATTAGCTTCTAGAATGCTACGAAGTTCTTCAGGAGAACGTTTGTAGGAATCAGCCATTGCGTCCAATTCTTTAGTGATATCTTCATCCGTAACTTCAATATTCTCAGCTTTAGATACTTGCTCAAGAACAAGATTGTTACGAACGCGTTTGTTAGCATCACCTTTCATTTGTTCTTGAAGATCTTCGGTAGTCTGACCCGAGAAGCTCAGGAACATTTCAAGATTCATGCCTTGAGCGCGAAGACGATTGTCAAAATCACGCATCATACTTTGAACTTCACTAGCGATCATCGCTTCTGGAATCTCAACTTCAGCTAATTCAGCAACTTTATCCACGACAAGACCTTCGCGAACTCCTTTTGCTTCTTGCTCTTTACGAGACACAAGTTGTTTGTTCAAATCTTCTTTGTACTCAACCAATGTTTCGAATTCACTAACATCCTTAGCAAACTCATCATCCAATACTGGAAGTTGTTTACGTTTGATTTCATGAATTTTCACTTTGAAGATTGCTTGTTTACCAGCTAGATCTTCTGCATGGTAAGTATCTGGGAAAGTAACTTCAACATCTTTAAGATCGCCTGTAGCTAATCCTACAACTTGTTCTTCAAATCCTGGAATAAATGTGTTGCTTCCAAGTTCCAAAGAATAACGTTCAGCTTGTCCGCCGTCAAAAGGAACGCCGTCAACAGATCCATCAAAGTCAAGAATAGTGATATCGCCATTCGCTGCTACGCCTTCTTCAATAACTACTAGCTCAGCATGACGTTCTTGCAAACGACCCAACTCTTCGTTTAGTTCCTCTTCAGTTACTACAATTGCTTGTGCTGGAACTTCTACGCCTGTGTATTGACCTAAAGTTACTTCAGGTTTAACAATTACTTTGGCTTTGAATTTAAAAACTTGACCTTTAGCAAATTGATCGATATCAATTTCCGGACGATCTACAGGGAAAATGTCTGTTTCATCAACCGCTTGTGTGTAAACTTCTGGAAGCAAGATATCGATAGCATCTTGATACAGACTTTCTACTCCGTAACGCGATTCAAAGATAGAACGTGGCACTTTACCTTTACGGAATCCAGGTACATTTGCTTTCTTAGATACTTTAGTAAAAGCCTTATCAAGCGCCTCAGTTACACGCTCTACTTCTACTTCTACTTCAAGAACCCCAAGGTTCTTCTCTATTTTTTCCCAGGTTGCTTTCATTTTATGCTTTCCCCTCCAAAAATATTTCAATTATTTATCATTATCTACATAAATTCACGCATAGAACAACCATTTTAGTATAAACAACATTGAATTCTTTTTCAAGAGCAGGGTTACCTTTAATCCGATATCCCCTCAGAAATAAATTGCTTTAAAGAACGATAGGCTTGTTCGAATTGGAACCGAATATGCTCTGTTATCCCATATATAGCACGCGTCACTTCTTCATTTCGACTTCCTGTTAGACTTTCAGATACGGTTTGATGAAGAGCAGCCGCCCAAATATCCATGACCAAATCTTCTTCTATTAGCAAAGACTGATAGATATTTGTCCCGTATACAGCTTTAATAAATTGTATCCATAGCTCTTGAGCGAAATAATAAAGAGTAGGCTCCTGAACCTCCGTATGCTGTGCAACCCGATCTACAATGTCCTGTACAACGAGCGGGAAGTCGCTATCTTTCAGTGGAACATTCTCAATTTCAATTTCTACTTGTTCCTGTCCTCGTACCAAAATAACGCAACCTTGCATACCTCGCTTATGTAGCGTCTGCAGTACCCGATATTGTAGTAATGAGTGCATTTCTCTAGTCTGTAACCATTCAGTCAAAGATCGATCTATATCATCGCCATTCAAATAGGAAAGCTGTTCCAATGCCAACATGGTTTGTTCAGACAAGGGATCATGCATGACTTTGTAGAGCAACTTGTTAGCGTAATCGGCATCTTCAGCAAGTTTACCTTGCACTTTAAGCCTGGTTAACTCATCTTCATCTAAATCAATCTCTTTTTCCAAGTGAGATAGTTCATTATCCTCACCCTCAATATAGTGAGGGAACGCAGTCTCTAACCATTCGAGTAACGCCTGCCATTCATCCACATGTTGCTCTTCCTGCCCTTGGCATTGAAGTAGAAACCGAAGTAGCTCCATCGCTTCTCCATATCGTTCGCTTTCAAGCATGACCGTAAGTTGAATCTGGTAATAATCCAACGTCTTCGGAAAAAGCACGATATTATCTTTGGCAGGGGAATTAGTGTCGTTTATATGTACTCCTCCTCTCTTATATATCTCGTGATTCAAATTATATCACACCTCTTCTAAGTTTTAAAAAGTCACCTTTATCACATCATTTTCATTTATTAATAAATAATGCTTGCCATTCCATGTTCCTCATGATATATTATTAATTGTTCGTTTTTCGCGTCTCAGTAGCTCAGCTGGATAGAGCAACGCCCTTCTAAGGCGTCGGTCGGGGGTTCGAATCCCTCCTGGGACATATAGAATAAAGGCTCTCCTTCGGGGGAGCCTTTTTTTTGTTTCAGAGGGTGAGAACACCCAATAGGGCACGTCGGAACTTATTCATCGTTAGCATTACCTTCGCAGTCTCGACCATAGGGAGAGTCCTTCTTGTATTCTCTAGTAGGATCTACCTTCCAATGAGCAAATTAAGGGACTACTTTTCTATTTACAGAAAAGTAGTCCCTCTTTTTATGGTTAGCATAATGTTTTTAATATCTCATCGAATGATAGCGTAGATCAACCAACAAATGATAGATATCACTATACACACGCTCGAAATAGACGATAGGCATAAAAAAAACATTCTATACTTCTTATCCTGTTGGTTCTCAACATCATCCATTCCTTCCTTGGGGGAAGGTTGGTACTTCCTCACGCTAAAAACTCCTTTCCTTGCTATTCCACTTTATCGTCTATTCTGTAAACGACCAGTATAGTGCTTCTTTGCCGTTCTGTTTTTGAACTATTGGTCTTAACTACAGATTCATAACAGATATTAATGACTTGCTCATCTTTTAAACCAGCTAAGAACTGATTGGCCTTATTCTCTGCATAAGAATTATCTGAATCTACAAACTCTTTAACCTGTATCATTGTACATTCTCCTTTATGTTACAAGCATTAGTACTTGTTTATCTCACCAGAATTCATGTATTTAATCTCTGTAATTGTTACTTCAATAGAACCAGAAGGAACGATAAATTCACACACTTCACCCATTGTAGTCATTAAGAGTTGCAATCCAATCGGGGATAAGAATGAAATCCAGTTCTTGCTTGGATCTGTCATATGAGGAAACACGATACTATACTGCTCCTCATAACCATCATCCAGATAACGGAGAGTAACTTGACTCCCAATGAGAACCTTAGAATTCAAAGACTCTCGGCTGCTCTCAGCAATAATATTCTCAAGTGAGGCCGTATACATATTAAGAACTTGATCAACCTTATTTCGCTCTTTAGCATCATCAGGTATATATTTCTTCAAGAAGGATTGCTTCTCTTCATCAAAGAATACAAGCTGATTCACTAATTGGGTATTGGAACCTTGAAGGAGGGCACTATGGTTCATAGTAGATTTCACCCCCTGTAAGAAACTTCTCCCTTTCTAAACCACGATAATACTTACCCATATTAATCCCTCCATAAAAATATAGACCTCGTGTAAGGAGGCCTTTATCGTATCTTATCAAATATTTACATTTAATCAAATGTTAAAGAATGTTTCATATAATCTTTATGTAGAGATCATAATCAAATAGGCCGATCCCTCAGGTCATATCCGACCTGAAGGATCAGCCTATTTGCGAGATGAAATAAGCTTACTACATCTTCAATTTACGGTTGCTTATCCATAATGGAATTCGGAATAGAAGATTAATAAGCAGCACAACGATGACTAACACAGCTGCTGATCGATCTGCGATCTGCTTGGCATCCTCCACGATGGCCTCAGATTGTACATACCATAGATGTACGGCAAGCGTCTCTCCAGGCGAGAAGAGATTAAAGTCCCACATCTCCCCTGAGGTACTTAGACCCGCAGTTAAGAGGATGACGGCTGATTCTCCAAATGCCCTGCCCGCTACCAAACAAATACCCGTAACAATCCCCCGCATAGCGATAGGTAGCACGACAGTGCGAATACACTGGAATTTTGTCATCCCTAGTGCATATGAAGCGTTACGAACATCAACCGGTACAGCTCGAATAGATTCTTCTGTGACACGAGCAAGCATTGGTAGATTTAGAAAGGCCAGACTGACAGCCCCACCTAATATGGTAAGTCCCACTTGAAAATAAGAGGCAAAGATAGCTAAACCTAACATCCCAAATACAATAGAAGGAACAGAAGCCAAGCTTTCGACACATATCCGCAATACTTCGGTAAACTTATTCTTGGGAGCATATTCAGCCATGTAGATCCCAGCTCCGATCCCTATAGGGATGGATAGGGCTAATGAAATCCCTAGAATATAGAATGAATTAAATAACACAGGGCCAATTCCACCGCCAACATCCATTTCTTCAGGAAGTTTCGTCAGGAAGCCCCATGACAAGCTAGGCAATCCCTTGCTTAGAATCGTATAGAGAAGCCAAAATATAAGCATTAGAACTAAGACTCCTAGCGTATAAAAACCACCCGTTGCTATTTTGTTCAGCCTAATTGAACGAGTTATTTTCGGAGTTCTCGTAAAACCACTCATGTGACATCCCCTCCCTTTCTACCTAGAAAGCGTATGAATAAGATAAGAGCAAATGATATGAGTAGTAACAAGAATGCCATCATATGCAATGCATAGTTCCAAGGAGAATCAAAATCGACATTCGAAATTTGCATAACAATATTACTCGTCAATACTGAAGTAGGGGAGAAGAATGACTTAGCTAACTGCGCTGTATTTCCAATAACCATCACAACAGCCATTGTCTCACCGATAGCACGCGTCATCCCCATAATAATTGCCGCAACTACCCCTCTGCCCGCTGCTGGTAATATCACCTTCATAATAACTTGGATACGTGTAGATCCCATAGCGTATGCAGCATCACGGTATTTCTTGGGTACCGAAGAGATTGCGTCATCGCTAATTCTACATATCGTAGGTAGGATCATTAGAGTTAGAACCAGCGCTGCTGCAAGCAGACCATCCCCAAGGTTCTCACCACTTATTTCACGAAGAAAGGGTATGAGCACCGTCAATCCCAAATAACCGTATACAATAGATGGAATACCTACCAATAGATCAAGTACAGGGCGCACTATATTCTTAAACCAAGTCGGTGCAATCTCAGCGATCAAAATAGCCATACCTACGGATATAGGCACTGCAATCAAGAGAGTAAGACCTGTCAATGATAGTGTATTAATGATAAACAGAGCCGCTCCGAAGCGCCCTTCCTCAGGTGTCCAATCGAAAGAGAAGAAGAATTCTGCAACAGAGACATGTTGAAATGTCAGCAGTGCTGTCTTTCCAATGAAGAAAATAACAAGTCCCAGCACAAAACATAGAGCAAATATGCTGAAGAGCGCATAAAATTTGAACATCTTATTGGTAAAGTGCACCCTCGCATATCTGTTAAACCGGTTTGAGCCTATAGGTTTAGGTAGCAATTCATCTTTAGTCGCGAATGGTTGTGCAGGCGTACCCATCATATTCCTCCCAGAAAGCAGCCAGCTCCAATGTTCCTAGAGCTGGCTGCATAATGATCTTTCCTTTCACTTTACAATCCTTATTTCATTGCAGAAATCGGAATGAATTTCAATTTCTTCAATGAACTTTGTTGGAATTTGGAGCTTTGAACATATTCAATGAAAGCTTTCGTTGCGCCTGTTGGTTGACCCTTAGTCATATAGTAGCCATATGCCCATATTTTGTAACTACCATTAATAACATTATCTGTTGATGCTGCTACGCCATTAAATTTCACAGCCTTCAAATCACTTGTCACATACACAAGGTCAATATATCCGATAGAGTTCGGTGTAGTAGCAACAGCTGTTTTCATGTCACCACTTGATCCTACTTCTTTATAGTTCTTTTCTTTCTTTGTGATGTCTCCACCATTAAGTGCTTTAGATTGATAATTTACACGAGTACCTGATCCGAAAGCGCGGGTGATGACAACGATATCTGCACTATCTCCACCAACCTCTTTCCAGTTCGTGATTTTACCTGAGTAAATACCTTTCAATTGCTCCGTGGAAAGATCAGTAACTTGTACATTATTGTTAACGACTGTAGCAAAAGGAATCACCGCTACTTTATTAGCTACTTGACCAGAAAAGGCTTTAAATCCAGGAACATCCATACTTGCATCCCAGTCACAAGCACCAATGTCAGCAATGCCTTTCTTCACTGCTTGTGGACCAGTAACAGATCCCTTACCGGAAGCAGCAACTTTCACTTTAGGATTCAATTTTTGGAATTCTTTCGCAGCTTGAAGTGTCAATGGCAATAGTGCCGTTGAACCATTTACTGTAATTTTTCCACTCAGTTGACTTGGAGCTGCTGAAGCTGCACCGGCTAGAGCTGATGACACCAACATAACGGATGTAACTGCTACTAATGATATTTTTTTGAATAATTTCACTTAAAAAACCCCTCTCATTTAAACCTCATTTTATTGTGTAAGCTGAATTTGTTGACCGTTCGTAATTACGATTACTTTACCATCGGAGATAACTGCCAATTGTGTACCATCTGGCGAAAGAGCGACTTCCGAAATATCGTTCGTAGTGCTGAATAGTTCTGCTTGCGTTCCGCTTGCATCAACCTTAATCACTTTTGTACTTCCGTCTTTAGCAATTCCAACTACAATGATAACTCCGTCATAAGAGACATCTTCAAACGTAACATCAATATTACTAACTAAATCCTGAGACTTCCCATCAGCTGTAACTAATTTTATTACGTTAGTCGCACTTACATTATCTGCATCAGCGCTCATATAAACGACATTGCCACCGCTTAATAGTGCAGGATATAACTTATTATCATTGCTCTTCGTTAATTGAACGGGTTTAGCATCTTTTGTAGCGATATCAAGAGAAAAGAGTTGTGCACCTGCATCAGAGTAATCGATCGTTAACGATTCCTCTGTGCTGTCTTTATCAGTTTTAGCAACACCCGTAATATTTACGATATAGACGATCTTCGTATCATCAGAAGATACACGAACATCAGACTTATTCTCTACTTTATCCGCTAATACTTGCGTGATTTTGCCTGTGTCTAGACTTATGTAGGAAATTTTCTCTTGTTTGTCACCTTGAATGAAATATACCTTTTTGTTATCAGCAGACCATCTCAAATCTGTTTTGACTGATGTATCAGAACCGAGGACTTGAACTTGCCCGCTACTAATCATCAAAAGGGATAGCAGATTGTTATCGTCAATGAATGCTCCCAACTGCCCATTAGGTGAAACTGTCATTGAACCTTCACTAGCAGAAGTAGACAACAACTCAGATCCATAGGTTGATTTGTTAAGCTTGTAAAGTTGAGCTGTCTCTCCATCTTCTTTCGTTACTACGATATTTCCAGTTGCGTCCCAATGAAGCGTATCAAATGCTCCACTAAGTCTTTTTGCACTTAGGATATGATTCACTTTATCAGTCTGCCCTGTAATCACTTCGCCACCTAGCGCTCCTACCACTGCACTAAGTTCAACATATGTCCTTCCATCTTGAGTGATCGGTGCAGTCTTAAATGTAAGATTCGCGCTATCCACTAAATATTTCAGTGACTGTGGTTGAATGCTAACCGAATGAAGAGATTTGGCATCCGTTATTGTAATCGTTCCTTTGGAGAGTGTTGCTGTAGCATTCAACACCTTCGCAAGATCACTTACCGCATACAGCGGATTTTGATTAACCAGAATAGATTTCAAAGTAACGTTCGTACCATTCACGTTGAAAGATGAATCGACTACTTTGTATGCTTCTGCTTTTTTGGCTACTGCTTTCTTCACGGTCTGACTTGTAGGCTTGGCACTTGCTGCTCCTGCCGTTCCAGCTGCTAAAGCGGATGTAACTAGTGTAGTTGCGACCATAATCGTCATTAATTTACCGTTTTTCAATTAGATTCACCCTTTTCTTGTCATAAAAGCTATAGGTTCATTGTCGTATATAAGTGTTAAATCTGAACCACTGGAATGTTATGGTAATGTAAAATGAATATTTTTTTATATTCCAATTACTATTCATATAAATTAATACCTTCTATATAGAAGGAACATACAAATGACTAATACTAGAACCTTTGATGTTCCCCACTAAATTCTTCAATTGTATTGACAAGTGATCTATAAAAGGAGTACCATACAAACTAAAAATTCTTATCGGATAACTTTGAATTATAATATAGATAAGTGATTATTACGGTTATATAACCTAAAGAAATGAGGACTATCCCATGACTAATGTGCCTAATTTAAAAAATGTAGCTTCAGAACAAGCCTTATCTCAACACCTAATCGAAGTTCGACGTAATCTTCACCAGGAACCTGAATTATCAAATGAAGAATATAAAACGACCGCAAAGATCCGTGAATGGCTGACTGAAGCGAACATTCGCATTCTCGATGTTCCACTAGCTACCGGATTAATCGCTGAAATTGGTTCGGGTGAAGGTCCAATAGTGGCTATCCGTTGTGATATCGATGCCTTACCCATTAAAGAACAGACCAATTTGCCATTTGCTTCAGAGATTGATGGAAAAATGCATGCTTGTGGTCATGACTTCCACACGGCAGCAATCCTCGGTGCAGCTTATTTATTGAAAGCTCGCGAAGCGGAGTTGACCGGCACCGTTCGTGTCTTGTTTCAACCCGCTGAAGAAACAGGACATGGTGCAACATCCGTATTAGCCTCAGGTGGTCTTAATGACGTATCCGCCATCTTTGGTCTGCATAATAACCCTGACTTACCCGTTGGAACATTTGGAACTCGGACAGGTGCTTTAACAGCTGGCGTTGATCGGTTTGAAATAACGATTCGAGGTATAGGAGCCCATGCTGCCTACCCTGAGAACGGTGTAGACAGCATCGTGACAGCTGCACAAATTATCCTTTCGTTACAGACCATTGCCAGCCGAATCACAAGTGCTACTGAACCTGTGATTGTCAGCGTGACAAGAATCTGCGGTGGAAATACCTGGAACGTATTACCTGAAGCTGTTGAGTTAGAAGGAACAGTGAGAACCTATAATGAAGAAATTCGACATCTCATCCCAGAGAAAATAAAGCAGATTATTAATGGAATCGCAGCTGCCGCTGGAGCAGAAGCCGAATTACATTGGTATCCAGGTCCTCCAGCCACAGTTAACGATGGGAATTGGGCGGACTTTACCAAAGAAATTGCAGCCCTTGCAGACTATAAGGTGCTTGATTTATCTCCACGAATGGGTGGTGAGGATTTCTCCTTCTACCTCCAGCAAATCCCTGGAGCCTTCGTCAATATCGGAACCAATGGGGCTTATGGGCTACATCATCCTCAGTTTGATGTAGATGAAGAAGCATTATTACCCACTTCACGTTATTTCGCTTTGCTGGCAGAAGCCGCGTTGAAGAAGCTAGCATAGAAGTCCTAGCCATTCCCCTTATTAAATAGAATACCTGTGAAACAAGGGAGATAAATTATGATGATATTGATCATTGTCAACCTTTCCGTTTTAGTATTCCTTTACCCGGAAAACGTTGAAAAGATGCACTCACCAAAAGAGCTTAAGAGCCAATTTAGTTTATCGTTTACACCCAGTCATTTTTAAGTGCAAACACAACAGCATTTGTCCGATCTTGCATATTCATTTCACTTGAAATATTGGACACATGGCTTTTCACCTTTTTTCTGAAATAATAAGTGTATTCGCTATGCCTTGGTTGCTTTGTCATAAGCTAACAATTGAAGGCCCTCGCATTCTCGATTAGCGAGCAAGTAATAGGGCGTTTATTACTTCATTTTGATGAAACTTTCCTTCAATCTCTTTTAGAGCTTGCCTTCACAACTATTTTCAAACACAAAGAAGCCACAGTTGTCGCAGCTACGACAACTGTGGCTTCTTTGCGTCTATAATTGAGTACCCTATGTGGTATCCATTTCAATATGGCATTAAGGTTTAACAAAATCCGAACCTCTTGCAGTCAATTTTGAACCTTTAATGTGCTACCATTCTCAGAACATCATCAATTTTTTTGCTATTGGCAAGGAGTTGACCTTGGTTCATCCATGTCATAAAGTCAACTTCGAACGCACGGCGATTTCGAACGGCGGGAATTGTTTGCCACATGGGATGATCAATCTGCTGCCTTTCTGATCCTGCTACGTGTTCATGCCATTTATCGAACGCAAAGAAAATATAATCCGCATCTAACCCGTTCAACCATTCCCACGTTACGCCTTGTCTACCTGCTTCATGGGTTAACGCCTGTACCATCGGATGGGGAGTTATACCTAAATCCTTCCATAGAAATGGCTTCGTATATTTCTGATCGACGCTGATGCAATCGGCTGCAATACGCAAAAAGACATACGTCCGATTCCTCATTGAGCCGGACAATAATTTTCTTGCCCTGGATACTTTATCCTCATATTGCTGGATGGCATACTCCGCCTGATCAACCCGTTCCAACCGTTCCGCTAGCGTTCGTAATGTTGAATGCCAGTCCATATCATCATGTATAATGACATCGGTATCCAAGAATTTCTTGCATTGCTCATATTGATTCGTACGAAGCTCGTAATCACTTCTACGTGCAATAATTAGATCCGGCTCGTACTCTGAAAGTGATTCATAGCTATCTTGCAAAACATTAAATGTCGGAACATGCTTCAGTCCAAGATATTCTTGCCGCCCCCATCCGGGATGAGACCATTGCACAACAGGAATAACACCTAATGTGATCAATAAATCTTCCATATATAGAGACACAACACGCACCGTACTTCGCTGTTGTTTACGATACTGACCTGGAGCCACTCCGACCGACTTCTTAAAACGGCGGTTAAAATAAAATTCATTGTTAAAGCCTACATATTGGGCAATCTCATGAATTCGATCCTCTGTTTTTAAGAGTAGCTGCTTCGCATGGTCGATCCGTAGTTTATTTACAAAACTAAGTGGAATTTGACCTGTAAGCTCCTTGAACATTTGCGAGTATTGCCATGGGAACACATCCACATCCGCAGCCAACTGCGCCACTGTCACTTGCTCAGCGTAGTTATCACTTAAATAATCGATTGAGCTTTTCACAGCACTCTTCAAATCCCGTACGGGGGCCAAACTACTATTTTGCTGTAGCACATAGCGAAGGAATTCCTCAAACCGCACATGATTGAAAAACCGCATGAATTCTTCTTTATCGTGACTATGCAAGTAAATCTCCTCCAGCAAATCAATGCATCGTGCGAACGGTACGCGGTTCCAGATACCCTTATACGGAAAAATAGCTTGCTGTTGTTTATGCTCCGAGGTGTTCAAATCTGGAATCCGAATCGCTTTAAACGTAATAACGTAGAAAGAGATACTGTTTTTATATGTATGGATATGAATGGCTTGATCTGGTTCCACAATAGCCAGACTTGCTCTGACTATTTCCTGAGTACCATGCCCAGTATCTATTTCTGCTATGCCATCCGTAACAGCAAACAGCATGTACTCCTCAGCCCCAATAAATTCCTCGCTAGTCAATACGTCCAATTGGAGATACCGGATGCCTGTCATCATATAAATGATGGACGGGCAGCAGGAAGATGCTACCTCAATACTCATCATGCCCCTCCTTTGATAATGAGAATCAATATTACTAGTGTAACGCAAAAAATAAAGCTCTTCAATAAAACCTAAAGAGCTTTCTTATTTGTAACATTTCTAAAGCTATTTACTTCACTAAAAATTTCAGCAAATCATCCATTTTCATCGTATTCGCTGTAATCGCCCCTGATTGCCAATGCGATCGTTCCAGTTGATAAACATGGCCGTTCTTGACAGCGGGGATGTTTTTCCATAATGGGTCATCAAGCAGGGCAACCGCCTTCTCATTGGACTTGGAGTCCCATGTACCATCAGAGGGGAAGATGATAATATGATCAGCAGTAAGCTCCGGTATTTTTTCTTGTGAAATAACATCGTGGGCCTCGATGTTCTTCACCCACGGGAACGGCTCCAAACCAAGGTCTCTGTAAATACTACCTGTATATGCATTATTCAGACCGAACAGACGCAGCTCCGGCTTGTCCCCGACATCGAGGCGCACGACCGCAACGGTCTGGCGGCCAATAGCCTCTTCTAACTTCTCTTTGGTATCGGTAATCTTCTGTTTATAGTCTTCTAATACGCTAGTAGCCTTCTCTGGAATGCCGAGTAAATCAGCAACTGTTTTTAGCGTTTCTTCTGCATTCCCAATCACTTCATCAGGCAGGCGATAAGTAGGAGCGATTTTGGAATACAATTGATAACTATCATCCATTCCCCCGTTCAATATAATTAAGTCAGGGTTATTTTCAATCATAGCCTCCAAACTGCCCGTGATATCGAATAACGGAACATCCGTCAGTCCTAAATAATCTTGTTTACCCCAGCTTGGATGATACCATTGCACAATCGGTTCCACACCCAACGCCAACATATAATCTTCTAAGTAAATGCCTGCTACTCTCTTCGGTTTGACAGGAACTTCTACTTCGCCAAAAGCATCATTAACCTTCCTTGTATCACTGTTTTCTTGCTTATTTTTTTCTTCATTCGTCGATGTTTCCTTTGCATCGCCACAGCCTGCCAAACTTACCATAATGGCCAGCAGTACGACCAGCCAACGTATCTTCCGTATACTTCCTATTGTTTGCACCGCCATATTATATGCTCACTCCTCTAGTTACTAGTTGTAACGAAATAAATATATTTATCAATGATAATCATTATCACTCCGCCTAACTCTCATTGTATTCTTTCCATATAACGATCTCAATGCACATATCCAACTACATTTTGCACAAATACAACGATTGAGTCAAAAATCAGGTGCGTCAAAAAGACTCCCTAATAAAGTCAATCATAAAAAAGAAGCTAAAGATATTGACACTACATTGAAATATTATGTACACATCATTAAAGAATTTCGTATACGTGATGTGAGAGTGCAATCGTACTTTCGAGGAAGTGATCGAGTTAAATTTGAGTATACTGATTTCTCTTTTTATCGTTTTCTAACGACTTCTCCAAAAACAATAAACCGCTAGAAACGTTGTTAGTACAACGTTTCTAGCGGTTTATAAATTTCTTGAATTTTCTAAAATGTCTTATTGCATGTCCCAGGAGGGATACTCTCCCTTTGATCGAGACTGCGAAGCGTATGCTAACGATGCTTATGCTCCGACGCCCCCTACGGGGGTTCCTACCCCCTGTTACATAAAAAAAAGCTCTCCATAAAGGAGAACTTTTTTTGTAACGTCCCAGGAGGGATTCGAACCCCCGACCGACGCCTTAGAAGGGCGTTGCTCTATCCAGCTGAGCTACTAAGACATAATCATGATAAGATTTTTAAATTCATATCTTTTAAAAAGGGTGCGTTATTTATTATAACGCATCCCTAGAATAAATCAATACCTAATTTAAAAATTATTTCATTCTTATATCTATTACGTGTATTTCTTATTTATTCCCACGACGCCAATTTGTTTTATCTTCTGTATGCATAGCTGCATTCTTCGCTACTACCTCTTCGGCAAATTCACTATTATGTGCATATTTGTTCCCTTTATTTTTTTTGAATTTTTCCGCCATCGTTATCACCTCCTATGTATTTAGTATGGTTACACCGAGGGGCGGATATGAGTAATATTATTTGGATGCTTTGTTACTATCCGTCATATGAATGGCGAAATGCGTTCACACCTGATTCCTTCATCTGCTTGCGAGTATCGATCGACCCATACTCATAAATTCTCTGATATACATCATCAAGTGCATTCTGATATGTCACATTTACAACACGTTCCGGCTCATCTGGCCACGGAAATACAAATCCTAGAAAAGCATTTTCTTCGTTCTCCTTTACTAAGCCCATCAAATCCCTAATTTCCTGTGCTTGTTCTTCTGTCGCTTCGATTTCCCATTCATAAGTCGTCGCACCTCTGTCCAATAGAACGGATCTTCCATGTACGGATACAAAATACTTATGTTTATTCACGACAACTTCCCCCTTTTTTTGACTCTTCGAACTTTGTACTCGCCTATAGTTTTCCTTAAAGGACAGACATTTTATGCCTTCCTTCGGCATATTCTATATGACTTTGGTAAAAGAAAGGACAGATATGGACAACCGACAAGGAGAGGATGAACCGTCATGTGCGGAATAACAGGATTTATACAATGGAACGGCGATTTAACACAGGATTCGCAATTACTCGTCCAGATGACTGATAGCTTAGATAAGCGCGGACCTGACGCATCCGGAACATGGATCTCAAATCCTTGTGCTTTTGGACATCGACGACTGAGCGTCATTGACCCTGAGAATGGTGCTCAACCTATGATCATACATCAAGATGATGACGTATACGCCATTGTTTATAACGGCGAACTATATAATGCAGCAGAACTTACGAAAGAACTACGCAATCGTGGGTATCAGTTCCGTACTCGTTGCGATACTGAGGTATTGTTGGTGTCTTATATGGAGTGGGGACCCGATTGTGTTGATCGTTTCAATGGTATTTTCTCCTTTGGAATATGGGATAGCGTGCAACAACAAGTCTTTTTTGCACGCGATAGAGTAGGTGTTAAACCACTTTTTTATAGTCATATCGATGATACGCTAATTTTTGGTTCCGAACCCAAAGCACTTCTACAGCATCCTAAAGTGGAACCTATTGTTGGTCCTGAAGGGTTAGCAGAAATTTTTGTTATTGGACCCGCGCGCACACCCGGACACGGGGTGTACCGGAATGTAAATGAGCTTCGTCCTGGGCACGCCATGATCTTTAACCGTTCTGGGCTTCGTACCTACGCCTATTGGAAGCTAGAAAGCTATATACATGAAGATGATGAGGCTACTACTGCGCTTAAGTTAAGGGAAATACTTCAAGATACACTTGAACGTCAATTAATATCTGATGTACCTGTATGTACACTTTTATCAGGTGGATTAGATTCCAGTGCATTATCTGCATTAGCTGTTGACTACTATCGTCGTTCAGGGCAAGGCCAACTACACACCTATTCTGTTGATTACGTGGATAATAATAAACATTTCAAATCACATACATTCCAACCAGGGGCAGATGCGCCTTGGATAAAACGAATGGTCGATGAGCTTAAAAGCAAGCATCACTATATTGAGATTGATACTCCTGAGTTAGTAGGTGCGCTTGACGCCTCAACAAGGGCACGTGATTTACCAGGAATGGTTGATGTGGATTCCTCTCTCTATTTATTCTGCAAAGAAATCAAAAAAGAGGCTACCGTTGCTCTTTCTGGTGAAGCAGCTGATGAAATATTTGGTGGTTACCCTTGGTTTCACCGTGAAGAAATGTTGAATTCTGGAACATTCCCTTGGGCAGTTGCTCCTGATATGAGAGCGAGTCTTTTATCTCCTGAAATTAGGAATTGGATTTCTCCGCTTGATTACTTAGGTGACAAATACTCAGAAGCTGTTAATGAAGTACCTAAGCTTGCAGGTGAGACCGCCCAACAGGCTAAGATGCGAGTCATGTCCTATCTTAATATTACGCGCTTCATGCCTACATTACTGGATCGTAAGGATCGAATGAGTATGGGCGTTGGACTAGAAGTACGTGTTCCTTATTGTGACCATCGATTAGTACAATATGTATGGAATATTCCATGGGACATCAAAATGACAGGTGATCGTGAGAAGGGTATCCTTCGTAAATCTTTAGAAGGTGTACTCCCTGATGATGTTCTCTATCGTAAAAAGAGTCCCTATCCCAAAACACACAATCCTAATTTTCTTAAAACTGTGAAGCAACAATTACTCACCATTCTAGATGACCCTACGTCTCCACTACTCCCCCTCATAGATGTTGCCAAAATTCGAGAAATAGCCACTTCCCCAGATGCTTCTTCGAATCTGCCATGGTTCGGTCAATTGATGTCAGGTCCACAGTTATTCGCCTATTTGGCTCAAGTTGATTATTGGCTCCGCACATATCACGTATCCATTCGCTAAATAATAAAAAGGCTGCCCAAAGGCAGCCTTTTTATTATTTAGTTATAACTTTGTCATACACTTCGGCTTAAACTATCCCTTTATTTCTTCAATTGCGCTATTAACTCACGTAACGCTACACCACGATGACTAATGGACTGCTTTTCTTCTAATGATAGCTCAGCCATTGTTTTATCATACTGTGAAAGATAAAAGAGTGGATCATAACCAAATCCCCCAACACCCGCTACATCTGAAGTGATCCAGCCGGACACGGAACCATTCGTCTCGATATGATCACCTGAAGAAGGGTTGTACAGTACCAAGGAACAAATGAAGCTTGCCGGGCTTAATAAGGACTGTTCTGTATCTTCACCCAACTTCAATTGTCCCAGCTCTTGTAATAGCTTCTCGTTGTTCAACTGATCAGTTGCATGCTCACCCGAATAACGAGCGGAGTATACACCCGGTTGTCCATCCAAAGCCTCTACACATAGACCTGAATCATCAGCAAGCACGGGCAGTCCCAATGCATCACCAACGGTCTTAGCTTTCTTAAGAGCATTCTCTGCGAAAGTAAGTCCGTCCTCAATGACATCTGGTAAATCCGAATAGTCAAACATACTTTTCACTTGCTTACCAAGCTGTGCAAAAGCATGTTCGAATTCTCTGACTTTCCCTTTGTTTTTAGTCGCAACAATGACGATATCTTGATCTAGCTTCATGTTAGACTCCTTTTCCTACTGTACCAGAACCAATAAGAAGAGCAATCGGACCGAGTACTTCTTGTTGGTATGTGATAATGTCGCGGATACCTTGTTCCCCAATCTGAAGTAATGAATCTAATTCCTGACGTGAGAATGGACTTTCTTCACCCGTTCCTTGTAGCTCAACGAATTGTCCACTTCCTGTCATTACCAGGTTCATATCCACTTTAGCCTTGGAGTCTTCTTCATAATTCAGATCTAGCAACGTGCGGCCACCTACAACGCCTACACTAACCGAAGCCAAATAATCAGTAATTGGGAATACAGGCAGTTTATGCTGCTGAGCAATCTTGTTAACCGCAATACAGAGCGCTACAAAGGATCCTGTTATAGAGGTCGTACGAGTACCCCCATCTGCTTGAATGACATCGCAATCGAGTGTGATCGTACGTTCACCTAAAGCGTGTAAATTCACTACGGAACGAAGGGCTCTCCCAATTAAGCGTTGAATTTCCATAGTACGACCCGTTAGCTTACCACGATTGGCCTCACGTTGATTACGTGAATGAGTTGCTCTAGGCAACATGGAATATTCTGCTGTTACCCAGCCCTTTCCTTGCCCCTTTAAGAATGGAGGTACTTTCTCATCTACAGTTGCTGTGCAGAGTATTTTAGTATCTCCCATTTCTATATACACAGAACCTTCCGCGTATTTATTCACATTTGTTGTTATATTCATTGTACGAAGTTGATCGTTATTCCGTCCGTTTGATCTCACTATTATCTGCCTCCTACATCATTAGCGTCCCTATTTTGCAAACCTTATTTTATCAAAGTGTAGGAATAAAAGCACCTTTTGAAGGAGGAATCGCTCTTAAATGGGTATTTCGTTAATATACTGTGGTCTCGATACAGGCTCACTGTAATTATTATTATCATCACTTACAACTTTAGAATCACCATTCATTTGTATTTTAACCTTATTGCCTCCTACATTTTCTGTAACGGTTAATACGACAGACTGCAGTAATTGAGAAGGAATCTTCTCCCCCTTAATAAACATATCTTCTTTGAGAGATACTGTGACTGTACCGTCTTTCGCTATCTTCACTGATTCTAAGGAAGTAGCTGATGTCATAACCTGCTCTAAGCCTCCTCTTGGTTGTGGACCACGAATAAGTTCATGAAGCGCTGCCTTTAGTGTATCCTGTCCAGGTTCCACTAGCCTAGTTACAGGCACATAGTATTGTACGCCCGCAGGTGATTCAGAAGAGAAATATACCGTTACAGCGCTAGAGCGGGTAAACGTTGCCCCGTTCCCTTTTTCCAAATTTATTCCCATGCTTCTACCAAGTGGTTGATCGAGTGGAGTATGCTGGAGAGGCATCTCGGTAATTTTCTCCCCATCTACCCAGAATTGAACCTGATTGATATTAGAATTACCCGTGAGGGTCCACGTTACAGCTTCTAACATTTTCCGTTCATTCTGTGCATCATATTGCGTAAATGATTTGTTAAATTCTACAACTGCAAGCTTTTTCTCTTTCTCAATCGTGACCGTCTTCACCTCAGTACCTTTAGGTAATACGGCATTAAAACCTTCTGGCAAGTATGCTGCATAAGGTCCGTCTTTGACCATGACTTCAAGAGATTGACGGAGGAGCATATTATCTTTATTCTCTAATGGTGGAAGTCCTAAAGACACCGGAGCTAAAAGTCCGTATTGATCCGCTAAATAGACAGTGGACGTTGGTGTCAACGCAGTACCTTGTTGTGTCGGCGTAATACTACCATTCACAGCCTGTAGCATTTCCGCTTCAATTTGAGCCGGTGGTGGATCAATGTCCATCGATTGTTTAGTAAAACCTCCGCATCCAGATAATATAATAGGAACAGCTAACAATCCAACAGCAGAGATGCTGCGAATCTTCATTTTTTTTGACATAATCTATGTACCTCCCTAACGATTTTAGATATAGTTTGTACTAGTATATATACGAGCCCTTTTCTAAAAAATAACTGGAAAAGAAAATTTTCATCACATTACAAAGAATGAGGTGTTGGGTTATGACAGATGTACACAATCCATATTATTTGAATAGCAAAGCAGTTTCAGATACAACTTTTGAATGGCTTCATAAACGAGGTGTCAATATTCTTGAAATTGCTGAACTCGTCATGTTGCTACAAAAAAAGTACTATCCTACGCTAACGATCGAGGAATGCGTGCATAATGTTGAGATGGTCCTAAGCAAACGTGAAGTCCAGAATGCTGTCCTAACAGGAATCCAATTAGATGTATTAGCAGAAGAGGGTAAGTTAATCTCCCCATTACAGGAGATGCTAGTCAATGACGAAGGGCTTTATGGCGTGGATGAAATATTAGCCTTTTCTATCGTCAATGTGTATGGAAGTATCGGATTTACGAATTACGGATATGTCGACAAGTTGAAACCTGGCGTGTTAGAAAGACTTAATGATAAAACATCAGGACAAGTGCATACCTTCCTTGATGATATTGTAGGTGCAGTTGCAGCTGCAGCTAGTAGCCGTATTGCTCACCGGAAGCAAGCTGAGAAAGAAGCTATTTACGCTGAAGAACGTAACAAATTTGATCCTCTTGCAAAAGGAACACCAGAGTAATCTTTGGTGAGCAATTAATTCGTTGGAAACAAATAAGGATTAGCATGGTGATTAAGTTAATCCCTGATGTGATCACAACAAAAACAAAACGAGTAAGGACTTTAAAGCATCCCTTACTCGTTTTGTTGATGACATAGCTACCTTTTTTGCGCGTTTGACACTATGGAGTTAAAAACAAGCGAATTAACTGTCGGTACTGAAAATCGTTGGACGTAAAAAGGAAACTGCCATGACCACTGGAAGTCTCCTTTATCAAACTACTGCCTTATTCACTTGAATTATTTAGCTCCCAATGCCAAGCATCCCTACACATTTCTTCGATTCCTTTCTCAGCAGCCCAACCCAATATTATCTTGGACTTTTCTGGACTTGCTAAGCTAATCGCTACATCCCCTTGCCTATTTTCTACAAATTGAAAAGGAATCGGAATACCAGATATTTTTTCAAAGACTAAAATCATGTCTAAAACACTATATCCGTTTCCCGTTCCTAGATTATAGGTATCTGTGCCTGTACTGGACATTACCTTCTCTAGTGCGCGTAAATGGCCTTTGGCGAGGTCTGTTACGTGTAAATAATCTCTAATCCCCGTCCCATCAGGTGTCTGATAGTCCCTACCATATATATTTAATTTTTTTAGTTTGCCACTAGCGACCTGACTAATATATGGTAACAAATTATTAGGGATGCTCTTGGGATCTTCCCCTATTAGCCCGCTAGCATGTGCACCGATTGGATTAAAGTAACGTAGTATAGCAATACTCCAACTTTTATCCGATGTATACTGGTCATACAACATTTGCTCGATGATTGCTTTCGTACGCCCGTAAGGATTTGTCGGTTGTATGATCTCGTCCTCCTGAATGGGGACACGAGCTGCGGCTCCATATACAGTTGCCGATGAACTAAAAACTAACCTCTTTACATTGTGCGTTTGCATTGCTTCACATAAATTCATCGTGCTAACGATGTTTTTGCGATAATACATGAGAGGAAACTGCACTGATTCTCCAACGGCTTTCAAACCAGCCAGATGTATAACGGCGTCGATGTTATTCATTTGAAATAGTAAGTCTAGACTATTTTGATCCAATAAGTCCTTATGATAAAACTTAAGTCCCTTTCCAGTTATCTCCTTAATCCTTCGAATTGTTTCAATCTTACTGTTACATAGATTATCTATTATGATGACATCATAATTAGAATTTAGTAATTCAACACTGATATGACTACCAATGTACCCAGCTCCTCCAGTAACTAATATCGACACCGAGTCCCCCTCCTTAGCGTACTACAATATATGCTGCAGGAATGATTCGGATGTGGGCAAAAGAGTAACTCAAACAATTATAGTACTTCCATGAATCCTTGATTTATAAGATTATCGATTTTCTCTCTTTGTTTTCTTTATCTCTATCTTTTTCCTTTTCTTTATTTTTATCTTTTTATTTATCTCTATCTTTTTCTTTTCCTTTATTTTTATCTTTTTCTTAATCTTGTTCATCGTGTTGCTATATCTGTATATCTTCTTCCTTCTTATTTTAGTTCTAGCTTCATTTTTGGGATTCACCTCTACACCTTGAGGGGATCGGTTATCAATTAATAGTCTTTTGATCCGTTCCTGATTCTCCGCCTTGGTTATACAAAGCAATTCTCGGTATCCATGAGGATCATTACCAAAGACTGGCTTTAAGGAAGTGGACCAGCCCTCAATCGTATTCACAATGGTTTGTTCATATATTTCTGACATTTGTTGAACATTATTCGAAAGATTCGCATCATGTCTTCTATGATTGTAAATCATTTTATCGATTGAATATATTTCATAATTTTCCATTAATTTAATTAATATCCTTTTATCCTCCATATAGCGACCTTCATACTGGTCGTCTGTCGGCCATCCTCCAATCTCCCGTAGCGCTGATGTTCGATAGAATCGAGGCCAAAGCGACTGTCTGGCAAATAGAAAGTCCAGCTTGTCAGTATACGAAGATCCTTTCAACTCCCCCGTCGTTCCATGTATTTCATCAACGATTCGTAAATTCCCACCGAATACAGCGATGTCTTCAGACACGCCTTCCACTGTAGCAATCGAAAGGAGGCTTTCAATTGCATCCAACTCAAGCCAGTCGTCTGCGTCCAATTGAAGTATAAACGGAGTTTCTGTTAGCGAAAGCCCAATATTAAGACATTTGGATTGTCCGAGGTTACTTTCATTCTTAATAAGTGTAATACGGGCATCATTCAGTAAATTCCTAATAATCTTCAAGCTGTCATCTGTTGATGCATCATCGACTAATATGATTCTCCAACTAGTCGATGATTGATTAATTACACTTCGGATCGCATGATATAAATAGGCCCCCGGATTATTAGAAGTGATGACAACATTAACAAGAGGGGGCCATGGTAGTTCCGCAAGTTGCTCAGCGTTGAATATTGACCCTGATTCCTTGATCAATTTTTGATACAACAAGAGATACTTGTTTAATAAATAAGCAGAATCATAGTACTCTTTCACATGAATTCTGCCCTGCTCGCCCATTTTCATTCTCAATCCATCATCCTGTAGTAGTTCCATAGCAGACATAGCCATTTCCTCGACACCATGTTGAGAGCACTGTATGAGTTTACCATGTTTATGATTTTGAACAAGTTCTTCCCATCCAGGTACACAATAGGCTAATACAGGAATACTCGTAGACATCGCTTCCAGGCCTACAAGTGGAAGCCCTTCGCTAGGAGAAGTAGAAATAAGTAAATCTGTAATTTTATAGAGTTGGTTAATGTTACCGCTATGCTCAAGGTATACGTACTTATGATTCGGTATTCTTTCTTGTAATTTCTGAATAACATGTTTCTTTAACTGTCCAGTTCCCACCATTAGAAATTGGATTCGGTTATCCTTATCTAATTCCGATATCTTCTCAGCCACTTGAACAAATGTAAGCGGATCTTTATCACTTTCTAAACGACCAAAAAAACTTACGACTAACGAATCTTTAGAAAATCCAAGCGATTGCTTCAATTTACTTTTTTCTACTTCGTTTGAGATTGGTGAGAACAAAGTCGTATTTACACTATTTGGAATTACTGATATTTTACCCTCGTCAATGCAGAACTTATTTACCATAATATCCCTTATCGATTGTTTAATGACGATATGATGATCCAGATACGCGTCCTTAGCCACGGCTTTACGAACGTAATCCCAATCTAAATCAGGTACATATGCATGTAAAAATGATACACAGATGATTTGAGGGTACTTTTTCTTTAAAGAAGGGAGGATATCATACCCTAGTTCGCTGTTGCATAGATTAACGATATCAATATCATGGGTTTCAAGAAGGTGAATAACGATATTGTCCATAGACATTTTATTTGTAAAATAGTTGTTTAAATAATAAATATCCGAAGTAACTTCTTCAAACTGTGTAGCCCATTCATTGGTAGCGTCAAGACTCGTTACAATCAATATTTCAAATAGGTCTTTAGGTAGCGATTTTATGACATCAAGTATAACTTTCTCTGCTCCACCCACCTTAAGCCAAGGCATAATAAACAAGACATGAATCTTTTTCAATGAGCTTCTTTTCACATCGTAAACAAACGGCTTGTTCCATGGAATGGTAGAAGTTGAAGAATTCAATTTTTTAATTTCCTCCAACCTATCCGGTTCGTAAAGGTTCGCGTGATTAGCTTTGATCCGATTCGTTAACTCCATACGGAGAACATTAGATTGCTTCAGCATAGTATTCCCGTGCTTGCGGTACAAGAAAAGGGGTTCCTGTATTTGATAACCACGCCAATCCGCAGCTGATAACTTGATCCAAAAATCCCAATCCTCATAACCTTGAGTCATACTTTCATTATAACCTCCAACCGATTCCCAAGCTGATTTACGAATCAGGGAGTTCCCAACCACAATATTATCTTGTAGAAGTTGATAAAAATGAAAAGAAGGTGGTCTCCAAATCCAGTCTTCGTCTCCAAAATGCTTTAACCAAGTCGTTACAAATCCTAAACTTGGTCGTGTCTCCATTATCCAATAACCTTTTTCTAATAGCGTTGGATGGATCTTATCGTCCGCATCCAGCGGAAAGACATACTTCCCTCTTGCCTCTCGAATTCCTCGATTTCGCGCTGCGGGTAATCCTAGGTTATGCTGATGTATGACTCTAGTTTTCGGTATTTTCCATCGTTCCAAGAGTTCTAGCGTATAAGCGTCCGTAGAACCATCGTTAACAATGATAATCTCAAAGTCTTGAAAAGTGGAATTCAAACAAGACGCCACTGCTTCTTCAACATACTGGCCATAATTATAACAGGTTATAACGACAGAGATAGCCGGATCATCGTACTTCTCATTAGATCTCATGAGTACCCCTTTCTATACGTTTTGATTAATCCAAACCCTTGCTTCATCGGTTATAACCCTACTTATAGGATGAACAAAATAGACATCTTTTTTAGTTATAGCAACTTGGATATCTTCAACAGTTAAAGAACGATCTAAGATCATATACTCTTCACATTCTTTGGGGTAAGACCGATATCTTGCCCCACATCTAGCAGCTAACGTGACGTGAACAATTTCCTCAAGCGCATATACATCGGTATGGAATAATAATTCTTCAAGTTCATCGGAATTGAACGATGAAAGCATCTTCTGTACGATTGACTTCCGAAATAACTGCATGGCGTTCAGACAACCCATGAAATAATCAGTTCCAAAGAAGCTTTTCCAGCGTTCCCATTCCTGCCACATCGTACGAGCTGGGCCCCACCATGCATTAGGGTCAAGCTCATCGATTTTCCGCAGATAAAGCGCTATGCAATCATGGTTTAACATCAGTTTCTCAATATAAGCCTCGAATCCATCATTAATGAACAGCATATCTGAATCAATGTAGACAAGATAATCATAGTTTTCATCCATTTCTTCCAGCCAACACATCGTATCGTAGAGTACTCTCGCTAACTTTGGTTTTTGAACAAAACTGCTTTTAGGACAAACATCAACTGAGCAGTTTTTGCCGAAATCAGGATCGAGTCCCCCGTTGTATACAATCACTTTAGAACCCGGAACTAGCCTACGAATGTTATTCACTTGATCCTGTAATACGTCCTCTGCGTAATGAGCCAATATAAGGAAACAAATCATAAGGACACCTTCCTAATTAAAAGGGATGAATAACCTGATCTTGCGGTTCGCTTTAAAGCAACAACGGTAGATAAGCCACATGCTTGACGACATGACAATCTTTTTGCAACTATCAAGTTAATAACATTAATATGTCAATCATTCAGAAATGAACTGGATAACCAACTAGGTTCTAGCTTTTTTGTCAGAAATAAGTCCACACCTATTTTTTCGATCCACATATTCATATTGGTGATACCATTTAATTTTTAATTGATTTATTTGATAAAAAGGAGATGAATTAGAGTGAGTACACCGTTTGAACGAAATGCGAAGTCAGTTGATTTTTTTCTTCCTAGAGCTTATGAAGAACGATTAGAGAATCAATATTGTTACGATTATTATCCTGTAATATGGCAGCCGCAGGTATATCAAATCGCTTCATATTTAGGTAGTCAATTCTCGTGCAATTCAATGATTGATATTGGCTGTGGGACCGCCACTAAGCTAGTACAATGGCATCCTCAATTTCAAATTATTGGTGTCGATTACGGATCAAATTTGGATTATTGCAAGCATGAATACCCCTTTGGCCAATGGATTGAGCAGGATTTAGAGCAGCCCTCTCTCATTCAACTAGAAAGATCTGTATTGCAATCCTCTGTGATTGTATGTGCTGATGTCATTGAGCACCTGAAGGACCCCTCATCCTTGTTAGTGAATATTTCCCAACTAATGAAACATGCAAAGTTCTGCATTCTTTCTACGCCAGATCGCGAGCTCGTTTATGGATATCAACATACAGGCCCCCCCACAAATACGGCACATGTCAGAGAGTGGAGTAAAAGCGAACTTAAACAATTGCTTGAATACTTTCAGCTTCGGGTCAGCTTCATCGACTGGACCATTGATAACGAGGTCGACAAGCATTTATCCACCATATTCGCTGTCATTAGTCATATAGAGTATGATTGGATTGCTCATGATAGTAAAATTAGTAACTCTATCACACATATTGCCAAAGCTAAAGATAAGTAAGCCGCTGACCCAGATGAATGCGATAAGGATACCAAGTATGTCTGAGGGCACTGAAAATCGTTGGAAGCAAAAAGGATAGGTTTTCCTACAATTGTAGAAAAACCTATCCTTTTTCATTGCCCTCAATTAAGTTAGGGGAGCTAGCAAAGCTCTAGTTAGTCTGGTCAACAACAATAAACCTCCCACACCACTTTTCGAAGTTAACTTGGAAGTTTACGTTGTGGTAAAAATGATGCCCCCATCCAAAATGGAAATTGACGATTGTACTTTACCACGACGCACCAATTCCTGTAGATGAGCCAGCGCTTCACACATAGCAAACCTCATTTGGTGAAGGGACAGTTTATTAGGAAATAGGGTAGTACAAATCTCATAACCATTTTGCGGAGATTGAATGAGAAGCTTCTCGACTTCAATTAACCGCTGTTCGTGATGTGCAAGTAGATCATCTATTCGTTTCTGAAACGTAGAGAAGGGATGCCTATGCCCTGGAAAGACTTGATTGACCTCATATTGCTTAAGGTTCATCAAACCATTCATGAAGCTATACAGCGGTTCAGGATCACTCCCCGGAATGAGGCTGACGTTCGGTGAAATCTGGGGTAATACAGCATCACCGCACATCATAATACCAAATTCTTCGTTATATAAAGATAGATGTCCTGGTGCATGTCCCCCAGTCTCAATGACTAACCAAGAAAGACCACCCAAACCCAGATGACTTTCCTTTTCTACTATTGTAATATCAGGCATTGGTGAAACTTGAGGGATGAAATCAAGTAAATGTTGCTCAATCTGACTTGCCAATTCATCAGGCAATCCATGCTGTTGCAACCATAACTTTAATTTAACATTGATATCGGTATCAGTTCCCCACATAAGCAGAGACTCATCATAGGCTCTTTGAGACATGTATACCTGAGCGCCACACTGAGATTGAAACCAACCCGCCAATCCATAATGATCGGGATGATGATGAGTCACAAATATTCCACTTACATCCTCAAGTGTATAACCTAAATGCTCGAGCGCTTTCTTCCACTCTTCTTCCGTTACGCTATTGTGTGGTCCTGGGTCAATAATAACCACACCGGATGCGCTGTGTAACACATAACTGTTCATCCATCGCAACGGGTAGGACATCGATATTTTAACTTGACTAATTCCGTGATCCCAAGTCGTTATTTCCGGTATGTTCACTTATAATGACCTTCTTCCCATTAAATTATTAGCCACTATTGACAATAACCCTAAAAAAATATATGATTTTGCTATATTATTCTAACATATACGGTAACGATATATATACCCGTAAAGGGGAGTAGCTGTTTAGATAAAGTCGTCAATACGAGAGATTGTTCTCCGGCTTTATTGGCAATTGTCATTTTGAAATTGTTAGCGAGACCTTTACCAATTTGGGAAAACCTTTTATTTTTAGAAGGATTTCACCTTTTTGGTAAAGGTCTTTTTTAATGTTCATCGTTGAAAGTACGTCAATTGACGTTTTTCTTATAGTATTTTGAAACATAATAAAGACACTAAGGGGGAGAAGAAATGGATTTTGGATTGATATTGGAATACGGTTGGGTTCTTCTCGTACTCGTAGGATTAGAAGGACTTCTCGCAGCAGATAATGCACTGGTGCTGGCCATTATGGTGAAACACCTACCTGATGAGCAAAGAAAGAAAGCATTGTTTTATGGACTAATGGGGGCATTTGTCCTTCGATTCGGCTCACTCTTTATCATTTCATACCTAGTCGATATCTGGCAAGTACAAGCTATTGGAGCACTTTACTTACTGTTTATCGCTGTGAATCATATCATTAGAAAGGTCATCACCAAACCTAAAACAGATGGCGCCATTGAAGCTAACTCTAATGAGAAAAAGAAATCTGGATTTTGGATTACAGTAATCAAAGTCGAAATAGCGGATGTTGCTTTTGCCGTTGATTCAATTCTTGCCGCAGTAGCTCTTGCAGTAGCATTACCTCCAAGTGGAATTCGAAATATTGGAGGCTTGGATGGTGGACAATTCCTTGTCATCTTTGCAGGTGGATTAATCGGATTAATCATTATGCGTTTTGCAGCATCTTATTTCGTTAAGTTGCTACATTCCCGTCCTGGACTAGAAATTGCCGCATTTGTCATTGTCGGTTGGGTAGGCGTGAAGTTAGCTATCATTACACTTGCTCACCCTTCGCTCGGTGTACTACCTGAATCATTTGCCCATAGTACAGCTTGGAAAGCGACATTCTATATTGTTCTCATATTGATTGCAGTTGTTGGTTGGTTTACGAGCAGTAAGAATGAAGATAAAAGTGATGAAAATATCGCTGAAGCTGATAAACAACTAGGTCATTAAATATTTACAGAAATAAACAAAAGGGATCGATTTCCGTGGTTAGATATTAGCCCGCGGAAATCGATCCCTTTTGTGTTACGCGATAAACCATTAATTCCGCCACTTCATGAACTTGTAATCGAGATAGTCTACCAATAGGAATAGTACAAAGCCGACCAGACTAAACAGCATAATACCAGCATACATCTCTGTATAATCCATCCTTAACCATGCGTCCATAATAAAGAAGCCCATGCCATGTTCCGTTCCATAAATTTCTGTGAAAAAAAGTACGGATATAGCCGTACCGAGTGAAATACGAATCGTACTAAGGATTACGGATAACGCACCAGGTAACGTTACATGCCAGAATTTCTGAGTTGTACTTGCACCAATACTTGTTAAGACATCATATGTGTTGTCTGGAATCGCCTTTACTCCATCACGTACAGATATAATGACTTGAAAGAGTAATATCAACATGATCATCAGAATTTTGGATATCTCACCAAGTCCGAAAAATAGCATCACTACAGGTAATAAGGCGATTTTGGGAATGGGATATGTCAAATAGACAACTGGATCTAGAATCTTATTCCAGATACGAGATCTACCCATGATCAATCCAATGGACATTCCAATCATTAACGCCAATAATACACCCGCAAAAATACGAAACAGGCTGTAACAAACATGAAGCCAGATCTCTTTGCCTTCCAAATGAATCAAAGCGGAATATACAGCAAGTGGGCTTGGAAGAATGGTATGGTTAATCAGTAAGTAAGCGATATACCAAACCACATTCATACTGAAAAACACGAGTAACAGCCTTAACAAATGATGTCTCTTCTTTTTGTTCACCATTGTTCTTGTATTACCTTTCTAATCCTCTTCATCTGTTGAAAGAAATCGTCACTATCACGCTTGTCCTCATGTTTCATATGAAATACATGATCATTATCGATAGTGACTGGCGATTTACCCTTATCAGAAGGTATTACGATTATTTTTTCTCCGAGTAGAATAGCTTCTTCTACGTCATGCGTAACAAATAACGTCGTAGCCGGATTCGCTTTCCAATTCTCTAAAAAGAGTCGTTGTATCGTTTCACGTGTGACTGCATCTAATGCTGAAAAGGGTTCATCCAACAACATGATCGTTGGCACAAGTGCAAAGGCTCTGGCGATCGCCACCCTCTGCTGCTGGCCACCGCTGAGTGACAATGGGTAGCGTTTGGCTAAATCTTCAATACCCATAGCTTCAAGCCAGTGTTGGATCGTCTGTTCTTGATTATGTTTCTGAGTTCTATCAGGATGACTAATCTTCATCGCCATGTGTATGTTAGAATGAACCGTTTTCCACGGAAGAAGTCCGTAACTTTGTGGTACAAGTCCGATCAACGTTTCTTTTGTATGCACGGATGATCCCTGAAAGAGGATTTCTCCTTGATAGTCTTTTATTAAGCCAGCAATGGCACGCAATAACGTTGACTTCCCACTACCAGAAGGGCCGATAATGGTGTAAATGCTATGCTCTGGTACAGTTAAATTGACACGTTCCAGCGCCAATTGCCCTCCCTTATATGCAACCGTAAGATCCTTAATGTTAAGCCCACTATTTCTTGAAAGCGACATCAGAGATCACTTCTTCAGGCGATATATTTTTGCTGAGTAATCCTTTTTCCCTCGCCCATGTAAAAGCCGCTTCTACCTCTTGTACGTTCACTTGATTCGAAGGAAGATAGTCTGGCACGATAATATCGTCTTTCAGGGTCTCAGGATAACCTACTTCTTTAATAATGAGATCAATGTATTCCGATTGTTCATGGGATTTCATATATGTAACTGCCTCATCATATGCCGCATACATAGCCTGAATAGCTTTCTCCTTCGTGTCAATGATCGATTGCGGGAAAGCTAGAACAAACGGATTCACTCCAGCATCCTTCGTTGAGCTTAGTACGCGCAAACCCGCTGATCTGCCCATTGTGACAAAAGGCTCAGGCAAAATAGCTGCGTCCGCCTTATTGTTTTTCAACAACTCTAATCTTGTCGGTATCTGCGGAACTTCTGTTACAGTAATATCTTCTTCAGTCAAACCCGCCTTTTTCAGCATTGTAGCAACCGTATATTCCGTAGATGTATTCTTTGATAGAATAACGGACTTGCCCTTTAAATCCTTAACTTCTTTTATTTCATCATTCCCTGTTAATAAATCAAACTCGCCGAAGGTTGTACTGGTCACTTTAACATCCAGTCCTGCCTCATTATAAATGGCAATGGCAATTAGATCGGCGCTGATTCCGTCCAGCTTGTTCGCTTGAAATGCCACATCACGGTCTTTTGCGCTCTTGAACGTCTGAATATCCAGATTCACTCCGTGTTTCTTATCAAAACCCTGTTCATGAGCAATCATGAACGGAATGGCATCAATTGAAGGTAACAAGCCCAGCGTTAATGAAGATACACCTTCTGCCTCTTTCGAAGTCTTACTGCAGCCAACACCAAGTGCGCTGATAAGAACCACCAGCATAAATAACATCAAAAACCTTTTCGTCTGTCTTCTCTCCATAACTCTCGCTAGCCTCCATATTATGTCTATTACAATCTAATAAATCTTTTTACGCTTCTCAATTGTATCTTTGCGCATTTATTCACAAGCAAGAAGATGTCGTCCCTAGATGTCTTATCTATGAAGCGTAAGTAATGCCATTTTACACTAAACGTTATATTTTGTATATTTTAATTTAAAGTAATTTGACGATTTAGGTACCACAATACCACAAAAAAACCTTCCCTCTATGCCTTCCAAATCGAAAGAAGACACAGGCAGAAGGTCGAGGGTGCTTTTTTGAAGGCATGATTCAAATAATGAGTTCGCCTTGCTTAATTAACTCAACTACAGCTTGCGAACGGCCTTTGACATTGAGTTTTTGCATGACATTGGAGATGTGGTTACGCACCGTTTTTTCGCTTATAAATAAAAGCCCGGCGATGTCGCGTGTCGTTTTGTCCTGAACGAGCAGTTCAAAAACTTCACGTTCACGGTGGGTCAACAAAAATTTGCTATTGTGCTCGTTTCCCTTCAATGGTGTCACCCCTCCTTGCTCGGGTTTTTTATGGTATAACAAGGTAAAGGGATACAGTCAACTCATTCTATGAATAGCATGGGGTAATGGTGCTTTGTATACATAAAAATAGGCTTATTCAATTGTTAATCTATCATCATCTCACATTTGAATTCGATAGAATCATGTTCAGGAAGCAATAGAAAAATGCCAAGGCACCTGATTCATGATCTCAGGATTCTTGGCATTTCATTTCCTTCATCTTATTATGTTTTAGCGACTCATGTTGTTTACATTGTTTACAGGTGCATTATTCACATGGTTCCCTGATGCAGTCGGAAAAATCCGATTAACCAACACTTGAAATTCTTCTGCTGCACCACTAATTGGATGACCATTGGACACATCTGTTACAAAATTACCAACGCGATCCACAAAGTCTGGGTTCGCTGATACGTAAACATTCTTTACGCTAGGATCACTCTTCTTAACAAGATCGGCAATTTTATCCTTCACTTCTTGAGTCATATACTGATCCTCATCCCTCACGACATTACTACCTGATTTAGGGGAAGTAGTCGTTAACCCGCGCATTAAACCATTGCTATGGGTCCCAACTGTTCCATATCCATTGTTTATATTTGCTGGGTAATTACCACCCGTTTGATTTCTCACATTAGACCCTCTATCTGATATTGATGGTGCTCCAACGCCCATCATGTTTCCGTCATTACCCAAATTACTTATCCCAGTACCTCTTGTCCGATTCAAGTTCGTTGATGTGCCACGCAAAGTATTATGGTCATTTATCGATACAGCAACATAAGCGTTGTGGTCCGTTAACATGACATTTGCTGAGTTAACCTCTTTCAATTTAACGATTTTATCTGATATTTCTTTGCTGTGCCTTAGATTTCCCATAGTGGTATTACTACGTGTATGGAGACCATCATTCACAGATCTCGTACCGTATCGATTGACACCGTCATTCACAGATCTCGTACCGTATCGATTGACACCGTCAATCATATGATTTGTATTATACTTCACACTTTTTGTACGTACTGTATCGTTTGTTTTTTTCGTCATCCCACACCCTGTTAATCCAGTAACGGTCATTCCCAAAAGAAGTGTTGCCGATAGTAAGGACAAACTAACTGTTTTTGCTCGCATTCTAACGCCTCCTTATGATGTAAAAATCTAATGTTAACATCATATAGAATGCTCGTTACTGTTCAGAGCTATGCTGGAAAGGTTTTGTATCTATTCTAAAAACCACAACGGCACTTGTCCTTTTTAATACATATGACAGATTATCAAGCTCTGTCGCACTTGGATTGACAATCTGTATATCAAAAAAGCTGCACGAATGCAGCTTATCACAAAAAGCGCTATTGAGATTTATATCCTAACTGGTTACCATCTTCGAATCCTTGGGCAAATCCTTGGGCAAATCCAGTATTAAAACCTTTATTATATGCTTCATCGTAACTTTTACTATTTGATAAACCCTTACCAATCTCAGTAGTCGTTGTCTGCACAGGTACTACTGGAATTGCAGCAATCTTAGGTGTTGGGGCATGGCGTTTTTTCTTACTAAGTAACGTCTGTTGTTTTCTTCTAGTTGATCCGAATACTCGATAATATCGAGCGTTCCATGCTTTATACTTCTTTAATTTCAACGCCCTCGTGCTTACTTTACATGGGGCATATGTTCTTTTCGATCTGGACTGTACCTTTTTCTTAATCATCCTCATTATAATGCACCTCCTAGCGCATGCTTGCTATAGCATATGCTGAGGTCTTGAGACGGTTCCTGAATTTTAAATAATATGAGATCTTTTACGTTCCATCTTCTTCTTTATTAGGCAATAAAAAATCATAAGGATCGACTTGCCACTTATCGATAAATAGTTGATGGTTCCTTATGATCAGATCGTGCCATCCTTCTGGATATCTTTTCTTAAAGCTAGCACTTCCCTCATGATGAACAAGAACATCACCACATATTAATAACTTATATCCATGTGAGCGTGCACGAAAGCAGTAATCATCATCTTCAAAGTGTCCTGGAGAAAAGCGTTCATCCAGCATGCCAATCCTATCCATGAGTTCCCTTCGGAACAAGAAACATAACCCAACAATTCGCTCCACAACTTGCCATTTTGAACAATCTGGGATGTTCCATTGGCTCGCTAATTGGTGGAATTGTTGCATATCTTCATAGTCACACGCCACTTTTTGTATCCCGCTCATATTTCTAGTTACCGGACCTACAATCCCGATTTCTTCTTCACTGTACAAAGCATTGAGCATATTATTCAGCCATCCTTGTGATACAATCACATCATTGTTCAGCAAAAGAATCTGGTCTCCACTCGCGGCTGACATACCCAGATTACACGCAATCGGAAAGCCTGTATTATTAGGAAGAGATATGAATAGAATCTTCTCATTTAGACAATACTCAAGCGTACCATCACTCGATCCGTTATCAACTACAATAATTTCGTAGGGTAAATCTGTATATAAGCGGATAGATTCTACACAAGAAATTAACAAAGGTAATCCATCAAACGTTGGAATTATAATACTAGTAACGCTCATATTAGATTCCTCCGCTTCGCAAGTTGAGATCTTGACTCGTTTGGCAATTGAAGCCTCGTACCCGTCATTTCCATGACCGCACTTAATGCTTCTATATGATCCCCCATAATGAGTTGAGTAACGTCATTATCCAGACCTATATTTCTAGCTCTCACACGATTATGATTCACCACATCAACTCGGTGGACGCAAGCTACCTTAAGTCCTTTCATAATAGCTAATGCCTGAGCCTTCGGAGGAACGATCAATGACGTTACCCCTACCATTTGAATGGCGCGACGAGATAATGCATGGGGTACAGCTGTTAGTGAGTTTGCCTGCAAATCATCTCTATTTAATACTCGATTAAGGAAACTTTTACACCGTGTTACACTATCCTGCCGGTAAAAGGGAGGGACCCAAGCAGAAATATCGTTTAATGCAACGTCTACCCCCTGATCTACAGCGATCAAGAACGGCATGAGTTCACTTGCACTAATGACTATATCCCCATCCATATAAAGAACGATATCCGTATTCGTCAATTTCGTTCCTGCTGCCCGCCCGACATCATGACCTATTCGATCAGGATAGTGAATAACCATTGCCTTCGAGCTTCTTCTTGCTACCTGAAAGCTCTGATCTGTACAGCCATTTAACACAACCACGATTTGGGAAATAGGTAGCTTTTCCAGCTCCTGTAATACTTGCCCTATGGTCTTATCTTCGTTACACACCGATATCACTACTGATGCAGAATGTGTTAATTCACTCATTTCCTCCTTCATACGAAGGTTATTTTCCGGTTGCGCTTTACTAATGCGTTGATGCCAAGGGCGTTTAATATATCTCGTTCTTCTTCTCAACTTGATACGTGTTTTGACAGCAATTCGTTTCCTTCTCATCTCTCACCTCACCTTATCCCGCTTACGTTGTAGATCCGAGTACCCTGCACGAGGTCCCTTCTGTTTCATCAACCAGTTGATGGCTTCCAGATGATCTCCTGTTATCATCGCTTCTAAAGGATCAACATTATTCTTTTTTACGCGACGAGGATTTAATTTCCCGACCTGTATAGAATGAACTGGCTTAACTTTCAATCCCTTGGATATCGCTATAGTGTGAGCAAGTGGAGGAATAGCCAAAGACTCTGCACCTATCTCCTTTAGTGCTCTTCGACTAATTGCATGAGGAACAGTCGTAAGTGAGGCTCCTTTTAGATCAGAGCGCCCCAACATAACATTTAATACGTGCTTGGACAATATCACACGATGCACCGGTATATGATGAATAGGTCCTCTATAATCATTCAGTGCGAAATCCACACCAGATAATACTGCCCTAACAAACGGTGCAAGTTGGAATGATGGAATAACCATATCTCCATCAATAAATAAAAGCACCTTCCCCTTTGCCGCTTGGGCTCCAACAAATCGTCCCACATCATGCCCTAATGGATCTTCTCCATGAATGACGATAGCTCCAAGTCTAGTAGCTATCCTGTCTGTACCATCTGTGGAGCCATTGGCTACAACTATAACTTCCGTACTCGGATGAACACGAGCCGCTTCACGTATGACTGCTTCTATCCTTCTTTGCTCGTTCAGAGCTGGTATAATGACAGATACCACTGGCAACTTATGATTTCTAATGACCACTGGTTTAATTTTAATTGTTGCCTGAGGCCGATGCCTTGTCTTGGACCGGAGCCTTCTCTGCATGGCCAATTTCCTCCTCCAACATGAAATGGTAGCAATATTTATGCTGTTCTCTTCACATTTTATGTTTCTACCTCCGCGTATGGTAACGGCATATGTGCAATTAGCTAGTAACAATACCCACATGAGGATCGCAAAAAAAAGCACGGAGTCATATTTCCCGTGCTTAATCATTTATATGAAGAATCTTAGATAGACGGACCTACGGCGATCCACGAAACAAAACCATACTTATGGCGGCTACCTTGATTACGTACGACTTCAATAACTGACGAGTCCTCTTGCTGAGACTTCAGTGCCGCATAGAAGAAGGGATGACTACACATCGCAACAATAACATAATGGATACTGTCGAATGCTTGATCGAACCGCACATCAACCTCTACACTACTCTCATCACCTGTGAATACGAAAGCGGTCATTCCAAACTGCTGCATCGACGGAGCACCTATACTACTGATTACTGGAGCAAATGCTAAATGTGCCAAGGACACGGTATTGTCCGCCAATTTGGCACCTTGCACCGCTCCATCGGCTAACTTCTCATGATTGATACTATTATCGGCTAAAGATTCTGTTCCTACAGCTCCAGGCACAAGATGTTTACTGTCTACCGAATTTATTGCCAAATGCTCACCATAGATTCCTTGAGCAGCAATTTTGGGACCATACACCGCTTCATCCTGAATATGATCACAGGTGACCGAATTATCTTCAATATGTTCAGAGGACACAGAACCAGGCTGAAGATGCCGCCCACTAATGAGTTGCTCTTGAATATGATGAGAAAGAATGACACCTTCCTGAAGATGTTTAGAATGGATCAATCCCGCTTGCAGATGAGATTCCGTTATCAGCTCTGGTTGAAGATGATGCGAATAAATCGCTTGAGTCTGAAGATGATTTGCTGTAACTGATCCATTACTGAGATGCTCACTTTGTACAATGTCTTTCGATAAATGCTCTGATTGAATCGCTCCCGGCTGAATTTTATCCGAGCTTACGGCCTGTTCCTTCAAGATATCACTGTCTACGACACCGCTTTGAAAGTGGGAGGTAGCTAGTGAAGCAGATTGCAATTTATCCCCATCAATACTACCTTTAGGAAGCCATTGTCCAGATTTCAACTCATCGCTCAGATGCGAAAGGGTGACCGAATTATCTTCAATATGTTCAGAGGACACAGAACTAGGCTGAAGATGCCGCCCACT
>NZ_LVJH01000002.1 GCF_001637205.1 Paenibacillus glacialis
CTTCAAGATATCACTGTCTACTACACCGCTTTGAAAGTGGGAGGCAGCTAGTGAAGCGGCTTGCAATTTATTCCCATCTATACTGCCTTCAGGAAGCCATTGTCCAGATTTCAACTCATCGCTCAGATGCGAAAGGGTGACCGAATTATCTTCAATATGTTCAGAGGATACAGAATCAGGCTGAAGGTGATTCGCATGAATCGTATGGGACTTAATATGCTTAGCTGTAACTACTCCGCTACCGATGTGCCCACTCTGCACAATCTCTTTCGATAAATGTTCTGATTGAATCGCTCCCGGCTGAATTTTATCCGAGCTTACGGCCTGTTCCTTCAAGATATCACTGTCTACTACACCACTTTGAAAGTGGGAGGTAGCTAGTGAAGCGGCTTGCAATTTATTCCCATCAATACTGCCTTCAGGAAGCCATTGTCCAGATTTCAACTCAGCGCTCAGATGCGAAAGGGTGACCGAATTATCTTCAATATGTCCTGAGGACACAGAACCAGGCTGAAGATGCCGCCCACTAATGAGTTGCTCTTGAATATGATGAGGTAGAATTACACCTTCCTGAAGATGTTTAGAATGGATTGACCCTGCTTGTAAATGAGATTCAGATATCAAGTCTAGCTGAAGGTGATGCGTATGAATCGTATGGGACTTAATATGCTCAGCTGTAACTACTTCGCTACCGATGTGCTCACTCTGTACAATGTCTTTCGATAGATGCTCTGATTGAATCGCTCCCGGCTGAATTTTATCCGAGCTTACGGCCTGTTCCTTCAAGATATCACTGTCTACTACTCCGCTTTGAAAGTGGGAGGTAGCTAGTGAAGCGGCTTGCAATTTATTCCCATCAATACTGCCTTCAGGAAGCCATTGTCCAGATTTCAACTCATCGCTCAGATGCGAAAGGGTGACCGAATTATCTTCAATATGTTCAGAGGACACAGAACCAGGCTGAAGATGCCGCCCACTAATGAGTTGCTCATGAATATGATGAGGTAGAATTACACCTTCCTGAAGATGTTTAGAATGGATTGACCCTGCTTGTAGATGAGATTCAGATATCAAGTCTGGCTGAAGGTGATTCGTATGAATCGTATGGGACTTAATATGCTTAGCTGTAACTACTCCGTTACCGATGTGCTCACTCTGTACAATCTCTTTCGATAGATGCTCTGATTGAATCGCTCCCGGCTGAATTTTATCCGAGCTTACGGCCTGTTCCTTCAAGATATCACTGTCTACGACACCGCTTTGAAAGTGGGAGGTAGCTAGTGAAGCAGATTGCAATTTATCCCCATCAATACTACCTTTAGGAAGCCATCGTCCAGATTTCAACTCATCGCTCAGATGTGAAAGGGTGACCGAACTATCTTCAATATGTCCTGAGGACACAGAACCAGGCTGAAGATGCCGCCCACTAATGAGTTGCTCATGAATATGATGAGGTAGAATGACACCTTCCTGAAGATGTTTAGAATGGATCAATCCCACTCGCAGATGAGATTCCGTTATCAGCTCTGGTTGAAGATGATGCGCATGAATCGTATGGGACTTAATATGCTTAGCTGTAACTACTCCGCTACCGATGTGCCCACTCTGCACAATCTCTTTCGATAAATGTTCTGATTGAATCGCTCCCGGCTGAATTTTATCCGAGCTTACGGCCTGTTCCTTCAAGATATCACTGTCTACTACACCACTTTGAAAATGGGAGGTAGCTAATGAAGCAGATTGCAATTTACTCCCATCAATACTATTCTCAGGAATCCATTGTCCGGATTTAATCTCATCTGTCAGATGAGAAAGCGTGACAGAATTATTCTCAATATGTCCTGAGGAAACAGAACCAGGCTGAAGATGCCGCCCGCTAATGAGTTGTTCTTGAATATGATGAGGTAGAATTACACCTTCCTGAAGATGTTTAGAATGGATCAATCCTGCTTGCAGATGAGATTCCGTTATCAGCTTGGGTTGAAGATGATGCGCATGAATCGCTTGAGTCTGAAGATGATCTGCTGTAACTGATCCATTACTGAGATGCTCACTTTGTACAATGTCTTTCGATAAATGCTCTGATTGAATCGCTCCCGGCTGAATTTTATCCGAGCTTACGGCCTGTTCCTTCAAGATATCACTGTCTACGATACCTCTTTGAAAGTGGGAGGTAGCTAATGAAGCAGATTGCAATTTACTCCCATCAATACTGCTTTCAGGAATCCACTGTCCAGATTTAAGCTCATCTGCAAGATGCGAATATGTGACAATTCCTTTTCTCACATGATAGCCATGAATTGATTCCTGTTCGAGATGTTTTCCAGTAATACTCTCAAGTCCAATTTGTCGTCCACTAACCGTACCAGAGGCTATCTTTTCACCTGTCACCGAACCATTTTGAATACTATCTGTACCCACCGATGATGTTCCTAAATGTTCAGCCAGAATAGCTGCGGTCTGAATGTGATCCGATTCTACAGCCTTTAGACTAATATGCTGAGACGATACCGAGCGTTCTGATAGAATATCAGATCGTACCGCGTTGGGACTCAACTGTTCGTATCCCACAGATTGTTGTTCCAGCTTTTCTGTTGTCACACTTCCATCGGCCAACTTAGAAGTTGTTATAGCCATTTCACTTAGTTTATCCGTAGATACACTTTCTGGAGATAACTTAAGTGAAGTTACAATATGATCCCCTAAATGGTGGGAAAGAACTGAGTTTGGTGAAATATGCTCATCTTTAACCGCTCCTGGAGCGATCTTTATGGATGTGATGGCTTGATTCTGCAGTAACGTTTGCCCAATACTCTTCTCTTGAATATGACGTGAGGATACAACGCCATCTGTCAGATGAAAGGCCTGAATAGAGTCTTCTTGTAAAGCACGCCCACTGACACTGTCATCAGCTAGGTGTAATGTTTGTATTGCTCCTTGTGCAATGTTGTGGGAACGAACACCCTCGCCCGCTATTTTCTCAGAAGTGACCGCAGCGTCTGCTAACTTGTCACTAGTGACACTACCTCGATCTAACTTCCCTGCTGTTACACTCTTAGAACCCAAGGCTCGCTCTGACACGGCTTCATGCCCTAAATGAAATTCCTGAATCGAATCTGCCCTGATTTTGTCTGACGTCACTGCCGCAGCCTGGATATGTTGCTCCGTAATGGAGTGTTGTGCTATGTGCTCAGATAGTACCACATCAGAATTGAGATGATTGGGAGTGATCGCATGGGGAGCAATCTGAGAACCCATTATAGAGGATTTAGCAATATGACGCGTATGAATCGCTTCATCGATGATTTTAGTTGAGATAATACTCTGATCAGCAATTTTCGAAGTTGTCACAGCCTGCTCGATGAGTTGCGTAGTCCCTATAGATTGATCCACTATTTTCTTCGAGCTTATACTATGATCCGCGATATGATAAGCATCCACAACACCTTCAGCAATGTGCTTACCGACTACAGCCTCACTCTGTATATGCTTGCTTCGGATACAATTTTGAGACAACTGAAGTGATTCTACAGCTCCTTCAGCAATGTGTCCAGATTGAACAACCCCATGAGCCAATTGCTCGGAACCTATACTACGACGTAGAAGTTGATCCCCACCGATAGACTCTAGTGCCAAATGACTTGCTGTAATCACGTTATCCTGTAAGTGCTTTCCTTCAATACTGGCATCCGCAATCTTGCTTCCTGTAACCGCACTGTCACGAATTTTGGATGCAGTGACAGATAAATCAGCAATTTTAGAGTTATCAACGACATCATTTGCTAAATGTACAGTTTGAATTGCACTGTTCTGAACCTTATCTGCGGTTATAGAATGATCCTCTAACAATGCATTTGAAATAATCATATTGCTCAAATGTCTACTTAAGATAGAAGCGTCTGCAATTTTGCGAGCATCTATGGTACGATCACTTAGCTTATCGGAGCTGATGCTCCCATCCTTCAATTTCTCACCACCAATGGATTTATCCCCAATTTTATCAAATCCAATGGAGCCATCAATTACGTGTTCTGAATGGATCGAGCCTAATGCAATTTTGGAAGAAATAACGGCTCCATCTGCGATATGGATACTCCCAACCACATAATCGTCCAATTGCTCACTCTGTATGCTACCTTTTTTCATTTTGGATGCATCAATAGCTCTAGGAGCTATTTTGTCTGCTGTAACAGCACCTTCTGTTAGATCATCTTCATAAATAAAAGCCGCTTTTCGGTTGGGATGTTGTTTGTCTGTGAGTAACTCTTCTACCTCATTAAGTGTAAGTCCCTCTTCTTCTGGAGAGGAAGTTTCAGCATCCACAGAATGATGAACATCTAGAGAATGTTCTTCTTCCGTCTGATCAACTGAACTAACTTCAATTTCAATCTTTGGAAGTTCCTCAATACTTTTAACAATATTGGTTTCTAGCTCTTCAATGCTCTGATCTAGAGGCGGAGCAGCTACAGAAAGAATGATTACCTCCGATTTGTTATGGGGCTGACTTAATTTGGGCTTGTCGAGAAAACTCAGTTCCTGCTTATTCGGATCATCTACATAATAAAGTGGTGGTGACTTTTTACTTTTACTCAATTTATTCTTCGTGTGTTTATTCAAAGCAGTTCTCTCCTTCCTGCTGTCTTTCGTCATAGGCATCATATGCAAGATCATTGCCCATTGTCACAGTAACCTAAACTTTATTATTAATAGATGTAAAATAGGCTCTCTCGTTAAGCATATTCGTCCATACCATTTCCTCTAGTAGAAAGTACACTGGTGAGAACACATAATGACCTGTACTGAACATCAGACAAGGAGGAACGGTCATGCAGCAATTGGTTGGTATACTGCTTAATGCAAGCATGCACCGAGGCATACCTCGCTGCGAAACAGGTCAGGAATCACTAGAAAATTATGAAGAAAGTGCTCAGAGCTATGGCTTGATCCCTTGTTTCTTGAAGCTTGAAGATATCAATTTGGAGACAGGTAGGTGTATTGCCTATATTAAGAATGAACACGATTATTCGCTAATCGATATCCCCATTCCGAAGGTCATTCATAATCGTGCGATTTATTTCAACAATAGTTCCCATCTACGAATGAATAGGTTACTCAATAAAGGAATTATTGTCTTCAATTTCTGTAATCGTTATGGTAAGGATGAAATTCACCGTCGATTAGCATCCAACCCTTCATTGAAGAAATTTCTCCCTGATACGTTTACAGCTACACCTACCGTCATTCGTCGTATGATGAAGCAACATAACGACCTTATTCTAAAGCCATGCCGTGGCAGCATAGGCCAAGGAATTATGCGGCTTCGCAATGTCAGTTCTAAGTGGGCGCTCACCTACTCTAACTCTCCTACTATTGGAGGGTGGGAAACGATAACATTAAACAAAGTACAATTACCTCCTATTGTGCTGCGTCGAATATCTCGTCATCCTTTCCTCGTACAAGAGCGTATTCAACTCGCTGAATATCAAGGTAACCCATATGATATGCGCGTAACTGTACAACGAGGCTTACAAGGACTATGGCAGATGACAGGTATGTATGCGAAGATAGCCCCATCTAGTACATTTGTATCCAACATTGCACAAGGAGCGACCGCACTCCCAGTTGAATCCCTCCTTGCAACCAGCGTTCCTACCCAATCTCCCGAATCCATAATCCATTGTATTGAACAGATCGCACTAGAGATTGCCTGGAGTTTGAGCACACAACTGCCATGGATAGCTGACTTCGGTATGGATATTGGGATCACCTACGACGGCAAACCCTATTTCATTGAATGTAATGGTCGAGATCAACGTTATGGCTTCCGTAAAGCCAACATGATGTCCATATGGAAAAAGACATATGAGCAGCCTATGGCTTACGCTCTTCACTTGTTAGAACGTAATGTCTACAGTAGAAACCTTCCATCTTATCATCACCATTAGAAAATAAAGAATGGATAGAGACATCAGACCTACCTACATCTGATTCTCTATCCATTTTTTATTATTTTTAGTGATAACTGAATTTACTTAGTACAAGCTGCTTTATCCAAAATGCAGTATAATGACAAGAATGAATTGATTTAAAATCTAATCTATGTCAATATATTTCAGAGCGCTTACGTAACCTCTGAAGGGAGAAAAACCATGGCAAAAAAAATAATGCGATTGATGACCGAGCTCTCCTCAAGAAAATCGATATCCAAAATAATGGGTCGTTTTTCTCACAGTAGTGTAAGCCGCTACGTCATCCCAACATTTATTCGCAACTATCAAATACCCGTGTCTGAAGCGGAGAAAGACATACGCGAGTATCGTTCGCTTAACGCGTTCTTTACACGAAAGCTCAAACCTGGAATGAGACCTATCGATGCCAATGAGCATTCTTTAACAAGTCCAGTTGACGCTGTGATTACAGCAATGGGTAAGATCTCATCAGGAACGATTCTGAATGTAAAGGGTCAAGATTACTCAGTGCAGGATATCCTTCATCATTCTCCGCATCTGGAGCTTTACAAGAATGGTTATGTATTCGTACTTTACTTGAGTCCAACCGACTATCATCGTATCCATTCCCCAGTAACGGGAGTTCAGACAGAAAGTGAACATATTAAGGGTCGGGTATATCCTGTAAATGATTTTGCAATGACTCATATGCGTTCTGTACTGTGTCGTAACGAAAGACTCATCACATATATTGCTCATTCATTTGGAGAAGTAGCTGTTGTAAAAGTTGGTGCAATGAATGTCAGTAGCATTCAATACACAGACGCATCTGTGAACAAATGGAACAAAGGTGATGATCTTGCCTATTTCGAATTTGGATCGACCGTCGTTCTACTTATGGAGAACGATACTTTTACACCACGGGAAGATATCAAACTCGGGGATGCTGTGCGTATGGGGCAACGTTTAGGTGATCTTCATGCTTCAGCACAACGTCCGAACCATTAGGACTTCCGATTTAACAGATTAAGAATGATGCGTTGAAACCAACGATCTGGTAACCATTGTTTAGCAATCATCGTTAATGATGTTCCACGAGGGAGAGCATAACGAAATGCCGGAGAATGAACGGTGGCTATCTTTGCTATTAATTTAGCTACATCCAGTGGATCACCACTTCCTGCCGCACTTCGTTGTGAATACTGTAGAATCCGATCAAGTAAACCTTTATACGGAGAATGGGATACCGTACTCATCTGAGAGATGCTTTTTTCCCAGATAGGTGTCCCATAAGCTCCTGGCTCAACAAGCACAACATCAATCCCGAATGACTTCACTTCCATGGCAAGACACTCACTAAATCCTTCTAACGCGAATTTAGAAGAAGCATAAGGTCCATACCCCGGAAAGCCAACATTGCCACTAATGCTACTCATCTGAATAATACGTCCCCCTCTACCCTCTCTCATTAAAGGAAGAACAGCTTGCGTAACACAGACCATCCCTATGAAATTGATCTCCATTTGCTCTTTCCACATCGATAACGGAATTTCTTCAATCACCCCCCCAACAGCAATACCCGCATTATTGACCAGAATATCTAGACGACCGTAGCCATTTCGAATCTGCTCCACTACATACCGTACTTGATCTTCATTGCGAACATCCAATTCTACCACTTGAATAGACGACTCCACACCCGCTATCCGTGAAGCTTCCATTAACGCTTCTTTGTCCTCTGGTTTACGCATGCCTGACACGACGGTGAATCCTTGTTTTGCCAACTCCACACTGGTAAGTAGACCGAATCCACTAGAACAGCCTGTTACGAGTGCAATTTTACCTTTATTGTTCTGGATCATAATGTTGAATCACTCCCTTACGTATACCTACCTTCATCATACAAGTAGAAACGACTAACAAAAAACAACTTCAGATCAATCACATCCCCAAAGTTGTTTTTATTCGTATTCACGTATGCCTTATCCCAGCTCGATTTAACGAATTTCTGACGGATTCTGACCTGTATATTGTTTAAATTGCCTACTGAAAAAAAAGATATCCCGGTACCCTAAAGTGTCTGCCACTTCTGTCACATTCATGCCTGCATACAGTAGCAAGTGTTGAGCTCTTTCGATACGCATTTTGATAATATAAGACTGAACAGGTGAACCTATTAAATCTTTGAATTTAATAGAGAAATAGCGCGGTGATAGGCCAGCACGTGCTGCCAAATCCTCCACGCGATGCGGAATCCCTGGATGTTGGCGTATATAGTTGGCTATTTCATGGATGACCTCTGTCAATTGATTGCTAACTATTTTGAGAACAGGCTGATTATTGTCATTATTGTCCTCACGCAACAAATGAATCATCAGCTGCTTAAGAATGAGCTGACCTTCTTCCTTAGCCGCATAGGTATTCACAAGAAATAAACGAACGTAACGAGCTAACATATATTCAAAATCAACCGTCTCTCGTATCATTCGATAAGGATGAGGAATCTCCGTTACGGGCTCCAGCACATCAAAGTGAATATAACTCAGCACTAAGGGTTTCTGAGGATTGTGAATAGCACTTGTGTGATCTCCAGGTCTAAATAGAAAGCAGCTTCCTTTACCTATTTCATAAGATTCATCATTCCTAATGAGTGTGCCCTCACCACTCCAGACATAGAATAGATCATAATTGGGCAATGCCTTGTCTCTCTTTTGCCATTTCCAACTAGGTTCACATACAATTTTGGCTAATGAAGGTTTGATCTCAAAAGAGGACGGCGAAGCATGTAGCATAACGTAATCCCCCCCTTTGTTAAGTAATCGACTACACTGTATCAAGTGAAACTTATATTTTCTTATATTTTAAAATGATTGTTGCACATCCTGCCATGCTAGCGCAAGCCGGTTCACGCCTTCAACCAACTGATCATCATGAAGATGAGCAAATCCAAAGCAAGCAGCTATTGGACCGGGTAAGATTCTATATCCTTTGGCATCCCTAAACTCCACACCTCTTCGCTTCGCAGCCGATTTAAAAGCTTCATATTCCTCTGCTGAGCGCTGCCATAGGGCATACAAGTGAAGTCCTGCATCCCCAGGTATAAACCTGAAAATTTCATTGATCTGATCAGAGATTAAACCACAGAATCGATCGTGTCGCGCACTATATATTCGAGTCATTCGTCGTAGATGGCGTTTATAATGTCCATGGACCATGAAATGTGCCAGTGCCCTCTGTTCTAATAACCCCGGCGAAATTGGATCATAGAATGCTTTAGATCGCACCACAGGCTCAAGAAGCGCGTTCGGAATTAATGCGTAACCTAATCGTAATCCAGCGAACATCGTCTTTGAGAAAGAACCTAAGTAGATGACTCTGCCTTCACGATCCAATGCCTTTAGTGGCTCAATGGGTCGACCTCCAAATCTAAATTCACTATCATAGTCATCTTCTATTATTATTCCCTCTTGCTCCTGTGCCCACACCAGGATCCTCCTACGTCTTTCCAAAGAAAGTACAGCACCCGTAGGATAATGACGACTAGGCGTTACAAAGAGTACCCTTGCATTCCAATCCTCGGGTATTAACCCTTCCTCATCGACAGCTCCTCGTACAATCGTGCCACCACATGCTAGGACAGCTTTATGAATACCGAAATAACCGGGATCTTCCACTACAACACGTTCACCTTCGTTTACTAGGAGCTGTGAAAGAATTGCAATTCCCTGCATCGATCCGCTAAATAGAACAACGTTCGCGGCGTCTACTGCAATACCTCGAGTTATCCGGAGATAGCCTGCAATAGCCTCGCGTAACTGCATGTCTCCCTCAGGGAGAGTAGGAACCTCTAAATCTCCTCCTCCTTTGCCACCCGCATAAGCCAAGGCACTTCGCCATTCATCATAAGGGAAATATTCCATAGGTATCGATTCAGGTAAAAAGCTGATGACTCCCTCACCTTTCTGATGATCGTAGGAAACTGGCTGTTGACTCATCAATCGCATTCCCCATGAAGAGAGCGTAATTTGAGCACTGGGTGTCTGCTCATTAGATACTGGAGAAGGACCTGCATGAGTCACAAACGTTCCCCTCCCCACTTCCATTCGAACGTATCCTTCAGCAAGTAGCATATCGTAACTCTGGGCAACTGAACCACGAGAGATATCATAAAGATTCGCTAAATAACGCGTAGACGGAAGTTTAGAACCTCCCGCAAGTCTCCCCTCTAGAATAGCGTCACGTAATGCATAATAAATCGCTAAATACTTATACCGATATTCCTCTAAATAGGAGTCCAGTCGTAGAGCGAGTTCCATTACTTCACCTTCTTCTATGTAAAATGATCAAGTGGACTATAAAATATAATCTAAATTGGATCTTTTTACTTGTCAATCAATATCATACGATAATTCTATAAAGTTAAATGATTTTACTATACAGCGTATAGATTAGGAGATTGAATAACTATGAGAAGACAAGAATTTAGTGTACAAGAAGAGAACGAACTGATCCAATTTTTATCAGAGATAACCTTTGGCTTTCTTGGTACAGTCGATGATCAAGGTTGCCCACGAGTGACTCCGATTAATTTCGTGTATGATCAGGGTTCCTTCTATTTCCATGGAAGTCGTGTTGGCGAAAAAATGAATCATATGCGTATTCATGAACAGGTCAGTTTTACAGTCGCCGATGAATATGCATTAATTCCTTCCTACTTCAGCGACCCTGCATTAGCTTGTCCTGCTACATCTTACTTCAAAAGTGTCATGGTTAGCGGTACTGTTGAGGTCATAAACGACCTATCCGAAAAAGGGAGAATATTCACTTTGTTTATGAGAAAGCTACAACCTGAGGGCGGTTACGATCCCATTGATCCAACTGATCCTCGATATGCTTCACGACTCAAGGGCGTTGCAGTCATGAAAATACGGTCCAAACACTTGTCTGCAAAATTCAAGTTCGGACAAAATTTATCTGAAGCTGCAAGAGACCAAGTTGTCAGCGGACTAGAACGTCGGGGACATGAACGTGATCAAGAGACCATTGAACAAATGAAGAAATACTGTCCGCATATGCAATAATATAGTATTTGTCAGTGACTGTTCCAAGGCTAGGTGGTATAATATGATCCAGTTAAAGCGGTAGTATCAACCATTAAACAGACTCGGAAGGATGGAAAGCATGAACCCACTTGCTGGACAATTGAATGAGAGCATTAAAGCTGGAAATACACACGTATATGACATGTTATCAACGCTTGGAAAAGAGATTTTTTTCCCTAAAGAGGGGATTCTAAGCCAGTCAGCAGAAGCTACGGCCCATGCTAAGAAATACAATGCTACGATTGGAATTGCCACAGAGAATGGAATTCCTATGCATTTAAGTGTGATTCAAGACAAGTTGTCAGCATTCCAACCCAAAGATCTATACAGTTATGCTCCCCCTGCTGGTAAACCAGAACTTCGGACCGTGTGGAGAAGCAAAATGTTGCAAGAGAATCCATCTCTACAAGATAAGTCCTTTGGTAATCCGGTTGTAACAAATGCACTAACACATGGCCTCAGTATCATTGCAGATTTATTTGTAGATGAGGGCGATGCTGTTATTTATCCTGATAAGAACTGGGAGAATTATGAGCTTACATTTGGCATACGTCGCCATGGTGAGACCGTTAACTATCCACTCTTCACGCAAGAGATGACATTCAATAGCGCTGGACTTCGCGAAGCCTTATTAGCACAGCAAGGTAAAGGTAAAGCCATCGTTGTTCTTAATTTCCCTAACAATCCTACAGGATACACTCCGGGTCTTAAGGAAGGCGAAGAGATTGTCGCAGTCATTAAAGAAGCGGCGGAAGCAGGAATTAATGTAGTTGTCGTAACGGACGATGCCTACTTTGGTCTATTCTTTGAAGATTCACTTAAGGAATCTTTATTTGGTAAGCTAGCGGGACTTCATCCTCGTGTACTTGCAGTTAAAGTAGATGGTGCTACCAAAGAAGAATTTGTATGGGGATTCCGCGTCGGATTCATTACCTTTGCTTCTGAAAATTCAGATGTACTTGCTGCTCTGGAAAATAAGGCAATCGGTATTATCCGTGCAACGATTTCTAGCGGGTCACATCCTTCACAAACATTTGTACTCGATGCACTCAAAGCACCTGAATTCACTGCCCAAAAAGAAGAGAAGTTCCAAATTATGAAAGGTCGCGCCAATCGTGTAAAGGCGCTACTTAACGACGACAAATACAATGAAGTATGGGATTACTATCCATTCAACTCTGGATATTTCATGTGTTTGAAATTGAAGACGGTATCTGCGGAAGCGCTTCGTACCCATTTGATTCATGAATATGGTGTAGGAACCATTGCTTTAGGAGAACATGATTTGAGAATCGCCTTCTCATGTATTGAAGAAGAATATCTTGAAGATTTGTTCCGTTTGATCTATCAAGGAATTCAGGATTTACAATCCGTCTAATTACCATGAGTGGAGTAGAAGAAGTTAGGGGCGGTTGTGGCGTCGGTGGCAGAATGTTTACTAACACTGGAGCTATCTTAGTCCTTTTCATCTTATTGGTTATTATCACACGCGCTTTGTAGGTATAATGAATTGAGATCTCTTATAATTAGCATAAGAGGCCTGGGGAACATCCCCCGGCCTCTTATTTAATATATATATCATCTACTCATCATCGTTGTCTTTATTGCCATTACGTGCCAGAATGACACGAATGATACACGACATCACAATTCCTAGCGCAAGTGTACTGAATGTCAGACTTATATGTGCCCATCCATTGCGCAGTAAAGGCAACCATAGAATCACCGTTACTAACATATGCACCTGAAATACAAATGTCGTAACGTTATGCTGTCTACTATTCGCTGGAATAGGATAAATACTGAGCCAGAATGACTCCTTATGGTATCGTTGAAGAGCAGACAATTGTACACCTATTAGGAACAAAAAGAACAAATAAATGCCACTTCCCAATATACTCCCACGTGTCCACCATACAAGTAAGAATCCCAACACCCCCGCACGTAGCATAATCCCTAATATATCGCTACGCACAAAACTTTTCGTAAGGAGATACTTATATGCAGCGACTGGTTTCCATACCACTCGATTTCCTGCTTTGGAGAGTATACGACGTGGATATACCTGTTGCTGTTGCTCTGGGACATTAACAAACCATCCCAATACCAACATGACTCGACCTATCTGAGATTCTTCTTTAGCAATCAATCGTTCCCACGCTACTAAATGCTTCACGGGATAGGATAAAGCAAAAATGTAGGTTGCAAGCACAAGAAGTACATAAATAAGACTTTTCCCAACAGGCTCCCACAACCATGCACTCATTGCCAGCGCCATAACTGCCCAACGAAGCAAGTGATACCCCTTAGAAGCTCGCAATGACACCATAGACAGCTCTTTCCATCCACCGTAGCTAGAGATGATTTTCAAAATACAAAGTAGGATGAGAAAGGTCCAAAATGACTTGGGTGCAGCATCACTGCGAACATATAACGGCCATGCCGTCAAGAATACCAGTGCTAGCCCTACTAGTTTATACAAGACACCATTAACCCAACTACCTGACAAATAATCCTTCATCTTCGATTCCTGCGGCAGCAAGAATACAATATCAGGCGATCGAAGATAAGTTCGAATACTGCTACGAACAATCAACGGGAGCAGTAACACCAACATAATCCACCGAATCGGCAATCCTTCAGGAACGTGTTGAATAAGGGATGTATACCACGCAGAAAAGGCGATAAACATGAACAGCATTAATACGGCCACGCCACTTTGCATGACATATCCTAGATACGGGACAATTTCTCCCCAAAATTGACGGCGGCGTTGAATACGAAGACCCTTCAAGTCCATATTCAAACCCTACCCTGTACAAGTGTGTAGAAAAGTTCCTCCAGCGGAGCACCTGGTTTACCTGCTTGTTCAGCAATTTGTTGAAGCGTACCATGAGCAATAATGATTCCCTGATGCATAACGATAAACCGATCACAATAATTCTCGATGGTAGATAAAATATGAGAACTCAACAAAATTGAGGCTCCTCCAGCCTTTAACTCCACCATGAAATCGAGCAGTGATCGAATCCCGAGAGGATCTAACCCAAGAAAAGGTTCATCAATAATATAAAGAGACGGACGAGCCACAAAGGCACACATAATCATGACCTTTTGTTTCATCCCTTTAGACAAATGTATCGATAAACTATCCATCTTATCTTCCATTCGGAATAATGCAGATAATTTCCCGGAACGTTCATCGAAATCTTCTTTGGATACACCATACGCTCTTGCTGTAAATTCTAAATGCTCTCTGACGGTCATTTCCTCATAAAGTAACGGAGACTCCGGTACGAAAGCAAGTGCGCTGTGGTACGTTTCTGAATCTTCTTCCCGCTTCTTGCCTTTGACGCGAATATCTCCTTTCTGAGGTGTCATCAATCCCAAAATATGCTTCATCGTTGTACTTTTCCCTGCACCATTCAGTCCAATTAAACCGATCATTTCCCCAGTACCTACTTGAAAGTTAACATCGTGAAGAACAGGACGATTGAGACTGTAACCCCCAGTAAGTCCTTGAATTTCTAATACAGGCGTATCACTCATTATTCTCACCTCGATTGGCTCATTTTAAGAACGGGGTGGTTTATTCTTCAACCACTTCGGTGCACCTTTATTTTTACGTATGCGTTCTCTCTCGCTCTTGCTCGCTCCAGTAGAAGGTCTATTTGATTTACGAGAAACTTCAACTGATTGACTTGGTGTAGCAGAGGACGGTTGCGTTACTTCCGTTGTTTGCGTTGGTTCAGCGCGTTTAGCAATTACTGGGCTATCAACAGACCGACGATTCCGTTCACTTGTTACTTCTTTACGCTGTGTTCCCTTGTCCACATCAAGCCGTTTACGACTTTCGTCACCTTTACGGTACGAGGTGGCTTCTTCCCTAGGTGAAACATAAGGTGCTCTTGAGGTTAATATCTCGTCTCCTGGTTCAATGACCTTTCCTCCAAACATTGTACGAAGCCCAATTGGAGTTCTCAACTCTTGCGTAAATTTCTTCATGATGAACGTTTGTCGATCTGTCACAATGGAGAGTACGATCCCCGTACGTCCCATTCTTCCTGTTCGACCTGCACGATGCACATAATGCTCAGAATCTATCGGTGGATCGTAGTTTACGACCATCGTTAAACCTTCAATATCCAACCCGCGCGCAGCCAGGTCACTAGCCACTAGCACTTTAAATTTACCATTACGGAAACGTTCGAGAACACCACTACGTGCCATCTTGTCTGCATCTCCATAAAGAGCCTGAGTGCTAAGGCCTAGATGGTTCATCTTAGCTTCCACTTCTGCAATATCTTTTGTAGCGTTCACAAATACGATCACTTTTTGCGGATTGTAATGTCGAATGAGACGGCGGAGTGTATCCGGCTTATCACGTTCTTGAGATACGAAATAGAGATGTTCTAACCCTTTTGCAGTCATTTGCTCTGGTTCAATCCCTACCTCAATCGGCTGCTTCATCTCTTTCTTCACAAGCGCTGCCGTTTGTTTGCTAACGGTAGCAGAGAGAAAGACAAGTTGGCGATCGCGTGCCGCACTCCGAATAATACGTTCCACGTCGCCTCCAGAACCAAGATCAAACACTTGATCTACCTCATCGACTACAATTGTCGTGACCGTATGCATCTTGATCTTGCGCATTTCAACGAGTTCTTTTATTCTCCCGGGAGTTCCAACAACTAATTGAGGATGAAGTTTTAGCTTCTCAACTTGACGTTTCATAGCTGCTCCACCAATGAGACCTAACACACGAATGCCTTTATGTAGTCCATAACGTTCACTTTCACGTACAATTTGCATGGCCAGCTCTTGTGTAGGAGCTAGAATCATCTTTTGTATAGTCTTAAGTTCAGGGTTAATCCCCTGCAAAATTGGAAGCAAATAAGCAAGCGTCTTTCCTGTTCCCGTCTGAGAATGTGCAAGGACATCACTACCTTGTAACACAGCAGGAATCACCTCTGCCTGTACAGGCGAAGGTTCGTTTATTTCAAATTCAGATAGCTTATTTACCATATCGATTGGTAAACCTAGTTGTTCAAAAGAAGTTATATTCATGTAAGTCCATCCTTTATGTTCGAATCATTCTTATTCATTATATGCTAAAACAGATTTCCCACCAAATTCTTGTCCAATTTAATGTAGGATCTTCTAGTAACGCATGGATGTCCACCAAAAAACCGGCTCAAGTGAGCCGGTCCACCATTATTTCTTATTCATCATTTTGTACGTTAACTTGTCCGCCAATCGTGGAAATAGTTGATAGAACCGCATACCAATCGCTGCCAATCGCGGAAGATTAATTTCTTCTTGTTTACGCTCAATGAGTCTGACCATCTTACGTGCAACAAGTTCAGGTTTCATGATAAACCAGCTTATATTGGAGACATATTTCCCAGAAGGGTCAGCTAATTCAAAGAATGGCGTGTCTATGGGACCTGGGTTGACCGTAGATACCGTTATTCCGCTCCCTCGTAATTCTTGACGCAGACTATTACTAAATCCATAGACAGCATGTTTAGTCGCCGTGTACGAGGTGGATTGAGCTGTTCCGATTTTAGCCGCCATGGAGGCGACGTTTACAATATGTCCTTCTCCCCGTTCTAGCATATAAGGAAGTACTACCTTCGTACATCGTACTGTTCCCATATAATTGACATTCATCATTTCGCTGAATTCATCCACAGGCATATCGAGGATAGATTCAAATTTCCCATATCCCGCATTATTCAAAAGAACATCTATTCTTCCGTATTGTTCAATCACTTGATCCATCGCTTGTTCCACTTGTTGCGTTTGCGTCACATCCATCACAATCAGCTTATGCGGACCAGAAATTTGCGTGCTAATCGAATGTAGACGTTCCTCAGAACGTGCCATTAATACAGGAATAGCACCCTGCTCAGATAGGAACCTTGCAGCTAATGCGCCAATTCCACTTGAAGCCCCTGTTATGACAACCACTTTGTCTTTCAGCATGATTTCTTACACCTCCTAACTCAAACTTCGCGTACATCCAGATTTCAAGATGCGAAGTTTGAACTCCTAAGAATGAGCATACCCTCTTTATTCTAAGAAATCATCACTTGAATATCCAGTTCACCAATTCCATCCATTAATAACGGAATGCTGAGTGCTTTTTCAGAGAAAAACTGAGGATCATCTTGTGGACTTACAATTTTAGGCGGTGTAATATCAACGTTAACTCCTTGATTATAAAGAATCGTACTGGCATTTCCACTGATCATGTTACTCAGCTCAGATATCGCACTTTTACCCATTTCATCCATTTCGGTTAAAACAAATCCGCCCATCATCGCGGATACAATTTTTAATGCAACCGTCTCTTTCAGCCCGAACACAACATTTCCTGATAACTGCCCTGTCATACCCACTTGAATCCATATATCATCTTTAACAACTTCGATATTTTTAATCCCTAAATCACCTGTAGAAGGTGATACGCTAATAACTTGTTCAATAACGATCCTTGCGGACTCTAGAAAAGGATTAATTATTTCCGCTTTCATATCAAAATGCCCCTTTGCACTAGTCTGTTGGTAATGCACCAAAAGTCCCGATTATCGTTAGAATAATTATACTTAAAACCTAGCAATAATACATCAAATATTATATATAAATCTCACTTCATGGTCCTAACAACCTATTTCATATAAGATAATGGTATCTCCATGTATTCATTTATACGCTTTAACTTATTGAAATCAGAAATCCACTTCTTATTTATCGGTCTCTAAGCCCATTTTTTGAAGGTTAGTAGACATATTATATAAAGAATATGTATTGACTTTCATTGCTCTAGCCTAACGTATCATCTATAATTTTAATTAATAAGTATTTGAACGAAGTCATAGAAATATAAGAACTATCATGAGGAGGGATGGCGTGAACATCAGTCAGTTAGAAACACTTGTAACCATTTCAAAGACTATGAGTTTTCGAAAAGCAGGAGAATTACTCAATCTTACGCAGCCTGCTGTATCAGCTCAGATCAAAAGCCTAGAGGACGAGTTTAATACTGTGCTTGTGGACCGCAACCAGCCTGTGACATTAACGGATCGTGGTGAAGTGTTCCTCGAACATTCGAAGCGTATGCTATCTATCGTAGAAGAACTAAAGCAACGCCTCTCGGATTTAAGTCAAATTCCTCAAGGACATATCGTCCTTGGAACAACTACTTCTATAGCCATACAAATCTTACCTCGTATATTATTTTATTTTCAAGATCAATTCCCACTTATCAAAACGACAATTCAGTCTATGGCATCCTCTCAAATCTACAATAGCGTAGAAAATGGACAGATCGATGTGGGGATCGGATATCTCATTGAACGTAACCCGAACTTAATGAATTCCGTGCTTTACTATGACACTTTTGAACTCGTTGTTTCTCCCAGACACCCTCTTTGCACCCAGAATCCAGTCCCATCAATCGAAGCATTACGAGATCTACCACTTATTTTGCTTACTCAGGATACAGTTGGACGAAAATTTGTTGATGAAATCTTTAAAAAGCACAAAATCACACCTAACGTAGTTATGGAACTCTCAAGTAGTGAAGAAATAAAACGAATGGTGGAAATGAACCTCGGTGCTGCTATTATCTCCAAATTATCTGTTGGAAGAGAGCTCCGTCTGGGTACACTAAAAATAATTCCACTTTTCGAGCTTGAGGTCACGCATCCCGTGGGTGTCATTTATAAATCAGGGAGATATCTAAACTCTGCCATGCAGCAATTCCTGAGTGATCTCAAAGGAATGCCTGAAACCCAATTTATAAGTTCTGAATAATTGAAATAAGGAGTGTACTAACCATTGAAATTTGACATTCACACGCACCATTATCGTTGCGGACATGCCGATGGAAATATCCGTGATTACATCGAATCCGCAATCTCTGCTGGACTTCAGGTTATAGGCATCTCCGATCACACCCCTTACTTTGGTAGAGAAGAAAATCAGGCATTTCCGCTTATTTCAATGGGGAAGTCTGAACTAGGAAATTATGTGCAAGAGGTGCTGCAACTCAAAGCAGAATATGCGGGAACCATCGATGTATTGCTAGGTATAGAATCTGATTTTTTTCCACAACATGCTGAAATTTACAGAGATACGTTATCTAAGTATCCCTTCGATTACATTATTGGGTCTATACATCAAGTGTACGACGTCAGCATATTTAACAAGAATCGTTGGAAAAAATTAACCCCTGAACAGCATATTGCCGTCAAAAAAGAATACTACCGTCTAATTCAAGATTCTGCGAGAAGTGGAGGTTTCCAAATACTTGGACACCTCGATGCCATGAAAGGAAATTATCCTGCCTTTTCAGACATTCCTGCGGTTGAAGTCATTGATGAGACGCTGCAGGTCATATCTGAGTGTGGGGTTGCTATTGAGATCAACACGTCAGGTAAGACGAAGCTAAGCGGTGGATGGTATCCATCGGATAGTATATTGGAGAGAGCACTCCATTATGGCGTGGATGTCACTTTTGGGTCTGATGCCCATACTCCTAGTCGTGTAGGAGACGAATTGTCAGAAGTCAGCTCAAGGCTCAGAGAAATCGGCTTTAAAGAATGGGTATATTATAAACAGCAACGCAAAGTAATTGTTCCCCTTTGAACAATAGAAGACAAAAAAATGGACCCGTTATCAACGGGTCCTAATTTATTATTCAAAAGGGGGGTTATGTAATAAGTATAACCTCGATCTGTTAGAGTTTCGTAACAGCTATATTTCATTTGTGTAACAATACTAGATCACCTTGCTTTAGCTTTGTCTATAAGATGCTTCGCTCAGACCATATACATGGATTTCATTAGAAAGGTTTCGTGCGCCATACCTTGCAGGTAATGTTCGTATCCATAATAAACCGTTTTTGGTCATTACTTTTTCTGAAGCGATATTATTCTTATAACATCTTCCCTCAACTTGAAGAAGTCCAAGCTCAGTGAAACCGAATTCCAATAGAAGCCTCAATGCCTCCGTCGCTAATCCCTGATTCCAGTATGTTCGATCAAGCATGTATCCTATTGTTGCCTTCGCTTGAACTCTACTCCAGTGCTGAAAAGATATTAATCCTATGAGTTCATTGGCTTTCCTTAACCATATCCCGAAATGAATAAAGTTCTCTAATTCACGACTTAAGATTTGATTGAGCATCCTCTTAGAACCAAAATAAGAATGATCCATATCAAAAGTTGCACAATCTATCGTTTGTAGAGTAGAGAGAATATGCTCCAACCGTTTCCCATCTACCTTCTCAATTTGTTTAAGTTGCACTCGTTCTCCTACTAGTATAGAAGAGTTCATAAACTCACGATTATCGAACATCCTTTTCCCTCATCATATACCCGACTTCTTAAACGTAAATACCGTAAGTTCTGGTCTACATAGGAATCTTATAGGTAGTTGTGTTACTCCAACGCCTCGGTTTACATATAATTGCATTCCATTGGGTTCAAGACTATAGAGGCCCTGAATATAACGTTTGGAGCCAATAGGAGTAGTAACCGCACCCAAGAAAGGGAGACGGACCTGCCCTCCATGGCTATGTCCTGATAATTGAATATCAAATGGATACAACGCCGTAGTATCTGCATAATCGGGTTCATGTACCAGTAGTAGGGAGAATGTTCCTTCAGGAACACCCATCAGTGCCTTATTTGGATCAGGTATTCCCCTTAAAAGATCCTCCAATCCCACGATTGCAATCATACTTTCTTGTCTTCTCAAGATCACATTGGAATTCTGAAGCACAACGAAACCTGAAGCTTTCAGCATCCGAATCACTTCATCTGGGTCTCCCCAATGATCATGATTCCCTAAAATCGCAAACTTCCCCATTGGCGCTTTAAGAGAAGCTAAATAAGGGACAGCTTGGGCCAATGGCTCCGCACTATTGTCTACGATATCTCCAGTAAGACAGATAACATCTGGAGATTGATTCATGATAGATTCCATCAAATTCTTAAAATCCGACTCATAAGAATGAAATCCCAAATGAACATCACTGAACTGGACAACCTTCAACCCATCAAAAGCTGATGGTAACCTCGCGAATTCAAGCTCAAGTGATTCAATCGAGAGATGTCTAGGCTCCCACAACCAGGCATAACCACCTGAAAGCAATCCTGCACCTATCACTGTTGATACACTTGAACGGAGAAATTGTCTTCTCGTCATCTTCAAATTTCCCCAAGCCCTCCAATATTATAAGGTTTGACTACTTAGCCTGAATGTGAAAAGAATAATGGGTTTCTTTCGTAGTATAATAAGCTTCCGTGATCCCCATCTTATCAATATCCTTCTTCGATACGATTCGACATGTCAGTTCAACAGTTAATTCTCTATCAAAAGGAAACGGCGATAGTTCTACTGTGTTTGAATTCCTCCAATATGCCTGAATGATCTCACCTTCTGTACAATCGAAATTCTCAGACACAGGAAAACCATCACGCCACCATGGAAATTCATGTTCTTTATCTACTCCTGGCTCATTTAAACATAAATATAACGATAAATCATCACAAAACTTCAATACGTGAAGATCATAAATAAGTTCATTGTTGTCTGTTAAATCTGTTATTCCTAACTCTATTTGTATACGCTTTCTACGTTCTTGCTCCTGCTCCATATATTTCGTAAGTATTGGGTGTTCGAAATTCGCTTGTACCAACAACCTCTCGAAATGCATGCTACATAATAGCGCTGCATATGGGCTATTCAACTGAATCTCGTCCAATCCTTTACTGTAGAAAGTCAACTTCACAGCTACAGGGAAGTCCATAAATGTATATGGTGTATCTTGAGTATCATTCCAAAATGGATTGTCATCCAAATATATCCAACCTCTATCATGGTCTTTCACTGCATACAAGGCTTCTTCCCAGCGCTTACCATTTCGAAATCTGGTCGAATTAATTACTTCAGCAAATTCTCCTGCTAGTAACCCATGCTTGTGCTGATCAAACATGACCCAGTCCTCTTCACGTTCTCTGCAAATCATATGTATTCCTCCTAAAGATTAAGATTAACCACGTGCTTCCTCTATTATAACCGCCCTTATCAACGAACAACACCTCTATGAATCTCACACGTGTGATATTCGTAGAGGTGCTCGTATTAATCGAACTATAATTATAGCTACAATTAGACGCCTAACCAACGCTTAAACATATGCTTGGTTGTGTCCTTATTCATTTCAGCGATAGAGGTCGTGAGTGGAATTCCCTTTGGACAAGAACGGACACAGTTTTGTGAGTTACCACATCCATCAATACCACCGTCCTCCATTAACATCTCTAGACGTTCATCCGCATTCATATCGCCTGTAGGATGGGCATTAAAGAGCCTAACTTGAGAAATAGCTGCAGGACCAATGAAATCTGTCTTCTCATTTACGTTAGGACAAGCTTCGAGGCATACACCACAAGTCATACACTTAGACAATTCATACGCCCATTGCCGTTTCTTCTCAGGCATACGTGGTCCAGGTCCCAAATCATACGTACCATCGATCGGAATCCATGCTTTCACACGTTTGAGTGCCTTAAACATCCGAGAACGATCGATCACAAGATCACGTACCACAGGGAATGTACTCATCGGTTGTAATCGTATGGGTTGCTCCAAATTCTCAATGAGTGCTGCACAAGCCTGACGAGGTTTACCGTTAATAACCATCGAGCAGGCACCACACACTTCTTCCAAGCAATTGGAATCCCAACACACGGGAGCAATACCCTTTCCTTCACTTGTTACCGGATTACGTTGAATTTCCATTAGTGAACTAATGACGTTCATATTAGGACGATATGGAATTTCAAATTCCTCTGTATAAGGCTTGGAATCCGGCGCATCCTGACGGGTAATAATAAACTTAACATTTTTCTTTAGTGCAGATGTTTCCGCCATATTAATTCCTCCCATAAGTTTTTGAGCGCCACTATTCTGATATACTCCGCAATACATACATCAGAAACATCAACGATTGGATTGGATTACTTTTCTTTCGAATAGTCACGAATACGTGGTGGGATCAAACTTACATCAATCTCATCATATGAGATTTGTGGACCCTCAGGCGTCCACTTCGCTTTCGTTGTCTTCAGGAACTGTTCGTCATTACGCTCAGGATAATCTGGCTTATAGTGTGCTCCACGGCTCTCATTACGTAACAAGGCCCCTAAAGTCATCGCGTGAGCTAACTCCAACATATTCCATAGTTGTCGGGTAAACGCAACACTTGGATTGTTCCATTCCGATTTATCGATCATATTAATGTTCTGGTAACGTTGTTTCAATTCTTTAATTTTCTCTATTGTCGCTTCAAGCTTGTCATTATAACGTACAACAGTCATGTTATTCGTCATCCACTCGCCTAGCTCTTTATGCAGAACATACGCATTCTCAGTTCCGTTCATGGCTAAAAGATTCTCGTATTTGTCTGTCTGCTCTTTCTTATAGCGATCAAAAACAGTTGAAGGTACGTCTTCGGCTTTCTTCTTAAGACCTTTAACATATTCGACTGCTTTAGGTCCAGAAACCATACCACCATATATTGCAGATACGAGAGAGTTAGCTCCCAATCGGTTCGCACCATGATATTGATATTCGCACTCCCCGGCTGCAAATAGCCCAGGAATGTTCGTCATTTGATTGTAGTCAACCCATATACCACCCATCGAATAGTGGACAGCCGGGAATATTTTCATTGGGATTTTCCGAGGATCATCACCCATGAACTTCTCATAAATCTCAATAATACCGCCTAATTTAACATCTAGTTCTTTCGGATCCTTATGGGAAAGGTCAAGATACACCATGTTCTCTCCATTTACCCCAAGACCCATGTTCACACATACATCGAATATTTCCCGAGTTGCAATATCACGCGGTACTAAATTCCCATAGGCAGGATATTTCTCTTCGAGGAAATACCACGGTTTGCCATCCTTATACGTCCAGATGCGTCCGCCTTCCCCACGTGCAGATTCTGACATCAAGCGAAGCTTGTCATCTCCAGGGATAGCCGTTGGATGAATTTGAATGAACTCACCATTCGCATAATGTGCCCCTTGCTGATAAACAGCACTTGCTGCAGTACCCGTATTAATCACAGAGTTCGTTGTCTTACCGAAGATAATACCTGGGCCCCCACTAGCTAATATAACCGCATCAGCTACAAAGGTCTCAATTACCATACTTTTCAGATCTTGTGCACAAATTCCCCGACACACGCCTTCATCGTCAATAATAGCGGATAGAAATTCCCAATTCTCCCGTTTCGTTACTAACCCCTCTGCTTCATACCGCCGAACTTGCTCATCTAGTGCATATAATAATTGTTGTCCTGTTGTCGCACCAGCAAAGGCTGTTCTATGATATTTCGTTCCCCCAAAGCGGCGAAAATCAAGCAATCCTTCCGGTGTACGATTGAACATAACGCCCATTCGGTCCATCAGATGAATAATACCAGGAGCTGCATCACACATCGCTTTAACAGGAGGTTGATTCGCTAGAAAATCCCCACCGTAGACAGTATCATCGAAATGTTCCCAAGGAGAATCTCCTTCACCTTTCGTATTAACGGCTCCGTTAATACCACCTTGTGCACATACGGAGTGAGATCTCTTTACTGGAACTAATGAGAATAAGTTAACATGAGTACCCGATTCCGCTGCTTTGATGGTCGCCATCAATCCAGCCAAACCGCCACCCACAATAATAATATTGGTTGTCATTTAGGTCACCCCTTAACTTAAGACTGTCTTTAATGAATCTATAACGTTCAATGCTGTAGCGAACTCAACATTTCGGAAAGCAATAAGTGATAGTACAAACAGTACCGATACGACTGCGAATAATCCCATACACATGATTGAAGATACGCGTTGCGCACGAGGACCTACGGTAATTCCCCAGCTTACAAGGAAAGACCAAATACCATTGGAGAAATGAAATGCTGTTGAAATAATACCTACTAAATATAATGTGAACGTTAGTGGATTCATTACGACCGCATGAATGATACCACCTAATTCTTCATGTGTAACATTTCCAAGAGCTACTTGAACGCGAGTCTCGAATACATGCCAAATAATGAACATGAATGTAATGACACCTGAAATACGTTGAAACAAGAACCGCCAGTTGCGTTCATAGTTATACGACCCCGTATTCGGTTTTGATTGATAGGCAATATACAGTCCAAATACACCATGGTAAAGCAGCGGCAGCCAAATGAGTAGCAACTCCATAAAGAATACGAGTGGCAGGTTATTTAGAAATGCTACCCCTTCATTAAATTTGGCAAGTCCTCCTTCAAATGCACCAAAGTTCGTCACCAAATGCTCCAATATAAAGAAGCTTAGCGGGATCACTCCGAGTAGCGAATGAATCTTTCTAGCATAATAACCCTTCATAAAATGACTATTCCCCTTTCCCAATAACAGCGTTTTCAATTTTTGTTGTAAAAAAATCCTATTAGGGCGTGATAAATGCCGCAGAATTCGACTGATTTATCCACATATCTTGAAATTATGTGAACAACTTGTGGCACTTTTCATGTTACTCCTTTTTATCTTATAATGGAATTGCAATATAATTATTATCTGTTATAACTTAAACACATATGTAGAATATATAAAGAGATTAGTGGAGGTGTAACATGTTTGAATCCTTAGATGTATTCGCAATCGTTGTTGAGCAATCAAGTCTCAATAAAGCTTCTAAGCTACTGAACCTTTCTCAACCTGCTCTATCACGAAAAATTGCCAAACTTGAGAACGACTTAGGTGTAAGTCTTTTCCATCGTCGTGGAAAGCGATTAGAGTTAACCTCCATCGGGCATTTAACATATACCTTTGCCCTAGAACAGAACAAGCATCAACAACAATTTCTAAGGACGTTATCGCAGCATAAGGACGGGAGTCAAATCTCAGTCACTCTGGGCGCTAGCCTGACTACACTACAAACAACTCTTCCTCCACTCATTAATACTTTCATGGAAAGACATCCTACTGCAGAAATCAAACTTGTAACGGGTAGAACCCATGAAATCGTATCTGCACTCCGTGAGAAGAAAATTGATGTTGGAATCGTTGCTTCTTCCATCTACGAACGAGGCTTAAACTGTATCCCTTTATTTGAGGATCATTTAGAACTCGTGTTGCCTATACATCATCCTCTTGCCGAATCCAAGAACGTCAATATGAAGCATTTACACGGATTACCAATGATTATTTTCTCAAGTGGGACATGGTACCGCAAGCTGACAGATGAATTGTTTCAAAGCTCAGGAATACTGCCTGATATTCGGATGGAGATTGACTCTTTCGAAGCCATTGTTCGTTTATTGCCCACTTGTAATGCCGTAACATTATTACCCAAATCTTACTTACACAAACAACTCCTTGATGACAACGAGCTAACGGTTAAACATATCCCTGATCTCAAAGAGACGAGACGTACGACATCCTTAATCTATGGTGAATATACGGAGTTAAGTAAGGCTGCTCGACAATGGATTGAAGAGACAGAATCCTTATTCAAAAGCTTAGACCTACAATTATAAGGCCCGACAAAACCGATATAGCCCGGAAAACCTGTACTGAAGGTTTCCGAGCTATATCGGTTTGCATCTAAGTATGTTCTATATCATTTAATTGTCATGCATCACTTCATTCTCAAACTGTTCAATATTAGCATTAGATCCAATAAGGACCATGATATCACCCATTCGAACCTGATCCATTCCTGTAGGGGCTATTATGATTCCCGCTGTTCTGTGTAAAGCTACGATACTACATCCAAATCTCGAACGCGTATTAATCTCTGTTAGTGTCTTGCCATCAAGACACATAGGTACTTTCATCTCTACTATGCTGTAGTCTTCAGAAAGCTCAATATAATCCAGCAAATTCGGAGTTACCAGTTGATGTGCAACTCGAATGCCCATATCTCGCTCAGGGTACACCACACGGTCTACTCCTAGCTTCTCAAGAGCTCTACCATGTAGAACAGAGATCGCTTTGGCGATGACTGTAGATACGCCTAAATCCTTTAACAGTATGGTTGCAAGAATACTTGTCTGTATATCCTCTCCGATAGCTACAATACCACAATCGAAATTACGAACACCAAGCGATTTCAACACTTCTTCATCTGAAGCATCTGCTACAACTGCATAAGTGAGCAAATCGCTCATATCACTTACAATCTCTTCATTTCGATCGATGCCTAATACTTCATAATTCAATGCCATAAGTTCTAGTGCTATCGACGATCCAAAACGCCCCAAGCCAATAACAACAAATTGCTGTTTCTTCATTCCTCTTCCAGTACTCCTTCATCCATCTCAATTTCTTTACTATCCAATAATAATTTTACCTTCCGGATGACGATATAACTCTTTGCCCTTTTTCGGTCCAAGAGCGTAAGCCATGGTAAGCGGTCCTAGACGACCCGCAAACATCATAAGGCTAATGAGTATTTTTCCTATAAGACTGAGTTTCGTTGTTAATCCCATGGTTAACCCTACCGTAGCGAATGCAGACGTTGTCTCATATAAGATCATTAGAAAGCTACTATCTTCTGTCGTCGACAGAATCATTGCTACACTCATGACAAGCAAGAGAGCAATCAACGTAATGGTAAGTGCTTTAAATATACGTTCTTGAGCAAGCCGGTATCGGAACAATACGATGTCATCACGCCCACGTAACATCGAGATAACAGCTCCAATAATGATCGTAAAGGTCGTCGTCTTAATACCGCCTCCCGTGGATCCTGGAGATGCACCAATGAACATAAGTATAATGATGAAAAATTGAGATGCTTGCCTCATACCTCCCAAATCAAGCGTGTTAGCTCCAGCAGTCCTAGGCGTAACGGATTGGAAGAAGGCTCCTAGAATCTTCCCTCCCCAATTCAGCGACCCTAATGTTCTTGGATTGGAATACTCGAATACAAATATAACGACCGCTCCGAACACGATCAGGAATGCTGTCATAGACAGTACGACTTTCGAGTGTAAGGAGATTCTGCGTGTCTTTTTGAAATCGACTAAGTCAGACAGAACAATGAATCCAATCCCTCCAGATACAATAAGGAACATAACTACAAAATTCACAATCGGGTCATATACATAACCTGTAAGGCTGCGGAAATCACCAAAAAGATCGAATCCAGCATTGTTGAACATTGAAATCGCATGAAAAATACCAAAGTATAAAGCTTGCCCAAATGGCATATCCATAGACCATCGTATGGTCAACAGAACGGCTGCTGCACCTTCAATTATTAATGAGAAAAGGAGTACCTTTCGAATCAAGCGTACGATGCCTTCCACTGTGTTCTGGTTCATCGCTTCTTGAAGGAGTAAGCGGTCACGAAGTGAAATTCTACGTTTCAGTATTAAAGCAAATAACGTAGCCATCGTCATAAATCCAAGTCCACCCACTTGAATGAGCATAATTATGACCACTTGTCCGAACGTACTAAAGAATGTTCCCGTATCCTGTACGACCAAGCCAGTAACACATGTTGCTGATGTCGCAGTAAACAAGGCATCAATAAAGGCTAAAGGCTTACCCGTCGTATTAGAGATAGGTAACGTAAGTAATAAAGTTCCTAGCAGTATTATGCTAGCAAATCCCATAACTAGAATTTGTGGAGGAGATAATCTGAACCAGCTAAACTTCCATTTCAACAAGATCACCCCTTTTTAAAAAGTATACGAACGTATGTTACTAACGCTTATATTTCAACGCTAAACGTCACTATTCCGCCAAAAGACGGTACATCCGTTTATACTTGGTCAACGAAAAAAGACACTGGAAATCCAATGCCTCTCGGGTTGGTTCCTGCTAGCATATCGCCTACGAGGTTAGCTGACGGATTCGGGTATGCACAGGTTACCCTATTCGTTACATAAACAACGAAATTCACCCCATAAAAAATGGTTCCCCCATATTTCGTATGAAAATTCGGCGCATTATTGAATTGCATTCCGATTATAATCTTTATACAGAAACAGTACAAAGTCTCATTTGGAACAAATGTGTCGATATTTATTGAAAAGTAGCTAAATAATACGTGTCAACCGTGATTCTCTCTCATTATATATAATTATCTTGATATTCATCTTATTTTCGCGTTTTTTATTTACAATTGCTGGATTTAGCATTGAAACCTATGCTATGTTAACGTTACTCATAAAGACCATCAAAATTTAGGAGGAGATTCAATGAATTCTATGGGACATCCTTTGAAGCTCAAAACCAACTATAAGGTTTTAGGTTTACTCGGGACTATCGGTCTGATTCTGTTTATCATTATTCAGGTTTTTCCTATTACAGCATCAGATACATTGGAACAGCAAACCAGAGATATGATCAGTAAGGAACAAGCGCTAGAAGCTGCAACAACATATGCTGAGTCACAACTTCATGTTCATATACTTAGTAATCCTGACACCCTCGTTACATACCAATCTCATTCTGATCTATATGGTTATTTATCTAAAGAGAAACTAATAAAGGAATATAATGCAACCTTTGAGAACAAATATCCTTACGATGTATATCGTGTCCAATTGCAGGAGTCTAATACAGGACCATTTCTAAATATAGATGTACATATGAATACAGGCGAAATCGTAGCCTTTGCACAAGAGAAAGATAAACAATTCGACTTGGTTAAACCTACGAAAGAAACGACAAGTACCACAAATAAGGAAAAACTTGCTGAATTATGGCTCACGAAGTTAGGCTATGATCTAAGTAAACTGGAAATTATGAATAGTGACAACAACACACTTATATATACCGATTCAAATACTACCATCGGTAACTCGGAATTACAGTTTAAGTTCGCGTTTGGCTCAGAACGGATTATATCCTTTCAGCCTTCATTCTCAGTTCCTGCAGAACATACTGCTTATGTTGAAAATGAACGCACCAAAGCCGTCTGGATGACTATGCTAGGATATGGACTTCTAACTTTAGCGCTTGGTGTTCTCGCCATCGTGTATAGTGCGTTGACGAGAAGACATACCTCTTTCGCAAGAGGCATATTCCTAAGCTCCTTTTATTTCATTGTTTCCATGCTGAGCACATTTAACATGTTACCTGCATTGGAAGCCGAAGGGCTAACAGGAATATCCCTAACCTTCGGGCTCATCTTTCAAGGGTTATTCACATTGGTCATGGCAGCGTTATTGTACTTCTCCCTGATCGGTGGAGATGGCTTGTGGAGGAAGGAAGCTGGGCTCAATCCGTGGCCACGTGGCAAAGAAACCGGGTATGGCTCGTATGTTCTTCATAGTATGTTTGTTGGATATTTATGGGCACTTATATTGTTGGGAGCTCAATCGGTCATCTATTTCATACTCGACCTGACGCTCCATAGCTGGTCTACGACAGACGCAAGTCAATCTCCTATTAACATGATTTACCCTTGGATGCTACCGCTATTGGCATGGGTTGCTGGAATATCAGAGGAAGCTGTCTATCGATTATTTGGAATTAAAATGATGAAAAAGATCGTCAAGAACACCTTTGTGGCTTGCCTGATCCCATCGATTATCTGGGCATTCGGTCATACGCTGTATCCTATTTATCCCGTTATTTCACGACCAATAGAGCTTGTAGTGATCGGTCTACTGTTCAGCTTTATATTCCTACGTTATGGCTACATCGCTGTCATGTTCAGCCACGTCGTATTCAATAGCATACTTATGGGTTTCAGCTTATTCACACTGAATGATCCTACTAATATTACAGCCGGCATCCTATCCATGATCATGCCATTCATCGTAGCCTCCGTGATATACCTGTTTTACTCTAGAAAAAAAGAGCAGCCGTATGTTACGACTCCTCCTGAAGTGCTGCAATAATTTGTGAGGCAAGTTTCTCACCAATAGAGAGAGGCCGGAAGTCTTCGACACTGGCCTCTCTTATTTTTTTGAGTGAACCAAAATGCTTCAGCATAAGCTTACGGCGTTTCTCTCCGACCCCTGGTATAGCATCGAGCTGAGAAGTGACCATCGATTTCCCGCGTTGTTCACGGTGGAAGGTGATTGCGAAGCGATGAACTTCCTCTTGAATACGCTGTAATAAATAGAACTCTTGACTATCTCTAGGTAGTGTTATGACCTCTGCTGGATCACCGATCATAAGCTGTGAGGTTCTATGTTTCACATCCTTTACGAGTCCACATACAGGAATAAACAACCCTAACTCATTCTCTAGTACGTCCATCGCCGCAGAAATCTGTCCTTTCCCTCCATCGACAACGATCAGGTCCGGCATATCCAAGTTTTCTTTCAATACACGTTCATAACGTCTGCGAATCACTTCTCGCATCGTATTATAATCATCCGCCCCTACTACGGTACGAATCTTGTACTTTCTATACTCTTTCTTCGCAGGCTTACCATTTATAAATACAATCATTGCTGATACTGGGTTTGTTCCTTGAATATTAGAATTATCAAAAGCCTCAATACGATGTAATGAATGAATACCAATAGCCTCACCTAAATTTGCAGCTGCTATGGATGTACGCTCTTCATCACGTTCTATTAGCCTAAATTTCTCATCAAGTGAAACTCTAGCATTCTCAGCAGCCATACCTACCATCTGTTTCTTCAATCCTCGCTGTGGTACATATACTTTAATACCCAGCCATTGCTCAAGCGCAGAAACAACGTTAGCCGCATCAACACTTCCCGCTAATAGGGAAGAACGCGGATCCTCTTCATCAACAGAAGTTGAATCACTTACAGATGCTTCATTTACATCGACTTCGTCAGCGTTAACTTCTTCAACGGAAACCCCAAATTCATTCTGTTCATTGATGACTTTATCACCTTCTGCGACCTCAATTTCAGGCTCTACCGCATTCAGCTCTGGTAGTAAAATCTCTTGAGGTAGAGCTGGGTTATCACTGTAATACTGTGTAACGAATGTCATAAAGTCACTATAAGCTTCCCCGTAAAATGGAAATACCGAGGCATGCCGCTGAACCATCTTACCCTTACGCATATAGAGTATCTGAACACACATCCAGCCTTTATCGACTGCAAAACCCAGAACATCCCGATCTCTTGTATCCGAAGTCGTAATTTTCTGCTTCTCCATGATGGCATCAATGTTCATGATCTGATCACGAAGTTCTTTAGCCCGTTCGAAATAAAGTTCTTCTGAAGCCTCCAGCATCTTACGTTGAAGCTCCTTCTTAATGACTTCATGCCCTCCACTGAGAAAAGAGCTAATCTCCTGTATAATCTGATCGTAAGATTGTGGTAATACTTCTTTCTCACACGGTGCTAGACACTGCCCCATATGGTAATAAAGGCATACTTCCTTTGGCAACACGCCACATTTACGTAATGGATACATTCGATCCAATAACTTCTTAGTCTGCTGAGCAGCATAAGCGTTTGGGTATGGACCGAAGTACTTTGCCTTATCCTTCAATACGCGTCGTGTCACCTCTAGTCTTGGATGAAGCTCATTCGTAATTTTGATATATGGGAATGTCTTGTCGTCTTTCAACAAAACATTGTATCGTGGTTGATGGCCTTTAATAAGATTACACTCTAAAATAAGTGCCTCCATATTACTCCCAGTTACGATATATTCGAAATCTCGGATATCCGATACGAGCATCTGAGTTTTACCATTATGACTCCCTGTAAAATAAGATCGAACCCGATTCTTAAGTACTTTTGCCTTGCCAACATAAATAATGGTGCCTTCACCATTCTTCATCAAGTAGCATCCAGGGAGGTCTGGCAGTAGGGCTAGCTTATTGCGAATATGATCCTGCGCTTTCTCTTTCTCTAGGATATCTTTAGTCAGATCATCCATTTGATGTCATTACCTCCCCCAGTAAAATGACTATTTTCTATATTATGACGAATGATCAAATCAAGTTCTGTCCGCACTTAACTTGATTTGATCATTCGGCATTTTAATAAAGCGCCCCCGAAAAACCGGAGGCGCTAAAAGTTAACTCACATCTTATTGGTGCTTAGAAAGCATGTTCTTCAGTGCGTCTTTTGAGTTCAATCCAACCACTTTATCAACCGGTTGACCATCTTTAAAGACAATCAATGTTGGAATACTCATTACACCAAAGCGAGATGCTGTTTCTGGATTCTCATCCACATTCACTTTAGCAATCTTTACACTGTCACCTAGTTCGGAAGATAGTTCATCCAAGATAGGAGCAATCATCTTACAAGGACCACACCAAGGCGCCCAAAAATCAACCAAAACCGTTCCTTGGCCTTCCACATCCGTGGTAAAGGACTGATCGGATACATTAACAATTGCCATGATATTTCTCCTCCTTATTTAGGAAAGTTCCATGAATTTAAACTGATACGTCTTTGTGGACAGTTATAAGTATAACACATTCTTATAAGCAATGGAAAATACAAAATCCAATATTATTCAGTTATTCTTTACAAGTTCTTTTAGAATTGAGTATACTTGGGTTAACTCAGGTCTATTTGTCTATGATTATTATCATGCGCAAACCTAAGATCTTTATGAGGAGGAATTAAGGATGGAAGCAAAAGTATATTTAAATGATCCAAGGGAACATGTAAATGAAGAACCCCGCGATGATTTTGGAGATTTAATGCTTGGATTTGGTGGAATGTTCTTATTCTTGGCCGTTCTATTCTTTGGAATGGTTATCATCAAGTTCATTGTCTCCGGTTAATCTTGGATTGTTGATGAAACACCGAAAAGTCTGATCTCCTATCATAGGGGATCAGACTTTTCAAATCTTGATCATGATTAGATCAGGATTAGTGCTTACCACGTTGATTCTCTCCGTGAAGGTTAACCACATCCACGAATGGGGAGATTCGATCCATTAATCGTTGACCCTTATTTCCCTCTTCCCCATCCTTATTCGTGAAGCTGAGGTGCTTCTCAAGCCCTTCAAGTGTGTAATTCGATGTATAGAATGTAGGCTTACGATTCATGCGATAATTCAGGATCGACCCCATAATATGATCGCGTGCCCACGGATTTAAATTCTCTGCACCAATATCGTCAAAAATGAGTAAATCACAATTCTTCATCATTTCCGTACTTTCCTTTAACTTCACATTATCCATCATTAGCGACTTCAAGTCCTCAACGAAATCAGGCATATAGACAATGACCCCAGTAAGTCCTGCGATCGCAAGCTCATGTAACATGTAACTCATAAGAAACGTCTTTCCAGTTCCGAAAGAACCATAAAGATACAATCCACGCGTGGACAGTCCATTTTCCTTCGTCTCACGAATATAGTGAAATACTTGCTGCACTGCTGGGGCACGAAGACGATCCTTGCCCATAATTTCTACTTCTTTATACCCTTCATTCAAAGCGCGCTCATCCACATAGAAGCTACGAATTCGCTTTTTCACCTGATCATCATGTTGTTTAGTCAAATGGAGGGAGCAGGGTGCCTTCCGTTCGTAAATCTCAGCACTCCCATTTACCATCTGTACATCTAACTTGCTGAAGTGACCTTGAAAGTCATTAGGACAATTGGCAAGGCCCGGACAGTTATCACAATTACGCTTGTCTCCAACATACTGATATAGTCGGCTTAGGTTGAGACGTAGCTTAGAATCATCCAATTCAGGATAAAGTGTACGTAACTCCTTGATCAGCGGATGGCTGAACAGTTCATCCTCTATGGCTTGTGACTGTCGCCGGAAAGATGGATTCTTCATCTGCTGAAGTAGTTCTCCTAACGATTCCACGTCTCATTCCCCCCTTTTAAAATGATTATATAATGCCTATTCATACTTAGCCTTGTTTCTTACTAGCTTGAATTTCAGCAGCCATCTTCATCATTTCTTCAAATTCTTCTTCGGATACCACATCACCTTGACTGTTATCCTGAGCAATTGGAATTTCTGGCTTTGATTTAGCTTGCTTACTGTACGTTCGAGTACGCGTTCCGCCAGATGCTGCCGCTTGTTTTCCTTTTACCTTAGACTGATCTTTGATGTATTGTACTGCCTTCTCGTAAGTATTAATCTGCTTCAATAGCATATTAGAAGCAATAGCTTCCACAAAATTTCGGTTGATGCGTTGATCTCCACCTGAAGCCAAGAGTGACATCAAATAATGAATAAGTACATTGATAACTTCACCAGGCAATTTGTAACTGAGGTCAATCTTTTCAAATATATCAATTAAGTTATCTGGTACAGCTCCTGGAAAAAAAGTCTTAAGTAATTTCGTATAAGGTTCGTTCCGGAGCATCATATTATACTGATGAACATCACATTTCGATTTAAACTGTAGCGGAACCTCCACATAGTATTCCATTTGTACTGCATGTTCCAATTGAAGGGATCCTTCTGGATTTTCTTCCCCATGTCGAATGGATATTATTTTACCAGCCAATACTTCACGTTGTTCTTGTCTTTTCTTACCTTGACGGAAGTGTAGGTTGGCTTGATGCTGCAATTCATCTAAGATGATATCCCCTTGGGGCGTAAATATACCATCTTCATCAAGCAGACGACATAAATCTTGTACATTCAGCTCATATTTATTGACAACATAATTCACAATACCCATTTGTTCAAAGTTAAACCTAAGTTTCTCAACGTATTCTCGATTGGCAGATTCTCTAGGAAAACGAAGAATAATATCAGCGTAATTCAGACCATTACTTTCTTCCCCTGATTGCAAACCAGACTGTCTTGTTGTAGATACTTCTGAAAGGGCTTGCTCCAACTCATAATCAATCACATGGGTGTTTAGTTCGAAAATTTCATAAAAGGGAGCTGAAATATTCTCTTTGTTCTGCTTCGCCCCTGACCACTCGTCGGGCTCCTTAATCCATAGTTCCTCTCGCAACGAGAGTACAGCAAATTTACCAATCTTATCACGTAACAAAAGGGTTAAGTGCTGCGTGTTAAAGAATTCCGTCGGAGATAAGGGTGCCGTTAACTCGTACTCATACATGTAATCGTCATTCTCAGGTACATAGATACGACTCGTTTGTAAAAGACCTACCGCTTCAAGCTTTGAAGCTTGCTCGATTAGAAATTTCCGTCCAGTCTCACTTGGTTCCATACCAAGCGTTAAGAAAAGACGGCGTTGTTGTTCTATTCTAGAATAACCAATTTTCTCTATAGGAAGTTGTTGAAACAACAGATGATAGAAGCTTATAGCGAATGCACCGACCATGGGTTGATAGATACTATGGAGCATTCTGTTATCAAGACTGCTTAAGCAGAATTCGCGATAAACGCAGTATTGATGGTTCTCTGTATAATGTAGAAGACTCTTTATGCGCATCATTTACCTCCCATCGTTTACAATGACTCCTTCTATTCTATCATAATTCTCATAGTCCGTTCGACGTATTTCGTGTTTATATCGCATGTATTTATAACCAGCTGGTCATGATATGGGCTGCTGTGTAGACAGCAAAGCAGCCCTCCCTAAGGAAGAGCTGCTCACAAAAGGCACTTAATCAGAACATAGTGTATCCGCCTTGACGCAATTTTTTAATCGCCCAGCCACTAATAAAGGCACCAATTAAACCAGCGAAACCCGTAAGATAGTCAACGATATGAAACGAGCTTAGATGCGTCCCAAATGGTGTGCTATGATCCCACAAGGAATAAACGACGATCGGTAATATGACAATAATAAATAAATAACACGGAAACCACGTCGTTTTCATTAACATATTAAGAATAAAGCCAATGCCGAACATCATCACAAAAAATAGTACCATCAGTACGAGCACAGGGATAAATTGCATATGCGCTATTTCACCTCTTCTTCATATCGCCTATTCTATAAAAAAACGCACATTAACATAGGCTAGTAGATAGTTTACTAGAAAAATTGTCACGAAGCAACGAACATTATGTAAATAGATTGTGACATCGTTTGCTCTTACGCTTCTTCTTGAGATACAATGTTAGCAGTAACAAGTAAGTTACCTATACTTAGGAGTGATTAATCACATGAGTGAAGTCGCAACAACACTTGAAGGATGGTACTCTCTTCACGATTTCCGTTCTATTAATTGGAGTGCTTGGAAATCAGCTGATGATGAAGACCGTGCAATGGCACTGGATGAACTTCAGGCATTTGTCCAAGAATGGACTACTGTAGAATCCACTAATAAAGGAAGTAGTACGGCGTATTCTATTGTCGGACAGAAAGCTGACTTTATGTTTATGCACCTGCGGGAAACGTTAGAAGACTTAAATGCGGTTGAAACCGCTTTTAACAAAACGATTTTTGCTCAGTATACGACCAAAGCATATTCATATGTCAGCATTGTTGAACTCAGCAATTATATGAGTAGTGCAAATGGTGGTGATCCGATGGACAACCCAGAGATTGTGGCACGTCTTAAGCCAATTCTTCCGAAGAATAGGTATATCTGCTTCTATCCTATGAATAAGAAACGTGAACTTGCGGATAATTGGTATATGCTTAGCATGGACGAACGTCGTGCTTTAATGCGCACCCACAGCTTGATAGGTCGCAGTTATGCGGGTAAAGTGAAACAAATTATCACGGGTTCTGTAGGCCTCGATGATTGGGAATGGGGAGTAACCTTATTCTCTGAAGACGCACTTCAATTCAAAAAACTAGTATATGAGATGCGTTTTGATGAAGTTAGTGCCCGTTACGGTGAATTCGGTACATTTTATGTCGGCAGTCTGCTAAGTGAACAATCTTTCGAAGACATGCTTAAATTGTAATTATCCGAATATAACAGATGTGTAAAAATCATAAAGCCTTCTCCTTATCATTTGGAGAAGGCACTTATTATTACTAAACCTAAAAAGGAGTTGTCACATACAATCTGTGACAACTCTTTCTGCATTTCATACTAATCTTGCTCCGCTTGTTTCCTAGAATCAAGATACTCCGCCGTTGCTACATCCCGGGCGCGTCCCTTTTCCTTCAGCCTTTCAATCGCCGGAAGAATAAGAATGTCCACTTCTTTCTGAATCGTATAAGCCAAATCGTAAGCATTCTGAGATTCTAAGTAAGACCCAACTTCCATTAGGGCATTATAACGGTCTAATTCTTCCCTCGTAAGTAAACCACGAACTTGAACGCTGCAATGTCTCATATTATAGAAATCTTCCTTTTTTCAGCACGAGTGTGATGCCGCCAATAGTATAGAGATATCTCATATCTACAACCTTTTTTAATTGTGCTGCACTCCAACCCTTCATGAGCTTCTTCCCCACAACAGCAACACCTTCACCTTTACCTAACGAAGCAACAGTACCCTTATTGCTGAATTCGAAATTTCTAAGTTGTTGGTTACGGATACTAGCAACCACGTTCTGTGCACAACATACGCCTTGTTGCATAGCAATCTGCGCAGTTGGTGGATACGGGCGACCTTCTGAATTAAACATCAGGGCATTGTCACCTATAATGAATACATTGTCATGACCTGGCACGTGTAATTGATCATCTACTTTAACTCGGCCTCGCATCGTTTCAAAACCAGCAGCTTCGATCATACGATTCCCACGAATTCCGCCAGTCCACACAACTGTAGCAGCTTTGATCTCTTCGCCAGTTGCTAGAATAACACCCTCTGTCGTACATTCTTTGATTGCAACACCCATTTTGAAGGTTACGCCTTTTCTTCTAAGAACATCCATAGCGTATTCAACCAGTTCTGGTGCAAATCCTGGCAATGCTGTTGACGCTGCTTCAATATTATAAATGTTAACAAAGTTTGGATCCACATCATATTCTTTGCAGAGTTTAGGAATACGATCAGCTAGTTCAGCTACAAATTCAATTCCACTAAATCCAGCTCCACCAACCACGAAATTAATACGCTCTTGAGCATTTCTTTCATTCTTATATTGAGCGAATTGATATTCGATATGTTTGCGTATTAGACGTACTGAGTTAATACTACGAATGGACATCGCATGTTCAGCAAGTCCAGGAATACCAAAGCTCTCAGGCTCTCCACCCAAAGCAATGATAAGATAGTCGTAAGAAAGTGTACCATCTTCTAATATTATTTTTCTCTCTTGAGGGCGAATCTCTTGTACTGAGGATTTCACCAAATCGATCTTGAATTCATCAATCAGATTTGAGATAGAAATACGTGTATTTTCTATAGTATCTGTACCTGCAGCAGGCATGTGTAGATGAGTTGTAAGGTAATGATATTCATGTCGATTAACTAATGTAACGTCTGCTTCATTATACTTTAATTCTTTTTGAAGACGTTGTGCGGTTAGAATCCCTCCGTAACCAGCACCCAGTATTACTATTTTCGGAATATTACTCATAATCATTCCTACTCCTTCCAAATTCCTCTTTATATAGTTTATAGTTCACAACCATTTATCCCGTTTATTTGTGAAAATAAACACATTAATAAAAGGGATACTAAAACCATATCCCACTCCTGAGACACATTTCACTCTATTTTAGACCTTTTAATATTCATAATCAAAAAACTCTCATCAGACTTGTCAAAAAGTCCGTCTATTTTTTATACACATCTGAAATACTAGCTATAATAGGAGTAAATATCAAGGGTAATTTAGAAGCAAAAAGTGGCTAATCCTCTTATTTATAAGATAAAAGTTCACATTCATCCCTGTTCCACAAAAAATCGTCGCATTCAAACTTTTCATATCATAATGATCAGACTATAATGATCATTATGAACTAAAATCAATTCACTTATTATACGGAGGTGCTTTAACTAATGACATCCCCACAACTTGGTGATGAAATAACTGACTTAATCATAATCGGGGGCGGGCCCGCTGGTATGTTCGCTGCATTTTATTGTGGAATGCGTCAAGCATCTGTGACTCTTATTGAGAGTATGCCGCAACTCGGTGGTCAACTTGCTGCTCTTTATCCTGAGAAATACATCTATGATGTTGCAGGGTTCCCTAAAGTGACAGCACAAGAACTTGTAGATAACCTACTTGAACAATTGAAGATGTTTGAGCCCAATGTACGTCTTGAAGAAAAGGTAGTCTCTGTCGTAAAAGAAGATGAACGCCATTTCATCGTTAAGACGGATCAAGGTGAATATCATTCCAAAGCAGTAATTATTACAGCAGGTGTCGGTGCATTCGAACCCCGCAGACTTGAAATTCCAGGAGCAGAACGTTTCGAGAAAGCAAACCTACACTATTTCGTGAATGATCTAAATGCATTCAAAGGAAAAAAAGTATTGATCAATGGTGGAGGGGATTCAGCAGTAGACTGGGCACTTATGCTAGAACCTATTGCTGAACAAGTCACGTTAATCCATCGCCGTGATAAGTTCCGTGCACATGAGCACAGTGTTGAGAACTTGATGAACTCCAAAGTAAATGTGGTAACTCCAACAGAAATCACTGAACTCCATGGGGATAATACCATTACTAAAGTAACGCTTACACATGTTAAGACAAAAGAAACTCAGGAGATCGAAGTCGATGATGTTATCATTAACTTTGGATTCATATCTTCCCTAGGACCCATTGCAGAATGGGGTATCGACATCGATGGTAATTCAATTATAGTTGACTCTCGTATGGAGACTAATATTCCAGGTCTTTTTGCTGCGGGGGATATCACCACTTATCCTGGTAAGTTAAAACTCATTGCTGTAGGATTTGGTGAAGCTCCAACTGCTGTTAATAATGCAAAAGTATATATTGACCCGGAAGCTCGTCTTTCCCCAGGTCACAGCAGTAACATGAAACTATAATTTTTAAAATTAAAAGGGTATCCATAATTGACGATTACTACTTCAACGTCAAATGGATACCCTTTTTAGTCTGTTATTCTCATGTATGTAAATGATGTACTCACACCTCCGGTAAACTGTGGACCACTACAATCCAACACCCAGTCGATTTCATCATGATTTCTAACCTAATACGCCAAGTTCATTTGTTGAGTTCCCAATTTACGCTTCTTTATTTCGGCTAATAGTAGCTTAATGAAATCACGTTCTAACTTTAACTCTACTGCCAGATGATAAGAATCTACCAACATCTCATCTGATAATATAGCCATAAATCTCACATCCTTTCCTCTTTTTCCTAAAACCATCATATCAAACTATCAATAGTAGAACAAGCGTTCCTGATATCCACAGGTATCTGTGGAGAACCTGTGCATATTTTGTTAGTAACTGTCACAAAGCTTATCAAACTACGGTGAGTTATGTGGATAAATGTTATGCACAGGTTAAATTTTCGTCGATCTCGAAAAAAAAATTATATTTAATAACGATTTCAGTGTTGATTTTCTAGTAATCTATTAATTCATACCCGCTCGCTTAATATATTTAACAAGAATGTGTTCTCCATACTACTGCGGGCGAGTGTTCACTTCAAAAATCCATATCTGCCCCTTCACATCCACTCCGTAATCAAATCCAAGTTGAGTAATGCCAGGGAATTTCCTTTCCATAATCGTTGTACATATTCTTGTGAGTTTACTCATTTCTTTACGTTTAGCATCGATTGAGCCGCTGTATGATAACGACCGACGTAATCCTTCCTTACAGGTAAGCTGTGTACCTCCTTTACACAGATTTGTGACGAATAACCCAGGCTTAGCAAGGCGCCCAACCATAGCACGAAATATCCAACCCTTTCCTTCCTTAACCACCTTAACTCGGTAATCGATGGGGCGATTATTTATCGTTGCAAGACGAATTCCCTGTTGAATTAGATAGGATCTAGGTATCTTTATTTTAAGAAGCGCACTGTACATTTCTGCAAATCTCGAGTAACTAAAGGTACGCGAACCATGTGTTAGCTTATACCCTTGCGCATGATGTTTCATTTGTATTACCCCATTTCCCCCTGCCCCTACATCGGGCTTCACAACGACGATACCATATTGACGGAGCATCATTTGTAGGTTTGCTATCGTTAGTGGCTTAGTCATAGGAATGTATTTTGCAACTCGTGGATCCCTTAACAATACTTCTGTCTTTAGCCACTTACTTGCCAACTGCCGTCCAGACATGTGACCCTCTCCTATCTTGTTGGTATAGCTATAACATACTCCCCACCGATCATTCTTTCTTGTATGATTGTCACTGCTGAACACCTTATTATTAAGACTATTAAATTTATCCAATAACCGTAATAGAATATTGGCTTACCCTGGAATATCGGATATACTCAAATGTAGTGATTTGTAAAAGGAGGTCTACGCGAGCGTGGCACAGGTATTTGAAATATTGTATTGGATTGCAATCGTCGGTATGTCGGCTGCTCTTGCTTTGACGACGTTAATGATCTTTGCGATTGGGTTTAAATTTATTAAGAGCAAACGTACTGCGTTAGGATTCAGTTGCATTGGCTTTTCCATTCTTATGGCTTCATTGATCGTCTTCATGGTGAATCATACGTTTATATTACCTGCTTCGTAGATTAGAATCGCCACTAAAAAGCCACTTGATTTAAGGTGATGATAGCTTCCTTAAATCAAGTGGCTTTTATTTTACAAACGTTGTGTTAATGTCCACACAGAAATGATTACCTAACACTCGCCCTCAGGTGCTGGCTTCCCTGCATCCTTCGCAGTACGGAAGCTCGCTCCACAACCACATGATGCCGAAGCATTCGGATTATTGATCGTAAATCCTCCAGACATACCGGATTCTTCGAAGTCAATTTCCAATCCATCGAGGTAATTCATGCTTTCTTTATCAATCACAACTTTCATATCATTCACATTCATATATATGTCATTCTCTGTTTCATCATCATCAAAACCCATTGCGTATGAAAATCCGGTACAACCGCCGGGTTGCACACCAAGACGTAGGAACATATTCGGTGTCTCTTGTTCTGAAAGCATCTCTTTCAGCCTAACTGAAGCAGTATCGCTTATATTAATCATCGTTCAACCTCCTTATTGTGTCGTAGCTCAATTATACTCCAGAACCCTAGTACCCTCAAGTCAGTCAACCTATAACATATAACCGCTAAGTAACTTTTCCCTCAACATCATATTGCGACCCTGTAATTGGCGGTCTATAATAGAAAATGAATGCAAGATCGTTAAATGTCTAGAAATATTCATATATATGATGAGATTCTGCGCCAAATGCGCGTTTTTGCACTGGACAATCTGGAAGCTACGCTACAAAAAACTATGCTTATGCTTCCGATGCAAGTTTTTTACGATGAACAATCTGGAAGCTTCGCTACAAAAAACTTTTAGGAGGAACTACATGTCTACACTCATTACCCCTAATACAGATAGTCGAATGGCTACTATTATAGAAAAGGTGCAACAAGGAGAACGTTTAACTCTTGAAGATGGAGTCTACCTCTACGAGACTGATGATATATTAACGTTGGGGCAATTGGCTAATCAAGTTAACCTACGTAAAAACGGAAAAAAAGTGTACTTTATTGAGAATATGAGTCTTTATTTCACCAATGTATGTGAATCTTATTGTGCCTTCTGTAACTTCCGCAAAGACCAGGGAGAAGAAGGATCCTATACTCTTTCGGGTGAAGAAATGGTCGAATATGTTAACCAACATATCCATCCAGGTATCAGAGAATTTCACATCGTAGGAGGGCATAATGCTCATGTACCCTTCCAATATTACGTAGACTCTTTACAGACCTTAACAGATCATTATCCTGATGTGACATTAAAGGCTTATACTGCGGCTGAAATTGAATTCTTCACACGTATTAGCGGCCTTAGTACAACGGAAGTACTTCAGCAGCTACAACAAGCTGGATTGAAATCACTTACAGGTGGTGGTGCTGAAATCTTATCCGATCAATATCGCGAAAAGATGAAGGTAGATAAAGCCAATGTTGAGCAATATTTAGACGTCCATCGTTCTGCTCATAAATTAGGAATGAAGACTCATACAACGATGTTATACGGGTCCATTGAAAGTCACGAAGATCGCATTCGCCATATGGTCCAGATACGCGAACTTCAAGACGAAACGCAAGGATTCATGGTATTCATACCTTTATCCATGCAGCCGAAGAACAGAAACGCTGGTATTATGAGACGTAATTCTGCTTATGAAGATCTGAAGACCATTGCGATTAGTCGTTTAATGTTAGATAATATCGATCACATCAAAGCCTATTTCATTAATATCGGCGCTCAACTTACGCAAATGGCGCTAAGCTTCGGAGCTTCTGACGTGCATGGCACCATTATCAAAGAGCGCATCAGTCATGCAGCAGGGGCACTTACTCCTGAAGGCTTAACACGTAAAGAATTAATATGGCTCATCAAAGGTGCTGGACGCATTCCAGTTGAACGGGATACTTTCTATAACGAGATCCAAATCTACGAGTAACATCATTCCCTGATGTAAGAGAGGATAGGAACCCACCCATGAGAAAACTAGTTATTCTCGGCGGAGGATACGGAGGGCTCGCTATTATTCAAGGCCTTCTAGATGACCACCTACCGGAAGATATTCAAATGGTATTAGTCGATCGCATGCCCTTTCAAGGTCTAAAAACAGAATACTATGCCTTAGCTGCAGGTACTGCAACAGACTTAGAACTTCGTGTCTCTTTTCCCAAACACCCTCAACTTACAATCAAGTATGGTGAGATTGCCTCGATTGATTTAGAAGGTAAACAGGTTCTTATGGAGCAGTCTGATGATATCATTTACGATTATCTTATTATTGCTCTAGGTTGTACAGATCGTTACCATGGGATTGAAGGTGCCGAACAATTCACAAGCAGTATTCAATCCTTTTCAAATACTCGTAAGACGTATCAACAACTGAATGATGTAAAGCCTTATGGTCAAGTCAATATTATAGGGGGAGGCCTTAGTGGCGTTGAGATGGCTGCGGAACTCCGAGAAAGTAGACCCGATCTGAATATCGCTATTCTCGACCGTCACAGTCGTGTTCTTTCTTCCTTCCCATCTAAATTATCTCTTTATGTGGAGCATTGGTTTCAATCCCACGACGTAGATACGCGTTCCCATGTTTCCGTTGATAGGATAGAAGCTGGAGGGATCTACAACGGTTCTGAGATCATACTCAGTGACGTTACCGTATGGACAGCAGGCATTCAACCCGTCCGCGTCGTACAGGATCTTCAAGTCGCCAAAGACCCGGGTGGACGAATCATTCTAAATTCCTATTCCCAAATCGCTGAGCATCCTGAAGTATACGTCATAGGTGACTGTGCCAGCCTTCCGTTAGCACCAAGCGCACAAGCTGCTGGAGCCCAAGCTGAACAAGTTGCAGAAGTTATACATTCCTTATGGCGTGGAGATACTCCTAAGTTACACCCACTCCGTCTAAAAGGAACACTTGGTGCGCTCGGTAAAAAAGCAGGGTTCGGACTTATGGGCAAAAAAGCCGTATTAGGTCGCGTTCCCCGCTTACTAAAAAGTGGTGTTCTTTGGATGTCTAAACGACACTTAGGTTAATCTAGATCCAGATCGTCCCAAGCTTCTGCTTCCTTTATCTTGGCAACAATAACATCATATAATTCATCTGCACTCTGTGCAGTTACAATTTCGCCATCTACCATGGCGTATGGCATGAGGTAACATTGGCCACAATTCGTTAGACATCCATATTCGACGACGTCATAATCTGGGTTGGATTCTAACTTTTCCATCACGATATCTGTGTCAAAATGCATATTGTTTGTACAAAATTCAATGATTGGTCTCAATTCTAATGCACCTGCTTTACTTATCTATTTTATTTTTGTGTTCATTTGTAATATAATGATGATTAGGAAGGAGTTGAACACTATGAGTGAAAACGTACAGAGCACCATGTATGATGAAGTATTAGACGTATTAGATAAACTTCGCCCATTCCTTCAACGCGATGGCGGTGACGTAGAATTGGTCGATGTCGAAGACGGTATCATAAAGCTAAGATTAATGGGTGCATGCGGCAGTTGCCCAAGCTCCACGATTACTTTGAAAGCCGGTATTGAACGTGCTCTCCTAGAAGAAGTTGAGGGCGTAGTAGAGGTTGTTCAAGTATTTTAATCTAAAATCTTAGAGAAATCTTCTTAATATTTTGAGAAAGTCTTGGACTTCGTGATCAACGAGGCCAAGACTTTTTTTTAATATAAGAAAGTATAAGTTTCACTTGAATCAATTTCATAATCGCCGATGCATCTAAATCGATTTGCGTAATTATGAAATTGATTCTTGATAATCTATTCCTTATATTTCCGCTGAAACGGGTGCCTTAAAGTGATACGAAGTATCACTAGCATCGGAAGCATAAGCTTATTGAACAAGGTCGACATTGCCGTTTCTACTTGTATAAGACTTATATCCATGGTCGAATGGGATCTAGACCTCCCGTAATATCCATGATATTACCCGTAATAAAATCCGAGTCTTCATGACACAAGTATTGAATGACCCGTGCGATGTCTTCTCCACTTCCTGGTCTTCCATTTGGCGTCTCTGGGTCATCTATCCCTTCGACTTCAGCGATAGACTTCTCCTTGTTCATTCCCCTAATATCACCAGGACACACCATATTAACCGTAATTCCATAAGGCGCTTCTTCCACGGCTAACGTCTTCGTGAAAGAGACAAGTCCTGTTTTGGCCGCTGCATATACTGCGCGATGTGGCCAAGCTCTCGCTTCTCCTGCATGTCCGAATCCGAAATGAATGATTCTTCCCCATTTCTTCTTCCTCATCGAAGGAATAACCAAGTGATCAAGTAGTATAGCGCCGATCAAATTCCCTTGCATAAGTGAGATAATCTCCGCGTGTGTATATTCCGTAAATAAACGTCGTTCCCGTATAAAAGGCCCCGCATTATTCACGATAATATCTGTACCTCCTAATTGATCATTCACTTGATGTACTAACCCTTCAAGTTGTTGTGGATCAGAGATGTCAGCTTGAACAGCGATACATTGCACACCCTTACGTTCAATCAAGACCCTTAACTCTTCTGCCTCATTCGAACTATGGACATAATTCAGAGCGATGTTACAACCCTGATCTGCCAATGTTAGTGCAGTTCTTTTGCCTAACCCCTTCGCACTTCCCGTAATCAGGGCTACTCTCCCATTCAAATCTTTTTCCTCCTCCAATGAGTGGTCATACTTAATTATAGAAGATTTAACAGTCCTCTACAAATATAATCCCGCAAAACCATAAAGGCTTTCGCGGGATTATAGAAGAGTTCATTCATGGAAGTGAATGTTACGATTTAAAATGCTGGGATTATAGCGCCTTTATATTCATCCTCAATAAATTTCTTAACGTCATCCGAAGTCAGTGCCTTCGCCAACTTTTGGATCGCTTCAGAATCTTTATTGTCTGGACGAGCAACTATAATATTTGCATAAGGGTTATCTTTACCTTCGATTAACAAAGCATCCTTAACCGGATCCAAACCAGAATCAAGAACAAAGTTGGTATTAATAATGGCCAAGTCAACCTCATTCAATTGGCGAGGGAGAATCGCCGCATCATGTTCAGTAATCACAAGATTCTTAGGATTCTCTGTAATGTCGCTCAGTTTAGATTCCACTGCTTTCGGATCTTTAAGCTTGATTAAACCATTATTCGCTAGCAGACTAAGCGCACGTCCGCCATTGGTAGCGTCATTTGGAATAGCGATATGAGCACCATCTTGAAGATCATTTATCGATTTCAACTTACTGGAATACGCGCCGAGTGGTTCAATATGAACTGCTAAGACGGAGACCAGATCCATTTTGCGTTTACTATTTTCACTGTCAAGATACGGCTGATGTTGGAAGAAATTCGCATCCAATTGCTTCTCGAATAACTGTGTATTAGGTTGTACGTAATCAGTGAACTCAATGATTTGGATCTTGACGCCTTCCTTTTCTAGTGCTGGTTGAATATGTTTCAGAATCTCAGCGTGAGGGACAGATGTTGCCCCAATTTTCAAGGTGTCTGATGACGATTTACCACATGCGGATAGAACGACTACGAGTGAAAGACTTAGAAATGCGAGTGCCCATTTTTTCATTTTCCATTCCCCTTTTCTTCGATAAGAATAATGTGATATATATGCGACCGAATGTACTATTCGGGTACTACCATAATGGAAACATCTTTATTTTCTTGTAAAATGACGAACCAGTCGATCTCCTGCCATCTGAAGGAATTGTACCAATATAACTATTAACACAACCGCTATGATCATGACTTCCTTTTCATAACGGAAGTAACCATATCGAATCGCTAAGTCTCCAAGCCCCCCGCCACCTACTTGACCCGACATTGCGGTGTAGGATACGAGCGTAATGATCGTAATCGTCATCGCTGCAAATAGACCTGGTCTCGCTTCAGGAAGTAGAACGCGTAGAATGATTTGTTGTGTAGATGCGCCCATCCCCTCAGCTGCTTCGATAACACCCCGATCCACCTCACTAAGTGATGTCTCTACCAACCTTGCAAAGAAAGGAGCTGCTCCTACAACAAGCGGAGGAATCGTCCCCAGAACTCCAAATGATACGCCTACAATCTCTCTTGTTATTGGGATCATCGCCACAATAAGAATAATAAAAGGTACCGATCTTAATATGTTAACCACAAAAGAAAGGACAACGTATACAGAATTTACTCTACGAGAAGATGATCGTGATGCAAGATAAAGAATAATACCGAGTGGAAGGCCTAGGATAAAGGTGAATATTGCCGATGCGCCCAACATTTTTAGTGTATCTAATATAGCAGTCGCTATCTCTTTCCAATCAATTAACGAGAAATCTAATCCACCCATTAGCCCATTACCTCCACTTCAAGTCCTTGTTGTATAAGTCTATCCTTTGTTATTACGATATCATCTGGATTACCTTCAAAACGGACGATCAGTTGTCCATAAGGCGTATCCTTTATTGTAGAAATCGTCCCTTGTAAGATGGCGAAATCAACGCCGGTCTCTCGCACAATCTTTGAAAGAATCGATTCGTAGGTTTTGCTTCCCAAGAAAGTAACCTTCATAACTCGTGAGGATATTGGAGAGCTTACATTCATAGCCTCCCTAATGATCTCACTATTGTCCAATTCTCCACGAATAAAGTCCCGTGTAACAGGATGCTTCGGTTTGAGAAATACGTCTGTTACTGCTCCATGCTCAACAATACCACCCGCGTGAATGACTGCAACCCGATCACAAATTCTCTGGATGACATGCATTTCATGTGTAATGAGAACGATGGTTAACTCGAATCGCTTATTAATGTCCAGCAACAATTTCAAAATAGAGTCCGTTGTTTGTGGATCTAAAGCAGATGTAGCTTCATCGCACAATAATACTTCTGGTTCACTTGCCAATGCACGGGCAATACCTACACGTTGTTTCTGTCCACCCGATAATTGAGCTGGATACTTATCACTATGTTCCTCTAGTCCCACAAGAGCCAATAGCTCATTCACCTTTTGCTCAATATCACTCTTAGATGTGTGAATAAGGCGCAATGGGAAAGCAATATTATCATAGACTGTCGCTGAAGAGAGAAGATTAAAATGTTGAAAAATCATACCAATTTTACGTCGCTCCGCCTGCAATGACTTCGTACTCAACGAAGTTAAATCAACACCACCCACCCACACCTCGCCTGATGTAGGGCGTTCCAATAAATTAATACATCGTATAAGTGTACTTTTCCCTGCCCCAGAATGACCGATTACTCCGAATATTTCACCCTTCTCAACTGACAAATTCAGTCCGGACAATGCTGTGGTCATATGTGTACCCTTACCGTAGTTCTTTGTCAATTGCTTTAATTCAATCAAGCCAAGAACCTCCTCTATTAAAATTACCCAAACAATATAAAAAGCCCATTTTTCAGAATGAAAAAGGGCTCTCTTTGTGTAAAAGACAATGCCTTCTCATCTGCCAGAGTCGCTATTATACGCATCTGAAGGATTTAGCACCTTACATTGGAAGAAGAGACTTTAAGTCTCGTTTCTTCAAATATCGGTTGCCGGGCTTCATCGGGCCTATCCCTCCGCCTCTCTTGATAAGAAAAATACGATATGAAATTAAGTATTGTAAGTATAGAATTATTTATTAAATTTGTCAAAGAGAAATAATACCAGACTTTAAACAATCACGTTTGGATATCTTTTCGTATCCATCGTTCACTCGTATAACGATACACAGTGGACAGCGTTCTACTCACCATATCGATACCCTGCTTCAGTTCCAGCAAATGCTTGTCGACATCCTCTAATATTATTTTATCATGTAATCCTTGATGTCGTTGCCAAAGATCATCTTCCATCTCCACGTTCATATAGTGAATTTCTGCATTTCTACGTTTACGAAGATCATTTATCGGCTGCCGATATTCATCCCTGATGGCTACCAGTAAGTGCCCAAGGGATTCATACGTGTGGTTATATGAGAATTGGCGTAACACGGTAAAATAGGAATATTGAGATTTAACCTTCGATGTTTGTAAATCATAAACCTCATTCAAGAAAGTTCCTAGTTTGTCTAAAACCGCAAACACACGGATAAATCCATTCTTATAAAAGTAAACATATCGAGCGTAATCTAACTGCTCTTTTGCAGACATATCATCCATGAATCCAGCTATAATAATCGACTTTCTAAAAAATTCTGCCGCAGCATAACTTTCATCCAGCTCAATAAGTGAAGATACGAGACCACGTGTCCAAATCTCCAGTTTACGCAGGTCATGGGTCGGATCCTCATAACGATCCATTTCCTTTTGAAGTAACTGAATCGCCTGTCCCATCTCTTTAAAAGCATTCTCCACTAAGGGATTATTATTCTTATGTGACAAGTCTCCAAATAACTCACTTAACATGGCGTGGTCTCCCTGATCAATTTTTGAAAAGAAAAACTTGTAGGCAACAGATAAGCAATAATATTCTTAGTGTTCCTAGAAGTTACTTACTTAGTAATTTAAAACAAAAGCCCACAAATAAGTTCGTAAACTTTTCGAGGACTTTATACAAGTTTATTTATTTAACTGCCATACCCTAACACTTAGATAACACAGAACTCCAAACAACGAGGATACGAGTAGGTTATGAAGTAATGCTGCGAATATATATAGTTCTGGATTACCCAAAGTAGCAATGAGTGCTGCACCACTCAGTACCTGCATCAGACATAAGGTTACAGCGGCAATAGCCAACATTTGCATTTCACGATTCCCACGGTTGCCACGATAAGCAAAATGCGCTAGCGTTGCAATCATAATAAACAGTAAAAATGCAGCAACTCGATGCATAAAGGCAATTCCGACACCACCAGACAATTCCGGAATCCATTCCCCATTACACAGTGGCCATCCTGAACATCCACCCGCAGAATCTGAATGACTGACATAAGCGCCAATATATACAACCACATAACAATAAATGGTTGTTATCCAAGTCAAATTTCGAACAGACCGACTTACTCGTGGCAAGTTACCTAGTGTAAAATCACTCTTTGCCTTATCTATCCTACGTATTCCTAACGAGAGCATTAATGCACTTGCAAATGCGATCAGCGAAAATCCAAAATGTAAGGCTCTCACGTATGAAGACTGATCATAAATGACTGCGAGCGCACCCATCACCGCTTGAACTAAGACAAACACTAGTGTCATTGCGGCATACGTTCTTAAATCCCGACGTTTGCTATACATCCAAAAAGCAATAACAACAGCAAGCGCGAGCAATCCAGCTAGTCCACTTACTAATCGATGGGAATACTCTATCAAAGATTCCACCGTATGGGCCGGAATAAATTTACCGTTACACAGCGGAAACTCCTGTCCACACCCTAGACCTGAATCTGTCTTAGATACAACGGTACCACCGAATGTAGCAAAAAACATGACAAAAAATGTTAAATAACTGAGCCATTTCAATTGCTTGGTATTCATAAATATCTCACCTGCTGATCAAATTATATTTCTTCAATGATTACTATTCCAATTATACCTGAAAAGTATAGCTCTTCCATAGTCCGAATGTGACAAAATGCACAGAAAAAAGAACAATCACCCCTTTAGGAGTGATTTGACTTTTACTTTTGTATCGATTTGTATACATCTAACGCCGTTTTCAAAAAACCTTCAATTTCTTCACGTGACTTGCGAAGTTTATTTACAAACCGAACGAGTTCTTTTCCTTCCGTATAAGCAACGAAGCTCGGTATCCCCATAATGTTTTGTTCTTGACTCACGGTTCCAACTTGTTCGACATCGACTTCTACAAGTGTTAGTTGTTGCGAGAATTGCTCTTCAACTTCCGGCATAAACGGATCAATATATTTGCAATCAGAACACCAATCCGCTTTGAATACAGCTACGGTTAATTGGGATGATTGTATGGTCACATCAAATTGCTCTTTTGAAGTTATCTTTTCCATCTAGTTCAGTCCTCTCGGCTATTTTTATATAAGTGAACCAAAATAGGGAGTGGAAGTCAAATTTTTGAGACATACTGAGAACAAGAACTTATCGTTAGAAAGGAAGTTATATATGTCTTACAAGCATTCTGATTCCCACTTATTTGGTGATATGTTAAGTCTTGTTAAGACTCTTCCACAGCAAACTACGCAAGCGCTAAAAGGTAAATATGCCTGTTGGAAATTGTCCCGCCCATTTCATAAACATCGCAGGAACTTGAACTGGAATGAAGCCGCAGCCCAAATCATTAGGGATCAAGTAGAACGGACCGTGGATGAAATGAGTCGATCCAGAAACATCAACATCTACAAAGAAGAAGTCAATCAACCTCCCTTCACGGAAGCTGATGATGCCATTCTGAGACAAATACAAATCGATACCACAACGGCAAACAAAAGCAATATTACGCGTACCCAAGCCTACCTGCAATGCTATGAATCCAATCCCGAGCTCCACTGGGCGTTGTTAGCCCATATGGTTTCACGTAACGGAGGATGGAACATGAGTGACTTGAAGGGTGGTTTGGTAGCCGATCTCACGAACACCTCCCTTAGAGATGACATTTATCGAATGTTAGAACGCTGCAATGCGCTTATTTTCCAAGATGCCTATCCTCAACTTCAACTTTACTTACATAGTAAGAAACAAGGTCGCAGCTACTTTCATCTATTACCTAAGTTTCACGTATCCTCATTCATGAATTCCTTCTGGAATAACTTTTGGATTGATCGAAACAGTGCCTTATTAACTGTTGGATTGATCATTAATGAGCAGACCTATATTGAGGGACGAGTCGTTCAACATAGCTATTTCCAGAAAAATGTCTTTCAAAAACCCGAATATAAGCTCCATCATCTCGCGCATGTGAATCAAATCCTATTTCCTTTAGATAAAATATGCTCTAACGCTATCGATGACAAAAAAACTACCCCCTCCCCAGGATTAGTAGGCTTAGTATTAGAAAACTTCGGAAATATAGAAGAAAGAATTAATCTTGGGAAGTCTCTATATGGGCTACTCTTTGGATACAGAGAGGTCCTAGATCATGTGACTTCATATGCAAAGAATACGACGTTCCAAGGCTCAAGAAGTGAATACTGGCCCCATTTATTCACACCGGACAGAGAAACAGCTCTGAACTCCCCATTAGAGAGTTCAGAGCTGTTAGAACACGAATGGTTACCACCCGGACAGAAGATTTATAGTCCTGTTCTTAATCATGTGTGGTTCGATATGCCTTATGACCCTATTCCCCACTACGATTGGCTGAAGAATAAGAATGTTACTCAGTATATCTCTAAGCCTTCACGCCCTATTTTAATCGAGATGAGTCATGACCACCGATCTGCTATTCAGAAGACCGCGTTAGCTCATGATATCGTCCGGGGATTCACATAGCACCTATGATATAAAACTACCCTTTTTCATAGTTACGAATACGCTTTGGTTGCAGTCGCATAAGTGGCTTAAATACTTTTTGTAGCATTCTTGGATAACTGGCAAGTTCATGTTCCCGCAGAACGCCTAGCACAATTAACATCACCAAGTAAATAATGACGACGACAGCTCCTACGATGAGACACGTGATTAGATAAGCCAATCTTGCTGGCATAACATGTACAAGTTGAATACCTGCTTGGTTCAGACCATATCCCACGCCGCCAGACACGATTACCGTGATTAGGAAGCTAACCCAACGCGCTCCAAGTATAGAGAATGGTACGATAACTTTAAGCAATCTGACATTGAGCAGTGTAATGACAAGAAAACAAACGCCCGTAGCTGCAATAATACCGTATACGCCAAAAAACGGAGCTAAAATGTAACTCGCTGCAAGTTTCACTAGAATACCAGCCATCACATGAACCATTGATACCCTTGCCTTACTGAGTCCTAACAAAATCGAATTCGATGTCATCATCGTGATTTGAAAGATCGTTCCTAATGTAAGAAGCATGATTATTCCGCTACCATCTAAGCTGCTGAACAACAAACCATTTACAGAATAAGAAGCCGCACAAAGCGCTACAACCATTGGCATACCTGTTAGAATGGCAATCCTCATGGCCAATGTGATTTGCTGCTTCAGATATACCTGATCACGTCGTGCAAAAGCTGCAGATATAATGGGAATAAGTGATGTACTGAGAGCGATAGCTAGAATAGGAGGAATACCCGCCACAGGCTGTGCTCTGCTTCCCATAATACCTAGAACTTGTGTTGCATAGGCATCCCCCGATTGCCCAATTAACAACCCTTTTATAATGGTAGAATCAATGAAGTTCACTGCTGGGACAGCTAATGAAGTTAATACAATCGGGATAGACAATGTAAAGATATCTTTATAAATTCGAAGCATAGGAATTGGAGAATCTTGTCCTTCTTGAAGATGCAGTCCACGATCTTGCTTACGCATTTTAAGCGTGAAATACAACATAACCCCGAAGGCACCAATACTTCCTAGTACTCCGCCGAACGATGCTCCTGCTGCAACTGTACTATCATCAGAGCCCGTACGGAGCAATACGTAGGCCAGAACGATTGCTGTACCAACTCTCGCAACTTGTTCAACAATTTGCGAGATGCCACCAGCCATCATATTGTTACGTCCTTGGAAATATCCACGCATCATTGCAATGGTAGGAAACAACAATAGTGCAGGTGCCAAAGTACGGATAGCAAACGCCGCTTCTGGCGTCTTCGTACTTCTAGCATAATACGGTGCCCACACGTACAGTAACACTGTCATAATGACCCCAATGACTGCTGAGAAAATTAAGGCAGCATGATAGATTCTCTGCGCCTCATGAGGTTTCTCCAACGCATAACGTTCGGAGACCATCTTGCTCAGTGTACTTGGAATACCCGCGGTTGCTACCGTTAATAACATCAGATAAATATTATTGGAAATGGTAAACGATGCATTCCCCACATCACCAAGCATATGCTCCAAAGGCACTCGTTGAGCCAAACCCAGCACACGTGCCACCAAAGCTGCTGCTGCTAGAATAAGCGTGCCTTTAACAAAAGATTCTTTCTTCACCAAAACCTTTTCCCTTCTTTCTCACGAAAAGACAGCTCTCATTACCACCATTACATAACGTACATTTAATAGATGATGATCCATATAAAGAAGATCACAACCATAGCAATCTGTAGGATGATCTTCATGACCATACTGCTGAACAAGCCAACTAAAGAGCCCCATCCAACTTTTACTGATTTGTTTACAGATGAACCCGATAACAATTCACCGATGACAGCCCCGAGGAATGGGCCAATGATGAGCCCGAAGGCAGGAATGACGAATGGACCAATAATAACACCTATGGTACTAAGTATGACCGACAACCGAGAGCCACCGAACTTCTTAGTCCCCCAAGCACCTACGACGTAATCTGCTACAATTAGCACGACCACGATTAGCGTCTGAATGATCCAGAACATGACTCCAAAGGAGTCAAAACTAAAGAACCAACCATATACAAAGAAGGCCAAATAAATCGCAAGTGCACCTGGAAGTATGGGATATACAGCTCCAGCAAGTCCCACTGCAAATAAAGCGATGATGAGAATCCATCCAAGTAGGACCATTTAGTCAACTCCTTAAAAGTTTTTTGAGCGACTCTCCTTGATTTAGCATCGAAAAAACTTACTTCGGAAGCATACGCTTTGTTTTTATTTTTTTGAGCTACTTTTCTGGAACTAGCTTCGGAAGCATCCTATAACTCAAAAATATACTTCTTAATCACTTCTACAATTCCATCATCATTGTTGCTCGCTACGACAACATCGGCGACGTCTTGTACTTGCGCTTGCGCATTTCCCATTGCAACGCCAAGTCCACACTGCTGAATAGCGGCCACATCATTCAAGCTATCTCCTACTGCAATAACTTCTGACATCTCAATATCTAGTAACTTACATACCTCGGCAATACCTGAAGCCTTATTACAGCCCTCCGGATTAATCTCAAGGTTGAATGGTGAGGAGTTCGTAATCTCAAGTCCATCCATGTCCTGTAGCTTCATCAATATTTGATGCCGGATATCGTCATCCTCCGTATGATAACCAAATTTTAACCACTCACTATCTTCAAGATGCTGATTACTCCAGTTGTCTTTATTATAGACATCCTGTACGGAATAAGCCCAGAACCAAGTATCAAAAGATAACGCAATTTCATGTAACTCTTTAATCCGCTGTACATCAAATAAAGAACGACGATGAAGTTGATGGGGTGCCTTCCAAACTTCACTCCCATTCACCGTGACCATAGGCGTTGAGAGCCCTAATTGTTCGCCAAATGGTAATGCACTTTCGAAAGATCGACCTGTAGAAAGACATACATGCACACCTCTATCGGTTGCGTTCTTAATCCATTTCATCGTTTCTGGTGAAATCTGATGCTCATCATTTAGAAGCGTGCCATCCATATCTAGTGCCAAACACTTATATTTCATATTCATCGTAGTTTCCTTTCCAGTACATTCTTAACAACACATTTCGTACATTGAGCTAAGATTTACTCCACACTTCCATCACCTGTGGTATCCTTCTTGCCCTTAGGTATTCCGTCCAATCCATAAACTTCATCATAAGCATCAAAAATTTTACGTGCAACTGGAGCGGCACTTTGGGATCCAAAGCCACCTTCAGGAATCATAACAGCTACAGCCAACACTGGATTTTCCCGTGGAGCATAGGCAATAAACACACCGTTATCTACTAATTCCCTACCTACTTGTTGGGTAGAGGTTCCTGTTTTCCGAGCAAAGTCATAAGGAAAGTCGCCAAATGCAGACACTTTACTATTCATACCTCTTTTAACCACATTCCAATAGGACTTCTCGAAATCCACGACATTCAACACTTCAGGTTGGAATTGTTGGACCACATTTCCAGCATTGTCAGTAATTTTACTCACAATCTGAGGCTTCATTCGTTTCCCTTCATTTGCAAGTGTAGCTGTATATTGTGCAAGTTGAAGTGTTGTATATTTCCCCTGCTGTCCGAATGATGCATACGCCATCCTAGACTGCGTACTTTCATTTTTGTTCATATACTCACGTAATCCGTTCTGCTCTCCAGGGAGACCACTTCCCGTAACAACACCGAGACCGAAATCCGTCATATACTTATCCCATTTATCAATGGCTCCAGCTCCATATTTACTATTTAGGGGAAGCCCTACTTTATCCACCATAAACGCATTTGATGAATGTTCAAGGGCTCCAGCAGGGCTCAAAGGACCATAAACATGCCCTCCCGAATTCTGAATTCGAGCCTGATGCCCTTCCTTACCAAAGTAAGCCGCACCTTTGTCATAATACGTATAATTCTTCGAAAAGAATCCTTCCTTTAAGCCAATAAGCACACTAAGAGGCTTAATCGTTGAACCCAAAAGAACAACAGACTCTGGATGGTATCCTTTTTTACCCGAATTAAAAGAACGAATGGTTCCATTCTGGTAAATATACTCAATATTTTTCCAATTATCTGAAGATACGGCTCCCGATCCCCAAACATTGGTATCATAATCTGGCATACTAGCCATAGCCACTATCTTGCCGGTCTTCACTTCCATAGCCACAGCGAAACCAGTGGTAGCATCTCGATGTAGTTTCCCAGATACAGCATTCTTATGTAACCAATCTAATTGGTCCATAATCGCTTGCTCTGTCTTCATTTGAACCTCTTTGTTAATCGTTGACCACACATCATGTCCTTTTTCGGGAGGGATGATATCATCCACACCTTCAGGCATATTACGAGGATCAACAGGTATTTCCATATATCCATTCTTTCCACGTAGCTCATCTTGGTACATCAATTCTAATCCATCAAACCCAACAAACTCGGATTCACTATACATTAAACCCGGATCTTTCTGAGTACCATTCTTCATTTCATCCGTAATTGTCTGATATTTATCTAATGTTTTAGATCTTTTGAAATCTTTAATATAACCTATGGTTTGAACAGCCACGGTGTCAGGATCATATTGCCTCTTATTTTCTTCAACAATCGTAATCCCTTGATATTCGGATTTATGTTCCATAAAGTAAGCATACTCTTTATCCGTAATATCCATCTTAATTCTTCTCGGTACATACCCAGAATATAATCTGTAGTTTAAGTCCAACGCCTTCAAGATATCTTCTTTAGTTAAGATTTCCCCGTTAGGGTCACCATATTCTTTAAAAGCCGCTGCTAAATCCTCAGCCAACTTCTCAACTTCAGGATAGTTGTCTCGCTTCTTGCCACCTTCAAGATCACTATAATTACTCTTCAAAGTAACATACATGGACAGTGTTGGTGTAGAATAGGCCAACTTCACACCCTTGTCATCATATATAATCCCTCTAGCTGGAGAAATAGGTACATTCTTTACATCTCTACTCGTTTCTTCTCCTTTTAGCATCGGGCCCTCAACAAACTGTAATATAGCCAAACGTACGATAATAACACAAAATATAAGGAACGTACTGAAAAAAAACAGATTGATACGCAGATTAAAACTATCTTTATGTTTAGGTGATTCTTGCTGCGTTCGATCCGGCACGTAGTCGCTCACCGGTTGTCCTCCTTTAGATATTAACCACTCTCAATGTTCATTTTCGTGAAAATGTCTTTCTCATTCTATCATAAAACAACACTACCTTCACCATCACCCATGTTCTTAACATCATGTATCATATCTTATGAAACAGAAATATAAGAGGCTAAATTGTCATTGTTGACAATTTAGCCTCTTATTTTCATGCATCCTTGAAGAATTATTGGAAATCCGAATTATTTTTATAACTTACAGCCATAACTTTTTCATATGCGCTTTCGAAATCTTCAGGAAGGAGAGGTTTGATCTGTTCCATAATATTGGATAGTGAGGCAAAGGCTTGCATTTCTTTCTCCGTCCAATCTAACGGATATAATGAAAAATCACCAATGAACTTATACCCCTTACCATACCCTTGGTGAACGATAGGAATATGCATCGCACTCAACACATCCATATCACGATAGATGGTACGTTCAGTTGTTCCACATCGTTCAGCAAGCTCACGAGCTAGAACTCCAGGCATGGCTTGTACAAGAGTAATGATACGCATGATACGAATTAGTCTGTCTGTCATATTTTCCCCTTGGATGTAGTTATTTGTACTCATATAAAAATACTATAACTAGTCCTTTCGACTATTTACCAGGGATGTCCTTCTTTTCAAACTTCAAATCATGCAACTATTTTCCTATTATATTTGATAGTCCCTCGCGAGTACCATCATTCATTTACCCTTCAAGTAATACTATAGTTATGTACCTCCATATATCTCAATGATACGATACAGCTTTTCTGCCTCTTCAATCAGACTCATATCACCTGATTGAACAGCACACAATAACAATTCATCTCCTTTCCTTCTTAATATAAATTCGGCATATTCTGGATCGCCTAATTCGTATATTTCTATCGCTTCTTTCATTATCGTAGAAGTTTTAAGAAGCTTCACTTGCTTCTCAACTTTAAAGTTGCCTGTCTTTCGCAGGAGTCCCAAATTGTATGTATAATTCATATAAATCTCCTCAACAGCTTGTTCCTTCATTCGTTCATTATTAGAGCCTTTGTATCTCCATTGGACAGATATCACAGGACGTTTACACGCGAAATGTGGCTTAAAGGAGCATTCAATAACTACACTCTGCTTCTTATCAGTATATAAATGTCCTAGTGAAAGTATTAAAGATGATTGTGGTGGTCCCAAAACTCCTTTACACCCGTAAGTACGAACAACTTTGATACCTGGTTCGAGCCATATATTCAATTCCACATCCCGTGCATAAAGTTTAGACACTGATGGTGTACGGTTTGCGTTCAGTTCAGACATATTCCACTCAATTAGTAAAAATACACTATCGGCTCCGGTAGCATATATATATGAATGGTTCCATGTATATGTAGCTTTAATATTTGCTATATACACCCCTCCCACCTCCTAGTTCTTACTAATATACCAATATCAGAATGACATCACCTTGTCAGGGAACACATGTTTCCGGAATAATTAACGATCCCCCCTCCACCTAGCCAACTACACGTCAAGACTCCACACATAACATAATCCTCATCCCTTTGTACTGTAAAAAAAGGGCTACCTCCTCATAATGAGGAATAGCCCTTTTGGTACGCACATATTCTCATTACTTTCTCTGCAACTGTTTCTTTCTGAAGAATAACAACAGAGCACCTAAAATGATGAATCCGAATCCTGTAAGTTGAAGCGGTAGATGACTTGATTCTCCTGTTTGAGGAAGTGTATTTTGGGAGTGAGTTTTACCTGTGTTCTCAGAAATACCATCTGTTCCACCTCTAGGTATATCATTTACATCAACCTCAACGAGGACTTCCTCTTCATTTCCATCTTTATCGGTAACGATGATCGTGAATGAATCTTTACCGACATAGTCTTTTTTAGGTTTGTATACCCAATTTCCTTTCGGATCTACAGTGACCTTTCCGTTCTTAGGTTGTTTGCTTATCTTCGGTGTAGTATCTTTTGGAACTTCAACCTTGCCTTTAACTGGAGTTTCTTTCGTTGTTACCACTTTCTCATCAGGTATTACCGGTTTCACTGGCTTAGGATCTATCGGTGTACCCGGAGTAGGATCTACCGGTTCACCTGGTTTTGGATCCACTGGTGTAATCGGAGTTGGGTCCACTGGTATGATCGGTGTTGGATCTACTGGTATGCCTGGGTTACCTGGTCCAGTTGGACCACTTGGATCTACTGGAGTTGAAATTCTATTGTTTGTCTTTTCGACTAATACAGTTTCAGTTTGCTTATCAGTGATCTCAAATGCTACTGGTGTTTTGTCTAATAGATAACCAAAAGGTGCTTTAATTTCAATGAGCTGATATTTATTTGATACTAAACTTTCTAACAATAGTTCACCATTTACATCAGTCGTTAACTTAGCTTCATCTATGCCTGGAACAACTTTATACACAAAGTTTCCATCTTTATCAAAAATTTTCGTCTCTTCTCTTAATTCAAAGACAGCCCCTTGAATCTTCTGACTTCTGATCGAATTATATTTGGTTAATTTGACTGAACGATCGTTTTCTTTATTTTCAATCGTCAATGTTGTTTCTGCTTTTGTAATTAACACTTCTCTATTAGCTACTTCAATAACGTAACCGTCCGCTTTTGTCTCTACCACTGTATATGGACCATAAGGTAAGTTAGTGAACTCGATTACGCCGTTTATATCAGTAGTTTTAGCAGCAACGACTACATCTGCATGATCACGAAGCTCAAATTCTACACCTTGTATAACTGACTGGTCCTTAGCATTAACCTTTGTGATAACTAGCTTACCGTCGGTACCTTGAGCATTCTTGTGGTCTAGTTCTAATACTTTGGTTTGATTAGCAACAATCTTAACAGCAATCGGTTTAGCATCGACTACATAAAAGTCTGGAGCTGCTATTTCTACTAATTCATAGTCTCCTGAAGGTAGATCACCTTTAGCAATTCTTCCAAGGCTGTTTGTTGTTAATGTGTCGATTAGCGTTCCATTCAATTTCAATTCAAAAACTGCGCCTTTCAACTTCTTCGTTGAATCAGTTGCGTCAACTTTCGTTAATTCAAATCCTTGACGAATAGTTTCATTTATAATTGTAAACGTGTTTGATACATCTTTAAACTTAATCTCTTTGCCTTTTGGAGCTCCAAACTCGGGATCAATTAGATAGCCGCTCGGCACTGATACTTCTTTTAACATATAAGGCAGCCCAGCATTTGTATTATTATACTTATAGTTTCTAGTAGTTGAAACTTCTCCATTTACATCTGTCGTAAGTTTTTCAAGGAGAGTCGTACCAGATGCATTATAAAGTTCGAATACGACGCCTGCTATCGGTTGATTTAAATCATCTATTTTAACAATTTTAATCTTCCCAATACCTGTAGACGCCCCTCCGCCTGCTCCAGCTAAAGAAACGATTACGCCTTCTTTACTATCTGAACCTTTTACAGTAGAAGATTGACCTGCAAATTCGACTTTATTCTCGATTCGTTGGCCCGTATCCGTGTTAATATACGATTCATACTCCAAAATATAAGCAGTGTTCAGTGCTTTCTTGAATGTTATAATAAATGTGTTTCCTGTGACTACTAAATCATAGTCATTTTTATCTACTTTAACATTTGTTTTATTAATAGTACCGCTATTATTTGGAGATATATCCGTTTTATAGAGCTTTAACGAATCTTTAAGCAAAATTTGTTTATCGGATAATGTATCTGTTAATATTGAGCCAGCTGCCACGTAGGATTGGCTACGGTTAATATTAACGGTCCAAGAAGCAATATCTGATCCTAGGAACTTTTGTTTACCTGTTTTGTTAATATACTCTCCACCGTTTTTAGGTGTTACACTAATTGATTTTGTAAAACGTTGAGGTCCATTTTCACCGTCATGCATCGTTGCATTATTCGAATATGTGCCTTTGACTGGATAGTTACCATCAAGACTTGTTTTGTACGTAATTCGATATGCATTTTTACCAATAGTATTCAGATCTAATACAAAACCTTTACCATCAGCATTTAGTTGAAATTGTCCTTCTGTTAGCGTAACTTCGCCACCAACATCTGTTACCTTGTTATTAACTGGGTCAAGTGTCAACTTACTCACTTTCAAAGAATTTTCTACAAATGTTTGATCACCTGTATAATTATCTTTGATCACCGCATCTTGAATATCGAAAAGATTGTAGTTCACATCAATCATCCAAGTGATTGTTTTGTCTTTGGCGTTATAATCCCCTTTTTTATTGCCATTTTCAAGGGTATAGCTTTCCGGTGTTACATAATCATACTCTGTGATTGGTGTTGGATCCGGTGTTATACCAGGTTCTTTCCAACTTAATGTCGCTTTATTTTCATACTTATTATTTGTTGGCATTCCTACCGTAGGGTCAAACGATGTAGTATACGTGATTACGTATTTCGAATCAATGGACTCTCCAGCTTTGAGTTCAAGTGTAAATCCTTTTTCATATGCTAAGTCATTCAAATCTGCTGCTTTAAGCTCAAATTTTGTGGAATTTTGAATAGCTTGTCCATTAATTTTTATACTATTTGGATCCAATTTCATATGTTTCCCAACGTAATTATCCGTAATTACGATATCAGTCATTGTATTCAAGTCTTGATTCAGAACAATCTTCCATTCAATTGTTTTCTTCTGGAAGTCGGACTTGCTTACACTTTTCTCAAAGATGACTTGATTGATGTTCTTTTCTCCTTCTTTTGACGTGCCATCGTGCATCGTTACTTTATTTTTGACTGTAGTGTCCTCATAGACGCGATTTATTGCCTTAGTTTGATATTCGATTTCATAAGCTTTATCAATTTGATTGTTAAATTTCAGCTTGAAACCATTATCAAAACCAGTACCGACTCCAGTTAAATTATATTCACTTGCGGCAATAATGGTAGGATTTACACCCTTACCACTACTGTTGATGTCAACTTGATAAACTTTCACTGAGCCCGCAACTAATTTATATTTTGCTGTATCAAATGTATCCTCTATCCATGCATTGGTTACTGGAATCGTTTGTTGATTATAATTGTATTGAACTTTCCAAGTGATGGTTTGCGTTATCGGATCATAAGCACTATTAGAACCCGATTTACTTAGGGGTTCATTGAAACTCACAGTCGCCTTGCCAATGGCAGTATCATTGATGGTTCCACTATTACCAGTAAGTACAGCTTCATTAGCGAATTCCCTATTTGTAAATGGAGCTGTACTTGGTGCTTTAACACTTGTCGTATATGTCACTCTGTAAGCTTTATTGATATCACCTAAATGGACAGGAAATGCTGGTTCAGTTGTAACTGTTGTTCCTTCCTTTACTGTCCCGTCTATTTGAACTACCAACTGACGAACTTCAATGTTACCTTTAAGTGTCAATTCGGATGGAAGGGTATCTGTAAGTACAGCGTCTTTAATTTCTTTTTCACCTTGGTTAAAGTCAACCGTCCAAACAATTTCATCTGAATTAAAGTTGTTTTTATTGGCCTTCCCTGTTTTCGTCAATCCATCTTTTGCAGTATTAGCAAAGTGAACGTCGATAACACTTTGTCCAACTGAGGTAAAGTCAATTTTATATTCCAAACCATCATTAAGTTCAGATTGGTCAAACGCTAGCCAGACATAGAAATTACCATTTAATTTTTGACCCTTTATTGCATCATTAAATATGAATGTTACTTTTCCAGTTGTTGATACTACATAATCTCCAACTCCACCAGTTAGTGTTCCCTTTAATTCAATTGGAATATTAAATTCTTTAGGAAGACTAAATGTAAAGGTTGAACCATCATCATACTGATGTATTTCACTTAGTAATGACCAGTCAAAAATGATTGCTACTTCATCTTCGACTTTTGGTCGAATAGTTTGTATTTCTACTCCCTGGGTAATAATAGAACCATCCGTCTCATTAACAAGAGGCTTTTTGTCATACATCTTCACATCTGTGATGAGATTATCAGTGATTTCGTAGACACTTTTCGTGACACTCATACCCAAATTACCTTCAGATGTTTCTCCAATGACACTCTCTTGAGTGGGATTCATTGAACCCTCCAGCTCATCACTAGCAATAACCATTGAAGCAGGTAATACGAGATTTAATACCAAAGATATGACTAACAATAAATACATTATCTTACTACGTTCCTTCATAATTAGATCTTCACCTCACCATTTATTTGTAAACACGATACTTTTAGTTCAGTTTATGTACCCAAAAGCCATCCCTCCCTCTATTTCTCACACGTTGCGGACCAAAAGGATAATCCCCTGCTGGAAAGCTCTAACCTATTCTATTATTTTTGCTTTAATAATTAGCCGATGAGTAGGATTGATCATAGGATCACAGGTGACTAAGGTCAGTTCCCTATCACTTCCAACCCCCTCCAATACCCACACCTCTTCCGGTGTTACACGCAATTTCTCCATAACTGTATATTCAAATTGATCTTCTCCGTTATCAATTTGGATCTTATCTCCTTGTTCAAGCTCATCTAGTCTATTAAGGTTTCTTCCAAAGGTGCGATTTCTATGTCCAGCGAGAGCATAGTTCCCAACCTCTCCTAGTTGCCCTGTATTTACAATACTAGCCACACTAGTCTTCATATTGCTCTTAGTTGCACCATGGAGAATAGGCAATTGTAAATTAATCCTTTTGATATACAAGATGCCTTCCATATTCTCATTGTTACTAGAGTCCAACTTCACATTAGTCTCGTATAAGTCATTTACTTCATTGTCGGTGACGATGTTGTCAGATAACACATCCCCATTTATCGATTGAGAGGAATCGGCTCCATTATCAATATTTTGGAGGCTAATCTGCCACTCCCTAACCAGCTTTTCCTGCTGATAATTTTCATACATTTCAGAAAGTTTTGGATAACACAGCATAATGATTCCAATAACTATGAATAGTAAGGAAACATTCCTCGATTTTATTGTCATATTATGTACATTCCTAACTCCTCAATTATTAAATCCACATCTTATTTCTAATCTTGTCGACAAAGCCTATTCTATAAATCTATTATAAATGTCACATCTCAACAAATTCTCGACAAAAAAATTATCATAAGATGTTCTCCTACGTCATTAGAACTTATTTCAAGATTTATTTATTTTTCCATCCCATTGATTATACCAATCTGTAATATAGCCTCTCGGTGGTTCATTAAATTCATTCCATAGATTAGTAATCAAAGAACTGTACTGTTGATCAACCAAGACATGATTGTTCATAGAAGCATATATTTTCATTAAAGCAAAATAAGCCCGTTCCTCCTGCATATGCTGATTACATATTTCAAGAAACCAAACAATGGCCTTATCCAACTGATTATTATTCTCATACAAATCCGCAATTTTATAAGAAATACTAAGCCATAATTGCTTCAGTCGTTGGCGCTCATTTTCTGCCCACCAATAATCATATTCTTGCAAATAGTGGCCCGTATATAATTTCATAATTTCCATATATTGGTCTATTGTTTCAAATGATAGAGACGGTGCCGATTCTATTTGACTCTCCCATTCTTCAACGTCTAATAGAACATGATCGATATTCAGAATATAGCCTTCCATCAAATTTATAATTTGAAAATTTTCACCACCAAATCGTGCCATTGTCTTACGGATATGATAGATTGCAGTGTATAATTGTGAATACACTTTATCCGGTTCGTACTCCGGCCACAGCAAGTCAATCAATACGGATTTACGAACGAGTTGGCGCCGGTGTTGTAGCAAATATAGAAACAACTCCTGAGATTTTGTCGTGCGCCATTGAATCACAGAAAATTGTCCATTTGACGCTTCGACTGTCACCTGCCTGAATATATTCATCCTCATCGTATAGGTCTTCATCTCAGCTGAGTCTTGTTTAGATTCGTGTTCGCTAATACGATTAATCGTTTTGATCAATCGATCTGCTCTAATCGGTTTCACTATATAGTCCAAGGCATTAAGTTCAAAAGCTTTAACTGCATATTCATTATACGCTGTTACAAACACAATTCTCAGATCAGGCTTCTTCTCCAAAATCTGTTCAGCTAACTCAATCCCGTTGATTTCAGGTAAACTAATATCTAAAAAAACCAAATCCACATCTTTAAGAAAAATCTCACTTCTTCCAGCGATTGGATCTATGAATTTACCTATGATTTCTATATTATTTATTTTCATAAGTTGACGCTCCAAATAATCCACAGCAAGCTGTTCGTCATCTATAATAATCACTTTCATCTCGAATTCTCCTTACATCATGGATTTTAATATCGACAAATTTCTTGTGGTAAGAATAGCACATTTTTTCAAAACAAAGAAGCTTCGAACATGGTGTTCGAAGCTTCTTCAACAAAACTCATGCAGTTAATATTGCTTGGAAGCAACGTATCTGGATGTATCCTTTATCATCGTAAAGACTGTAGTCGTACCCTTCCATCCTGCATCAAGCGTTGTATCAATAGTAACCCACTTGTTGTTTAAGTAGACTTCATTCCACGCGTGATAGGTATCCACATAACTGGTCTTACCCATAACAAGTTTAGTAGGAATATCTACACTCCGAAGCATTGCTGCAAACAACGAAGAATACCCATAACAAATGTCCTTTTTTGACGAAAATGTATCATCGATTCGAGGAGAATAATCCATAGGAACCTTAGCTGCAAGATTCTTATCATATTTAATATTGCTAATCACATAACTATAAATTACATTTACCTTTTCGGTATCCGTTGCTAGATTCTTCGTTAAATTTCTCGCCATTTGAATGGCTTTATTCGTACTGTTCCAATTCACATTCTGAATCGAATTCAAGTATACTGTCGTACTATCAGTCAAATCAAGCATAACTGTGTCCTTATGTACTACTTGATATTTATTACCCTTTGTTTGTTCCACGATGCTAACGTTATAATTGCCATTCCCTAATTGAAGAGGAAAAACCTCGCCTTGCTTGTCTCCAGTTAAACTATAAGTATATTGTTCCCCACCCTTAGCGATCAATAACTTAGTATTCACATTATACTTCACATCGTACTTCACACTAATGATACCCTTATTTACATTGGCTTCATTTAACCATGTATTTCCCACAGAAGCATGAACTACCGCACTACTAAACAATGGGCACAAAATCACAAGTGTAACAACAAATAACTTAAATTTTCGCATGATAAAAAACTCCCTTCGGTGGCCAGGCTGCCATTTTTTCAAGAAGGCCCTATAGCTTTGCGTCCCTAGCTTTCGATAGGTTTGCCATTATCGTATAAAGTTCTATTATAAACCAACAACTTTCCATATTTTACGTTACAGAATAGCTTTAATAATATCATATACTCCAGTTATTACAACAGATTTCTTCTATTGGACCCACACAATGACACCGCATTGTACTACTATTTGGATTTGGGAATTGTAAAAGATACAGTAGTTCCCTGATCTAATGCGCTACTAATTTGTAATCCAATACCGTAGGTTTGCTTCAAGCGCCGATCTGTGTTGAGCAGACCGATTCCTCTCATTTGCTGAGGATGGCTAATAAGTAGACTTTCTACCTTCTCCACATCCATCCCCACACCATCATCTGAAATGGATACTTCTACGTAGTCATCATTCTCAGAGATTCCTATCGTAATCGTTCCTCCACGCGCACGTGTTAGAATACCATGTCTGACGGCATTTTCTAAAAGAGGCTGGATCGACAGCGGTGGAATTTCTATGTTTATACCTTTTTGCACATTCCAAACCACCTGCAACCTGTCTCCAAAACGTTCTTGTTCTATGTACACATAGGATTCAAGCAATTCAAGCTCATGATCCAATGGAACAACTCGCTTCAAATTCTTATCAGCAAAGCTCGTACGTAAATAATGACCGAATTTCTCAAGCAAAATGACCATTCTTGTTGTATCCGTATCGCTAAGTGAAGCAATCGTATTCAACGTATTAAATAAGAAATGTGGTTGGATTTGAGCTTGAAGCCATGCTGCCTCCATACGAAGTTGCTCAGTTACAGACTGCCTTAAATCTATTAAGCCCCGAACTCGTGTTTTTAATTCCAAAGCCCTCACCGGTTTGGTCACATAGTCGTTAGCTCCTGATTGAAATCCATGATACACATCTTCGGATTGACTTCTTGCAGTCAAAAGGAGGATCGGCAACTCTGAAATAGTGAATTTCTCCCGTATCGCTCGTGATAGCTCATATCCCGACATACGAGGCATCATCACATCAGTTATTATTAAATCCCATTCCTCTCGATCTAGGCAGATTAAAGCTTCCTTTCCACTTGTTACTACTGTCATATCGTAATGATCTGCAGATAGCATATTTCTTAATATTTTTAAATTCACAGGATCATCGTCTACAGCTAATATCTTGGGCCTTCGTACATCAGAATTGAAATCAGGTGCTGTCCATGCACGATTAAAATCCATTATCACTTCGGGTGATATCACATGATCAGTGGAAATAGCTGATCTTTCAGACTCGATAATTGGTCTTTGCATCGTATTATTGTCGATGGGTAGTGTAAAGTTAAACACAGAACCTAGATCAAGAGAAGATTTCACCTCCAATGTTCCTCCGTGAAGCTCGACTAGCCGTTTGCAAATACTAAGACCTAGTCCCAGACCGCCACCTATAGCAGTCATACTAGAGTCTCCCTGCTCGTAAGGATGGAAAATCTTCTGTTGCTCCTCTTCACTTATACCTATTCCTGAGTCCTTAATATCGATATAGACCATATCATTCCGAATACCACTATGAACGACAATCAAACCCTCATTCGTATATTTAATTGCATTGTGTACCAGATTAAACAAAATTTGAACGAGACGATTCTCATCAGCCATTACGTTAGGAAATGGTTCAGGCATATCCATCACTAACTCTATCGGTTTGCCCTCAGTCATGAAGCGAAGGATATCAAATACACCGGAAACAACTCCCTGAAGATTCAGACTTTGTTTGTTCAACTGAACGTCTTGTTCCTTCAGCCGAGTAATATCTAGCAAGTCATTAAGCATCAGTGACATCCGCCGTCCAACGGTAGTAATTAGTTCCAAATGACTCTTATTCTTCTCATCTAATGTGTCCTTACCGTCCTCAAGAACAGTCTGGGCCATATTAATCATCCCGTGCAACGGATTACGTAGTTCATGCGAGGTGTTTGCCAGAAAATCATCCTTAAGCTTATCTGCCTTCTGCAGCTTAATAGTTAAATTCTCCGCTCGAGTTGTGGTTTGGAAAAAGCGAATAAACCAAAATGAAGCCAGACCAAGGAATGCAATGATCATGTCAAAGGGATAATAGGGCATGTCTAGCCAATATAATTCTCTGATTAAACCACCTGTAAAAATATTAGTGGAAATAGCAACTACGGAGAGCAAAAGGACAATCGCTTCTGCTTTCTCTCCCTTGGTAATCGCCTTAAGTATACAAGCAGGAATCAACCAGGTAACGATCATCACGATGAAGAATAGCAATACTTTTCCCAGAATAAAATAACCTTCCGGCAACACAATGAACACCATGGTAAATATAGCGCATAGCAGAGTAATCCAACGAAGGCGCCTGTCTTTCTTACTATTGTTCAGTAAATTAATCGCACAGAACATAAAAAACAGGGATGCACCCACATAAGATACTACATAAAGTTTAAACGACCATTCTAGATCCAAAGGTACCCATGCCAGAAGTATTTTATCATCATCCACCAACGTTGAAATGAACATGCAGCATATGGCTCCAGCGAAATAAAACACTACTTTTTCCCGAGAACCAAGAACATATATAATACATGCGTACAGTCCGTGCAGCAGAAGAACAATACAAACAATGATCTGCATGCTTTGTGAGAATAATTTTTCATTAGCTACCGCAGTAGTCGTTCCAAATTTAATAGATTGGATGATACCTCCCGTGTTCGAAAGCTGATAGTTAGAGACGTGAACCACAATTTCTATCTCTCTCGTATCCGTATGAAATGATGAAGAATAAGGAACATTCCTAGCTTTATTATCCTCTACTGTTTCTGTCGGAAAACCCATTTCTTGTTTCAAATTACCATTTATGTATAGTCTAGACGCTGTTAGAATGTTTGGAATACGAATCCCGTACAATTGCTCTTCATCATGAATCAACACTCTCAAACGATACGTTCCAAATCCATATTTTGAGTTTGTACCCATGACACTATTCCAATTACCTGGAACTTCAATCCAACTTCTTGGTAAGTTCAGATCAGAAGAAGATTTGAATTTCTCCGGCTTTAACAAAAGACTAGGATAAAACTCCCATTCACCATCCAGTGTAATCTCCTGTCGATCACTAAAATTCCATTGGCTCAAGTCTATTGTTCCCTGCTCCGCCCTAGGATGATCGGGGATACTATGAAATGAAATCCATGCTATTCGTAAAGTAGTAAGTACAAGAAAGAACATGACGGCAATAAGTACAATCTTCCTTTTTGACATCATCTAATTATTCCAACCTTGCCTGCACGATAAATCGGTTCGTGGACTTCACTCGTGGGATCACCTGTGATTGAAGAGAAAAGTTATAAATCAGATTCTGCTTCAATAGCTTCTTGCGCAAATCTTCAACTCCTTAACTAATATTCCTTTTGTTATGTACAACGGTCCGTATCCATTTTTGCTTTATTATATTATTAAAAAAACCGGTCGTCTATTAAACGAACCGGTTCGCTGTATGAATTGTTATGACCATATTACAATTAGATTAACTTACAATTTTCATAATAATCATTAACGCAATCGTGTAAATCCCTATTGCACCAGCAGATATCTTCATTTGTTGACTAGCATTAGCATTATATAGTTGAAGAACTAATGTATTTGTACAGACTAGAGCTAGTAGTATAGCAACCACTAAAATAATGAAGGCTAGTTGCATTGAAATGAATGCTATTATGGCAGATAACATGAATGCAACACCAAATATAAGGTGGAATGAACCTATCTTAGCCGTAAAATCTTTCACGTCCAACTTCTTTTTAGTTACGAATTGAGCTACAAACCAATAGGAAGCCATAAGGGCTAGAATAGATAACAAACCTATCAATAAAGATCGTCCTCCAAGAGAAGCTTGGGCCAATAGTGCGCTTCCAATTCCATACTCACCAAACGAATTTGATATGATTCTATCAAGTGACAATGCAAACAAGAAGAACCCTAACACGCTCATTCCTATACCGATAAGACCATAGATAAATCCACCATTAGAGCTATTAAGTTGGACACAATTCATTGGATGTCGTAGTATCTCTAGAAGAACCTGAAAATCCACTTTTTTAAGCAGGGTTTCCTTAGTTGACGCAGTTGAACCAACGAACGTACATTCATGTACATTACCTTCTGCTAAAGATTGACCACATTTACTACAAAATGTCATAATTTCATATTCCTTTCCTACTTCTATTTTTCACTCTGACTTCCTTCACTATATAAATAGGTTCTAACAATATGTAGTATACTGAATATTCTTGTGAATATGTGTCGGAAAATGTCGTCATGCATAAATCTATTATCAGCCAAAAAAATCCCCTCATCTGAGGAACTTATTTATTCATTTCATATACTAATTTCACTCATCATCATCTATGTAGTCAGTCGTATTCTCAGCGATGTTATGAGAGCTTCTATCCGAATAAGATCCATTAATATAGGTGCAAAGGTAACTTTATCAATAAGAAGCACGTTACCAACAGGTTCGCCGTTAACAGTAACCAACAATTTTTTATGATTTTCCTCTTTATTTTGCATCCTTTTCGTGCTCCATTAAGTATTGTATAGATATATATAGCCCAAACCTAGCAACACAAAACCATGATGACAAATTTCATAAGCCGTGCCTTTGGTAAATTATTTAACAAATCCACATTCTTAGGGGTGACGACGATGAGTTGGCCAATGCTCTTTCATAGAGTCGGAAAGACTAGCTTATTAATCTTCATTATTTGTATTTGTTTCTTTCAATCTAATAAAGCACACGCAAATTACTTCACTGATTTCTATAATGGATTAGAGCAATTCTCTGAACTTCCATCTGAAATAAACGAGTTAAAGAACAGCTACGAACAGTCTCGTGCTGAGCTAAATGAAGCGAAAGAAAATGTTCAAGCCTATGCAGAGCAAAATATTCAGCTCATGGAACAGAACCGCCAACTTACGGAGACCGTTCAATTATTAAAAGAAGCAGAGATATCTCGTCAAAATCGAGCTCATCAAATAAAAAGTGTCGTCATTTGGGCGATAGCGCTAGCGGTAGGTTATTTTATTCTTACACGAACGATCCGATTCGCAATGAGACGCTCAAATAAGTGGTAAGTACATATAACGTCTGTAATGGAGGTTCCATTTCGTGAATATACAAATCAACAATGACAACAATGCTCCTATTGGACAAGCAGTCACCTTCTCGCTTATGAAAGGAGATCTCGTCCATATCCTCCATCCTGAACAGATCGTTGCATATCGTGGACCTTCTAACGGACGTAATGATCGATTCATGAATATGAAACGCATGTATCGCAAGAGGAAGATAATACAGTCCGACATGACTGGTCCCTCTCAATTTGTTGCCGCTCTGCCTCCCGGGTTTGCTATGCAACCAATAGATATTAATGAGGGTAGTGATCTACTTTATGATTTCAGAAGTTTATTCTATTTTAGCGATGGAATCACGATGCAGACACGAATACTAAGTATGAAGAATATACTCGTGACTCACGATATCATTAAAGTAAAGTTCTCAGGTACAGGGCAAATAGGTATCCTCACACAAGGACCGGTATGTCAAACTGAACTTCATCCTACAGAGCCCGTATATATTGATGCTGGAAGTCTGATTGCCTATCCTGAGAATGCCAATCTAGAGTTGACCGTGTATGGAAATACGTTGGCCAGCCAGCGTATGAACTATCATTGGAAAATGACTGGTAAAGGTACCGTACTCTATCAAGCAGGCCGCCAGAATCGGCAATTAGAGAAGGACATGGAGAATGACGGATTTATAAAACGAGTGCTTAGAGAGATCATTCCTTTTGGTAATGTTTTTATTAAATGAGCGACCGATGACATCTTTAAACCACGTCATTATTGATATGTGATTATTTATGCTATAATGGTGTGGTTCCACGTTATCCGACTGGAACAATTGAAGATAATCCATGCGTTGCATGGAAGAGGTTCGCGAACTCCCTCTATAAAAAACTATTCACCTTATTTTGTTTTGATAGAAGTAAGGCTTGTTTTTGTGTTGGAATCAAGTTCATGAATCTCTTTTTCTTCTGTGAATCTAAAGAAGAATGAGAGGTTTTTTTGTGATGACTAACGACAAAGCGGTCGTCGTATTTAGCGGCGGTCAAGACAGCACTACCTGTTTATTTTGGGCTTTAAAAAATTTCAGTGAGGTTGAGACAATCACCTTCGACTACGGTCAGCGTCATAAATTAGAGATTGAATGTGCTACTAGCATAGCAACTGATCTCGGTGTGAAGCAGACCATTCTCGATATGAGTCTATTGAATCAACTTGCCCCGAACGCACTTACTCGTCATGATGTTGACATCGCTCACGAAGAGGGGCAACTCCCCAACACTTTTGTAGATGGACGCAACCTTCTATTCCTGAGTTTCGCAGCGATTGTTGCCAAACAAGCAGGTGCAAGGCATCTAATTACAGGCGTATGCGAAACTGATTTCAGTGGCTACCCCGACTGCCGTGATGTGTTCGTTAAATCTCTCAATGTCACACTCAATTTATCTATGGATTATGATTTTGTAATCCATACACCCCTCATGTGGCTTAACAAGGCGGAAACATGGCACATGTCAGACCAATTAGATGCATTCAACTATATCCGAGAGCGCACACTAACATGTTATAACGGGGTTATTGGTGATGGATGTGGAGAATGCCCAGCATGTAAGCTTAGAAAAGCTGGTCTTGATCAGTATTTAGCTACCTCTATCCAAGGTGGTGCTTAAACATGAATTATACACCTGGAGTATTCCGAATTATCGATAACCTTCAACGCTTCGGAGAAGATATTCAACATGACGAGCTAAAGTATCACACCAAAAGAGTACTCGTCTGTAAAGAATTTACCTTCGACGCAGCTCACCATTTACATGCCTATGAAGGAAAATGCAAGAATCTTCATGGCCATACGTACAAAGCGGTCTTTGGAATCAGTGGTGTACCGAATGACATTGGAATCACCGTTGATTTCGGTGAAATCAAGGACATTTGGAAAGATCGTATCGAACCCTATCTCGATCACCGCTATCTTAACGAGACCTTACCTAAGATGAACACAACGGCTGAGAATATGGTCGTCTGGCTGTTTGAACAAATGGAGCAAGCACTTCAGGGCTCTATTCACCTCAACCATGAAGACATTCCACATTCGAATGTTATCCGTACAGAGTTTGTAAGACTATACGAGACTCCTACCAGCTATGCTGAATCAAGACGGGAGTGGATGCTAAGTGAGTAGTCAGAATTACGATAAACGTAAGCCTGATGATCATAAGCTTGGTCGTCCCCTCCCGGTTCTTGAAATATTTGGACCTACTGTCCAAGGTGAGGGGATGGTCATCGGAAGGAAGACAATGTTCGTTCGTACCGCCGGCTGTGACTATCATTGCTCTTGGTGTGATTCAAGCTTCACTTGGGATGGGAGTGGGAAAGATCTTATTAAGCTCCTAAGTCCTGAGCAAATCTGTCATGAACTATATCAAGTAGGTGAAGATCGATTCTCACACGTAACGCTATCTGGAGGAAACCCAGCCTTACTTCCACAACTCGGAGAATTAATACAATTGTTACACGATCGGAACATTACCGTGGCAGTAGAGACCCAAGGATCTAGATGGCAAGATTGGCTTATAGCGGTCGACGAAGTGACACTATCTCCTAAGCCACCTAGTTCGGGTATGGAAACGGAGTGGAAGATGTTAGACATCATCGTAGATAACTTGAGGCAACGCCCTGCGAGATATTCCCATAGCTTGAAAGTAGTTATTTTTGATGAAGTAGATCTAGACTATGCCACTACGGTTCATCTTCGTTATCCGGAGACTCTGCTATATCTACAAGTAGGAAATTCGGATGTCCACACGATGGATTCAGTACAACTCACAACAAACTTATTACAGCGTTATGAATGGCTTATTGATAAAGTCATGGAATCCTCTACTTTAAATAATGTTCGGGTATTGCCTCAGCTTCATACTTTAGTGTGGGGGAATAAACGGGGCGTTTAATACGGAATACAAACATAATAAATCGAACCCAAAAAGGAGTATCATCATGCCTGGAAGACAACCTATTGAAATGGAAGACCTTACGCTACTAGGAAACCAAGGAACTAAATACCTTGTGGAATACGATCCATCCATTCTTGAAAGTTTTGATAACAAACATGCATACCGCGATTATTTCGTCAAATTTAACTGCCCTGAATTCACAAGTCTGTGTCCTATCACTGGCCAACCTGATTTTGCCACAATCTATATTAGTTACATGCCAGATGTTCGTATGGTAGAGAGTAAATCACTAAAGTTATACTTATTCAGCTTCCGTAATCATGGCGATTTCCACGAAGATTGCATGAACGTTATTATGAATGATCTCATTAAACTGATGGATCCCAAATACATTGAAGTCTGGGGTAAATTCACTCCACGTGGAGGAATCTCCATTGACCCATACTGTAATTATGGACGTCCAGAAACGAAGTATGAAGAAATGGCACATCATCGCCTGATGAATCACGATATGTATCCCGAAACAATAGACAACAGATAATAGTAAATAAGCGGGGGGATGTCCCTAACCATTTCATCAATGATTATTTGGCCATCCCCCCAAATGTTATTTTATATTTGTTTCAGATCCTCGATCTTCCTTAGAATTCTTCGTTTCTTATACAGCATCTTACCTGCCTCAGATACATCCTCAATCGTTGCTTTATTACTAATAGATCCGAAGACAATACCAGCAACCGGAACAAGTTGAAACAATTTCTTCCACCCGAAGCTATCCATATAAGTCTGAACAACTTCTTGCCATCCTTTTAGTTGAGAGAATACTTGTCCCTCGCGTTCCTCATCATCAAATAGCGCTAATTCTTCAAGAATCGCCTTCTTCCCTACGACATCTGCTGAGGAGAACTGAAGGCACTTAACAATAAATATCCGTTCATGCTTGTCATTAGGATCAAAACCATAGCACAACGCTAGCTCTTGCAATACTTTGAGCGAGAGACCCAGAACGAGGGGAATATCCGCAGCCATGGTAAATACCCCACCAACACCTATTGTCGCTCCTTGGGCAGCTGCAAATTTAACACGTCCGGATATCAAGTCATCTGCAACATGATCCAATAAAGCCAATGGTAAATTACCCACATCTTGAAGCGTCAGAGTCCCCTCTGCGGTATGATTAGTGCTAGTCTGTGATGCTTTTTCTAAACGTTTCATCATCGTTTTGTGGTGTACCAAGTACTGTCCACCCGTCTGAATAAAACTTCCGATCTCATTTATCACGCTTCCTAACTTTTCACGTATCCCTTTTGGTGTTATTTTATCTAAAAGTAAAAAAGGTACTCGTCCAATTTTCTCCCATATAAACACCTTCTTCTGTGTCTTCTCCCACTTAATAATGTTACGAAGTTCCTCCTGCAACTGTTCAGATGTCTCTTGATCATCCATTGACGCTAACCTCCCTATACGCTATAATTTGATCTCTTCTTCATCCAACACCTTAGTAGTATCATACCCTCTCTGCACTAACTTTGATTGGATCATACTACAATAAATCTATAAGCAATATAATCACAAGGGTTCGCTTTTATTGGCAGAGGGAAAACGAATGACAGCCTCCGTTCCTACCCCTTTTTTACTTTCGAATGTTACACTTCCATCCATCGATTCAATTATCCGGAATGTCACCATTAGACCAAGTCCCGTACCTCTGGTCTTATTGGAGTAGTAAGGCTCTCCTAGTCGCATAATCTCTTCAGCATCCATGCCCTGACCGTTATCATGGATATGAACGACAACCTCTCCCCCATCATGATAAGCCCAAATACGAATAAGCCCCTCATCCCCCAAAGCTTCTATACTATTCTTAATCATATTTATTAGCGCTTGTTTAAATTTCGAAGAATTACCATGAATCATTAGGCCAGAGGGGATATTTGTATATACAGTCCCACCTTCAAAATTAGCTAAAGGCAACAAAATCCCTTCTATATGCTTGAATTCTTTGGATATATCAAGAAGAGTAATTTGTTCAAGTCCAGGTTTAGCAAATGTTAAAAAGTCGGTAATGATATTCGATGCTCTCTCTAGTTCCTCAAGGGCAAGTTGTAAATAACCCTTTTCCTTGTCTTGTGACTTCTCCTCTAATAATTGTAGAAACCCCCTGGTCACTTGAAGTGGGTTTCTTACTTCATGTGCTACTGAAGCTGCTAATTCACTGATAATGTCCATCTTCTCAGAACGTTGTAATTCATTATTAAAACGTTCAAGTTCTTTCGAGTATTCAACAACACGGCGATGATTCAAGGCGAATTTCCTTCCTAATAATACAATTAAGGAAACGACGAAGCCCATTACACCCCACTTCCATAGAAATAATTCATGGTTGCCATTTTGTGAATAATACCAAATAAACTCAGTAATGATTACTAATGAGAATACTGCAAATCCTGTAGCCATAATAACGGCATCTCTATTACCTTTGATTGCATAATATACTGCGTTAACCACCAGTAGAATCCCTTGTATAATAATAAATACACCTAAAACTGTTACAGATACAATATAATAAATACCATAGAAAGCGTTATCAAGAAGCATATTAATAAACATTAGTATGAGACAGAGTAGTGAGTACTTCATTTGGAATTTTCGAAAATGACTAATCAACCCACGATAGCCCTTCCCAATCATACTCTCAAAAATATAGGTTAAACCAGGTAAGAAAATTAATAATGCAATATCAAATAAAGCGGTATACATATTCCCGTATTCTCCATAATGAGTATATAAATAGGGAGAGTACGTTATAATCAACGTACCGATCGCTACTAATACGATATCTAGAGATAACCAATCTCGTATCTGCTCTTTTCTCAAGAAAAAAGTACAAATAAACATCACTACAGCTATAAATATAATGGAACTCCCAAAGATGATATCGATTAAGTTTTCCTTGACGAACTTTTTAAGAAGAGTTTGATACTTTCCTACTATGATCTCTTCGGCCATTCCCATTCGGTCTCTTTCCGAATGTACCCTCATAAGCAATTCTTTGCCTGCATCCTCAGGTTTAACTGCCACTAAAATTCTATTTGCGTCATATGTGTGGGACCTATTATTCTCATATATCAGCACATTGTCTAAATATATAGAAATATCTTTTGCGTAGATCTTATCGATGAATATAGCTGGAGTGGATATATCTATTGTTGCTGGTAATCTGAATTTAAGCCACAAGGTATACGAACGCTGATTAGAACCTGTTATAACTTGACTGGAGCCACGCCAAGTCCACGGACCTGAAGAAAGAATATCACTTATATTCTTTCTTTCCTCACTATTACTCTTTTCCCACATAAATTGCCACCTTTTAATCTCGATGGACTTGTTTCTGTCTTCTATCGTATTAGAGGCACTAACAACATTAGATGAAGCCATGAGAACTACGATCAGTATTACCATCATTTTTTTAGAAAACCATTTCATAGACACACCTCAACGAGTAAAAATAAAGTATTATACTATCATTCTAAAATTCGACAAACTTCGAAACTTCCCTTCATCAAAAAACACTTCCTCCAAAATAAATTGGTTCATTTGGGTATATATGTTAAAATAATCATGAAAGGAGTGTGATATCATGCCATGGTATAAAGACTTTGAGAAGGAACTAGCACAAGTCTTTATGGAGTCACAACGAATAGTAGCAACATTCCCACCACCACTTAATCACAAAGGTCTCTCTTATTTAAATAAGTTTGATATTCACCAAGAAGATAGCTCGAAGAACTACATTTGCTACCTTTTACCTTTCTGGTTAAAGGAAATAACTCATCTTAAGGATGCGGATTGTGTCAAATTGTCTGTCGGCAATGTATTTGCTATGTTATATTTCTTTATTCAGGATGATATCATGGATAATAAAACAACTTTAGATCGAGATCAAATCCCTCTTGCCAACTTACTTCACATGCAGTTCTTAGAGATATACAGATCTTATTTCCCTTCCGATTCCCTATTTTGGGCCTACTTCCACCAATACATAATAGAATGGACAGACAGTGTTTCCAATGAACATCAACAAGATTACTTTCGAACTAATATAATAATGACAGCTCGTAAAGCTAGTCCTCTCAAACTTTCAAGTACAGGTGCATTAGTACTGTCAGGACAATCGGAACTTATATCCACGCTAACGAACTTCATCGATCATGTCCTAATTACTTTGCAAATGGCTGATGACTGGATTGATTGGATGGATGATTGGGAGGAAGGTAACTATAACGGGTTATTATCTATGATTAATGAAGAAAGTCATAGAGATGAACCGTTGACCTTAGACCTCATTAAGAATGCTATTTTTGTCCGAGGTGTTATGAAGCGTTATACGGACATTGCTAGTGCAAATCATACTTATATTCAAACATTAGAATTGAACCTTCCATACCTTATATCATTTCATAAAACACTTATTGATCACTTGATTAAAGACGCTAACCAGATCGAAGAAGATAAATTATTGCAAGAAAAAGGGGGATTATATTATTGGTTGTCGAAAAATATGATTTAATGATAGATTCCCAACATTATCCATGGTATTCTTAATAAGTAAATATTAACCAATACGAAAGGGTGATTCTAATGACGCAACAGGCACTACTTCAAACACAAATTATTAACAAAGCATGGGAAGATCCAAGTTTCAAAGCACAACTCTTGGCAGATCCAAAAAAAGCTATCAAAGAAGCACTTGGGGTCATCATTCCCGAACATATTAAACTCAAAATGGTGGAAGAATCATCCGATGTATTTTATCTAGTCCTACCGTCTAGTCCATCTGAGAGAAGTCCTGAGAACATTCAAACAAAAATAACCTGGTAGTTAGGTTATTTTCAAGTTTAATAAGGGGTTGGGACGTGGCGAAAGCCTCTGTCCCAACCCCTTTTTGTAATTTCCAAACGTACCTCTATCTTTCATAGTTCAAAATTGAAATATTTATCTTTAGAATTAACCACCGATACGTGACATTTCAACCTTAGAACCATCACTTTGATTTTTACCTCTATCTATAGAATATCGATCATGTCGGTTATACCATATGTCAACGAGATACGTTGTAATCTCCTCATCAGAAGCACCAGATCTAAGCATTGGGAGTAATGCGTAGCCTTTTGTAGCAAATAGGCATGTATATAGTGTACCCTCTGCTGACAATCTCGCTCTTGTACAAGTAGAACAAAATGCGTCACTGACGGATGAGATAATACCAATTTCCCCTTTCCCATCTAGGAAACGATAGCGAGAAGCAACTTCTCCAGAATAATTGGAGTCGACAGGTTCAAGCGGCCATTCCGAATGAATCCGTTCCAACATCTCTTTCTTACTCACTACTTGATCCCAATTCCAACCGTTTGTATTTCCAACATCCATAAACTCAATCAATCGAAGAATATGCCCCCTATCTCGAAAGTATTCTACCATCGATAGAATAGATTCATCGTTGACACCCTTTTGTACGACCATGTTTACTTTGACCTTAAGCCCAGCTTCTGCGGCTGCTTCAATTCCATTTAGAACAGGCTGCACATGAGAACGGCCGCCATTCATTTTCATAAACGTACCATCATCTAGCGCATCCAAACTTACTGCAACTCGCATTAACCCAGAATTCTTTAACAATTGAGCATGCTTAGCCAGAAGACTACCATTGGTTGTAAGGGCTACATCCTCAATCTGTGGGATTTGAGATACACGTTCAATGATCTCAGGCAACTCTTTACGAAGTAGTGGTTCCCCGCCTGTAATACGTATTTTCTGCACACCAAGAGCCGTAAATAGTCGAGCTAACCGTATAATCTCGTCTACGCTAAGAATATGTTCTTTCGGTAGAAAAGCATAATTGTTATCAAATATTTCTTCAGGCATACAATATCTACATCGGAAATTACACCGATCCGTTACTGAAATCCTTAAGTCTCTTAGACCTCGGCTGTATTGATCTTGTATCTGCATGTCATCAACTCCATTAAAGTCTACTTCAATATATCAGCCTATCAAATCATATTATAAACGATTGGTACTCACCATGTTTTAAATAAATCTAAAAAAGAACAACTTTACTTATTATTCAAGTCTGATAGAAAACAATCCCAGAAGCTATTGATAAGCTTCTGGGATTGTTTTGTTCTATATTCTATTTTTCAATTCAGTTTCAATTGCAGGCTCTAAATCTAATGGGTCGACAGGTGCCTCAAACCGACTAACGACTTCACCTTCTCGATTAATCAAGAATTTGGTGAAGTTCCATTTGATATCGTTACCGATTAATAGTTCTGGAAGCTTATCGTTCAACATCGCATTCAACATTTTGGCTGAAGAATTGTTCAGCTCAAACCCTTCAAATGGTGCTTGTTCTGTTAAATATGAGAACAACGGAATCCTCTCGTCTCCACGTACATTCACTTTTTCAAATAAAGGGAAAGTGACGCCATAATTCAATTGACAGAAGGTATGTACTTCTTCATTACTTCCGGATTCTTGCTCAGCGAACTGATTACATGGGAAGCCTAATACTACAAACCCTTGTTCCTGATATCTATCGTATAACTTCTGAATATCTGCGTATTGTGGAGTAAATCCACATCCACTTGCCGTATTCACAATAAGAACTACTTTTCCCTTGAATTGTTCAAGACTTATCTCTACTCCGCGAATATTGTTAGCTTTAAATGAATAAATACTCATTATTTCATTCTCCTCTGTTGAAACCTTTTGTGTTATAGATGAATCTATCATTTCGAAAATTCATTGTGAATTCAACTACCACTCTACCCATTTCCATATCACTATAAGGCTTAGATGGAGCGGATAGAACGATCGCCATATCCATTTGCGTACACGAATCGATTCAAGTCTAGTCCATAAGATCGGTCCATACACGATGACCAAGGTAGGTACAATACTGTACATTTGTAAGATCGCGTTATTCGAGAACAAATACACAACATTTAAAAATACATGTGCGAATACTAACTCGTGGGAAGATAAATATTTGAATAATAAGACAAGTACAAGTCCATAGGCACCATAATCAAATGGAATAATCTGCATCAATATACCGAACAGAAGGACAATCCCAACTGAAAGTATCTTTGAAGAAATCCTATCCAATATATTCATAACTAACACCGCTATAAATAACGTAGCTACAACATTAAATCTTGAAGTATCGAACGCAAGTTCATACGGGAGTTGTGATAATATCGCTATAATTAACAATCGAATGCCATATTTCAGCTGATTCGATGTATGTAAATATCCCTGAACTAGAGCATAAGTATAGATTGGGAAGGCCAATCTTCCAATCGTTCTCCACATCATCTCATCTGGAAAGAATACATATCCAATATGATCCATAAGCATCGTTAGCATGGCAATCCACTGCATCCATTCTTCTCCTTCGCTTTGACTACTGAACTCTTATTCTTATCCCATGTGGGACTTGATTAGCTCTCTTACCTTTAGAATACCATAGTGAAGGTGTATCTTTCATGCCCCGAACTTCAACTTCAAAGGGATCGCGAGGCAAATGGATCTCCCTCGCCCTTACACGATTCCCATCGAATTCAAGCCTCATATCCGTCACCACTTTATCCTCCACCAAACCTTCTTGAGACAACGGATACAACACAATCGTTACTCTTGACTTAGGGTCAATTCTTTTGCTAAAAGAAATAAGCAGCTCCTCTTCTCCTGTACGTGTAGCATAAATAGGAATAGGCGCTTCCGAAGACATATACCCGCCCAAATGATATTCATATGCCGTCCACGTGTCATACCCCAGATCGTACACGGTATTCTGAAACTGATTCAGCCATTCTCGACTCCGAACCATTCGTGCTACCGAGCCAATATCCGTCTGAATACCTAATGGGAGGGTAGGATATGTGTCTCGTATCGGTGCTGCAATAACTTCATAACCCTTAACATAATGGGGTGATAAGAACCTTTGCATCCAATCCGGCCAATGCGTCTGTAAGAAGTGAATATCTGGCTTCACAAGCCCAATCATAGATATCGCATCAATCCCTTGCCATTCCTTTACTTTCTCTAGCGCATTTGATGCATGTACAGCAAGAGACCAAGTTGCCACTAGAATATCAGGACGAGCAGTACGCACGCCATCTACACCATTCATCAATTCATGAATAAACCGATTCACTGTCTCAACTCTAAATAGGATCCATTGCTTATATATTTCTGGTACCTTTGTATAGTAGTTATCTGCCTTTTTATCAGTAAACTCAGGCATTTCCATCCCAAATTGTTTCTGAAAGGCCGCTTGCGCAAAAGGTCCGACATCCCCATATATCCCTCTACGTATACCGTCCCATTCAGGAAAATAAGGCTCTGCAATCTCGATCCCGTCGAACGGAAACTCTTGTACGAGTCGAACTAATACCCCTTTCTTCCACCGTACATAATCTGGAGCAAAAAGAGACAACCTCTCAAATCCATCCTTTGGATCTTTCAGCATACCCATACGCCATTCTCGCCAATGTACTGGTAAATGACGTGTATCGAACGTTCCATTCCCAATAACCAATGCCCATACCGTAATCCCATGTTTATGAAAAGCGTCGATTAGATCAATCGACACCTCATGTTCGTTAACTATAAAATAATGGACGATCTGATAACCAGCATTTCTTATTTCATCAGCTATGCTCTCTGGGGTACGATTTAAATAATAAGAAAACAGCGGGTCTATCTGAATACTGGGTCCTTGTAATTGCCTTAGCCTAGACGTCGTTTCAGGGTCACTCATACGGCTTCTCAATGACGAACAGACAGGTACTGTCTGGTAGTGGCACACGATTTCCCTGTTCATCAAACAAAGTCACTCGTTGACCCAATGCTTCTGTATATCCCTTTTGGAGATAATGTCTGCTGACGAGAATATTAGCTTCTTTCCCTAATGTTTCTGTTATAAACGCAGTGTACTGAGAAGGAGTGAAATAACCAAATTGTTCCTGTATCTCATGAACATAAGCATCTTCCCCCCATGTATACGTATAAAGAAACTCCATTGCATCGTTTATAGGTACAATAGCCTCATGATCATTTAGCTCTTCAAACTGGATGCTTCTTCCGGAAAAATCATGAGCGTATCGACGCAACCACACGATTCCATCAGGCTCATGAAATACGATTCTTCGCTTCTGATTCGTCGGCTCTGTCATAATGCCATCACGAATAATAATTCGCCCTCCTGGCGCCAAGACATCATAAGCACTTGCCAGCGCTGCTGCAACGGTATCATGATTAAATTTATGTCCGTTATATGGAATGTAGGAATAGAGCTCATGAAGAATGGACGAGAATATCACACTATCGATGCTGCCGGGTTCCACATATTCCTGTAGCTTCAGAGCATCCCCCTTCATAACTTTCCAATGATGACCCTCAAGCAATCTCTTACGCTCCAGTGCTTCTATGACGTTCGAAGAAATATCGATCCCAATCGGTTCAAGATGTGGCATTTCTTGCTCCATAAGATCAAGTAGTACGCCACCTCCCGGTCCGATATCTAGTACTTTGTGTCCTACGATATGGTCCAATAACACTTTTTTATAATCCGAAGTCTGATTCATATCAGCTAAATATTCTTCTTCGTTATGAAATCGATCATAGGCATCACGTCGCAAGTCGAATAGATCAAATAACAGAAGCACAGCCTTCTCGTATAATGGTGATTTCTCGGCTTCGATACAGAACTCAATTAACTTCTCTGCCGAACTCGAGAATGTAAAGGTGAAGAATAATGTATCAGGTAATTCCTTGTTTAATGTCAACTCGTGTATAAGATGTGGATTATCCGGAAACTTACCACAACGGATCGACTCCCACGAACATTCTTGCAGATATTTCTCAATAATTCGCTTCTTATACACATTCAGCCTCTTTAAGCCCTTATAGTCATAATACATCGTATTCATAAGCGGTTCGAAGCTGATATGCCTTATTCGTTCGATATCATCGTTATGGTATAAGAATAGAAATACTTTCATGAATTCTTCCAGCGTGAAATCCTGTAGAGCAGCTTCTACGAACCATAATGTATGATCTTCTAACCTCATGAATTCCTTTTCAATATCGATATGATTCCTTAGTGTCACAATCTCAGCCTCAAATGGTTCTCCTCGTCTAATAGCAGCCGTACGTAATTTACGCAACCTATTTACAATGCCCTCTGGCTCTAGATCATGATGGTCCGATATATTACGAATGATTCGCTCCACATCAAGCCTAACTTCATTCCACAACTCAGGTGACACGCCAGTAATAATGCAACGATTTAGGGGAACAAGAATATGGTGTAGTTCTTCGGGTGATAGCATTCTATCTAATGTCAAATCCGTTAGAGGACTATTGTCTTCAAATAATACTTCTCCACGTAGAAACTGCCCTACAAGGCCATGCGTTGCAATCAATGTATGAATAACATCCGTTCTATCGGTTCGAGCAACTACGGCATATTTATTATACAGATGGGATGATCCTACATTATGTACAAATAGATTGATTCCTTCCGCTTGCCAAGCCAAGCGGTCTTTAACAGTCCCTCCTTTTGCAACTTCGGACCATATCAGTACTTCCTCTAGAATTTCCTTTACCCAGAAGGATAAAGATAGCTTATCCAATATTTCAAGGGTCCTCTCTACATAATCAAGAACTGGATTCACTTCCGCCATTTCTTTGATAGAAGTAACCCGCTCCAAATTAACAATACGTTCTTCAGCAGATGTTATCATCTCTAGCCAAGTATTCTGTTGCAGGACACTACGGTCTCCTTGACGGAACGCCTTAATGATTGTTAATGATTTCAACATTGGATGTTCACCTTCTCTTTCTTATCCGATAAATATTCACACTTATTGTAAACGATATCCCCCCATCCTTGAACTAAAAATATATTCTGTTCACACGTTAGGAACCTATACTATCCGATCCGTATAAAGCCTGCATGATTAGCCATAATAAGGATTGTTTTCTAATACATCTAGAAGGATGGTTATCGACATGTCTATTTCAGCCCTACAGGAATTCACCTTTTATTTTCTAATCTATTCATTAGCAGGTTGGTTACTTGAGAATGTATATAGTTGGTTTATCGATGATCTATTTTGGAAGGTGGGATTTCTTAAAGGTCCTTTCAAACCCATGTATGGTTTTGCTCCCCTCTTCCTCTCTTTGACCTTGACACGGCATCTTCATTGGATCATTATCCTTATCCTCAGTCTGCTCATTCCTACTACGATAGAATATGTTAGCGGTGTTATACTTCACAGCCTGTTTCAGAAACGATGGTGGGATTATTCAACACAATCACTACAACTTCATGGACATATCTGCATGAAGTTTTCACTATATTGGTGCCCATTGTCATTGGTATGTTTATATGGTCTTCACCCATGGGTTATAAACCTATATACACATATGCTCCCTTTATGGAATTGGCTAATTCCAATATTATCTCTATCTATGTTGGCTGATGTCATTTGGAGTAGCTATAGCTGGAGATCAATATCCAAGAATATCTTAACAACATCTTGACGAGCTCTTTTTGGACATATTCCAACAATAGTAAAATACGCTAAAGTAAGAGAAATAAAACTTGTATCTTAGTTGTAATTACCTATATGTATTTACATAGCTTGAGTCCATTGACTCAGGCTTTTTATGTCGAAAAAACACTAAGATTATTCGACATAAAAGCCGATATTATATAGTAGGATTTTTATTATTTTGTCGACTCATACACTAACTTTATAATGATAACGAAGTAATAATATGAATCGATTTAAGGGAGATGAATCTTGTGCCAGACAAAATCAATTCCAGCAACAAAACAAGGGGATGGTTTAAAAATGTTCTAAGTGTTCGTACTGAATCAGAAAACGATCTTATGGTCATACATGAGGGTTCTGAAGTTGAAAATTCAGAAGCAAGTACAGATCCTTCGAAACTCGACTATGAATTACTAAAGCAAGATAAAACAGCTTTTGATTTAGTTGTTGCGGTTGAGAATTTATTAAATGATCGCCAGTTGTTCCAATTTAAGAGTAAAGATACAGAAGATCAATTATTAAATGCCAATGAAACGATCAATCGGCTTAAGAATGAGTTAAGTAAGAGGGAACATTTAATCCTTGAGAAGGAGAAAGAGTTCAGAAGTCTTGAAGACAAATTGACAAGTAAACAAATGAGCTATGATCAACTTCTTGAAGACTATAAAGACTATCAGAGTACTTCCAATAGCGGAATCGAGAATTTAAAATATCAACTAGATAAAGAACGAAACAAATATATCCAACTAAACGAAGAGTTTAGCAAACACCAATACGATAGTATGCAGAAGACAAAAGAACTTGAAGAAGAATTAAGAGATTCTGAGGCAGAGAACTTAAACATCTCAAGTCAATATCACAAAGTGATGGAAGAAAAAGCTCAATTATTACAATCCGTCACAGATTTCACGACACGCATGTCTTTCTCATTCTCACCTCCATCGTAAATGATAATCTCTGCTTACTACTGAAAGGAGGGGAACCCTATCCATTCTTACTCTGAGAAATGGCTGGAGCTTCTATCTGTGGATAAAGGATCCAAAACGTATACCATTCATGTCAATTTTACCTTTGAAGAAACTGTTCTAATGCAATGGGAGCTTGATGCTTTTACGGCTGATCATATTATAGCAATTACTGGTGTATCGGAGAGAGTCAAATACAGACTATCCTTGCAGTGTTATTTCAACGCAACCTTCAATTATCACTATAGTTACATAACGAAATATGATCGTGGGATTAGTGAAAAGGTCATGTTCCCATGTTCAGAGTCCTATTCAATAAAGATCTCAACATTGAGAGATATTCAAAGTCTGAATTTATTGCTCCCCTCAAGTTCCATTGTACTTCAACAACACGCCTCTGCCCTTCATAAAGAGCCTATGGAGTCAACTGGGATTATCCCTTTAAAATTCAGTAGAAGATTGAAACCTTTGTTATCTCGAATGTTAGTATCAACGGTTATTATTGCAATGCTTTCATTTCTCTTTGTTCCAGAGTATTCCTATATAAGCGAAAGAGTATTTGCAAACGTCTTCACTAATTCTTCTGAATTAACAGACAAAGCTGTCATGAAGTCTGAATTGAACACTGTGAAATATGAATCAAACCCCTCTTCTCCATCAGAGGAAAATGTCCTAGCTTCCGTGATATTACAACCTTCAGAGGTGCCGAAACCTATCTCAGCCCCTGAAATTATTTTGGACCAATCAGTCAACTTCAATCTACCCTCTGGGTCGGTTGCCTTAACCTTTGATGATGGTCCTTCCATTTACACGAAGGAGATCGTGGATGTTTTGAAGAAGTATGGTGTCGGGGGAACGTTCTTTTTCGTAGGAAGTCAGGTTCGTAAATTTCCTGAAGCTGTCAAGTATGCAGATGCTAACGGGTTCTCTATAGGAAATCATTCTATGACTCATTCTAATTTATCTCAATTATCTGCTACCATTCAGCAATATGAAATCGAGCAGACCAATCAATTAATTCAGCAAATTACATCCAATCCTGTTCTTCTATTCAGACCACCTTATGGCTCTCGAGATGATAAACTGACAGATCTTATGACCAACAATAACATGAAGATGGTATTGTGGAACAAAGATCCCGAAGATTGGAATAACAGTAATTCACAAAAAATACTGAATTATATCATCAATACCCACTCAACGGGGTCAATCATTCTCTTACATGAATCCAAAGAAACACTAAAAGCTCTACCCTTCATTATTGAATTTCTACAAAAACAACAACTTGAAATTTCAAGTTTAATTTAATTTCATTTATTGTTTATTCATAGGTTACGTTACATATATCAAGACTGCTGATTATATATATCAGCAGTCTTTTCGTTTATTCTCACTTGTCTATCACATAACCCCTCTCCCCGTGAATATACTTACTTAATAACAGACCACACTGTGCCGTATAAACCATTGGGAGGTGTCTATTATGTCATCGTCACCCCGGCCTTATTCGTTCGTTGTTTCTCGCGAAGACTGGTCTCTGCATCGAAAAGGCTACCAAGATCAAGTCCGCCATCAACAAAAGATACGCGATGTGATTAAGCAGAACTTACCTGATCTCATCACCGAAGAAAATATCATCATGTCTGATGGAAAACAAATTATCAAAGTGCCCATTCGAAGTCTGGATGAATATCGATTTGTTTATAATTTTCAGAAACAAAAACACGTTGGGCAAGGAGATGGAGATAGTCAAGTTGGAGATGTCCTCGGTCGGGACCCCGCACAGAAACCGGGGAAAGGTGATAAGGCAGGTGACCAGCCAGGGCAGGATGTTGTAGATGCAGAAATTAGTATTGAAGAGGTAGAGAACATGCTCTTTGAAGAGTTGGAACTCCCCCACTTACAACCGAAAGATAAAGAACAGATCGAGACCCACAAGATCATCTTCAATGACGTTCGTAAGAAAGGTATGATGTCCAACTTAGATAAGAAAAGAACCATCCTAGAAAACTTACGAAGAAATGCTTCTGCGGGTGACCCAGGAATTCATGGCATCAATCCAGATGACCTACGATACAAGACTTGGGATGACATCGTCGTACCTGATTCCAATGCCGTTATTATCGCTATGATGGATACCTCAGGCTCCATGGGAGTATCATAATTAACTATTAAAATCAAAAATATAATCGATGTGTAAATCCTCAACAGTTAAAGTAATCTTACTTATTACTTCCCGTAGCAAAGTACGTAGGTGATTAACATCCTCGATATCTAATTTATTAAACTCTTCTATAATGTACTGCAATGATGTAGCCTCAGATAACTTCTCCTCTATCCCACAAATTTGATTTTCAATGATTGACGTTTCGCTATCTGAATCACCAATTTTATTTTTAATCTCAATCATTTGAGTTCGATATAAATCTTCAGGGAATAAATCACGTTGAGAGAATATATCCATTTGATCCTTCATAAGTTTTTCTTTTCTTATGTTGATACTTTTCAATTCTTTTCTAAGGTTATCAATATCATCTTCTCTGTTAGCCGAAAGTAATAATGATTCATTTGGCAAATTGGTGAATTTACTTTTAACATCTTCGATTACTACTTTTTCAAGCTCATCAGCATTAACATTGGCTTGAGAGCAAGTGTCACGTCCATATTTATGATATGTTTTGCAAATGTAATAACGATAGGATTTCTCTTTATGCGTTCTCTTCTGACAAACCATTCCTGCCCCACATTGACCACAAATAAGGAGACCAGTGAGAGGATGGTAAGCACGTTTCACACCTCTTTCATGGGAACGAGAGGAGATAATTTTTTGTGCCTTATAAAACAATTCCTTATCAATGAGAGATGGATGTGCATTTTCAACAATCTGCCACTCTTTTCGATCTATTTTAATTTGAACTTTCTTTTTGCTCATGGCTCCTCTTTCGTCATATTCTCTTTTCAGAACATTACGTCTAGTACCATAGGCAACTTGTCCAATATAAGCTTGATTTTTAATCATTCGGTTAATTGTCTCACGACTCCAAAGATTGTCGTTTTTCGTTAATAAATCCCTTTGATTGAGATACTCCGCAACTTTAAATGTTCCTAGTCCTTTGTTGACATATAGATCGAATACTAAAGGTGGAACTTTACCACGTTCTTCGTCTATTTCAAGTCTTTTTGTTTCAGGATTTATATAGTATCCAAATGGTGGTTCTCCATTCCATTGACCTCTTGCTGCTTTCTGTTTTCTTGCTGAACTGACACGCACAGATATCTTTTTACTTTCTTGTTCAGATAAAACAGATAAAATATCGAAAGTGATATTGTCCTTGTTTAAACTGTCATAGTTATCATTTATTGCAACTATTCGCACACCGTATTGCTCAAACATCCCAATAATAGCTGGATTTTCTTGTTTATCTCTGCCTACACGACTTACTTCCTTAAAGACAAGTAATTGTATTCTTTTATTTTTTGCATCATCAATTGCAATTTTCATTTCTGCACGATCAAATACACTAGTGTAATACCCAGAAACCGCCTCATCTTTGTAAATTAAGATGTCTTCAGAATCGTACTCATCGCCCATACGTTTTATATATTCTCTTGCCTGACTAACTTGATTTTCTATTGAATCGCCTTGCTTGTCCGTACTTACCCTTGCATATATTCCACATTTTATCTTGTCATTCCCCATATTTTATCTCCTTCATTCCTTGGTTAATAAACGACACACTCACATTTGATTATACTTTAATCATTAACTAAAAAACACCCAGTTTATTGGGTGTTAGATAATAATATTATTTGCTATATGTATTTGTAGATATAATTTCAACATTGATCTCTAGTCCGTATTTTTCTTTTGCAAACTCTTTAACTTTTTTAGCATACCATTCCATAGGAGACTCTGTTCCGCTGGAGGATGTAACCTTTAATTGAATACTACCCCTCCTTCCTTTCTATTTATATATAAAATTATATTGAAAATCTACTTGTCCTATTCCATCTTACTTGCTTGCTAAATGTTTTATTTACTATTACATGACTAATGGTTCATTATTGTTATGGAGAGGATTAATCCCTGACACTTGCAACCCTCTCTTTTGACTTTTAAGACACTTTTATATCACCTTGTTACTTACTCTAGTTTCAAACTTATCATTCCTTAGAACGTCTCTTGCTTCGTCATACTCTATGTATTTTTGTGTTGCTCTGTTAATATCACCGACATGTATGGAAACCTGATTTCCTGCTTGATGATCCTAGTTTCGCCATTCGAGTCCTCTATAGTCCCAATAGGAATCCACGCTGTATACTCTTCATCATCTTCGTAGTTATACTCCTCCATGGGTTCAAGCCCAAGAGTTACGGCTTCACTTTGTATAAGATAGTGCTTGCCATCCACTTCAAATATCTTACCTGTGTCAACTTTATTATTGATTCCTATAAATTTTAACGCTTCTTTTTTATGTTGGAATCTCTTGAATTTCTTTTGCCCACTCAGATCAAAATTGATTTGGAATACATAACATGACTTACTCAGAGCCTTGCTCGAATTTGCGCTATGTGTGAGGGGGGCAATATTTTCTAGACGGTAACCCACTGATCGGTCTTCAGAAAGACGATCCACCGTGGGTCTGGCACTAAGCTTTTGTTTTGATTCTATAAATTTACCAGTCATGACCACCCACTCTTTCCAAAACTCAGGTTTGTGGTTGATAATATCTCTACACATCGAATTAGAGTCACTCCAATCAATGTAGACATCAATATAGGGTTTCTGTGCTTTATAGCGAATTGCATTAATCCGAGCCTCACATGAGCCATAGAGAAGATAAGCTGCAAATTCTGTTTCCTCTTTAATCAATCCACTTTTTATACTATTTTTCACAAAAACCCATGCTCGAACTTTGTTGTTTTTGTCCCCATATTTGGAGGTGAATTTCTCCAATTCGCTTGGTTGTAGTTCATAGGGTCTTCCCTTTTTCTTCTTCAAAATCATTCATCCTTTTCTATTTTTTAATTATTATGAAATATTAGTTTCATATGGTTGTTAGTCTATTTTATTACTATGGTGTATCCGCAATATAGCCTGTATAATATTGGAATATGATAGGCGAAATTACCCTTTTAAAAATAATTAAAGTGAAGAGGTACAACTATGAAAAAGATTGGATATATTGCAATTGGATTAGTTATTGGTATGGCATTAACAGTAGTAACTCCTGTATTAGCAGATACAGCAAAATCTATCTCAGCTAAAATTAACAACACTGTTAAAGTTGCTATTGATGGAAAGAATGCTAAGTTAAACACTCAACCCATCACCTACAATAATACGAACTATTTACCTGTAGGTGAGATAGGTAGAGCTTTAGGATTAGATGTTAGCTATGACAAGAAATCAGATACTATTAAGATAGACGGCAATTCAATAGAGACTAAACCCAATCCTCCTGTAGTAAAAGAATCGACTGTAACAAAACCACCAGTTGAGAGTGGTAAAGAGGTACAAAAGGTTAAAATTGGCGAATCCATTACGAATAAGGGAATTACTGTTTCGATTGATAAGATCGAGTATGTTACTAAGGAAGAGATAGATGGAATCTTCTTAGATAAAGGGTTTAAAGTATACACAACTGTGACTAATAACTCAGACGTAGGCATATCTTTAGGTAGAATGTATAATTTCGGAACTGGTAATTTAATAACAGACAAGCAATTAAACTATCTTGGAAACACAATATTCCTTAAGGTTAATGGTAAACTCGATATGGGAGAACTATTGACCAAAGGTGAAACGGCTACTGGTTTTATTTTTTACAGTTTTAGCACAGATGTAAATATAAAAGAAATTAGTTACTTACCTAATATAGAATTTACTCAATCCCAAGTACCGATGGGCACCTGGACAATTGAATAAGCATTTATTAGAACCCTACAAATGACTTAACATACAAACTAGCATTGATTCTTCCTAATTGTGTTGACGTTAATTCAATAGTGTGCCATCCTGTTGTTGTTATCCATTGTGTAATATCAACCGTATTCTCTGAACTGCTGTACGTTCCACCTCTAATTACTCCATCAATTGAGATACGTACACCTGTAGCATATGAACTCTCATAAATTCCATAGTCAATGTCGTGTGAATGAGAAGGCATTGATATGGAATGTGCGTGTTCGGGCATAGAAATGTCATGAGAATGTGCCGGAACTGTAAAACTATGTGAATGAGAGTTTAATGATATTGGATGACGATGACCTCCAGAAGTTGACCAAGAAACTGTTCGTCCCCCGCTAACCAATAATTGCGTTCCATCAGGAATACCATGGTTATGTCCACCCACACCAGAAATATAAGTACCATCTGTTTCAGTATTTCCAGACACATTCTCTGGCAGTGTTGATTTTGATGCAAAGCTCCGTTCAAGTGTTGTAGTCAAATCAATTCTCTCTGAACGTGTTGTATTCAAATCAATAATTTTACTCAAAGCGCCTTTACTATGTGCTCTAAATCTCTCCAACGTAATATTAAGCATAACTTTCCTAATACTAATCATGCCATCATCTACGTAAAACTTAAGCTTCAATCCATGTGAGCTATCAACGTTATCAACCACTTGAATACTGTCTACTTGAACAATCCCATTTTCATCTAACACTACATCACCCTTGGGTCCATATAGCTTCAATCCGAAAGAACCTTTAGTATACTCCCCTAATTGAACCTTCGTTTTCTTACTATCATCCGTGATCGTTAGCAAATTGCCTTCAATAGTAAGTGTTCCTCTATCATCTGATATCTGTAGCTTATTCCCTAAGATGTAATGACCATTGTTAGGCTTATAATCTTCGTACTTTAACAACTCTTTTTTATCTTCAATTTTGTATGTATTGTGTGAAATAACTCCTCTTACATTATCAAATTCGTACATTTCAAAACTCCCTCCTACTGCTTCGCATGATAGTTTGTTATATATCGTTTTAAATACATCTACTGGATCTAGTTTCTCTTTGAGTGAATTTCCAATGTCTGTTGCTTCTTGTCCTAAAACCCCTGCTGTAGCGAATATATATCCATCCTTTTTAGTAATGGGATACTCGAATAGTTCAAAGTTGTTTGTGCTATTAAAATTGTAAAGAATATTTTGATACTTATCCTCAATCTTCACTGAGGTTACAACAGTACAATCCATATACCCAGCACCTAATATATCAACGTGGTTGGGATACAATGTTTCAAATGATCTGCCATGCTCTTTAATAATATCCTGTAATCTCTCAATACTATGATCTGTGTCTACCTCAAAATCTTCTATAACCTCTTTGCACAATGCCGAGTATCCAGATATAAAGATAATTTTATTATCAATATTGAATATCTTCTTAGCATTGTCATTCATCTGATATAATTGTCCATCAACTGTTGCACATTCTCTAGTATCTGCTGTGAAATATGCTCTTTTTTCGTTCCCCATAAGACAAGCTAAACTCATTCTATTTATCCTCTCCTTTAATTTCAGCAGTTTCAACTTCAAAGCTAAGTACCATCTCTTTTAATTCTGAAATATCATAAACTTTTCCGCCATTTTCTAATGTTCCACCATTCTGTTTCAACTCAATAATAGTGCGAAACAGGTCTGCACCATCAAATTTATCAACTGGATATTTAATTACTGCATCCTCAAATTTGAAGGTAATATGTAATCTCTCATTTGCGGATTCCTCATTTACTTGATTGTTTGTTTGGTTTGTTTGGTTAGTTGTTGTCATTTTTAACTTTCTCCTTTTAAAATGTTTTTTTATTTTATAAGCTTTAACTTGAAGCGGGATTTAATTACCCGCTCCACTACTGTTATCGTTGAATACAGGTTCACATATTGACCACCTCCTCTAAAATTGGATGCAAGAAAGAAAGGTCGATGGAAAGAATATTTTTAGTATCCTTCTGACCAATTACTTCATTTTCAACCGTCAACTAAAAGCTTGTTGGAAACGGTATATATCTTTACACTCTTTAGTCTAATGATACATGGTGGTGCTATAAGATGAATTAGTTGTCCATTATTGTTAAACTTTTTATCTACAATTCAATTAAAATAAGACTTTAACACGATAAACATTATGTATGAATGACGCTATTACTTATTATTAATCCTTACGCTTAAAGACGTTAGATACGTATTGCTTACTGCATTTCACAATTCCCGCAATTTTGATATAAGAAAGACTTGAATCCTCTTGTTTCAATCTTCTTATATGACTAGCCTTATCCTCAATTTTCAGAGGCTCCTCTTCAATAAAATTCTCATGATAAATATATCCCTTAACATTCTCAGGGATACCGAATTTGTTCCTTATTGATTTGTTCACTCTCGTTCTACTTAATTCCTCATGATGCATGATTACTGGCATGTTCAAAACTAATTTCTTACTTATAAAATTGCGATACCATCTCAGCATGTTCACATCATTATCCTGAATTTCTAATAAATCTATTGCTTCAGATTTCTTATTCTTTATGTATTTAAATGTATTTCTAAATTCTTGTTTAATATCAAAATCTGGAATGACAAGGTTATCAATAATCTCGTTATCATATGTATATCTCTTTCTATGAAACAATTCTGCAACAACACGCTCAATTTCTGATGTTATAGATTGATTTAAACTACTAATCTCCTCATCTGCCCTATCAGGATATATACGATTAGCATCTTCACTTCCACGCAATCTCAACACTTGCTCTCTATTGAATCCTGCTATAGTCAAACCTTTTTCATAAAAGAATTTAGCCATCTCTTCAGCTAATATAAGTCGATCTGTATCTAAGCTTACCACCTCATAATACCTACTCATGTTCGTGTAATGAATCGTCTTTCCATTTCGTTCTATGCCCTTCTGCTGATACTCTCTAGCTCTCTTTTGTAACTCATCAGGCAACTCAGAAACACCAACACAATTTAATAAAAACATAAATATCAAGATGACTGCCTTCGTATTAGCCTTATCTATGTTACGTAGACTAGATACATTTATGCTCAAGACATCCTCTATGACCTTTCCCATTGGAGCGAATACGATTGGATTGTTCATCCCTTTCACCTTGGCAAGCTGTGGTAGCTTACGTCTAGCAACCTCATGAATCTGAATTAGTAATCCTAGTGTTCCTTTGGTGTCTAAAAACTTCGTTAGAAAGGGATAGAGTTCACGTAACTCTATGTCATATTTAAATCGTGAAAGGAATTCAGTGTTAAAATCTATTAGTCTCTCTTGATCTTGCTGCCACTCCGTTTTAACTTCGGCTATGTTATAAAGCTCTTTTAAGTAATCGAATGATTTATGTATTGGCAATCTCGTAAGTCGCTCTATAATTTGAATAATATCGTAATGGACGCCACAATTTGAGCTATGGCATTTATAAAAGTATTTGTCTCCATGCGGATATATAGTCCCGCTACTTGAATTACTACTGTTATGAAATAGACAAAAGAATCTGTCCGACTCCACACCAAGCAAATATTTTAAATTCTGCTTTTTTAAATATTGCCTGATATCATCTCGATCTATGTAACATAACTCCGGTTGTTTATCTAAACCTAGCCTTTTCTTTAATTCGGGTAACCCTTTAAATCCTTGGCTTATCAATGGAATATTGCCAATCATCATTAATGAATAATCTATACCTCTCCTAGAAGGTATCCCTCCAGCCTTTGACAGCTCCTTGGTGTTGTATAGAGGCTTCTTTCTATCATTCACACACAACAATGACTCCTTGTTATTCTGTGCGACAATCCCCCTTAAAATAGACAGTACACTTTCTGCGTCATAGGAGATTTTAGGATTCCACTCATTCAATTGAATTTTAAATGGATCATTCCTATCCTTTAAATGCTGTGTAAGTGGCACTCTCAGGAGTCTTGCTGGATTTTTAACCGCTAAATCCCCATTAAGACAATAGATAAGTAATCCTTCTATTGCTTCAAACTGATGTTTCTGAGTCTCTTGCTTCAAAAAATGATAAACATGAAATCCATTCTTAGTTTCAACAATCCCGCTTGGAATCAGACCGCTTGTTCTAAGCTCATCAATACGCCTCATAAAAATCTGTTTATATTGTACTTTTTCAGTATTATTGAGTGAATTAAACTTTTCCGTTACAAGATTTTTTAACTCAGCACCATTACCTTCAAAACCTTCATTAATAAATTCATACTCTATTTCATCTTTAATGTCTAAATCAGCGAAAACAGACCTGAAATCTGTTATCTCAGCGTCTTTATACCCTCCACCATTAGGTAGAAAGTAAATACCGTATCCTTTTTCATTCCACATTTCAAATTCTTTAACAGCTTCTCTACTGTAATACTTCATCTTGCTTTTATGAGGAAAATTACTCACTTTTCCGCTATTATCTTTTAGTAGTCCCTGTTCATATATGTACTCAAAGTTAACTTTCCCATTGTTACTGATTGTAGTAAAAAAATCCTTTGTTTTGATATCAATCAAAAACAAAATATCCCCCTTATATTGAGCAGGAGAACTATTTAATTCACAGACTCCTGCTCTGTAAAATAAATGTAATTGAATAAAAAATTGTGAACCTTACTAATTCCGCAAAATAATATGTATGTGTATTTCCAATAATTTTCAAGCTATTTTAGTTCATTAATGTCCATCACTTAAAATATACAAGCGTTTTCTCCTCTCTTCATATTTTTTAGTTTTTTAGTTTTTTAGTTTTCAAAGATCAGTGTGACGTTACGTTGCTTTATGTATCTTGCTACTACCCTTCTTCCTACTCCAATAATATACCATGGGTAATTTTAGAAATCAACACTTTTATCATTACTATTTCAAGTATTATGATAGACTTGAATGATATACTCAATGATATACCGATGGTTTTCCATATCCAATTCTTATTTGAGAAGCCTATATAGATGAAGTGAAAATTCATATGATTGGATTCATCTTGCAAACCCTTGAAATTAAAAAACAAGTAACCTTCTTTTGCAAGCTTATTACTATCTGTGTTATTTTGCATGTGTGGTCTAACGACAATTGCTTCTGGACATTTCTGAAGTGCTTTCCAAAGCACCTCTCCCGAATCAACTCCACATGCTTTAGCAATTGGACACGCTGCAAGGATTACTCCTCCACGTCTTGCTGGATCTCCTGAAACGAGTAAAGGCTTATTCTTATATTTAGGCGTTTTAGCCTTCTCTACACTTGCATAAAAGGATTGCATATCAATCAACATTATTGTCTTTTGTTTCTTCAACATGTTCACCACCTCAAAAAATAGGAACGTTTGTTTGGTTGTATATTGTATTATACACCGAACACCCGTTCCTTATGCAAGTGGTATTTATTTGTTTTTTTAAAGGGTTATTAATAAATTTGTCGAATAAATAGTAATACCAACTTAGAAAAAGGAGTGTCATCGTGAAAGACAAAGTTAAAGGATTAGTTATTGGTATTGCAATAGGCACAATGTTGACTGGTGCTACTGCATTTGCCGCAAGTGGAACAAACATTAAAGCTGTCATGCAAAAAATGAATATCTATGTAGATGGTACTAAGAAAGTAACTTCTGATGCTATCACTTACAAAGGAACAACTTACGTTCCTGTTCGATCTATTGGAAATTCGATTGGTAAGCAAGTTGGACTTCAAGGAAATAATCTTTATATTGGGAAACAACCCATAGTTAAAATGTCCGAAAACAAAGCTATTGAGATGGTTTACAATAAAATTAAAAAAGCTGCAATTAGCTATAATCTTCACTTCGTAATTGATAATGATGAAGCAGACAGATATACAGTGTGGGCATATGAACAAATGTCTGATCACACTGCATCATATGGTTATTATTATGTAAATAAAGCTACAGGGAAAATAACCACATGGGATTTTGTTGCTGCAAAAGAAGTTGAAGTCTAAGGGTGAATTTTATCACCCTTTTTTCTTTTGAAACGATACTTTTATGTAGTTTTATTCAACATACTGCTTTCTATTTATTGATTATTTAAACCTTTCATATTATATGCTACTTAATAACTATACAAATATAACCAAAATGGAGTGAATTTCTTTGTACAAATGCCTTAAGCTTCGTGCGCTAACTATTATTCTTTGTTTATTTACCATTTTTTCCACCATACCATTTAATGTGGAGGCTGCTGCCCTGAATGTCATACCAGATAATGTATATCTGTCAGCAGAAATACCTATCTTTTTAAATGGGCAAATCATTGTATCTAAAGAAAAAACTTATACTATACAAGGAATAAAAAATAGTGGGACTTATTTGCCTATCAGGCTGTTATCAAAATTCAAGAATATATCTGTTAATTTCACTAAGCCTATAACTATAAAAACAGATATTGGAGTATTTAAGTTAGATAATACAAATTCTGCTTTATTTCAAAACACCACATACATATCATTGGATTATTTTTATAAAATTTCAGGATATGCAGGAAATTATATCTATGATGCTAACTCATTGTTTCTGTGGAGCGATGCTAATGGAGAATCGAAATCAAAAAAATTAATCAATCAAATAAATAGTATTTCCGACGACTTCCTAAAATCCTATATGGGACAAAAACTATATATTTACGAAGGTGAAAAAATTGGATGGGTAATTGAAATTGATCGTTTTGCTGACAACATTACTAATTTTAAAATACTTCTTAACGATGGAAGTGTAATTGAAGATTTAGTCGTAGGTGAGGATCCTGATTCGTTCTGCACATATTTAGATTATGAATCGATTACTTATCTATACAGTGGAAAGTATTATTGGGCAAATAAAAACTATTTACCCTCAACGATTCCTTTACAAAACATTGAAAAGGTGTATTTCGAATCAGTTAAGCTAAAAGAAAAAGATTTAGTTATCCAAGCAAAGCGTATGAATGGTAAAAAAATAACCTTCAAATTGTCTTTTTTCAGTAATCAGAGTGAACCAATTAAAAATGGTTTCTATACTGAGAACCCTAGGACTAAATACCCTAGCTGGTCTTCAAAAATATGGAATAAAATTGCAGAAAAAAAGATATCTATTGGAATGAACAAGGAACAAGTTTTAATGTCTTGGGGAGGTCCAAGAGATATTAATAATTACACTAGTTCAAAGTATCATATGGAACAGTGGGTGTATGATAACGATTATTTATATTTTTACGATGGGATTCTAGAGTCGTGGTCTAATTAAGGTGGGTTATCCCACCTTTTTCTTATGAATTATGTATTTTATATATTTATTTTATAAATAATTTTTAAATTAATTCAATATAAACCACTCATCAAACGAGTGATTTATATTATTCAAACAAAAGTTAATCTTATCTTTCTCTTAGAATATCTCCTTGAATATCATAAGATGAATACTCGAAGTCATTTACTAAAACACTAAAATTTATTGTGGCTCCTGATTCAATGCCATCTCCAGGGATAGGTATAGAATCTCTAGCATATGTAATTTTACCATCACTATCATAGAAATATATCGCAAAGTATCCTTCAATTGCTTTATCATAATTATTGGTAATTTGTCCCACAACCTCTCCAGTTGATGAAACATTTGACCAAATTACATCGATATTAGAAAAGTCTAAGTAGTTTAATAGTGAACCTGTTTTTGCTTCACCTTCTATCGCAAACGTTTCCTCTGGATTAGTATCTCTTGTGTAGTCCTCTCCTTTTAATAAAGCTGTCATTTCTTTTATGACTTCGGTTGCTTCCAGATACTTACCTCTAGCGTTTAATTCATCTGCTTCTTTTCTTAAATCAATCATTTTTGCTTCTGTTCTTGTTTCATTAACCTTATTTACTACTTTTGGAACAAAGATGATTAAAAGCAACACAACAATAACCGTTGACGCTATCAAAACTTTATTTTTCAACCTACTCTCTCCTCCTATATATCTAGTATTCTAAATATTACCATGTATCTAGAACTAGTTCTATAGCATTAGATGAAATAGTGAATATCGATGTGCATGTATGTATTGGTATATTGATGTGAAGCCTATTAGTTTCATACATTCTCGTCAATAGAATAAAACACGCATTTCACAATATCTTTTCTTCATTATCAAATATTAGAAGTAGATATTTTCATATCACGATCTCATTTACTGTAATAACTTGGATCTATGTCGCAAATTTTAGTATAAAGATCATAGCTGTATTCGTTCTGTTCTGAAAACCAACCTATCCCACAATGCTCTAGCGTCTCAACCATCTCGCTAGAATCTTTTTCGGTTAACATTTAATTCTCCTTTCTCTATACAATGCTGATTTCATATTCTATAGCAATAAGGATTTTACATCTTTTATATTTAAACTAATTTTATCCGATGCATTTTGGTTAGCGTCGGATAGATAATTATTTTGTTTGAGTTAAGCCTAATTTTCTATAAACATTCAATGACTCAATCAAATATTCAATTTCATCACTTGTAAGTTTAGAGTCAATCTGTTCGAACGTGAGCGGTGGCTTTGTTTGACGTTGTATAAATTTCTGAAATGTATGAGCCACATCAATAGCTCTTCGATCACTAACAAAGTCAACTGCTACTAATACAAATAATTCACTAAATAATTTGTCGAATACTTTACAAAGTGAGATTGTTTCTTCAATTGAGACATTTGTATCCTCACTAAAACTAAGCCGAATTTTCTCTAACCTCTCTTTAGAGATTCCTGTTTGATAAGCCTCATTTTCTCTAATCTCTTTTGATAATGCTGGAAGCGCTGAAATTGTATAATTAAAACTCAACTCTTCAAACATTTGTTCATCGGTTAGAATTTCATTTGAGCGTAGTTCGTTCCCGATAACAGGAACCTCAAAATAATTATACGAAATCAAAATATTATACTCGCTTAACCCAATCGACCTACCTATCTCTTTAGCGCTGCCTGATCCTATGTATGTGTCAGCAGTTTCCAAATTTTGAATTGTTTTCTCAGATAACCCTATGTATTCACTGAGCCCTCTCCTACTTAATCCTTTAATTTCTCTGTATTTAATTACTAGATCTTTCAGTCTTGGAATCATTAATTACACTCTCCTTCGTTTGTTCATAAGTATAATTTAGCATATATTTAGTATTTAGTAAATGCCAAGTAACTAAATTTTACTAAATAAACACTTACATTCCTTGATCGTATTACTATTTGGTCATATTCGTTGCAGTGATCATAAATGTATCTATCTTTTTGATTTTAACCGATTGAATTATCAACTTGATCAAAATATTAAATATATAAATAAGTCAATTAAGAAATATATACCATTTCAGATACAAAGATGCTAATATAGTGAGGCATTACTTTTAGACTATGAAATAGTACATAAGACTCAGGAGGTCATCATGGGAACGGTAGCACAACAGAAAGTGAAAAAAGAAGTTAAAAAAGTAGATAGACTTGGCAGAGCAGTAGTATCATTTATATTTAGCTTCATAGGGTTAGCATTCTTTGCTATATTCATTAAGGTGATGGATGCTAATAGTTCGAACTATGAATCTAGTGCGCTAACAAGAATTACAGTCGCACTAATATTGGCTTTAGTAATTAATGCGATTAGCTTTTTCCTTGGTATAAGCGCAAGGCGCTCAACAACGGGAAGAGGACTAGCTATTGCAGCAATTACTATAAGCGCAATCCCATTAACTATTTTAGTTGTATTACTGTTAGGAACAATTATTTTTACGTTGTCTGCCTTTTTTTAAGCCTCAATTGAGGCTTTTTTATATGAATTCCTTATTTCAAAAAAATTCTAAAATTTATCGCAACTTCATAGACACTGGGAACGATTTTTAGTGTGTTGGGAGGTGTTGGTATGAAACTTGAATTCAAAACTGCAAATGGATTCGAATTTAAATTAGACATTAGTTTGTCGACTATGATTGGACTGTTTAAATAACAGTCCTCTTTTCTAATCACATACAGCATTTATAAGGACTTTAATTCATTTAATAACTCTTCAACCTTCAATCCATATTCCTTCCTACTATGCTTACTTGCCTCAATTGATGTTTCTGCTATGTATTTGATAGTCTTTAGCCTTTTCATTTAGTCCTCTGCATAATGTCCTACGCCAATCTATATAATTTTTCACCAGATTATATCCTCCAGAACCACTTTTTCGCCTTATAGGCTTATAAATTTGTAATATTTATGAAATTGCATCGCATGAAATTCTAGGATGGGTGTAGGGGTGGAGGTGCTACGGGGATAATCACAAATGAAAGAGAATATTAGGATTTAAAACACCCCCCCTAAAAAGCCCCTATTAAGGGCTTAGAGTTTGTTCATTTTATCAATCATGTTCTTCATGTTTGGGTTCGTGTATAACAGCGTTGTTTGTATGTTGCTATGACCAGCCATGTGTGCAACCTCATGAACAGAGAATTCATTCTCTAGTGCGTGTGAACAGAAGAAGTGTCTTAGATCATGTGGCGTTATCTCTTTGCCTATCACCTCTGAATAGTTATTGAAGAGTTTGTTAATAACTGTTCTATCTAGTTTGCTTCCTCTATTACTTGGAAACAGGTATTCACTCATATTACCAGTATCATTACGTTCCTTGATCCAACTTTGCAGTGATGTCCTTGCCTTATCATTGATGATTACCGTTCTAGTCTTCTTTCCTTTACCCTCAGATACAACCAATTGCTGAGATGTGATATTAAAACTATTCATCTTCACGTTTAATGCTTCACTAATACGTAACCCACAGTAAGCAAGAAGGGAAACAATTGCATGGTTACGCTTTGAATTGCTCTCTAACACCAGTTGTCTAAACTTCTCTACGTCTACGATCCCTACAGTAGCCAGTGAAGCATATTGACGTTGTACCTTAATCATATCTCTCTTAGTTATGACTTGCTCTGTCTGTAATCCAGTGCTGATAAGGAAATCATTATACTTAATGAGAGCGCTAATCTTGGCATTAATAGATGATGGACTCAGCTTCTTAATAACCTTCAGGAAGCTTATGTAATCCTTTATGTTCTCTCTATGTAGCTTCTTAAACTCTGTACCTTTACTTTCATCAAACCACTTCATATAACCGCTAACGTTAAGCGTGTAACTCTTAATTGTATTGATACTCTTTTCTTCTTCGATCAAGTATGATTCAAAGGTTATCATTTACTCACCTCATTATAATTATGTTGCATTGATTTCGGTGTGTTTAATTATAAATTATGTTGCATTTCCTACTATTATCATACTGTTTCTCATCTACTTTTGCAACATAATTAATATTATGTTGCATTGTTGTTTTGCTTTTATATTACTCTGATAGGAACACACACTGGAACCATGCACCTTTAGTCTCAATGTATAGCTTTCAATGGTCTGCTAACTTCAATTAGAAGTTCACAAAGGAGTGAACGAATCTTTCACCCATCCACCTGAATAGATTTCTAGGTCGTGCCTACAATAAAATTCCTATCGTATCTCGTGTCGCAATTTCATCATGAACACAGTAACCATATGGTATTTCACCTGTTGAGTAACAAATATAGAGTAATCGTAACTTGTATCGTAATCACTTCATAAAGCCAGTAACTATAAGGTTATTCTATCCATTAGGTGTCCAATATAGGGGTATCGTAATTGCTATCGTAGTACCATCGTAAAAACATCACTAAATCATCAAGAAACGCAATCATATCAAGGGTTTTAGCTACTTTTTAACAAAATTAGGATAACATCTAAAATAAAGAAAAACACCTATATTAAAGGGTTTTTCAATTTCTTCTTATCGCATCGTGAATATAACAGGAGTAGCGAAATGCATGTGTTATATTTGCTCTTTTCACATTAAACAAGTAAAAAAGCAACCGACTATAAGCCAGTTACTTCCTTCTCAACGTAATATTTATTCGTCATATAATAACCCTTATCTTTACCCACATCAATTAATCCAACTTTCTTATCCAAAAACACCATACTGTTACATTCCTTGCATGAAGACTTTGTTCTGTATTTAGCTAAACTTTCAATGTATGAAGCTCCGCACTTACATTCTACTCGAATCATCGTTTTCTGTTGACTATGCTGGTTGTAAGCCACTTCCAACTGATTACTTTCTTCTATTGACTGTGCTGGAACTATATACTCTCTATGATCCGAAAAACTATTATGTACTTTAAAATCTGCTACTAGATCCGAATTAAGTCCGAACCATTCCTTACCTACAACAGTAATAAATATCGTATTTGATTTGTAACTCTCTATCCATTCTTCTATTTGCTTATCAGACAATGGGACAGTACCCTTAACACCACTGTTTAATGTATAGGTCATAATGTTCAATACTTGATCCATATGGTTAGTATCCACCTCCAGACACCAATATACTATATATAGTTAACTTTCACCATTGATGATTTCATAATTAAGACATAAAAAAACGCCTATGGTTAGGCGTAAGTTGATATCTATAAAGGGGTGTATGCATGGCACATACAGCATATAAAGAGGAATTTTTATTACATAAACTATTAACCACACATTCCCTGCTCTTTCATCTTTCGTTTCAAGCGTCTAATAGCTGTAAGTTGTTTGCGGATTTGCAAACGTCTCTCTGTCGTAGTAGCCTTTAATCCCGCTTCATTAATTAGCTGTCTCCATTTAGTATCCAATTAGCACGCCTCCTCTTCTACATATATGAGTATCTTGAGACTAACCCAGTTATTAGCTAATGTTTTGACAAACAGTTTACCGTTAATGAGTCTTCCTGTTTTGTACATATTGACAACTACCCATCCTCTCCATACACAATTTTTTCCATATTAACAATTGACTCTAAATTGTATTTCGATTGGTTCACCCAAATTATTAATACTGGCTGTATATAATCGAGAATCTCCTGAATCAACATCAGATATTGAGATTAGTTCAGCTTCTTTGTTGTAGAATAGGAACTCTTCAATTTCCTCTGAGAACACTTCTGGCGCTCCAACATATCGATATGTACAGTCTGTTTCTATTTCTTCATCATCATAATCGCATTCATACTGCGTAACCCATTCAAATCTTCCCTGAGGCGTGTTGATGATCATATCTTCAAAGCAGTGACCACTATCAGCTAACATATTAATGTCTGTCCATGTTACAGCTTTATAGTCAAGTCCTGATTGCATTGCTTCTTCTAATGTTAGAAACAGATATTCATTAAAAATGATATTACCTCTATCACTTACTTTATCTGTAGGTACCGCTGCATAGTAAGGTGTAACCTCTGGTCTTTGATTTAATGTTGGATTTGTCATTATTCTCTCTCCTTAAAATGAAATTTCGTGTTCCAAAAAAAATAGAAATAGGAAAGAAAGGAAATGTATATACATTCCTATTGGGTGGTGATATAATCATCTAGTGGTTATATGCGTTTGTTGTTTATATGAACATATTACGACTACAGTCGTTTAATGTCAATGGTTTGTTTAAATATAAATTTGGAGGTTATTATCAATCATGAAAATTAAATACGTGCTCTCTTGTAATTTAAATGAAATATTGATAGTCAAGGGAATCACGCCTTATAAGTTATCAAAGGATACTGGAGAAAGAATTGGAACCATATATAAGTTAGTAAACAATCAAGATATGGACACGTCACGTCTTCCTGCTTCATTGCTGGCTAATGTCTGTGGATATTTAGAAATTACTATGGGCGATTTGTTTGATGTAGTTCAGTTAGAAGAGGAGACGCTTTGATTGTTAATAATTAAATAAAATACATAAAGTAAAAAAAGCCCTGAGTGATTGCCTCAAGGCTTTACTTTAGAAGACTTTAATTTCTTACTCTTATATTTAATCTATTATTTTATTTTGTTTTTCTACTACCTTTTAGATGTTCATAATCTGAAACTCTAAGCACTATTTCCAGTTCATCCTCGTGAAAAATAACCTTCTCAAAAAAGAAATTCACAAGCAATTTCTTGTCATTCGTTGAAATTAAATTGGATTCAATCACATATTTATACTTTTCAAATATGGATTCAAACAATTGTATTTGATCAACTTCAACGTCTGTGTACTTTAATGTGTCGATGATAATAATAATGTCTTTCTCAATATCATCAATTTGATTATTTAATTCTCCAATCTTTTCATCTAGAGCTTGTTTTGTCTTGATATACCCTGTTGCATACAAGTCGAGGTATCTTTCAACTGCTGATTTCTTTTCAATTTTTTCTTTTTCTAATACGGTTTTCTGATGCCTGATTTCATCCAACTTACCTGAATTGGTGCTATTTGAAACGATGTGTCTGATAATCGTTTCTGGAGTTTTAAGGATTTCAGGAATCCTATTCCAAATTATATTATCTACATTATCAACTCTCCAATTTCTACCCCTACATAAGGGATTCGATTCACCAGTACCAACTTCAAATGATTTCTTAGTCTTTTGAGTACATGAGTAATATTTTAATAATCGCTTCTTGGTTTTTGATGTTATTCCAGATGAAACTGATGATCCACATCTTCCACATCTCGCTAATCCTTTTAACAAATAATCTTCCGATGGTCTACCACTATTCTTGTTTCCCTTAACATTATCATCAAGGTATTTTTGAACTCTTAAAAAAGTCGCTTCATCAATATATTGTGGAATTGGTATTCCAACCCACTCATCAGGAGCTTTATCAATTTTAGTTTTTTTGCCATTCTTTTGTACTATCTCAGTTTTACCGTGATAATAAATGCCTTTATAAGTTGGGTTTCTCAATATCCTGCTAATTGTTGCTTGATACCATTTACTACCCTTTGGTGCTTCGATGCTCTTCTTAGATAACGTTCTAGCTATTTCCGAACAACTCGATTTATTCAGAATCATTTTCACCATAGTTAGATAAACTTCTTTTTCAACGTCATTTGTAACGAGGATGTCCAAGTCTTTATCAAACGTATAACCATATATCCTATTTAATCCTGGGATTTTCCCGTTATTAACCATTGTTTTTCTTCCACGTTTTGTATTAGCTAGAATCTTAGCCTTGTTATATTGCGCAATAGAACCCTGAATATTGAAGTTAAGCATTGATTCAGCATTATCTTTGTTTAAATCGAACTCAACAAAATGCAGATCACAGCCCATTCCCCAAATTTCATGTGATATCTGTTGTTGGAGATTTAAGTAGCGGCTCAACCTATCTGGATGAAGAAAGATGACCTTATTTCCAATTCCTTTACTAAATAAAAACAAAATATAATTGATCATCGGTCTGTTCGGATTATCTCCAGACTCCCCATCTTCAACCAACACAATTATTTCATTTTCATTAATGAAGAACTTTTCTTTTGCTTCATTAATACATCTTTGAATTTGTGATTCAATTGAATAATTATCTACTTGTCCATCAGTTGAAACACGGACATAAACAAGAGCCTTGATCAAACCGACCAAGGCATCCAATTCACTCTTTTTTAGTTTTTCGTTACCTGTTAGGGTAATCACTCGACATCACCTCTTTTATGATTGCTTCCATATTTTTTTATTACCATTTCAATCCAATTACAAAGAAAATCATCAATTTCTGATTGAGTAATATCACATTCTTTGTCCGAGTCACTATATTTCACTTTGATATATTCTTCATCTATCTTACTCATGTATTGTCCTCCTATGTCTTTAATAAAATAAATATAGTAATATAGTTAATTATTTTATACATATATTTACATTTTATATTCTTATCATAACAAGGACTACACCTAAAAGAATAGCGGTAAATGATGGTGATGAGTGATCCTTACAGAACGAAAAAAAGGACTACTTATCTTCAAGTAGTCCTCAGTATTTCATCACTCAACCTTCATAATACCTGTAATTTTCAATTGCTCAGACTTCACTTTTACCTTTAAGCATATTGCTGTTACAACATCTTCATGAAGATCATCAAAATCATCAGTAATACACTCAATGTCGAGAGATATAGTTTTATTCTCGAATTGAAATTGTCCAGTATCAATTAAACGAGTAATGGTGTAATTGACTATTAGTTGTGACAAGGAATTACTCTCTTCTGCCATTTAACTTAATCATTACTCATTTCTTAAAATTCGTCATTTATCAAATTTAATATTATTGCATTTCACTTAGCGTTTCCTCAAACTTTTCTTTAGTTAGGATCATGGAGGATAATTCCCCTTCCTCATAATACTCAATAATATATATCTTTCCAGTATCGATATTTTTGAATTTTTTATATGACTCCATACTGATCTCTTCATCAATCTTATATATAACTTCAGACAATAACCCATTCATGGTATTGAAAATAACTGCATTTACTATCTCTTCAATCTTATCTTCCATTAGCAATTGGTTGTACAATTTTTCACTAATTTTCCTTTTTACTGTATTACCTTTATCATTCTTTAATTCCAATTCAACTTTTTTACCAAATAGTGAATCCCATACACCAACAGAAGTTTTCATAGATTTCAACCTCTCAGACAATTTGGAATGTTATAACACCACAACATAAATAAATCTACAACTCACAGTAAATTACGAATAAAAGAATCCTTGATCAGGACAACTTTCAGATTCAAGTAGCTGATCATATGTCTGTCCTTTATAAAATTGTTTCAATACAATTTTAATCTCAAATTTTCCTTTCCCAGAAAGATCATTTTTAATTCCTTTATCTCTATCACCATCGCCAAGTAATTCATAAACATCCTTGCCTCCAAAAACACCATATCCATCATAAGCGTCCTCATAAATACTTTGTGTTGGTGTAATGAGATAACATTGACTTCTTTTTGGTGACTGACCACTATGTACATTTGCTATACTTAATTTACTGACCGCACATTTCCAACTAAACATCCCCATAATTATTGCCTCCGTTTTTTTGATATCTTGTCATTCTAAATCTTACTTTTTATCGTACAGTTTTCTCTATTAGACTATCCTTACTCACTAGATTTTCAAATGACATTCTTCCCACACGATTATTATCAATATACCTTACTTTAGCTTTGTGTACAAAACCTGATTCATCTTCTAGGAAATCAACAATAATACATTCTCGATCCAACATTTTAAGTTGCTTACTATATAAAGGAGGCACTACAACATATCTTTGATTAAGTTGTATATTTGTGGTTCTCTTAAACCTTTTCTTATCTACATAGTACATAAACTCGACTCTGTAGCCATTAGCTATCTTATCAATATGCAACGACATTTCACCTCACATTTAATGAATAATGCAAAATATATAGAGCTGACTGATTCTAATAAAATATGCCTTTCAAAGTCTTATTAATTTAGATTACTAATCATGTCCCTATAATGTTCTTCGTGATCAGGGAAACGATAAATAATATCAAGTTGATTAGAGTCTTTACTCATGATAAACCTATGAATTTCTCCTCCGATGCCAACTTTATCTTTGCTTAAATCATCTTCATATTTTTGTAAAGTTATCAACTTGATAAACATTTCGTCTACTCCGTGTATAGATAATTCCTCATAAAAATCAAAAGAAACTTGAGGTTTAATTGCTGCACAGTATTCGTATTCTTCCACATTAAAATCATTTGTACTTCTATAAACGAACCCCCTAAAAGCATTCTGTTTATGCGAATATCCAAACTGAAAAATCGTACTAGTAACTTCTTTCGGGTATTGAGAGTTAAGATTTCTAAGAGCTTCTGTAGTCAGAATATTCAAGTAATCAATGTCATAAGAAATAACATTTCTATTTATCATCTTATTCCAATCAAGAATGAGATCAATGTTACCAGTACCACACATTACACTCCTTAAATGCGGTAAGGGGAAAATTTTAGAAGCGAATTTAAATGGCTTTTTTTCATCTACGGTTATTGACAAAGTATCCATTGCAATATAGACATTTTCAGAATCAAAGATAAAATTTAAAGCTGTCATTTTCTACACTCCCTATACATTGAAATAGCCATTTCACAACATCAGTTCATATAGATTTTTTGGGTTTTTCTTAGGTTGTATTTTATCTTCTCCGTTCTTTCTAATCAAATCAACCTTTCAAGGGAATTACTTCCCTCCTATGTGTCTTCTGATTGTTCTGACATTCTTCTTGTGGGAGTGTATATTTTTAAAGTATTCTCTATCTCTTTTGTCTTTTATCTCCATAATTTTAACAGTTTTTTTGAAATGCCCTTCTATCTTTTTCATTTCCTTATTTAGATCGTGAATATTCTTTTGCATGATGCCGTAATAACCATTATACATATTCGAATCGATTACATATGTCCTGTTGTAATGATTCTGGTCGATATCTTGATAAGCTAGAGATACCTCGTATGTAGGAAAATCTTTGTTATCATTCATAAGTTCTACAAAACTACCTACATGAGCACTCAGTGTTTGGTTAGGAGCTAAAAATGCAACTCCTTCTTTAAACATAAAAGCATCTTCTAGAATTTCATTAGTCTTAGTTTGATTCATTGGAGCCAAATTAATTTTTATATTTTTTGCTGCATTTATTCCGATATTTGATAATTTAAATGATAAAAAATTCAAGTCAGTGGTATCAAGATAAGCAATAATATTTGGAGTATTATTTTCTCTTCTAATCCTCTCGTTCTGCATTAATGAATGCGCACTATATTTTTGAGAGTTCTTTGCAAACCATACATTAAGGATAGTAAGAAAGATTATGACCACCACATTAAGAAAGTTAACTATGCTCGAATTATCTGTAATCCATTGATTCATTCTTCTGCTCCCTTATGTTTGTAAAATGTATGATTTATCAGACTATATCTTTACATTTAAAAGATTATATCCAAGGTTCTTATGTTTAAGAATTATCATGTTTTCAATTATCAATCTAATATTTTTAGATGAAAGGCTATCTTGGTTTAATTCGATTCCATTAAAAATAAATGTTGAAATTTGAACTATATCTAGTTCAATCTTATATCCTTTTTCTATGTAATTATCAAATAAATTCTTCATACGGATATTCGTCATTTGACTAATCCCCGGCTTTAAATAACCAGTGACTCTTCTTTTCAAGTTGTCTGTCTCTCCGATGTAGACATCTCTACATTCAGAATCTGTTTTATAAATTCTCCACCTGTATACAGATGGAACCTGAAGATTCTTATTCATACTTCTATCAAAAGTCTGAGGATATAGATACGGGATTTCGTCAGTTTCAACTTTACTCCAGTTAAAATCTAAGCTTAAGTTATTCAGCATATGATCCCTCCCATTACGATGAAATATTTGCCTTATGTATCTTTTTTTCTCTTCTCGAATGCGATCCATGAATAATATAATAGCCAGAATATTAATGGTAATATAACTAATGCATAATTTCGTTTTTCATAAGGAAGCGTGAATATAGCGACAATTGCGATTGGTATTACAATGGCAAGTAAGATAAAATACTTTTTCCAATGGTAATTTTTTATCACAATCTCCTCCTCAAGTCGAGTTTTGATCAAAGTCCGTCACTACTATCTATGCTTTTTATAATTTATACGGCATGACATACAGATGGTGATCACTCTTTTCCTTCCCGTATCCTCAACCAATGCAATCTTATTCACTTCATCTTCGGTATATCTATCTTCTGTTTCTCCTTCACGATCACAAGCAGGACATACAGTAATCCACTTTTTTATTCCTCCTAATGATCTACTTAAAAATCACATTTCATTCACTCGTGGATCTTTGATCATGTCTGGATAATAACTCAGTTCGATGGCTCTTGCCATACACCTTTAAATCCCTTAAATCACGATCCCTCATCCTCTGATGGAAAAACTCTTTTGGTATATTATTCATGACTGAATTCAGGCAATAATCTATAGGAAATTGGGCAACCAATCTACCTTCCCAAAGCTCGTTAAACGTGTAATCCTCGAAAAAAGTACACTCATCATCGCGCCACACAAAAATCCTCGTAGTATCCTTAGCTCTAAAACTATCTATATGTAGAGAACCGCACTCCCCTCCGTCAAGACGAGCTAATGATATTTTCTCTCTCCAATGTTGAGGTATCCTTTGTTTTATACCATCGTTACGACTAGCAGTTCCTATATAAACTTGACAATACTCATCTAAGACCATAACATAGTGCCCGTAAATACCAGCTACAGAATTAAGATCTTTAATTTCATAAAACTTATTTGAAGCTACAAACTTATCCAGTTCTTCATTAAATTTCTCCCGAGACAGTGACTTAAAGTATTTCATATTAAGATCAAAACGAGTCATAACCTTCTCTAACTTAAGCTTTGATTCTTCAAACGAAGTGGCATTATCTTTATCACTCGTCTTCACATAATTATCGGCGGTTAGTTTATATCCACCCTCTTTATTGAGTACCTTTACTCCAAAATGTGTGTTCATATAATTTCACCCCAATCTCCTCATGAAAGGCTAATTTCATTCAAGTTTATCAAAGTAGTTACTGATGGCGATTAAAGCATCTATCTTGCCTATCTCATCATTATTGTCCATCGATTCCGTTATGAATCCAGCAAGTATGTGTTGGTTGGAAAAACTAACCTCTGAGCTTGATATCAATCTTTTTACTATATCGTTCAAACTACTGGAGCTTGAATAGTTCTCGCAGACATAGATTAGTCTACCAATTTGTAATGCTTTATTGTCCACTCATTCACCCCACTTCTTAAAGGAAGACTCATTTAATAATGTTTATATCATATTTCTTGGTGTAATTCCCTGTGTTTATCACAAGTCTATTTTCACCTTCTTGTAGAAATTCAGTTAATTTAATAACGAAGTGCTTGTTAATGTAATCACTGGAATAAAAATTAGACATTTCACTTTGTGGCTGCCCATTATAAATAACTTCATTTAAAACTACGATAAGGGGATCTGCACTATTTACATATCTTCCATAGAGAAATAGATCCGCTTTATTGCCACTAAATTTAGCTAGATCAATGTTCACTTTAGTCTGCTCTTCTAAATTTATTTCTTCTTCGTATCCCCCACCAACTTCATTGAGCGTTACTCCTAGATTAATATAATTAAAATGCGTCTGAGGATTACCAAACATATCCTCAATTTCGTATCTAAGGTAATTAGGAACTTGTAATATAACCGAAACAATTAATATGGCTATAGTTCCACCTATTATTTTCTTTTTCATTTTTTCTCCCTATGAAAGAATTGTTTTATAAACAACACTCTGATCTAATCAAGTTCCAAATTCCCAGAAAATTAGTCATCGCGAATATGTCTGATTGGGCTTCGATAACATTGGTATACTGTTTAAATTGAATCTCATTATTTTTTATCCATTGATCATCTATCTCTTGATTACCAAAATCATGTTTTAGTATTTCCGCATACATATCAGCAAATTCCGCTAAGCAAAACTTCTCAAACACCGCTATGTGTCCAATTTCATGTAATACGACAAAAAGAAATAAAGACTCATTAGAGATAGGTATGTTTAAAGATTCAAGAAAAATGGATTTATTCTGTACTCCGTACCTGTTTTAAAGTCAGCTCGATTGACGATGCTTTGCCAATCTCGATGAATGTAAATAGAAAAAACGCCTTTTTCTACTTCGCAGTATGCTCCGGCACAATCAATACATTTTTTTGTTTGAGGCTCACTACCCTCCAACAAATATATAGTAAAAGAAAAAGAAAGATTAATACTATTCCGAACAATACCGATTATCTTATCGTGAACGTTGTTATTCATAGTGTTCTACTCCTAATAAAAGTATTATTTCAACGAAAATCCTCTTCTGTTTTGGGACTCCTTCTAACTTCTCTGAGATCAAATTCCATTCTCTTTATAATCCAAAAATGCAAACTCACATTACAATTAAAAACCATTCCTAATTTGATCTTAAATTTCTCAATCTGAAACCCTGAAAAACTGTCTTCAATCACTTTCTCATATTCTACCTTAAATTCTGTTAGTCGATTTACTTCGATGAATCTATTTATATCATGGTAAGCGATGATGTGATCTATTTCATCCTTTGAGAATATCTGATCTCTAGTAGGATGAATAACACACAGGACAGCAAATTGATCCGCATCTTTTATTTTCATCTCATTCAATTTATTAAAGTCCTTGTTTATTCCCATCTCTCCGTAAACTACACTTCGATAACCGTTAAAATTAGCATCTTTTTGTATATCCCATGTATAACAAAGTTTAAATTCAATGAGATCTGTAGGCTTATATTCATCATCAAATACAACTAAGTCAACTCTTTTATATTCTCTTGTTACATTGAGATTTCTTTTGTACATTTCAAATGCCACCGCATCTCTAATAGCGTGTTCGCTCTTTCCGGTTAATTGTATGAATGACAATTCTTCGCTATTTAAATAGTTACTGAAGGCGGTTTCTATACAGCTCTTTAGTTCAATGATATCCATAACAATCTCCTTATAAATCATCGTTTCAACTTCTAATCCCCATATGTCCCCTTAACTTCCTCGATTGTCAATTCAGGCATCGGCTTACCTTCATAGTACTCTAACGCCTTCCACCAAAACCAAACTCTTTTCCAACGTGGTCTCGTCAATATCTCTGCTATTGATAAATCCTGATCCTTAGTTTCTTTTAAGTATCGTTTAACAATTTCAGCTATTTCAACATCAAATTGCATTGGTTATTCCTCTGCCTTTTCTTGATATTCTATAAATCTAGTAGCTCAACCTAGCACTTAATTTATGGATAGGATTATTTTACCATACATAAAAATAAACGCCCATCAATGGACGTTATAAACATACATTTTCACTTGATATCATCTAATGTTAAAACCTTTCCATTTAATCCATTCAATAGATCAATCAACCTCTTACACCTGTATTCTGTTGTTGTTACAAACATGATTTCTGGAAAAACTCCATTCTTTGCTTGCCATTTTCCTGTGTTATGAAGTTCTCTATATAGAAGTATCTTTTTTTCATTCTCTGACATCGATTGTAAACGATCCACTTCGAGTAGTGTAAATATGTCCTTTTTCTTAAATTATGCGTCTGCAACAATCGCCTTGTTATCCCACTTCAAAGTGTACTCTTCTCTCCATTGTTCTGGCTGAAACGATATATAAACCTCATTCCTCATCAACGTGTGTCCTATAAGCTGTGTACGTCTACGTACAACATCAGAACCTATCTCCTTACGCCCCTTTGCGTATAAATAATAAACTAACTCACCTTCTCTAAAACTGCTTAGATACTCACCCATATCATTTAGAATACGTGCTTGAAGGATGTGATATTATAAAGAAAAGGACTCACCGATTAAGTGAAATCCTTTAAGGAAATCGACAAAGCCTATTCCAGTGTGGTTTTCTTCATAGTTAATTATGTGATACTCAAGTCCATGGGTTCTTTCGAGAAATATTGCGCACGTAGCTTCTTCTTCTGGATGAATCGTTTCCTACGGAAACAGTATGAGAACGTTGATATCGTATTTATCGCCCATCATACAGAAGCTAAAGAAGTAAGTGAGAATGATTTCTTTACGCGTGGAGAAAGCGGTGGCACCATTTGTTCATCAGCCTATCAAAAGGCACTCGAGATTATCGATCAACGTTATCCCCCTGCCAAATTCAATATTTATCCTTTCCACTTCTCCGATGGTGACAACTTGACATCCGACAATGAGCGCTGCGTGAAGCTGATTGGAGAGTTACTCAAGGTTTGTAACATGTTCGGCTATGGCGAGATCAATCAATACAACCGGAGCAGTACCCTAATGTCCGCCTACCGCAACATTAAAATAGATCAATTCATGTATTACGTTATCAAGGAAAAAGGTGAAGTTTATCAAGCACTGAAGACCTTTTTTCATAAGCGTGAAGGTGTGCAAAGTTAAGTGCTGTCAAATTCCATATTATGAACAGGAAAAAGAACGCCCTTGCCCTCGCATATGCGAGTTAGCAAGGGCGTTTCTATGAATATGAGATGGATTGAACTCTTCTGCGTGCAAAAAGTAGAACAACTATCTATCATTAATTGATAGATAGTTACACCACTCCACATTAATCCCCATCCTTATCCTTTATTATCCAAAATTCAACCGAAACAACACTATTAATTTGCTAGGATTAGTGATAGGTTTATTTTGTAATTAGAGTTATTTAAAGTATAAAAAAAAAGAAGGAGTGTTATAGAAATGAGAAAACTAGGTTTAATGGGATTGGCGGTACTTATTATTAGTGCTGGATTGTTTACAGGTCTAGAGAGGGCTGAGGCAGCGACGAATAAGCCTCACGGAACATATCCGGTCAGTCGGGTCGATGATAGAGGGATCGTTTCAGCAGAATATCCTGATAATATGAGTCCTAATGGTCAAGTCAAGGAGAATGCATTTGACAACAGTCTTGGTTCTAAGTGGCTAGTCGTTGAAAAGTACCCCTGGATTCAATATCAATTTGCCGACAATCAAGCGTATGTTATCAATAGCTACTCTATCACTTCTGCCGAAGACGCTCCAGATAGAGACCCTTTGAACTGGACATTACAGGGCTCGAACGATGGTGTCAATTGGACGGATATAGACACGAGGCAGGATATAGATTTTGAACAACGTAACCAGCTAAAGTCCTTCACAATTTCGAATCCAACGAGCTACAGCTACTATAAGTTCGATTTTGAGAGTGTCGGAGGTTGGCTTCAGTTGGCGGAGATCAAGCTATATAATGGAGAAGAGCAAACGTATACCTATACGTCAATTCTCCCTTCAATAACCGCAAGCAGTGAAAACAGTCCTAATGAGCGTAAAGAAAATGCAATAGACGGTACCAGTAATACCAAATGGCTAACGTTTGAGAACAATGGCTGGTTGGAGCTCGATTATGGTGTGCCCATTTTACTCGACGGTTATTCCATTGCTGCTGCCAATGATTCTGAAGAGCGGGACCCGAAGCAGTGGATATTGAGAGGATCCAACGATGGTAATAATTGGACGCAGATTGATACGAAGGACAATGAGAATTTCCTGAAACGTCATCAACGTAATCATTACTTTGTAAACCCAAGTACAGCTTATCAATACTACCGGCTGGAGCTACAGAACAACAGCGGGGACATATTACAGGTTGGAGATGTAGCGTTATCCTATACAAATGATATGTGGCATTCGATCAATCCGATTGTGGAGTATAGGAATTTGGATACAGGTGGCAACGGTGATCTATTCCAAGAAGTCCTACCGAACTATGAGCAGGAAGTAATAGCGATCGTACGTGACATTGTCAGCATGCTATATGACGATCCAGGGCAGTTTTATTTAAATCATAAGAAGATAAATATCGCTACACATACTACTAACCCTAACAATGCCCCGGCATGGGCAACCCATAGCGGTAGAGAGGTGCATATCGGTATGGACAGCAACTACATTAGGCGCGCTTATGATGCTGGCAAGCTAGATCCTAGTACCCCAGTTAAAGAAGAATTGATTGGTATGCTTTATCACGAGCTGACTCATGGATATCAAATCAGTGGTCCTGGATATATAGTTGAAGGCTTGGCTGATGGGGTACGTACAGAATTCGGCTATCACGATCGTTACCAATGGAGAGCCGAACCAAATGGAACTTGGATGGGCGGCTATAGCACAACAGGCAACTTTTTACGATGGATCAATGACAATAAACACGAAGGATTCCTTCGCGATATCAATGCTAGTACACGCCCGTCAAACGGAGTGTGGACTAAAGATGCATTCAAGACACTCACAGGGGAAGAAGTAGAGTCATTGTGGGATCAATACCAACAGTCTTACTCTACAGGCCCTACTCCTACAATAACCGTTAGTGGTGAAAATACTCCTAATGGACGTAAAGAAAATGCAATAGACGGCAACAGTAATACCAAATGGCAGACGAATGGGACCCATGGTTGGTTGGAGCTCGATTATGGTGTGCCAATCTTGATCGACGGTTATTCCATTACTGCTGCCAATGATCTTAATGTCGCGGACCCGAAGAATTGGACTTTGAGAGGGTCTAATGACGGGATTACTTGGAGATGGCTTGTTATGAAGGAAAATGAGATTTTCTCTGATCGCCAGCAAGAGAAGCGCTACGATTTGAACCCTAATACATTTGATAATGCAACCTTTCGATACTACCGGCTAGAGTTACAGAACAACGGCGGGGACAAACTACAGGTTGCAGAAGTAAAGTTATCCATTAAGAAATAGATATATAACATTCGATCAATCCGATTGTGGAGATTAAGAAATTTGGATACTACGAACTCATTGTTGGATAACTATCAACAGTCGTTCAACGGACAATAATAAGGAATGACAACTAGTTGTCATTCCTTACATAGGATTACACAAATAACGCTCTTTGCCTCCCCCTATTTCGGGAGGTGGCAAGGGCATTTTTACGATCAATTTATTCGATCATGATCTTCATAAATTGCGATTCACTTGAAGCAAAGAAATTTTCTTAATCGTTATTGTGTCTCTCACGGTTTCTTCTGAAATAACATTCAACTTGATTAGACTAGCAATCTTAGTAGGATCGGCTTTAGAAATCATCTTCCATACACTCGGATCAGGTAAGGCATCATATAGTTTGTTATCGTCATATTCTTTTCTGTCCTGAGACACAATCTTCACATGATAATGACCTGTCTGAAGTTCTGTCAGGTCCTCTTCTGAACAGTGACTAAGGATTTCATTTCTTAAATCTCCTAATTCCTGTTCTATTTCTTTGTGCTTCTTTTTCAGTTGAAAATAACGTTTCACTTTCGCCTCCATGATTTCACGCCTCTCCCCTTTTCTAAATAGATATGCTGAGAGAGTCGTTTTTATACGAAAGTACCTTATAGAAATCTTGATCTAGCTCATACCTACTCAGAAAATTTCTCTTGGAGCTCCATCCAAACCTTTTTATTACTATATTGCTTCTCTGAACTTATATCTTTACCGAACCATTCTGGTGCTACGAAAGCATTCGCTTCCTCTACAGAATTAAATTCGACCTCAACCACGATCAACTCAACTTGGTCATAATAATCAATTTCAATAACTCTATCTTCCCATACTGCTGTAATTCGGTTCTTCGTTAGAGGAATAGCGTCAAATGCTTGTACAATTTGATCATATATCTCTTCCGAGATTGAATATTCAATTTCCTCGCGACTAAGACCATTGCCTTTCTTGAAGGTATGTGTGAACGACATCTCATTCGATTCTAGGTCAATAATCCTCCGTACTCTCATTTCCTGATCCGTATCGAGCGCTAAATACGTTTGCTCTATCCGGTGTTCTGAACGGAATTGTAGCTTGCCTTCATGCACTAAGGATTCCGAAATTTCAGGTAGTAGAAACTTACGTTCAATTTCTAAAGACATCGATTATAGCTCCTTTTTCATACGATAAATTGCTTTATTCTCTAATCCACGAATGAATGGCGTCCATTCCTCAGTCTCTGGCGTCGTATCTAACGCATCCTCTACCATCTGTAACTTCGCATCCATGGCATCAATGAAATGAAGAGCTACCGCTTCTGCCATTTGTGGTTGAACCGGACTCCCCCACTCACCCAAGTTATGATGGGATAAGACCATATGCTGTAAACAGATTACTTTTTCAGAGTGAAGATTAATATCACACCGGATAGCAGCTTCCGTAATCCAATTCGATGCCATGGAGATATGACCCAAGAGCTTGCCTTGAACACTATACTCTTTGACGATTCCAAGCTCTGCTGTCAGTTCTTCCGTCTTAGCTATGTCATGAAGAATAATACCTGCCTTGATAAGATCTTCATTTAGAAATGGTCTCTGTTTGCAGATGAATTCCCCAAGTTCCAACATCCGGACCATATGATAAGACAATCCCGCGTAAAAAGCATGATGATGCATTTTGGCAGCTGGATAATGCATTAGTTTATCTTCCACTTTAGTCACGCAAAAGTTAACGATCGTACGCATCTCTTCATCTTGAATACTTTCTAACGTCTGCTTAATCGTATGCATAAGATCCGCAGGCTGAACTGGAGCAGACCGAATGAAATCAGTGATGCTCACACCATCTTCTTCGGTTACCTTACGCATCTTTGAAATCTTTACCTGTAGTCGTTCACGATAAGTGTGAGCTATACCCTGCACCTTCACCAGATCCATAGGAAAGAATGTTTCCTTATCTGTTGCGCTGGCATCCCAGAACTTAGCAGAGAGTTGACCGCTGGAATCCCCAAGAACGATATCAAAATAATCCTTCGGTGGTGTCCCATTCGTCTGTTTCACTTCCAGCTCTTTCAATATATAAAAGCCAGTAAATTCATCTTGATTCGTTAACTTATTAATTAAAGTCATGTGTTTACCTCCAACATGAAATGAAAACCATCGTATTTTTTATCTTTGTACAATCCAGTCGTTACTCATAACTAACTACAATATCATATTTGCTCGTTCACATGTTAATTCTAAGTTTATCTTTATCATACAACATAACCATAAGAATAGGATACGCTATGGCGTCGAACGATCAATGTCGAATATCTCCGCACCTCTCCACATACACATAATAAGAACCTAAATTTTCTCCTTACAGAAAGGGGGAAGGTAAATCCCATGCATCAGGATGAAATAACCGCACTAGAGCATTCCATAGCAGAAATCACCGAGATTGCCACTGGCTTCGGATTGGACTTTTACCCAATGCGATACGAAATTTGTCCTGCGGACATTATCTACACCTTCGGAGCTTACGGGATGCCAATCCGATTCTCACACTGGTCATTTGGGAAAACTTTCCACAAAATGAAGACACAGTACGATTTCGGTTTATCCAAAATTTATGAGCTTGTTATCAATTCCAATCCTTGCTACGCTTTCTTGCTTGATGGAAATTCATTAATCCAAAACAAATTGATTGTGGCACACGTCCTTGCTCACTGCGACTTCTTTAAGAATAATGCTCGTTTCAGCAAAACAAATCCAAGCATGGTGGAGAGCATGTCTGCCACAGCAGAACGCATCAGTCAGTACGAGATTAAGTATGGACACAAACAAATTGAGGAGTTTCTAGATGCGGTGCTCGCGATTCAAGAACACGTCGATCCGGATCTCGTTAGTCCCTATCGACGGAACCGATATGACCGCAATGGAGATGGAACGACAGACTCCGGACATGAGAAATTAGAAACGCCACCAACAGGATTTGAGGATTTATGGGTATTAGATGAAGTTAACAAGAATGATAATCGCAATATTGACCCACCTAAGAAGTTCCCTCCACGTCCAGAGAAGGATCTCATTTGGTTCATCCAAGAATTCTCCCCCAATCTGGAACCTTGGCAACGTGATATCTTGACGATGCTTAGAGATGAGATGCTCTACTTCTGGCCGCAAATGGAGACCAAAATTATGAATGAAGGTTGGGCCAGCTATTGGCATCAACGAATCTTACGAGAGTTAGACCTTACATCCGAAGAAACCATCGAATATGCCAAACTCAATTCTGGGGTTGTACAGCCGTCAAAGAATAGCTTAAACCCCTATTATCTTGGACTCAAAATATTCGAGGATATCGAGAAACGCTGGGATTCACCTACCGGTAACGATTCACTGCTCACGGGATCTAAGCTTGGATCAGGTAGAGCCAAAATATTTGAAGTACGAGAATTAGACTCTGACACCTCTTTCATTCGTAATTATATGACGAAGAAGCTCGCGGATGACTTGGACTTATATGTATTCGAGAAGAAGGGTCCCGAGTGGACCATTACCGATAAGTCCTGGGAGAATATTAGGGATCAACTTGTCTATTCTCGCGTAAACGGTGGTTTCCCTTACTTGGTTGTTCAAGATGGGAACTATGAAGACAACGGTGAGTTATATATAAAACACATGTATGAAGGAACTGAGTTAGATCTTAAATATGTAGAGCGTACGCTACCTTACGTTCATAGGTTATGGGGTAGAACCATCCATTTGGAAACAACGATGGAGAACAAAACGGTACTGTTTACATTTGACGGGAAAAAGATCGGAAGAAAATTTGTCTAATTATAGAAGACAACATCTACGAACCTACTTACCTAAATAAGCACATCACAAAGGACACGCAAGTATGTGTGTTCTTTCTGATGTGCTCATCTATTATTCCACATGTTGCTTATAATAAAAATAACCCCTAGTCCTCATTAACTGACTGAGTCTAAAGGTTATTATTATCTATCACACAATCATCACGCTAACTTAACGATTCAACAGACTTCCCACATATTTCAACAGTTCATTAGCACAGATAGGGCAGTATCCATGGTCATTGATAAGCCGTTTACTTACCTCATTAATCCGTTTCAACTGATTTCCATCAGGCGTCTTAGTGGAAGTCGTGATCTTCACGATATCTTTAAGGTCTACAAAAAGCTTCTTCTCTATCGCTTCACGAAGGCGGTCATGATGGTTGTATTCGAATTTCTTACCCTTTCTTGAATAGGCAGAGATACGGATAAGAATTTCCTCGCGGAATGCTTTTTTCGCATTTTCTGATACCCCGATCTGTTCTTCTATAGAACGCATCAGTCTTTCGTCCGGATCCATCTCTTCATCCGTAAGCGGATCACGTATTTTGGACCAATTACAGAAAGCTTCTATGTTGTCGAGGTAATTCTCAAATAATGTTCTCGCTGATTCTTCAAAAGAATATACAAATGCCTTCTGAATTTCCTTCTTAGCTAGTTCATCATACTCTTTACGTGCAATAGCTATGAAATTAAGATAACGCTCACGTTCTTCTTTCGTAATGGAAGCATGTTGATCTAACCCCTCCTTGATAGCCCTTAGTACGTCGAGTGCATTAATACATTGAAGATTCTGCTTAATAAGAGCACTAGAAATTCGGTTGATGACATAACGTGGATCTACACCCGACATGCCTTCATCCAGATATTCATTTTGCATTTCCTTTAAATCTGCTTCTTTATAACCCTCAACTTCTTCACCATCGTACATACGCATTTTCTTGACGAGATCCATCCCTTGTTTCTTTGTCTCTTTGAGGCGAGTAAGAATCGAGAAAATGGCAGCTGCTTTTAACGCATGTGGGGCAATATGAATATGTTTCATATCGCTTTGCCCTATTAATTTCGAATATATTTTCTCTTCCTCAGATACCTTCAGGTTATATGGGATCGGCATAACAATCATACGAGACTGTAGTGCTTCATTCTTCTTATTGGAGATAAAAGACTTATACTCGGATTCATTGGTGTGCGCAATGATGAGCTCATCCGCTGAAATCAACGCGAACCTTCCGGCTTTGAAGTTCCCCTCTTGCGTTAACGACAATAAGTTCCATAGAAATTTCTCATCACATTTCAACATCTCCTGAAATTCCATCAGACCCCGATTCGCCTTATTTAATTCCCCATCAAAGCGATACGCACGTGGATCCGACTCAGAACCAAATTCTGTAATCGTAGAGAAATCAATACTTCCCGTAAGATCGGCTATGTCCTGCGACTTCGGGTCCGAAGGACTAAAGGTTCCAATCCCTACACGTCCCTCTTCAGATATCAACACCCGCTTCACATTAACTTTTTCAATATCTCCACCATATTCTGTCTTCAATCTCATTTGGCAAGAAGGACACAAACTCCCTTCAATTCGAACACCCAGTTCTCTCTCTACTTCAGGGCGCAGATCCATCGGAATTAAATGCAATGGTTCCTCATGCATTGGGCACCCATCAATCGCATATACTGCCCCTTTTTCTGTCTTTGAGAATCTCTCCATGCCACGTTTCAAGAGGGTTACAATCGTTGACTTCCCTCCACTAACAGGACCCATAAGCAACAGTATCCGCTTACGAACATCTAGACGCCTTGCTGAAGAATGAAAGTACTCTTCTACAAGTTTCTCAACAGAACGATCCAATCCAAAAATATCCTGTTCAAAAAACTTATACCTCCTATGCCCATTGACCACTTCCGCACCATATGATTCGATCATTTCATACACACGAGCATGAGCAGTCATGGCGGGTGTGGGGTCTTTTCGAAGCAATTCAATATAATCTTTAAATATGCCATTCCACTCCAACTGATTGCTCTCTGCACGATAAGCTGCTACGCGTTCGAAAATATCCATGATTGGTACCTCCTATGACTTATGTTTGGAACTGGCATCACTAAGTAGATATGGTCTTGTCGTCTAGCATATGCTTTCGATGTTAGCGATACTTCATATCGCTTTTAGGCTTATGCTTTCGACGCTAGCGATACTTCGTATCGCTTTTAGTCAACCTCTTATCGTTTGAAAAAGTGTACTACATACCTATGCAAGAAAGTGGGTTTAGTTGACCTATTTTTATCAATATAGAGTTTGTCTTTTTAGAAATGCTATAATTGATAACTAATAACGAGTGGATAAAGTCAGTGAAGGAGATATCTAAATGGCCATTCAACACGAAACTGAACTATATGAACCTTTAAAACATTTTTTTGAAGAACAAGGATATGTCATTAAGGGAGAAGTACGTCATTGTGACTTGGTAGGGGTAAAAGAGGGACAATCTGAACCTTTAATTGTGGAAATGAAAAAGACGTTCAATCTCTCGCTGTTACTACAAGGGATGGAACGTCTCAAAATGAGCTCTAACGTATACTTAGCTGTCGAACGTAGCCGTGCCAAACGTGGGGCTGTAAACCAACGTTGGGGTGAACTGTCAGCACTGTGCCGACGGTTAGGTCTTGGGCTAATCACAATTACCTTTTACAAGACCAAGAAACCTTTTGTTGAGATCCTAACTCAACCTACTGACCCACTAAAACCTCAGGTAAAGAATAAACGTCGTCGATCGAAGTTGGTTGATGAATTCCGTGAACGTAGTGGGGATTATAATATAGGAGGAAGCAACCGTGCGAAGTTGGTAACAGCTTACAAGGAAAAAGCACTTCGTATCGCCTTACCTCTACGAAATGCTGAAGCGAGCGGTATATCTCCAGTATCGCTACGTAGTGTTACCGGAGTAGGTAATGCATCTTCCATACTACAACATAATTACTATGGCTGGTTTGAGCGCGTCTCTCGCGGTCGATATATCCTTACCCCCTTAGGCATTGCTGCCTTAGAGCAGTATCAACACGTCTTAGAAGTGTCATCTTCTCTTCAATCATTACCCCCATTTGTAGAATAAGGACAACGGACATCTGAACCGACTAACCCCTAGCTGTGAATTCGTTAATCGCTTCGCTTATTAAACGCATACCTTGAATTAGCTTATCTCGTCCAGGTTGGGTGAAATTAAGACGAATATTGCCCCTTCCTTCTCTTTTATTAGCAAAACATAATACTCCTGGGCAGAAATCCACCCCTTTACCAATGGAACATTTCAATAGAGCCTCGCTCCGCAGACCCTCTGGCAGCTGTATCCATAGGAACATTCCTCCTGAAGGAAGATCATACCTAGCCCCTCTCCATGCAGGTTGCTTCAATAATTCCTTCATGAGTTTCAGACGAATACGATACTCACGTTTCAAAAGAAGGATATGCTCATGCCAATCAAAGGTTGTTGATACCAGCAATTGATACAACATTCGCTGATTCAAGATATTTAATTGAAAGTCTGCTATTGGCTTTGCAGCACCCATCAATTCAATCAACTTACGATTTCCAACTACCCATCCCGTTCGTAGCTCAGGTGCCACCGTTTTATTGAATGATCCCATATATAGCACTTGTCCACCCATGCCATGACCATCTAGTGTAAATAGTGAAGGATACCGTATGCTAAATGACTCGGGATCATTACTTTCGCCAAAATGGAGATCTCCGTACGTATCATCTTCTACAATCAGAATCCGATTCCTTCGACATAGGTCAAGTACTTGCGCTCGTCGTTCAAGACTCCAAAGAACCCCTGTTGGATTCGTAAAATTAGGGGCTACAAACAGGAATTTCGGAGTTGTAGTCGCAAGGACTTTATCTAATGAATGAAGAAGTAACCCCTCCTCATCCCCATCAATCGGAATAATGCTTGCCCCACGCATCCGCAATATTTGTAGAATACCCGGTGAAGTAGGATTCTCAACAAGTACAGGATCTCCAGACTCTACACACACACGTGTTAGTAAATCCATTCCTTGCTCACTACCTGTTGTTAGAAGTATTTGATTAACATCTACTTCCATTTCCTTATGTTTCCACTCGGACTGAAGCCATTCTCGAAGCGGCATGTATCCATCTGGATTTTCATACTGCAACGCTACAAGATCGCTTGGAAGGTCTGTAATATGCACCGACGTAAGTGAGAATAAATCTTGAGCTGAGAATTCATCTGCGAGTGTTATCAATGAACCATGCACAGAATACTTCATGAACCGCCCTCCTCTACACTGCTATACACAACTAATATAATTATATGTATATAGGATAGTTCGGAGACGAATAAACAGCAAACTTTTCGATGGCCTGAGCTCGTGTACTAACGCCCAGCTTTACATATATCCTTTGTAAATAATTATCTATAGATCTTCGGCTAAGTTCAATCTCTCTTGCTATTTTATCATATGTAATTCCTCGAACGACACGCTCCATGATAAGTACCTCTGTCTCTGATAGTTGAAAAATGTCATGTGTATTCCGTGGGGTAGCCACAGGCCATGTCCCATTATTCAAACATTCTAATGGTACAAAGGCATACCCTTCACGTAGACCCTCAATGAGAAGTAGGAGTTGGCTTGGAGATGCCTGTTGAGATAACATCCCATTTGCTCCTAGATTAAGTAATGTTTGGGATCTGAGGAGCACTTCTTCATCCGAGATAATGACAACATGACTACCCGGGGATTGAAACTTAATTTGCCCCAATAAACCTTCCAATCTCCCCTTTGACCATAAATAATCTAGTAGAATCAAGTCCGGTTGCATCTCTTTAACCATAAGTATACCTTCAGTAATACCCGATGCCATTCCTATCACATTCAGATAAGCTTGTTCCTCCAGAATCAACTTCGTTCCCAACATACTCGTGGGCTGACCACCCAAAATAACGACGCGCCAAACTAACGACATGTATAAAATCCTCCCAGTCATTATAAACAGACTTAACGAAATTGTATCTTAATAGTTCCAAAAATAGGAATTGAATATCGATAATTGTGTGAAATTTTGTTTTTTTGCGTAATTGATAGGGTAATGATAGAATGGGAACTTGTAAAAATACTAGATTAAGATGAGGTGATGACGATGCCTTCCTCAACGGATACTGCAACAACTCCCTACCAAGAACGTTCTAAAGCTAAGCGTGGTCCCTCTGTCAAAGCCTTCTTGCTACTATGGATATTACTTATTGGAACAGGAATAACAGCCGCATATATATATAGCAACGAGCTGAAACAAGACATGCTCCAACAATTACAACAAGAAAACCGACAACAGATGACACTATTAAAAACGGAATATGAACAGAATCTCACAGAACTATCCGCTCAAGTCGAAGAACTGAATAGCAAGGTGCAATCTTTTAATGAGTTACTCACATTTACTAAGGATAATGCGACGAGTAAAACCGATAACAGCAACAAATTGTACACACAACTAAATGAGGTCAAGAAACAACTTGACACTCTGCAGAAGAAAATGGACCTTCTCAAATGAGATTGCAAGTTAAACAGGTCAATCGGTTTTTTCTACTAGCAACAGCACCTTTTATCGGTATTTTATTCTGTCTCATGCTCCCCCATCGATCTGTGGAGTTAAATATGAATACGAGTTCCTACATTCCAAGTGAATCTATTCACGAATCATCGCAAGACATTGTGCTGCAACTAAATGATGCACAAGAAGTAGTGAAAAGTACTCTTTCAACCATACGACAGACATCCGAGTTATATCAAAAAACACTTGAGACGACTAACAGTATCGTAAAGACAACTATATCACAAGCGCTTAAGCCTGAGTATATTTACAATAAGAGAATTACCTCTAAGCTGGGTACGCCTTATGAGAAAGTAACCAGTGATCGCATAACTATTGAACTCTTTAAAGTAAATCCAGGTGTTTATCGCGGTTATGCCATGAAGGTGAAACTTAAAGATCCTAAGGCTATGAAGATGAGCCTCGGCAAGGACGTTATCGGAGGTTCTGAGACGACTGCTGCAGCTGTACAACGGTACAATGCCATTGCTGGTATCAATGCAGGAGGATTTGCCGATGGCAAAGGTAAGCGGTATCCTCTAAGTACAACGATCATGAATGGACAATATTTGACAGGGTTTGAGTCCAGCTTTAAAGACCTCTTCTTTGTAGGCTTGGATAAATCCGGTAAGCTCATTGGGGGCAAATTTCACAACAAAGAGGATCTTGATCATCTGAATCCTTCGTTTGGCGCGACTTTTGTTCCCGTATTACTACACAATGGTCAAAAGGTACCTATTCCAGCGCAGTGGCAAACTTCACCCGCTCGGGCACCACGTACGGTTATAGGCAACTATAAAGATGACCAACTGTTGATCATCGTTATTGATGGATATAATGAGAACGGCGGATCAGGTGCCACTTTACTGGAGCTTCAAGGCAAATTACATCAACTAGGTGTTCGTGACGCCTATAATCTGGATGGCGGAGGTTCTTCTTCCCTAATCTTCAATGGAAGAGTCGTGAATAAGCCCTCTGATGGAAGTCTTCGTCCCGTACCCACTAATTTTTTGTTTTTTAAATAAAAATTAAATGGTATAATAAGTATAGCGAGGTAGTTTTACAGGAGGTGAGCATGGTGTCTTTTTCATTAACTTTTTGGATTGTTGCATTGGTTCTGGCTCTATTCATGATCGGCATCCTCACATCATCTTATAACGATGATAAAACAAAAGGTCTATAAGTTTCGTAATGTTTGGCTTCCTCATACTGAGGAAGCCTCTTTTATTTAAGTCACAAGACATATTCAGTAGTTATATGAAGTATATAGATTGAACTAAAGTTTGCGCTCGCAAGTTCAATAATTTCTAAAGAGAAACATGAATATGAGGGTTCGTCTTTAGTTCAATCTATATAGTTAAATCAAAATCAAAAAAAAAAAGCACCACGTTAAATCGCGATGCTCCCTATCACATACATCAGGCCCGAAGTAAATCAGTCATCTCTGACTGGCACTGAGCACAAATAAGACGGTCTTTGAAATCGTTCACTTCTTCTACCGAACCACAGAACACGCATTTCGGACGATATCTTTCCAAAATAATATGATCTCCTTGGACCAAAATCTCTACTGGGTCCCCTTCATTCATCTGATATCTTTTTCTCAGTGATTTGGGTAAGACAATTCTCCCCAGCTGATCCACCTTACGAACCACACCAGCAGGTTTCATAATGGTACTACACTCCCCTATCAAAAAATATAATAGCCCCTCAACGATAAAAAAATGGGTCTATATTAATAGTTCGATATGATTATGTCGAATCCTGCTGTTCTCGACAATTTTTATCGTAAATTATTGAAATCTAATTGTCTCAATGCCTCATACACGACAATTGCCGCAGAATTAGAGAGATTTAATGATCTAACTTGCTCACCCATCGGTATCCGCATGCATGTATCAGGATTAGCTGCAAGTAATTCTGGAGGCAATCCCTTGGTCTCTTTACCAAATACAAAAAAGTCTCCATCCTGATATTCAAAGTCGCTGTATCTTAAATCTGCTTTGGTTGAAGCATAGAAAAACCGACTACCCGCATACTTCTCTTGGACCTCAGCAAAAGAATTATGATATTCAATATGAACAGCATGCCAATAGTCCAAGCCTGCTCTCTTTAATGTTTTATCATCGGTAAGAAACCCAAGCGGGTGAACCAAATGTAGATGTACACCTGTTGCTGCACATGTTCTTGAAATATTTCCTGTATTCGCCGGTATTTCTGGCTCCACGAGTACAATATGTAATGCCATGATGATATCCTCCATCTATCTATTTGTAGGTATTATAACCCCAATTGTTCCACAACCCAAACAAAAACCTTCCACCAAAGGGTGGAAGGCTAAGAGTACTAGAAAGTTAATGACGAATCAACTTTCCTTACCCATGAGTCTTTTGAAAATGTGACATGAAATCAGCTAACGCTTTACAACTCTCATAAGGAACCGCATTATAGATCGAGGCGCGTAAACCGCCTACACTACGATGGCCTTTGAGACCCACAAAGCCTTCCTGCTCTGATTCTTTAATGAACTGGTTCTCAAGTTCCTCAGAAGTCAGACGGAAAGTGATATTCATAATCGAACGGCTACCTACTTCAACAGGTCCCCGATAAAAGCCACCACTGTTGTCTATTGTATCATAGATAAGCTCTGCTTTCTTCCGATTAATCTTCTCTATTCCTTCAAGACCTCCTTGCTCTTCCACCCATTTCAACACTTCATTAACCATGTACACGGAAAATGCCGGTGGTGTGTTATACAACGAATTATTTGAAAAATGTGTATTATAACGTAGCATTGTAGGAATATTCTTCGGTGAGTCATTAATCAACTCTTCACGTGCAATAACAACCGTTACACCCGAAGGTCCTAGATTCTTCTGAGCACCTGCATAGATAAGACCGAACTGATTCAGATCGAATTGACGGCTTAGAATATCACTCGACATATCGCCAATCAATGGAATGTTGCCTGTATCCGGAAATTGTTGATATTGCGTTCCTTCAATCGTTTCGTTGGAAGTCACGTGTAGATACGCTGTTTCATCAGACAATTGAACGTTGCTAAGATCAGGTATGGACATAAACTTATTCGCCTCAGACGAAGCTACAACATTTGTTTTCCCAATCAGTTTGGCTTCTTTGATTGCTTTATCAGCCCAACTTCCCGAGTTAACATAACTAGCAACTTTACCTTCGGATAGCAAATTCATAGGAAGCATTGCAAATTGAGTACTCGCTCCGCCTTGCAAGAACAGAACTTTATACCCTTTCACATTACCAAGCAATGATAGAAGACGGCTTTCAGCTTCATTATGCACTTCCTCGTACACTTTACCTCGATGAGACATCTCCATAATAGACATCCCTGTACTTCTAAAATCAACAAATTCAGCTTGTGCGCGTTCTAGAACTTGAAGCGGTAGTGCTGCAGGTCCTGCATTAAAATTATAGGCTCTCTTATTCAAGTGTACTCCCCACCCTTTCTCTATCCTCTTATATGATATCGCTATGATAGCAGTATTCCCACTACCCAGCAAGTACGATTTGCACTTTCGAACCTGAATCGAACATTTAATTTCTTTATAGGCAAACTCATTTTTATTTATCGGATTAAAGCGACACCGTAGAAAAACACTTCGCAAGTATTCCTTCTACAAGCAAGATCCTTCGGGTAAACCCGAAGGATCAAGATAATATATGATTTTATAATGCCAATTTTAGCAATCGAAGTAGAGGCTATATTCATGTGGATGAACACGAATCGCAACGGCCTTAGCTTCAGCACGTTTCACATTGATATAATTTTCAATGAAGGACTTTGTGAATACATCGCCTTCTGTTAGGAATTCAAAGTCTGCTTCCAGGGCATCCAACGCTTCATCCAAGGTACCTGGAACACTGCGAATTTTGAATTTCTCTGCATCAGATAATTCATAGATATTTGTATCCATTGGACCATAACCTAGTTCCTGAGGATCGATCTTTCTCTTGATACCATCAAGACCAGCCATCAGCATAGCTGAGAAGGCAAGATAAGGGTTAGCTGTGGAATCCGGTGTACGGAATTCGATGCGACATCCTTTAGGAGTTACAGCTGCAACTGGGATACGGACAGCTGCGGAACGGTTACCTTTGGAATACACAAGGTTTACAGGAGCCTCATAACCAGGAACCAGACGTTTGAATGAGTTCGTGGATGGGTTCGTCAATGCAATCAATGCTGGAGCATGGTGCAGAATTCCACCGATGTAATGTAAAGCCATTTCACTCAGGTTACCATATCCACCTTTTTCATAGAAAAGAGGTGTGTCGCCATTGAAAATAGACTGGTGAACGTGCATCCCACTACCGTTATCACCAAAAATAGGTTTCGGCATAAATGTTGCTACTTTGCCATATTGGCGTGCTGTATTGTGAACAATATATTTATATACAAGAAGGTTATCTGCTGTTTTCTTCAACGTATCAAAACGGAAATTGATTTCAGCTTGACCCGCTGTTGCTACTTCGTGGTGATGACGTTCTACGCGCAAGCCCGCTACTGCAAGCAGACGGCACATTTCACTACGGATGTCTTGTTGTGTATCTACTGGAGCAACCGGTACATATCCACCTTTGACACCTATTTTGAAGCCTAGGTTACCGCCTTCTTCTTTACGATTCGTATTCCATGCAGCTTCTTCCGAATCTACGAAGAAAGAAGAACTGTTCATGCCACTTTCGTAACGCACATCATCAAAGATGAAAAATTCAGATTCAGGTGCGAAGAAGGCTGTCGTACCTACGCCGCTCTTTTGCAAGAATTCTTCCGCTTTAGCAGCTATTCCGCGTGGATCACGCTCATAACGCTCGCCATCAGGCGTATGAATGTTACACATAATGTTCAAAGTAGGGTGTGCAGTGAATGAATCGATAAACACTGCTTCTGGATCAGGCATCATAACCATGTCTGATTCTTCTATGCCACGAAAACCGGTAATGGAGGATCCATCGAACGCAACCCCATTAACGAATGTGTCTGCATCTACTTCTGAAGCTGGTAGTGAAATATGATGAGCACGTCCTGCTAGATCTACAAAGCGGAAATCTATCCACTCGATATTGTTATCCGCAATACTTTTCAATACATTCTCAACTGACATTCCCTTTTCCCCCTAAATTCCGAACATTAACCATCTATTTGATTAAAAATGTTCATAATTTCTTTTGTTTGTTGACGCAATTATAAATCGTATTTTTTTTAACGTCAATACGTATGTTAGGTATTTCTTTCTGATATGTAAGATAATCTAACATAAGTGTTGAATTATCTAAATGAAAAAACCACTCTCGATTTTATTAAAAAACCGAGAGTGGGCAGACAATTCAATCTATTCATTTCAACTCTTATCTTTAAACTCTAGAAAGGAAATTCTCCGCTGGAGCTTTCTCTGTATTGAATGTTCTACCTACCAAAGGTGCCAATTTCTCTAAATCTTGCAATAGTTCTGCAAATTGATCTGGGAATAGTGATTGTACACCATCACCTGTCATTGAATTATCAGGATCAGTATGCATTTCAACAATGAGACCGTTAGCACCCGCAGCTATTGAAGCTTTAGACATCGGTGCTACCAACTCACGGCGTCCGGTACCGTGACTCGGATCAGATATCACTGGAAGGTGACTTAATTGTTGTAATACAGGTATAGCAGCTAAATCAAGCGTATTGCGAGTATAAGACTCAAACGTTCTGATTCCTCGTTCACACAACATGACATCTGGATTGCCTCCAGCTAAGATATACTCTGCTGCATTCAGCAACTCATCATAGGTTGCACTAAAACCACGTTTGAGAAGAACGGGTTTGCCACAGGTTCCTAACTTACGAAGTAAGTCGAAGTTCTGCATATTACGGGTTCCGATCTGTAAAATGTCCGCATATTCAGCACAAATATCAACATATTCAGGAGTCATAACTTCAGTAATCGTTAGCAAGCCATGTTTCTTTCCAGCTTCTTGCATCATGATAAGACCTTCTACTCCAACGCCTTGGAAGCTATAAGGTCCCGTACGTGGTTTAAATGCTCCTCCACGTAGCACCTGGCCACCAGCTGCTTTGACTAGCGCTGCTATCTCATCAATCTGTTCAGCTGACTCTACAGCACATGGGCCACCCATAATAACAATCTCTTTCCCACCAATCTTCACACCTTTAATATCAATGATCGTATCTTCAGGGTGGAAATCTCTACTAGCTAGTTTATAAGATTTAGAAATTTTAACCACGTTCTCTACACCCTTCATTTGGCGCAAATGTTCAGAAAGCTTAGGACTTACACTACCAATCAATCCGATAACGGTACGATCAGCCCCCTTAGATACATGAGCTTGTAAGCCCTCTTTCTCAATCACCTTTACGATTTCCCCGATTTGTTCGTCTGGTGTTACATTCGATGTAATTACGATCATAATTTATGTCATCCTTTCTTTATATCAACATATCACTAACTCACTTAGACGCTTACCCGCTTTTATGCTTTTAATCACTAAAGTAAATATACCCTAAGATACGTATACCGTCAAGTCCAAAAATGCCATCCAATGATCGCAAAAAACTCGAAAGATGAGCACTCTTATTAAAGAGTCTATCTTTCGAGTCATATACCTATCAAAGGAATAGCCATTTCTTTGTTAATCCATATTAAGTCGTCGTATTACTTTTCACTTTAACAGATGGAAGTAGCTTCTTCATATTAACGGTTCGTTTCGTTTCCCACGTATCCGAATTGTTAGGGTCATACTGTTCCAAATAAAGTATAACTTCCTTCGTAATCGGTGTAGGAGTAGAAGCACCCGATGTAACGGCAACTTTCGTAATTCCTTCAAGCCACTCACGTTTAATTTCTGTTACATCGCCTACGCGATAAGCAGTAACATTAGCTATTTCCTCGGATACTTGTGCAAGACGATTCGAATTATTGCTCATTGGATCACCAACAACGATCACGAGATCAGCTTGGCCCGCTTGTTCTGCCACCGCTTCTTGACGTACTTGTGTTGCTAGGCAAATTTCATTATGCACTTCAGCAGAAGGAAATTTCTCTAACAACTTCCTCATAATATGCTTAATATCCCACTGACTCATCGTTGTTTGATTCGTTATAACAATGCGAGAGGAATCCAAATGGAGATCCTTTATTTCCTCTTCTTTTTCAATGAGATGAACATGATCAGGTGCAATACCAATAGCCCCTTCTGGCTCTGGATGTCCACCTTTACCAATGTAGATCACTTCATAACCATCGTTGACCTTTTCCTCAATCAGAACATGGGTCTTTGTTACATCCGGACACGTAGCATCTACTGTTGTTAATCCTTTGTCCCGAGCAATCTTACGTACTTCTGGAGATACACCATGAGCAGTAAATATAACAGTACCACTCTCTACCTTATCGAGAATATCAAGACGGTTAGCACCATCCAATGTAATAATGCCATCATCTTCAAATGAATTTGTGACATGGCTATTATGGACAATCATGCCCAATATATATATAGGCCGGGGAAGATCTAAATTCTGAGCCGCCTGGCGCGCAAGCACCATCGCATCTACGACTCCATAACAATATCCCCGAGGAGAAATCTTAAGCACTTCCATGGTATCGACCTCTTTTCATTAGCTTACCTCATTCTTATTCATTATACCTCATTCCAAAGGGACAGGAAAGATCATAGGAAGCCAGATAATAAAGGTTGTCCCTTCATCCACTCGTGTTACCACTTCAATGGAGCCATCCATTTCTTCTATAATCCATTTCGCAATCGACAATCCTAATCCTATGCCCTCTGTGACTCCTCTAGACTGATCAGCCCGATAGAAACGCTCGAATATAAGCGGTACATCCTCTTTATTCATCCCAATTCCCGTATCCGCGACACGTATCCCTACTTGATCTTGATACCTAAATGCATCTAAAGAAACCTGTCCTTCGGGTGTATATTTGAACGCATTCTCAATAAAAATAAACAGCAACTGTTGCAAATAATCCTTATTACCGTTCACATAAACACCGTTTAGCGTGGATAAATTACCTATTATCCATTCTGCTTGATGAGGTAGAAATTGTGCACGACGAGCAACTTCCTCGACCAATGGCTCAAGTGGTACTGGTGATTTATCAAATGTCTGCCCAGTATCTGCACGTGCCAAGGAAAGCATGTCGCTTACCAGTTGACTCATTCGTTTAGCCTCATCGGAGATATCACCAAGTGCTTCTTTGGACATCAACTGCAAAGTCTCCTCGTCCATGTTAGGACGATCTCCCGATTCCTTATCCCACATCTTTTGTAGGAAATCTACATTTCCTCGAATCGTCGTAAGCGGCGTTCTCAGTTCATGGGAAGCATCTGACACGAACCTTCGCTGTGCTGCATAGGCGTCTTCTAATTCTTTGTAGAATCCATTCATCCGGCTAAGCATATTATTTACGGTTCCTATTAACTGACCAATTTCATCCTGAGGACCCTTGTACTCGATCCGTAAGCTAAGATCTGCACCCTTCTGTATTTGATTGGCCGCTTCAATTACTTTACCAATCGGTCGAATTGATTTATGTGCAAGGAATAATCCCAAGCTCGAAGCAATAATAATCATGATCGCCGAACCCAATACAAGAATATTTTGAAGTCCATCTAATAGATTTTGCTCCGATTTTGTGTGGGCAGCCACTTGGAGAAGACCTATGATAGGACCTCCATCATAAGCAGAAAGAGGTGCTTGATAGATAAGAAACGGACTCCCATCAATTTGAATACGGCTGAGGCTTGCCACCACTTTTTCAGGTGTAGTTGAAGGAATCGGGATTTCAATCCCGCTTACTCTTTTTAAATTCTGATCGGGTATATTTACACCTGTAGTATAGTCGTGTATCTGTGCAATAATCTGTGTTTCCTGAAAGTTAAATGTCGCTTTCTCAAATGCGAAACCGACTGTTCTTGTAAACGGTTCGATAGTTATGTGTGGATTAATTCGTTTTATCTGCTGATAAATTCGTTTCTCCACCTCATCATACGTATTATAATAAACAACACCATATACAATCGAACCGAAGATGATAAGTGTTACAGCTAAAATGGCGGAATACCATGCCGTTAATCGAAGTCGGATGGACATATTTATGTATCCCCTCTTAGAATGTATCCTGCTCCACGGATGGTCTGAATGATTCGTTTCCCTCCATGCTCTTCCATCTTCTGACGCAACATTGCTATATATACTTCTAACACATTAGATTCTCCACTGTAGTCATAACCCCATATCTTGTCCATGATCAGATCACGGGATAACACTCGCTTCGGATTCTGCATGAATAAGTTCAAAAGTTCAAATTCTTTAGCTGTTAACTCTAATCGAACCCCACCTCGAAGCACTTCTCTTGCATCCATATCCAAGATAATATCTTCATAGCTGAGCTTCGGCTCTCCTGCTTCATTCAATCCAGGTTTACGTCGAAGGAGCGCACGTACACGAGCTAGCAACTCTTCAAGGGCAAATGGTTTCACCAAATAATCGTCTGCGCCAAGATCTAATCCTTTGACCCTATGTTCAATCTCATCTTTGGCAGTCAGCATTAGAATAGGAACCTTACTTCCGCCTTCTCGTAATCTTCGGCATACTTCAAAACCATCCACCTTTGGCATCATAATATCTAATACAACAAGGTCTGGCTCACTGTTAAGAATCATATTTAATCCCTCTGCACCATTTGCTGCTGTTGAGACATCGTATCCTTCAAAAGCAAGTCCTCTACGTAGCATAGAAATAATTTTCTCATCATCATCAATCAGTAAAATAGTAGAACGCATAAATCATAACCCCTTTATTATTAGACAATTAGGTAAAGTATCGATCTTGTTATCTATAAACATATTGTAACCAACTGCGCTCATACTAGCTATCTATCCATATATAAATAGCGGAAGGAGAAATTCCTTCCGCTATTTCATCGTGCCACTCCTGTTACTTCTGAGTTGTTGAAACATCAAACCCATTTCGATCTCCTATCGTTACAGGAAGATCAATAGACTTACCATCTCTTTCGATATTAAGTGTTACTTTGGTGTTCACTTGTTGTTTCTGTATGAAATCGATTAGATCTTGGCTAGTAGGATACTTAGTACCATTAATACCAGTAATGATATCATATGGACGAATGTCAGCTACGTATGCAGGGGATTTATAGATGACTTCTGCAACCAAAGACCCTTCTTTCAAAGTCGTCCCCATTTGTTTAGCCACCTCATCAGTCAGCGTGGTCAACGAAGCACCAATGAATGGAACAGGATCTTTAGGAATTTCCTGATTATTCTTAAGTTTATCCACAACTTCCGAGATTACACTTGATGGGATAGCAAACCCAATACCTTGTGCATCTGCACTCACCGCAACATTCATTCCGATAACTTCACCATTTAGGTTCAAGAGAGGTCCACCTGAGTTACCAGGATTAATAGAGGCATCCGTTTGTAATAAATGTTTGTACTTACGCGTACCACTACCGTCTTCCTCATTGATATCTATCGTACGTTCCTTGGCACTAAGCACACCGGATGTAACTGTATGATCGAAACCTTGTGGATTACCTATAGCTACGACGCCTTCTCCAACTGACATATCATCCGAATTACCCATAGGAACAATAGGGAAATTATTGTCGCCCTCAATCTTCAGCACAGCTAAGTCAAGATCCTTGCTTGATCCAAGAAGCTTAGCTTCGTAAGGCTTATTATTACCCTCTAGCGTCACTTGTATCACATCTGCACCATCAATAACATGCTGGTTCGTCAGGATGTAACCCGTTTTATCATAAATGAATCCAGAACCAACACCATAAGGAACCAATTGACCTGATTCTGATTTAGAATCCGAAGACGAGCCCTCCTTATCACTACCACCCTGCCCTTGATCACCAAAGAAAAAGGAGAAAGGGTCGTTTGAATATGGATTAGTCCGTTGTCCATTTCTAGCCTTACCCGACTCAACCAATGTATCAATCTTCACAACCGCAGGACTTGCTTCCTTAAATACCATAGCTACATCTCCTGGCTTGGACAACGGTAAAGATGTTGCTGTAGCCGAGGATGAACCTGAATTATTATTAGGCGTTGTTACTACTGATGTACTTGACTCTGGTGCCATCGCAGATATAGAAGTGTCTGGTGTGAACAAGTTCATTCGATCTGCCGTAAACATGAGGGACGTGATGACCACCATCCCTGCTAAGAATGAAACCAATATTGCTTTAACCGAGCTTTTCGGTTTTTTGCTATATTGCCAGTTACCATTCCCACCATTATTGTTTCCACCCTCTTGGCCATTACCTGGTGAACTGAATGCGTTCGCCACTGGTAAGTTCCGAAGAGGTCGAGGTGGAGTAACTTCCACTTTCTCTCGATCATTGGAATCATCTTCATTCTGTATCACACTATCATTACTTATCGATTTAAATGGCCCGTAGGAATAATAATAGGAAGAACCTGATTCCGAAGAACCTTTTCCTTTTGACATTTCTTGATCTAAATCTTCATCCAATCGTCCATACTTATTGTCTCGTTCATCCATGTCTAATTACCTCCTATACCCTTACCTCACTGTTGTTAGGTGGGATATTATTTAACTGTTCTTATCATGACCCATAAACCTTAAAGTCACATTAAAAACAATTTAAAGAGAGATAAAACATCAAATAATAGATTCATCTTATGTATAATTTTATCTACGCCCAACCTTTTCGATGTGCAAAAATAGCGAGCTGAGTTCGATCATCTAATTCACACTTCATCAGCAAATTACTAACATGTGTCTTAACGGTTTTAATACTAATGTGTAGTTCCTCAGCAATATCCTTGTTACTCTTTCCTTCTGCAATAAGGAGGAGAACTTCCTTCTCTCGTTCTGTAAGTCCTGATGAATCAGCTTCGACTGTCCGTTGGCGAATGCCCCGCGTTAACGCTTGAGAAACATCCCCTGTCATCACTGGCATTCCTCTAAATGCACCTTGTAGCGCATATATGAGTTCCTCCGCAGATACCGTCTTAAGCACATAACTAACAGCTCCAGCTTCTATAGCATCCACTACTAGATTATCTTCTAGGAAACTAGTTAGGATAACTATTTTCATAAGAGGATGTTCTTTAAGTACTGCCTTAGTCGTCTCGGCACCATTCATGATGGGCATCATCAAATCCATAAGAATTAAATCTGGAGGGCCTTCCGGCAATCCAACCCTTAGCATATCCAATGCTTCTTGACCATTCCTTGCTTCCCCAATGACTTCGAACTTTGGCTCCAACATCAAATACGTTTTTAGCCCCATACGAACCATATCATGATCATCTACAAGTAGAATCCGGATGTTTCCTTCCATGTTTATACTTCCCCCTCATATGTAGAATTAACGTAAATCAGAATCATTCTCCCCAGGAGTAAATTTAGGAATATGTACGCGGATCGTTGTGCCTGCGCCTTCTTTACTAATGATCTCTACATGACCACCCAGTTTCTCAGCTCTTTCTCGCATCGTAAGAAGTCCATACGACCCTTGTTTCTGTAGCCCTTCGTTAAACCCCTGACCATCATCACTCAGACTGAGCACCACCTGATGTTGATCTTCTCGTAAAGACATACTAACTAAAACCGCATGTGCATGCTTCACAATGTTGGCCATAGCTTCTTGAATAATAAGAAATAATTGATGTTCTATCGCTTCAGATAACTCGCCTTGCAATTCTAGTTCCTTCATTCCCTTAAGTCCATTCTGACGACAATAATCGGGGAACCATTTCTCCAAAGCCTCAGCCAGACATGTACCTTCAAGTTCCACGGGCCGAAGTTGAGCAATGAGTGCACGCATTTGCTTCTGTGCCAGATGTGACATCGTTATTAGCTGTTCTAATACCACCTTCCCCTGCTCCTCATTGTGTACCAATACCTTAGGAAGAGCTGAAGCAGACATATGAATGGCAAAGAGCTGCTGACTGACTGTGTCATGCAGATCTCTAGCCATTCGTCGTCGTTCTTCTAATACTGCATTCTCTGCAGCCTTCTCCTTATTCACTACTTCTTGTACACCTAAGCGCTGCAATAATTTCATCTTCTTCTCAACCGTATCTATCATGTTATTGAACTCGTGGTATACGCGTGCGAACGATTGATCCTCTGCTACAGGCATCCGTACGGATAGATTCCCTTTGGCTACCTGTAACATATTAAGATCTAGAACATCAATTCCTCGCTGAATACGTTGCCCTGCCATATACCCTATAACCACTGTGAATATGATAATACCAAGCGAGTAGTACAACCACATCACATTGTCTATAACTTCAATATATCCCATGTAAATCCCCATATATATAACTCCGGCCATTACGACTCCGCTTAATAAGAAATAAAACAGTAACAACCATTTCGTATTTTTAAGAATTTTCACCATTACCTTAACCTACCCTATTCACTTTAATATCACCTATAAAAGCACTGACATTAATGACTATTTTCTTTTGGGATTCTTTAAAATAGGTACTGGAAGTTTGAACGGAACTCATGAACCCACTTTTTGATTCAGATAAGATGGACATATCTCCAATAAAGGAACTTGAATTCACCTTGATTCCCAAATCCATATCATCAGGAACATATATTTTAATATCGCCGATGAAGGCAGAAATATTAATCTTCGTCTTACCATAAGGAATTTGAGCTTTCGTTAGATCAAGTACCGTATCTCCAATAAACTGAGATATGTTAGTAGGCTTTAGTTCGAAATACTCACGTCCCATATGAACGTCCCCAATGAAAGCAGACTTATTGATCTTCTCACCATCGCTGAAGCTTTCGAATTTACGATTGTATTTATCTTTGTATTTATCCTTAAATTTATTTCTTCTATCGCAATTGTTATACGAATCTTCTTCCTCATACTTATCAGAGTCATCATCAAAATCCATATCAAAGGTGCCTGATTTTTTTTCCTGGTTTTTATCTGCAAAAGAAACCCCAAACTTCTCTTCAAATTGCTTATCTAACGTCGACTCAGTTCCTTCATCTAGATCGGATAAATTGGGTAGTTCAGATGGCTCTGGTGGATATCCTAAAGGTGAAATAGGTACAATAGGTGGCTTCATTTTCTTACTAGGCTCGGAACGATGCGGCTTGAATATGACATGGAGTCCACATAAAATTAAGAATCCAGGAACTAAGTACTTAAAGAAATCACCCGGACTTAAAATATCCCAATCTAATGCACGTGCTTGAAAATATCCTCCGACAGCAATAAGAATAAAAGCTCCTAAAAAAGAACCACCTTTACCACGTGAGGTTAGCAAGTTTTTCAAACCAGCATATATTAAAATCAGCGGCCAATATGTCGAAATAATAGATCCTAAACTAATATCCACATACCCCATTTGCTGAAGTAAAAATATGACGCCAATACCAATAAGTACTAATCCACCAAAGAAACGATCGGACCATCCTTTTCTCATGTTTAACTCCCCTTATCCTCTTTCGTTATCCTTAGTGTACAACAGACTTGCCTTTTCGGATACCGACCACAGAATGAAAAATACTCGGTCTAGAGGCGGAGGACAAAAGCGCATAAAGAATGCCCTCAACGTATGAGTTGAGGGCATTCTTAGCTTGTCCGAGAAGTACGTTTGGAGATCTCATTGATTCACAAATTAGTTTTGAGATTCAAACTCCGCATTATACTTTTCATTTGGCGTTTTGTAATTTTCTTGTACTTTATTTGGTTTCTGAATTTGACCATTTTCCTCAGCAAATTCAGCGTTAAACTTTTCATTCGGTGTTTTGAAATTATCTTGTACTTTCTTTTGTCTTGAATTCTGATTTTGATTATTTGGCATGAGATTTCACCTCCTCTTAGACTTGCATGTGCAAGCTTTAAGTAGGGCTTCAATGCTTTTCCCCAGTCCATAGTATGTAACGCGGACGGAAAATTATGCAGCAGTGATAAAATCAAATACATTCGTTGACTCAGATGGATTTCTCAAGCACAAAAGAAGGTAACGATTTATAAGTCTCGATGGCTTTACCTAGACTTCGTAACATCTTTTCCGAACATTTCCCATTTCCGCGCCTGATTACTTGTACTTCCACACTTTTCTTACCCCATTCTTTATACACTTGCTTTGTTGTAGCAAAATAAAGGTCAATCTTGCGCCCTTTAATGGCGGAACCTGTATCAGCGACAACACCGTATCCATAACCCGGAATATATAGAATGCTACCTAATGGAAATACCTTAGGGTCCGCAGCAATCGTTGATATCTTGTTCTTATCACGTTTCACCTTAACACCTGAATAGGTAATCCCATATTCGGGATGGCTCGGCCGTTTACCCGTAGATTCATAGCCCGCCGTGTAGCCTGTTGCGACAACCTTAACAGTTCGAATAACCTGCGCCTGGCTTGGAGCTAGAACTGCGATGAACGGACCCTTTACTTTACTTGTTGCTTGCGTTGTTACTTTCTTCGGTGTTGGCTTCGTTACTTGTTTGGTGGGTTGCTTCGTCTTCAATGCAGTTGCAATATTCTTTGTATTCGTATCACGAGCGTAATATTGCTGTTGTTGGTAACATGTATTTATTGTCATTCCGGCATAGCTACACTGAGTAAGACTCATGGAAGCATACGATTTATTCTCACCCATCATCATTCCAGCGATGAATACACCGATCAAAATTCTTTGCCAAGATATAATTTTATTCATATGAAAATCTCCCCCTTACTAGCGAGGGTTCCCAATACAACGGATATATATACATAAAGGGTTGTCAAGCCATATGAATTTGGCCTGACAACCCTTTACTAAACAAAGAACGATTACTCCATTAAATATGGTTAGAAATTATGAAATACGGTGATTTGAAATCTCATCCTTCAACATGGAAATGACCTCATCGAGAGGCTTAGCCCCGATATCTCCCTCACCACGTTTACGGATTGAAACGGTACCACTATTCATTTCATTCTCACCAATTACGAACATATACGGTATTTTCTCAAGTTGGCTTTCACGAATTTTGTATCCTAACTTCTCATTACGTAAGTCAGCTTCAACCGAAATGCCACTAAGTTTCAACTTGTCTACAACCTTATTCGCGTAACTTTCGAAAGCACCTGATACTGGAATAACCTTTACTTGAACCGGAGACAACCAAAGTGGAAGTGCACCCGCAAAGTTCTCAAGTAGGAATGCAGTCATGCGCTCCATTGTTCCAAGAATACCACGGTGAATGACGACTGGACGATGTTTCTGCCCATCATCACCAACATATTCTAATTCGAATCGTTCAGGTAATAGCACATCTATTTGAGTTGTAGAAAGCGTCTCTTCCTTACCAAGGGCTGTCTTCACCTGCACGTCCAACTTAGGACCGTAGAATGCCGCTTCGCCTTCAGCTTCAAAGAATGGAAGCCCCATTTCTTCTACAACTTCACGAAGGATACGTTGTGTTGATTCCCACATTTCATCATCCGGCCAATACTTCTCAGTATCCAGAGGGTCTCTGTACGACAATCTGAAGCGGTATTCCTTGATTCCAAAGTCTTCATACACTTTAGTGATCAGTGTAACAACACGTTTAAATTCTTCCTTGATCTGATCCGGGCGGCAGAAGATATGCGCATCGTTCAGCGTCATCGCACGAACACGATGTAATCCTGTCAAAGCTCCTGACATTTCATAACGGTGCTGCATACCAAGCTCAGCGATACGAATAGGTAGATCTCGGTAACTACGCATATCACTCTTATACACCATCATATGGTGAGGACAGTTCATAGGACGTAACACGAGTTCCTCGTTATCAAGTTCCATTTTGGGGAACATATCTTCTTGGTAATGTTCCCAGTGACCTGAAGTTTTGTAAAGTTCCACATTACCAAGCACTGGCGTATAGACATGTTGATAACCTAGATTTTCTTCCATATCTACGATATAACGTTCCAATGTACGACGTAATTTAGCACCCTTAGGCAACCACAGTGGAAGACCTTGCCCTACAAGAGGTGAGAATGTGAACATTTTCAACTCTTTGCCTAATTTACGGTGATCGCGTTTCTTCGCTTCTTCTAGGAAATGCAAATACTCGTCCAATTGTGCTTTTTTAGGGAATACGGTTCCGTAGATACGTTGCAACATCTTATTTTTACTGTCTCCGCGCCAATATGCTCCGGCAACATTCATCAACTTAAACACTTTAATTTTTCCTGTTGAAGGTAAGTGTGGTCCACGACAAAGGTCAAAGAATTCACCCTGATCATACATCGAGATAATGCTGTCTTCTGGAAGATTGTTAATTAATTCGATCTTATACGGGTCTCCAAGATCACCAAATATTTGTAGCGCTTCTTCACGACTAACTTCTTTACGAGTAATCGGTAAGTTCTCACCAATAATACGTTCCATTTCCTTCTCAATCTTCTGTAAATCTTCTGGGTTGAGAGGATGCTCAAGATCCATATCGTAAAAGAAACCATCTTCAATCACAGGACCTATGCCTAGATGTACCTCCTTGTTACCGAACAAACGCTTCACGGCTTGTGCCATGACATGAGCAGTACTATGACGCATTACCTCAATACCTTCTGGCGAATCCAGTGTCACAATTTCAATGAGTGCTCCTTCTACTAATGGTGTAGATAAATCCACCACAGCCCCATTAAATTTACCTGCTACTGCACTCTTTTTCAGACCACTACTTATGGACGCTGCCACATCTTCAATACTGCTACCCTCAGCATACTCACGAACGGAACCGTCCGGTAATTTAATGCTAACTGCCACGTAAATCCCTCCTAATAATTTCTATTCTTCAAAAAAAGACAACAAAAAAACACCCATCCCGGTAAAGGGACGAGTGTTATCACCCGTGGTTCCACCCTAATTTGACAATTGTATATACATGCATTCAATTCATTGAATGCACACCCAATGTCCTTCATCAGCATTTGGTAACGGTAATGAACCGGCGATTCTTACTATGCTCTAAAACATATATATTAGAGAAGTTCATAATCGCAACTACAAAGGGGTAAACCTACGTTGGTAACTGAAGGGAATTGCAGCCTACGTTCCCTCTCTCTGAACAGCCCTATTCTTCGTGGTTCATGTCTTCGTCAATGCTTTTAGTCAATTTAACAGTTATTATAATTCTAGCTGACACGAAACGTCAAGTCATATCTTCTCTTTCTCCCTAAAGAAAACATCGCAGTCTGGGCAATAGTGGCATATCTCTACCCGTTTATCGAATATTTGCAACAACGTTTTGACAGCTGGCATTTGTGTATCACGTGTATGGAGAATTAATTTAGCTGGTGATACCGAAATAAGGGTACTAACAACGGCATCTTCCATTTCCATATCCTGTTGATCAATTCTTTCTACGAAAACACCTTCGTTGGATTTATTTTCTAAGGGATTCATGAACTCATCGAACAATAACAGTTCCTGTCCTCCCTTATGAACAACGTGAACTAATGGAATCTGTGGTTCCTGAAAGTACACGAAATATTTGAGTAACCCTACAAATTCTTCATACTGTCGATCAACCAAGAACTCATCTACAGCATATTCGATGATCTCCCGCAGTTCTACACCATAATTTTGAAGTCGAAAGGAAATAAATCCATCTATATTTAAATCAGAACTCTCCAGTAAGCACTGTTGTAAGCTCTTAGTAAGCATCAGATACCGACGTTTCCACGGTTCGTTCGGAGTGCCTTTCCCCTTCTCTAATAAAGAGACGCAATGCTTTATAATTCGCTCAGACTCCTCTTTACCGGAGAAATCAAATTCATCACGAAGCAACGTTCTAATTATATGTTGTTCCTTTATTTCTAAGATGATTTCAGCAGCTGCCTCTGCAGCAAGTTGGTATAGAATGATCATTCCATCACCCAAGGCGATTTTCTGTTCATTCCCCATGCATTGCCACACTGAAGTGCCCTCACTTGAAACACATGAGAATTTCAATGCCTTGTATTTCTTATGTAGTTCTTTGTTTTTTCTCAAAATAATGCTTTCAAATGTTACTTTTTCTGCGCCCGCTGTCGTAGCTGATATGCTGAATAGTACCATGGAGAACACTCCTTTCATTATCCTTGTTAAGTATATGGTCCCTGAACAGAGGATATACGGAAGGGGTTAGTGGAAAACAAGCTAACATTTCTCAGTTACGTGTCCGTATGCTTTTTTTAAGCCAGAACTATACGATGGAAACAAGTAGAAACGGCTGCGCCGTCCTTCTCCAAGGACGGCACCCGTTTCAACGGAAATATTAGGAATAGAGTATCAAGTGACTTTCTTATATTTTAAAAAGGGACTGATCTCAGAGATCATTATACAGACCTCTGGGACAGCCCCTTAATGGGTACTATTTAATTTTGCATTACAAAATCACGATCAACCGTTGTTCCATCTTCAAACACTTTCAAGATATCATATCTAGTATTACGTTGAGCTGGAATTTTACCCGCATCACGGATCAGTTCGACGATAGATTCTATATTCACCTTATGAACTGTTCCTGCAGAGGAAACCACGTTTTCTTCCATCATCGTACTTCCGAAATCATTACATCCGTAGCTCAGAGACAATTTACCTATCTCAGGACCCATCGTTACCCATGATGATTGTAAATGTGGCACATTATCAAGTAAAATGCGACCAACCGCTACAGTCTTCAGATAAGCCTCCGGTGTCTCACGTTCGCGTACAAAGTTCGTATTATCCGGTTGAAAAGTAAATGGGATGAATGCCAAGAACCCTTTGGAGTTATACTTATTCGTAATACACTCATCTTGCGCGTCACGAATACGCAACATATGAAGTGCTCTTTCTTCCATCGTTTCGCCAAAACCGATAACCATTGTGGCGCTAGTGTTCATTCCTTGCTTGTGCGCTATTTGCATAACATCCATCCATTCGCGCCAAGTGCCTTTTAATCGGCTAATCTTTTTACGAATACGATCATCCAAAATTTCGGCGCCTCCACCTGGAAGCGAATCAAGCCCCGCTTCATGAAGCTCGCGAACGACTTCTTCTAGTGATAATCCAGAAACCTTATGCATTGTGCGTATTTCAGCAGGCGAGAAGGAATGCATCGTAATGTTAGGGAATCGTTGCTTAATTCCTCTGAGCAGGTCCGTATAATAATTAAATGGAAGATCTGGATTTGTTCCACCTTGCATCAGAATTTCGGTACCACCCACATCCTCCGTTTCTTTAATCTTCTGAAAGATGGCTTCATCCGGTAGCACATACCCTTCACTTGAACCCGGCGCTCTGTAGAACGCACAGAACCGACAATATGTATCGCAAATATTAGTATAGTTAACATTGCGACCAATAACGAAAGTCGTAATCGGGTCAGGGTGTATCCGTTTCATGAGAATATCTGCTGTGTGTCCTAATTTCTCAATCTCGTTACTCTCCATAAGTCTAACGCCTTCTTCTAGATTAAGACGTTCTCCTCGAATTGCTTTTTCTAATATACGATCTACTGTATTCATAAAGGCAACCTCCCTTAATATGATAATAAGAAAAATAAACTTACCACCCAATCTTAACATAATAGACTCAAAAAAAAACAGCACCGTGTATACGATGCTGTCTGTCGTTCGTTCTTAGTCCTCTTGAAGCGCCTGATTGAGATCATTAATTAGATCCTCGATATCCTCTAAACCGACAGAGAAACGAAGTAATCCATCTGTAATCCCGCGCTCAGCACGAACTTCGACTGGCATAGCAGCATGAGACATCATCGCAGGATAAGATAGAATACTTTCAACCGCCCCCAGACTTACAGCAACCAATGGAATCTGAACTTTATTGAGCACTTTCTTCGCACGTTCTCCTGACCCAACATCGAAAGACACAACTGCGCCATAACCCGTTGACTGTTTCTCGTGAATTTCTCTGCCTGGATGGTCTATCAATCCAGGATAGAACACAGCAGAAATATCCTTTCTTTCATTAAGCCAAGACGCAAGCTTACCAGCACTAATTTCACTTTGATTCATACGTACTTTCAGCGTCTTCATACCTCGAATAAGAAGCCACGAATCCTGCGGACCCAGAACTGTACCTAAGCCATTCTGAAGTTGCTTTAACTGGTGGCCAATGGAAGCTGTCCGAGCTACAGTAAGTCCTGCAAGAACGTCACTGTGCCCCCCTAGAAATTTAGTGGCACTATGGATGACAATATCCACACCTTGTTCAATTGGACGTTGATAGTAAGGCGTCATAAACGTATTGTCCAATATGGTAATAAGATCATTCTCTTTAGCCCAGTTAGTGACCGCTGCAACGTCTGTAATTTTCAATGTAGGATTAGACGGCGTCTCCATATAAACAGCCTTGGTATTAGGCTTAAGTGCGCCCTTCACCTGGTCCAAATCTGTCATATCAACGAACGTTGTCTCAATACCCAATCTACTCAGAATACTTGTTAAGAGACGATACGTTCCACCATAAACATCTTCAGTGACAATGACATGTTCACCAGACGATAACAGCATAAATGTACTAGAGATAGCCGCCATTCCTGAAGCATAAGCAAACCCTCGCGCACCGCCCTCTAATAGAGCAATATAATCCTCTAAAGCTTGACGTGTAGGATTGCCTGAACGGCTGTAATCATATTGAGGTGGATTAAATACATCTTCATGATGAAACGTTGAGGCTTGATAGATTGGAACGCTAGATGCCCCAGTCGTACGGTCAATTTCCGATCCGAAATGTATTAGCTTCGTTGCAAAGTCTGCTTGAGAATGTTTTCCGGAATCTTGTTGATTACTCATCCTTATTGTCCTCCTTCAATTTCTTCACGAGCTGCATCTAGTGCCCCTCCAAGATCTGCAATTAAATCCTCTACATGTTCTATACCAACAGAGAATCGAAGTAGTCTATCATCTACACCAATCGCTTCGCGAATTTCCAGTGGAATATCTGCATGTGTCTGCACTGCTGGATAAGTCATCAAAGATTCAACCCCACCCAGACTTTCTGCAAACGCAATTAATTTAATATGTCTAAGTAACGGTTCCACATAACGAGCATCTTTTACTTTAAAAGAGAATATCCCCGTGTTACCACTACATTGCTTCTTTTGGATATCATGTCCAGGATGATCCTTAAGGTACGGATGAAATACTTCCGCTACCGTTTCATGAGTAAGTAGGAACTCAGCTATTGCGATCGCATTACTCTCATGACGTTCCATCCGTAGTGCCAATGTCTTCATTCCACGCATCAGTTGGTATGAGTCTGACGGTCCGAGTACCGCTCCGATAGAATTATGAAGGAAGAACATCTCTTCAGATAATTCTTTACCTTTTGTCACGATGATTCCTGCCAAAACATCGTTATGACCGCCTAAGTATTTCGTAGCACTATGAACGACAATGTCTGCACCTAATTCTAACGGCCGTTGAAAGAACGGCGTCATTAACGTGTTATCAACGATGGTAAGCAATTGATGACGTTGTGCCCACAAACAGACAGCTTCAATGTCCGTAATCATCATCAACGGATTCGTAGGTGTTTCAATAAAAACAGCCTTCGTGTTAGGACGTCTGTTACTCTCTAATGCATCCAGGTCATTCGTGTCCACATAAGAGGCACTTACTCCAAATCTGGAAAGAATTCGTTCTAACAGCCGATAGGTACCTCCATATAAATCTAATGAAACAATAAGATGATCCCCTTGACCGAACATCGCGAAGACGGTCTGCAAGGCAGCCATTCCTGAGCTACATGCGAAGCCTGCATCTCCAGACTCTAGTTGAGAAGAAGCATCTTCTAACACTTTACGGGTTGGATTCTTCGTACGAGCGTAATCAAAACCTGTACTTTTCCCTAGTTGAGGATGACGAAAAGCTGTCGCCTGATAGATAGGGAAATTGATTGCTCCTGTTATTGGCTCCTCAATGGATCCGATTTGAGCCAAGCGACTCTCTATTCGTAACCTTTTCTCCTTCATTCTTCTTCTCCCCTTCTGGTCTGTTATATTTGCGGCCATACTTCCAGCGTTTCTCCAATATCAAAAGGTGTCTCTTGGTATACATAATAATTCAGCCAATTTGCAAATAATAAACTTGCATGTGCACGCCATATTGCTGGAGGTACACGATTAGGGTCATTTTTAGGATAATAATGTTTCGGCAAATCTATTTCTAGCCCTTTCGCTACATCACGTTCATATTCCCATTTCAATGAAAAAGGATCGTATTCGGAGTGACCTGTGACAAATATTTGCTTGCCATCTTTGGTCGCCACAATATAAATACCCGACTCTTCTGATTCCGACAAGATCTCCAGTTCAGCAATTCCTTCAATATCCTCGCGACGGAATTCCGTATGACGGGATTGAGGTACATGAAACACTTCATCAAAACCTCTTAACAATTTCACATTCGGTGAGTTGACGGTATGTGAGAATACACCAAATATTTTCTCGCCAGTATCGTATTTAGGCACGCCAAAGTGGTGATAGAGACCTGCTTGAGAAGCCCAACATATATGAAGTGTCGATGTCACATGAGTCTTACTCCATTCAAATATTTCCTGCAATTCTTCCCAATAGTTAACGTCTTTGAATTCCATTTGTTCCACGGGCGCTCCTGTAATGATAAGGCCATCGAAACGTCTAAATTTAACTTCGTCAAACGTCTTATAGAATGTTCTTAAATATTCTTCAGATGTGTTCTTGGAAGTATGTGAGCTTGGATGCAACAATACAATTTCCACCTGAAGTGGTGAATTCCCAAGTAAACGAAGTAATTGTGTTTCCGTCGTTTCTTTCGTAGGCATCAAATTGAGAATCGCAATTCGCAGGGGACGGATATCTTGGTGGTAAGCCAGGCTTTCATCCATGACAAATATGTTCTCCCCAGCAAGTATTTCTTTCGCTGGTAACGTATCTGGAATCTTAATCGGCATGCTGATTACACTCCTTTGGCTGACATCGGCGATAATCATGACTGAGGAAAGGGTTTTATAAACAAAAACAACCTAAATCCATAGGAAAAATCCATAGGAGAAAGGTCATCATCGTTAATCTATGCGCCTCTCTCATCTCTCAAGAAGGATTTGCCGACAATTCGACAAATCTTCCTGCAAGAATTAGCACCGTGCGTTATTAAACGCCGGTTGCCGGGTTTCATCGGGCCTGTCCCTCCACCTGCTCTTGATAAGATTTCGCTTTATTCATTTATAGTTTGATTTGTAATTGGTAAATATTTATACCTGAATTCACTTTAAATCATAACGTTACCTTCGTCAAGAAGCGAACTACAATTTTACAGATAAATTTTTAACTCACTAACACATAGATCACTCCATCCTCATAAGCTGTAGACTAGACTAAGCAACCTTTTTTCTTCTTGAAAGGATGTTAGGAGGACGTTATACTAGACAAGTATTATATCCTGGTTAAAGAAGAGGTGACATGGAAGATGGACGGCGACCCGAAGCCCAAGCTGATTAATTGTACAACACAACCGCATAGGACTAGAACCAGCCTGTTGGAGGAAGGAGCTATTCAATTTCTCCGTGTGTAAGGATCCTCTCTCCTTACCTTTAGCTCCATTCCAATAACTAGACTGATCTCTTTTCTATGCGCGTAACTAAGCGCTACCCATGGCAGATCATGGGGATGAAGGAGTGAAGACTAATGAAAATTCGATTGGTTAATTCTGGGGTATTCACCCCCATTGATGACATCCAAACTACACTAACCCCACCTGAAGAAGGATTCTATTGGATCGACGCAGATGCAGAGGATCTCATGTTATTGCAACCTCTCTTTTCTTTACACGATCTAGCTGTTGAGGATTGTCTTAGTGAAGATGAACAGCGCCCTAAGATTGAAATATATGAGAACCATTACTTCATTGTCGTCAACAGTATCCGGTTCGATGATGAAGAAATTTTCCTACGAGCCTTGAGTGTATTCTTAGGGAGAAATTATATTATTACCGTTACGAATCAAAAAATAAATGAACTTCGTTCACTAAAACCCATCCTTTGGGAGCAAGAGGTAAGTTCACCCGATCGGTTCTTATATCTGCTCATTGACTTAGTTGTGGATAACTATTTCACTGTAGGTGATCGAATCGAAGCCAGAATAGAGAAATTAGAAGAAGATATTCTAATGCACACTAAGAAATCTCATCTTATTGAAATCATTGGACTACGAAGTGAAATATTGTGGCTGAAGAAAGTTCTTGGACCTCAAAAAGAAGTCATTAACATTCTTAACAAAAAGGATCTACGACTGATTGACGACCAATTACAGAAGTATTTCAGCGATATTTATGAGAATGCTGTGAAAATCACAGAAACTTTCGAAACCTATCGTGACCTTATGGGTAACTTACGAGAAGCTTACCAGTCCAGTATCGCTAACCGTGCAAATGAAATTATGAGGGTATTTACGGCTATCACGACCATCTTCATTCCGTTAACACTTATTACCGGGATTTATGGAATGAACTTTAAAAACATGCCTGAATTAGACATGAAGTATGGCTATTTCATGATCATCGGTATCATGGCGACTTTAGGTTTCGGTATGTTCCTCATATTCAAAAAAAAGGATTGGATCTAATCATCGCACAAGGACGAAAGATGCTCTGTCTAAAGAGAATCTTTCGTCCTTGTGTTATATTTAACCGACGTTCCGTTTAGATTCCTGATCCCGTCGAAAGCGGATACGAATCAAGCGTATACGTTCATACAATAGATCTATACTTCCTCTGGCAATAGCCTCTTTACTCTCACCATACACCTTTTGTAGAACTGGCTTTAAGAACATATCCCCCAGCTCTTCAAGTGCTGACCATACTGCATTCTGCTCGTCACTAGGCATTTCCTGTAGTTCATTCTGTATAAGATGCTCCGTATCGTAACCTTCCTTCTCTAGTTCCTCCAATGCTTCAACAATTTCTTTGCGTGGTGTATTACATTCCTGTTCTAACTGCCCCAGGTTCTTCCCACCCGATATACCCATCATAAGAGTTCGACGCATCCTATATTGATCAAGCTCAAGTTTGTATTTCTGCTCCTTCTGTTTGAATACCCAAGTCATATAAACCTCTTCGTTTAATTCAGCGTAAACCCAATTTAAAGGAAAGTTATGATTGCGTGCTACTTTAGCTGTTATCTCTAAAATATCCGGTCCATAGTCCCCTGCTTTGTTATCACCTACGCCAGGTAGTTGCATTAGCTCGTCCACATTGTGAGGAATAAAGCTACTGATTAGCCGTAACAATTTATTACTTGCAATGAAATAAGGAGCCTTTCGTTCAGAAACAGCTCTCCTACGTCTCCATGCACATAACTCGTTATATAAATTTTCCTCAGGATGAAATTCACTATAACAATATAGTTTCTGAACACTCTGACCGCGATAACGTTGCTCTTCTTCTTCATGGAATACACCTTCTACGATAGGTCGGTAACCCTCTCCAAGCTTGATGGCAAGCCCGTGACGATAAATGCATAGTAACTCATTCCATGAATCGCCTTCGTACCATGAAGAATCAACGAATTCTTCGTTCATCTGGAAATCTCGCCATCCTAGATGCCAAACCCCTTCCTCCTCACCAATCCATACTTGCGCTGCCGCTTCCTCATCACTTTGTGATCCTTTGACTAATCGATTCATAAAAACAACCTGCATATTTCATCCCTCCCTATCATTCAGTACAACACGCAAAAAAAGCACCACCCTTACAATAATGTAAGAGAGGTGCTTCCTCGGTCGGACCATGTTATACTGTTATCCCTATAATACCATATACTGTAATTTCGTCAACGTGAATTCATATCTACCAGTGTTCGTAATTAAACTTCCTCAAGTGCTAACCGTGCAAGCGCGAGCGCTCCACAAAGTCCTGCATTGTCACCTAGTTGAGGAGAAACAATATACTGCTCTATATCTTTATTAATGGATGCATGCTGTACATAACCATTCAGAAGATGACGGAGCTCGCGTTGAATCAGCGGAAAGAGCTGTTTCTGCTTCATAACGCCACCACCCATAATGATCTTTTGCGGAGATAATATCAATATATAATTCATTAAAGCCTGCGCTAAATAATATGCTTCCATCTCCCACGCCGGATGATCCACTTTTAATTCAACACCTTGCAATCCAGAACGCCCGCTGATTGCTGGTCCTGCTGCTAGTCCCTCTAAACAATCCGCATGATAAGGGCATGTCCCCTTATATGAATCTTCTGGATGACGCCGAACGACAATATGTCCCATTTCAGGATGAGATAGGCCATGCAACATTTTTCCGTTAACGACAGCTCCAGCGCCAATACCTGTACCCACGGTAATATATATACAGCTATCGAGGCCTTGTCCTGCACCCCATAGATGTTCACCCAGAGCAGCTCCATTCACATCCGTATCGAACCCGATTGGAACATCGAATTTAGATTTCATATGTCCAACAATATTGTACTGGCTCCAATGTGGTTTCGGTGTGGTTGTGATATAACCATATGTATCGCTTTCTTTAATTGGATCGATGGGCCCAAAAGAACCAACCCCAATCGCTTCAATATCTTTCCCCTCAAAAAAGGAGACTACCTGTGCCATTGTCTCCTCTGGTGTTGTTGTTGGAAAGCTAACCCTCTCCACAACTTCACCATCCTTCGTACCTATACCACAAACAAACTTCGTCCCACCTGCTTCAATAGCTCCTAATAATCCCATGTTGACAAATCCCCCTTATGACTTTTGATTTATACTTACGGATTTCTATTCAGGTTGCTTCCAAATATTAACGTATTGCTTAGTAATCGTCCCGCTGGAGTAAGCACTTTCCCTCCGCTGTAAAGTGCGGAGGACGCCCCTCCGTCCAGGTTCATAGCTTGTTTAGCACCCATCTTGTGCATCACTTCAGCCCACTGCTTCATAGTCGCCCCTGAGACTGTAGCAAGCATAACAGATCCATCTGCCATAATCGCAATTCCACTACGTGCAGCAGCACTACTTAAAATCTTCTGATCTTTAAAGCCTTCAGCAGCAGGAGTTACTGAAACCTTTCCGTCCTTCACTAGTCGGGGTCCAGCTCCAACTGCCGTAATGACTTCCTCCCAAGGAAGGGCTTGTCCCTTATCGTCTTTATACGTAACGCTCATCTCCACATCCGCTCCAACCTCAAAGCGTTCGGCCATCGACTTCTCTGTACCGTTACATATAAGAACATAACCCTCTTTTGGAATTATAACATTGTCATTCGGTCCTTTGTACGTAACTTTGCCGTTCTCTATCACAACGGCAATACCACCCTTAAATCCAACACGACTCCCACGTTCTTCTGTATATAAAATGCTAACATTAGCATTTGCCAAAGGCGTCCTATTAATAAAGGTCGCATACCAGCCTATAGGACTGCCTACGGTTCTAGATACTTTACCCGAAAGACTTAATCTAAGACTATCCATAAGTGCGGTTCCGTCAGATTTAAAACCAATCGTAGTCCCATAGTGTCCCATATGCGCTATCTTTCCGTCCACAATCAGATTTCCATAAGGATCCGGTGGACCTCCATAAGCTTCAAAGAAAGCCCCATTTATTGCCGCTTCTGCACGATATGTTTTTACAATGGCGTTGAAGTCTTGAGTCAACCCCACTTTCCCCTTTGCTAGCCCAACAGTAGTTGGTACTCCTTTAGGAATCGACACGGTCCGTACGTTAAAGCTTCGCCCACTAACCGTTACCTTTTTCACTTCATTTCTGATAGCAGACTTAGAAGCTGCATACGAGGTATTCATACGCCCAGGAAGTATACAGGATAATGTCATTATTATTGCAAGCATGACAATCAATACCATTCTTTTTCGCTTTGACTTAAACCATGATCTGCTCACTTAGACCGCTTCAACTCCAATCAATTGACATAAGCTCTTCATTTCCAATTCTTCGAACTTGGACGAAATCAGAACATTGTCTATTTCAAGCTGGCAACCATCCACTGCGCACTCAACGGGTACTTTACAATGAATTTCTGCGAGCCTGCGTGATAAATGTAGCATATCCAGATCATTCTCTATCTTCGTACGCACGCTCGATGAGAGTTGATCGAGGTTCTCAAGAATCCCCTCAATTGATTCATATTCCTGAATAAGCTTGATCGCTGTCTTTTCTCCTATTCCACGAACACCAGGGTAATTATCACTGGCATCACCCATCAGTGCCTTCATATCAATGATTTGACGAGGATGAAGCTGTCTTTCTTCATACAAAGATTCAGGAGTATATACTTTATAATTACCCTGTCCTTTTTTCATAATAATGACACTCGTTGTCGGGCTCACAAGTTGAAGTAAATCATGATCCCCTGTTAATATCGTAACATTCATTTCTTGACTGATTTGTGTTGCTAACGTACCAATGCAGTCATCTGCCTCAAATCCTTGATAACTTACATTAGGAATTCCGAAACTTTCAATGACATCACGGATTAGCGAGAATTGAGGAATAAGATCTTCAGGTGCTTCCGAACGATTTCCTTTATAAGCCGAATATTCCTGAGCACGAAAAGTAGTTCCGCCCAGATCCCAGCAACAAACGACATGACTCGGATCAAATGTTTGGACAGCATCCCAAAAATAACGTACGAACCCATAGATAGCATTGGTAGGTACGCCAGCCTTTGTACGACGGATATATCCACTAGAAGCCGATGCAAAATACGCTCTAAATAATAAAGCCATTCCATCGACCAGCATTAAAGATTGTTTTTTCTGACTTGTCACTCTTTTAACCGCTCCTTATATATATCTTTCTTCCGCGCTGATGGCGGTGATAGGCTAAGTATATCACACCTTTATTAAGGCTTTGTGGAATTACTCACTTCACCAAACATTGGCATATTGATCTTCTTTAAAGCCAACCGTCACTTGCTCCCCACTACTTACGATAGGTCGTTTAATTAACTTCCCATTGGATGAGAGTAATTCAATTTGTTCCTCGCGGGACATATTTCCAAGCCTATCCTTTAGTCCCAAGCTCTTATATACTTCTCCACTCACATTAAAAAATTTCTTTAGTTCTAGCCCACTCTTATTAATTAATTCATTTAATTCAGAGACTGTTGGTGGTTCCTCAACGATATGACGAGTTTCAAGATCATGTCCATTGGATCGTAACCATTTCATTGCATTACGGCAAGTACCACACTGTGGATACTGATATATGACAAGTTTACTCATATTTATTGTTCCTCCTCAAGTGGGTGATGAAGTAATTGATTTCGAAGTGTGTCCATATCAAGAGGAAGTGGTGCAGTAATCGTCATCCGTTCTTGCAGAATAGGATGTACAAATGACAACTCCGATGCGTGCAGTGCTTGGCGACCTATCAGTTGATCAATCCTCACCACATCATTCACATCATTCAACTTATCCTCAACTTCCGTTCCTGTGAGCTCATCTATTTGATCCATATCCAGCGTATTATAGATTGGATGTCGATAGAACGAATCACCAATCAATGGACACCCTATCGAAGTCATATGCACACGGATCTGATGTGTCCTACCTGTTTCTAACTTTAGTTGCACCATACTTGCCTGATTAAATTCTTCAATCAACCAGTAGCGTGTCAGTGAACTATACCCTGTTGGTGTCACAATTCTACGATGCGGCTCCAAAGGGTCTCTATCAATAGGACCATCTACCATACCCTCAGAGGGACTTGGCACACCATGAACCAATGCAATATATTTCTTGTCGACATGTCCATCAATCATCTGCTGAGAGATATGTTGATGAACATAAGGATTCTTAGCGATAACTAATACACCAGTTGTCTCCTGATCAAGCCTATGAACCGGTCGAAACCGAAAAGATTTCCCTTGTTCAAGCCAATAATGGACGACTCCATTCGCTAACGTATTTGTGTAATGACCGCTAGTGGGATGAACAATGATACCTGCCTCTTTGTTAACGATCAACAGATGGTCATCTTCAAATAAAATATCAAAAGGAATGGGCTGAGGTAAAATATCTTCAGAAGTCTCCTGCTCCATCCGTATTTCAACCCTATCTCCACTCCTTACATGAATGCTAATATACTCTCTTTGACCATTGAGCATGATACCTTCCTCAGTCTGTTTCAAACGTGTTAACAGCTTGCGAGAAATATGCATCCTATTCTGCAAAATCGTCTTAAGTTTAAAGCCTTCTTCTTCAGCAGAAACTACGTATGTGATTGGATTATAATATTGGCTCATTTCTCTGATTTGAACACCTTTTGACTACGTACATATTCGATGTCTGCTACTCCTTTACGTGCATTTACCGTTCTTGCAATCACGAAGAAATAATCAGACAAACGGTTTAAATATTTACGTACATCAGGATTTATATCCTTTTCCTTGCCTAAAGTAACTGTTCTGCGCTCTGCTCTACGGCACACCGTGCGGCAAACATGGAGAGTGGAAGATATCAAGTCTCCACCAGGTAGAATAAATCGCTCAAGCGGTGGGTTCTCTTTCTCACACGTGTCTAGCCAAAGTTCCAATCGCTCTACCAGTTCGCCTGTCACTTTATATTTACTCTCACTGAGCTTAACGAATGCTAAATCTGAACCACAATCAAACAACTCATGTTGTATCTCTAACAACTGTTCCTTCAGATCAGCAAATAATTCACCCTCCACGAGGCTAATCACTTGTCCTACGAAACAATTCAACTCATCTATCGTTCCATAAGCTTCCACTTGATTATCATCTTTGATCACTCGCCCTCCAATAACAGAGGTTTCACCCTTATCGCCTGTACGTGTGTATACTTTCATTGAAATCCTCCTAAAAGTTTTTGGAGCGTTACTCCTTGATTTTACTACGTCAAAAACTCGCCTCGGAAGCATATGCTTAGTTTTTGGAGAGCTAGGCTTCTCCGATAATTCTACGTTTCAAAAACTTACCTCGGAAGCATGTTCTTAGTTTTTGGAGCGTTACTCCTCCAATTATTCCCCGATCATAGCCTTCATCACTTTAACAGAATTCTCAACTGAACTCGTGGAAAATGGAATCGTGGCAAACAAACCTTCCGTTGGGAAATCCAAACCTTCAAATAATTTCATTTTTGAGAGAGGAATTGCAAATAGATGCTTCTCAGTGATTATCTCATTTGTTGTTTCATCCATTACGCCACCCTCAAATACACCTTCGGTGAATTTTGCGGAATCGAAATCCTGATCAAGAACCATATGAGCACCCTGCTGGGTATATCGTTTCATAATATCTTCAGGCACAATGATAATTTCGTGTTCACCAGCCGCGTATTCTAGCAATATTTTTTGTTCAACGTATAATGCCGCTGTCGTGATCGTCACCTTAGGTTCTTCTCCAAGCTTCTCTTGGATTTTTTGCTGTACCGACTCTCTAATTTCAGTAGGACTTTGCGAAAATTCAGTTAAAAAAATAGAAAAATCCGCATCATTTTTCCCACAACCTGCCAACATTATGATACTTACGCAAATCAGAATCCATTGCCCAATACGTTTCAATGTCTGCTCCCCCAATCGATAATAAGACCAATATATCATAAATAGTGAACCGATAAAAAGGAGGCTCATACTTACGAGCCTCCTTGTGATCTAAATATTATTTTTTAGTGGGAAATGACTTCATATATTCATTTATCTTTAAATCTAGTAGACTACTAATTTCAATAACAATTTCAGAAGTAAATGACTGTTCTTGGATGAATATCTGTTCCATCTTGCTGCGGAGCAAACGGATCTCATCTTCCAATGTAAACTCTCTATTCGAAGATTCTATCGTTTTGCTTGGCCATTTACCAATCTTCCCCTCGGAGATATAACCTCCCCGATATTTGGGTATTTCATAATCAGCGGCAAAAAACAAATCGAATCCCTCCATTAGATAGTTTTTGCTCTTAGAGACAAATTATAACATATCATATACTAATTATAAAAGTGAACATATTGTTACTTTAAAAAATATTCAGCCTTTTTTCAATTTCTCTACAAATCGGCCTATTCTGTCGAGGGCCTCCGTCAGTTGAGCAACCGAGGTTGCATATGAACAGCGAAGAAAACCATCACCACCAAGTCCAAAGACGTTACCTGGAACAGCTGCCACTTTAGCTTCTACGAGCAGTCTTTGAGCAAAATCATCTGACGATAACCCTGTACTTTGAATGCTTGGGAATGCGTAAAATGCCCCTTGTGGTTCATGACAATCAAGTCCAATATCACGTAACCCCTGAACAACCAAACGTCTACGCTGGTTATAAGATTCCATCATACGATCTTTTTCCTCTAAACCATTAGTTGTTAAAGCCTCCAATGCAGCAACTTGACCCATCACTGGAGCACACATCACGGTATATTGATGAATCTTTAACATGGCTGCAATGAGATCTTCATGCGCACATGCATATCCCATGCGCCATCCAGTCATAGCAAATGCCTTGGAGAATCCACTTACAAGCACGGTTCGATCCTTCATTCCAGGAATAGATGCAAAACTAACGTGTTTCTCTCCATACGTAAGTTCGGCATAAATTTCATCAGAAATAACGATTAGATCATGTTTTTCTACCACTTTAGCAATCGGAAGCCAATCCTCGTAAGTCATGATAGCACCTGTCGGATTGCTTGGATAACATAATATCAGCACCTTTGATTTAGGTGTGATCTTTGCTTCCAAAGCCTCAGCCGTTAATTTGAAGCCATTCTCAGACGTTGTTTCAATACCAATTGGAACACCGCCTCCAATAGCAGTGATCGGCGAATAGGATATATAACAAGGCTCTGGAATAAGGATCTCATCACCCGGAACAATCAGTGCACGTAATGCTAAATCTATCGCTTCACTACCGCCCACAGTAACTAAAATCTGCTTCAAGGGTTCATATTTGACCTGGAAGCTCTCCTCTAAATATCGACCAATAGCTTCACGAAGTTCAGGCATTCCTGCATTGGAGGTGTATCCTGTACGTCCACGTTCTAAAGAGTATACACATGCTTCACGTACATGCCATGGTGTGACGAAATCAGGCTCGCCCACACCAAGTGTAATAATATCCTTATTAGCAGAAACGAGATCAAAAAATTTACGAATGCCCGAAGGAGCGATCTCCCTGACGAGCGGCGCTAAATAGGATTCCATTGACTTTTTGTGCTCTGTAACACGCCCTTCATCCAAGATCATCACACTTCCTCCTTCATCATGGAGAGATCATGAGTCGAGTATCTTCTTCGTGATCCTCGAGAATAATCCCATCTTGTTTATATTTCTTCAGAATAAAATTCGTCTTCGTTGAAAGTACAGATTCAATTGGTGATAGCTTCTCGGATACAAAATTCGCTACTTCTCTTAAGTTATGTCCTTCAACTTCTACAAGTAAATCATAAGCACCAGACATCAAATAAACGGATTTCACCTGAGGATATAAATAAATGCGTTCTGCAATCCCCTCAAATCCACGCCCGCGTTCTGGAGTAATCTGAACTTCAATAAGAGCTGTTACTTTCTCATCTTCAATCTTGCTCCAGTTCACAACTGCAGAGTACTTCACAATCACGTGGTCACTTTCAAGCTCGGCTATGGCCGTTGTAACTTCATCTTCGCTAACACCAAGTAGGGTAGCTAGTAAAGACGGTGACCTTCTCGCATCCTCTTTCAAAAGGTCCAATACCTTCATTTTGAGATCGTTTAGTTCCTTCATAAGTTATCCTCCAGTGCTTGCTTTTCGTGGGCACTGATAATAATAAATGTCATACCCGCGTAAAAGAGATTAATACATATACTACAATATTTTGTGGTATATGCATAGAAAAAACCGTCCCAATTAGCTTGATGCCTCATGAGACGGTTTTATTTCATATCTTACATACTTATTCCAATCGTTTACATATATTGAGAATGTACCGATTGGGATTGTTGTCGCGCATTAGGAATATATCCATTTTGTATATCATTCCCTGTCTTTTGACTCACGAATTGGCGAGATTCTTGTTGTGTTTGTTGAGATGCTTGAACTTGCTTATCTAATTCTGATCGTGGTGCTTGACTAGGTACCGAATACTGAGTTTGCTGCTGCATCAGGGTAAATACTTCTCCCTGTAATCGCAATCCATTATTTACTCAATCCTTGTACAAGTCTTAATCGATCTTCCTCAGAAAGTGTTGTCTGCACGTGGAAGCATCCTGTGCAAATGTACAAATCCACCGTGAATGGTGTGCTTAGAATCGGGGACTGTAGCGCTTTAACTACGGCAGGTTGGAACCCCGCATCTGTAACTTGCTGTCCTGCTAACAACATGTATTCATGACAATGAGGACATTCTGGAACTTCTTCTTGTTCATCTAGCACTTTCTCAACCATTTCCTCGTAATTCATCAAATCATGACTTGTCTCATACTTATCAAGTGCACGAATAGTTGAGGTAGTACGACTAACATCTCTTTCCCAGAATGGCGATATGGATAGCTTGTCTTCATCGTGAGAATGAGTCATGACTTCCGGTTCAAGTTCCTCGCCGTCTTCCTCTATATCAATGTTGAGTGTCCGATATTCATTCAGTTCATTCTGACAATGCGGACATTCTTCTTCAGGACCTAGTTCTTCATCCCATACAATTTCGGTCTGACACCATGGGCATACTGTTGTTTCCATGAAACCTTCCTCCTAGCTATTCTTCAAATAAACAATCCCAGCTACTATAAACATAACAGCAGCAACAAATAATATACGTATCAGATTTTTCATAGGGCTGACGCTCCTTACAACTGAAACTTAATGCAACTCAGCGACGGTAACACCATTTCCGCCTTCTCCATAATTACCTAACCTATAACTTTTCACATGTTTGTGCTTACGAAGATACTCGTTAATTCCTGTTCGAAGAATCCCTGTTCCCTTACCATGGATAATACTAACCTGACCTAGATTGCTCAAAAATGCCTCATCAATGAAATGATCCACTTCCATCAACGCTTCTTCCAGGTTGGCACCACGTAGATCCAGTTCACGGCGAATATTATCATCTCGAGTTCGTTTAACCATTGTAACATTCTTCTGCTTCTGAGGTTTATCTGATTGGTTTGCATTCAAGAGTTCCAAATCATCTAAGCTAACCTTCATTTTCATAATACCCAACTGTACTATAGCTTCTTTATTTCCTTTAAGTTCTACAACATGACCTTTCTGGTTCAGACTGTATAATCTTACCTCATCCCCAGGTTCTATCGTACGAACTTTGATTTGATTCTTAGTCGGAGACTTCTTACGCTGCTTCGGCTCAGCTTCTTCAAGTTGTTTACGTGCGGCAATTAACTTGTGCTCTTTCACCGATGCGCCTTCAGTCATGGCAAGATCGCGTAGTTCAGATATAATTCGTTCTGCTTCGACACGAGCTTTGTTGATCACTTCTTGTGCGTTAAGCTCTGCTTTTTCCAATAACTTATCACGTTGTTGATCCAACTTCTCTAACTCTCGTTGATGCTGAATTCGCAATGCCTCCATCTCCATACGAAGCTGTTCAGCTTGTTTACGCTCATTCTCAGCACGAAGGCGATTGTCCTCAAGAGACGCTATCATATGCTCCACACGCATATCTTCCTCTTTCACTTCACCACGAGCGAAATCCAGTATGCTTTTCTGTAATCCCAATCGCTCTCCGATAGCAAAAGCATTACTTCTCCCGGGAACTCCGATCAATAAACGATACGTAGGACTCAATGTATTAACATCAAATTCCATACTCGCATTAATTATTCCTTGACGTTCATATGCATAAGCTTTTAACTCACTATAATGTGTCGTAGCCACCATCCGGCAGTTAAAGCGGTGGATATGTTCCAGAATAGATATCGCTAACGCCGACCCTTCCGCAGGATCTGTTCCAGCCCCTACTTCATCCAGAAGGATGAGACTTTTAGGCGTCATTTGCTTCAATATCCGAATTATATTGGTCATATGACTTGAAAAAGTACTCAGGTTTTGTTCAATACTTTGTTCATCCCCAATATCCGCAAATATGGCGTCAAACACACTTAGTTCGCTACCCTCTTCAGCAGGAACGAAAAATCCAGACATCGCCATGAGGCAAAGAAGTCCTATCGTCTTCAGCGTAACCGTCTTGCCTCCCGTATTCGGGCCAGTTACGATAATGGAAGTATGCGTCTTGCCCAGTTCCACATCAATAGGAACAACCTGTTCCAATGGAATGAGCGGATGCCGTCCTTTTTTCAGCTTTAGATATCCAATATCATTCATCTGTGGCATCGATGCTTTCATCACATGTGCTAATCGTGCTTTTGCAAATATGAAATCAAGGTCTCCAACCACACCAACATCTATAAGCAACATTTCTGCTTCATCACCAACAAGAGCCGTTAATTTCTGTAGAATAACTTCAATTTCGCGTTCTTCTTTCATCCGTAATTCCCGCAATTTATTATTCATCGCTACGATGACCTCAGGTTCAATGAACAGTGTTGCACCAGAACCGGATTGATCATGAACGATACCACCGAAATAAGAACGATGTTCTGCCTTCACCGGGATAACGAAACGATCTCCACGAATGGTAACCAATTGATCCTGAAGCATCTTAGAGACCGTAGAGGAGCGAATCATAGAATCCAGCTTTTCACGAATACGAACTTCCCCAGATCTAAGTTCTCTGCGAACCTGTGCTAGTTCTGAGCTTGCAGAATCCATCACCTCAGCATTTTCATCTATGCATTCTTTGATTGTATCCTCCAGAACCTTCTGTTCAGAGATCCCTTCACTGAGTGTGAACAAAATCTTTACTGGCTCATCCTCATGAATGTTAGCAATAAATCGTTTGATACGTCTGGATCCATAAATAGTATTACTTATTGCAACCAATTCATGAGGATTCAATGTCCCACCGATCTGTGCCCGCTTCGTTGCTGCAGAAATATCCGTTATTCCACCAAATGGGGGAGTCCCCTTTAATCGATCTACTGTATAAGCCTCATTCGTAACATTTAATTGTGAATTGACGGACTCTAAATCTGTAGCGGGTTTAAGTTGTTCTGCCGCCTGTTTACCCATACTTGTCTGGGTATAGCCAGAACATTTATTTAAAATCTTGCGATATTCTAAAGTATGTAAAATTTTATCATCCAATATTATTCACTACTCCTTTCAACCTTGACTTTATTATAACGAAACTAATCCAAATTCGCTATTTTGAACTTCCATACATAAGTTCCTGATAAATTGAATACAATAACTCTTGCATAACACATTATTCATGTGTAAAGGAGGCCAATTGCATGAACTTCCTGGGTCATGTCGTTAGATTCATTGTAGCAGCACTGGTGTTAATGGTTGTAGGTTGGATCGTTCCACAGTTTTCCGTAGGTGGATTCTGGAGCGCACTTATACTCGCTCTAGTGATTGCCTTAATTAGTTGGGTCGTTGAGGGAATATTCGGCAAACGAATTAACCCCTTTGGTAGAGGTATCGTCGGTTTTCTGGTGAGTGCTTTGGTCATTTATATTGCCCAGTTCATCGTCAGTGGAGTTAGCGTAACTATGCTTGGAGCTCTACTTGCTGCACTTGTCATTGGGATTATTGACCTCTTCATACCGGTAGCCACACCCTATGATGCCGGTCGTGATCATCGTTAATCAAGAGTGGTAAATAACTCTTAGTACCTACAGCAGATAAGCCCCTGTTCCATGGAACAGGGGCTTTCCTGTGACCATTATTCATTAAGATACACGATCTACTACTCTACACAAATCAGATTTTGTTCACGAATCATTCAAATCATGATGTGTAAAAATGTCTTCGATAAGGTATGATATTACTATATTTGTCACAATATCACGCCTATGGGAGAGTGTAATATGAAAAAAGCACTTGTATTAATTATAACTTGTATGCTCTTAATGACCTTATCTGCATGTGGAGGGGACAATTCCTCTTCGAATTCTTCCAACAGTGGGGTTTCAGATACCGGAGTAGCTCCAAGCGAGGAGATCGTCATTAAAGCCTCAAATTATACTTTTGACCAACAAGAATATCGCATTAAGCAAGGTACCACAGTTAAGATTGTATTCAAGAATGAAGAAGGTAATCACGGCGTTATGATTCCTGGGTTAGAGGTTCAACTATCTAAGAAGAATCCTTCCCAAGTCATTACAGCAGACAAACCAGGTGAATACGAAATTATTTGTTCTGTATTCTGTGGCTCTGGACACACAGCCATGATTTCAAAACTAATCGTAGAATAAAAACTTCGATCCCCTCACTTCAATTAAAGTAAGGGGATCTTTCATGTATTCAACCTTTATCCTGTTCGATCAGCTCTATCCATTCGTTATACTCACTTTGTAATTTTCCGTATTCCTCACAGAGCTTACGATGTTCTTCCTGAAGCTGGTTCGTCTGTTTCAACTGCATATCATGTTCCACCTGAAGAAGACGATATTGGTGAGCCACAAGTTCGAAGGACTCTCCAATCTCACGTAACTCTTGAGCCACATTTTCCTTTTCCCCACGTAACTCTTCACGTTGTTGTTCTGTTGCAGCAATCTCTTGTTGCCAGATATCTAATTCTGCCTGAAGCTTCTGCTCTTCCTCTCCCCATGCAGATTGCTTACTCTCAAGTTCATTATACCGCTCTATCCATTCCTTCAATGAATATTGAGCAGTCTCTAGCAAGACCTGATTGTCGGATTCACGAGAAGCTACTTCTATTATCTTATCTTGTAACTCTTTCAATAACCGTTCATTCTCTTCTTTCTCTTCTAACAACATCACATTCTCTACTCTTGCATCCTCATCCCGTCTCAACGTTTCACGATAGACCTCTTGCACATCTTCGTATTGCTGTTGCAGATGAAGTAATTCATTCTCAACCGTTTGGCGTCTATTCACTTCCTGTTCGGATTGCTCCTTCAGTACGCTCAGTTCATCATGAGTAGATTCTAATAAGACCTGATTGTCGGATTCACGAGAAGAAATCTCTATGATCTTATCTTGTAACTCTTTCAATAGCCGTTCATTCTCTTCTTTCTCTTCTAGCAACATCAGATTCTCCACTCTTGCATCCTCATCACGTCTCACCGTTTCACGATAAACTTCTTGCACATCTTCGAACTGCTGCTGGAGTTGTAGTAACTCATACTCAAGTGTTTCTCGTTTATTCAGTTCCAGCACAGATTGTTCCTTCAATACACTCAATTCATCATGAATTGACTTCATGCCGGATTCGAGTGTCTCATTCTGTTCATTTCCTTCTAATATAGTTCGTTCCAAATCAGCGACTTCTTCAGCTCTCTTGTCAGCAAGCATCTTCCAAGACTTCGTTTCTGCCAATAATTTATTCACTTCGCCTTCAAGTTTACGGACTGTAGCGCCGCTCTCTTCAAGAGACTTCTGTAATAATTGGCGTGCTGTTTCGGACTTCCCTAAACTATCCTTGATTTGGTTTCTTTCACTGTGTAATTTCGTAACTTGAGTCTGCAGAGATTGCTGATCAGCTTTAGCTGTCTGCTCTCTTTGTACTGACTGTTTATATTGTTCGCTCAATTGTGCGTGAACTTCTTGTGCTGTCTTTAATTCCTTCTCATTGCCACGCAATTTCGTCTGCCATTGGTTGTTACTATTTCGCAGATCTACAAGTTGTTTATCTAATTCCAGAACAGACTGTTTATGATTCTGCTCCTGATCAGCTTGATTCTGCGTTAATTGCAGATTCTTGACTATTTCCTTATCCAGCAAAAATTTATTATTCTCTAATTGTTGTTGTAATTCAGCTTGTACTCGGTTAAGTTCCGCCTGAAGTTCTTCTTTCTCTTTAACAACAACGGCAGATTCCTCTTGTTGCTTCAACAACTTCTCCGTCTGTTCCGTACGGTTGTCTAGTAGCTTCAAGATCTCAGCTTTCAGTTCGCTACGTTCTCCGGTAAGCATCTTGAGTTCATTACGAACTTCCTGAGTCTGAATGGCTTCTTCAGCCATATGGACAGCAGCGAGCACCGCGATCTTGGGTGTATCGAGCCTAGTGTGATTCTTTGATACCGCATTCATTCGTTCATCAACGTATTGAGCAATTTTTTTCATATAGTCAGAACTGCTTCCGACAAGTTTATAAGAAGTCCCGTAGATTTCCACGGTGACGCGATTACGATCGGGTATATTCACTGTTGTTCCCTCCTTCATATGTGTTGGCTCTTAGTTGTCTGATTCGCAATCATCATATCCATAATTTAGATGTGATTCTTTCCTAAAAAGGTCACATCGAATCATTATGTCTATGGATTCGATGTGACTGTGTTCAATTCCTGCTATTTTCTTAATTCAGCTTCAAAAGTTTGTTCCAATGCCGTTACAACTGTTCCATGTACCGAAGTTACTTCTTCATCGGTTAATGTCCGGTCCTGATGACGATATACAAGTGAGATGGCAATACTCTTCTTATTGTCACCTAGTTTACTTCCTGTGTAGACATCAAATACTTGCACGGTCTGCAACAATTCTCCCGCAGTTTCACGGATCGTAGCAAGTAATGCTCCTGCTTCCGTACGCTCGTCTACCACAACTGCAATATCTCGTTCAACAGCAGGATAACGTGGTAAATCCCGATATCTCAACTCATAATCAGTGTTATCAAATAATGGTTGTAACAATAGCTCCGCCACATAAACATCTTCAAGATCACGATCTAGTTGCAACTGTGGATGAACCTGACCAAGTGTACCCAGCAACACTTTAACACCCGAGCCATTATCTAAGTAGATAGATGCCGAACGACCAGGATGGTATCCTTCTGGCTGGTTCGCTACATAGGTAACCGCATCCTGTAACCCAAGGTGATTGAACAATGTTTCAAGCGTTCCTTTGATATCAAAGAAATCCACTTTCACTGGCGTTACGTTCCACTGTTTCTGCCCCTTATTACCACTAAGCAACAAAGACAACACTGGGATTTCTTTCGGCTGAACAGTCAATTGTTCTTCTTCCGTGAAGAAGACATGACCCATCTCGAACAATGCTAAGTCTGGATGTTTGCGGTTCACGTTGTAAGTAGCCGCATCTAACAACTGAGGAATAATACTAGTACGTAGTACGCTACGCTCTTCACTCATTGGCATCGATAGTTTGACAGGCTTACTACCGATTGTTAATGCTGGAAACACTGCAGCTTGATCGGGATGTGTAAATGAATAGCTAATTAACTCCTGCCATCCTCCGTGAGTTAACATTCTCCGTAATTCACGACGTAAGGCTTGAGGTTTCGTATATGCTCCAGGAGTCGTTGGTCCTTCAATAGGCGTTGTCGGAATATTATCGTACCCATAGAGTCGAGCAATCTCCTCCATAAGATCAACGTCCGTTGTAATATCACCGCGACGAGTGGGAACTCTTACTTCGATAATCCCCTGAGCCGTATCAGCACAATCGAAGTTTAAGCGAGCAAATATAGTTTTCACTTCAAGCATAGATAGTTCCGTGCCTAAGACACCGTTCAGCTTCTCAAGACGTAATGTAATGGTTACCTCTTTAGCAGGTTCAACGATGGATTCAACAACACCATGATGTACCGCGCCCCCAGTAAGGCTAGCTATCAATGAAGCAGCTCTGTTCAATGCCTGAACAACTACACCTCGATCGACTTCTTTCTCAAACCGTAGACTTGCTTCTGAACGAAGACCTAACTGGCGAGATGTTTTACGTACAATAGCCCCGTCAAAATGAGCAGATTCCAACAGAATATTCACTGTTTGCTCTGTAACTTCGGAATTCGCTCCGCCCATAACACCCGCAAGGGCAATAGGTTTCACTCCGTCCGTAATAAGTAGCATATGAGGCTCCAACTTACGCTCTTGATCATCCAAAGTGATCAACGTCTCTCCGTCTTTAGCAAAACGAACATCGATAGCACCTTTGTTCAACTTATCCGCATCAAAAGCATGAAGAGGTTGACCATATTCCAACATCACATAGTTGGTGATGTCTACGATGTTATTGATAGGACGTACACCCGCTGCCATCAAGCGATTCTGCATCCATTGTGGAGACGATGTGATCGTTACACCCGTAATATAGCGAGCAGCATAGTGGGTACAGTATTCAGGAGTGCTAATACGAACCGAAATATGTTCTGCAGCTGCATCACTTACTTCAATAAGTTGATCTAATGGATTGGGGATATTCACTTCGCGTCCTAGAATAGCGCCAACTTCATATGCAGCACCGTGCATACTGAGGCAGTCTGAACGGTTAGGCGTTAAATCGAAATCAAGCACTTGATCATTTAACCCAAGTACATGACTAATAGGTGTGCCGATCTCTACGGATTCAGGAAGGACAAAGATACCTTCTTGTTGGGCTTTAGGTAGTAATTTCTCATTCAATCCTAGTTCTTTAGCAGAACAGATCATACCTTGAGATAATACGCCACGAAGTTTCGCCTTCTTAATCTGCATACCATCAGGCATGGTAGCACCGATAAGTGCTACCGGAACCTTCTGACCTGCATCCACATTCTTGGCTCCACAGACAATCTGTAATTCTTCTTCCAGCCCTGCATTTACGATGCAGACATTCAATTTGTCAGCGTCAGGGTGTTTCTCTTTACTAACAACATAACCAACAACAATTTTGTCCACGCCTTTATTGCGGTTCTCAACCTCATCTATTTCAATACCTGCACGTGTAATTTGCTCCGCTAAATCCTTAGGCGCTACGTTCTCTAATGTAACGTAGTCCTTCAGCCATTCTGTTGATACCTTCATGACGATCCCCTTCCTCTTTTCAAAATTTAAATCCGTGAGAACTGCTTCAAGAAAGCCATATCACTATTGTAGAAATGACGAATATCGTCAATACCATATTTCAAAATCGCAATACGTTCTACGCCCATACCAAATGCAAACCCAGTATATTTCTCCGAATCATAACCGCCTGCTTCCAACACCTTCGGATGAACCATTCCGCAACCTAGAATCTCTAGCCAACCCGTCTGTTTACACATCCGGCATCCACTTCCTCCACATTTCACGCACGTTACATCCACTTCAGCACTAGGCTCTGTGAACGGGAAGAAACTTGGGCGAAGACGAATCTGTGTACTGGGTCCGAACATTTCTTGAACGAACTGCTGTAACGTGCCCTTAAGATCACTCATACGAATGTTCTCGCCGATCACAAGACCTTCAATCTGATTGAACTGGAAGGAGTGCGTCGCATCATCATCATCACGGCGGTATACTTTACCTGGGCAGATGATTTTGACAGGAGATTCACCATTCATGCTCTGCATCGTACGCATTTGCACCGGAGAAGTCTGTGTGCGCATCAACAATTCTTCTGTAATATAAAAGGTATCCTGCATATCGCGAGCTGGATGATCCTTAGGTAGGTTAAGTGCCTCAAAGTTAAAATAATCCGTCTCCACTTCAGGACCTTCCGAAATGTTATAACCCATTCCAATGAAAATTTCTTCAATGTCTTGAATGACCTTGTTTAAGGGATGAACGCCACCTTGTGCCATTGGTCGTCCAGGCAATGTAACATCCACTTTCTCTGCTTGTAGACGTTTCTCTGTCTCTGCTTTTTGAAAAGCATTTTGTTTAGCTTCGATCACACTCTCGATCGCCGCACGCACTTCATTTCCCACTTGACCTATGACTGGTCTTTCTTCTGCGCTCAATGAACCCATTCCACGTAGAATCTCAGTCAATGCGCCCTTCTTACCCAAATACTTCACACGTAGATCATTCAGCGTCTCCGGACTGTCCACCTCTTGCAACTGAGCCAGAGCCTCATTCTTCAATGCTTCCAATCTCTCTTTCATAGCCATTCAAGCCCCCTTAATCCATAAATGTACGTTAAATTTTAAACAAAAAAGGCCCTTCCTCCCGAAAAAAGGGACGAAAAGACCGTGGTACCACCCTTGTTAGAAATCGTGTCAGTTGAACACAACATTCTCACTTTAAACGATGTAACGGATCGTGAACCGGTACCCTCTACTGTCATCGCTAGATATCCTGACTTACACAGAATACGACAAGTTCAAGGAACTGCTCCGGAGGGAACTTCAACAGCCTATTTCTGTAGAAACGCTCTCAATCAAACGACGTTTCCTCCCTGTAAAGAGGCACTGCTTACTCTACTCCATCATGGCATTTCATTCATAACACTCTATTCACCAATTATAGCATAATTGTGCCTACTGGCAAGAAGAAGCGGCTACATCTTCCCTCAAGGACGGATACCCGTCCCTTCGGAAATATAAGAAATAGCGTATCAAGTAAAACTTATGCGTTCTTTTATTTCAATTTCATTCCACTAATTTACAACAATTAAGCCGAGTAACTCATCTTAGCTTATTTAAAAACTTTTCAATTGCTTCTGAAGCATTCGTATACTTTGGAGACGCTCCATTTCCTCCACTTCCGTTCCTCCCTCATCACTAAGCAATCTTGCAAGTGTCCACTCTAACTCAATTCTTTCATTCTCTTGTGAAGAATCATCGCTTCTTCCCACTCTTTCACGCCTTTTGATATGCTCCTCTTCATCCTCTACAGTTCCTTCGAATAGCCGAGGTTTCTGATCCTCAGACAAGGTCAGCAAGCGATTCGCCAATTTACGTACTAACATTCGATCATGTGAGACGATGATAAAGGCACCTGAGTAAGACTGAAGTGCATCTTCAATGACTTCTCGTGTAGCAATATCAAGATAATTGGTGGGTTCATCAAGAACAAGTAGATTAGCCCCACTGAAATAGAGCTGTAGAAAAGCGGCCCTACATTTTTCTCCCATGCTCAGATCCCCAATTCTTTTGAACACATTCTCACGGGAAAATAGAAAACATCCAAGAATAGTTCGTGCGTTGGTCTCTGTCATACCAGGTAAAGTAAGAAGGCTATCTAACAGGGTCTTCTCCAAGTCTAGACCTTCTAGCTCCTGTGAGAAATAACCTATCTTCAGTCTTGGATGCGCTCGCACCTCACCCGCTTGAGGAATAAGCTTGTTCATCATCAGTTGTAATAAGGTAGATTTCCCCGTACCATTAGGACCGCGAACCGCAAGGCGATCCCCTCGAGAAAGAAGAAGGTCCAACCTATCGATTAATATTGTATGTTCTGTAAAACCAAATGTGACTTGCTTCAATTCTAAGAAGTGACGCGCAGCGAACCCCTCTGCCTCCAAGTTCATCTTTATACTCGGGGCATTCCGCGGCTTCTGAACGCTTTGCGCATCTAACCTTTCCATTTCCTTCTGCTTCGCATGATAACGAGAAATATTCTTCTTCGCCTTCGACTTATAGAAACTGGTGGCACTTGGCATTTCTTGCTTAGAAGCCGCTTGATCGGCTTTATTGAACCATTCCTGGTATCTACGTATCGATTCTTCTAGCGCTTTCCTTGCTAGCTGTTGTTGCTTATACAACGACTCTTGTTCACGGATCTCCCGGTCTTTCTCGCGACGATAGTCACGATAACCGCCGTTGTATTTCTTCAGACCTTGATTCGTCAGTTCACACACACCAGTAGCTACTTGATCCAGAAAGGTTCTATCATGAGAAACAAATAATACAGTCCCCTCATAATGGGTCAACCAATTCTCTAACCATAAAATACTAGATTCATCTAAATGATTCGTCGGCTCATCCAGTATTAGAAATTTAGGACGATGTACAAGTAAAGATGCGAGACGCACTCTTGTTTTCTGCCCTCCACTTAATTGAGAGAATGGCATTCCCCATAGCTCAACACCAATGTGTAGTACATTCAGAATCTTCTCCACATCCACTTCCCATTTGAATCCGTCCATTTGTTCATAACGTTCCAACCAATGCCCATATTCTTCTAACAAAGATTCATTCGAAACGATTGTATTGGTACGGTGACCAAGTTCATCTTCTAATCGCTTGATATGGCACTTAATTTGATATAACTCGGTGCTATCAACCTGCGCTGCTTCCAGCGTAGTCATCCCTAGTAACCCTGCCGAGGTTTGTTTCATAACCCCCCACTGAGCTAATGGAAGGCCGCGTTCAATTGTCCCTTCGGTGGGTTTTTCCTCACCTGCTAATATTTCAAGAAGCGTCGTCTTCCCAACACCATTGCTCCCAAATAGTGCTATTCTTTCGCCTTCATATATATCAATGTCTACTTGTTCAAAGCAGACTTTCCCCTGCCATTCTTTAGCCAAATTTCTACCACGTACGATATTCATCATCCATCATCACCCTTTCTAAATGTGCAAAAGAAAACCGCAGGCATAGGCCTACGGTGAAAGGTTATCGATAAGATGACTTAAACAGAGAGAAACCGTCAAAGAGGCCACAAAGCCCATTTGTAACGATACACCCTAATTTGGACACACCTATCCTCACCTCTACACACCGTAGAGACTGCCTGTTTCAGTTACATGCAGTTTATTGAGAAATAGATGGTTTACTTCATGGGCGTCGTGGTTACCTCATCATTCGTATTTGTGAATTACTGGTTACAGTATATCAGAAAGAATTTGGGAATGGAACTCTTAGTTATGTAAGTTTGCGCAAAATGTAAAAAAGGCCCCTTGCCGAAGCAAGGGCACTGAATAAGGAAGGTCATTGACCTCATCTATTTTACTTCGATCCAAACCGATTTACTTTTTTTCATTATCCTTATTGTCCTTACTGTCGTTGCTATCTCTATTAACTAAATTCACTATCGTGTTACCAGCTCGTTTATTAAAAGCTAACTCGAACAATCCTGTAGCTGCTAGTCCTGCCAGTCCTCCGCCCCACAGCCTTTCTACTGTCTGTAGATCTGTAAACGGGTAAAATGCTAACCCCAGCAGTAGCCCAATGAGCACCCCAACTAAAGGAATAATATTCTTAGGTAGATTTATCGTGATTTTGACCAGTTGAACAACCGCCATTACAAATACGGATAACAGCGAAGCAAAAGACAAGACATCATTTAAATTCTGATTCACCATACGTTATCACTACTCCTTTTCAAATCAACAGAATGAAGTAAAGTAATTCACTATACCTTGGAGGTCTTCATAACTTGCTTCATGGTCAAGATCCCCTTGAGAATAAATATGTTGTAAATGTGATAATAGTCCCCGATAGGACAAATTGATTGACTTGGAATTTAGAAGGGTGAAAGTATACAAACAAATAAGCCCCACCGACCGAAGTCAGCAGGACTTGTGGTCAAATTCCCAAGCGCTTGTGAATTTGCTTTGCTTATCCATTCTGTTTGATCTGTCCTGAAGCCATCCGTAATTCATCAGCCAATCTACCAATCTCCTGTTTATCTGCTGATGTCTTGGCATTCCCCCATGCTGGCTTAAGATACTTATCGATGATGGAGTTTGCATCTTTCTTGTCTAGGTTTAATATCTCCTCGTTGGAAAAAAAGTCTTGCAAGTACTTCGTAGGCTCCACCACACCGTTTTCCGAATCCGTATATCCATAGGAGGGTGCGCAAGATTTACGGATCTCATAATGAAGATGTGCACCTGTGGACACTCCTGTACTACCTTGAAGACCCACTTTTTGTCCTTTTTTCACCGTATCCCCTACACTTACCGATGCAGCAGACAAATGAGCATAACAATGAAGATATCCTTTGTTATCCTTAATTGCGACCACGATACCATAACCTCCGAATCCCGAACCTTTCATACCCTCTTTAGCATGAATGACTTCACCAGCTACCAATGCATTGATCGGACCCGTGGAGGGTGTCGTTACGAGATCAACGCCTTTGTGGAATTTTGGGATTTTATATACAGGATGCATACGCATGCCGAATGGACTTGTTAATCTGTAAGATTCAAATGGATTCATGATTGATCACCACCCTTTTGTTTGAGAATAGATATGATGTCTTTAATCTTATTCGGTAGGGGCAGACCCATCCTTCCATAGTTCTCAGTCACTGAAATCAGTTCATTCGTCAAATAAAAATAAATCGAACCGACCATAATGACATCGGTCCCAAACAACTCGTCTAATCGATGTGCCAGAATCACAACAAGAATCATAAGCCCTTTTTTAGCCAATCCCCAAAACCCAACATTACTACTAAGTCCGTTACCTACTTTTAATGATGCAACTATCCCCGTTAAATAATCGATCACAATCGCAAGTAGAAAAAATGAAATCAGTTCAGACCATTCTCCAAAGAAATAAGTCCCTATAGTCCCAAATAATGCAATGCCCCACTTTAAGCTCAAATCCAATCTTTCCATGCTATATCTCCCCCGTTTCTATTTATAAAAATAGCCCCCGAGGATCCGAGGGCACAAAAAAACACGCTTCATGTATCGAGCGTGTTTACTTTAATTCTGTGGAGTAACGACGATTAAATCTTTTTCTTCCTGTGTGATAACTTTAGGGACATAAGCCTGCAATTTTTCGTCTGTTACTTTACCAGATACCCACATTAGAGATAAGTACGGAAACATATATATTCACCCCTTTCAAGTCATTACTTATTATCCCATCGTGACTGAATCCATCAATGCCATGATTGCTAGGTCTGCCGCATCTTGCCGCGCCAATAGCTCTTTGTATTTGTCCTCTGTGATCGGCTCGACTGGTTTAGGTAAATACGTTTCGCGATATGTTGTGTAATCACTCTCGCCGATCATTGTTACATTGACATGACCGCCTTGATAATCCTCTGTACTAGCTACCGAAAACTCATTATCCGCATCATTGTAGACTTGCGATCCCGCCAAGAATTGATCAATATCAAGACCTTTGTAATCGTAAACCCCAAACGTAGTTAAATTAGTGATTAAATAAAAATACAATGTTCCCATAGTATCATTCTCCTTTTTTATGCTAATGATTGTAGAGCGAATAAAGCAAGAGGCGCATAAGATACTTTTATTGTTTGTGCCGGTATGTTTATCACAGCTGTAAATGCTACATTAACGTACATGCCTGACAGGTACAAGTTATCTCCGACTAATTTAGTCATTGTTGCATTACCTATTTGGCTCTGTGTATCTGTTGAAATAGACTTCACTAAAACTAAATTTTTAGTGAGACAATGCAGCTTTCCGGTATTTCCATAAATATAGGTATTAGCACCATCGCCATCGGCTATCAGTGGGGTACCCTCGTTTTCGTTAACTTCCCCACCTTTTAAAATCGTACCGCTATCATTACAAACGCGTATATTAGTTGTCCCCGAAAGGTAGGTGTAGTAGTACAACTCGTTACTGTTGATGTACCCAATGTAAGTCATTCCATTATACGGTATACGCTTGCTACGATTCCCATTTCTATCTCTTTGCTCAAATTCAGACCCTGTCGTTCTACCTACAATACTTCCATCATCTAAGAGTTTCTGAGGTTTAAAATCGCTATGATGCACATCACTTATAAATGACGCGTATTGTGTGAAGTCGTGTTTCATGGTACTTGCTGTACCGACCATACCCAGTATATCAACGCCTTTTTTTATGTTTCCAGGTATCAATGCAGGCGCCGGAGTAGCCACCCAAGATGCGCCATTATAAAAGCCGTGCGGCGGCTGTAAAAAAACGCGGTCACCTGTAAAAACAGTCGCGGCAATCGCTGGCATATGTTGGTTTTCTGCGCTTCTATTAGGCATGGCACCCTCAAACCACTTACCGTTCCACCAACCCGAATTTCCTTTTAGTATCACGTTTGGGTCAAGATACCCAATTGCTGTGTCTACTACGGTAGGACTTCCAGGAACCCCGAATATGGTTGTTCCTGCTCGGATATTAGCTGAAATGAAATTAGGGTCCCAGGCTTTTACCTGTGTATTAGCTTTTCCGTCATAGTACCCGATAGGGGGCGTTATCGTGACATCACCAGCCCCGTTACCCACACCAGTAGACCCCTGGAGCGTTCCTGCCCTGTTAGGCATGGTCCCAACCATCGCGTTTCCTGCGGCTGTACTGAATGTCTTCCCTGCCAATACATCGGCTAATGCTGCGGTTCCTGTCGCTGTTACGATTGCCGTAATTTTAGGTATGAGGGTTGCCCACAATTCATCTGTAGTCGCATGGATACCCTTGGCAATGAGCGCGGCAACCACTTCCGCTTTACGCTCATTGCCAGCTTGCTTTCCCGCTTGCGCCTCATCATATGCCATCTTCACCGCCTTCGGCGTCGCTGCCTCCGTCTCTGACGTACTATTCACAGCACTATTCAGTTGTATGATCCCTTTTACCGTTAACGATGCATCAGGAATATCTACGTCAATCCCCGCAATCGCTTCAGCTATTTTATCCTCAACATATGTTTTCTCTGCTGCCTTACTTTGCAACTCCTGAAGTGATTCAGCAGTCAGATTCATGAACCAATTCAACCACGCCGCAGGCGGACGATCTTCTACTTCCCAACCTATATTTCTTTTGGATTCGGGAGGCTCAATTCCAATTGCTCCCCACTTTGGTGCTTGTTTATTAAATGCCACGATAACCCCTCCTATATCGGTAATTCGTAATCATTGCCTGGTACATATACTTCTCCGAGCGTGCCACCAACGGTCATATCTGGGTCAGATAATCCAAAGACATCCTGTTGTAATCCATCATAAATGGATGACAACCGAAATGTACCTGTCAATTCGATCTGAGCAATACTAACGCCAGCAGCTACTGTCTTTTGAATGATCTTCGCAAATTGTGATGGAGACATTCCCACTTCATTCAGTCTTTTCATTGGTATTCGCATTAAGGATAGAGATGCCGCTTCCGGCTCAAATGGATCACTGAACTTTTCTTGAATCTGAATATCTTTATAATCACAATCCAATGCCAGAGCAAGTACTCGTATAATCGTGTTAATGTCTGTTTTCGATAAATTTCTAGCGATCTTAGACTTTAACAGCACCCTATACACTTCATCTGTCGCTGCACCACGTGGCTGAATGACATTCTGCCCGATACGATCCAACGTCGACCCTTGGGCTTTATCAATGTCACGCCACTCGCGAACCTTCTCAAGAGAAGTATTTAACTCGTCCATCTGACCGTATAGAATACCGATTAATTTGCCGATATTACTATTCGGATTTTTGTTGAATACGTCCGCGAATCGCGACATCATGTCCTTCACACTAAACATGACGATTCACCACAATGTCCTTGGCATTAATCTGCGCGACTTGATACCGTTCTAAAGTAACGTTACCCTCTTCCATAACATCATTTTTACCCACTTTTAACGTAAAATCCTCTATACCTTCAATTTGATCTACTGCACTGACCAACTTGTTGTATACAGCAGGTGCACCCATCGATAGTCCATTGTAGTAACTGCCACCATCTTCTCCACCAATGTAACGAACAATCGCTGAACGAATCTGCTCATCCCCGTCTGCGGGGTACTGTTCATTGGTCGTAAGCGTGACAACAACCTGCAAAATCACTTCTTGCGCTCGACTGAATTTCACCTCATGACCATAGCCACCAATGTCTAGGACCGTATTCACAACATCTCCGTATGACTCAATGCCACCCGCTCCGGTTGAAAATATAACTTGTGCGATCTCGTCATCATCTCCACCAAGCACATAACATTGATAGGTATGAGGAGGGCGCCCAGCAGTGTCCAATTCATTAGTGAAATTTTGAATAACCGTAGCTGCTCTAACCGTACTAATTCTGAGCAAAGCTCCAATTAGGGCGTCAATCGAAGCCGCACCGCCACCCGCAACTGACTGAGTAAATAAATCTCGAAATTCGGAGTCTGTCATTTTCTCTCGTCCACCTGCGGTTGGTACTACATTGGTCACACCTGTAACATCCGGAGTTGGATTTACAATGACGTTAATCAAACCAGCAGAGACATTACCTCCCTGACCTGGTTCTACAGCTTCAATAGGAACTATTGCTGTGCTGTTGCTATCAAACGTTATATCTTGCGTTGTATCGAAGTAGACTTTCGCTTCTGTTGCGACACGAAATCCTTGTACCAACGTGTGACCCGCTGCTCCCGTCAATTGAACAGAACCTCTAGCATATTGATCTAAGACCCGAGTGATGCCCACATGAGGTCCCAATCGATCCAAGCTACTGCCTTCTGCACTATTAATATAACTACTGTTGTATACATCCTCTGCTGTGACCCATAACTTAGAAAGAAACCATGCAAAGATACGTAGAATAATGCCTAACGGTGATCTTTCGGAAGTATTTACTTTATCTCCAAACGTCTCTTTAGCCTTATCATTCATTTCTGCAAAAAGGTCCTCAAACCGTCTGCGCTTAAATCCTGTTCTATCCAGCACCAAGACTCACCTCTTTCGCTTGTATCCGTTCTCCCTCTGTACTCGTAGCATCAAATGTTACCAGTAGCGTCCGGGAATTCTTCTCGATTGTGAAGTTGATTAAATCCACAGACTGAATTCGTTCTTCCTGCATCAGTCCTTGTGTCAATTCTTCACGCATCTCTTCCTCATTTATCTGTTTCCCCAGAAACTTAGAGAATGTAATACCCATATCCGGGTTCAGAAACCACTCGCCTTTATTCGTTCCAATTCCGATGTGACAACATTGAGCGATTTCCTCTGTACCTTCAACCATCACTAAATTGCCTGAGGCACTCATCAGAATATCTCCGGTCTCATTCAACTTTAAAGACTGCATGCAAACACCCCCACAATAACTGCATCATTCACGTCATGTCTTCTTTCTGTGTCTGCGGATGCGACCTGCCCATTCAGAGCATTCTTGATCTCCCGATCAGCACACACAACATATACCGTGTCCCCAGACTTCAAGGATGGTCTATAGACCTGTTCTATCTCATTCACTTTGGATCGATGTCCAAGCGCTGGGACGCCCTGAATCATCGCAGGTTCACTATCTGACGTTCGGACCAACGGCTGCACATCAGCCTTACATGTGACTTCATCAAATGAAATGACGCGACATGGGAAGCCCACATGAACTGCACTCAATTGGTGTACCATCATCTGAGCAATCACTTGGGACAATGTTGAAGCAGGATCATTTTTCACATGATCGCCTCCATTTCCGTGGTGAAATCTCCCGTGCGACTAATATGATGCTTACCACTCCTAACATATAAGCGGCCTTCAAATTGTGGAGATACCAGATCAACAACAGACGCGGTTGTAATACGGTGCTGTAATTGTGATTTGAGATTATATCCTTTGAATCCACCCTCTTCAAATCGTTCTGGCTTCCCAATTAGACCTGTCCCTTTGGATAATCGAAACACCTTGTCGCCTACACGACGTAAACTTCGCACATAGAGTTTTCCTTTGTTAATAAAAGCCGATGTGCCGCAATCTTTCGCTACCTTAGCAAGGATCTCAATGACAATCCCCTTGGCTGTGTAACCCTCTTTATACTGATAGTCCACATTCAAGTCCATTTGAGCTATAGGTAGATTGATAATTGCAGCCATTTGCTTGATGATATAGCTAGCCGATGTATTCTTAGCAAATGCGGTTTCGTTCACTTCTTTCTTAGCGTAATTCTTATCTTCACTGTCTAACACAAAGATAGATGTTACCTTATCAACACCCTCCCATTGTGTCTGAACCTTTGAGATATAGCCCTGAAGCATAAGACCCACATCTCCACGATAGCCACCATTCAATTGCAATAGGGCATCACACTTTATGTTGTTCAACGTCTTATCCGATAAGTTCCAAATTTTAATTTCACTCTCATTCGGCAAAATATCATTATCAAAAGGAATGGTAGCTTCCATTGCAAAATCATCCATACTGAATTTACGATTGGCGACAATCATTTCTGCCACTCGCCCAAAGTTAGCCATCCTCTTCCTCCCCATTTTCAATGACATATAAAAAAACACTCTCAGAGAGTGTTTCCCATGTCACATCTATACTGTTCTCAGATTCATCGTATGGGATGATCGATACTTTAGGGAAACGATGATCCATGACATCATAAAAGAGGGGCATCGCATAGATCAGCTTCTCACCTACAATTAATATTTCCCCATCTCGTTCTAAATCGACCGTAAAGAAATCATAATCCTCGTTGTAATTCACTTCAAAGGTAAATACCTCATCCGAAAGTGAAACATCAAACCGATACGGAATAAGATTCTTTTCAATATCAATATAATTCATACATCCTCACCCTCCCCTACATCGGCATTTCCCATGGTGTTCCCCTCTTATTTGTGGATTTCGGAACCTTTGGCGTTATCGTCTTCTTGGGAGGCGTCTTCACCACATTCGAGTTGCTACTCCCCTTATTCGTACTATTCTTTTTGCTAAGAGGTTGCTTAACTCCAGCATTCGCAGCCTTGGCGACTTGTGCTTTAATCGGTATTGAAAGAGGAACCTTAACATAAGATGAACCCGCAATTCGAACCTCTTTCATGCTCAACGTGAACGAGAATCCATCCATAATCGTATGATCATGCTTAGGCGAGAACCCTGAGATTAATCCTTTAAAAGTTGTTCGACCCGAAAAGTGAACTACCTCTCCTTGATCCTGAGCCTTCACAATCATCGTCCTTATCCTATCTGCATCGTCACCAACAATGATGCCACTAATCGAAAGTGTTCGGGCTTTACGCTGAACATGGTCGCTAAGATCGATATCCCTATCCACTGGCTGATCAGTGATTTCCACTTCATAACTCGGGCTCTCATCCTCTACTAGAATGTAATGACCGTTGAGTAATGCCATTATCCCATCGCCCCCAATCCGTTACGACGTAGTACGCTTTCCAATATTTTTTGAACTTCTTGGGCAACAACAACGCCCATATTCTGTGCATTCGGAAGCGTACCTGAGCCACCTTCCACAGTGACAGGAACGGTTACATTAATAGAGACTCCACCATTACTTGGTGCTACTCTAGCTGGATAGCTTCTTGCTGGATCTGCGGATGAATAGGCTTTATTCTCCGCAGCTGTCATGACTCTCTCACCCTTGTGGAGTTCAGCAATGAAACCATCGAAAGGAACATAATCTAGTCCTACAGCTAAACTACCATTAAGCGCGGGGCGACCACCACCTCCTCCTGTAACACCTTTAGAAGCCGACCCAGTAGGAATCGTAGGAATTGTAGGGATATTTACTTTAACCTCATATCCACCTAACAATTCAGGTAGCTTAAAACTAAGCGCACTGTTCACTTTTGCGATCATATCATTAAGTATGCTAATAATTGCATTAGCACCCGTTTTAAAGTTATTAGTTACCCCATCCAAAGTATTAAAAAAAAGTTGAGAAATTTTTGAGCCAAACCCTTCCAATATACCCCATATCTCACCCCATTTTCCTGTAACTATGCTTACAATAACCTGCCATACTGTAGAAAAAATCAATTTAATAAAATCAAATCTAGCTTTTATAAAATTTCCAATCATACTGAATATCGCCATCGTAAAATCTACTAATTGATTCCAATAACTTATTACAAAGGCTACTATAGAAATAATAGGTCCACCAATAATCATCAATAGACTTAATCCCCAAGTCCTTAAAAAACCCATAAGTCCAGTTAGTTTTTCGGCTATCCATGGTACAATTGTTCCTAAATTTTTAAAAATTAGGATAATCCCAGCTATTGCAGCACCCACGAGTAATGCAATTCCTATGATAGGTAGAAACGGTGCCGCCATTGCCCATACAGCTGGAATCACAGCACCTATAATCACCGCCGCCACCCCCGCTAAAGCAGGACCCAACACATCAATATGATCAACAAAAAAACCTACCATATCAGAAGCAGTTTGTAGTAATGGTAAAAGCATCATTCCAAGAGGAATTAGAACCCCTGTCTCAATCTGCCTTCCCATGACTTCAAGTGCTTCACCAGGTGATTCAAAATTTGTCTGATCCATCTGTGCCATCGTATCTTTCGTCATATCAAATTGACTTCTTGCTGACCCCATCGCAGCGATAATTGGTGCATCCAGTGATTTAAATTGATCTCCCATGAGGGCCACACCTATTGAGTTTCGTTTCATAGGATCTTCAATCTGAGAGAGCATCTGCATAATTCCTGAGAACGACTCCTTAGCCTGAGGTCCACCGGCAGTAAAGGTACTGATCATTTGATCTGCATTCAGTCCTAGGGATTCGAATGCCTTTTTCGTCCCCTCTGATCCATTTGCAGAAAGCGTGCTAAATTGTCCAATCGCAGCGCCTACGGTATCCAGACTAAGTGCACCGTTATCCGAACCAGCGGCTAAAGTATCGAACATTTCATTTGCAGTGAATCCCAGCGCTTGAAATGGCTTAGAGTATTGATTAGCCGTTTCTACAAGCTTCCCTGACTGATCTAATCCTTTTTGTGCACCTTGCGCTAATAGACCCATGGATTGCTCTGAAGTAACTCCAAAAGTTTGCATCATCGTATCTGCGGTCTTAACAGAATCTTTGATTCCATAACCGAATGCATCTCTTAATAGCAAAGCATTCTTAGTCGTATTCTGAAGATCATCCCCAGTCTGCTTCGTGATCTGCATCGTTGTTGATATAGCGCTCCCTAATTCTCCCCACGACTTCCCAAAATTATCTTTGTACAAATTATTAGCAATAGCCTCTGTGGCTTTCATCTGTGCATTTGTAGCTCCAGTAGCTTGTTGAATGGTCGTCATGGCTTCTGTATACTGACTTGCTGCTGTTATCGCCTGCTGACCTATTGATATTACTTTGGGTATTACCATACCTTTGGAGGCTACATTAAATTTATTTACCATATCCTTTAATTTACTTGTCTTCTTTTCTGCTTCGTCAAAATTAATAACTTTGATGTCTATCACATACGTACGATTACCTATGATTCCCTCACTCAAATAAACCACCTCACATGAAAGAAAGAGCACCCGAATTGGGTACTCATTTCTTATTCATTTCCTTTTTTTGATGCTCCATGTAAATATCCAGGGCCGCATTCGCTTCTGCGAGATCGTCGTTATCCATCTTATCTAGATCACTGTACGAAATCTTCATATCAGATAACATGAGCCGCCACATGAACCAATTCTCTTTAGCTTTCCTGCGGGCTTCCGCCTTGCTGATGGTCATCCGAGTCACCGTCCTCGTCTTGCCCCGAGATGAATGCATATGCTGCATTGATGACTTCGGTGTATTCCTTATAGTTCGAGAAATCATCAATTTTCAATTTGGGATTCACGACAACATGCTTTAGCACTTCTTCGGCTAGACGTTCCTCAAGAACAACACCGTGTTTGTTCATCGCTGCATCCTTAATTTTGGATACGGTACGTACCCCTGGATGTTGGAACATATATTCTTTCTCCAAAGCTTTAGATGTATAATTTTTCTGTTTAAACATGAATGATCGTCTCCTTTAATTTACTCGACCACATGGTCAAGGCATTGAATTTCATACTGGCGGTCTTCTGCTTCATTACCATACGTACGTGTTGCTGGCTTTTTAACAAAGGCTTGCGTAACTGTAATCGTTTCCTTAGGTTCTCCATTAAAAATAATCGAGATCGGCACAAGAGTACCTGTTCGTGCTAGCTTGTCCAAGTATGCCACCTGCGGACTTGTTGGAAATAAAGTCAATGTGAGTGTTCCCAATGGGTTATTCACTTTCGTCATGACAACATCACCCTGAGACCCTACCTTAGCTGTCTGTGCATCTTCATCCTTCTCAAATTCCACCATATCTTCTGAGAATCCAGTAATATATATCCCACCAATGGTCACCGTCAGGTCCATCGGATCATAAGTTGTTGCCATAGTTATCTCTCCTTACAGCTTAATTACGCCGCTTATTTTAGTTTTGTGAATAGCTCCTGCCAATTCGAATGAGAATGAACCGTCATTGTATTCCCGCTTCTCGCGATCCGCTGGATCGACTTGAGAGCGTGGTTTAAAGGTTGTGCTATAGAGTGGTAAACCGTCCTCATCTCGAGCAATCATGCCATTCATATCCGCACGCTTCAGAACTGTCTTCACTTCTCCCTCAATCTGAGAAATCCCCGTATTGTCATAGCGAACCTTATCTTGTCGATTGAAAAGCTTCTGTACAGCAAGTTCGATGCTCTGTGTGATATAGTCTTGGGAATGAATAATATCGATATATTCACCACTAACGGTCTTGCCTTCACTTGTAACGTCATCGCCTGCTTTAGTGACATACGTATTCGCACCAAGATCGTGAATACTTAGCAATTCCGTTGTATCCATATCTACAGGTACAATGCCTCGTAACGTCAGATTCTTCCATGTCAGACTCCCTGGAGCTGTTGATGCTGCTCTACCTACCCATGCAGCCTCAGGATAATGAGATACATCTTCATGATAGAACAGGGCAGTACGTGTGAATTTCTTAGCCTTCAATGTAGCAAGATTCGCTTTATCACTACTATGAGCAATAAACATCCGTGTACCGTTCTGCTCCACTGCCTCTGCAATAGCAGTAATATCAGCAATTGCTGTAGATGTTGATAGAAGGAAATACCAATCCTTCGTAAATATCTTACCTACCAAATCCTCTACTGTTTCTCCAACCGTCTTATGAAGCATGATGGCAATTTCAGCTGGTGAGTTATCTCCTTGATTCAAGAGCGCGTAAGCTGCCTTATATACTTCGGTATTCTCTGCAAAATCTTTCTTAACCGCTTCTAAATCCGCATACGTTGTATACTCCAACCCACTTGCGCTTGCACCAATAATCATAGGTTTACCAAAACCAAGCTTAGGTGTCGGACGCTGAATATCAATCGTTACTGTTACATCACTTGTTACTGACACATTCCTCAACTCCTCTGAATTTTTGTTTGCTCAATCCATTCTAAATCTGATTCCAAGATATCTAGGGTTCGGAACTCCACGTCAAATCCTTGTCGACGCTCCCATACCGTACCGTTCTGAATATCTCGATTTGTTACTGGTCCTACTTTTGCTACCACCACATTAACCTTTTCTTTCAGTTCTGCATGTCCCCTTGACTTAAACCAATCACGGGCTGTCCATGCATTCTGTAATCGCACTACCTTATCGTCATCGAAAGATAAGAAAGACATGGTGAAATGTACCGTCTCCGTCTTAACGAGCTTATCCCCCAATTGCATGACGGCTGGAAATCCACGACTACTATGGAACACATCTGAGAAATCGCAGGTAATCAATGCACCTTCTGGATTGTCACCCGTTCCATTCGTTACAACAACTTCCTGACCGACATGAGCAGATAACCCCGTGATAATAACGGTACGAATATCCTCCAATGCAAGCATAGGAACCTCCTTTCTTCGTGAGTACATCATAGAGTGGTCTTACCTCTGCTCCCCCGCACCGCACCCATGACGATTCACGTCTAAGGTCAATGAACTGACCCACAGCACAGCCGAGTTCTGCAACGATAAGGGGTAGCAGATACACCCGAGAGTGTGTTCCTCTCTATGAATCTACTATATCGCTGAACCCCCGCCAGAATGCTGTCACGTTGCCGCCACCTTACCGTCATTGTTTCTCAAATCACTCCCCACAGCTTCAAGCTTTCTGTGATCATGCATACACCCTTCTCAATCCTGCGATCTACGGTCCTCTCACTCATAATGCTTCGAAATTGTATAGATGTAAGAACATAACTCCGTGATTTGAAATACCGATGTTCAATAATGCGTTTCACTTCGTCATCTAATATAAGAGAGTGTGCTAGAAGCACATGCTCGACCAAGTGCTTATATGATTTATTCACCTGTTGCTCTTGTATCGTTAGATCCTGTTTATGTGATAATCCCGTAACCATCTGGCACATCTTGGCGTAATCTCTCAAAAGAGCTTTCGTAGCTTGTTTATCCTGTTTAGTTACTGCGGATAATACGACGTTCATCATGTACCCTCCCTCATTTCGTATGGTATAACTAATCTGATACAATGATCTGGTGACTCCTTCACAACAAATCCCAATACTTACCTCATGTGAATAATGTAAGGTAATCACGACATTTTGTAAAAGTTCATATTTAGGTAAATTAGCCCATTATCGATTAAAGTTTGTACATTGTCGTTAATTCACGTCTTAAATCTCATTATTACGTGTATATACGTCATTATTGAGTATTGTATGACCGTCTTTATGGGGTTATAATAATATACACGTGTCGGCAATACCGACAAAGGATGAGGGAGTGGACAAGGTGAATATCGGGGATCGAATCAAAGAACAACGCAAATTTCAAAAACTTACACAAGCTGAATTAGCAGAACAAGCGAACTTGTCCCGCTCATATCTAGCAGATATCGAACGAAATCGTTACAACCCAAGTGTAGATACTTTAAAATCAATAGCGAACGCACTTCATATCAATCTTTCACTGTTAATTGAAGAACAACCAGATGACAACACTACAATACCCGAATGGGCAACCTCTAAGGATAAAAGAGACTTCAAGAAAATTCTTGAGGATGATGGAGAATTGATGTTTGATGGAATACCACTGAATGAGGAAGACAAACGCAAAATTAAAGATGTGCTCACGGGATTGTTCTGGGAGGCCAAACATATGAACAAAGAAGCACGGAGAATAGGTCAGGAACAGAGACAAAATAATAAAGACTAACGATAGGGTGAATGATATGGATGATATTGTTAACAAGCTTATTCGTAAACACAAAACGAATGACCCTTTCGCTATTGCCCACAACATGAACATTTCCATTCGTTTTGCTGATTTAGGCAGTCATACGCGGGGAATTTATCATAGAACCCTGCGTCGCAGATTCATCATATTACATAATCAGCTTTCTCCCGAATGGCAACGTTTTATTTGTGCACATGAATTAGGTCATGACCGTCTTCATAAAGGCATTAATCGATTCTTCATCGATGAGCATTCTTTCTTTCATGCGGGGAAATACGAAAGGCAAGCCAATCGATTTGCAGTTCATCTGTTAACGGCATCTGATTCCCTCGCTCCGAACGAATGCGTGCAACAGTTTTTACAACGAAACCACATTCCTGAAGAGGTGCATCCTTTTTATTATTAATGATTTTCGCACGTCATAAAACAGAACATAAGTTCCTATATGGGTGTATTTAATAAAAAAAGACAAACAAAAAAGCCCTTGATGATCAAGGGCTTCAAAGTTTAACAAATGAAGCGGGTGATGGGAATCGAACCCACGCTATCAGCTTGGAAGGCTGAAGTTCTACCATTGAACTACACCCGCATACAATAAGAATCGGGACGACACGATTTGAACATGCGACCCCCTGGACCCAAACCAGGTGCTCTACCAAGCTGAGCTACGTCCCGACATGTCTAATGACACAAACAATCTTTAAGAGTACGAGAAATAATATACCACATATAGACGCCAACAGCAACTATAATTTAATGATTCTCAATATTTGATATTCTGACTTACGCTCGTCGTTATGCTACGTCTTCTTCATTCTCTCTCGTTATATATATGCTGTGTATTCTCACAATATTCATCGCTTAGCTTACGAGTTCATACAAATATTGCCCAATGATATCTCCCATCTTGATCACCACATATAAAAAGGCATATCAAATGATCTTCTCATTTGATATGCCTTTATGAAATTCCTATATAACACAGACCAATAAATCAATCAAAAAGCTCTATTTCTGATCAAATGTCACTTCAGGAGTCATTAATTTATCATAGAAATCTACAGATTTGTCCTTAGCATCTGATGCTCTTAACGCCATTGCGGATCGTGGATGCTCATCAAGTGTTCCTGTAATCATGTAAGGAATGATATATCCCCACTCTTCCTTCTCACGCAAAGGAATCATCAACTGTTCAATCACATCTAGTACAGGACGGAGCTTGTACTGCGTATTTTTCAACTGCGATACAAGTAACTCTGTAGGACAGTTCCCCGCAGCGCGACCCATTCCGTATACAGAAGCGTCTAACAGTTCAACGCCCTTCTCTGAAGCAATCAACGTGTTAGAGAAAGCTAGCTGCAGGTTGTTATGTGCGTGAATACCAAGACGTTTATTAGGTAAATGAGTCTGGAACTTCTCTACCAAGAACGTAATATCCTTATGATCCAGGCTTCCATAAGAATCCACGATATAGACGATATCAACAGCACTATCTTTAATCATCTCAAATGCTTCAACAAGCTCATTCTCCATCACATTAGATAGAGCCATGATATTTAGTGTCGTCTCATATCCACGATCATGGAATGTTTGAATTAATTGAAGAGCCTTGTCCACATCTTTGATATAACAAGCTACACGGATAAGATCAATCATGCTCTCTGAGCGATTAGGAATGTCGTTCTCATCCACACGTCCAATATCAACTAGTGCGGAAAGCTTCGTAAATCCCTTTTGAGGAATGACTTTTCTAAGAAATTCATCATCCAAGAATCTCCAAGGACCCGCTTGCTCTGCCCCCTTGAGTAATTTAGGAGAATTCTTATATCCAATTTCCATATAGTCAACACCAGCTTCATTTAAACCAGCGTATAATTTCTGGACAAATTCAATACTGAAATCCCAATTATTAACTAGACCTCCATCACGAATGGTACAGTCTACAATTTTACTTTGGTTTAATTTCATCGAACTAATCTCCTCTCACCTTTACAATATTACTTCATCATACTTGAATCAAGAACACGATGTAAAGGGGATTAAACATGCGAATCGAACATTTCCATCCTAACTTTTCAGTAATCCATTTTTATTGCGTATCACGATGTGGACAGGAACAATTCGTAGTCTCTTGTAATGAACAACCAGAGCAGGCCGTTTCTCCCTTCTGAAGACGTCGAACATTCTTTACAACGATAACGATAACCAGAGAAAAGATTAATCCCCCCAGAATCCAATTAATCAATAGTATCGCCTCTCTCTCATTAGAATTATACGTTTGACGATCAACCGAGACCAAGCAGCTTCCCACCCTGATAGACGATAAAAGAGACAATCCAAGCCGTACCCGTCTGGTATCCTACCGTAAACAACGTCCACTTCCACGAATTCATTTCTCTCTTAATCGCAGCAAATGCAGCAATACAAGGCATATATAATAACGTGAATGTCATAAATGCATAAGCCTTCAGCGGTGTGAAATAAGTCTGAAGCGAGGCCATAAGCTCCACTGAACCTTCTCCTACTTCACCTAGATTGTTCAGAATACCCATTGTAGCTACTACCGCTTCTTTTGCAACAAAACCGGTTAGAAGAGCAACGGATGATCTCCAATCTCCGAAACCTAGCGGTGCAAAGAATGGTGCTATAAACGCCCCTACAGATCCAAAAATACTATCACTGACTTCCTCCACCATATGGAGTGAGAAATCAAACGTTTGACCGAACCAAATAATAACCGATGCAGCAAAGATAACCGTACCAGCTTTCTTAATAAATCCTTTACCCTTATCCCACATATGAATCATCAGACCTTTAATTGTAGGAATACGGTACGGAGGAAGCTCCATGACAAAGGCTTCTGCTTCACCTTTAAAAAGTGTCTTTCTAAGTAGAATTCCTGACAATATGGCAACAACCATCCCTAATATATAAAGAGAGAAGATGACTAAGCTCTGAGCATTCGCAAAGAATGCAGCTGCAAATAGTGCATACACTGGAAGACGTGCTCCACAGGACATGAATGGCGTCAATATAATCGTTAACCTTCTATCTTTCTCATTCTCTAATGTTCTTGTAGCCATAATAGCTGGAACACTACATCCAATCCCCATTATCATCGGTATAAAAGATTTACCACTCAAACCTATTTTTCTTAACAATCGGTCCATCATGAAAGCCGCTCTAGACATATATCCACTATCTTCTAGAATCGCTAGAAAGAAGAACAAAATCATAATCTGAGGTACGAATACAAGAATGCTCCCAAGACCTGCTATGATCCCACCTACAATTAGAGAATCCAACCATTCTGCTGCTCCGGCACTGTGAAGTAATGTAGTCACTGCATCCGCTAACGTCACATTAATGAGATGATCAATATAATCGATGGTGAACGTTCCAATAAATCCAAAAGTGATCGTAAATACCACATACATGACTAGTAGAAACAAAGGAATAGCGAGAATACGATGCGTTAAGATTTTGTCGATTTTATCAGATACGGTTAGTCCACCAACACTCAGTTTCTTTTTGACCGACTTGCTTATGACTTTGGAAATAAACTGATAACGCTGGTCCGCTACGATTGTCTCCATGTCATTGTCATATTCTTGTTCCAACCGGCCTCGTGTTGTAGTGATTAACGCCATAAACGCACTGTTCGGCTGAAGTTTAGCAATTACAATTTCATCGCCTTCAAGTAACTTTACCGTTGCAAACCGTGGTGGATACACCTGGTTACACTGAGGTGTAATGAAGCTAAGTAACTCATCCAGACTCTTTTTGATTTGTTCATCAAATATAGTTATCGATTCGCCCAATTGTCCTGTCGCTGCGCTTTGGGCCACTTGAAGTGACTTTTCAATCAACTCCTTAGTACCCTGAGCTTTGTTAGCCGAAGTTGGAATTACGGGTACACCTAGCTGTTTCTCTAACCGAGGAATATCAATTTGGTCGCCTCTGGATTCAAGAGCGTCCATCATATTAAGCGCGACAACAACCGGTATACCAAGCTCAATCAGCTGTGTTGTTAAGTACAAATTCCGCTCAATATTAGTTGCATCCACGATATTGATGACCACATCCGGTTTTTCTTCCAATATATAATTTCTAGAAATGATTTCTTCTAATGAATAAGGTGATAACGAGTATATTCCTGGAAGATCAATAACCCTAATATCTTCTTTAAATCTTCTAGCTTTACCCTCTTTTTTCTCTACTGTTACGCCTGGCCAGTTACCCACATGCTGTGTGCTCCCAGTGACCTCATTAAACATTGTTGTTTTCCCACAGTTCGGGTTTCCTACAAGCGCAAATTTAAACGACATTCATCTTTCCCCCTACATACCAATTGAGAATAATTCTCATTGTTTCATATGTTTTAAAAGCTACCTATGGTGAGTAGCTTTTAGCTCTCGAGCTTTTGAATAATAATATTACCTGCATCTGCTTTCCGAAATGTTAATTCATACCCTCGTATATTCACTTCAATGGGATCCCCCATCGGTGCTACCTTTCGGACTAGAATCTCCGCACCACGGGTGACACCCATGTCCATTAACCGTCTTTTCACCGGTCCTTCTCCGCTCACACGAACTATAACTACTTTGTCTCCAGGTCTGCACTCATTTAAGGTTGTCTCCATCTCTACTCTCCCCTTCAAGCTACATCTGAACTAACAATTGCTGTGCAATTCCTTTGCTAAGAGCGAGTCTTGAATCCTTCACACTCACAATCAAATTTCCACCATTCTCTGAGATGACCGTAATTAGGGCGCCCGGAACCATTCCCAATCCTTCTAGAAATTTTCTAGTGGGTTCCTTTGCTCTGCAAACATTGATAACAGCCGATTTACCAAGAGGCAACATTGTTAAAGGCATTCCTCTATCCCCTCTCTAATTCATCTATATCGTATTCCAAATCATTGGATTCTATATTACTAACACTCACTTCGCTTGATCAAGTGAGATTGATAACCACTATCAGCATGAATATGTTCTAAATGTACTGATTTCTACAGGAGGTTGTCTGTGATTAAAGTCACGCTTTATCCGTTCTAACAACTAACGAATACAAAGAAGGCATCCCTTTTAACAACGAGAAATGCCTTTAAGAAACCTGGTTTAATTATGAGGAAGCGTTATCATGAAATCCGTCCCTTTACCCAACACGCTATCTACGTAAATATATCCTCCATGATTTTTTATAATACGATAACTCACAGAAAGACCTAAGCCAGTCCCACTTTCTTTCGTTGTAAAAAAAGGATCAAATAGGCGAGACAATGTGTTATTATCCATGCCTTTCCCATTATCCGAAATGTGGATCTGAACATTTTTGTGATCCTGTTCCGTATGAATTTGAATCATTCCAGGATGATTATGGCCCAAATCTGCGATAGCATCCATTGCATTCTTAATAATATTTAGTATCACTTGTTTTATTTGCTTAGCATCAACCGATATATATAAAGGGAGTTCCCTATCCTGCATAGTGATTTGACAGCCATTCATCAACGCTTCACTTTCGGTAAGAAGAACGACATCCTTCAATAAAGATGACACATCAATGACGGACGTTTGGGGCGATGTTGGCTTAGAGGAATTTAAAAATTCACTAATAATATCATTACCTCTATCAATCTCCATCATAATGATCTTTGCATATTCATCTTTACCAATCTGTAATAAGTGAGGGCGTAATAACTGGATAAACCCCCGAATCGCTGTTAATGGGTTACGAATTTCATGTGCGATAGATGCCGAAATTTTACCTAACATGGCTAGTTTATCATTCTGATATGCTGTTTGCTCTATTTGCTTATAATCCGATACGTCCTTAGCACTCAGTAAGAAGTCTCCATTCATTTGATCTCCATAGGTCACCGTAAGGAGCCAATGCCCTCCTCGATCATCACAAAATTCATGATGTTTTTTTCGATGAAAAATGGTCTCACGATATATCCGTAACAATTTTCTCTTGTTCAAGCGACTTAATTGCGGATGGCGTAAAATCCCTGTTAATGTGCACCCGATGAGGGAAGCACGGGGAATTTCGAGTAGCTTGGCCATTTGTACATTTACAAACGTTAGTATTCCATGACTGTCAAAGAGAATAATCCCACTATCAAGGTGTTCTAGTATATTCTCGTATTTATCCTTAACAAGTTGTGTTGATTGAAATGTCTGAAAGGATTCTAATACTGTTTCTTGGATTTCACTCAACTCGATTTCCCCCCTTTTTGTCAGGATTGATAAAAACTATGCACAACTGACGAATTTTTCCATATTATTTCATATGTCAATCATAGCCAGAGTCGAGGAATAACGTCAATCAGAGATACTGTCGAAAAAGATAAGATAAGGGTATACACTACAAACTATTCAATTTTTAACATAATAAAGAGCCTTCGCAACCGCGAAGACTCTGATCAAAACGTATCTTTCAATACGGATGTTATGCTTTATTATGAAGACGTAGTCTTCTTTGGCTCATCACGGCAAGTCTTGTCTTAAGTTCTCTTTCCCACTTCTCATCTTCCAATTTCTTAGCTACGACGAGCAAATCTAAAGCCATATCAATTTGATTCTGTACAATATTTTTTGGATCCTCAGTTTCGCGGTTTACTACATTCTCAAAAATAGCCTCTTCATCTTCCGTTACATAATCTTGAAAATCCACCTCAAAGGCTCCATCTCCATGCGCATATTCTGCAAGGATCTCGTATTCATTCTCTACTTTGTAATGAACCTCTACCCGATGACATACTGGACAAAAAAGTAGGGGAACATTATGGACTTGGGTGCGGTAATGCTTCAATGTTCCTTTCGTACCAACCATACTCGCTCCACAGCAAAAACTCATTATAGTTCACCCTCCTCAGATTTCATCTTTCATTCATGCTTTAAGTTATTCTTTCAAAAGGCTCACAATACCTCTTTTTTTCTTATATATATTTTATATATATTCAACAATATTTTTAAGTTTCAATCATTTTATCACTTTCTATAAAAACACCCCATTAACCGCCATTTCGTAGCAGTTAAGGGGGTGCTCGTCAGTAAAAGCATATTAGCATATCAATGATTAGATAATTCAATTACAGGTTCTTGTCACCAGGTTTCCAATTCATTGCGCATAGGCCACCAGATTGAAGAGCTTGAAGAACACGGATCGTTTCTTCTACGCTACGACCAACATCATTATGATTTACAACTTGATATTTCAATTCGCCTTCCGGATCAATAATGAACAAACCACGAAGTGCGATTCCTTCTTCTTCAATAAGAATACCGTAGTCATTAGCTACTTTTTTAGTAATATCGGAAGCCAATGGGAAGTTAATGTTGCCCAAGCCATTGGAATCTTTAGGTGTAGTCAACCAAGCTTTATGACTATGAATAGAGTCCGTACTTGCACCTAACACTTCAGCATCTAATACTTTGAATTGACCATAAGCATCACTTAATGCTGTAATTTCAGTTGGACATACGAATGTAAAATCCAATGGATAGAAGAACAATACAAGCCATTTACCACGATAATCGGACAAGCTCACTTTTCCGAAATCTTTACCATCTCCAGAAACAATCTCCATTGTAAAATCAGGAGCTGCTTTACCTACTAAACGTTCTGCCATGATCCAATTCCTCCTTAAAATATGTAAGAGAAAATATGCTATTCTCTTGTTTAAAGTGTCAAAAAGCTACAATATAAATGTTATCATTCACTCAAATCAAAGTCAAGATTACATCAATTATTTTATTATAATTATTATAATTAAGTTAACAATTTATTTTTTCATTGCCGCAAGGATTAAATCTCCCATCTCACTCGTTCCAATCGCTTTACTCTTATCCACAGCGATATCGCTAGTACGATGACCCGCATTCAATACTTCAGCAACAGCTGCTTCAATGGAATTAGCAGCATCTTCATATCCAAATGTTAGTCGGAACATCAATGCAAGAGAGAGAATCGTTGCAATCGGGTTTGCCAATTGTTGTCCAGCAATATCCGGTGCAGATCCGTGGACCGGTTCATATAATCCGTAGCTTCCTTCTCCCATAGACGCAGACGATAACATCCCAATGGATCCAGTTAACATTGCTGCTTCATCACTCAGAATATCACCGAACATATTCTCAGTTACAATAACGTCGAAGCTAGAAGGGCGACGTAGAAGTTGCATCGCACAGTTATCAACAAGGATATGTTCCAATTCAACATCTGGGTATTCCGGAGCTAAACGGTTCGCAACTTCACGCCATAGACGAGACGTTTCAAGCACATTCGCTTTATCAACGGAAGCTAGCTTCTTACGTCTTTTCTGTGCGATCTCGAATCCTTGACGGACAATACGCTCTACTTCGGTTACATTATATACACAAGTATCAACCGCTTCTTCACCTTGATCACCTTGACGTCTAAATTTCTCTCCGAAATAAATCCCACCAGTTAACTCACGCACAACCATCAAGTCTGTACCTTCAAGCACTTCCGGTTTAAGCGTTGATGCATCTTTCAAACAATCAAAGACAACTGCAGGACGTAGATTGGAGAAAAGTCCTAATTCTTTACGAATACCCAGTAGTCCTGTTTCTGGGCGAAGCTCCTTTGGATTATTATCCCATTGAGGTCCTCCAACCGCTCCAAGAAGAACTGCATCCGCATTTTTACAAATGTCTAATGTCTCTTGCGGAAGGGGCGTACCCTTCTGATCAATCGCAATTCCACCAAATAATGCTTGCTCCGTTTCAAAGGTATAACCAAAAAGCTCTTCCGAACGTTTCAATACTTTCAATGCTTCTGCAACAACTTCTGGTCCAATTCCGTCTCCGGAAATAACCGCTATTTTCTTAACTTCTGACATCATAATCGCTCCTCTTTATATAAAATACACTGTTTTATTTCACCTATATACTGTTGTATCATACTTTCTATTGATTTGACAAAGATATAGAATCTATGAGATTGATAGCTTTCACCTATAATACGATGCTCGATGGATTGTCAGTTTTCACTTCCTCCACAAGAATATATTGGGTAAATTAATATGTATTTCAATTCAGGATATACAAAAATGCAGGCTCCACTCATGACAATCCATGGTAGACCTGCACTTTTATGTATCGAATCTATACAAGCATTACAGTTTAACATTCTCACGATTACTGAAAGTAACACGCTTTTCTATCAGTCGATTTAATGCATCCACATAAGCACGTGCACTAGCTTCCAATATATCCGTACTCAGTCCTCGGCCCTGTGCAGAGACACCTTTCTGAGTAAGCACGACATGTACTTCCCCAAGTGCATCTTTCCCATGGGAAACTGATTTAATAGAATAATCGTCTAGTGTCACTTCTTCTAACGTCGCTTTGTCAATCGCATTATAGATCGCATCTACCGATCCGTTACCTTCTGCTTCCTCGATTAACACTTGATTCTCTTCTTTAACAATACGAACTTTAGCGGTTGGTACCGATGTATTTCCATAAGTAACATAAATTGTTTCGAGCTTAAATACTTCTACAGTATCTATAAGTTTCTCTTCAATCAGTGCAAGAAGATCTTCATCGGATACTTCTTTCTTCTTATCAGCAAGGTCTTTGAATTTAGCGAAAGCATCATTCACCTGAAGATCATCCAACTCATAACCTAAATCAATTAGCTTTTCACGGAATGCATGTCGTCCAGAATGTTTACCTAGAACAAGCTTACTTTCTTTCAGACCAATCGATTCAGGTGTCATAATCTCATACGTCGTTTTCTCTTTCAACATGCCATCTTGATGAATGCCCGATTCATGTGCGAAGGCATTAGCACCCACAATAGCCTTATTTCCAGGAACAACCATCCCAGTTAACTTACTAACTAAGCGACTGGTACGAGCAATCTCTGACAATTGAAGCGAAGTCGTAGCATTGAAGAATGATTGACGTGTTGCCAAAGCCATCGCTACTTCCTCAATCGCTGTATTTCCTGCGCGTTCACCAATGCCATTAATTGTACCTTCAATTTGGTCTGCACCATTCTGAATAGCCGCTAACGTATTGGCCGTAGCCATACCTAGATCGTTATGACAATGCGCACTCAATTGAATCTTCTCAACATCCGGCACATTTTCTTTGACGAATTTGAAAATCGCGCCATATTCCGATGGATTCAAATATCCAACGGTATCTGGAATATTTACAACAGATGCACCTTCTTGGATAGCCATGCCAACCATCTGAGCTATGAAATCATATTCGGTACGTCCAGCATCCTCCAAGGAGAACTCAATCTTCGAGAAATACTTACGCGCATAACGAATTGCAGATTGTGCTGTTTCTAACACTTGTTCCTTATCCATCCGTAGTTTGTGCTTACGATGAATAGGTGAAGTCGCTAGAAAAATATGAATACATGGATCTTGAGCTCCTATTAGAGCTTCACGAACAGCATCAATATCTTGCTCACGAGAACGTGAAAGACCGATAACTGTCACATTCTTAACTGCTCTTGCGACAGCATTTACAGCTGCAAGATCTCCTGGTGAAGCAGCTGGAAATCCTGCTTCCATTCGATCAATACCCAATTTTTCTAATTGGTGTGCAATCTCTACCTTCTCACGAGTATTCAAGTTCACACCAGGAGATTGTTCACCATCTCTTAACGTGGTGTCAAAAACATAAATTTTCCGCATGACAGACACCTCCTTAATTTATGAATCCCTATTAAAATATCCAATGCAGCTCACGCATGTATGTGTGCACGGCCGCATTGGAATACCTTCTAAACGTTATACTTTATCCCTCCAACGTCTTAAAGCGTAGAAATGTCAGAGGATTTAAACCAGCTTTCTATACATTAGTATGATTCATATTATGAAATTATTATTTCTTGCTCCAATGCATCATTTCACGTAATTGTGATCCAACCACTTCAATTGGATGATTTGCTTCATTACGGCGAGTAGCATTCATGAAAGCATTGTTAGATTGGTTCTCAAGGATAAAGTCACGAGCAAATTTACCTTGTTGAATATCTGTCAATACAGCTTTCATTGCTTTCTTCGTTTCATCAGTAATTACGCGTGGACCTGTAACATAATCACCATATTCAGCTGTGTTCGAGATAGAATCACGCATACTTGCCATTCCACCTTCATAAATCATGTCCACGATCAATTTCATTTCATGTAGACATTCAAAGTAAGCCATTTCAGGAGCATATCCAGCTTCAGTCAATGTTTCAAATCCCGCTTTAATTAATGCAGTAACTCCACCACATAGAACCGCTTGCTCACCGAACAAATCAGTTTCTGTTTCTTCACGGAAAGAAGTTTCGATTACTCCAGCGCGTGTACAACCAATTCCTTTTGCATAAGCTAAGCCGATTTCTTTAGCTTTACCTGTTGCATCTTGCTCAATTGCGATCAATCCAGGAACTCCGAATCCTTCTTCATACGTACGACGAACCATATGACCAGGTGATTTAGGTGCTACTAGAAGAACGTCATTTCCTGCTGGAGCAACAATTTGTCCAAAATGAACGTTGAAACCATGTGAGAACATCAACGTTGCATCTGATTTAAGATTAGGTGCGATTTCATTGTTGTATACAGAAGCTTGTGTTTCGTCAGGCATAAGGATTTGAATAACATCTGCACGACGAGTTGCTTCCGCTACTGAAAGAACTTCAAAACCATCATTTTTAGCTTTGTTGAAAGATTTACCTTCACGAAGTCCGATAACTACGCTCACACCACTATCACGCAAGTTCTGCGCTTGTGCATGTCCTTGGCTACCATAACCAATTACTGCCACTGTTTTACCTTTTAATACATTAAGATCTGCGTCTTTTTCATAATAAGTTGTAACTGCCATTTTATAAGTCCTCCTTTAATTTTAAAAGAACCCTCCATGATGATCCATAAATTGTTACAAGTCAATTTAGAATTCATTTACATGTAATTTTGAAATTGTCTCAAACCAATTTAGAAATTGTCTCATATCAATTTAGAAATTGTCTCATATCAATTTAGAATTCATCTATATGATTTCGAAATTGTCTCACATCAATTTAGAATTCATCTTTAAAGAACGGGTGTTTCAAAGATCCACTAACGTTAGTGTAGTCTTGTGAATCTTTCAAACGCCCGCTCTTTAAGAGAGGGCATTTATCTCATATCATTACATCACATTGTTACATACATTACTTTGTTACATACATTACTTTGTTACATTACTTTGTGTCATTTCCACGAGTCATTGCAGTAACACCCGTCCGAGATATCTCACGGATACCGTACGGTTTTAGCAATTCAATCATTGCATCAATTTTGGTCGTATCTCCAACAACTTGGACCATTATGCTATGTGTACCAATATCGACAACCGATGCACGGAACGTCTCCACGATACCCATGATTTCTGGGCGTTCGTTTGTTTCGGACTTCACCTTAATCAGAGCTAATTCACGATCTACCATTGGTTTGGAACCCAAATTAATAACTTTTATAACATCAATCAGCTTATATAACTGCTTCTCGATTTGTTCTAGTGTTTTATCGTCGCCGATCGTCACAACAACCATCCGAGATAATCCAACTTCTTCAGACTGTCCAACCGTGATACTTTCAATATTGAACCCGCGTCTTCCAAAAAGTCCAGAAACTCTTTGAAGTACGCCGGGTTGGTCATTTACAAGTATAGAAATCGTATGTCTCATACTCATACTCATATTCACTCATCCCCCATCAACATTTGATCAATGGTCGATCCCTGAGTAACCATCGGATATACATTTTCGTACTTGTTAACAACGAAATCTAATAGAACTGGACCTGGTGTTTCAAGTGCTTCCTGCCATGCAAGCCTTGCTTCCTCTTTCGTCGTTGCCCGAAGTCCTTTAACACCATAAGCTTCCGCTAATTTAACAAAATCAGGACTGCCAGCAAGATCAATGTGACTATATCGATTCTCGTAAATAAGCTCTTGCCATTGTCGTACCATTCCCAATACCTGGTTATTAATGATAACGATCTTAACAGGAATATTATTAATAGCACAAATTGCTAATTCCTGCGAACACATCTGAATACCACCATCTCCATTTATGGAGATAACTAGACGTTCTGGTTGAGCCATCTGTGCACCAATCGCCGACGGTAAACCATATCCCATCGTTCCAAGTCCACCTGACGTAATCCAAGATCTAGGATGATTGAACTTGTAGTATTGTGCTGCCCACATTTGATGTTGACCAACGTCCGTTGTAACAATGGCTTCCCCTTTTGTCGTTTCATTCAGCATCTCGATAACCCATTGAGGTTTCAATACGTCTTCTGCATCTGTATATCTGAAAGGATATTCAAGCTTCCACTCTTGAATTTGCTTTCTCCATGCGTCCGCTTTGTCTGTATGACTCACCAACGGATTGATCATCTCAAGAACCGTCTTCACATCTCCTACAATCGGAATATCTGCCGCAACATTCTTGCCGATCTCTGCAGGGTCAATATCAATGTGGACAATTTTGGCATGAGGTGCAAATCCATTTAATTTACCTGTTACACGGTCATCAAATCGAGCTCCAATATTGATCAGAAGATCACATTGTTGAATCGCATGGTTCGATGTATAGGTACCGTGCATTCCTGGCATACCTGTCCATAACTCATGTCCACTTGGAAATCCACCAAGTCCAAGGAGTGTAGTCGTAATTGGGATTCCAGTTCGAGTTGCAAATTCGAATAACTCTTCATGTGCCCCTGAGTAGATTACGCCTCCTCCTGCAAGAATATAAGGACGCTCAGCTTCACTAATGGCCTGTGCTAACTTATCAACTTGCAACTTGTTAGGTACAGTACGAGGATTGTAGCCTCTAACATTGAACTCTTCAACAGGTTTAAATAGCGTCTTCGCTGCGGATACATCCTTAGGAATATCAATCAATACCGGACCTTTACGTCCTGTATTAGCGATGTGGAATGCTTCATGAATCACTCTGGGTAAATCTTCCACATCTCTTACCAAGTAGCTATGTTTCGTTATTGGCATCGTAATTCCGGTAATATCCGCTTCTTGGAATGCATCCGTCCCGATTAGCGTTGTAGCCACATTCCCTGTGATAACTACCATAGGTACAGAATCCATATATGCTGTAGCAATTCCTGTAACTAGGTTTGTTGCTCCAGGTCCAGAAGTTGCAATACAGACACCCACTTTACCGCTAGCTCGTGCATATCCATCTGCCGCATGTATTGCTCCCTGTTCATGACGCGTCAATAGGTGCTTGAAATCATCGAAGCCATACATAGCATCATAGATATACAGTACAGCTCCACCAGGATAACCAAACACACAATCTACACCCTCCAATAGAAGGCTGCGTAGCAATACTTCCGAGCCAGTAATGACTTCCGGTTTCATCCATTTCTCTCGTAATTGCTCTGTTGACGTCTGCTTTGGAATTTGCTCGTTCATCAGTCATCCCCCTCTCAAGATTACACCTATTACAATATTTCGGAACAAAAAAAACCTTCGTCCTTCACAACAGACTTATCTCTGTGTGAGGGACGAAAGTTTATATCTTCCGTGGTACCACCCAAGTTTGCTTTAAGTTTCACAACAAAAAGCCTTATCAAGTATAATTTCTTATACCTGTGGTCTATAACGTGGACCAGTCGATTTTCCCTAATACGCATTAATGCTTTTCAGGAAAACAGCTCCGAGGTGAGCTCGTATAAAAGGGATTTTGGTGGAGGTTGCAGCAAATCCTCTCACTCTCTGAACAAAAGAGCCCTTAAAACTTCGTCCTCTTCATTGCCGATTACATAATTTACTCGTTAAAATGTTAAATGTATTATATGATCCATCCACCACTATAGTCAATACCCATATTTTTATTATTTTATAAAATCAACCCTTTTCAACACTTTTTCTCTCTAATTTGTAGCACAAACTCTCCCCTATGACACATATGATGAAATAAATTTACTGAATTTATCGAATAGCGAGGGGAGGAATTACCTGCATGATCCGATACAGAAGACCTAAACAGGATGATTCCACTATTATACAATTAATTGAATCTGAACTTGTCCCATTATCTAGTATGGACGGTAAACAAATCTTAGAAATAAAAAAAGACCTACCTAAGCGCTTAACAAACGGAGTCACTCTTGTGGCTTCACCTTATTATGAGGGTGACGCTGTAGGATTTGTCCATTTCATGTTACACGGTGACTTATTATATATCGATATGTTGGCCGTCGCATCCGCTGCACAGCGCAAGCGCTGGGGAAACTTGTTAATGGTTCAGGCAGAACGCTTTGCGCAGTCTCGCGGATGCAAACGATCCAAAGTTATGGTAGATACCATTAATACAATCGGACTTTCCTTTTATAAAAAGTTAGGATATGCTCCAACGCGTATACATCCATCTAGTAAAATTTATGAATTGGAAAAGCAGCTACAGGTTTAATCAGAATTTAGAAGAATCCTCCGTAAGGTGGATATCCTCCACCATAAGGGCTGCCATAGTTTCCGTATGGATTTCCATATGCATTAGGTACAGCTTTGGGTCCGCCAAAACCTCCATATCCGAAACCACCAGTAACATAAGGCGCTGTTCCAATCGCCAACAAGTCGAATAATACTAATGGAATAATGGCTTTAACCTGTACTTTTTTTCCAGTATTTCGTTGCATGATGAGACGATTTCCGGAAATTCTCAACAATTTACCGGTAATAAGAGTACCATCCTTTTTGGTTGCAGTAATATTCTTCCCTATCCATCTACGCGCTTGACTCTTCGTAACCGAGTGCTTCATGATCTCCCTCCTCCTTATCATTTCACATTTCAGATATAGTGTATTCTAGGGATTGACCTAACGCTTGTTCATTAGCCCTGTTCATTGCCCAAGTAAAATCCAAAGAACCACACCCCAATATATCGGAGTGTGGTTCTTTGGATTTTGATTTCTATATTTTAACGTTTACCTGGATCGTATGGTTCACCTAACGCTGAAGGTGCAGAGGATCTTCCAACTGCAGCTACAAGTACAACAATCGTTAATACGTAAGGAAGCATGTAAATGAACTCTTGTGGAACGCTCTGTGCCCAATCAAATAACTGAAAGTAGCTACCCATTGCTTGAAAGAGACCGAATAACACAGCAGCTCCCAAGGCTCCGATTGGGTTCCATTTCCCGAAAATCATCGCAGCAATAGCGATAAATCCTTGACCTGAAATCGTATTATGAGCAAACATACTCGTAGTCGTTAGTGCAATTGTTGCACCACCAAGAGCTGCGAAAGCACCACTCATCATGACTCCAATATAACGCATACGACTTACTTTGATACCCATCGTATCTGCAGCACTAGGATGTTCTCCTACTGCACGTAAACGCATGCCAAACGATGTCTTGAAAAGGACATAATACGATACAAATACCAAGATAACCGCCAAATATGTCGTTGGGTAATGATGAAACAATACATTCCCAATAAAGGGGATATCAGCCAATCCGAAGAAATTAGTCTTCCGGAACACTTCTTGTAGAAGTGGCGTTTCTCCTTGACCGTCAAAGAGAAGTCTAACTAAATACAATGTGCTTCCTGCAGCTAAGAAGTTAATAACGATACCGCTAATCGTCTGATCTGCCTTGAAGGTTATCGAGGCTACCGCATGAATCAGTGAAGCAATTATACCAAGTACAATCGCTGCCAACAATCCAATATATGGCGAGGCAGCACCCATTCCTGCCCCCTCTGCATAGTAAGTTCCTATGGCAGCAGCAAAAGCTCCAAAGACCATAAGCCCTTCAAGACCAATATTAACCACACCAGAACGTTCCGAGAAGATACCTCCCATAGAAGCAAAGATAAGCGCCGTAGAAAACACCAGCGTTGTGTTGATAAGTTGGCCAATCGTTGTTATCCAGTCCATTTACAACACCTTCTCTTTCTTACGCTTGAGGTACAGAGGCTTAAGCACCCAGCGTACAATTCCTTGTGCAGCAATAAAGAATATGATGGAACCAATCACAATTCGAATGATTTCTGGAGGAACCCCCGCACCGAAGCTCATACCTGATGATCCGGATGTCAATGTACCAAACAAAGTAGCACCAAGAATCGTTCCGAATGGGTGGGTCATACCAATCAACGCTACGGCAATTCCGTCAAATCCAACACCTGGTGACCCTGTAAATATGGTTTGATAATGAAAGACACCAAGTACCTGGAATGCACCACCGAGGCCAGCAAAAATACCACTGATAAACATTGCCTTCACGATGTTGCGTTTCACATTCATACCTGCATACTCTGCTGCATTTGGGTTATGTCCTACTGCTCTAAGCTCATACCCCTGTTTACTCTTCCACATATACACATAAAAGAACACAGCAGCTAAAATAGCTATCAAGGTACCCATATGCATACGTGCATTATCCATCAACATTGACAACCCACCAAGCGAAATAGATGCTGTCGGTTGAATATCTAATGATTTCTGTTGACCCTCAAGAAGTAGAAAGTTTCTCACAATATAATTACTGAAATACAACGCTGTCCAATTCAGCATAATTGAGACGATAACTTCATTTACGCCACGTTTTGCTTTTAGATAACCAACAATACCTGCCCACAATCCACCGCACAAACCACCGGCAATAATCGCTAGTGGGGCATGAATCAAGGCTGGTAGACCCGTAACCTTAATACCTACAATCGTTGCAGCAGTCATTCCAATGATATACTGACCTTCTGCACCAATATTGAATAGACCTGCACGAAAGGCAAAAGCAACAGCAAGTCCTGTCATGATAAGAGGTGTGATTTCTCGAATTGTCTCACCAAATCCATACGAATCACCAAAAACAGATGAAAACAATGAGCTATATGCAAGTATCGGATCATAGCCACCTGCAAGCATAATCAGAGCACCGACAATAAGTCCAAATATTACAGCAACCACAGGGATAATAAGACTATCGAGTGTAAATATTTTCATCAATTTATTCATGTCGCTTACCTCCTGCTGTGCTACCAGACATCATAAGACCTAACTCTTGATCGTTCGTCTGTTCAGGCAGTACCTCTCCAACAATTCGACCTTCATAGATCACGACAATTCTGTCTGCTACATTCATAATCTCATCTAGTTCAAAAGATATAAGCATTACGGCTTTTCCTTGATCTCTTTGAGATATAAGTTGCTGTTGTACGAACTCAATCGCACCTACATCTAGTCCACGGGTAGGTTGAGCTGCAATAAGAAGTTCTGGATTCTTATCTATTTCCCGGGCTATAATCGCCTTTTGTTGGTTACCACCAGATAACGATCTGGCTTTGGTCTCAATACTAGGCGTCCGAACATCGAATGCTTCGATAAGCTTCTTAGCTTGTTTTTCAATTTCTAGTTGATTCAAGAAACCACCTTTATTAAATGGCGCCTTGTAATACGTTTCTAGAATTAAATTCTCACTCATCGTGAAATCAAGCACCAGACCATGCTTATGACGATCCTCTGGAATATGAGATACTCCTTGCTCTGACACAAATCGAGGATTACGATTCGTGAGTTCCATATCCTTAAGTTTCACTGAGCCACTGTCCACTTTGCGTAAACCTGATAATGCCTCAATTAGTTCACTTTGTCCGTTACCATCAACGCCAGCAACACCAAGTATTTCACCTGCTCTTACGTCCAAAGACAAACCATTGAGGACTGAGATGCCATCCTTATTCTTCAATTTCAGATCCCGAACCTGAAGAATTGCCTCTCCTGGAGTAGCGGGTTTTTTATCAATTTTAAAAGAGACATTCCGGCCGACCATTTTTTCTGCTAACGTATTGGGATTTGTTTCTGATGTCTTCAATGTATCTACGACTTTACCGCGCCGAATAATCGTTACTGCATCGGAAATGTGCATAATTTCTTTAAGCTTATGTGTGATTAGAATAATGGATTTCCCTTCATCAACCAATCGTCTCATAATAGACATAAGTTCCGTGATTTCCTGTGGTGTTAACACCGCAGTAGGTTCATCGAATATAAGAATATCTGCGCCACGGTAAAGTGTTTTCAGTATTTCAACTCTTTGTTGCATACCTACTGAAATTTCAGAGATTTTAGAATCAGGATTTACTTTCAAACCATATTGATCAGATAATTTTTTGATTTTCGCTGTTGCCGTCTTATAATCAACGTGAAATCCTAATTGTTTAGGCTCCATGCCAAGAATAATGTTCTCTGTTACTGTAAAGGGTTGTACAAGCTTAAAATGCTGATGTACCATACCAATACCCAGTTCAATCGCCTTATTGGGATTATCAATATTGACAGGCTTACCTTTTATTTCAATACTTCCTTCATCAGGTTGGTATAATCCAAATAAGATATTCATTAATGTGGATTTGCCCGCACCATTCTCCCCCAGGAGTGCATGGATTTCTCCTTTATGCAACTTCAGACTAATAGAATCGTTGGCAACGATGCCTGAAAATCGCTTTGTAATTTGCTTTAGCTCCACGACTGGGTTTGCTGCATCCATGTTATCACCCTTATACTTTATTTAAAAGCTCGTCCAACCGAAAGCCTTACAAGTAAGAACAAGGCCAGTCATAATAACTAGCCTTGTCATTGTACTTAGTTTTTTATCTTTTTAAAAATTATTATTATTTTTTCATATCTTGAGGAACTTTAATTTCACCGCTAATAATCTTAGCTTTGTACTCTTCTACTAGAGCCAATACATCAGCAGGAACATTCCTATCTGATGTTTTAGCAATACCTACACCATCATCTTTTAGACCAAGTTCAACTTTTCCACCCTTGAAAGTACCATCAATAACTTCTTTGGATACTTTTTGAACAGCTGCATCAACACCCTTAACCATCGATGTTAAAGTAACTTTATCCCCAAATTCCAACGATTGGTCTTTATCTACACCGATAACCCATACTTTTTCACCGTTTTTAACACGTGCAGTTGCTTCGTTAAATACGCCTGTTCCAGTTGCACCAGATGCGTGGAAAATAATGTCTACGCCATCATTGTACATTGTGGAAGCAATGACTTTACCTTGGTCTGGCTTATCAAATGCACCAGCATAAACGTTTTTAACTTTAATATCAGGGTTTACAGCTGCTACACCCGCATTAAATCCAGCTTGGAAACGTGTAATAACTGGAATTTCTGCTCCACCAACGAAACCAATTTTACCTGTTTTCGTCATTTTAGCTGCAACAACACCAACTAAGAATGAACCTTCATGCTCAGAGAAAGTAACCGATTGCACATTTGGTGAATCTACTACAGCATCAATAATTGCAAGCTTAGCATCTGGGTTCTGATCAGCTACAGTTTTCATATCTGCACCAAGATCAAATCCAATTCCCCAAGTAAGAGCGTATCCACCTTTAACATATTTGTTAAGGTTAGGCGTGTATTCAGTTTTATCCTTACTTTGAAGGTACGTTACTTCTGCGCCTGTATCCTTTTTGACAGATGTAAGTGCTTCCCATGCAGATTGATTAAATGACTTATCATTAACCCCACCTACGTCAGTTACCATACCAATTTTCATATCTGTTTTAGCGCCACCAGTTGCTGCTTCACCCGCTGGCTTTTCTTCATTCTTACCACAACCAGCTAAAACTACGGATAAAGACAATCCCAATACAAGTGATGCTTTAAGTATTTTTTTCATTTTCTATATTCCCCCTTTAGAATGTATCCCTAACAATTGAAGGGACCTTCAATGAACAAAACAAATTATACAATCAAAATTGTATTTAATCCAGTAAATTGCTCACTCAATGTCAACTTTTTTAAATAAAGATAGAATAGAAAGCGCTTTATCGATTTAAATCACGTAAGTAATGTTATGGTTATGTCATGTTATGTAACACATAATTGTTAATTCCCTTACTTTGTACCTGCTAAAAAAACGGTGTTTTATTTCCATTTCTCTCATACTATTTCCATTTTCCCAAGAAAAAAACCGCCATAAAACAGCGGTTTTTTATTTAGTATATTATCTTAAGCATTAATTTTTTCTTTAGCAACAGCTGCAATCGAATTAAATGCGTTGATATCATGAACAGCCAAATCAGCAAGCATCTTACGGTTAATGTCAACACCAGCTAATTTCAAGCCGTGCATCAATTTGTTGTAAGACAATCCGTTCAAACGTGCAGCAGCATTAATACGTACGATCCATAATCTACGGAAATTACGTTTAGTCTGACGACGGTCACGGTATGCATAAACCAATGATTTCATTACTTGTTCTTTTGCTGTTTTAAAAATGCGGTGTTTAGATCCAAAATAACCTTTAGCGAGTTTCAATACTTTCTTATGTCTACGACGAACGACAAATCCGCCTTTTACTCTTGCCATATTAGTAAACCTCCCAATAAATGTTGTTAATTATTTCAAGTTAGATAAGCCTTGTTTTAGACGTTTAACGTCACCCGGAGCCATTGTAGGGTTCGTTCCAAGTACACGTTTTTGACGCTTGGACTTGTGAGACAAAAGATGGTTTTTGAACGCTTTATAGCGCATTACTTTACCTGTTCCGGTAATTTTAAAGCGGCCTTTAAGACTGCTATGTGTTTTCATTTTAGGCATTATAGTTCCTCCTCGGGATTATTGAGCTTTAGGAGCCAATATCATAATCATACTGCGACCTTCAAGCTTCGGGAAACGCTCAACACTTGAGTGCTCAGCCACTTCTTCTCTTACACGTTCCAGAATCTTCTGTCCAATGCTTGCGTGCGCAATTTCACGTCCACGGAAACGCACAGAACATTTAACCTTGTCGCCTTCTTTTAAGAATTTAACAACGTTGCGAAGTTTAGTCTGGTAATCATGTTCGTCAATGTTTGCTCGGAACCATACTTCTTTGGTATCCACGATTTTCTGGTTCTTACGAGCTTCTTTGTCTTTCTTCTGCTGCTCATAGCGGAACTTGCCGTAATCCATGATGCGGCACACCGGCGGTTTTGCCTGAGGCGCTACATTTACCAAATCGAGATTAAGATCCGTTGCCATCTGCAGTGCTTCACGAATCGGAGTAATTCCGATTTGTTCACCTTCTGCACCCACCAAGCGAACCTCTTTCGCCCGAATTTCGTCATTGATCATATGTTCCTTACTGATAACCGTCCACCTCCAAATTGATTCATTTCGCTTCTGTAAAACAAATAAAGGGATGCTGGTTCAATCTACCAGCATCCCTTTTGATCAATTCTTCATGAAATATCCCATTCATAAATCACTGGATCAAATACCAGCCAACTATTCTTCCATTGGTCAGGTGAGAAGCCGGTGCTTCTGCTTAAATCCAAATATTCATTTAACATGCTTGAATAATATATCACACCAGGCATAGCAAGTCAACTTTAATCGTTATACTTGTTTGCTCTGTACGACTTCTTCCATTCTAACCACTCGTGTATGCTCTGTATGGCTCCACTGTTTATTGTTCTGCGTAAAGAAAGCATAGAACGTTATTGGGTACCATGAAAGCAAATAGATTGGAAACAGTATCAGGTACTGATATACCTTTTTATACGTTACTTTCTCTAATGCCATTGCAACAAAGAAAGTAGAAATATTTGCAACAATAGCTATGAAGCTTAGCCAAAACGGTAAATATCCATATATATTTACAATGTTAGGTCCACCAAAAAATGCCATATCTACCCACATCGTCGCTGTCATCAGAAACGTAAGGAGTACAATATATACGTTCACCCCGTATAAAGCTAAGTCAAATTTAACAAGGCTTCGTTCCTTAATACTTTGCCATAATAATGGAAAAAAGTATCTGCGTGCTACTGTAAAATGACCTTGCATCCAACGAAGGCGTTGTCTTGAGGATGCTTTGAAAGTGAGTGGTTTCTCATCGAATACTTTGGCATCATAATTAAATTTAGGATATACGCCATTTTTGACGCTACGCATCGTAAATTCAAGATCCTCAACCAAACTTGTAGCTCCCCAACCCATTTCTTTCAGCAATTTAGTCTCAAAACACATTCCGGTTCCGCCCAAAAAGTTAGCCATATTTAAATTGTGACGAGATAACTGCCACAGGCGATTAATGTACCAATACGAAATTCCATAAGCCGCAGTAATCCATGAATCTTCAGGATTCTTCGTATCAATATATCCTTGGATAACACGTGCGCCTCCAGAAAGATCATCATTCATTTCACTAAGGAAATTCGGTGCTGCCAAGTTGTCAGCGTCAAACATAACAATGGCATCATATTCACGAGGCATACTCCAAAGTTCCTTCAACATCCACTCAATTGCGTACCCTTTCCCACGAAGGGTTGGGTTCGTACGTTCACAAGCATTCATGCCATGCTCACGAACGATATCTGCGGTACTGTCTGTACAGTTGTCACAAATAACAAACACATCATATAGTTCTTTCGGATAATCAAGCTTTTTCAAATTCTCCATAAGAGCCCCGACAACCTGCTCTTCATTATGTGCCGCAACTAACACGGCGAATGATTTGGTCGTTGGAAAATGTTCTTTCTTCTTTTTCCTATACAGACCAAACAAAGAGAATGTAAATTGGTACACACCTATCACGGCCAAAACCATCTGGAGCGCGACGAAAATAGCGTCTATCATAATTCTCTTAACCCCCCTTTTTTACCCCTCAATACTTACTTTCTGTTTCTGTATAATCTTTTTCTCTTTTTCTTGTCCCTTATGACCCTTTTTGAACATGTCGTTTTTATTACCTTAATAATAATGTATGTTTTTGAATACTTTGTCAAAAGGCCTAAGACCCTTTCTGATCCAAAAACAAGTCAAGAACCGTTATTTAGCGGTACTATAGCATTTTAGACTTAACATACTGATGGATTAGTTCTTATTTTCATCTATTTACTAGTAATTTATTTCTCTTCCCTCCTTTTTTTAATTCTAAATTCTATTCGAAACAATTGTTCCTATATATACAGACGTAATTAGCAACAGAAAAGTTGAACTTAGATTTATTATCTTTAAACATATTTGTTTGCATCTGAATCATTGTACGTTCTACTAGGGTGAAAGTCAAAAAGCAGTAAACCTATTCATAGCTTTCCCTTGAAAATTTAAGCAATTAAAAATATGATGAAATGAATAGATTAATACATGGAAATGATACTAATAAGCTAGCTACCAAACGCCAAGGCTATGAAGCCATAGGAGAGGAATAACATGAGACAACTCATCTTCAAACTTCAAAAATTGGATCAGCGTTTATTCCAATGGATTAACGGTCGGCTACATAATTTCCTCCTAAATTTCTTCCTATATTATCTAACCCATTTAGGAGGTGCTACATTTACGATCAGTACCAGTCTATTAGTATGGGTATTTGGTTCACCTCCATGGAGCACTGCTGGGGCACAAGCTGCTATCGCACTTGCTGTAAGCCATATTCCCGTCGCAATTGCTAAGAAACTATATCCGCGCATTAGGCCTTACCTGGCTTTGCCAGAAACGAATACATTCCGTAATCCACTAAGCGATCATTCATTTCCATCGGGCCATACGACTGCAGCATTCGCCATTGCGATTCCTTTTATAGTTGCAATTCCTGAATTATGGTCACTATTTCTGAGTCTCAGTATCATCGTTGGCTTCTCTAGAATTTATCTTGGACTTCATTATCCATCTGATGTTCTAGCAGGCGTTGTTATTGGCACATCTGTAGCCACAATGACAGTTGCAATATGGAACTAAAGTGGATATGGTTATAATATGGAAAAACTTGCAGGAATAGGTGAGAGTAAAGTGATAAAAAAAAGAGTGTTGTTGTTATCAGAAGGCTTTGGTGCAGGGCATACTCAAGCAGCTTATGCACTCGCCAGCAGTTTACGGAAACTGTCACCGGACATTCAGACAAAGGTACTTGAGTTGGGAAGCTTTTTAAATCCTAGAGTTGCTCCATTAATCATTACAGCGTACAAAAAAACGATTACTTCCCAACCCCGTTTAGTGGGTTTGATGTATAGACATCAATATAAGAAATCGCTCAATCGTCTTACGACTTTAGCACTTCATCGCATTTTTTATACGCATACCAGAAATGTCGTTAATCAGCTTCGCCCAGATGTTATTGTGTGCACTCACCCTATCCCAAACGCCGTCATTTCTCGTCTTAAACGTCTAGGTGTACATGTCCCTTTATGTACTGTTATTACCGATTACGACGCCCACGGCACATGGATCAACTCTGAAGTGGATCGATTTCTAGTCTCCACCCCTGAAGTCAAATACAAGCTTATGAGACGTGGTGTTCCATTGTCTAATATTCTTGTTACAGGAATACCTATACATCCTAACTTTTGGGAGCATCCAAGTAAGGATAATATCCGTGATAAATTTAAGTTCAAGGATATGCCCACTGTATTAGTCATGGCAGGCGGTTGGGGGATCACTAGTGATGAGATTGTTAATGACTATCTTTCAAAGTGGAGTGATCGTATTCAGATCATATTTTGTCTTGGGAGTAATGACAAATCCCGTCTCAAGATGGAATATGATCCGAAATATAATCATCCTAACATTCATATATTTGGTTTCATAAAAGAAATCGATGAGTTAATGGAAGTTTCTGATATGCTCGTTACGAAACCTGGCGGAATGACGTGCTCGGAAGGATTATCCAAAGGTATTCCTATGCTTTTTCACCACCCACTTCCAGGTCAAGAAGAAGAAAACTGCCAATACTTCACATCTCAAGGATTGGGTGAACCGATAACTTCGATCGCTGTCATTGAGAAATGGATGAACAAGTTGATGTATGAATATCAAGAAATTAGTAATCGTAGACAGGAACATCTCGAGAACATTGCTAAGTATCATCCGATGCAAAGCGCAAAAAGCATTATTGATATGTTTGAATTAAACAAGGTGCCCTCATAAGAGGACACCTTGTTTAATTCGCTATCATAAATCAAACCTCTAAGGATGGCTTATTTTCTTGAAGACGGTATTTCTTCAACCGCTCATCCATGTATCGTTGTAATGCTCGTTCACCAACCATAACTTCACAGCGGTTGATATACATTCCCTTACCTACGAACTTAGATTCATACTCCGTCATAACATTCCATTCCGGAAGACCTTCACGATGTAGATCTAGAGAAATGTTATTCATCTGTAATCCATAATCAGCAAACGAGTTCAATGAGAATTCAAACAATGTTTGTGAATCAGTCTTGAGGTGAATTTCGCCATTCGAATTCAGAAGCGACACATATTTCTCTAAGAAACGTGGATGTGTCAGACGACGACGTCCATGCTTAGCTTTTGGCCACGGATCACTGAAATTAAGATATACACGCTCTAATTCATCTACTTCAAAAATTTCATCTACATACTCTACGTTAGCAAAAGCCAACCGTACATTTGGAGGAAGCGTGTATTCCGTTTCTGACCATACATTCATGGCTTTCTCTGCAGCACGTCGAATCAGCTCATCGTACATATCAATACCAATGAAGTTTATATTCGGATTGTTAAAGCTCATTTGGCTAATGAATTGTCCTTTACCCATTCCAAACTCAACATGGATAGGATTATCGTTCCCAAACAAGGATGACCATTTTCCTTTATACTCTTTAGGGTTCAGAATAACGAGTTCTTTCTGTTCTTCCAGACTTTCTCTTATGCCTTTTCTACCACGTAAACGCATATTTTCACTCCGCTTTCATTTCTATATGGACTCATATCAAGAGATCATTCCCGAAAGTCACTATTGCAATATTGTGCCGAAGTTCTAAGCAAATGTAAAGAGTCTTTCATGCATCTTATTATTCTTACTCAAAGAAAAAAGGAATTCTGTTCCCCAAAAATAGAGGGAATTACAAAATTCCTTATCGTTATATTTGGAATTTGTCCCAACAAATTAATGTTTTTTACTCTGTTGGATGATTTTTTTGAATATTGAATGTCTTCTCAAAAGCGTTACGAATCTTTCTTTGAGCTGTCGCTTTCACTTCATGATTCCCGTTAAATTCTACACCTGTTAATGCTAAAGCTTCATCCGGAGTCAAATTTACTGCAACCGTATTCTTTCCATCAAGCTGAGCTACTGAATTCATGCAAATCACCTCACGGATTATTATGTTTCATAACGTCATGAACTATGAATTCTAGGTATAAAAATCTCCTTTATTGGTGTCTGACGTCAAATATAATATTAACATATTATGTAAGGTATTTCAATGACTAACCCTCCAATTTCCGCCTGTTTTATATTGCTTCAGATTACTTTTTTCCTTCTTTTTGTTATACTAGTTGCTGTATGTCTTATACAAAGGATTTCATAAAAGGAGCACCTATGAATCATTCACCTATTGCTAACCCGTTACTATGGGGAGATAAAAGATTTCATACATGGAATTACGAAATGCACAACCAGTTTAACGATAAAGTATTCAAAGTCATGCTTGATGCTGGATTTACCTGCCCGAACCGTGATGGTTCCATCGCTAAAGGTGGATGTACCTTCTGTAGTGCACGGGGCTCTGGAGATTTTGCCGGAAGTAGACGTGAAGATCTTGTCACTCAATTCAATACCATTCGAGACAAACAACATCAAAAGTGGCCTAATGCACAATACATTGGCTACTTCCAAGCTTACACTAACACCTACGCACCTGTTGAGGAGCTAAGAGAATACTTTGAAGTGATTCTAAAGCAACCAGGAGTTGTTGGATTATCGATTGCTACTCGTCCAGATTGCCTTCCCGACGATGTAATAGAATATTTAGCAGAACTAAATGAACGTACTTATCTCTGGGTCGAGATGGGACTACAGACCATCCACGATTCCACTTCAGAACTTATTAACCGTGCTCATGATACAGCTTGCTATGAAGAAGCTGTCACTAAATTGCGTAAGCACAATATACGTGTGTGTACTCACATCATTTACGGACTCCCTCAAGAAAGCCATGAGATGATGTTAGAGACGGGTAAAGCGGTAGGCAATATGGATGTCCAAGGTATTAAAATTCATTTGCTCCATTTGATGCGTAAGACACCGATGGTGAAGCAATACGAAGCAGGTTTGCTACGCTTCTTAGAAAAGGATGAGTATGTTAAATTAATTGTCGACACCTTAGAAATCTTACCTCCTGAAATGATCGTTCACCGTCTAACAGGAGACGCTCCAAGAGATCTCCTCATCGGACCTATGTGGAGCTCCAAGAAATGGGAAGTTCTTAATGCTTTCGACGCCGAGCTTAAAGCAAGGGATACATGGCAAGGTAAGTATTGGGGGGAAAATTAAGATGGGCTTTCTCTCCGTTCTTAGCTTTGCCCACAAGTTAGTCACCGAACGACTGCAGCATGGAGGAATCGCTATTGACGCAACCATGGGCACTGGTACTGACACGCTATTCTTGGCAAAAACAGTCGGACCCAAAGGACATGTCTATGGGTTCGATATTCAAGAAGAGGCTCTTATCCTCACCCAGCAAAGACTAGATCAACATGTACAGTCTGTCATATCGCCAGTAACCTTAATGCTTCAAAGCCATGCCGATATGCTTACGAGCATTCCACAAGCGGATCACGGCAAACTTGCTGCCATCATGTTCAATCTTGGTTATTTGCCATCAAGTGTCTCTAATAAAGAAATAATAACGATGACAGACAGCACCATAACCGCTCTTCAGGCTAGCCTCGAGCTCCTTCGACCAGGAGGCGTTATAACCATTGTGTTATATCCTGGACATCCAGGAGGAGATACAGAGTCAACAGTTGTACAAGAATGGGCTTCTACTATTCCACAATCCGTTGCACAATCCATCATTTATCGACAGCTACAGCGCTCTGATGCGCCTTTTACTATAGCTATAGAAAAGAAATAAGCTGTTAAATTAAGACCACTCGAGAGGATGACAACATTATGATTAAACCCTATCCATTACAATTTCAACCTGAATTCAAAGAACGTGTCTGGGGAGGAAGAGCTCTAGAACAATTCGGACTCAACTTGCCTGAAGGTCATATTGGAGAAGGTTGGATGATTGCAGATCATCCGAATGGCACAACCCAGGTGATGAATGGTGAGCTTGCTGGACTTGGACTAGATCAAATTCGTGAGCAATTAGGTAAAGAATGGCTTGGAAGTAAAGGCTTTTCTGAAGTGAATGGCCGTTTCCCCCTACTTATTAAATTACTTGACTGTAATGATGACTTATCTGTACAAGTCCACCCTAAAGATGATTATGATGGGTTGCCAAAAGGCGAACTGGGTAAAACTGAAATGTGGTATGTACTTGATGCAAAACCAGGTTCCAAAATCATATATGGATTAAACGAAGGCGTTACAAGAGAAAGTCTACAACTAGCTTTAACTAATGGCACAGTTACCGACAGTTTAAGAGAAGTACCTGTAGAAGCAGGTGATACGTTCTATATTCCTTCCGGTACGGTTCATGCTCTTTGTGCAGGCGTACTTGTAGCAGAGATCCAACAGAACTCAGACACGACATACCGTATCTATGATTACAACCGTCCAGGACTCGATGGTAAACCTCGTGATTTGCATATTGAAGATTCCTTGAATGTTATTGCTTATAGCGGTTCAGGGGCTTCTATGATGAAGACAGACGCTGTTGTTCCAGGAGAATGGCTCGAACTCGCGAAGTCTCCTTATTTTATCGTTGAGAAGGGTGTGGTGTCCGGCAACTGGTCGTTGACAACTACCCCTGCAAGCTTTGCTATTCTTGTTATCTGTGAAGGGCAAGGCGCATTGAAATGGGAAGGCGGATCGTTAGACTATACAGCCGGACAATGCTTCCTATTACCTGCCAATTTACTTCATTATGAACTTGAGGGCAACGCGACTGTTCTACGGACTTATCTTCCTTAATAGTATAGGTATTCAACTGCACTAATAATTGTCATTGTAAGGGGGGACGTTTGTTGGAAAAGCGTTCATTTACGTTATTGAATCGTCAAGGGTTGACTCTTCACATTTACGAGTGGCTTCCCGAGGTCTCTGTCCCATTAAAAGGTGTCGTACAAATTGTCCATGGCATGGCCGAGACTGCGGACCGCTATTCGCGGGTGGCTTCAGCTCTTTGTGATTCAGGGTATGGGGTTTACGCTCATGATCAGCGAGGACATGGCAAGACAGCCAAGAGTATTGAAGATCTTGGAGACTGTGGGGAAGATTGTTTTCACGGAATGTTCAATGACATCCTAGAACTGAGTGCTTTACTCAGAGATAAATATGATGGTATACCTCATTATTTATTTGGGCATAGTATGGGGTCATTTCTAACCCAACGAGTCATAGAGCATCATAGTGAACAATACTCAGGCTTTATCCTATCTGGGACGAATGGCCCACGTTCAAACCTAGGCTTAGCCGAGAGTGTAGCTCAGATTCAGATAAGACTCCAAGGTGCACCCCACCATAGTCTCTTGCTAAATGCATTGGTATTTGGACGATATAACAAACACATATCACCTGTTCGTACCCCATTCGACTGGTTATCTCGTGATGAGGATGAAGTCGATAAATATATACAAGATCCTTACTGTGGTGAGGTCTGTACAGCTGGATTCTTTCGTGACTTTTTCGGATTATTACGAGACATTCAGAAACCAAGCAGTTATCGTAAAATCCAAAAAGACAAACCGATCTATTTATTTGCAGGTGATCAAGATCCTGTTGGATCGTACGGGAAGGGCGTCACTCGTCTTTATCAAATATACCTTAAATTAGGGATAAGCGATGTCGAGTGCCGACTGTATCCTGGTGGAAGACATGAGATGCTCAACGAAACCAATCGTGACGAAGTGACATCTGATCTGCTCAATTGGTTGGCACGACACACCTAAATAATAACAAACTAAAAGGCTATCTAGTCCATTGCGGACCAGATAGCCTTTTGATTATTCTCGAGAAAAGATTCTTTTGTAGCTTACAGCAATGCTGCTGGTTCTAGCTTGTACGTAAACCATCGTGGACGCTCCGTCTTATCTTGTTGATATAGAACAATCAACAAGGTCTGCTGATCACTTCGGTCGGATAACGACGTGTCATCTTCTTTCAACAACTCATCCAAATCGAATGGGAGTACATCCATCACAGCATGTTTCTGTAGTCCACGCTCATCTAACTGAAGTGCTGCAAATTCGGCAGATACTCGCTCTGGATGTTCTGCAAGAGTCTTCATGAATACCGACCATTTATCTTTGGTTAATCGTGCATCCCACCAGATCGTACGTGGTTTATATTTGTGATTCATGAAATAATCTAATTTCATCAAGCCTAATATAACGTCCATCCGTCGAACGCCTCGGAATTCAAGGAACTTATGAAGACGTAAGAACAGATCCTCTAGTTGATGACCTATCTTCTGCCACCCTTGTCCTTCCCAGTAATCACCGAAGTCCTGGAAGAAATCAAATGGAGAGTCAAATTCATTCTTCATAAGATACTTCAACGTGTGATCCATTCGATGCGCATTCCAGAACTTCTCAAGAACATCCTCAAGTCGTTTCAAGTGGATAATATCAGCAAACGAGAGCTTATTACTACTTAATATTTCATAAGGTGCGTATTCCATATATTTATACTCATATTTGTCCGCATCAACTCGTAGTCCCGTCCCACGCAACATTTTGAGAAATCCTAGTTGTAATTCTTCGGGTTCCATTGCAAATACATCATTGAACGTCTTCCGGAATGTATCATAATCCTCATCCGGTAATCCAGCAATAAGATCGAGATGTTGGTCGATGTTCCCGGAGGCTTTAATTGTATTAACAGTACGAGATAACTTCGTGAAATTCTGACGACGTTTAACTAGTTCATTCGTCACATCGTTCGTAGATTGTACGCCAATCTCGAAGCGGAATATCCCTGGAGGGGCATTTGCTGCTAAATATTCTAGCACTTCAGGTCGCATAATATCAGCCGTAATCTCGAACTGAAATACACATCCCCTATGGTTCTCAATAATAAATTCAAACATTTCCATAGCGTAGTTACGATTAATGTTGAACGTTCGATCTAGGAATTTGATAATCTTCGCACCGTGATCGATCAAATACGTAATATCCGACTTCACACGTTCAATATCATAATAACGTACACCAACTTCAATACTGGATAGGCAAAATTGGCAGTTAAATGGACATCCCCTACTCGTCTCGAAATAAACAATACGTTTGCCTAAATCCGGGATATCCTCGGCGAATCGATACGGTGACGGGAGCGTATTTAAATCGATCTTCGGGCGTCCAGGATTGATAATGATCTCCTCGCCTTTACGGTAGGATGTACCATATACGAAATGGAATTTCCGATCACCCTCGATGGTCTGTAGCAGGTGGTGTAGCGTCTCTTCTCCGTCGCCCATAACGATGTGATCAACGTTCTTAATACGTTCCATCCAATGTTGTGTATCATAGGACACTTCTGGTCCACCTAGTACAATGGTTACCTCAGGCATAACTTGTTTAACAATATCGACAACCTTGATGGTCTCTTCAATATTCCAAATGTAACAAGAGAACCCAATGACATCAGGCTTCCTTTGATATAGATCAGATACAATATTCATCACAGGGTCTTTGATCGTATATTCAGCAAGTTCAATATCGAACTCTTTCTCGCTATATGCTTTTAACAATCGAATCGCAAGAGACGTATGAATATATTTGGCATTTAATGTAGACAAAACGACTTTCATCATTCACACAACTTTCTTTTATTCATCATCATCTGTGTATTCGTCATGATTCTGATTTTGAAAAAAATCAAGAAATGGCTTCCCGTATTTACGGAATTTCACTTCTCCGACACCTTTTATATTCAGAATTTGTGACTCTGTCTGTGGACATACAACACTCATTTCACGCAATGTTGCATCATTAAAAATAATGTAAGAAGGTACATGTTCCTTACCCGCTAGCTCACGTCTAACGAGACGTAATTGTTCAAATATCGTCTCGTTAACCGCAGAAGGCGAAATATCTCGACTTCTTGTTCTACCATAACCTCCTGAAGCTATTCCACTCGTCCGTGTAGGACGTGCAACTCGCTGCATGACCTGTCGTTGGCCTTTCAGTACGTCTCCAGCCAAAGGCTGAAGCTTTAGTACTGGATATTGTCCTTCAGAGAGAGATAAATAACCGTCTGAAGCCATCACGTTGATCACTTCAGAGATTTCTTTTTCAGTCCGATTGGACATCGCTCCATACGTGGATAAACTTTCAAAACCGTACTGCAATACTTTCTTGTTACGAGATCCTTTGAGCACGGACGCAACCATGGATACACCGAACCGCTCACGCATCCGATGGATGCAGGAGAATATCTTCTGAGCATCAATGGTCATATCGACAAGCTCCCTCTCATCCGTACAGGAACTGCATGTACCACAAGGGTTGCCTTCATGAACTTCCCCAAAATAATCTAACATCGCATTACGTAAGCAACGATTGGTATAACAATAGTCTAACATTTGCTGTAGCTTTCGGTAATCGTTATGTCTTCGTTCATCATCTAGTTGATTCTGCTCAATTAGAAACTTTTGAGTCATGATATCCTGACCGCTGAACAGCAGGATACATTGACTCGGTTCACCATCACGTCCTGCGCGGCCAGCTTCCTGTACGTATGCTTCCATATTCTTTGGCATACTGTAGTGGATTACATAACGCACGTTAGATTTATCAATACCCATTCCGAATGCGTTGGTAGCCACGATAACCCGGATATCATCATACAGGAAACCTTCCTGACTCGCTGCTCGTTCGATATCACTCATTCCCGCATGATAACGACCTACAGCAATGCCAGCACTCTGAAGACGTTCATATAATTGATCAACATCTTTACGTGTCGCTGCATAGATGATGCCTGTCTCATGCGCATGCTCAGCCGTATATGTCATAACGTACTCTCGCTTGTTCTCACCCCGCAGTACTGACATCGCCAGATTATCGCGTCCCAGACCTGTAACGAATACCTGTGGCTCTTGAAGACGCAAGAGCTTTACAATATCGTCCATAACTTCTGGCGTAGCCGTTGCCGTGAATGCAGCTACAATAGGCCGTTGAGAAAGCCCTTCTACAAATGGAGCAACCGAAAGGTAACTTGTCCGGAAATCATGTCCCCATTGAGATACACAGTGTGCTTCATCTACGGCTATACAAGAAATCGGAAGATAAGACATTTGTTCACGAAACCAATCCAATTCCAACCGTTCTGGTGCAACATACAGCAACTTCAGATCACCCTGTGCAGCGGCTCGGATTCGATCATTGACTTCCTTTCCACTAAGCGTACTGTTAATGAACGCTGCAGAAATGCCCGCTGTAGTGAGCGCATCTACTTGGTCCTTCATTAACGAGATCAGTGGGGATACGACTAACGTAAGTCCAGGGAGCATCAAAGCTGGAATTTGATAACAGATGGACTTCCCTCCACCTGTCGGCATGATCCCTAATGTATCTCTGCTATCTAGTAAGCTTGTGACAATATTTCTTTGGTCTTCACGGAAATCCGGATAACCATAATATTTCTGCAGATAATTCTGCGCTCGATCCAATGTCATAGATTCCATTATCATCATTTATACTCCTCAATACACTTAATACACCAATAATAAATCTATCTGTAATACAAGTTTACTGGGCTTTGATCGAATGAGCAACCCAAGTGGAGTGATATGACTTTCTCTATCGTAGCATTGCACCATCACACATGGTATTATTGGACAGGAAACCACATGAGGATGGAGAATTCATGAAATGAAGAATAAACAGCGTTCTGGCCAAGGCCAACAACAATCTTTTAATAAAAAAACTAAATCTAACGCAACACATCGTGATAGTGCATCTAATAACAAACAATATACAGTTAAAGAAAGCTCCGAACTATTAGCATTTTTATTAAGTACGCTATCAAAAGTCGGACGTAACTCTGTTAAATCTATGTTAGCTCGTGGACAAATCTTTGTGAATGGCAAAGCAGTTACTGCATATAATTTCCCACTTCAGCCCGGCAACACAGTAACCGTTTCTAAAGATAAGATTATAGAAGAAACCCCACTTGTAGGGCTCCGTATTCTGCACGAGGATGATGATATTATCGTTGTATACAAGGAGGCAGGGTTACTATCCGTCGCTGCTTCGCAGGAAGATGAGCTCACAGCTTATCGTCAACTAACGGCACATGTCCGAGAAAAAAATCAAAGCAGCCGTATATTTGTCGTGCATCGTCTTGACCGCGATACGTCAGGTGTTATGATGTTCGCCAAGAAAGAGGACGTGAAGAAGAAGCTTCAGGACTCGTGGCAGGATATGGTCAAAGAGCGTACTTATATTGCATTGGTTGAAGGGAAAATCAAGAAAACGGAGGGTACGATTAAATCCTGGCTGAAAGAAAGTAGCACCTTAAAAATGTATTCCAGTCCCCATCCCAATAACGGCCAGCTAGCGATTACACATTATAAAACAGTACAAACCAATAGCTATTTCTCTCTGCTTGAAGTGAATCTCGAAACAGGAAGAAAGAATCAAATTCGCGTACACATGGAGGATATTGGTCATCCAATCGCTAGTGATAAGAAATATGGTGCAAAGACCAGAAGCTTAGGAAGACTTGGTCTTCACGCACAAGTATTAGCTTTTGAACACCCTACAACAGGTGAAGTCATGACCTTTAAAACAGAAATTCCCAAGACATTCCAAAATCCTTTCAAAGACGCTCCCACCCCATAACGAGGCAGCATATTTATATGCTATGAGGACAAGAACCTGGTCTATATTCATCCTACTTGGATAAGTATAGACCAGGTTCTTTATTTATATATTTCCTAAAATATTTATATCCATCATTCATGAAATCAAACCAGGACATGAGCATATGCAGAAAAAAATTAAAACCACTTGCTTTTCTTATTAATCCCAGTATAATACTTGGTATAAACTCAAGTTCAAATAAAGGAGATACCTAATCATGAATATAACTCCAACTTTATATGCTTCATTGTGGACAGATGATTATTTGGATCTTCTTAATTATGCTAAGCAAATAGGAGATCTTTCGTGGCAAGAAGAAATTATCACTAAGTTGACTTGCACTACTGAGGAAGCCTTACAGGCCCTCATTCAAGATGAGGAAAGAGCCGTGTTATGGATTGAATTCGATGCTATTAACGATAAGCTTCTTGAAATATTTGAACAAATGGAACATGCGAAGGATGACGCTGAGCAACTGCGTTTGACGGAGAAAATGTGGGATTTGAAACTTCAGAGGGTTAATCTTCATCACAAAATTAGAGCCATAAATAACTAAAATAGGCATGCAGTTGACTGCTCTGCCAGACTCATTATGGGTTACTTCTGAATTTAATAAGCTATACTATCACTTTCTAATTTCATTTGAGAAACATTATCAATTAGAAGATGAATATGGTACAATAATGTTCGAATCCACTTTGATGAAAAGGAGTCGAACATATGAAGACTGTATCGGCACAGCAGGCCTCTTTGCAAATTGATGACTATTTGGATCTACTAAATTTCGCAAAAAAAATAGAAGATCTCAAATGGCAGAAAGAGATTATCCGCAAACTTAAAAGAATGAACGATTCCGCTTCATCTCCTAAAACATATGATTATGAGTCCAATCCCATACAACACCTATAGATACTTACGCACTTCTAAATATGTTAATCTCACAATAAAGGGCTACCGAAATCATTCGGTAGCCCTTTATTGTGTTAAGTGTACTTACTTACCATATGCGACTGGTCCATCCCACGCTAACATACCGCCCGACATATTTATCACTTGATAACCTTGTTGAGTAAGATATTCGCAAGCTCTGGCACTACGACCACCACTACGACATACCATGATCGTCACCTGATCAGGATCAAGTTCTTGATGACGTTCTGTTAGCGTCCCAAGTGGAATATGTTTCGCTTCTGTAATATGTCCTGATTCCCACTCATCATCTTCACGAACATCAATAATATTAATCTTCTCACCCTTAGCTATCATTTCCTGAACTTGTTCAACATCCAATTCATTTACCGGTGTATTATTCATATATGTCACTCCCTTTAATTACAGATTCATCACAACATGTCTACATTCTTATGGTAACACAAGTACTTCTGATTATAAAACAAGCAGACCACGTATGGCCTGCTCGTTATGTTCTCTATAATTGCTATTATCCTTCAAGTAGTAAGGATTCAGGGTCCTCTAGCATTTCTTTCACTGCAACTAAGAAGCGCACAGCTTCACTACCATCCACAATACGATGATCATAGGAAAGTGCAATATACATCATCGGACGATTTTCCATTTTCTCCTGATCAATTGCAATCGGACGTAGTTGAATCTTATGCATACCTAGAATACCAACCTGAGGTGTATTAAGAATCGGTGTAGATAACAAGGATCCAAATATCCCTCCGTTAGTAATTGTAAAGGTACCCCCTTGCAGTTCCGAGATATTCAATGTGTTCGTACGCGCTTTTCCAGCTAACTCACCGATTTGTCTCTCAATCTCGGCAAAACCTAAACGTTCAGCATCACGTACAACAGGTACTACCAATCCCTCTTTGGCTGAGACAGCAATTCCAATATCGTAGTATTTCTTAACAACAATATCTTCTCCATCAATTTCAGCATTAAGAAGAGGGAATTTTTTCAATGCACCCACAACAGCCTTCGTAAAGAACGACATGAACCCTAGACCCACATCATGTTTCTCTTGAAAAGCTTGCTTACGTCTCTTGCGAATATCAAGAATGGCAGTCATGTCTACTTCATTAAATGTCGTTAACATCGCTGCTGTTCTTTGAGCTTCTACTAGACGTTTCGCAATCGTTGCACGACGACGTGACATCCGCTCGCGTACTGTAGGTTTGGAGTTCTCAACCAACTCCTGCTTGTTTGCTACCACCGCTGGAGGACTTACCTTATTAACTTTATCTTGTCCATTTGAGGAAGGTTTCACCTGATCATTCGATGCTTCTGAGTGATTACGAACATTTTCTTGATAGATACGTCCCTTCGTATCTCGCTCCTGCACTTGTTCTAGATCAATTCCACGTTCACGTGCTAATTTCCGAGCAGAAGGTGAGGCTGCTAAGAATGCTGCACTTTCAGATGCTGAAGGTTGTTCAGGTCGTGTAATCGTAGCCACTGCAGAAGCTTTCTGCTCCACAGCAGGCTGTTTCTTGACTTCAACCTGAGCAGGCTCCTTAGAAGAATTGTTTCCAACATTCGCTGCTTCTCCACCTGATTGGATTCGACCAATGACCTCACCAATCTGGACCGTATCGCCTTCTTGTCTGAGAATTTTCTCTAGCAACCCATCTTGCTCGGCACTAATCTCTAAGTTGACTTTATCTGTCTCAAGCTCAAGAAGTACGTCCCCAAGGCTAACAGGATCCCCTTCTTTCACATGCCATTTGTATATCGTTCCTTCGGTAATGGATTCTCCCATTGCGGGTACAGTAATATTATTCAAGTCTTCTACCTCCTCATGGATATATTCGATTTAGTTCGTCTGTTTAGTAGCCTGTTGTAAGCGAAGTGCCAATGAAATAATCTGTTGTTGTTCAAAAATATGAACCTTCTGATAACCACTAGCCGTGCTCGAACGCTCAGGACGACCATTATAAGTGACAGAGACTCCATCAGGTGCAATAGCACGAATACGCGGATCAATATAGCGCCACGCCCCCATATTTTGAGGTTCTTCCTGTACCCACACGATCTCTTTAAGATTCGTTAACCGACCTAGTATATCCTTCAATTCACTCTCAGGGAATGGATATAGTTGTTCTACACGTGCAATATGCAACCAATCTGGACGTTTATCTTCTTCAGCATCTAATGCTTCTTCTAGTTCAACGGCAATTTTACCGGAGCATAGTAGTAAGCGTTCTACACTTTCAGGTTTTTCTCCTAATCCCATCTGCTCCAATACTCGTTTGAACGCTCCCTCACTGAATTCAGTTCTAGAAGAACCTACTCTTGGATTACGTATCAAGCTCTTCGGAGACATGATGATGAGTGGTCTTGCTTCTTCCGTCTCGGTTAGGGATGCCTGACGACGCAACAAATGGAAGTATTGTGCAGCACTAGTTAGATTCGCTACAGTCATGTTATCATCTCCTGCTAATTGCAGAAAACGTTCAAGCCGCGCACTAGAGTGCTCAGGCCCTTGGCCCTCATATCCATGAGGTAGTAGCATAATTAGACTTGAATTCTGAGTCCATTTGGAACGTCCCGCCGAAATGAACTGATCCATAATCACTTGAGCACAGTTAGAGAAATCACCATATTGTGCTTCCCAGATGACCATAGTCTCCGGTGAGAAGACATTATATCCATACTCAAATCCTAGTACCGACGCTTCAGATAATGGACTATTATGAATAGCAAAGGAAGCCTTCGCTTGTGGCAGTGCATGCAATGGACAATACGTAGCACCCGTCTGCGGATCATGCAACACTAAATTACGATGCGCAAATGTTGCGCGTTCCGCATCTTGGCCACTGATACGAATAGGTTTACCATCCGAAAGAATCGTTGAGAACGCCAACGTTTCAGCAAGTCCCCAATCTACCTTTTCCCCTTCATCCAGGGAAGTATAACGACGTTCAAGTATACGCTGCAACTTCGGATAAACTGTGAATCCCTTAGGACGCTTCAGAAGTTCTTTGTTGATTTTTTGAAGCTTATCCAATGATACTGCGGTGGATATTGGTGGTGCCACATCAGATACAAGTACAGCAATACTCTGCTGAGCAGCATTCTGTACATCATTACGTTTCATTAGATCATAAGCATCCTTCATGCGATTAATGACACCTTGCTTGAGTTGCTCTGATTGTTCTTCCGTAACTCGACCTTCTTTGGATAACTTAGCAGCGTAAATGTTACTCACACGTTCATGATTTCTAACTTTTTGATATATCAATGGTTGCGTCGTATCTGGATCATCCGTTTCATTATGTCCATAGCGACGATACCCTACAAGATCAATCAGGAAGTCTTTCTTAAAGCGATTACGATATTCACTAGCCATACGCATAGCCGCAATACAAGCTTCAGGATCATCCGCATTCACATGAATGATCGGAATTTCATATCCTTTTGCTAAATCACTAGCGTAATGCGTAGAGCGAGAATCTTTGCTCTCGGTTGTAAAACCTAAATTGTTGTTCACAATAATATGGATGGTTCCACCATTCTGATAACCTGACAATTTAGTGAAATTCAGTGTTTCTGCAACAATTCCTTCTCCTGGAAAAGCAGCATCCCCATGAATGAGAACCGTTGCTGCTTTATTCACATCTTGCTTAGGATATCCACGTTGTCCCCGATCTTCTTGAGCTGCACGTGCATAGCCTTCTACAACAGGATTCACGAATTCAAGATGACTCGGGTTGTTCGCTAAAGTAATTTTCGCTTCAAGCTCATTGCCTTCTTTTAAAAGACGTTTGGCTCCTAAGTGATATTTAACATCACCGGTCCAACCATAGTTGATACCTGTGGAACCCTCTGAAGGAATCAACTTTTTGTTCGGTGAATGATGGAATTCCGAGAAAATATTTTGATATGGCTTACCTAGTACATGCGCCAATACGTTCAATCTTCCTCGATGCGCCATCCCCATCAAGATATGCTCCGCACCACTACTTATCATTTGGCGCAACATTTCATCAAGCATCGGAACGAGAACGTCATTCCCCTCAATAGAGAAACGCTTCTGCCCAACGAATGTACGATGAAGAAACTCTTCAAATTGTTCTACTTGATGTAATCGTTCTAGTAATGCTGTACGTTCCTCTAATGTTAGTCCAGAAGATGGAGCTTCGGCTTGACGGTTTAGCCAGACCCGCTCTTCCTCTTCATGCACATGACTAAATTCATAAGCTATAGTGCCTGTATATAATTCACGAAGTCGCACAATGGCATCCCACCCTGTAGGTACATCCTCAGGTGCATTATGCCAAATTAAGGAAGATGGAAACGCTTTTAAATCTTCCTGCGACAAATGATAGCGTTCAGGTTGAAGCAATCTTGTATCGGATGCTGGACGGAGTCCTAGTGGATCGATGTTTGCTTCTAAATGTCCATAGGCACGAATATTCCAAACAAGTTTCCCAGCGTCTACACCCTTTTTCAACAGATTCCTGTCCCAAGATATACGATCACTTGGTGCTTTGGGCGTTGTATCTTCGTCAGATATGGAAGTTGGTGCTCCCCACAAACCAAATAAATGTTGGAAAGTCTCATCTACTGAAGTAGGATTGCTTAAATACCGATCATATTGTTCATGTACATAACCAAGATTGGGGCCGTAATAAGTTTGCCAAGGATCGCTAGTCTGTTGCTTATTCGTTATCATTGTCGGATATACCTCCGTCTTGAGCTATAATAGTTACTTTTTAATAAGACTTTCTCAAATCTCACTTCTTTGATCTCTTCTATTATAATCCTTTGTACACAATACCTGAAATAGCCTTTTCATATAGTTATGATCTAATAAACAGATCGATCGCATATCTTATCTAGAGATTCATGGCGAAAAGATGCTGTTTAAAAAACTCCTCAATGGATCATCCAGATTTTTGTTAATATAATAGTATTACCCTTTATCCCCTATATTCAATACTATCCTTGAAAGGAGAAGTTCAATGATATCCTCTTTTTTTGACTATCACAGTCCTTACATTTTCCATGCATACTCCATAGCTCATCTCATTCAGATTGCAATACTGATTATTCTATCCTTCTTGATGTTCAAATTAAGGTTCGCCATTCAAAGAAATGCTTCAGCAAAACGAACTATTCGTTATGTCATTATTGGGATATTGATCATGTCAGAAATCTCACTCAACCTATGGTATGTCTCACAAGGAGTATGGAGTATCCAAACATCATTGCCCCTTGAATTATGTAGTATAACTTTGTTACTAGCCATTATGATGCTTCTTACTAAAAGCCGTTTATTGTATTCTATTGTTTTTTTCGCAGGAATTACCGGAGCGCTACAAGCTGTACTCACACCAAGCTTAGACTATACATATCCACATTTCCGCTTTCTACAATTCTTCATCGCTCATATTGGTATTATCCTTTCAGCGTTATATATGTCATGGATTGAAAATTACAGACCTACCTGGAAATCGATCGGAATCGCCTTGATTTTCTTAAACGTTCTTGCCATTATCGTTGGATTCATCAATTATGTCATAGGTTCTAATTACATGTTCTTGATGCATAAGCCACTTACGCCATCCATTCTTGATTGGTTAGGTCCCCATCCCTATTATTTATTGTCTGAACAAGGTATTGCGCTTCTTTTCTTCACCCTACTGCACCTGTTATTCTTCGTATTACCTAGTTGGTGGAAGCAATATTCTCTAAAAAACACTTCAAAAGCAAAATCTTATCTATAAGCTAAAGCTAGAGCATATTACCGAGATTCAAAAGATCGTAGCATGAAAAAAAGGTTGAGTAGGGTATCCCCTACTCAACCTTTTTCATTCTAATCCAGAAGCTGAATTACTATTACAAAAAACTTCTACCGCTCGACTATTTACGTTCTATCAAGATGGATTTACTATCATTATCCCATTGCACTGTAGAACCTAAAGCTTTCGCTATGAAATGAAGTGGTACATAATATGTTCCATCATGCTTCATGACAGGCTCTGTGAGTTTCACTACTTTCCCATCCACAAGTGCTTGATTGGAGCCATTCTTAAGAACAATTGTCGATCCCGTTAGATCATCAATAATTGTAATTTGCTTCCCTGAAGCGTCCAATTTCAATTCTGCATCGAGCTGTTCAGCAACATATCGAAGAGGGACCATCTTCGTTTTATTAACATCAATAGGAAGAGCATAACCGTAGTACCAATCGTAATCTTCATCTACTAAGGTATTCATATAGATATATTTCTGAGTAACACCCATATCCTCTTTGATGAAACGATAAGCTTCGGATTGATTATCAAAATTACGCAACATGGTTCCAGGTGTCACTTTATTCGCATTGAGCAAATCTATTGCAAGGGACCCTTTAGATATGTCAATGATATTCGCACTAATTGCCTTGTTAACGTTCCATATTTCGCTTGTAGAATGAACCTTGATTTGCTTAATAGGAGCTTCTATTGTTGTTGGAATCTGAACCGTAAGATCAATGTTTTGCTTACGTACATTTAGATTCTTATCGAACATATAATCCATAGCTAACACCGTATTTTTACTAAACAATTCATTCAATTCCGGTGTATCAGTGAACATTTCATTTACGTCCTTATCATAATCAACAAGGAATTCATTCAACGCTTTTTGTAATTGATTCGTCAAGTAAATAACAGCCGCTTCTTTGTCATCGATAACGCTATTCAATGTACCTAAACCAAAAGGAAGCACTTCTTCATCCACATTACCCATGTCACTTAATTCGTTTAAAGTGTCTACTTCCGATTTAAATATAGGATAGTATACATCATATAACGTACTTATTAATTCTTTGACACCTTCCTTATCCTTGGATACGCTTGTTAGGAAGGATTTAGCGAGACCTACCAATTCATCTCCACGAATATCTACATGAAGCTTCTGAAGACTCAAAGACTCACCATATACAGTGTCTGTCACAGAAGATACAGAAATAGATGCTGGGTTAGATACATTCTTAAATAAGAACTTTCCTACATTCTTAATTAATTGTTGGGACTGTTCTGTCGTTGGTTGTAGGTTAGCAGCATCTACACCATAACCAGAGTACAATGTGTCAAGAGCTATAGAAATCGGTTGTTTAGCTCCTTCTACCCACAATATAAGATTCTTCTTATCAACGGATACGTGGAACGGTAACTTTTTACCATCTAAACTTAATGATCCCTCTACAGAACCCGTTGATGCATCTTGCATCATAGCATGGTCAATTGTTAATGAAAATGAGTTTATAAGATCAAGCATTTCTTTTTCTTCTTCACTCATCTGCGTGCCTGAAGGAACAATTTCAAGTGACAGTGTTTGTTTCGATTCTGAAGATTTAACTGTAAGATTATCTGCTAGAGTCTTACTAATATCCAAACCTCCAACAGATTGACATCCAGCTAATATAACAAGCATAGACACTAGAAATGCAGCCAATAAAACTTTCATTCGTTTCATTATTTACTCCCCTTTTTCGTATAAATATTGGAATATATTTCACTAGTATGCCAGTGAGGAGCAGATCTGTAAAGATAAATATATATGTGTTCTCTCTATACTCTTAATGCCACAATAACTAAATCCCGTTCTACACTGTCTAATGTAGCAACACCCGGAAGGAAACCCCATTGTTTAAATCCAAATTTCGATAGTAAATGTAAACTCCCATCATTATGTCCGAATACAAAACCAACTAAATTACTTACCCCAAGCCGTGGACATTCAGCAATAGCTTTCTCCACAAGGATGCTTCCGACTCCAGCTCCACGGTAATCTTCTGACACATAAATACTTATCTCTGCGGTTCCATCATAAGCTGCCCTTCCATAAAAGGATTGAAAGCTCATCCATCCCACAATGTTGCCTTCCGACCTCATCACCCATAGTGGTCGAAGATGATCATTGTGTTCATGAAACCATGCTAGTCTACTTTCTACGCTTACTGGTTCTAAATCTGCCGTAACCATCCTTCCTGCAACTGTTGAGTTATAAATTGCTACGATCGCTGACAAATCACTTATCTGGGCATAATCAATACAATATTCTTGTAATCTCATCTCTATTCCTCCGAAGTCTAATAGTCATAGGTAGTTAAAGCCCAACTTGTTTCTCACTCCAATCCCACAACCACTGAGCATCCTCCATATTGTTTGCACGTGGTGTGAGTGTCTGAATTTTTTGGCGATAGAAATATTCACCACTCACCTCAGAGATTTCAGGTGCTGTAGCCAGATATAGTGCTGATTGAGATCCTTGCTCTGGAGATAGAAAGAATGGGCGCAGGAGCGTATACACACGTTTACCGAATCCTGTGTTACGATCAACACCCAAGTTCGTTACAACGGCTCCAGGATGCAAACAATTAGCTGTCACACGTGTTCCGATCAACTTAACAGCCATCTGTTTGGTGAACAGAATGTTCGCAAGCTTAGATTGCGCATAACCTTTAGCTATATTATATCTCTTCTTTAATGTAGGATCGTTAACATGTATTTTCCCCACTTTATATGCACCTGAAGATACGTTCACTATTCTTCCTTGATCTGCTAACATAAGTCTATCTAACAGCAATTTTGTTAGTAAAAAATGACCGAGATGATTAATCCCTAGCTGCATTTCAAAACCATGCTTCGTTAATTTACGCTTCAAGGATACGACACCCGCATTATTAATGAGTACATCTAATACCTGATATCTGGACTTATATTCAGCTGCTAACCTGCGAATACTATCTAGATCTCCTAAATCACCGATCAAGAGTTCCATGTTCTGCGATCCACTCTGTCTCATAGCTTCTTCAATAGCTATTTTGCCACGTTCCTCACTTCTACAGACCATAATAACGCGAGCACCTCTTCGTGCTAGTTCTGTTGAAGTAGCCAGTCCCATACCTGAGTTAGCGCCGGTTACCATAACTATTTTATCTCTCATAAGTTCATTCCCTCCTATTATAATTCACATATTGCTCTAATCATCTTATGTAGAGTTATGACTTCACTTTCTCATTCGTAAGTAGAAGTTTATAATATATATTAGTTCACAACGAAGCTTGATACCGAATTCGGAAAGGATTGAACATATCGATGAATGAAAGATTAAACCGCTTAGATACCTCTATGCAGGAAATGGGTCTTGAAGCCCTGATTATTACAGACCCTAAACATGTGTACTATTTAACAGGGTTCGCAAGTGACCCTCACGAACGTTTCTTAGGATTAGCCCTTAGACAAGGTGAGGAACCGGTGTTAATCGTGCCTGCACTAGATGCTGAAGCTGCCCTTGCGGCATCCTCTGTCCAGAACATCATAACCCACTCAGATACAGATCACCCTTACAATTTGTTAAAAGAACACTTAAAGGGGACGATCACATCTCTTGGTATTGAAAAGAATCAGCTTACTGTCTCACGGTTTGAGCTTCTTCAAGCATCCCTAGAAGCACAATCATACCAAGATATTGGCCCTGTTCTCCAAAGCTTGAGAGTGCAGAAAACACCTGAAGAAGTTATTCGAATGAAGCATGCGATTCACTTGATTGAAGAAGTACTTCGTCAAGGGTTGACTCGAGTTCAGGTGGGTGTAACTGAAATCGAGCTGGTCGCTGAGCTCGAGTATCTTATGAAGAAACTTGGCGCAGACGGCCCTTCTTTTGATACCATGGTACTCTCTGGGTCCAATACCGCTCTCCCTCATGGGGTTCCCGGGCAACGGAAAATTCAGAACGGTGATTTACTGATGTTCGATATGGGGGTATTTGCGAATGGTTACGCCTCTGATATTACACGCACCTTTGCTGTCGGTAACATAAATAAAGAGCAATCCACTATTTACAATACTGTTCTTGAAGCGAATCTTCAAGGTATTCAATCCATCAGACCAGGCGTAACGTTGGCATCTGTTGATCAAGCCGCTCGTAGCGTGATTGAACGTGCAGGTTACGGTCCCCAGTTCATGCATCGTCTTGGTCACGGGTTAGGTATGGATGTTCATGAGTATCCATCCATTCATGGTAATAACCTGGATCTCGTTCAATCTGGTATGGTATTTACGGTAGAGCCAGGCATTTACGTTCCTGGATTAGGTGGCGTTCGAATAGAGGACGATATTGTCGTAACTGAAGATGGTGTCGAAGTGCTAACCTCATTTCCTAAAGAGCTGACTATTGTAGGATAATAATAAAGAAGGGTGAGCCTTTCACTTTATTATTTTGCAACAAAAAGGATGTCCTACTGCCATATTATTGGCGCAAAGGACATCCTTTTTGTTGCATAACTATATAGATTGAACTAAAGTTTGCGCTCACAACTTCAATCATTTCTAAAGAAGATCATGAATATAAGGGTTCGTCTTTAGTTCAATCTATATAACTCGATGACTCTTCATCGGCAAATTTAAAGGTTCTAGCCTTATATAGAAATGGCGTTCCCACAGCAGTTAATACAAACTTAATAATATAAGTAGTTAATAATATTTCTACCCAGACATTCCATCCATAATCAGGTATTGAAAAGGCAATTAAACAAAAGACTAATGTATCCACAAAAGAGCTGATCATCGTACTTCCATTATTACGTATCCAGAAATGCTCAGGCTTCGGATAGAACTTGCGAATCCAGCTGTACAACCTCACATCGAGGAACTGACTTACGAAGTATGCGGTAAGACTACCCAAAGCTAGTCTTGGCATAAGTCCAAAGATCTTCTCCAGAGGTTCTTGAGCAAAATCTCCAGCTGACGGAGTAAAGAAAAGTGCCATCTGCATAATGACTGTTGTCATTAATAAGGTAAAGAAGCCGAACCAGACAGCTTTACGAGCTTCTTCCTTACCATATCTCTCATTTAGCAGATCGCTAGTCATATATAGACTCACATACATCGTGTTGCCTAAAGTCATAACGATGCCAAACATATCAATCGTTTTGGTTACCTGAATATTAGCAATTACCGTGGCAACCCCAATCCATGCATAGAGACCTTTTTTACCAAAAAGGCGGTAGCATAGCAGGAAAAGCGAAAAGTTGACGAGCACATATACAATGCCCCATCCAAAATTAAACATGATTAATCCTCCTAGTTTTGATACGCGGGATGGTTACGAACCGCGGTTTCGAACGTCTACAACGATCAAAACATGTTCTACTGTAACACAGAAGATCTCAATTGCCTAGACTCCAACAAAAAAACCAAAGCAGAGGTTGCTTTGGTTTCTCATTTCTTGAATACTTTAAGACTCTACATGCTTAAGCTTGTGCTGCATCTAAATCTATTTTGTCGTCATTATATACTTTGGGATCATTCTCTTTTAATATTTTGCTAGAAATAAGACCTGAAATCATGGAATCATTTACATTCAGTGCTGTACGTCCCATATCGATTAGAGGTTCGACAGAGATCAGTAGACCTGCTAATGCAACGGGTAGACCCATTGTAGAAAGTACGATAAGCGATGCAAAGGTAGCACCCCCACCAACTCCCGCTACACCAAAGGAACTAATCACAACAACCAAAATCAATTTCAGAATAAAACTCCAGCTTGTTGGATCTATACCTACTGTTGGAGCAATCATCACTGCAAGCATGGCTGGATAAATCCCAGCACAACCGTTCTGACCAATTGTAGCCCCGAAGGTAGCTGACAGATTTGCGATACCTTGCGATACGCCAAGTTTTCTCGTCTGAGTCTCTATATTAAGTGGAATGGCAGCTGCACTAGAGCGTGAAGTGAATGCGAATGTCAACGTAGGCAGAACCTTTTTCAGATAAACTAACGGGTTGAAACCAAACAGCGTTATCAATATTAAATGAATAATAAACATAACAATCAAAGCTACATAAGAAGCGAGTACGAAATTAATCAGTTTTAATATTTCATCAACATGGGTTGTAGCGATTGTCTTGGTGATCAACGCCAATATACCATATGGAGTCAGTCTCAATACTAGTGTAACCATACGCATCACAACCGCATAAATTGCATCGATCAAATCACGGAAAATTTGAGCTTGCTTCGGTTTCTTACGATCTATCCCAAGAACAGCTACACCGATAAAGGCTGCGAAGATAACGACAGCAAGTGTAGAAGAACTACGAGCTCCCGTCATATCTGCAAATGGGTTTTTCGGTATGAACTCAAGCATTTGCTTTGGAATCGATTTGTGCTCGACATCTCCAAGCTTTTCTTCTAATTTCAAGCCCTGTGCCTGTTCTCTGTCACCGCTCTGAATTTCTATTGCCTTTAAATCAAAGGTCCGGGTGGTCATAATACTAACAGATGCCGCGATCGCTGTGGTAAGTAGAAGAACTGCAATAATAGAAAAACTCATTTTCCCAAGATTCTTAACACCATTCAAATTCATGATAGCAGAAATGATCGACACCATAATTAGCGGAATCACGATCATTTGAAGCAGTCCAACATAACCGTAGCCTACCAAGTTGAACCATTCAACGGACTTCCCTATGATATCAGAATCAGGTTTGAAGAAGAATTGCAGGATAACTCCGAATACGATTCCAAGCCCTAATCCTGTAAATACACGTTTTGTGAAGGAAATATTTTTCTTTTGCATCCATACTAGTAATCCTATCAGTACCAACATGACCACGATGTTAATAATAATCCATAAAGTATCCATTATGTGTGTCCCCCTAAATAAAGTGTATCGCTAAATAAATATGAATAGTCTTTCGATGTTTCATATCATAGCACATACCTTAGTAATTGGGTAGGATTAATTTGATAACTTTTGATTAGTGGGTCTAATGCCCATAAGATCGTAGATTTGTTCCATATCAAGATGGCTGCGAACTACTTCAGCAACCCGGTCGAACTCCTGTTCTTTAAGCATGTTAGCGGTATATGTCTGACCTAAAGGTGTCAATCCTTTTTGCACACGAATACCGTCCAGCCAAGATCTTCGAAAGCTATCGTTATGAAATACGCCATGAAGATAAGTTCCCCACGTGCATCCATCTTCCGTCCCCCAGCCTTCGTGTACACGATCCCCTGTTATTCGCTCCACTTGAAACAGTTGTGCCACATTATTCATATTCAAGCATGCTGTCTCACCCATATGAATTTCGTAACCTTCAATCGGGGTAGCGTCCTGATTCTTATCAAGACTAAGCGGATGACCGAACGCTAATCTTCCTTTCACCCTCACAGTTGTTTTCTCTTTCAGAAAGGTCGTCGTAACCGGAAGAAAACCAAGTCCTACAGCGCTTCGAGGTTCACCACCCTCCACCGCAAAGGGATCCGTCAATATTTCGCCTAACATTTGATAACCACCACATATACCCACAAGTTGCTGTGTCCCTGATCTCATAGCTTCTGCTATTCCATCATCTAATCGCTGCATACGAAGAAAGTCCAGGTCCCCGATCGTATCCTTAGTCCCTGGTAGAATGATAACATCAGGGGAACCCAACTCTGAAAGTGACTTCACATATCGAACGGATACATCCTTCTCCTCACGCAAGGGATCAATATCCGTAAAGTTAGAAATTCTCGGATATTGAATAACAGCGATATCAATCTCACGCTGATCCCCTACCTTCTTTCGTAGTGTATCTAATACGACAGAATCCTCCGCTTCAATCTTGATCTCTTCAATAAAAGGTAAGACACCAAGTACCGGAATGCCAGTACGTTCGGTAAGCCAGACAAGCCCTGGCTCAAGTAGCGAGACGTCCCCACGGAATTTATTAATAATGATGCCCTTCACCCTTTGCCGCTCATGGGGTTCTAAGAGTTCTAACGTGCCGACGATAAAGGCAAATACACCGCCCCGATCAATATCTGCGATTAACAGTACTGGAGCATCCGCCCAACCCGCTAAGTTCATATTGACGATGTCTCTGCTCTTTAAATTAATCTCTGCCGGACTCCCAGCTCCTTCCATCACTACGACATCATACTGCTCGCGTAACCGATCTAACGCACTCATCACTATTTCTTTCGCTGTCGATAAGAACTGATTACGATAATCGGATGCACTCATTTGTTGATAAGGTTCACCATGAACAACGATTTGTGAGAACATGTCTTTCACTGGCTTAATAAGTATAGGATTCATATCTGTTGTCGCCTTAATCCCACAAGCTTCGGCCTGAACACCTTGCGCACGGCCAATCTCTTTTCCGTCCTCCGTTACATAAGAGTTCAGAGCCATATTTTGCGATTTATAGGGGGCTGTGAGATAACCATCTTGTGTGAAAATACGGCATAATGCTGTGGTAACGACACTCTTGCCTACATCTGAGGCTGTCCCTTGCAACATCAATACCCTTCCAAAAGAACCCTCATTCATCATGTGAGATTTGGATTTCTCCATATTTATCTCCCCCTCTTACATATGATTGTGCAACAGTACTAACATAAGTAATGCCACAACTTCAAGTAATTCGTTGAGTGCTCCATAGGTATCCCCTGTTAATCCACCTAATGTTGCGTTTAACTTCTTTGCCATCCATGTTCCTGCAGCCCAAGTTGCCAGAGGAAGTGTAATTAATCCAAATAGCGCTACCGTCCATGAAGAGCTGTCCATATAGATCAACGGTATTATCGATGCCGCGACTCCTGATAACACGGTCGCAATTAGAAACGTCGCCCATACCTGCCCTCTACCTAACCCATTAAAGTTCCCCCCAGCCAGACCCTCTTTTCCACGAGCCATAGGCCATGAAGCAATCGCATGAACCATGAACCAGCGACTCCAAATCAAAGGCAGCAGTAAAAGTCCTGAGTAGTCAAGACCATCTATGAGCAATGAATAGATTAAAGAGAGCTTCAGCATGAGGAGGAGCACGCACGCTAACACACCCATGGCTCCTACGCGGCTATCCTTCATAATGTCTAACATCTGTTCACGAGAACGATAGCTTAAAACCCCATCGGCAGTGTCCATCCATCCATCTAAATGAAGTCCTCCTGTGAGTCCAATCCATAAGATAAGGGTCAAGACAGCAGCAGGTAGGGCTGGCAGTAAATACGAAAACCCTGTAGCCCCTGCCCACACGACTAGTCCAATAACCGCTCCTACAAGCGGATAGAACTTCACACTTTGACGAAAAAGCGCTGGTGAGTAATCTAGATGTGCATTCACAGGAAAACGTGATAGAAATTGAAAAGCGGCCGCAGCCGCTTGTCTCCACTTCATCATAATGTATACTCCCTACTCTTCAGCTCAATAGCAATACCCACCGTGACCAGGAAAGCTTCAGAACTACTTCTCGATATAGCCTGATTCATGAACCCTGCTAAATCCCGGTATATTCTTCCGAGAGCATATTCTGGTACAATGCCATCCCCAACTTCATTGGTTACCATGATCAAATCCCCTGGGTATTGTTGCACCTGTTCTACAAGGCGAAGAATCTCAGCTTTCACTTTCTCTTGCATATCCTTCTGTCCCTCATACGATAGAAGGATATTAGATAACCATAACGTAAGGCAGTCCACCAGAACCGTAGGAGCACTATCTTGTTCCCCAAGACTGTTCTCACGCCAATCGCTCAGAAGCTTCACTAACTGAAATGGTTCTTCCACATTACGCCATGGATAGTTGGCTTGAATTCTTTGAAGCTGATGAAGAGCAATCCGCTCCTTCATCTCCTCATCGAAAGCTTGCGCCGTTGCGACATATATAGCTTCCTGCGATTTCGACATACATAACTTCTCCGCAAAGCTACTCTTCCCGCTTCGTGCGCCACCTGTAACAAGTGTGATCATTTCGTCTGTTCCTTGGTTTCACCAGACACGCCTGCACTTTCGAAGGTTGCCATTTCACTTACAATACGGCAAGCTGCATCCACAAGATGTAGACACAATACGCCACCTGTACCTTCGCCGATCCGCAAGTCTAATTCCAATACAGGACGAAGACCCAACTCTTGTAATAACAATCGATGTCCCTGTTCATGAGAAGCATGCGACACAATCATGTAATCAGCGGATGCAGGACAGATCGCTTTAGCAAGTAATGCTGCTGCGCTAGAAATAAATCCATCTATAATGACTGGACAACCGTTTATTGCTGATCCAAGAATGACACCTACTAAACCTCCAATTTCAAGACCTCCAACCTTAGCAAGAACATCAATTGGATTACGCGGATCAGGGGCATTAATCTTCAACGCCTGTTCAACAACACCAATCTTATGCAGAAGGCGAGAATCATCGATTCCGGTTCCTCTTCCAACGGCATCCTGAACACTAATGCTTGAAAGAGCGCAAATTACCGCAGAACTTGCCGTCGTATTCCCAATACCCATTTCGCCAGTTATAAATAATTGCACACCACGTTTAACAGCATCTTCGACTACCTGCATACCGACAAGTATTGATTGCTCCGCTTCCTCATAAGTCATGGCAGGACCTTGTGCCATATTCGCTGTACCATACCGGATTTTGCGCGATAGTAGATCGGGGTGGGACAAATCACTATTCACTCCAATATCCACACATACGACTTCCGCACCTGCTTGTCGAGCAAGAACGTTAACCGCCGCACCTCCTGCAAGGAAATTATGAATCATTTGAGGCGTAACTTCTTGTGGAAAGGCACTGATACCCTCCACACACACACCATGATCTCCTGCCATAATAATGACTTCTCTGTGGTCAAAAGAAGGCTTTACGCTTCCTGTGATACCAGCAAGCTGTATCGCCATAGACTCCAATTTACCCAAACTGCCCGGAGGAACAGTTAGATTACTTATATGTAATTTAGATGCCTGAATTGCAGCTTGATCAAGCCCACGGATTCTCCCAATACGTTCCATAACTTCCTGACTCATATATCATTTCTCCTTTAATAATGTTCTTTACTACATAGATTGAACTAAAGACCAAATCCCATATCCATGATCTTCTTTAGAGATGATTGAACTAGTGAGTGCAAACTTTTGTTCATTCTATATACATTTCAAGTGCGGGATAAAAGTACTTGTGGAACCCCGCTTTTCGGGTGTTGTACGACCGCAGGATCAACTTTGTATACTCGTCGGATATTATCTTCCGTTAAGATCTCATCCGGTGTCCCTAGACCAACAACCTCCCCTTCTTGTAGTACTAAGAGTTTATCACAGAATTGAGCTGCCAAATTCAAATCATGGAGTACAGCAATAACCGTGATTCCTGTCTCTTTGCGCCAGTTAGCAACCAATTCCATAAACTGAAGCTGATAATAGATATCTAGAAACGTTGTCGGTTCATCCAACAATAAAATTCGAGGTTCTTGTGCCATAACTTTACCTAAGGCAACGCGTTGCCTTTGTCCACCACTTAATTCATCTAATGGTCGATCACCCAGTTCCTGTAGCTGCAACTTATTCATGATGTCCTCAATGATAGTATCGGCATTGTCACCAAGGTCTCGTCCCATCCAGTCCTGAAATGGAAATCTCCCCATTTCGATTATATCTCTTACGGGAAAGCTAATCGCAGGAAGGCCATCCTGCTGAAGGACAGCCAACATCTGAGATAATTCTCGACGGCCGTACTTCGAGACATGATGGCCCCGAATCTTAAGTTCACCTGTAGTTATCTTGTCCACTCCAGAAATTAATTGGAGAAGAGTCGATTTACCACTACCATTAGGACCTATAATGCCCCACCATTCACCTTCTTGTATGGAACAGCTCACATTACGAAGTGCAGAAAATTCTCCATACATTTTTGAAACATTATTCACATTGATCATACCTTACCACCATTCCTTTGCTTCTTATTACGATACAACAGATATGCAAAGAACGGTGCACCTAGAAACGCAGTAACAATTCCAAGAGGAATCTCAATTGGAGCTAGGATAGAACGGGCAACCAAGTCACACCACATAGTGAAGATTGCACCTCCTATTGCTGATAACGGAATGATGAGTCGGTAATCAGGTCCTATAATCAATCTTACAATATGTGGCGTAACGAGGCCTACAAATCCAATCACACCCGATACAGACACAGCCGCTGCAGTAAGCAATGTAGATACAATTAACGTTACTAGCTTAAGTCTCTCTACATGAAGCCCCATATGTGCAGCCTGACGTTCACCGAGTGCTAATATATTCAAAGAACGTGCGCAACTCCAAATGACCACAAACCCAATGAGAACATATGGCAATAACATTAGCGTGTATGACCATCCTCGGAAACTAAGTCCGCCCATCGTCCAGAATAAAATTTCATTAACAGTCCCCTTCGACATCGCTGTTAGGAACGATACAATCGCTCCTAGAAATGATTGCATGACTACACCAGACAAAATTAAACTGTTGGTAGGGATCTTCCCACCATCACGCGCCAAAGATAATACACCCCAAAGCGTCAATATCCCTGTAAAAAAAGCAACCAAAGGGAGCGTCCATGCGCCCACAAGTGAATACTGTATCCCGAAGAATATAAGAACCGCAGCTCCTACAGATGCACCTGAAGACACACCAAGGGTATATGGGTCAGCTAGAGGGTTTCGAAGCACTCCTTGAAATCCTGAACCGGCAACCGCAAGAGCTGCTCCGACCAACATTCCTAGAATAATTCGAGGCAATCGGACTTTTATCAATATTTGTTCAAAAGCAGGACTCCAAGTGGGCGTAATCGCATCTCCGATCCAAGGGATACGGTGCAATAGAATCTGTACAATATCCATCACCGGGAGCTTCACAGCCCCTATTCCCAGACAGAGTAGGAAGCTCGCGATAAGCAAGATTATCCCGAGTCCTCCATACCCAGCTAGTTTCTTACTCATGGCTTCACAAGTTCAGGATAGATCGCACTTGCAATTTCTTTAAGACCTTCCGTCACACGTGGACCCGGACGACTAACTAGGTTATCATCTAATCCAAAAATAGCATTATTCTTAACAGCCGTTATTTGATCCCAGCCACTACGCGCTTTAAGAATTTCGTCTAATTTCTTCTTTGTCTTGTCATCAATTACATTTTTAGAGAACAGAATCACATCAGGATTATCATTAATGACTTTCTCTTCGCTGATTTCATACCATCCTGGCGTACCTGCGGCTACGTTAACACCACCAGCAAGATTAATTAACTCATCCATAAACTCACCACTACCTACTGTCCAACCCAAAGAAAATTCAATATATACTTTCTTTTTCTGTTCAGGTGTAAGTGATTTAACCGCTTCTGTTACTTCATCTCGTTCTTGTTTCATTTTATCCACAACGGTTTTGGCTTCTGCTTGATGATCTGTCATCTGACCGAACAATTCAATGTTTGCAATAACATCATCCACAGATTTAGGATCTGTCTTGAATACCGTAATTCCTAGATCACGTAGATGTTTCGCAGCTTCTGCACCCATCGAGATACCAGTTACTACGAGGTCGGGTTGTGCAGCAATCATTGCTTCCTCATTTGGATTATACAAACCACCCATTTTAGGCTTCGTTGTCGCAGCTGCTGGGTAATCATCGTAGTCAGATACCCCAACAATTTGAGCATCTAATCCTAATGCAAACAAGCTTTCTGTCTCTGCAGGAGAGATGGATATAATCTTCTTTGGTGCCTCTTTAAAAGTAATTTCCTCACCTGTCGCATCCTTCACCGTTAGAGGATACACCGTTTTTGCACTTGCTTCTTCAACAGGTGGCGTCACCTGTTCAGTTGTTGTAGGTGTTGGCTCCGTTACTGTCTTCGATTCATTATTAACTCCACAAGCTGCGAGCGATAGTACCAACATGATCGCTAAGGCACCCGTAGTCCAATTCTTCCATATTTGTTTCATTATTTTTCTCTCCCCTTTTCTTCGTTTCTTTCATGTTTGAGATGCTCCACTTGTTGTTTCAATGATTTATCTTTGCGAAAATCTACACATACGCAAAAAAACCTGATCCTCTTGTTATCAGACAAGAATCAGGGATTACGTCAATACGGGTTTCATGGTACTCACCATAAACATCCGCAGGCTATGTACCGAAATAAATCAGAGGCACTTCCACAAGCCAAACGTAATCCTTTCCTCGAAGGACCGTCGTACTTCTCATAAGGCAGGTCTCCTGACTGACAGGTTAGCTAACATTCTCACCTTCCCATCCTGCTTGACGCAGAACAGTGGACATGGAGAACATCCCTGTATCACAGTGGCGGGACCGTGCCGGAATTACACCGGCTTCCCTTTTAACTAGGCTTGGAAGCAATGATTTCTACTTCTAATTTCTAGACCTCACAAGTTTATGATATTCATTTAAGGACAAGTCTTGCTTCTCTATTCAAAATTATAGGTCAAAAGGAGCCTCCTTACAATCCAATTATTAGGAACATCCTAATCGACCATTCACAAATGACCTTCCCATTTCCCCTCATGCAACGTAAGTTTCAACGATAACAAACTTCCCAAATCAGCAGTGTAATCCCAAAATTTCGTACCTGGAATCATCATTGACGCCAGTTGTCTTATGACCCCTCCATGCGTAACAATCAACACAGAAGACACAACATTGTCATTGTTTTCCTTAATGAAACCTGCCAGATTGTCCATAAAGTGGTTAAGTCTCTCCTGAAAATGCCCCCATGATTCTCCTCTTGGTGGAGTTACAGATTGAGGGTTGTCCAACCATTCTCGATAAATACTAGAATCCTTTAACTGATCGTAGGTCTGCCCCTCCCAATCACCGAAATCCATTTCTCGCAAACGCTGATCAAAGACCACCTTATCTGGTGGCGTAGGATATGCCCATTCTAACGTCTCCCTACATCTCTTCAAATCACTACAGAACACCTGATGAAACTTCCTTCCTTCGAGTTCTTCTTTCACGGACAAGAGCTCCGTTAATGACTCTGGAAGGATACCTATATCTGTATGTCCTAGATAACGTTTATCCTTATTCCACTGCGTTCTGCCATGACGTACACATACCAGTTCTAGCTCCATAAAGTTCCACCCATCGTCCATAGGACAAGCATGCACAACATTAGAAATAATAACGATGCAAAGAGCATCAATCTTACGGTTGACAGAATATCTCCCTTTGTCATTGGACGAGAGAACTCTCCCATGTATGCACGAAAAGATACCACACCATGATACACGTTCTCGCCCCCGAGTCGGATACCTAAAGCGCCAGCTACTGCTGATTCAGGAAATCCGCTGTTCGGACTTGGATGGAGACGGGCGTCATGTCTAATCGTACGATATGATTTCTTGTAATCCAGACGCATAATCCAACTACTAGCGACCAGTAGAACAGCTGTTATTCGTGCTGGAATGAAGTTAGCGATGTCATCCAGCCGAGCGGAAGCCCATCCTAGGTTTATGTATTTATCATTCTTATAACCAACCATGGAATCTAGCGTATTCACAGCACGATAAGCCATGGCGAGTGGAGCGCCTCCAATAAGTGCAAAGAACAATGGAGACACAATGGCATCAACAATATTTTCTGCAACGGTCTCAACCGTTCCACGAACAATCTCAGGCTCTTCTAAATGGATTGTATCCCGACCAACAATCATGCCAAGAGCTTGTCTTGCAGAAGGTAAATCGCCACGATTAAGGTGACCATACACTTCCATTCCTGCATCCTTAAGCCCTTTCGTAGCAATCGTCGTGGCAATCAACACGACCTCCGCTCCCGTAGCCAGCCACGGATGGATCATATGCAGTCCTCTCAACGCTACCCATGTTATAGCAAACGCTCCTCCAACGATAATGACTGGGAGTAGCATTCCGGCTTGTTTCAACTTCGCAGGGTGAGAGACATTCTTACGAATCATCTTCTCTAACCGTTTAATACCATTCCCCATGCCTATCACTGGGTGGGGTAGCCAACGTGGATCGCCAATGATTAGATCTAATACGTATGCAGCCCATAGAATGAATATTGCCCATCCCATCATGGTTGACTTACTCTTGCAGCCCCAAGGCTCTCTTTCACCGTTCCATAAACCACTCGTCCGATAGCAGCTCCCAAATCCGTCGCGGTGCCACAATAGCGATGTTCAATAGGATAAGAAAATGATTGACTTACCCCTAATACAATAGCATCCGTCGTGGTCCCCGTAGCGATTAATCCATTCTCTGCATCACGGATTCCGAGATCAGCTAGCGCAGCAGCCTTCGCTTCTACCGCCGTAATGACAGCATTCACCATCGCCGCTTGCGTCATTCTAGCGTCAATCATGAGCATGATATTAATCGTTCCAGGTTGATAGACGGGGAACGTGGTCCGCTCAGATCCAGCACGTGCACCGTTTGATACCCCTGCCGTTGTACAACAGAACACGGAAGCATCTTCCCCATTCTCTTCAAGAACTGAAGTATACTCCAACCTAACAGCCGTCAATAATCCTGCGGTTGATTCCAGTGGATAATCCCACTCCTGAAATAACTTTTCCACATCCTTTTCCGGATGACTACATTCATAGAAACGATCCACATAAATATTTGCGATTCGATCAATCTTACTCATGCCTCCACCATGTATAGAACTGCTGAGACTATCCATTGGCGTAGAGGATTGAAGTAGTAAATGCCGTTCATGTCGGGTTAACGTAAGACCGGGCCACACTACAGATTTATAAGTGTTATTGTCACCATTCAAAAAAGGCGTTGTCATCATGGGTCTCCTATTCTCATACTAAGCTATCTTATTTATTACTTGCTTTATCTCTTTTAGAAATACCAGATTTGCATCCGTACCTTTGACCGCAATTCGAATATGTCCTTCTCCCAGCCCAGGGTACATTGCACAACTGCGAATTAATAACCCTCGTAGTCCAAGCTCGCGTTGCATATCTATCGCTCTCCATGGATCAGGTAACCTTACGAGCAAGAAATTTGCTTCCCCTGGACTTACCTCACATCCTAACGCTGTGAGGCCTTGGACGAGCACTACTCTTTCATTTGCTATCAGTTCTAGCGTCCTGCGCTCGAATTCCTCACCACTATTCAGTGCTGCCTCCCCCGCTAACAAAGCCAGTCCATTCACACTCCAAGTCACCTGCTTACTCTTCATCGATCTGATGATATCTGGATGCGCCAATGTATATCCTAACCGCAGGCCTGGAATGGCATAGAACTTGGTCATGGAGCGTACCAGTAGCGTACGAGAATACTTCTCAAGTTCTGACAACAATGATGCCTGATGGTATTGTGGAATGAAATCAATAAAGGCTTCATCTACGACCAAATAGGTATGGCTTTGTTCAGCCATCTCAGCTAATGTGCATAGCTCTTTAAGCGAATACTGCACGCCATTCGGATTGTTAGGCTGTCCAATAAATAACAGATCCACCTGTTGCAGTAATTCTCCTATTTCCTCTGTCGTTGCTTTCCAATCCATGTCCTGCCTACCATATACGGAGTATACTTCTACATCGAATTGTTCCGATAACTGCCGATACTCAGAGAAACAAGGTTCAATAATACCTACCTTTTGCGGATCAAGTCCGAGCAGAATGAGCGACATACACTCTGCTGCACCATTTCCTACACAAATGTTATCTTCGTCAACTTTCAACTTTTGCCCAAGAATATGTTTGAATTGCCGATGTCCAGGATCTGGATAACGAATAATAGACGATAAGGCACCCTCCAATTGCATTAGCACATGTTCAGGTGGACCAAGCGGATTGATGTTGGCACTGAAATCGAGGAAGGAGCTTTCGTCTAGTCCATAAGCCTTAGCAGCACTTTCTAAATCTCCTCCGTGTCCGTAACGTTCTAACATTCTAATGACCCTTCTTCCTTAAATGTATCCATTATTATAGTTCCATTATTACGTGGGTTCTTCCTTTGCGTCAATCTAAGCCCTCTAAGCCCCCTTTGTTTCTAATTCGCATTTAGTTTACAATCAAATAAGATTCAATATCATTACATACCTTAAAAAGTAAAGGAGTAGTCTAAGCTATGTTATTCATCGACAACCAAGGAATTCATGATCCTGCTATTAACCTCGCGATAGAAGAGTACGCTTTGAAGCACCTTTCTATGGACGAAAGTTATTTGCTTTTCTATATTAATCATCCCTCTATTATCATTGGTAAACATCAGAATACCATTGAAGAGATTAACCAAGAATATTGCAAAGAAAATAATGTACAAGTCGTACGTCGTTTATCTGGTGGGGGTGCGGTCTATCACGATCTAGGCAACCTTAATTTCAGCTTTATTACCAAGGATGATGGCCAATCATTCCACAATTTCTTGAAATTCACCCAACCTGTCATAGATGCTCTTCATCAAATGGGTGTGAACGCTGAACTCAGTGGTCGAAACGACTTACAAGTTGGAGAAAAGAAGATTTCCGGTAATGCCCAATTCTCCACCCGTGGACGGATGTTTAGCCATGGTACGCTCATGTTCAACCTGAACTTAGATGATGTACAAGCTTCTCTTAACGTCAATCCAGAGAAATTCAAATCTAAGAGCACCAAATCCGTTCGTAGCCGCGTAGCCAACATAAGTGAACTTATGGAAGGTTCAATGACGATTGAGGAATTCCGTGCTGAGCTCCTTCGTTCTATATTCGGAATGGATGTCCAAGATGTTCCACAATATCACTTAACAGAAGCTGATTGGGAGCAGATTAACCAGATTTCCAAGGAACACTATCAGAATTGGGACTGGAACTATGGTATATCACCTGAATCCAATGTTAAACACTCCAAGAAGTTCCCTGTTGGCATTATTGATCTCCGCATGAACATTAACGAAGGCAGAATCCATGACATCAAAATTTACGGTGATTTCTTCGGTGTAGGCGATGTCGCTGATATCGAAAATGCACTACATGATAAACGGTATGAAGATGCTGAAGTGCGAGCAGCCTTGTCTGATCTCGATATGAAACATTATTTCGGTAACCTTACGTTGGACGAATTTGTCGGACTTGTGTTTCTGGAAGATTAGGACTTTATCAATATAAAAGAATGGATAGAGTCATCAGAAAATATCTGAAGACTCTATCCATTCTTTACACCCACTTAATTACTGCTATCTAAATCCTGTTCCCTCTACTATTTGGAAAGCTCTAGCTCTGATTCATTGAGAATCCGCACGAAATCTACGTTGATACGACCACTGTCGAAAGAACTTCCATTTACGGTGTTCTCGGGGAAAGTTACCTTTCCATGATGTCCAAAAGGGATCCAGCCAATGTACAACGATGAAGATGGACTATTCATAAGAAAGAGCGAGGTTAGTTGATTAGCTCTGCTCAATCGAAGGTTTCCATTCATGAGCTCTACCCAATCTTTAGGGAAAGGGAGTACTCCATACTTCTGCTTCTGTAAGGTTGTCGTCAACTCCATCTGAACTCTTGGTCTATATGATTCGACATCTTCACTACTGTGAAAATCTCTCTCCCCAATAAGGTAATACTTGAGCTCGCTTAATTCATCTTCTGGGTCCATATTCCATACGATATAATGCGTAGAAGCATCCTTCTCGTCTATCTTCCAGATATAAGGCGCTCCCTTTGTATCGATCCTTCCTAGCCTCCATTGAAATCGATCCCATTCCCAGAAACTCATTCCATAATGGTCATCACCAGAAATAATAGGAACAAATACATGTTTGCTATCTAGCGGAATAACATCTACGATCTCACTGATATTCCCCTCTGTGTAAAGCTGATTCATAACTTTAATCGCCTGTGTGTCTTCAAGAAAAGGTTTGGGTTTCCCATCATAAAACAGGTACACAATGACAGCTATCATAACGAGCAGAATGGGGATCAGCACCATCTTCTTATTCATCATCATTACGAACCCCCATATCTATAAGCGGTTCTTTAGAGCGATAATAATAGCTCTGATTAGATGTTGTAATTAACAGTCCTCTACCGTCATCTTGAATATATATGGAAGAATTCAGATTGCTCCCCCATCTTGGGAGTGTACCTAATAGCGCATAAGGAAAACGCTCTTTCTGATAATAGTACTCCGATTCCAACGCAGAATTCCGATTCCACTCCATACCCAATACATCAGCAGATTGGAGATCGCTTAGATGGGTTTGGAGCCGCTCATTGTTCAAGGTAGCTGGATGAGCAGAAGGGTGAATAGCCACAATTGATGCATGCTTAAGATCTGCAATATAAGTGGATGCATCCTCCTTTGGATAAACACTGTTATCGATATAACCAGTCATTAACGTAGTGCCTAAGAAAATAAAGTTGGCCCAAAACCCAATCCAAGCATACGGTCGATATGTCTGCCATGACTTTTTAGACAGCATTCCAACTAATAACCACACACCCAGAGGTAATATGGATACCTTCATTGAAAATTGTAAAAGGTTCAGATTTGTTGTAACAGAACCCATTCCGACCAAGACAACGAGTATAACTTTCCAATATGTGGGTTTCTCCTGCTGCTTCAAGTACTGTCGTGAGACGAGAATAAGTACAATTAGCCAGCCCAATATCGCGCACGAAATGAAGACGATGTTGTGAGGTACCTCAAGTTGAAATGACATGATCATCCTCCATTCAAACAAATCCACTCAACAATGAAATAACACCCTACTTGATAACGGCTGGAATAAGCGGTTTAACTGTAACACCTTGAAGTCCAACTTTCTCAAGCACTTCAGGCGTTACTAAAAGGCGGAATTGAAACACACGACTGTTGGTGCGGTCCAGTGTCACAATCTGACCTGTAGGACCTGTTAATTTATATTTATAGTTGTACATGTCACCTTCACGTTGACCAACACTTAATTTGAACTTAGATACAATAGGACGAAGTGGAATATACGTCTTCCCCTCTGTTACAAATGCGTATGGCACTAGCTCTGAGCCATGTGAAGTTACTACCTCATATTCATACAAGTTACGGATCGGTAGATCAATAACAGGCAACGTCTTTATGTCTAATTTATCTGGTGCTTTCGTTGTCGGACAGGGATCCTTCCAAGAGTAGAGTTTCTCTTCCTCCGTCTTGGTAAGTAGGCTTGATTTCCCTGTTTTCAAATCATATATCCACTGAAGACGCTTAGGTTCATTCTTGACATACACTAATTTCTGTTCTTGATCCGAATATTGATATAATTTTCCGAATACAAGCTGCTTTGTCTTACCCGTTGCTGGATCAAATGTTGAAATTTCCTTTTGGTTCGCCACCTCACTATAATGAGCTACTAGCAACTTACTGTCTGGGAGCCAATACACCGTTGCGTACTGGGTACTAGATTTCCACTCTTGAATCTGACCTGTTGTCATATTTTTGATAAAATAGCTATGCAACTGCGTGTTTTGCGCAGTTTTACCGTCTGATGACATCTCTGCACCGAAATCTAATGTTTGATATAGTCCCCATTTCTCATCTGGTGAGATCCTATAGACTTGGCCTCTAACCGCAACGTTATTAGTAGTATCTAAATATAATGGAAGTAAATAATCAAATAAATCTCCTTCAGTGGCATTACCAGAATTGATATTCAGCATGGGATTAGGGCTCACATAAGGATCCATATAAATACTCCTGAATTTCTCACTTAGTCGAGCCCATTTGCCATCATTTGTTGACACGATCACTTTGTTCGAATATTTATCACCATCTGAACCACTCCAGTTGTAATACGTACTCCCTGAGCTCGGGTCTTTCCATTCCGCATTAATCGTTGGTTTGTTATCTTCCGCCTGCGCTATAGGTGTTACGTACGTTATCCACACTGAGACCATAAGTATCGTCGCCAATCCAACTTGTGACCTTATTCTTCTCAGTAACTGCATGTTCATGTTCCTCCTTATCATTCTCTTTCACTTTAACTAAGACGGATTTTATGGAATAAAGTTACATACAACTACGGGCAAGTGACATTATATATTTCTACTGATGAAATGAACAACATACAAAAACCACCGGTATGACTAGACTTTTTGTCTAATCCCGGTGGTTTTGCTTGATCTTATTTATATTTATGCCAATCCATATTACTATTCTCGAGCAGATGTTCGAAATTGTTATCCAATTTCTTTTGCTCTTGCTTACGAGCTTCCGCCTTCATCAATTCTTGTTCTTCTTTCTTCTTCTTTTCCTCCGCCTTCATCTCATCTGCTTGAGACTTCAACTGTTCCAGAATATCACTGCTTAATAAATCTTTTAGCGTAGCTGGCTTATATTCGGAATCGGACTTTTTTGGAGCCGGAATAGCTCGGTTTTTCTTAGCCATAGAATCATCTCCATTTCAGAACCATATTATATCAGTTAATGACGACACGTTCTATATCTTCACTTGATATAACTCCTTAATAACTCTGTCAATCGATAAGGCATTGATAGACATATCGTGAATGATATATCGATCATTCACGATACGAATGAACTCCTTAAGCTCTAATTGTTCCGTATCTAGTTCAAGCTCAGCCTCCATCTCGGATACTTGCTTCAGAACGGTTACATCTGCGATTCCACTCCAGTCCGCCTGTACTTCTGTCGTTAGAATAAAAGTAACCCCGCGAACGTTCATTTCCTGAATAAAGCTACGAATTTTCTCCTTAGCAATCACGTATAAGCCAATCGTTGGCTCATCAAGAAAAACAACTTTCGGTCGATTAAGCATCTCCATAATGAACTCTTATTTTATTCTCTCTCCAAGGGACAATTGACGTGTCGGTTTACGCATGACGGCATTAACATCCAGCAATTTCACAAGTTCATTCAGTGTTTCCTCAAATGGTTCATCTTTCAGCGCCGATATTTCGAACGTATTTCTTACGGTGCTTCCATGGCGTGTATCCGAGGATCTTCACATCTCCTTCTGTTGGATGTAGAACACCTTAAGATCAGTATGACGGAATGCCCCTATCAACTTCACAACAAAGGTCTTACGCTTATCGAGTACCTGTAAACGCTGCGAATCAACGCCTAGTCTCTGAGTGGTAGAGTCTCTTCTAGCATCTTGAAGCGATAATGTTGAACTCATGGTACGTCCCCATATAGAAACCATTATTTAGAAACAAACGCTCCCTATTCCTACGGTATATGTCCCCGTTATTATGGTAATACCGTTAACAGCAGCTACAGAGAGGGACAAAAACAACTATGGACTTTATGAGCAGGGTAATCACAAAAATGTTTAAAAACCCTTCACTTGGGAACAGCGACTCAAGTAAAGAACCAGAACAAACTAAAGTACCTTTAACAATAAACCTTCAAGAAAATTTACAACATATAAATAATTCACTTGGAAATAGTAGCGACATCGTTATCAGAGAAATTCAGATTGGCTCGGAACGACAGATCAAGGCAGCCATTATCTTTACGGACGGATTGGCAGATTCCAAATCTATTCAGAACTTCATTATGGAATCTCTTATGTTAAATATTGCAAATGCGGATCCAAATCATTTGATCACGTCCCAAGAGGACATTTTTCAAGTATTAAAAGATCATTTCCTGACTGCTGGAGATATCAAAGATGTTACGGAGTGGGGTCCCCTATTAACATCCCTGTTGTCCGGAGATGCCATCCTCTTATTGGAGGGCTACTCAAAAGGTTTCAGTATCGGTATGCGTGGATGGAAAGACCGTGGTGTAACAGAGACGACTACAGAAACTGTTATCCGGGGACCAAAAGAAGGTTTCACAGAAAGCCTACGCACCAATACTGCCTTAATACGTCGAAAAATAAAGGACCCTAATCTCTGGCTAGAGACGAAGGAAATTGGACGAGTAACCAAAACCGATGTCGCGATCATGTATATCAAAGGAATTGTGAGTGACGACATTGTAAAAGAAGTTCATGCACGTTTAGATCGAATCAATATTGATGGGATCTTGGAAAGTGGATATATCGAGGAATTGATTCACGATGAAACATATACTCCTTTTCCTACGATCTATCATACGGAACGTCCTGATATTATTGCCGCCGATCTTCTAGAAGGGAAAGTTGCCATATTAGTGGATGGAACACCGATGGTTCTGGTCGTCCCTATTGTGCTTATCTCTTTCTTTCAAGCTGCAGAGGATTATTATCAGCGCGCGGATATTAGTACGCTCATTCGTATACTTCGTTTTATAAGTGTCTTCATTTCTCTATTGGGTCCCGCTCTGTACATAGCCATCACGACTTTTCATCAGGAAATGTTGCCCACTCAACTTCTGATTAATTTGGCAGCTCAACGGGAAGGAGTTCCCTTCCCTGCATTTATTGAAGCTCTCATGATGGAAGTATCGTTTGAAATTCTGAGAGAAGCCAGTTTAAGATTGCCTAAGGCCATAGCACAATCGATATCCATCGTAGGAACATTGGTCATTGGATCAGCCGCAGTTGAGGCCGGATTCATATCCGCAGCCATGGTTATCGTCGTTGCTATTACGGCAATTTCCAGCTTTGTACTGCCTGCCTATAACATGGCCATGACCATCCGAATGCTACGTTTCCTAATGATGGGATTGGCCGCTTCGTTCGGTTTGTATGGAATTATCATCGGTGTCATTGCGATTGTTCTTCACTTGTGTAGCTTGCGTTCTTTCGGGGTTCCTTATATGAGTCCATTGGCTCCGTTTATCCTTGAGGATCAGAAAGACACCCTTTTCCGAATGCCCCGGTGGGCAATGTTTTCCCGTCCTCGAATGATCAGTAAGAATAATATCATTCGCGAACAAAGTACTCCTCCGGAAAAACCGCAGGACAACACAGGAGGTTGAGCAATGAAACGGAAAGGATTGTTACTTTGTATTTTCATAATCTTGCTCATATTCGTCACGGGTTGTTGGAACCGCCGGGAATTGAACGACTTAGCTATTGCCGTAGGCATAGCGATCGATAAATCTGGGAATCAATACAAGGTTTCTGCTCAAGTTGTAGAACCAGGAGAAGTCAGTGGAAAAAAAGGGGGGTCCGTGGCGCCGGTCACTTTGTATCAAGCGACAGGTGACACCATATTAGAAGCCCTTCGACAAATGACCACGATTAGTCCCCGCAAAATATATTTAGCCCATATTCGAATTTTAGTCCTTAGCGAATCATTGGCCAGAGAAGGAATCAGAGATTCTCTCGATCTCATGTCGAGAGAACCCGAAACACGAAATGACTATTTCATTGTTGTAGCAAAGCAAGCTACGGCCGAGGATATGTTAAAAATATTAACCAACTTAGAAAAAGTACCTTCTATTAGATTGTTTTCTACTTTGGAGACATCGGCGAAACAATGGGCACCTACAACAACGGTTAATTTGGATAAATTGATCTCTGAACTTGTGAGTGAAGGAAGGCACCCGGTATTAACAGGACTTAATGTCATAGGAGATAAAAAAATAGGTGAATCCAAAAAAAATGTTGAAACCGTTCCGTCTCCTGCCGATATGCAATACTCAGGATTAGCAGTGTTTAGAAAGGATAAACTGATTGGTTGGTTAAGTGACGAAGAAGGCAAAGCATACAACTATATTGACAATAATATTAAAAGTACAGTTGGACATGTTAACTGTCCCGATGGAGGAAAACTGTCATTAAAAGTCATTCGCTCAAACACGAAGGTTAAAGGTAGCCTCCGCGATGAACACCCGCGTATCACTATCGAAGTACAATCGGAGGCCAATGTAGGAGAGGTACAATGCCATCTTGATCTAACAAAGACGGAAACCATTGCTGAAGTGGAGAAATTGGCGGACCGGAAAACGGAAGAGTTCATTGAAAAGACTATAAAAAAAGTGCAACAAGAATACAAAATCGATATTTTTGGATTTGGCGAAGTCATTCGTCGCTCGTATCCAAAGGCCTGGAAAAAGTTAAAAAAAAATTGGGATCAAACTTTCGTGAATATTCCAGTGAATGTGAAGGTTACTCACAAGATTCCGTATTTGGGGAAGATATCTAACTCGTTCCTCGAAGATATGAAAGAATAAAATGGAGTGAAATAAAACATATGCCTGAGAACGTTAAAATAAGTATTCGTCAATTCACCGTCTTAGTGATGCTCATTACCATTGGGGATTCGATTCTGGTATTACCTTCCATCGCTGCATTCGAGGCGAAACAAGATGTATGGATATCCGGTTTGATTGGACTAGCGGTAGGCTTGTTGGCCGTTTACATTTTCAGCATGGTGGGAAAGCTCTATCCCCATTTGACTTTGGTTCAATCTATTCAAGAAATTTTCGGAAAATGGTTCGGGACATTCGTATCGCTTATGTTCCTATTTTACACCTTTCTATCCGTTGTGGCACATACGAGAGAGACAGGTGATTTTGTGACCTCAGTAATGATGCAGGAAACTCCAACTCAAGCGATTCAAATCTTATTTGTATGTATTGTTATCATGGCAGTACGCTTGGGTCTTGAGGTTATTGCACGTACCGGGGAAATATTCTTACCTTGGATCATCTTTTTTTTCCTCATACTAGTCATCTTACTTTCTCCTCAAGCAGAATTCGAGAAACTACAACCCATTCTAGAAAATGGAATCAAGCCTGTATTGCATGGCTCTCTCTCATGTATAGCTTTTCCCTTTATGGAGCTAGTTGTTTTTTTAATGATATTCCCTTATGTGAATCAACCACAACAGATAAGAAAAGGTTTTTTACAAGGTGTACTGTTAGGAGGCATCGTATTAATCATCATTATCACTGTTTCTATTCTTGTTCTCGGTCCCGATCATACTGCGAGAAGTATGTATCCCACTTATTCCTTGGCAAGAAGGGTAACTGTCGGTCGCTTTTTTGAAAGGGTTGAAGCCATGTTAGCCCTCATGTGGACGTTAACCATTTTTATGAAAGTTACTTTGTATTTTTATATTTTCAATTTGGGTTTAGCACAATTGTTAAAATTAAAGGGATATCGGATGTTAACCTTACCTGTAGGCTTGCTCCTGATTGTACTTACGCCAGTCATTTCCCCTAGTATAACTTATTTCAATAAAGTAATCTCCAAATACTGGCCGTATTTCGACTTGACTTATGGCTTACTCTTACCGTTGTTATTATTGGCTGTTTATTTTGTTCGAACAAAATTCAAGAGATCAACTAACTGAAAACTGACGAAAAAGGAGCCATCATCATGCTCACAGGGATGCTTTTCATTGTCGCTATAATCATTGCTATAGAGGTCCCTCCTCTTTGGAGGAAGAAATTAAAAAAGGAGCTTTGGGCATTTTCCCTTCTCTTATTATTCGGTACCATATTAGGTCTTGCTCAAGCGCTAGAATTCAAGATTCCTAATCCATTAGATTGGGTCATATCGGTATACAAGCCCGTGTCTGATTTGATGGATGTATGGTTAAAGTGAACATGAGCCTCTTTCCTTATTGGAATGGAAGCTCTTTTTTTCTTTCTATTTCCTTGTCCAACCTTTATTTTTGCGATACAATTTGGACACTTGCTTATGAAAGGATGTCACAAGTGCATCGAGCTCATCTCGCTAATTTCAGTCTACTTCTTGTTGCCATGATGTGGGGGTCTACCTTTCTCATCGTTCAAAATGCCGTTCGAGTGCTTCCACCCCTCGCTTTTAACGGATTACGATTTCTTGGTGCAGCGGCACTATTGGCTCTTATTATTTCAGTGTTTTATCGAAGTCAATGGAAGGAATTATCTTGGAAGATCCTTAAGCATGCAAGTCTATTAGGTATTTTCCTATTCATGGGCTATGCATTCCAAACCGTAGGATTACTCTATACTACAACCTCGAATGCAGGCTTTATTACTGGACTTTCTGTTATTTTTGTTCCCTTCCTATCTTTGATTCTATTGAAATATCCGATCTCTCGATACACATGGCTAAGTGCTCTGTTAGCTGCCATCGGACTATATTTACTGACATTCACAGGCTCATCCTTCAGTTTGAATAAAGGTGACCTACTTATATTCTTATGTGCTATTGCCTTTGCGTTACATGTAACATACACAGCCATTTTCGCACCTACATACCCAGCCCTGCTACTTTGCACACTTCAAATGTTCATTGTGGGGTTACTAAGTACGTTCTCTTCCCTGTTGTTTGAGGATCTTGGTCCGATCCATCAGGTCATAGATCAATTAGTACAACCAGAGGTGCTTTTTGCATTACTCATATCCATTGGACCTACAAGCGCGCTTGCCTTTTGGATTCAGACGGTATGCCAGAAGTTCACTTCTCCTGCTCGTGTAGCTATTATCTTTGCCACAGAGCCAGTATTTGCGGCAATAACAGGAGTCTTCTTCGGTGGAGAAGTACTAGGAACACTTGCTGGACTCGGATGTATCTGTATTCTCACCGGTATGATTATTGCAGAATTAAAATCTACACCGAGCACATTAGTCCCGAAATAGATTACAATAAGGACAGACATGAATCAATTTCATAAAGGATCAACTATGACTTAAGGACACGATATATAGACAAATAAAATCATTTTGATCTATATATCGTATTGATTGAACCCGCTTATGCTATTATGAAATTGATTCACATATAAATAGATTATTTAAGGAGAGAAATTTATGTACAAACTGATTGCTATCGATATCGATGACACATTGATTAACGACGACAAGGAAGTATTGCCTTCCACACAAGAAGCACTCGAACAAGCTGTGGCTAAAGATGTAGTCGTTACCCTTGCCACAGGTCGTGCTTACGCATCTGCGCAACACCTTGCACGTCAGACAGGTCTAAACGTGCCAATTATTACGTATCAAGGTTCCTTAATTAAGAATCTATTGGACGAAAAAGTTCTCTACGAACGTTTTGTTCCCAAGGATGCTGCACTTAAACTATTTAACTATTGTATCGAGCATAACTTACATGTGCAGGTTTATATTGATGATAAGCTATATTCAAGGGAAGAAAACCAGAAACTGATCGATTATTGTGCTCTAAATGGAACGCCATATTTTATAGAGCCAGATTTCATCAAAATGGTGGATCAACCGACACCCAAAATGCTAATTATTGATGATCCAGCTTATTTGGATGAAATAACCCCGATCCTTCGTGAATTGTTGGGAGATCAAGTCCATATCACCAAATCTAAACCACATTTCTTAGAAATCATGCACCATGAAGGAACGAAAGGTCACGCGCTTACCTTCTTGGCTAATCATTTCAACGTTGAACTCTCAGAGACAATCGCTATTGGCGACTCATGGAATGATCATGAAATGTTAGAGGCTGCAGGTCTAGGCGTTGCTATGGGGAACGCTATTGATGCCCTCAAGGAAATTGCGGACTATGTGACATTAAGCAACAATGAAGATGGCATCAAGCAAGTCATTGAGAAGTTTGTATTGAACGTAGAGTAAAATAACACGAGATAAACAAAATAGCAGGCCCTAGGTTATCCTAGGCCTGCTATTTTATATATCTTGTCTCATATTATTGGCGAGTTAGCGATTAGAGGAATTTCTGAGCTCGGAGCCCAGTCATTACACATTAATATTACCTACGCTATGCACCAAGTACATCATACCTATTAATGCTGAAGCAAGTAGTCCATAACTTATTCCGAATTTCCAACGAGATGATAATGGTACGTCGTAATACTTATCATTCTCGTAACGCGTATACTCCACTTGGCAGTTAATCTTAATACGATAATCCTCAGGTGTTCGTTGAAGTTCTAGGCCATTCACAAGAACGCTCGCAAGAACTCTCTTAATTATCCCCTGCTGTGGCATAGGGATGATTCCTTTGAAATCCATACTAGCCCACTCTGTTTTAACATATTGTCGTTGTTCTTCCAAATTACAATAAGTACTGAAGGGTAACTCTCTTTTATGCTCAGGTCCAGGGATTATGGCACCTTGAGCATATAGATGTTCCACAGGTACTATAAAACTAGCATTTGCAAACTCCACAATATTTCTATTACGATCTTTGACATACTTCTTATACAGATCGTAAGCAAACAACGCCCATATAATAAAGAATAAAAACGAACGCAAATAAATAATGACGCCTAATCCTCCCACCAAACCCACAAGCCACAACCAGCGGGAGACTGCGGTAGCAATCCGACCTCCATCTAGTGGATGAATCGGTAATAGATTGATCAAATTCAGGAAAAATCCTACATACGCTAGTGAGTAGAGTAAGGGACTATCCAGCCAATAAGCAGCTAGAAAAACTCCCGTTGCGCCAATGGAGCCTAACACGGGACCACCGAATGCTACGTAGGCTTCCGTCTTAGCATCTAATGGAGTTTTTTTCATTGTAATCATCGCACCAAGAAAAGGAATAAATAATGGTGCAGAGACAGGTAGCCCCTTCCTTTTCGCTGCGAACACATGACCCAACTCATGAACCAATAACAACAAGACTATGCCCAAAGCGAATTGCCATGGATAGATCAGAGCATATGCACCTATCGAAATCGCCATAGAGAATATTACTCCACCAAGCTTACCGAATTTCAGAAGTGCAAGTAGCGATTTACCTTTTAACAGTAAGAGCACAATTGTACTTCCTATATACATCAACCGAGAATCTTTTTTCTTTTCTTTTTTCTGCAATAGTATCCTCCCTCACATTCTCCGAACTCTAGCGTTACCGAAGCTTGAGATAAAATGATTCTAGTATAATAAGTCCCAATTATTATCATATGGTGTAAGGATTAGTAAAACAAGCCCAATCATATCTTGTATGGATCGCAATAAAAGAAGCGACTCTAATATTCAGCCCTTTTAGGATAGCACAACTTCCAAACCTGTACGCGCTAATGTGACCTCTTGGGGCAGTCGATAATCTTGAGACAGATCAACATCATGAGACATGTGCGTGTAGATCACCTTATTCGGATTAATCTCTTGCAGCAATTGTTCCGCTTCCTTCATATCATAGACAGAACGCGATGAGAATTCAGCAGTTTCATGATAGAAACTGGTACCCAATACCAATAGGTTCAATCCTACCATAGGTTGTTTCTCCATATGACTAAGATTGATAGCATCTGAGCAATATACCCAGCTATAATCACCTTGTTCAAGTCGATATGCGTAAGAATAGCCATTCTTTCCGTGGCACACCTTCCAACCTGTAATATGCCACCCAGCTAATTGAATTCCATCATCTATAGCTATCAATTCAAGATTATTCTTCAACCAAGGAAACTGGACTACAATATTTGTTATGACTTCCATCGGTGCGTAAAGTTGACCCTTTCTATCCGTCCAACGACAAGCATCGGCCCACTCTGGTAATCCAGCAATATGGTCGAAATGGGCATGTGTTACCAGCACCTTCTCTGTTATTCGCTTCTCAAGTGTCTCCATCTGGCTACGCCAATCAGGTCCACAATCAATGAGAAAAGAGCCCCCTTCTCCCTCAACCATAACGGATGATCTCAATCTACGATTCACACCGGTCTGCCTTGCTTCCATACATACGCTACAATCGCAATAAACTCGTGGAACGCCCATAGCGTCACCCGTTCCAAGAAACAATAATCTATCCATGTTGATTATCTTCTCCTTACTATTACTATGTATAGAGCTATTATAATTCATAAACATCCTATTATAAAAGGAGGATGCTCCCTAAATTTAAAGGTGCATCCTCCTCTGCTATCTTTTACTAAGCTTTAAAGTCCAGCTAATACCTGATACCATACCCCACGTTTAGAGTAAATTGTCTCACGTACTTGAGCCCATCCACCGAGGTATTCAATATCAAACAATCCATCTGGTGTCGGATATCTACTCTGGTTCTCAGCATATACCTCTTTATTCACCGAGCGGAAGCCATGTTTAGCAAATATCCTTTGCGCCTCTTCACTCCACAAATATGCCACAAAAGCTTCTGCTAATTCACGCGTATCATGTTTATCCGCGTATGCACTAACTACAGCAGCTGGGTTCTCGATCAGTATCGTATTGTTAGGTACGACGATATCGTATTTCTTACCTTTTTGAATACGAGCAAACAGTTCGTTCTCATAGGTTACAATGACATCCCCTACACCATATTCAAATGCGGCCATGGATGATCTTCCACTCTTATCTAATGACTCCACGTTCTCATGTACCTGTTCTAGAAATTGTTTGGCGACCTCAGGATCTTTCTTTCCTTTTTCCTCAGATATTTTCAAGCCAGCGCCATAAATCGCATTAATATCCCACTGTGCTCCACCTGAAGTTTTCGGATTGGGATACAAGACCTTTACACCAGGCTTCGTTAGATCCTTGAAATCTTGTATTCCGAGAGGATTCCCCTCGCGAGTACCCAGCACAACAATTGACCGGGTCACCATTCCCTTCTCATGCTTGTTCTTCCAATCGGTATCCACTAACTTAGCCTTAATCAATTTATCGATATCGCCTTCCATTGCAAGAAGGGTCACATCCGCTTCGAAACCTCCAACAATAGAACGTGCTTGAGTACCTGAAGCTTCATAGGATTCTTGAAATTTGACTGTCTGCCCTGTCCGCTCTTTCCATTCCTGTTGAAACAAAGGTAAGATATCGGCTAAAGCATCCTTAGCTACACTATATGCGCCGATCACTAGGGTCTTCTCTGCATCTTGTGCAGGTTCTTTACTAGAAGCGGGTAGATCGTCATTGCTACAGCCTATGACCCATAGACTCACTACTATTATCATGATGCTGAAGCATGCGTAACGACTAGAGATTCTTCTTCTCATCATCTTCTCCCCCTCCCATTCTCATGTATGCAATACGCCATTAAATCATGATTGGAATTGGAACATCTTTCAGCCTGTTTTCCATAATCCAGCTCCGTTCTTCATTGAACAAATATGCACGATGGACCAATACACGAACTTCCTGACCTATACTCAATGTCTCTTTCTCTAATGAACGATACGTGATCAGCTTATGTCCAGCAACTTCAACTTCTACTAGCCATTCGCTTCCCCGAAAATGTAAATGTCGTATAATGCCTGCTTCCGTTGCTGAAGCAAGAATAAATTCATGCTCATGGCCCACTTCGATATATTCTGGTCGTATCAAAGCTCGAGTCCCCGAATCATTCTTTACCTCTTCAAACCCCTTCAATTCAGATATATGATCAATTAACGTGGACTCCCCAATAAACGTCGCCACAAATGGTGTCTTCGGTTCTTTATAGATATCCCAAGGTGTTCCCTTCTGCTCGACACGCCCTTGATTAATGATCATAATTTCATCTGCTACTTCAATGGCTTCATCCTGATCATGAGTTACAAAAATGGAGGTAATCCCTACACGTTCAATCAAGTCTCTAAGCCATGTACGAAGCTCTTGTCTAATCTTGGCATCAATAGCCGCGAAAGGTTCATCTAATAGTAACAGTTGCGGTTCAGGTGCTAGTGCACGTGCAAAAGCAACTCTTTGTCGTTGCCCACCAGATAATTGGTGAGGATAACGTTTCTCAAACCCTTTTAGTCCAGTCAACTCTACGAGTTCCATTACGCGTGATTTCACTTTAGCATGAGGGATCTTTTTCACTTTCAAACCAAAAGCGATATTATCGAATACCGTCATATGCTTAAATAAAGCATAATTCTGAAATACAAACCCTATGCCTCGCTCCTGCGGAGGTAATGCATTGACCAGTTTACCATGAAAGCGAATTTCCCCAGAATCGAGTCCTTCTAGACCTGCTAACATCCGCAATATAGACGTTTTCCCACCACCACTCGGTCCCAACAATCCGATTAGATGACCCTTTTCGATTTCAAAACTAACATCCTTTACAGCATGAAAATCTCCAAAATGTTTGTTTAAATTACGGACCTCTATATGCATATCAGGACACGCCCTTTCTTCTTTTGGTCCATTCCATCATCAGTAGCAATCCAATAGAAATAGCTGCAAGGACTAGAGCTACACTATTGGCGGCTATCACATTGAAATTCTCTACATCTTGATATACAAGTGTAGTCGCCGTCTGAGTCTTGTTCATAATGTTGCCTGATACGACAAGAACTGCTCCGAATTCTCCCAGTGACCGAGCTACCGTTAATACGACACCATATAGAACTGCCCATTGGATCGAAGGCCATGTAACCTTCCAGAATGTTGTCCATCCATAGGCACCCAGTGTTGAAGCTGCTTCCTCTTGTTGCGCTCCGATCTCCTGAAGTACAGGCATAACCTCACGAACCATCAATGGAAATGTAACGAACAATGTGGCAATAACCATGCCGGGAAATGCGTATACGACCCGAAATCCAATATTTTCAAAAAAACCACCCATTATACTTTCTGGTCCCAACAACAATACGATCATTAATCCACCGATAACTGGCGATACCGCATATGGAAGGTCCACAATACTATTCAAAAAGCCCTTTATCTTATTACTGAGCCAATGGCTTCTAACCAAATAGATAGCCATCATGACTCCAAAGAGCGTGTTTATACATGTAACGACAACCACAACCAGCCCAGTTACCATCAGGGCATGTATCGCTTCAGGTCTGATTAAGGCATCTTTCCAACCGCTAAAGCCCTCACTGAAAGCACCTGATCCTATTTTTAATAAAGGAATAATAATCAATACGATGAAAACAATATACGTCAGTGTAATCCAGTACTTCTTCATGATCTTCTCCCTCTCATCTGCACCAAGTTAATGCACCATAATATAGAGAAAGATAACGTTAGAAGAATGATAGACACTGCCGCAGCTCCTGTAGCATTATCGCTTTCAACTTCACCATATATAAAAACAGAAGCAATTAATGTTCTACCTGGAATATTACCAGCTACAAGGACAACCGCACCGAATTCCGCTAATGCTCTAGAGAAGGCAAGCATCCCTCCGCTGATCATACCCGGTGCCATCGATGGTAGAAGTACTTTGCGGAAGACACATGTTCTGGTAGCACCCATCGTATATGCAGCTTCTTCTTCTGATGGATCTATTTCTTCTAGTAACGGCTGTACCGCTCGAATTACAAAGGGAAAAGTAACAAATACCATGGCAATCACAATCGCTGGCTGATGAAATACAATTTCGAACCCTAATGATTCCGCTATGGATCCAATAAAACTTCCCGGACCTAACAACAATAGAATCATAAGACCTCCAACCGCAGTGGGTAGCGCAAACGGCAAATCCACCAAGCTATTGAGAACCGATCTCCCAAAGAAAGAATAGCGATTTAATACCCATGCAATCATCGTCCCTATAACCACATTGATTAGGGTTGCAATGACAGCTAATTTCAACGTTAAAAGAACCGATTTCCATGCGATGGGATCACTCACACTTTCTATGAACATGGACCATCCAAGGGAAAACGAATTGAAATATACGCCTAATAAAGGTAATACGATGAGCATAATAAAATACAATAAAACAGTACTTCGAAATCCCCAGATCCATCCCTTATGCCGCAATATGGTGTTCATAACTCATTCCCCCTGCCTCCAAAGTTCAATTTGGGCGGCTCATCCGTTAAGAATATTTTAATAATACCCATTAATCCACTTGGTTTTGTACATATCAGTACTTTACCAAAATTTAACTCATATCGTCAATAGTTTTGTTGAATATATTCCAATAAAGCACTGCGTCTATTTCCTAAAGATATCTGGTCTGTTTGTCCACATGCGAAACAGGCGAAAAATGGGCAGGCACTAACCTGCTCTTCTTCGCCTTGCTATTTCTAAAGTTATTTCACTATCTATATAGAGTGAACTAAAGTTTACGCTCACCTATTCAATCATTTCTGAAGAAGAACATGAATATGGGATTTCGTCTTTAGTTCAATCTATATAAATTTATCATAGTAACACTATGTTCTTACACCGCGGTATCAATTTAAAGCATGAAGGTCAATAGACATAAGACAACTACCCTAAATTGCGACAAATCAACGATACATGCGAAAGGGCTAATGGCTTAATCTCTTCAAAGGGAATACGATCCTGAATATAATATGATATGAATCCATGTAGCGACAAAAACAATGTCCGCGATAACTGATCGGGTTCTCCTCCAGCATGTTCTCCATCTTGTAAATAAGTAAAAACAATGGAAGTGAACAATTCAAAACAACGGCCTTGTTCAAATCGACAGTAGGAAAGTAGTTCCTCATCACGAATCATAAACATGATCTCATATTGATGAGGATTGTTCATACCATATGATACAAATTCCATCATAAAGTACTCCAGCTTGGACAACCCCTCTGTTTCTTCCACACCGGATGCTATTATCAACCGATGCGCAAGATGGGCGAAATCCTCTACCACAATCGCATAGAATAACTCGGCTTTCTCTTTAAAATGATAATATAAAGAGCCATGGCTATAACCAAGGTGTTGACCTATACTACGCATTGAAATGGCGCGATATCCTTTTGTAATAAATAGATTTCTAGCTGCTTCCAAAATACGTTCCCTCGATAACTCCTGTTCCACTGCTCTTCTTGCCATAGACGTTATTCCCCTTCAATATAATAAAGCTGTACTCCCTCCGAGACTCGCGATTGACCTTGCGTTAAGTCAATCATCCATGCCTTAAATGTCTCTACCTCACTATTTCTAGGAAGACATGTTAGCATGACCTTATCCGTAAAGGAAGTTTCCCCCATCCTAACTTCTTTGTTCCGCAGTTCATTCTCAACCTTACCTAGCCACGTATAATCTACTTCCACAAAAATTTGTTGATGCAAAATACGAGTGATGACCTCCCCCGCTTCAATCGCAACAACGGCTCCGTCTGTATAGGCTCGGATCAAACCTCCAGCGCCTAACATAATCCCACCGAAATAACGAGTTACTACAATTGCAACGTTACTTAAACCTTGATTACGGATCACTTCAAGAATAGGTTTACCTGCTGTACCGCTAGGCTCACCATCATCCGATTGCTTCTGAATCTCATTTCTTTCCCCTAGCATGTACGCTGAACAGTTATGAGTTGCATTCCAGTGTTGTTTCTTGATGTCTTCAATGAATGCAATAGCTTCAGATTCAGTCTCTACAGGCATAATATGCCCGATGAACCTTGACTTCTTGATGACTATTTCTTTAGATCCTGATCTTCGTACAGTCTTATAACTTTCAATCATACAATTACCCTTCCTTTGATAACACCAAGTAGAATCTTGATATACTACCCTAGTTATGGACGACACCCATTCTTGTAGGAGATATAACTTCATACTCTCTAATATTTTAAAAAAAGCAGTTCCCCGAATATGGTGCGACCGGTGAACTGCTTCTTTATCTGTGTAAGTATTCTATATTCAATTCTAAAGCAAGCCTATTCCGTTAGTCTAGCTTCCAGTTCAGCTTTTTCTTTCTCGTAACCAGGTTTGCCAAGAAGTGCGAACATATTTCTCTTATAAGCTTCAACACCTGGTTGGTCAAATGGATTGACACCTTGTAGGTATCCACTGATTCCGACTGCCTTTTCAAAGAAATATACGAGATATCCGAAGGAATAAGGTGTCATATTCGGAACAGTTACGATCAGGTTAGGAACTTGTCCGTCCGTATGAGCAAGCATCGTACCTTGGAATGCCTTTTTGTTCACGAAATCCATCGTTTTACCTGCCAAGAAGTTCAATCCATCCAAATCGTCAGGATCGCTCTCAATTGTAATATGCTCAGCCACTTCTTCTACCTGAATAATGGTCTCAAAAATATTACGGCTACCTTCTTGGATAAATTGTCCCATCGAATGCAGGTCCGTTGAGAAATCAACAGATGCAGGGAAGATTCCTTTATAATCCTTCCCTTCACTTTCACCGAACAATTGCTTCCACCATTCGGATACATAGTGCAAAGAAGGCTCATAATTCACAAGAATTTCAATGGCTTTACCTTTACGGTATAAAGCGTTACGAACGGCAGCATACTGGTAGCTCAAGTTCTCAGCTACATTAGGGTTACTGAATTCCTTGGAAGCGTCAGCAGCACCTTGCATCATTTCTTCAATGTTAATTCCTGCTGTAGCAATTGGCAATAGACCCACCGGTGTCAGAACAGAAAAACGTCCACCGACATCATCTGGAATAATGAAAGATTCATATCCTTCTTCGTTAGCTAGCTTCTTTAATGCGCCTTTTTCTTTATCTGTTGTAGCATAGATCCGTTTGCGAGCTTCTTCTTTACCATATTTCTTTTCTAGATCAGCACGGAATACACGGAATGCCACTGCTGGTTCAGTTGTTGTACCTGATTTAGAGATCACGTTGACGGAGTAATCTTTACCTTTTACAAGGTCCAACAAATGAGTGATGTACGTTGAGCTAATGTTGTTACCTGCGAAATAAATCTCAGGCGTTTTGCGTTTATCTTTTGGTAGCATGTTGTAGAAAGAGTGTGAGAGTGCTTCAATTGCTGCTCTAGCACCTAGGTATGAACCACCGATACCGATAACGATCAGTACATCAGAATCGCTTTGAATTTTCTTAGCGGCTTTCTGAATACGAGCAAACTCTTCTTTATCATATTGTGTTGGTAGATCAATCCACCCAAGCGCGTCTGATCCAACTCCTGTACCGTTATGTAGCTGCTCATGAGCAAGCTTGATTGGTTCAGCTAAATAGTCAATTTCATGTTGATTAATGAAAGATAACGCCTTGCTGTAATCAAAATTAATGTTTTTAGACATAAGTAATGGTAACCTCCTGATTATATATATATCTATTTCCGTAAACCTTCTTTAAACTAGGATACTTCAAAATCATAGCACTGACAAGGTTTGGCAGGATCAATTGAAATCATTTGAGCCCCCAATGGATTGTACCAGACACTCGTGTTAATATAAATGAAGTTTATAACCTAAATAGAGAAGGTGACTTTTGTGAAAAAAATCGGGTTCATAGGACTTGGAACGATGGGTTTACCCATGGCAACCAATCTCATTAACAAAGGATTCGAAGTGACGGTCTACAATCGTACGGCTTCCAAATGCCAACCTCTGATTGATCAAGGAGCTACTATAGCGTTGACACCACGAGAAGCTACCAATGGTACAGATGTTGTAATTACGATGGTGAGTAATGACGATTCGATTCGTAGCATTTATTACGGTGAAGACGGTATTCTAGACGCCGTTCGCAGTAGAACGACCGTTATTGATTGCAGCACGATTTCTCCAGAACTCGTTAAACAATTGACTATTGAAGTTAATAAACGAGGGGCACATTTTCTTGATGCTCCTGTTACAGGTAGCAGTCCAGCTGCAATTGATGGAACACTTGTCTTTATGGTCGGAGGCAGTGCAGATATCATTACCAACCAATCGGACGTATTTGATACACTAGGCAAACGCGTACTTCATATGGGACCTAATAGTAGCGGAGCCGTCGCTAAGTTAGCTCATAACACAATGGTAGGAATCAACAATCTCGCCTTAGTAGAAGGTTTCTCCATAGCCTCGAAATCAGGTATTCCTGCTGATACATTCTTAGAACTTGTTCAACTTGGTTCTGCCGGAAGTAAAGCAGCTGATCTCAAAGGGCGCAAAATTATAGAGCATGATTTCACTAACCAATTCTCGCTACAACTCATGTTGAAAGATCTTAAGCTTGCTTCTTCGCTTACCGACTCCATCGGGGTTCCTACTCCGATGCTTAACCTAGCAAAAAGCTTATTCCAAACAGGACAAAGCGAAGGTTTCGGCGAAGAAGATCTCTCAGCTGTTGTGAAATGTTATGAGGCATGGATCGGTCACACCATTGCTGGCAAGCCACTTCAGTAGTTGTTTGTTAGCTTGAAGTTATCATGGATACTTTATACGTGATGATCATTGTAATAAAAAGGGTATGCCTGGAATCTTCCCAGGCTTACCCTTTTTATGTTTGGTTTTCTTTACACTCGTTCAAAAAAATAAAGGCAACCTACTTTATTTATTTAAACGTAAGAGCAGCAGTAATCCGTTACACTGCGGACTTCAAGCTTGAACTTGGACTGTCCAGGCACATGAAACGTACTTGGTCCTTGAATTGTTTGCCACTCCGTTGCATCTGGTAACAAGACATCCAGATCCCCAGAAAGAATCTCCATGATCTCCGGAACGTCCGTGCCGAATTCATAAGTACCTGGTAGCATTATACCCAGCGTTACTTTAGAACCACCATCTAATATGACAGTTCGACTAGTCACCTTACCGTCATAATACACATTGGCAGCTTTAACAATTGTAGCGTTACTGAACTCAGACATGAAGATCTCCACTCCCTATTTCAATGAGATATGATATCCATTAGTCGATTAAAGAAGTGCTTTAACGCGGCTAACGACGTTCTCAACCGTAAATCCATATTCCTTCATAACGCGGTCACCAGGAGCAGATGCTCCGAATGTAGAAATACCTAGAATATCACCTTGGTCTCCAACGTATTTCTCCCACCCTAGTGGATAAGCCATTTCAACTGCAAGACGAGCTTTCACTTCTGGTAAGATAACAGACTCTTTATAAGCTTTATCTTGTTTCTCGAATAAATCCCAGCTCGGCATACTGATGACACGTACTTCAATGCCTTCTTTAGCCAATTCTTCTTGAGCTTTAACAGCGAGTTGTACTTCGGAACCTGTAGCAAGAATTTGAGCTACTGGACTACCGTTTTTCGCATCTGCTACGACATAAGCTCCACGTTTGATTCCTTCACGAGCACCATCTACGGATGCAGCAAGAATCGGAAGATTCTGACGAGTCAATACAAGAGCTACCGGATTAGAAGTGTTCTCAACTGTATAAGCCCATGCTGCAGAAGTCTCATTAGCATCAGCCGGACGGATAACCGTTAGACCTGGGATAATACGTAGGGAAGCTAGTTGCTCGATAGGTTCATGTGTTGGACCATCTTCACCAACAGCAATACTGTCATGTGTCAGTACATACGTTACTGGAAGACCCATGATGGCTGCCAAACGAACAGCTGGACGCAAATAATCGGTAAATACGAAGAACGTTCCGCCGAAAATTTTAAGTCCTTTGTGTAGTGCAATACCATTCATCGCAGCAGCCATAGCAAACTCACGTACACCATAATAAACATTGCGGCCATCATAACTTTCCGAAGTGAATGATGCTAGACCATTTAAGTGAGTCATCGTTGAACTTTCCAAGTCAGCAGATCCACCTAGAAGCTGCGGTACATTACCAACTAGACCATTCAATGCACTACCAGAAGCTACACGAGTGGAGACTGCTTTATCTTCAGTAGTATATTTAGGAAGGTCTTTGTCCCAACCTTCAGGTAGTTTTTCTGCAACAGCATTCTCGAATTGAGCTGCAAGCTCAGGGTAAGCATTCTTATATTGTGCAAATTGCTCTTCCCATGCTTGGTAAGCAGCAATACCATGTTCTTTTACTTTAGCGAAATGTTCACGAACTTCTTGTGGTACATAGAAGTCTTCTTCATATACCCATTTGTAAGCTTCTTTAGTTAACTTAGCTTCTTCAGCACCTAGTGGAGATCCGTGCGTACCACCATGTCCACCTTTACCTTGTTTATTCGGGCTACCGTAACCAATAACGGTTTTCACTTCGATCAACGTTGGACGGTTCGTGTCAGCTTGTGCTTCTTTGATTGCTTTCTCAATTGCAGGAAGATCATTACCGTCTTCTACGCGCAATACTTGCCAACCATAAGCTTCAAAACGTTTTTGAACATTCTCAGAGAATGACAAGTTCAATTTACCATCCAAAGAAATATCATTGGAATCATAAAGAGTAATCAATTTACCTAGTTTAAGATGCGCTGCAAGTGAAGCTGATTCACTGGAGATACCCTCCATCAAATCGCCATCACCACAGATAGCATACGTGAAGTGGTCAACCACTTTGTAATTATCTTTATTATAAGTTGCGCCAAGTTGAGCTTCAGCCATAGCCATTCCGACAGCCATACCAATTCCTTGTCCAAGCGGTCCTGTTGTCGCATCTACTCCTGCTGTGTGACCGTATTCTGGGTGACCTGGTGTCAAACTTCCCCATTGACGGAAATTCTTCAATTCTTCCATCGGAAGATCATATCCACTTAGGTGTAGCAAGCCGTACAGTAGCATCGAACCATGTCCCGCAGACAATACGAAACGGTCACGGTTGATCCATGTTGGTTGATCAGGATTGTGGTTCATCGTCTTCGCGAATAATTGATATCCCATTGGAGCGGAGCCCATTGGCATACCTGGATGTCCAGAATTCGCCTTTTCAATGGCATCAATAGCCAAAGTACGTATCGTTGTAATGGATAAGTTATCGATCGTGTTGTTCTCTTCTTTGTTAATCACTTGATTGTTGTTAGTCATGTATATCCTCCTCATACTTCTGTTAAATCTTACGTCGCAAAGCCCTCCATAACGTGTTCCACTGCGCTGTTATGAAATAAATCCGCTTTGAATGTTTCAATATGACTTATTGTAACACTTGGCTCACTTCATTTCCATATCCTTGTTCAGTTTTTACCTTCCTTGCATGCATTATCCCATATGTAATACAAGATAATTAAGCTTGTACATGTCATAACGAAGTATTCACTTCAACCCAATCCATTACATAATCCGCTCTAAATCCTATAAATAGATACATATGTTATTAAAACTTCAGGAAATATCCGTAAAAAAGAGACAAATATATGTTAAACTACTACTATCATCTAAAGATCAACTTTTAGATGTGAACTCAAAAATATTTAACTAACGATGGTTATATGATTGAGTAGAGGGTGATGAGAAATGTCTAAGGACCACGATATTTATATCCTACTAACGGATACAGGAACAGTTCTGAATAAAACCATTAAGTGGTTCACGAAAGATCCTCTAAATCATGCATCCATTGCATTTGACAAAGAATTAACAGAAGTATATAGTTTCGGTCGAAAGAACCCAAACAATCCATTCTTCGCGGGTTTCGTTAAGGAAGACATGAACTGGGAATTATTCAGACATGCTACGTGCGCGGTTTATCGTTGTAAGGTTAATACAGAGGTTTACAACAATATTCGCAATCAAATTCTTGATATGGAACGCAACCATGAACTATATAAATATAATTTAATTGGTATGCTTGGACTCCTTCTTAATGTAAAAATTAAGAGAGACTATGCTTATTTCTGTTCTCAATTTGTAGCTTCTGTATTCGAAAACAACGGTGTTCATTTAATAAATAAATCCTCTTTACTTGCTACACCAGGTGATTTGGTTAATGCCCCTGACCTACAATTAATCTACAAAGGAAAACTCCAGCGTTACCTTAAACCTACTCGAGTCGTATTCAAACGGATAAGAACCGCTTAACATTTCATAGAACAATACATAAACAAAACTGTAAGCTGCTCCAGTAGTCACAACTGGTGTCAGCTTCTTTCATTTGGGCTAAATCCCTCGTAATCTTGTCGCTACTATTATTTGGAAATGTTCCCACCATGCTAACTATGACATTTGCAACTGTAAAAAAGCTGAAACTATTAGATGATATTAACGATGTGATCATTTCGCATTTTAATTTACGTTTAATGTTCAGGAGGATTAATAAATGAAACAACATAACTGGGTTCGATCCCGGTTCAATGCCATCTCTTCTACAAAAGAAGGAGAACTTTTACTATACAACAGCTATACAGGGGCTATTTCCGCATTTCCAGATGTGGAACGTGAAGAGGTCATGGCATCCCTCAAAGGTCATGGAATAATCAGCACAGAACTAACAGAACTTCAACAACAAATGTTAGAGATGGGGTTCATCATTCCATCCGATGTGGACGAAGAGAGAAGAGCGCAATTTCTTTTTCAAGCTGTTAACCGTACGGATGTGTTACACCTTTCGATTCTAACTACAGAAGCCTGTAATTTTCGTTGTGTGTACTGTTATGGAGATTTCGTAAAAGGGAAAATGCCGCAAGACATTATTGAGGGCTTGAAAACATATGTTCAGAATCAAGCAAGAACCTTACGTCATTTATCCATTAGTTGGTTTGGTGGAGAACCTTTGGCTGCATCCGATGTGATTGGCGAATTATCAGAAGCCTTTATCGAAGTTTGTGCCCAATGGGGAATTGAATATAGTGCTGAAATTTTGACGAATGGCTATTTTTTGAAGCCTAAGTTGTTTGCGAAGCTAGATGAGTGGCAGATTAAACGTTATATGATCACACTCGATGGTCCTGAAGAGATACATAATGCAAGAAGGAACCTCATTGGTGAAGGTGGAAGTTTCCAAGTCATCTTAAACAATTTACTTGAGATGAAGAAGACAGATAAAGACTTTGAAGTCGCTCTTCGTGTGAATTTTGATAACGATAACTTACCTTATATGGATGAGCTTATCGATATTTTTGCCGAACATTTCGCTCATGACCGTAGATTCCAAACGTATTTCCGTCCTGTAGGACGTATGGGTGGTAAGAATGATGCTCATTTACCAATATGTGATGATAACACAAAAGACAAGATGATCTGGGAATTGACACAGTCTGCACTTGATCGAGGGGTAGCCATGAGTTCTATCGTTGAGAATGCACTTATGCCTTTAGGATCAACTTGTTATTGTGTGAAACCTAATGCCTTCGTTGTCGGGTCTGATGGGGGTTTATATAAATGCTCAGTAGCCTTTGATGAACCTATTAATCAATTAGGGAAGGTTCTTCCGGATGGAACATTTGACTTAGATTATGATAAATATGCTTACTGGGTTACTCCTGGTCCTGAACGTGATAAAGCTTGCGATGCATGCTTCTTCCGTCCTTCCTGCAACGGAAACCATTGTAAACTCTATCGAATGAGGAACGACGAGAGACCTTGCTCTTTTGAGAAAAAAGAAATCAAAAAAGTCCTCGAAACGATATATCTAGACCATACTCTAGCGTAGGAGGTGAATGTCATGCGTGTCATTAAAGCCGGAATCAAACCTGCCGAAGCAGCAGCTTCAGGAAGAGTTAGCAAGAACAACCCAGGTGGATTGAATAAAAAGTAACAGAAATGCTCGGTGTTTAAAGAAATATGAGGGAGTTGTCCTACAGACCATTAAAATGGCTAGGGCAACTCCCTCTTTAATTGAACCCTTATCCTATAAATAATACTAGCTACTAAGAGTCCAAGGAAGAATCCAGAAATCGATGAAACAACTAACATACCCATATAATTCGTACTTGAGGAAAATAAGAACTTCAGTGTTAGAGTAATAATGGTTACAAGAAGAACCGTGATACATATCCAGATTTATGTGTAAACCCATCTAATAACACATGTGAGTAAAAACCGATCATGACAGAAACGATAAATATGATCCAGCTGCGTACAGTGGATAAGTTCCAGTCTTGTATTATTCCATTGGATTTTTTGTCCATATTGAATAATGGGGGTAGATTATGTGTTAACGGCACCTTAATTAATCTATGAAAAATATATGCTAACAACAGGCTTAGTGGAATGGCTTGAATAAAAAGACCTTTGGTTGTATGACCCATGATTTGATATGGTTCGAGTGCCATAAAATATTCAAAATCCGGTGCCATACTCCCAAGAATAATCCCTGTTAAACTTACATATTTAGGTTTTAATAACTTCAAAGGTGCAGCATACAATGGATGTGCAAATGTAAAAGGTATATCTATCCATCCTTTCTCACAAGGATAGATGCAAATATTAATGAATGATTTCAACTCTTCAGTTCGTGTAAAGATATGGTCTGGTTCTATTGAGAACTCCGTATTCTGCACCGTTCCAAACCAATGCGCACCTACGGTTAAGATATTGGCTGACTTCCCTGCCGTGATATCTGCATTACTATCACCGACAAAGACCACTTCATCTGATCGTAGATTCATCATTTGTATTGCTTTGTAGATCCCTTCTGGATCTGGTTTAGGCTGTGTAACTTCATCTCCCGCTATTGTAGTTATAAAAAAATCTGTAATGCCAAGGTTCTTTAAACATATATCTAAGCACTTTCTACTTTTGTTAGTAATAATCACCATCTTAATATGTAGTAAAGTTAACTCTTTCAAAAGATTCATGATCTCTTGGGGCATCGTTACCATTTCATGAATCTACAAGCCTTGAATGATAGTGGTAATGTATCTGCTAACATAAAAATGCATCCTCTAGAATTTCATCAGTTAAACCCAGTGGTTATTCCAATGTCTATTCTGTAGGATGCACTTCAGTTTAAAGTAAGTAATTTCGCAATAGTGGGATTCTTATGTTCTTTATTCTTGAGGTCGTCCGCCCGGTTCTAAACCAGATTCGAAAGCTGTCATCAATGGCTTCACAGATAGATCTGTGTGTACGCGAACTTGACAGGAGAGACGGATATTAGGTTCTGTGATCTCTTTTTTCGCAAGAAGTTCTGCTTCTACCTGGTCGATTGGTCCAGCGTCTCCTTCAAGAATCTCAACACGGCAAGTTGTACATCTAGCGTTTCCGCCACAACGGTGTAAAATATCGACTCCATTGTCTTCAAGAACAAGTACTAGTTTTCTTCCTTCTTCGGCTTGAAATGAGCCTTTTCCTTCTACTTGAATCGTTGGCATGTGAACTGCTCCCTTCGTTACTTTACTACTCTAGTTTACCCGATCTTGGCATCGTTAGGCGAGAAACTATCACCTTTTTCAAAATGTGATAGCTTCTCGTATGTTCGCAAGTGCTCCAACACGCTATCTCAACCATTTCCTCTAGCCAGACGTATTCGCTCGACATTATTATCCACGGAACATTCAACGTGAATTTCGTTTCTTCGCAGCAAGCAGGCGGTCCATCGATGTGGACCGCTCATCTGCGGACGCATCAGCTGGCGCCGCTGCTGATGGAGCGCTCGGCTCGGCCTTTGGCTGCCGAGCCCGCTCTACCGGCGGCTTCGCACGCGCCGCCGGTCTCTCCGAAGCCGGGATGATATCCCCAGCTTCCTGCGGGCTGCGCCCGCCCGCACCGCCGCGTTCCGCGGGCGGTGCTGCTTGCGGCGGCGAGGCTGCGCTGCCGCCGTAAAAGGCAGCGGCGCGTTCCTTGCGCGCCGCAAGCCGGGTCACGCCGGCGGCTGGCGCAGCCTCGCCGGCAGGAGCGGGCCGCCGCCGCAGGATGGCGGCAAGCCGCGCCGTTATGCTTGCCCATGGCAGCGACAAGCGGCGCACAGCAATGTCTGCGACCCATAGCAATAACGCTGCTATAAGTAGCGCATAGCTTAAATCATGGAGCATACGGCTAGGTCTAGCCTTTGGAGCAAACAGTTCCTCAGGCTTATCCCAAGATAACATGCGCCCTCCAGTAAGATCAGCAAGTCGACTAAGCCCCTGTTTCGAATCCCCATTCGTAATACGATACTCCGGAGAATAAGGTACGATTAATCCAGTACCTGGCGCAAGAATCTTGTCGGCGTCTCCTGTACCATCAACTAAAGACAACATGAAAGATCCAGGTTGATCAACCAACATCTCACCGGTGTATTGACCAGGTGATTCTTGGTATAAAGTAACTTTCTGCTCTTTCAAATCCTCACCTGTCACGACAGCTATCATTTCATCAGGCGCAGGTTCATCGTCGCTAACAGCTACCTGTAACTGAACTTCATTTCCCTTTACCTCTGTCTTTATTTCATAAGGAGAAGCTGTAAATTGTGGAAAAGTCCACTTCATCATCTGCGTTAACACATCAGAGAACGCTGACCATGACACCCATTCCTTGGACCATTTCCCCGTCAGGTCACTGGTCCATGCAACGGTACGTCCTGAACCATACTGCCATCTAGACAGTAGCGGATCAGGCTCCGGACTAACCAAGGCCGTCTGTGCAGTCGGTTTGGGCGTTGTTGCTACATAACCATTAATCGTAGGCACTCCCGCTTCAAAAAGTGAGCTCCAATCCCCAGCATCTTGCATCGCAGGGATGAATGGCTTATCAACAATGTAAGACTGAGCCATCATCACCGCTTCCCGACTGAATATCGCTGGGATGGTTGTTTCATCCTGCACGAAGTAATATCTACCCTTCGCAGCATCGGCTAATGTTTCTAGTAATACCGTATCCGAATCCTGCCCCACAGCAACGGATGAGAGCGTCATATTATTGCCTCTCATTTGCTGAATAAGTCCATCATATGCCCCATTACCTGCTGATTGCCCATCGGTCATAAGAATAATATGCTTTCTTTGAGCCTTAACAAGTAATAATTCTTGTACAGCAGAACTTAAAGCTGGATAAATATCCGTTCCACCTTGAGATTGAATCGACTGAATCTGATTGAGAACGTCCTCTTTATTGGTTAATTTTTGCGGTGAAACTACCCACCACGGCTGATTATCAAAAGCAACAACCCCAACGGTATCTTTCGGACGCATCAATTCTACAGTTCTCATGGCCGCTTCTTTAGCCAGTTCTATTTTGTCTCCGCTCATACTCCCCGATCGGTCAATCACAAGTATAAGTCCCAAGGATGGTATTTCGCGTTTCCCTACCAGCTCCATCGAGACTGGTAGAAGTTTCTCAATAGGGGTCTTGAAATATCCACCCATTCCAAAGCTGTCTTCGCCTCCAGCCATCATAAAGCCTATTCCATAACTTCTGACCGCTTGCTCAATCAGATCCATCTGACGTCCGCCAACACGATCTGCGGATACATTATTAAAAACAATGCTATCATAGGCACCATATTTTGCTAGCTCAGAAGGTAATAACTCAGGTAGAATCACATCATATTGAATAAGTCCCGAAGATAGAGCAGCGGTAATATTCCCCGATGTCTCAGCATCTCCTTCCACAACTAATACTTTCGGGGGACCTTCTACACGAGTAAAAGCATACCCTGCATTATTCGCTGATTGCTTATCTCCATCCATAAAGATTTCAGCCCGATAACGATGAAGCCCGGTTGTCTTAGCTAGCCCTTTCAAACCGTAACGATTATCCCCCGGCGTTACCTCTACCTTTTGTCTTCCAATTTCGCGATTATCTTCATACAGTCGAAGCTCTCCGGTGGCCTCATATGTACTTCGAAGCATGACTTCGAAATAAAAAGACTCCGCCTGATACAACTTATCAGGAACGATAAGTTCTTCAACAGATACATCCTTAATCTCGACTTGAGGGGACTCCAATATATCTACAGCAATCCCTCGGTCCTTTAGTAACCTTCCAGCAGAAAGCATGCTACCTACGTTCTCTTCTCCATCTGTGATCATGACCATTCGAGCATCACCTTGGTCACTTAGAAGACTACTTCCTAACTGTATCCCCGCTTCTAAATTACTAAATTCTCGCTTTAAGGATGCATTAAGTTGCACGTTATCGATCTTAGAAGTCGAAAGCTTTCGCTCAACAGCAGCACCCAATCCTGTGGATACGATAGAGGTCTGATCTTCCTTATTTTTATTATCAGCAGATTTCTGAATCCACCCCTTCAACTGCTCTCCATCAGGCATACTGAAGGAACGGTCAACGAGATAGACTATTTCTTTTTGATAGAGCACGGTGTAGGATTGTAGGCCTGATAACATCAGAACAAGTATTAATAATATCGTTGAACGAATACCGATCGCCCATTTCTTCCGTGAACCAGACAACCTGAAATCTGATCTATAGGCATACACCATAAGACCCGCTAGCGGAATAAGTAATAACAACCACCATGGATGACTAAATTGAACGCCCACGTTGGTACACCCCCCATTCCAACAGCATGATCACCAGTGCAGCGCAAGCGGCAAGCCACATAAGAGACATAGGAAACTGTCCATCGTTAGCCTTTTGATTCTGTTCGTTCCCCAGGCCTACTTCAGAAGTACTTCCCGTTTCATCCTTGACCTCTTGTGCAATTGGTAATACTGTTTTCTCTCCAATGGCTCCTTCAAAAGGATCAGAAACGACCTCCACCCAATAACTCGACATGCTTCCTTCTGCATTTTGTTGTTCAAATGCATACAATCCAGGAATAGAAGGCGTCCTCTGTAACGTTGAGAATCCTCGACTTCCCTGATCTGCATCTATTGGAGCTAATCCCGTTGAGTAGGCCAATCCACCTTTAGCAACCCACCGTGCCTTTGTATCTTCAGCAGATATAGGAATATCTAAGCTATTTCCTGCAATGACTCGCCCAAGCCCGTAACCATCTCCACTGGTCAACCACAAGACTGCATTATTCACCATGATTGGAAATTCAGCGGACAATGGAAGATCACTATCTTCTAGTTTGAAAAGAAAGGATAAACGTGGATATCCACCCTCGCTACCTGCATAAACAGCAGGCTTATTGCCAATCTCTATAATTGGGTCACCCCATTCGGGAGAATCCACCTCCAGAACCGTACCGAAATACAATCCAGATAAGGATAGATATTTATTCATTGCGTGACTCTGTAGCTTAGCTTTCTCGCCACCTACCTTTATTTCCTTGCCTATGCCACCAATCGTCCATAGCGGTGTCTTACTTAGTAGCTTCTTCCATTCACCCTGGGCTACAAAATTCGGTATAACTCCATCTACAATGATTAGATCTGGTACATCTTTTGGAACGGGAGGAGATGACATATCTGACTCATCCTCACCTTGCGCAAGATCGTCAATTCCTGTTTCCTGAATATTTATCTTGGTAATCTCCGCCCCAGTTAACTGAAGAGCCTTTTCCAAGAACAAATTACCAGATGACAGAAACAACACTCGTGGAGTTGAACTCTTACTTCCAAATGCAAAAGAAACATTATCAGCATCGTAAGCATCTAAGCTCTGTATCTCCAGACGATACACCTCAGCATCTTTTAGACCATCTGACCTAAACGTCGTTGTCCCATTCCCATTCCCATTCCATTCAACAGACTGTGTTGCCAATAACTGATCGTCTCCATATAAGTTGTATTCAGCTGGAATAACCTTACCTGGCGAACGTTCTAAGACCGCAACCGCTGTGCTACCCTTGTTGGGTTGATGCTGTACTCCGAATTGTTTGATTGCAACATTAACTGAAAGTGATTCTCCAATATCAATGACTCGAATAGGTACTTGAAAAGAAATGTTGTCTCCCTCACCCTTCCATTGACCATCCGTAAACACCACTACTTCAGCATCCTGTTCTTCCCGAGTTAATGCCGAAGCTAGCGATATTGTTTCTTGATAGGCAGCTTTGCCGTAAAAAGGCTGAATACCATTCACAGCCTCTTCAATACGCGTAATACTTTTTTCGCGAGATACGATAACCTGAGGTTCCGCAGCCATACTTAGGAGTGTTATTTCACTCCCCTTGGCATGGTCCTTCAAATAATTATTGATCTTCGTCTTCATAAGATCTATCCGTCTAATCTCCGGATTAGAATTCCCATTCTCAACAGTCGAGTCTGATGTCCTTGCACTCATGCTGCCTGAGGTATCCGCGACAATGACCACATGATCTTTAGCATCATCGGACACCCACCAATACGGCTGCATCAATGCAAACACGAGTAAAGCAGCTGCCGCCAGCTGCAACCACAGCAATAACCTATTCTGTAGCTTCTGCCACGGACGGTTAGCCTCTATATTCCGAAGGACCCGTTCCCATAGAAGATGACTCGGCACCAACGTATCTACAAATTTTCTTTTCAACAAATACATCAGTAATATGGCCGGAATGCTTAATCCAAATATCATCCCTAACCATGATCCGATCCCCATATTGAGTTCCTCCTAAAAGCTTTGCGTAGCAAAGCTGACTTCGTAAGCATAATCCAAGCTTTGCGTAACAAACCTACTTCGTAAGCATAATCCAAGCTTTGAGAACCAAACCTACTTCGTAAGCATAGACTTAAGTCATCACCAATCCCGTCTCCGCTAATATTCCAAATACAGCTTGTTGCAAGGGCATATCATTAGGAATGAGAACATATGAAATCCCTCGTTCTGCTGCATAACGTGAAAGATTACTCTGGTATTTATCCCATTCTGATCGATACAACTGTAATACTTTACCAGTTAAGGCCACTTCCTTACCTGTTCCAATCTCACTATCTACGAGCCTTAAATCTCCGCTATACGACGGGTCCATTTCCTCTTGCGATAATACATGAACAAGCACAACCTCTTGACCCGCACCAGCAAGCCGAGACAAGGCATTTCCAATCTCTTCTTCTCCATCACGAAGCCAGAAATCTGAGAATATCCATGTCATTCCCGGTAATCTAGGAATCGCCCCTGGTTCACCAAGACATGCAGCTAAACTTCCTTCTCCACCAACTGGAGCATCCTCTAGAAATTGAAACAATCGGTGGACAGCTCCACGCCCTCTTAATACGGGAAGACGAGAATCTAAAGAACGACTGTAGCAGGCAGCTTGTACACGCTCATAAGAGCAAAGAGCGATATAACTAATACTTGCTGCTAACTGCTTAGCATACTGTAGTTTACTTGGAATCTCAGCGTTTCCTTCCGCGTTCCCTTTCACTTTACGTGCACCAAAATCCATTGACGTTGAACAGTCAACATACACGCTTACCATCAATTCTTGTTCGTCCATGAATTGTCTAATGAATGGCTTGCCTGTACGTGAATACACACCCCAATCGAATCTCCTAATATCATCGCCAGCCGTATATGGGCGATAATCTGCGAATTCAAGTGATGAACCCATTCGACGAGAACGACGTTTGCCTTGTAGTGTACCTGCCACTCTCCTACCCGCACCCAGACTTAATCTCTCTAGACGAGGGAGCAGATCGGACGGTATTAAATATTGCCCATTCATACCGTACCCCCAAGAGTATCTATAATTTCTTGAATGAGTTGATCTGTCGTAATCCCCCTTGCTTGTCCTTCAAAATTCATAAAGATACGATGCCGCAACGCAGGAATTGCTACAGCATGGATATCCCCTGTGGAGAGATGCATTCTACCTTGGCACACAGCACGAACTTTCCCAGTTGAGATTATCGATTGAATTCCACGTGGTCCTGATCCAAATCTTACATACTTACGAATACCCTCTGGAGCAGATGTTTCTTCAGGATGAGTCATCATCATAAGTCTAACTGCATAATCAAGTACTTCTTCCGCAACCAGTACTTCCCGTGATCCCCGTTGAATTTCCAAAAGCTCCAGTGCCGTTGCCTGTTTACTTACAACTACTTGATGTGAAGAAGTTGTTCTACGAACAATTTCCTTCAATTCTTCTGCATTCGGATAAGGGACCAAAATCTTCAGCTGAAATCGATCTAACTGTGCTTCTGGCAGTGGATAGGTTCCCTCATTCTCCAAAGGATTCTGTGTTGCCAGCACGAAAAAAGGCTGTGGTAAATGATGTGTGTCATTTCCAATCGTAACTGTATGTTCTTGCATCGCTTCAAGTAAAGCACTTTGAGTCTTAGGTGTAGCCCGATTGATTTCATCTGCAAGCACGATACTACTAAAGATTGGCCCGCTCTGAAACGTCATCCCGGTCACACCCTGATTCCCAAACGAAAGAACCTGCGTACCTGTAATATCACTCGGCATTAAATCTGGCGTAAACTGAATCCGCGAAAAAGATAAATCTAGACTCTCGGCAATCGTACGTACCAACATCGTCTTACCGAGTCCAGGTATTCCCTCCAACAAGGCATGTCCACCAGCAAAAATACACCACAACATCTGCTCAACGACCTCATGCTGGCCTACAATCACTTCTCCAATCTGTTCTCTTACACGAGATATGGTTTCTTTCCAAGCCTCTGGCTGTATCTTTACTTCAGGCATATTTTTTCTGTCCTCCTAAAAGTTTTTTTATGTGTTACTTCATGTATATGCATCAAAAAAACTTACTTCCAAAGCATTCTAAAAGTTTTTTAGCTTTACGTCTTGGCACATAGATGACCGCTACCGTGACGTATTGTCCCTACGATCGCTGTTTCGGCACCGAAGCTACCATTACCCTCATATTTTCTAAGGATTAGGATTGATCGATATGAAATATTCTTCTACCAACCCTTGCATTTGCTGTGGTAGATCATTCCTATCAATCGTCTTTTTGGCTTCATCTGCATATTCCTCATATACTTCTTCGTAAGGACGACTAGCGCCATCAATGGTAGGCGAAGTTCCGCCTTTCTGAATACTCCCCCCCCCACCTTGAATGGGTCCTCCATCACTCTGTAATCCATCTTTCCCTTCTAATCCGCGTGGAGTGGTAACGAGCTCACGTCCACCTGTACCCAGACCAGCGCCACCACCTTGGCCAGCTCCAACACCGCCTTTACCCGCTCCTGTCCCTTGACCCGATCCACTTCCTTGTCCGGACCCACTACCCTGACCCGCACCTGCTCCTGGGGTACTTCCTGGTCCAGCAGATGCCACTTGTCCATCGCCTGCCTCACCTTCACTCAGATTACTGGCTTCACCAGCCTGAGCGAGCATTTCTGCACTCCCGCCGCCGCTCCAAGTATCAGAGTAAGATAGACCCGCAGCCGCCATTTGATCGGCCAGCCCTAATCCTTGTTGTGCTAATGCAGCACTAAGCGCGGAAGCAGCATCGGACTGCTCCATGGAAGCTGACTTTGCGTCGATTGCTTTAGATAATTCCTCTGCTAGCTGTTGTAACGCTTTTTCCTGTTCAGCAGCGTTACCTTTCTCTAGCGCTTGCTCTAATTGCTTCAAAGCATCCTTAATCTTCTTATTATCAGGATTAGTAGGCGTGTCTTCATTAAGTTTCTTTAAAGATTCCCGTAACTTTTCTTTCTGCTCGGGAGACAACTTTGACATCTGCTTCTTCAGATCACTCATTGCTTTCTGAAGTTCATCCTTACTATTATTCTGTAAACTCTTTGCAAGTGAAGACAATTGAGACAACTTCCCCATCTTCTCAGCTATCTCAGATAAGGCTTTCTTTTTCATTTCTTGTTGCTTCGCCAATTTTTCCATCGCTTTCATGCTTTTCTCTAATTGATCAAGCGCCTGCTTAGGATCCTTCTGTCCATCTAGTTCCTTTTGCAGCTTATCCATTTCTTCTTGAAGTGGTTGTTTAGTAATCGAGGCAAGCTTTGAAGTCGTGAGCTTCTGAGAGAGTTCAAATACTTGCTTTTCTTGGGTTTTAACCCAGTCCTGCTGTTCCTTAGCCTCAGCCAACACTTTATCCTTCGTATTAGGCAACACGGCAAGCAGAAGAACTACAATAAACATAGAAACGCAGGTCATCCACAACTTACGTCTTCTAGGGCCGGGAAGGCGCTTCTTCATATCGGTAGTAAAACGTTGTCCATACGCCGCAGCCTGTTCTCTTTGCCAAGAAACCGCAGCATTATCTAGTCCCTCAAAAGATAAGGCCGTTACCATCATATCGCTGCGTTCTGTTCCATCTGTAGAGACATCCATCGTGATCGCTGATTCTTTCAGGGTAATACGATGGAAGAATCCCCAAACCAACCCTATGATGATGCCGATACCTAACACACCCATAGCCCAATATCGTACGTCTTCTATAGGCCATATTCTAGCGGACAATAACAAGAATACCCCTGCCACTAATCCACAGACAGAGCCATAGCCAGTGTAAGTCAGAACACGAAATAATTGGAGCCGCTTACGAGTCATGGTCACAGAATGTTGAACGATTTCCATACTTTTGTTCGTATGTTTAGTAATCAACACATCCTCTTTGTTTTGATTATTGTTCATCGGATCTCTATTCTGATCCATACCTCATTACCCTCCTTTTTCAACTATGACGATTTGATTGCTACACATTGTTGATCATTAGTTAATTAATAATGTTATCACTTGGCTCCATAATCTTTTCTTGGGACATAATCTTATGCTTCTTCCGTCTCCGAACAGGCCGAATCGAACGAATACTAATCCATAAAGAGCCGATAATAACAACCGTATATACAAGTGCGAATTCTACCCATAGTTGTATTGGAGCATCTGTATTCATGGATGATCCGTTCATATGAAATACTGATTTAGATATCTCAGGCTCGAATAGACTTAACATCGCTCCCGCCGGATTCAACCCTAATATAAATCCTACCCAAGAAAACGACGGTGGTGTTATTGCTCCACTGTATATTTGTTGCCACATACTCGATAAGAACAGATATAGAAGTCCTGTAATCAGAAAAATAAATATACCCACGCTATAAGTAACAATGATAGAAATAATTGTTCGTTTAAATATGGTCGAGAACATGACTCCAAGAGACCCTAACAATAACATGATGAATAAATAAAATAAGAATAATGATATGATCTGCCTTGGCGAAATACCGCCATATAAGAATACGATGCTATACACTGGTAAGGTTGCAATCACAATCAAAGCCATAAAGCTTAACGAAGACAACAACTTACTTAAAATAATCGTCATAGAGCTCTGTTGTGTTGTTAGTAACATACTTAAGGTCTGCTTCTCACGTTCACTACTAATAACTCCCGCCGTCAGTGCGGGTGCCATGAAAGCTATCATTAACAATTGGGAGAAACTAAGCACGTAGAACATCATCTGACTCATACCTGAGTTAAATTGTTGCGTCCCACCATTATTGTTATTTAAGTACATTGTCATATAGATGAATCCCATAGCTATAAATCCCAAAGCAAGTATATATAACATGACAGATAACATCGCGCGGGGAGTTCGCATCCGAAGCCTAAACTCTTTATCAAGTACGGGATTTATCCATTTTCTACTCCAGTTCATTGTCCCAGTCCCCCTTTTGTAATCTCTAAGAATACATCTTCTAAGTTGGTCTGAGCTTCATTGAAAGAAAGAACTGGATAACCTAAAGATATCATTTGTTGAAGCAAGCTGGCCTGTTCTTCTTCCCCTCCACTGAAATGAACATGTACACCGGTATTATCACTAAGCACTCCACTTACAAAAGCTTCATCGCGAAGAAATGCAGTTAACTCTTCTTGTCTTTCCATGGTACGAATATGCAATATCTTCTTAACACGTAGCCGATTTTGAATATCTGATACTTTTCCTTGGGCTACCATCACCCCATGTTCTATGACCCCGATCTCATCCACCATTTCTGCAAGCTCTGGCAGGATATGCGAGGAAATAATAATCGTTTTGCCCATTAACTTCAGTTCCTTCAGTATTTCCCGCATCTCAATACGTGCACGTGGGTCAAGACCTGAGGCCGGTTCATCAAGAATCAGTACTTCGGGATCATGTACTAAACATCGTGCTAGGCAAAGACGTTGCTTCATTCCTCTAGAGAGGCTATCTACATAGCTGTCACTCTTATCACTCAAGTTCACTAAGTCTAACAATTGAGGAATCAGCTTCTCTCGTTCACTGCGGGGGATATTATAACTAGCCCCATAGAAATGTAGATATTCTATCGTCTTTAATTGATCGTATACACCAAAGAAATCCGGCATATATCCGATTTTCTTCCTAACTTCCTTAGGATACTCAGTCACTTCATAACCACCTACTCTTGCTGTTCCTGAACTTGGAAGCACCAAAGTCGCTAAAATTGACATCGTAGTTGATTTACCAGCACCGTTTGGACCTACAAAGCCGAATACTGTTCCTTTAGAAATAGTGAGATTGATATCCTTCAATGCATCAAAATTGCCATATCGTTTGCTAAGATTTGAGATTTCAATCATGGTTTCACCTTTCCTTTCAGTCTTAAATCCGGGAGAGTAAATGAAGTCTGGTCTTTGGCAGATACCGTTAATCTCAGCATTTTCCCATTCATTGCATATTGTTCTACATTCGTATTAATCGTATATCCATTACTTTGCCAAACCACAACTTCCCAATCTAACTTCTTCTCATTCCAAATTTTGAATTCTGTATTCTGTCCAACATTCGTTCCTCGTAAAGTCAGTTCTTCATATACCGCATCTTTTTCTAGCTTAGGTAATTCGTATTCGAATGTAGCTACTCCCTGAGACATATTGATCATTCCGTTAGGATCTTGATTCCACATACCTGCATTCACTTGTGTCATGTTTGGACTGATATAACCAAAAGGAATATTGATCGTGCCACTTTGAATCAAATCAATCATTACAGGCTGCGCCCATAAGTTCAATTGATTACTAGAAATCGCTTTACCCTCATGCGTATAAGTCAAGATAGGATCATTACTCCACGCAAGAATGTATGAACCTTTTTCATACCAAGAGGTGTAAGGTACATAATTCATTAATAATTCTCGTTCACGATTAAAATTATTGCCGTTATTGGTGTTCGTATAAGGATATAGAAGAGAGCCGATATTCCCTCCCATTAAATTCAGGTTCTTCCCGCTTGTGGTTGTAAGGATATCACTCTGCTTGTTCTTAGCTATATCTCCAAGTTCATACACTTTCGCTCCTACCACCAGTACGACTTTGGTCAAGTCACTCGTCGTTTCATTAATAACCTTTCCTTCAACATTTCCTTGGTCATTCAGAGATAAAGTAACATTCAATTGTCCAACCTGCCGATTATCAGTTTGTTGTGCCCACATTTTTGCAAGTGACCATTGTGGCATATTTAATAGATCAACCTTTGTTTCTTGACTACCCACTTCTATAAAGCTATTATCCACTCCACTAGACCCTAATAATCCACTTTCTCGTTGCAGTCTTATGTGTGTATTCTTAGGAAACTCTAAGGTATAATCCCCACTACTCGGTGTGAAAAATGCCGTAGCACTCGTCGTTGTCGAGCTACCTCTTCCGTTCAATTCAAGTATATTTAACGTGTGAGCAAGCTCCTTTGTCTTATCTGATGAACCCACGGTGTACACTGTTGCACTCGCAATGATTGCTATCAGCGGTATGATCCACCAAGCCCATTCTCGCCTATCTACTTTTCTCAGTATCCAATAAAGTACGGGTGCAACCACAACAACATAAATCATTAACATCCATACTAATCCACTGAATCCAGGCATTTTGAGAGAAGGGAAATAATTTAGAATATATCCGAGATTATTTAGTTGGTTATCTGGAAACATCCTATTTTGATTATTTAGCGGGAGATCATTTTTCAGGAGATGTGACCATACTTTCGGATGTCCATTCCAAGAAGAAATAGGTGCCATCGTTAGATCATATGCTGCATAGAGGACGTTACCTTGCTCAATTTGACGTGAAACGATTAATGGCTTATTCTCTGCCCGATACAAGACTTCACTATCTTCTAGCGGTTGTGCATTTGATAACGTGAAGTCCCCCTCTAAGTTAAGAGGTTTACCTCCAAGTGAAGCTAGCTCTGGAAGTGACGATACGGAAAAAGTCCCCTCATATTGAACAGGAGATAAATCGGCGAATGCAGCCGCCGTCTTAGGATATCCAGCTCCGCCTGCAAGAACCATCGTACCTCCAGACTTTACCCATCCAGATATTGCGCTGATCTGTGTCTTACTAAGGGTGTCAGATGCAAATCGGTTTATGACTAGAACATCTAGACCATCAAGTAACATTGGATCTTCTGGAATACCTGCCGCTTGCATCTTAACGATATTAAGGTCGTACCCTCCACCACGAAGTACATTCATGAATATCATCGTATCTGGATCATCTGATAACACCCCAATGATTGCACCATTCTCAGGTACGCCCTCGATATAAGATTTACCTGATGAGAACGGAATATATTTCCCCTCTTTAACCGAATCTTTATAAAATCTAATTTGGTTTCTATTCTTGTCATATACCACTCCTGGAATTCCAACAATAACTTCTTTGGCCGTGTTCTTAGTTAGCTCTACATGCTGTACGATGGATGCGGAACCCATATAATTATCAGTGTTCTGAATAACAATATCTCCAGAAACATCGGTATCACTTGTTAAAGTGATTTTAACTGGATTCCACTTGCTAGCCTTTATCCTTCCGTTGTAACCAAGATCCGTCTTTATGGTGATGGAAGGTCCATCTGCCGCATAAACAGCACTTGGAATAATCAACGCTTGCAAAAGCAACGTCAGCCCTAATATGGGCAGAATCAACATTTTAATGTACCTACTATTAACAGACAAAATTCAACTTCCCCTCTCTCAAACAATATTTCTCTTCTTATTGACGTGATGAGTGAACAAATAGTTTACATTTTTCCAAAAATGAATTCTATGAAACAAATTTCTTTATACTTACATATTTGTATTTTAACCATGTAGTGGTAGCTTCGTCATCTATATAGATTGAACTAAAGGCGGACCCTCATATTCATGAATTTCTTTAGAAATGCTTGAACTTGTGAGCACAAACTTTAGTTCAATATATCTAGTTAGAGCGTTTACGCTGCTAACGCGAGAACCATAAAAAAACCCGCTCCAGTTAAGCGGGTTTCTTGTTGAACAGCGACTATCTTAATTAAACACAACCGTTTTATTCTCATGGACCAAGATTCGATCTTCAATATGCCATTTCACAGCTCTAGCTAGAACTACACGCTCAATGGTCCGACCAATTCTCTTCAACTCTCTCACATCATCACGATGACTAACGCGTTGTACGTCCTGCTCAATAATCGGTCCACCATCAAGTTCCTCTGTCACATAATGCGCAGTTGCTCCAATGATTTTGACACCCCGTTGATACGCTTGAGCGTACGGTTTACCTCCCACAAAAGCAGGAAGGAAAGAATGGTGTATATTAATAATCCGATTGCGATAGTGTTGAATAAACGTAGGTGAGATGATCTGCATATATCGAGCAAGAATAATGACATCTATATCATTGCCTACCACTTCTAGCTGTCGCAATTCCGCTTCCTTCTTCGTATCTGCAGTTACTGGAATGATATGGTATGGAATACCGAAGGATTCAACATATTCCTTCATATCAGGATGATTACTAACGACCATCGCGATTTCCCCATCCAGATCTCCGGCTTGCCACTGCCAAATAAGTTCAACTAGACAATGATCCTCCTTAGATACAAAGATCGCCATCTTCTTCTTGCGATTCACGTTGTGAATTCGCCAATTCATCTCGAACTTGGAAGCTACCTCTTTGAACTGCTCTTCCAGTCCAGGTAACTTCTGCTCCAGTTCAACAAGATCGAATTCGATACGCATGAAGAACATGCCTCCAGCAGGATCCATCGTGTACTGATCCGATTGGACAATATTAGCTCCATGTTGATGTAAGAAATGAGACACAGCAGCTACAATTCCTGGTCCATCTGGACATGAAATAAGCATTCGTGCACGTTCTTTGTATGGGTTCTCCGATAAGGATACACTCTTTGTGTGTACTTCCATTTAATTTCAGACCTCACTCTCTCCAATTTCACGTTTCTTATCAAGATATTATTTTGTAAAGATCTCCCGGCCTGCTAAACATGCGATGATACGTTGGTTCATTCCTTCTTCACTAAGATCAGGGAACAAGTTTGCTTCTAGAACCATGTCATATAAACGTTCTAACGGCTCTCGTGGATCTGCTTTTTTGGCCTTAGCATCATTCTTCAGCAAATTCCAAATATCTAGTACAAATACCCTCGGATCCATCTCTTGTGTTGCGAAGTATGAATGAAGTTCTTCTACCTGACTTAGAAATTCAATCCCAAATCTTTCAGCTACATTGCCACGAAGTAGAGCAATTTCAACTTCATACATCGGCCGTTGCGTTTTGACATCTTTCCCAATCCAAGGCGTCTCCAGAATAAAAGGTAACCCTTGCAACCGTTCATGATGTACCACGCGATTAATCGTATCGAATCCAATAAATCCACTACCTAGAGGTGTATGACGATCCTTACCTGCGCCACGTGGGTTCTTGCTATCATTTAAATGGATAACGCCAATTCGAGATAATCCAATGATACGGTCAAATTCTTCAAGAACACCATCTAAGTCACCGACGATATCGTATCCTGCATCATGAATATGACATGTATCCACACATATCGTTAGACGTTCATTATGTTTTACTTTATCAATAATCCGAGCTAATTCCTCGAAAGTACGTCCAATTTCTGTACCTTTTCCAGCCATTGTCTCTAATGCAATATTAACATCTGTCTCATTCGTGCCTTCTAACACATCATTCAATCCGTCAGCAATACGCTGGATTCCGTAATCAGCATCCATATCTGTATATGCACCCGGATGTAACACAATATTCTTCACACCAATAGCGTGAGTACGGCGAATCTCTTCCTGCAGGAAGCTAATCGCAAGCTCATATGTATTGGCCTTGTACGATCCTAAATTAACAATGTAAGGTGCATGAACAACGATTTCTTCGACGCCGTTCTTCAGCATTAGTTCATTACCTTCTTCAAGATACATGGAATCGATCGGCTTACGGCGCGTATTCTGTGGTGCGCCAGTATATATCATAAACGAATTAGATCCATAGGTATTTGCTTCTTTAGCTGCACTTAACAGACCCTTGTCCGAAAAAGACACATGGGAACCAATTTTTAACATGTTGCATCCCCCTTTATCACGAATAACCTTTATATTAACTTGAATATCGAAAAAAATCTAGAAATGCGTTATAATCAAGAAGAAACGACTGTGCCGTCCTAATTTAAGGACCAAAACCGTTTCTGTCAGAAAATATACGGATAAAGTATCGAGGAAAAACTTATACTTTCTTATATTTTCAATCTACCGATTGAAATAATGATTAATATCATTGAGGTGAACATATATGTATACCACAATAGTGGCCAATTTACTCTTAACTAATACTCCTAGCAGATGGTTTATGAACTCGATTGCTTTCTGGACAATTATTATGGTCGGAGCAATGTGTATCGGGGGATTCTTCATGTTTCGTAAGTTTCTCAAAGTGCTTCCCAAAGCAGATGGTAAATCCAAGCTAGATTGGCAAAATTATTGGGTGGAACTGAGCCGCCCATTATGGAATGACGAATCGAAGGCTTTCTTGGACATGTTGGTTAGTCCGGTACCCACGGCATTTCGAGATATAGCCAAACATTCCATCGCAGCTGAGATTGGTAAGATTGCTATTGAAAGTAAGGCAACTGAAGTCACGAAAGATCACTGTATTCAAGGATACATTGTTGCTACACCTAAGCGAGACAATAAGTTCCTGATGAAGTTCCTGACAAAGAATGAGATTGATTATAAGCCCTATGAACATCTTCTAAACAGATAATATCATACGATTACATAAGACTGCTTATACCTATAAGACCACACCATTGAAATGATTCATTTCGACTGTGTGGTCTTTTTGTACAGATAGAACGTGTAAGATATGATGAAATGATAACCTTTTACATATTGCTTTTAGCTTTCCGTCATAAATTTATAAAACAAAGGAGTATATGATCATGAAGATTGCTATAAGTGGGGGAACAGGCTTTATTGGACAATCATTAATTGAGCATTGGATTGCACAAGGACATCACATCATCATCATTACTCGAAGGATTCCCCCTAACACAACTACACACGAACACCTGAATTACATCACTTGGGACCAATTAGATCATCATCCTGAGTCACTAGAGAACTTGGACGCACTTGTGAATCTCGCGGGAGCATCTTTGAGTCAGAGGTGGACGAAAAAGGGTAAACAAAGGATTATGGAGTCTCGGCTAACAACTGTCTCATCGCTCAGTAAATTAGTCTCACACTTAAAGAATAAACCCGCTGTTGTCATTCAGGCTTCAGCCGTTGCGATCTACGGAACCTCATTAGAAGAAACATTCGAAGAGACTTCCCAATCATACGTAATGGACTTTCCCTCAGGCGTTGTCCAACAATGGGAAGATGCAGCTGATAGCATTCAAGATGTTCGATTAGTGAAATTAAGGATCAGTGTGGTACTTGGAAACGACGGTGGGGCTTATCCGATGATGAGGCTTCCTTTCAAGCTTGGCGTAGGCGGAAGAATTGGCAGTGGTCAGCAGTGGATGTCATGGATTCATATCACGGATATGGTGAGGTTAATTGAGTTCTGCATCCTCAACCCAAATATCGAAGGACCTGTCAATGCAGCTACGCCACAACCTGTCACGAACGATCAGTTCGGTAGAGCCATCGCTGCAGTACATCATCGGCCCTATTGGTTCCCCCTTCCGAGCTTCCTCTTAAAAGGAATTGTAGGCGAGTTATCACTTATCCTATTAGAGGGACAACGCGTCCTACCAAGTAAAGCTCTTGAGCACGGATTTCTATTCACTTATCCTGGAATCAAGGAAGCTCTTCAGGATCTTAAGTGATACGTATACTCTCCTTTAATGATCGTAAATGTATCTCCATCATGAAGGGGATACTCTTTGTAGGAGACCATAGGTTCCTTGTTCAGTAATGTACCATTCTTCGAACCTAAGTCTTTAATGACATATCCCCCGCTCCCTTTAGAGAGCTCTACGTGGGCTCTTGAGGTCCCAGGTGTTTCTTCAACAAACTGGGCAACATCAGCCGCTCTTCCAATAATGAAGTGAGGAAGATTCAGTACAATTGGAGTCGCCGCAAGCTCACTCTGAGCTGAGTTCCCACGGTGTAAGCCTTTCTGAATTCCTTGTCCTATTTCTCTGCGTTCTAGATAGGGATATGACTTATACGATGTGAATTGTACATCTTGGGATGTGTTATTCTCCGGCTTCAATAGAACTGTTGCATTGACTCTAGGGGAAGTTAACATTTCCGTTTTGTGTCCCAATTGAGCATAATAATCTCCTTGTTCCTCTTCATCATTCATTGAGGTTGCGGCTGATTCCCTGTTCATTATTCCCCAGTCTGCTTGAGTACGTTCTGGTGTAGGGTTATCCGGAAACACCCATCTCTTCTCGGAAGGTTCAAGTTCTTTCTCCTTAGATGATCCTCCAAAAAATCCTGTTAATCTCTCTACTTGAAACGAGGAACCACGTTTACGATGAGTGTCATCTAATCTTCCTGAATCAAATAAGGGAACTGATTCTGTTAAAGAATCTACTCTCTTCCTAGGTAGACCTAGCTTACCCTTCCATCCTAACCATGCAATAGCTCCAAGGACAGCCGTAACGAGGATACAAACACTTAGCATGACTGTTCCTGGATGAGACATATAGAGGAATCTCCATGCAACAGCACAAGTAACTAAGCAACTTAAAGCTACATAGGTCTTCGTTGGGGATGACTTATGTTCTTCATCTCCATCTGCCATATCATCCTCATGATAATCATTCATCCATGTGTGCTCTTTATCAAATGAAGTCTTCGCAGGAGTCTTTATTATTGGTTCTCGCTTTCTTGGAACTGCTGGGTGATGATCAGACATATCTTGCGAATCTGCAGATAATCTCACTTTTCGTTCCGGTTCTGTTGCGCGTGGGATCGATTTGGGGACGGAACTAGAAATGGAATTAGTTTGAAAGATCTGAGGTAGTTCAATATTATGTTGATGTATATTAGTTTGATGTAAATCTGATTGATGTATATTATTGTGAACATGCTGAGAGTGTAAGCTTTGCCCTGCTCCGGCCATTAGATTCAGAAGCAGACCTTTCAATCCAGTCAACGTAAATTCTTCAACACTCACATATTGAAGAAGCGTTTGTATCCCATTACCTTGCAATTCAGACACAGAGGTCATAAGCCTTGTTATCAGATGGTGTAGAGAAGACTGGATCGTTGTCGAATTCTTCATAGATTGAATAGGTATATAGGTCAGATATAGCGTACCCGAATGGAGAGGGCCCTCCATAAATATATAATCTTCCTGAAGTATGTATTGATCTTGATCTAACATATATAATTTACTGTCGTCTAGCGCACTTACAATTTGCAGCAATAGACCGTAGTATTCGTCCAGCGTTAATTTATCACTTTTAAGCGAGTGAGTAAGCATTTTTGTATTGGTAATATCATATTGGAGACTTACTTTGAAATCTAATTCTTTCATAGTAAGAGGCAAAAGATGAGGAATTTTGGCCGCAGAGATCATGCTGGTCTGGACTCTACTTAATTCAGATGAAGGAATGCCCTCAGGACTACTCAGAATCATATAATTGCCACCACTTTGGATGAAATCTCGCGTTAATCCAAACAATATATTCACCTCTCTCTAATAGGGTACCGCAAATAAATAGATTGATTGAACTAAAGACGAACCCTCAAATTCTTGATTCGCTTTATCAAATGATTGATCTGGGGAGCGCAAACTTTAGTTCAGCCTATATAAATACGCACATATAATGCCTGGAACAACTGCAATCATAAACGGAAAACGAACTTGCTCCTTGCTTGCTATCTTCAGTAACAAGGTATCCTTTAGAACAAATAATCCTACGATTCCACGGAACACCTTCCGAAGACGAACGAGTGTCTCTCTACGCCATAACAGAATGACAATTCCAATAAGTCCTGCGAATAGTATCGAATACAATAAGGTCTGAATGGTGAATAATGTTCCTGTCCATGCACCAATCCCACCGAAAAGTTTGACATCACCTGCTCCGACAGCTCCCATCCAATACATAACTAGAAGAATGCCAAATCCGACTAGTAAGCCCTTCCCAGCGAACATCACTCCACTCCAACCAGAATCAATTAAATGGTATAACAATCCGCATATCATAGCCGGGATTGTCAGCATGTTCGGAATCTTCATCGATTTAATATCAGTAACGAAGGCTGTAACTACGAGTATCCCACATCCAGCAAAAGCAATCTCCATGCTTCTTTCTCCTCCTATCCCTGTGAATGATCATCTCAGATCAACTACGGTAAACGTGACTTCAACTCGTTGTCCGTCCTCTGCCGTAATAACAAATGGCCATGTCCCAGGCGTCGTATTCGTTCCGACAAACCATTCCCACTCGATGTAACCTTCCGCATCTGCCTGACTCCATCCCAGATACTTCGCGGTACTCGCACCACTTTTATAAAATACAGATAGTTGTGCCCTACTATTAGGAGCCACTTTCACCCTAACCTTTGTTTTCTTTCCGACAATAGCTGGATTAGGCTTCTCTAGGACCTCAATAGATGTGGAGGTCTCATCTTCACCTTTACCACCTTCTCCTACCGTACCTTCCGACGTGTCTCCGATCCATAGACGTTCTTGCGCCTTTGCTTGAATCACAATCTTTTTATTAATAAAAGGGACTTTTATCGGTAGTTCATAACTAAGTTCAATACCGAAATACGGATTGCTTCTAGTCTTCATATCTGGAAGATAAATATTGGACACATGAATTCGATCCACGTTTAAGAATTCACTCTGAATGAACGGCTTTAGCAATGGCTTGACCACAGGATCGAGTACAACTTCCGATGCAGAGTTCTTTATTTGCTGTAACGGCTCATCACCCTTCGCAGCAGCATCCATTATCCATTGACTAAGAGGAGCTGGAAGAGAACTGCTATACTGGGATGCCCAATCCGTCACAGACAACTTAGGTATGATCCAATTCCCTGTTAACTGAGAGTCCTTAATCTCCTCTAATGGCGTTTCTTTCTTCACTACTAATGCAATAGGATACATATGAGAAGAGACCATCTTTACAGTATCGGACACAGTGCTTTGAAGTGAGGTTGAGATCAATGTCATTTGAATAATATAAATTAGAAAAACAATGAAAAAAATAAAGAATGGAAACACTAATGCAGCCTCAAGAACCATGCTACCTTGTTCTTTATTGTTTCTATTAATAGGAATAATCCGCTTTTTTGATAGCATAATAACGGTTTCCTTCCACTTCATCTTCACTATTCGTAGCCGAGCCGAACATTTTCATGATGCCCGGGAGAAACCATAATTTCATACCGATCCGAACTTCTCCAGAAGAATAAGTCGCCCTCTCAGCTGGGTTAATACCAGTATTAAAACGAATCAGTGAAAGCATACGAGACATTTTTTTATCATTATTACTATGAATAAATAGAAATACTCTCAAGTAATCACGGTAAGTCATCTCCACTTTTAAGTACGCGGACAACTCTATCGATCCCTTTTGGCACAGTTGAATCATATCTACAATCGCCATCTCAATCCCATACAACAAGGCCGCAGCTAGAATTAATAAGGGATTTCCAAGTTTGCTACTCTTCACTAACCCTTCCATCGTCCGTATCGCTAACCTCGTCCCAAATATTTCTGCATAAGCAGCTGATACGTTACCAACCGGATTATGAAATCCATATAAAATGTATTCCAATTCCTGATTATGGATACTAAGCTGTTCTACTAAATCATCCCCTATGGAACTATCAGGGTTACTAACGATATTGCCCAAACGTGTAATATCAAAATGATGAAAATAGAGCGATGCATACTCATTTTGGTAAAATTCATCTTGTAAGCCAGCCGTCATTCCACCCATTGAACCATACAAACCATCCATATTATCCATCGCGGATGCACCAGCGTCATAAGGATCATTATCCAGTTGAGCTCCTTGATAGGCATCTCCGGCAGATTGCTTATTAAAGGCGATGCTCTCATCGTAATATTGTTGAAGTGTACGATACTCTTCCATGTATCCTCCTGCCTTATCGCTCAATTCATTTATCTTATTTAGGATATTGGCAGCATCCTTCAACTTGGCCTTAGCTTTCTTCTCAGTTGCCTTACGCTCTTTATCAGAAGAACGGTTCTCCTCCAATTTTCTTAATTCCTCATCGAGAATGTTTCCTGAACCCGAAATAGAATACCTCCGCAAGTAATCATCTACCTTAACTCGCGTCTCAATTGCTGCAGATTTCATGTGACTACTACTTGACGACGTGCCTAAGGCTCCACTCATGGCAGAACTAAAAGATGTGATTTGAGCATCTAAAGTCTGATAATGATTGGTCTGAACCTCAATCTGTTTTTTAAAATCTTGTAATAATATTTCCGGTAACAGTAATTTCTCCGCCTGCCCTCTAATCTGTCGTATCGTTTCTGAATCCTCACTACTTAGTTCCTCAGTACTTCCCGGATTATTTTCACGAGATACCTGATCGTATCCGTCGCTTTGGGACCGGTTCTCAGACTCCGCAATCACTCGTTTCATTTGTTCATTCATCTCGTACGCTTCTTCCCATAATGCTAGTGCTTCAGGTAACATCTTTTTGTGATCTGCACGCGATGAGTTCTGATGATCAGAAACAGTAGATAATAAACTAGAAGAACCTTGAAGATAACCATTAATCAAATCTCTATATGAATCAATTAAGGCATCTTCCGCATCGAAGTCACCCTCATTTAGTTCTATCCAACTCTTTGCCTGCCTCTCCGCAATTAGGCGTTCAAGCTCATTCGCCTTTTCAACGTGGTCATCATACTGCGCAGCTATATCCTTTCCAGAATGAATGCCGCCACCCAATGACTCATTGGATATGTGAGTAGTAGCCTGCTCCATGATCAGGCTAGCTATATTGTCTACGCTCTGCGCCGCCTTTTTCTGCTTACCAAGCATCTCATCTAATGCATCTTCCCGTTTGTCATAAAGCTTCTGCAGCTTTTTAAGTACATCCACCGTATTAGATGCTTCCTTCATGGATTGAGATAACGGTTTGAATTTATTAACAATTTCTAGCGTGAAGTCAATGGGAGCTTTATATTTCATTTCTTCCCCAATTTGGCGATTAAATATTTCATATTCCCCAAGCATCCTCTCCATCTGTAGCGAAGACGTATCTAATTCAAGAGGAAGTATTGAAAAGGCATCACCTCGATCACCATGATCCATACTACCATTCAGAACCCCAGACATGATCTGATTACCATCACTCTCTCCATAAGCGAACAAACCGTATTCCTGCTGTAATTCTGGTTCATAGGCAGACATCACAGAACGAACTGCGGAGTGTACTAAGCGCTCACTCTGAACCTTCATTGCAGCAATCCGTGCGTAGTCAATGAATAAAGCTACGAAAGTAAACACAATAGCTAAGATCAAGATAAGAAAAATAGTTACTGAACCCCTCTGGTCTGTATACCATTTTCTGAACACCCTTTCTCCCCCTTCCCTCTATAAATTAGAAATAAACTGATGCCTTACAATAAGGGTTTATTTACTTTTTGATCCGTACTTCTTCAAGACTTCACCTGCATTACCCGGATTAGTCGAACTCCCCCCAGATCCTTTGAATTTAGCAGCATAATATCTCATCAAATCAACCATTCGTATAAATTCAACAGGTTCAACAACGACAGACTGTGCATTCGCATCTATCTTAGATCCTCCCGAAAGTATCTGATCTAAAGGAGGTAAGTTAATAAGTTGTTCTAAATCAGTACTCACTTTACGAAGAAGTAGATTGTTCTGATACGAAATCTCACCTTGCATATTCCCTGTCACAAGCATACTTACTTTGGACAATTTAGTAGCAGGAAGCGATCCTGAATTCTCGGATCCGGGTAGAGAAATCGATTGTTTATTCTCAGCCCCGGCCCAACCAAACATGGTACTAAGCATCTGATCATCTGTAAGCCGCCAATACAATGAATCATACTGTCCTTTAGAAAAAGCTCCATTAGACACTTCTTTATGACTGTTATCCCAGCTATAAGCCGACCTCTCAGCCGCAGCCGAAGCAACTTGTTGTAATATAGACTGTTGGTAAATGTACATGCAGAAGAACATGAGAATAATCGTCACCATCAGCACAATAGGCATAACGAGGGAAGCTTCAAGCGTGAAACTTCCCTCGTTACCTTTAAGTTTATTTTTCATCGATAAAGTTTTCGCTTTTTGCACCTACCTTTTTCAATAAGCTTTCAACAATGAGGCCCAGTTGTTTCCTAAAGATCACAGCTATTACCACAATTGCTGCGATGATCAAGATCATCTCCAGCATGCCAAGCCCTTCTTCTTCCTGCCAAAATCCCTTCACTTTTCCCCAAGCAATCGTTAACATATCAACACTCCTCCTACATATTCATCATCATCATTGCGGGTGTACCAACCAGAACTACGACCACCATAAAAATAACGACCATTGGAAATACCAACTTGGAAGACGCTTGCTCACCACGAGTACGCGTGATCATTTTGCGACTCTCCCATAATGTTCGTGATAGATCACGTAGTGCCAATACAAAATCGTTGCCTCCACGCCTGAAATTCAACAGAATGGTAGTCGTGAATATGGAAACCTCTTGTAATGCACATCGCTTACTAAAACTTTCAAAAGCCTGTTGGAAAGAGTACCCGCTGTCCCAATCCTGAATCATCCGATTAAACTCTTTATACAAGGGATGATCGTGCTGTTCTTTCTTTCGTTCTACACAATGCGTTATCGCTTTTTGTACCGTTTCACCTGCGCCTACGAGTAACACGATTTTGTTAAGCAGTTCTGGAAGCTCCATCAATATATCTTGGTCCCGAATTTGAACCTTGCTATACAGATCCTTCACCATCGCTACAGGTAAAAGGACTGCTAAAGCACCACCTAATATGAATCCTGTCTTCTCGCCCAACCCTATAGAAAGAACACAGCCAGAGCATAGTAGGAGCCAGCTGTAACACATCATTTCTCCTAAATAGAGCAATGTCATCTCGCCACTGTATCTCATGCCGTGAATTTTCTGAATGGAACGCTGAACTTTATAGAAGAAAAACGGAAACCTTGTCGTTATCTTTGACTTGTCCAAAATAACCAACATCGGCACTACCACCTTACTAAGGCGTAGACCTTCCATAGGTAGCTTGCTAAGCCTCCGATACTTCTCATCGCTTCGCCAGTTCAGCATCACCCAACATCCCACTAGCAGAAGTAGCATCACGACGTATAGGATAATCATAGCCATCCCTCTCCTACAATTTGATGTTCATAATCTTGCTTATCCATATGGTACAAGCCCCTAACACCGCCAGAGAGAGTGTGGAAATAATGAATCCAATACCGCTGTACATCGGTAACATATAATCAGGCGATGATAAGTTCATGAACAATATCATCAGGATCGGCGCTACAAGAATTGCCTTAGATTCGAATTTTTTCTGAGCAATCATAACCGAAATTTCCTGTTGAATATCAAGTTTCTCACCAATAATAGTGGATGTGCGGCGTACCACTTCTACTAGGTCTCCACCAGTTCTTTTACATGTCGTGAATACATCAGCGAAGTTCGTGATATCTTCCATAACTGCTCGTCGGCTGAAATCCTGTAATGCTTCCTCAATGGGCTCACCATACTCTAACCGGGCACAAATAATATTCAATTCCATAATTAGATCATTCTCGGCCTCTGGATCTAACATTCGTAAATCCTGAACAGCTTCCCTAAATCCATTCTCTACTGAACGCCCTGCAGAAAGTGAGGAAGATAACGAGAAGAGGGCCTGTTTGAAATGAAGATTCATCGCAGCACGACGACGGTTCAACATATGTGTTCTCCAGTATCTCGGAACAAACCAAGCGTTACAGGCTATCAGGAGAGAAACAATCCATTGATGATAGAACAAATATCCTATTCCATAGAAAAGGAACCCTCCAATAACGATACACGTGACTCTTTCGACCGTACTCAGTTCATAGATACTATAGTCGGGAAGAGAGGGTCCCAACTGATTCCCCCCATCTACTCCCTTACCTCCTCTCTTGTTGATTCTGGTCGTCTTCACCTTCTCTTTATTCATTATCTTCACTCACGCTTCACCTCCTCAACCGGCACCACAAGTACATCATCGAGACCCGCCATCTTTAGCTTATCGACATGTCTCATGGAACCACAGAACTCCAATCCTCCAACAATTCGGCCATCCTCTTCCCCTACTTCCTTAAATCGAAAGAGCGGACTCACTTCTACCTCTCCGTTCTCCATCCCCAGTACTTCACTAATTTCCGTAACTCGCCTTGAACGATCACGTAACCTAGATAGATGTACTAAAATATCGATAGCAGAACTAATCTGCTGGCGAACGACTAGAATGGGGAGGTTCGCTCCACTGAGTACCATCGTTTCAAGCCGGCTAATCATATCTTTAGTGCTGTTGGCATGCCCCGTAGAAAGACTTCCATCGTGCCCAGTATTCATTGCCTGTAACATATCTAGAGCCTCACTACCCCTGACCTCTCCGACCACAATCCGATTCGGACGCATCCGTAAAGATGACCGAATCAGATCGCGAATCGTGACTTCTCCCCTTCCCTCCGTATTGGCATTTCGTGTCTCCAGTGAGACTAGATTAGGAACAGTTACAATCTGTAGCTCTGCCGAATCCTCTATCGTAATCACACGTTCATCAACTGGTATGAACTGTGATAACGCGTTAAGAAACGTTGTCTTCCCTGATCCTGTCCCTCCACTGATGAATACGTTATATTTCCCTACTACCAATCTTTGAAGAAAGAGAGCCGCTTCTTCAGTTAATGCACCCCGCCTCACTAAATCCTTCATCGTCATCGGTGACTCTGGGAATTTACGAATCGTCATCGTAGGACCCTTCAGAGCAATGGGTGGAAGAACAATATTGACACGTGATCCGTCTTTCAACCTTGCATCCACAATCGGAGATGATTCATTGACTACACGATTCACCCCTGCCACGATCGTCTGAATAATATCCTCTAAGCGGTTCTGTGACTCGAATTGCTGAGTAAGACGTTTTACTTCTCCCTCTTGTTCAATGAATATATCTTGATGACTGTTGATCATAATTTCCGTGATGGATGGATTGTCCACCAAAGGTTGTAGAACATCTAGCCCGCGGAACGAGTCATAAATACGACGAATAAGTGTACGTTTCTCAAGCGCAGTTAAATCCTGTAGTTCCCCTCTATCAAATACTGTTCTTTCGATATATTTCATTAATTCGATATCATCGACTGCTGCTGTCACATCTAGACCCGATCGAATCGCACTTCGAATAACTTTGAACATATCTTCATCCACGCGATTGCCCCCCGACAGTAGTAGGTAAGAGATCTCCCACTACATCTCTACATAGATTCAGAATATCTCTTTGAAAGATCGGCGAACTCAATAGTATCTCCTCATGACACACTTGCTTCCACGAAGGAATATAGGGTAGAACACCATCAATACGTACGATATGGCTTGGCAGTGTATTCGTCAGACTTCCAACATAACGATTCAATATAAATCGACTCTTTTGCATCATGTCACCGAATAAAGACGGGTTACTCTTCTCTATAAAAGAAAGCCATTGTCCGCTCTTGTACATACTGATCACATCATCAAGTAATATCCATACTAGACTCTCACAAGTTTCCATAACAGCTTCGCACCGTTCTCCTGCTCCAGTATCTGTATCCGCGATAATGACATCATATTGTCCTCCCTCTGCAATTAACTGCATCAGTTGACAGACATCGTTCTTACTCATCTGAAGCCATTCCTTAATGTTAGTCAGTGGTAGGAATATATCCGCCTTAATTCCTTCATGTGAAACAACATAAGATGCAATGGAAATAGACGAATAATCTTTCAATTCTTGTGCCGCTTTCAACTCGTAAAGAAGACGAGAAAGAGCTTGTCCATTTTCTCTACTTCTGATCTGCCTTGGAAAGACAGCACTACTATTCATCGTCTCCAAGTTAAGATAGAATACCGAAAGGCCACTAGCACCTAACTGCTTAGCCATATTTAATGCCGTTGTCGTCTTTCCACTTCCTCCTACGGCAGATAACAATCCAATCATTGCCGTCTTACCCAAGAATCGAGAGGGTGCTACCCGCACCTGACTTACAGACAAATCAAGAATAGCATCAAGCAATTGAGGAAGCGGCTGATATTTCGCAAGAACAGGACCCTTCAATGAACTTTGTCCTAGTTCATCTAGGGCGATCCATGTTACCGTCTGTTCACCTTGCTTCAACCAAGGAGTCAGAAATACCACTTCCGCTACTACGACTTCCGGTCTTTCATTTCCATTCATGTACTGTAGAAATTTATCTACTTCAGTAAAAGCGATAACCCTCAGTTTCTCACCATACTCACTACTGTGGACATAACGAAGTAAAGGCTCTATATATTCACTTTCCTGTACAGCCAGCACTAACTTAGCAGGAATCATAAGTAGTCAATCTCCTTCCAATGAAACACCAAAAAGCACCGTTCAACAGCCGCAATGACGCGGTTGTTAAACGGTGCTTCCGTTTACGAGCTATTAATTTACAGATAGAATATCACAGATTATTCCAGTCAGCAAGAACAATTTATTATCTTACATACTCCAACTGATGTCCAACTCAAACATCAGCGTCCCATTATCCCATTAACAAGCACATATCTCCATAGTCCCTTCATCAGGTTATATGGGTAGCATATCTTCGGAATTCACTTTCGGTTTACAAGCCTTACATACACCAACTACAGTCCCATTGTGACTTGCGTAGAAAGTAATTTTACCGACCTGTTTGCAATAGGTACATTTCTGCATTCTTTGTTTATTATTCTTTATTTTCACAAAATCAATGACATTTGCACTCGATCCGAGATCTACGAGGAGCTATGAACAGCAAGCGCAGTACAACGATTACCATAACCCCCACGATAATTAAGCCAATATATTTCACTTAACTGATTCCCCCACATCATTCTAGAAACCTATCCCTAAGCTCCGGCGATGGTAACATACATTGATCGGATTTACCGAACCACCGATACCGATGTCTAGCAATATACCTGTAAGCAACATCTCTTATAAATTTCGGAACAATAATGAGAGCATATATAAGTGGCCATGGAAATTTCAAGTGTCTAGATATACGTAAGGCCGCTGTTGATTTCGTATAATATTTACCATTTTCAATTAACACGATTGTATTCATGACTTCTGTGGACAGTCCACTTTTAGCTAGTAACATCTTTCCTGTGTTCGACTGTAAGGAAGCAAAGTGAAATCTTCCAGTAGGATCATGTCGGATTATAAACCTCGTGGCGCTCTGGCATAAATTACAAACACCATCGATCAATACAACCATACCCATTCCCACCTCTCTTCATTACACCTTATTATACCACGCACCAACCTCGCATTTCTTCTAACACAAAGAAAAAAGCGTAGGATATGTTCCCACGCTTTCTTACTATTCGTACAATTTACTTCGCAATAGCCTTTTCAAGCCATTCGTTATCAGTGATCTGCTGCTGTAGAACGCCACCAAAGTTCTCCATACATTTGCAAATGAAGTCTTTGCGACATATAGGACAAGGTGTTTTTAGCAGTCTGCTGATGTTGGTCATTTTCCATTCTGGATAACGGTTATAAAACGTGCGGCACTCTGTTCCGTCTGCCAAATAGATGATGAATTCATACAATCCATCTTTCTCATTGTTACTGGCTTCTTCCACGTTCGAAATTATTGGTCTGTAAGACATCAGTATCACCCATTTTATATTAAATTTGCTAACAAAATCTAAAGAATGCTCATCCAACAAGTACTTAGACATTTTAATGAATTTTCAACTTGATGTCAATTTATTATACCACTACCGCTATACGGGTGAGTAGTGTTTACCTCATTTCTGGACAAAACAATAGAATTTTTGAAGATGGTAGATAACTAAATTAGTAAGAATATAATTATATATACAATCTTCTTATGATAAAATTAACAAGAGATTCTTATCTTAGCTGAATACACATTTAACGAAATAACCGTGAGGAGATAATACATGAGTATATACGATTATCAAGTGAATACCATCCGTGGAGAACAGGTCTCTCTATCGAATTATCAAGGAAAAGTCCTTCTTATCGTCAATACCGCAAGTAAATGTGGTTTCACTCCTCAATACACAGGGTTACAAGAACTCTACGAAAAGTTTAAAGACCAGAATTTTGAGATTTTAGGTTTCCCAAGCAATCAATTTAAGGAGCAAGAACCAGAATCTAACGACCATATTGAGCAGTTTTGTCAAATTAATTATGGTGTAACTTTCCCTTTATTTGAGAAAATAGATGTGAAGGGCGATACCGCCCACCCACTATTCCAGTATCTATCTGCTGAAGCTTCAGGTATTCTAGGATCTAAAGCTGTGAAGTGGAATTTCACTAAATTTCTAGTCGACAGTGATGGCAAAGTCATTAAACGTTTTGCTCCGACTACTACACCTGATAAACTTCAACATTTCATTGAAAAATTGTTAGAATAAATAAAGAGGGTGTTTTTCGTCTATATATCAATAACGAAAAAACACCCTTTCTTGTTTCTTGGCAGTCGTAGCGTATAAAATAGACAACAAAAAAACCTTGCTGGAAGCAAGGTTTTTTTGTTTAACTTATAATGCGGTCGGCGGGATTTGAACCCGCACACCCAATGGGCACTACCCCCTCAAGGTAGCGTGTCTGCCGTTCCACCACGACCGCGTAAAATAAAGAGGATCAACTTTTAACAATACAATATATTTTACATGGATCGCCATCAAAAGTAAAGAGGAACACCCTATATAATCATAATTGCATACATATTGTATTGTCTGACAATCACCCTAATTCCATCTACTAATTCCTAACGCTTCGCACAACAACCTCTTTGTCATCCATTTTTTCTTAATTTAGATGTTCAATTCTCTCATAAATAGTCTGCATCGTACGCTCAACTTCCAGTGTTGCCTAATAAAATTAAAAATGACGTATATATGTACAACCTATTGAACTGTGACGTAATAAACGTATATAATAATCGTTATATGTCCATTGAATTATATCACAAAATTTCCACGATTTTGTAATATTCCATTCATTTTCTAGGGGAGAGTACTCATGACAAATTTGAACACTACACTTCATAACGAAATCATTCATTCATTGCAGCAAAGCATTGCAGTCCTAGATTGTGATGGTTGTGTTATTACTGTAAATCCAGCTTGGATAGTTATGTCTACGTCTAATAAAATCCCTTCAGACTTTCAATGGATTGGTGTTAATTTTTTTCAAATTTGTGAATCCTCTTTTCTCATGGAAGAAATAGAAATAAATACTTTGTTAATAACCTCCTTCCACTCCATTCTTCAAGGACATATACATACATTTTCTCACAACTTTAGCATGCTGATAAATCATAAGACGGAATGGTTCGTATTAGATGTATCCCCACTCTTAACCTTTGGAATGAATTCTATTAAGGGAGCTATTGTAACACTCACGAATATTACCGCAAGTAAACAATTGGAACATGATTTACAGGAATCTCTTTCGCAAATCCGAACCCTTCGAGGACTCATACCCATCTGTGCTGTCTGCAAACGAATCAAAGATGACGAGCTATGGAATGCTATTGAGAACTTCTTAGAGAAACATACTTACGCTGAGTTCACTCATGATATCTGCCCCGATTGTATACGTAGTCTATACCCTAAATACTCTTTTGTATTGGATCGCCCATCCGAATCATAATTCAAGACGAAGTTAACGTTATCTTAAGTTGACTTTGTTTAGTGATTGACAGATTTTCATTGTCATACATATATTTGCCACAACAACTATATGTATAAAGGATGTATTTAATCTGTTAGAATCACAATCCCCCAAACAGTCCATCGGGTACAAATAAGCCTCTATATTCCACAAAATAAGCACCTTGTTCGCTTACTACTCAAACCCTATGACATTACCCCTGAGCAATGGTCCGTTCTCTATCAGGTATACCTCGAAGAAGGAATTAACCAAAAGGAGATCTTATCTAACACTATCATTCATTCAACAGTACTTTAGCGTAATATTCACCCCAGTGTGGTTGCGTTCTATCCTTATCCTGATATTCATACTCTTCTACAAGTTCCCACGTACTAAATGACTTTCCTGATTTCAGCATAATATTAGGATCCGCAGCCAGTGATGCTTACTGCTCGCCCAATGTACCAAGGCGTTTCTGAAGCTATAAAATGAGGATCTTTACGCGCACCCTCTTGGCAAGTTTCCTCTGTCACACCAAAGTGTTCAAGCATCGCCTCCGAACGTAGAAAGCCAGGTGTAAGGGCGATCGCAGCAACATTGAAATCACGCAAGTCAGCAGCCATTGCAGTAGCTAAATGAATGACTGAAGTTTTGGCAAGACTATAATACAGATTACCCCGGTAATCGTAGTTGAGACCATCCGTTATTTCAATGATTAATCCGCTCTTTCTCTTCTTCAACATGGGTGCCCCATAATAACTCGTGATCATATGCGAAAATACAGCACGGTGTTGCATTAATAACCTGCTCCTCGGGTAGCTCCAGCCACCACAGCGATCTTGCCATATAAATCCGGCATACTACGATCCCTCTGCTCTTATTATTTATCAAAATTTGCTCTTCATTCGATTAAAAAGTGTTGGATAATAGTATAGTTTAAACCTGCATATCGAAGCAAGATTGTGTTCAAACAACAAAAAGAATCCTTACCGTAGTAAGGACTCTTCATAGATAAAGCTATAATGCGGGCGAGAGGATTTGAACCTCCACGGGGTTGCCCCCACTACCCCCTCAAGGTAGCGTGTCTGCCGTTCCACCACGTCCGCGTAAAATAATGGTGAGCCATGAAGGATTCGAACCTTCGACACCCTGATTAAAAGTCAGGTGCTCTACCAACTGAGCTAATGGCTCTCGGTGACTTCACAATGATGTGTGCCATAAGTAAGTGAGGATAAGAATAATAATAAAATGGTGACCCGTAGGGGAATCGAACCCCTGTTACCTCCGTGAAAGGGAGGTGTCTTAACCGCTTGACCAACGGGCCATAATGATACAATTCTTGTGACAACAAAAATTATTATAGCAAATAACTAATTCCATGACAAGAACTTTTTTCGAAACAAAAAAGAACCTTTACAGGTTCTTGGTTCATTACTCATGATATCAGCTATTGTAAAAAATATGGCGGAGAGAGTGGGATTCGAACCCACGCACCGCTTACGCAGTCTAACCCCTTAGCAGAGGGTCCCCTTATAGCCACTTGGGTATCTCTCCAAAAATAATAATGGCTCCCCGAACAGGACTCGAACCTGTGACAACTCGATTAACAGTCGAGTGCTCTACCAACTGAGCTATCAGGGAACAATAACCATGAATTACAATCATTAATATATCACTCTGAGCGATTCGAGTCAAGATCATATATACGTAATTTGCCGCTACATTTCCCACAACGATACCGCTTTGGATCCACTTTTCGCTTACGAAGATACTCCATTCCACATTGACTGCAAGTAAGCTTATATCGGTAAGGCTGAGGTTTTCTAGCCTTTGTCCCAGGTAGCGACTGACAAAATCTACTACCCCCTACTTGCTTTAAGAGCTGTTTAAACTCTGGATCACGATGTCGATACCCTCTACCTCTCAGATGCAGGTGGTAGTGACATAACTCATGTTTAATGATCTTTTCTACTTCTTCGTTGCCGAAGTTATCTAGGTGATGTGGATTAATCTCTATGTTGTGCCCTTTCAGGAAATATCTCCCTCCAGTAGAAGACAATCGCCCATTAAACATGGCCTGATGTTGAAATGGGACTCCGAAACTGCTTATTGAAATTTCCTCCACCCATGCCTGCAGTTCCTCATTAATCATCTTTTCTTTCATAGATCGGTAACGTTTCCTTTCGATATAATCTTATAGAAACAAACAATACGAGATTTCATATATCTTTTAGTTCAATCCATATACTTGAATTTTAACTTCTTCATAGGCTACACTGTCAAGTATACTGATTAAGAGAAAAGATAGTATAGCATTTATTCATTTACTAAGGAGGATTCCTACAAGATATGGCAAAGATGAGATATGTTATTTTACAGCTACAACAAGAACTACAATTTGTAGAAATGCCTGCAGACTACGCTTACCAGCTGAGTGCCCTGAATTTACGCCTCAACAAAGAGATTAACAAACTAACAGCCCTTGATATTCCCACCTTACCTTTAGCTATCGCTGAATGCGATGCTCTGGATCTTTTGCAAGAACAATATTCGGTGCACAATGGACTACATTACATTAACGAACTAGAACAATCCTTTGCATCTGTTGATGAGAAAAGTTATCCAATCATATCGCTGCTCACAGAAATCCGAGCTCTTCAAGCGCAACTAGAACAATGGTACGAAGAAGAATTACAATAGATATCATGTAGACCTGCACAATGTGGGCTTCTCCTCCATATGTTAAAGATACAGATGGAATGCAAGAGGAGGAGATACCCTTGCCGCAATGGCTTAGCAATCAATTAATGCGCGCTTTTAGCAAAAGAGACCGTCGCCAGATTAAACTGCTTAATGAGTGCTGGTTTTTCTACCGCAATGCTCCTGATGATAACAGTAGTAGGTCTTCATAAGTAACAATATACTTATAGTTGTACCAAAAAGCTTCGCCACCCTTAAACGGAGGCGAAGCTTTTTGGTATATCCAGCAATCAGGTGATTAAGCCTGATCCTTTCGAGGGTTCCTCATCGTAAGTCCGACGCGGCCCTTTTTCTCATCTATATTTAGTACCCATACCGTCACATTATCACCAACAGAAACAATGTCCATAGGATGTTTAACATAACCGTTACTTAGCTGTGAGATGTGTACTAACCCATCATTCTTGATCCCAATATCCACGAAGGCTCCAAAGTCAATGACATTGCGAACAGTCCCTTGCATCTCCATACCCGGTGCTAAATCTTCCATCTTCAACACATCTGTACGGAAGATTGGGAGAGGAAGTTCCTCACGAGGATCGCGTCCAGGACGTTGTAAGCTCTCCAATATGTCGCGTAACGTTGGTACGCCTACATCCAATTTGGTCGCCAAATTCTCAACATCTTGTTGCTCCAGAATGTGACTGAGTTCTTGACTCCCCAACTTCTCTAGTCCGACATTTAACTCACGGAAAATGCGATCTACGACAGCATAGGACTCTGGGTGAATCGGAGTGCTATCAAGCAAATCTTTACCTTCTGAAATTCTCATGAATCCAATACATTGCTCATACGTCTTTGCCCCTAAACGTGGAACCTTTTGCAATTGTTTACGGGTAACGAACTTACCGTTCTCCTCACGAAACTTCACGATATTCTTGGCCGTTGTCGCATTTACACCTGCTACATAAGATAATAGTGATGGTGAAGCCGTATTAACATCAACACCAACATGGTTAACTGCCGATTCAACAACTGCCTTAAGGCTCTCTTCCAAGTGTTTCGGACTCACATCATGCTGATATTGACCAACACCAATCGCTTTCGGCTCAATCTTAACTAACTCAGCCAATGGATCCTGAATACGACGGGCAATAGATACGGCACTACGCTCAGCAACATCCAGATCAGGGAATTCTTCTGCTGCTAACTTGGAAGCAGAATATACACTTGCGCCTGCTTCATTGACGATAAGATATGCAAGCTCTTTATCGTTCAAATCGCTAATGATTTCAGCGACGAATTGTTCCGTCTCTCTAGAAGCCGTTCCATTTCCAATGACTATCAATTGAATCTTATACTTAGTAATCAATTCTTGGAATTTCTCCGATGCTTCCCTCTTTTTATTATGTGGAGGCGTTGGATAAGTAACAGCCACTTCAAGAAGCTTACCTGTATCATCTACTACCGCAAGCTTACATCCTGTACGGAAGGCAGGATCTACACCCAATACGCAACGCCCCTTCACTGGCGGCTGTAAGAGCAAGCTACGCAAGTTGCCTGAGAAGATAGAAATCGCTTGATTCTCACCCTTCTCCGTCAATTCGGCACGAATTTCTCGCTCAATAGACGGTGCTATAAGACGCTTATATGCATCTTCAACAACGGATTCCAGTACTTTTTTCACAACAGAATCACCCTTGATTACCTGGGAGCCCATATAGGAATGAATAGAATCTACAGGTACATCGAGACCGACTTTAAGTACGTTCTCTCTTTCACCACGGTTAATGGCCAGAATGCGGTGAGGAGGCATCTTCTTAGCCAGTTCTTTGTAACTATAGTAGTTCTCGTAAACCGACTCTTGTTCCTTATCCTTTGCTTCGGAATCCAACAATCCATGGTCCAGCGTATATCTGCGTACCCAAGCACGAATCACAGCTTCATCTGCTATATTCTCCGCAAGAATATCCATAGCTCCTTGAATCGCATCCTCAGGTGAATTCACCCCATGTTCAGCATTCACATATGACGCGGCCTCACCGCTTAAATCTCCTTGTTTCGGCTGATCCCATATCCAATTCGCCAAAGGCTCCAAACCCTTTTCTTTCGCCATACTTGCACGGGTTTTGCGCTTTTGCCGATATGGACGATATAGATCTTCCACTTCTTGCAATTTGATCGCTTGTACAATAGATGCCTTTAATTCAACCGTAAGTTTCCCTTGCTCATTAATAATTCGAATGACTTCCCGCTTACGTTCTTCCAAGTTCCGCAAGTAGCCTACACGTTCTTCAATATCTCTTAGTTGATTCTCATCAAGTTCCCCCGTCATCTCTTTACGATAACGAGCAATAAATGGAATCGTATTCCCCTCATCCAATAATCCTACTGTTGTACGAATTTGCTTCAACGAGATGTTCAATTCTTTAGCGGTCTGCTTAACAATACGTTCTTGTTCTTCTGCCTTCATCTCAACTTCATTTATCTCTACAACTGCTTCTGGTTCTGACAATGATATCCCTCTTTCCAACTTAGCTATATAACCCTATTATCACAAACTTTCGAGTATATTTCCAGCTTACCCACTATCAGTGCCTTGACCTACCGCAGAATTGATATGAAGGAAGTAGCCTTAGTTGTAGTTTCTTTGTCTGTTCTGGTTCATCACTAACCAAAGAAATCAGGAAAGGCGCACCCTTAGGTACGCCTTGTTTCCCACTATAATATAAACCAAAGATAATCCTTCAAAAATCAATTAAGCTTAAAGAGATTAGCAAAGCTTCATCAACCTTTTTCATGGTTTCCTCATCAAGATGAGTAATCTTATCTGTTAGTCTTTGTTTGTCAATCGTCCGAACTTGCTCCAGCAAAATGACAGAATCACGGTCGAATCCATGAGAGATTGCATCAATCTCAACATGGGTAGGAAGCTTCGCTTTTTGAATCTGTGCGGTAATCGCTGCTACAATTACCGTAGGACTGAAACGATTACCAATGTCATTCTGGATGATCAAAACCGGCCTAACCCCGCCCTGTTCAGAACCTACAACAGGTGAAAGGTCCGCGAAAAACACATCACCGCGTTTAACAATCAATGTTTACACCCCGCTTACTGAGCGGCCTAAAGTGCTGTCCGCATCTTCCTCTGCGTGGAAAGCCTCAGACGCCATGGTCAAGTTAATCTTTGCCATTTCCATGTAGCCACGTTGCATGGACTCACGGATGTATCTCTTCTTCCGTTCCGTCAAATACAGTTTCATGGCTTGCCTTATGAGTTCACTACGATTGGAATTCTCCAGCGCGACGATCCCGTCCACTTCCTGCAAAAGATGATCTGGTAAACTGATCATGATTCTCTTTGTGTTCTGCAAATTAGCCACCTTCTCTTCCACCCCCACAACACCTTATCACCTGAGCACCAGTATAGCTTAATTCAAGGGAAATTATACAAAGGAATATATATGCCGATCGTATATCATGTATGCTACATTCCATTATAAACTACAATCAGCATTTACGTAAGACAATCTCTCACATTCAAATTACAATATGAAATCTTATCTTATTATCCTATGTCCCCATTAAATTGCCAATTGGTGATCTTATCCTTAAATCATTAAGGGATTGACTACGTGTTGAAGGACCCCACCTTGAATATAGTGGCGTGGCACCCTTGCGGCTAACATACAAATCACTTCGTAAGGGATGGTACCTAGCTTGGATGCCAACTCATCTGCTGTGATACAATCACCAGACTGTTGGCCGATGAGGACAACCTCTTCACCCACTTGAATTTCTTTTGCTTCTTCAGCAAAAGTTTGCATTGATACCATACACTGGTCCATACAGATTGTTCCGACGACAGGAATGCGGCGTCCGCGTATCAGTACTTCTGCTTTACCACTCAGCATACGGGAAAATCCATCAGCATAACCGATTGGAAGTGTCGCGATAACTTCGTTATCTTCCGTCACGTATTTGCTACCGTAGCTAATTCCAGCTTGAGGAGGAAGCGTCTTAACATATACTGTTTGCGTCTTCAGCGTCAATACCGGGGTCAATACAATCTTCTTAGTATTCACTTCATCTGACGGATAGAGACCGTACAAACTGATGCCTATACGCACCATATTATGAGATATGTGTGGCGTGTCGATTGCAGTCGCACTGTTGCCCGTATGTATAATGGGGATATGATAACCCTTCTCCCCTAGTGCGTCAGCAACACATAGAAATCGTCGGTACTGCTCCAGTGTATAGCTTTTATCTTCTTCATCTGCCTTGGCAAAATGAGTAAACAACCCTTCAACTTGAATTCCTGGGATCGAGAAAGCCTTGTCGATAAAAGATAGAGCTTCATCATCAGGGAACAGTCCAAGCCGCCCCATTCCACTGTCGATCTTGATGTGTACTTTTAAAGGTTTAACAGTACTTTGCACAGGCAATTGGCTCATAACATCAAGCACTTCTTGAGTAAACAGAGTTACCGTTATGTCATTCTCCCAAGCCACCTGAATAGCTTCAGGTGGTGTATACCCCAGAACTAGAACTGGGAGCTCTATACCTGCTCTGCGAAGCTCTAACGCTTCGTCCAAGAAAGCAACACTCAGATAGTCAGCACCCACTTTCTCCATCTCTTGGGCTACTTTCACAGCGCCATGTCCATAAGCATTGGCCTTTACACAAGCTAAAATCATCATATCTTGTGGTAATGCCGAGCGGAAAACGTGATAATTTGAACGTAGATGATCCAAATTAACCTCCGCTATTGTTGGTCGATAGTTTACTTGCAATTCCAGTCACCTTCTCTGAAGTTTGAACAATCATCATTAGTTGTTTGTATTAAACTAATCGTAATGTTCTGGAAGGCGTCTGTCAATTATCCTTAAGGTATCTTGGTATAGTCATTTACCCGTAACTCCACAACTTACAAGCATAAAGGCTGTGCCGTCCCTTGGCGGCATAGCGACGTTTAGCGTTGAAATATAAGTGTTAGTATAAGAGTGAAACATATGCTTTCTTATATGACGGATTGTCAAGCCCTGTCGCACTTGGCTTGACAATCCGTCATATTTACAAGAAAAGACGGATGTCCATTATTGTAGAGGGAGAGTACCCCACAATAAAGCCCATCCGTCTACAACCATTATTTACCCGTTTGTTCGGCTAAAGACGCTGCAACATTCATCATTTCACTAACTGGAAGATTAGCACTCGTAATTCGGAACTCAATTCCATCATCCATCCATGTTAATGTCTGCTGCTTATCATGATCCCCAGTCAATAGCCCCACCGTAAACCCTAGATCAATCACAGAACCTGGTGCAAGTGAGACCGCACGATCAAGAGGCCGTGCTTCCATCACGGTATATTGGTACGTACCATCATAACGTAATACGACCGCATGATCTTTACTATTCGCTATTGCAGTCGTATCGTTCTTCACAACACCTTCCGGAGTATAGTCTGGTTCGATGACACCGAAGCTTCCTAATTCTTTCTTAACTGGCTCAGGCTGTGCTCCCTCGGACAAGTCTGTTACGATTTCATTCCCAGACTCATCCACTTCAGCAATCGTTCCGACAGACTCACCCATCGCTGTCATGTTACGTTGCATATCAAATGAATCTTTATCGAATTTGGCATTGAAATCAAACTCATTAAATTTCACTTCAACAACAACATTTGCTTCGGAATCCGACACCTGTACCTGCTTCGGCGCATAACTATCTTTATTCAGCCAAATCTTTTGCCTGACAAGAGATTGACTATGATAATTCGCTGCAACATCAAATACATAGCTTTCTTTGTCATCTACGAACTGGCGGGTATTATCCGTGAGAATACCTCTGACCAGCGTCTGATACAAATACACCTGACCTTGATTCTCCGGCCAATCACTTTGGAATCTAAAGCTTTTGTTCAGGCTTGGAGTAAGAACGAATACCCCATCATCATTACGTAAAACAATTTGCGTGATATCCTTCTGAGCATTCTTTAGGCTAATTCGATAATACGAAGGATTCTGATACCATACCTCCACATCGTACTGCTGCGGCTTCTCGCCTGTGTATAGCGTCATGTTCCCTTTACCTTTGTAAGATCCATCCTTGCTTTGTAACTTGTCGACCACGTTGTTTAAGTCTTTCACGACGGAGGCGGCATCCTTCTTTCCACCGCAACCTGCCAACACGACGGTAACGCATAACACCAAAGCAAGCACCCATGATATCCGGCGCATGACATCATCCCCTTTATCCACATGTATTGAATTGATTAGTACATGTCTATGAGGGACTTGGTCACAATATGCAGACTAGCTTGACAAGCTTGAAAAATCGATCGTACATAGCTCTTGTGACAGATGAAAGAACCGCGTGTGAATGACCTCTCTCGTGTAAGCCAATGAATGCTTAGTGAAAAGTCTACGTCTTCTGAACAAGAAGAAGCTTAGTGAGAATATCCCACCAAGCTTCTCTAGCACACTAAATTATACGATTTACTTATTCAATAATACGTATAGCATTTTCGCGATTTCAGCGCGAGTTACACTACCTTGTGGATCAAATGTATTGTTTCCTTTTCCATTCATCAGTCCGGATTCATTCACTTGGGATACGGCCTCCCTGGCCCACGCAGACACATCGCCCATGTCAGCAAATGTAAGGTTAGAAGATCCTCTGCGTGATTGTTTCATATACTCTGACATTTTCATCAGAATCACTGCCGCTTCCTCACGACTGATCGTATCCTTTGGACGGAATTTCCCGCCATCTTCTTGGATCAGCCCCAATTTAGCCGCTTGCGTTACAGCATCTGCATAGTAAGCATTCATAGGCACATCCGAGAATGAATGTTCTACGACCTTCGTATCCAGTCCCAATGCACGTACAGCCAGTGTAACAAAGTCGGCTCTCGTTACGTTCAGCTTAGGGCTATAGTGATTCTCATCCGTACCGTTAATGATATGTTTCGCTGTGAGCTTGCCGATATAATCAGCTGCCCAACTTCCCAACACATCAGCAAACTCCTTGTGGTACTCTAATACTGTAAATGATGAGAAATGATTCGTAGTAAAGGTAACCGTGTTGCCATTAAAGATGCCACCCATATATTCGGGCTTCGCACCGTTTAAGTAATATACTCCCGCATAGTCGGTGTTCAGTGAATGATTAGTCCTCGCTCTTTCAACCGTAACCGGACCCGTCAATTCAAGGATTTGCGTCTCCGTCTGTCCCTTGATTGTAACCATGCTGAGCGTATATACCAGACCTGATAATGTATATTCCTTGTTGCTACCAATAGACTGGCTAATGGCGTTCTGCATGGAAGTATTCATCGTCGTATCCATCCGGAGTACAAGTAGATCCGCATCGTTTAGATGTTCCGGTAGTGAAGCAGCAGACAGTGTCACAGTCAATTCCGGTGCAACAATAATAATAGATAGGTTGTTGTTCTTCGCTTTTTGAACGCTGGTAGCAGGTAGATGAATTACAGGTACTATCCCTTGACCAAGCTTATTATTCAGCGTAATCACAACTTTACCATTCACGGCACCTGTAATAGCCTTATCCAGAACAGCTTCTTCTATTTTATAAATTCCGTCCGCATCTGGAGTAATGGTAATTTTCCCTTGAGCTGTTTCTGTCGTTGGTGGCATTGGTGTAGGAGTTGTCCCGGTTCCCTGATTAGGCGATCCGTTATTACCACCCGTATCACTTCCTCCGCCAGGAACTTCTGGATGTTCTCCTTCGTCAGCTGCTCCGGTATAGAAGCCCCAAATATCTGAGCGCGTACTTCCACTGTTCTGATCTTCAGCCTTTGTATACCATTGCTGATAACTGTTCGGGCTTAAGTTCGTCCAGTTCACAGAAGCCTGAACACCACTCTTCACTTTCTCCTTCGAACCGATTAGTTCATCGGTATAGACCTTCACGCTAATATAGTCAGTCGCAACACGTTTGGTCTTCGGTTGTAAATCGAGATCTAACGTAAATTCGTCTTTATTCGGATTCGTAAGTGGATCATAGAAATTATAGTCGTCCAAATGTGGTGAGTACGTCTTGATATGAAGCTTATTGTTCTTCATATCGAACTGCATCAGACGGATATATCCAAGTCCGCCTTCCGGTGCTCCTTGATAATCAGCAAGCATCTGGAACACTTTACGATCTGTTACGCCGTCACCGTTATCATCCAGCTCGTCCACTTTCAACTGAGCATCATGATAATGTCCAGACAATGTAGCAAACACGTTCTTATTCGGTTTAACTACTTTTTCAAAAATTTTGTCAGCAATAGGCGCCCTGTTATTCGATACGAGCATATATTCATGCAGACTAAGAATCGCTTTACGTTCAGGATATTTAGCAACGACCTCATTCATCCAGTCGATTTCCTTGTCTCCAAGTCCCCAGCCCATGTAGACGATAATAAAATCATTGCCGTTAGATGACACTAGATCATAGTGTCCACGGTTGTTTTCATAGGAACCTGCGAATGTTAAGTTGTTCTTAAAACGATCTTCACCGAAATACTGTTGGAACTTCGTATAGTCATTATCCTGATGACCTACGTCATGATTACCTGCCAGAACGCCGTAAGGAATCTGAGCGTCTTCAAGTACCTTCATATCCTTGTCAGCTTCTAACCACTGATACTCCTGATATGACTTATCCACGACGTCACCTGTATGAATGACATATTTGATATTCATCTTTTCTTTTTGATCAACAACCCAGTTCACAATCTTCTCATAAATCTTCGGATAGCTTTGGGAATAGTATTGGGTATCAGACATCCATACGAATGAGAAATCATAAGGATCCTGTGTTTCCGGCATTGGTTTATTCGTAGTTGCCGTGGTATCCGCTGCCTGTATGGCAATCTCATCTTGCACCATAACCTGAATGATCTGAGCGTTTGCATAATCCCCTGCATTCACGACTGCCTTTAATTCAAAATCTTCTGTACCTGCAATTATATGATCAAGCTGTACCCATTTGTTCGATGAGGGGCTCCATGCATACAGACTGACTTTGCGACCTTCTAGAGATTTACCCTTCCAATTGATCTCCACTCGATCCGTTTGTTTCACGGATGAGTCTAACTTCACTTCAAAGCGCTGGTATGGGAATTTCTCTACGGAATCATTAATGAGATACTCACCATCTACTGCGCTAATCTTCTTATATTCATCAGGGCTAAGTGCCTTTTCACCAGCCGGAACCATTTCCTTCGGAGGTTCAGTCACCGATGCGTTGGTGTACCCGGTAAATCCTTCTGCGCGGTTGCCGTCATATTTAAATCCTTTGTAGAATAAGACATCCATTAAATCGCTCGTCGGATCCTGAACTTTCACTGTAAGTTTAGCGTTGCTACCAACATTGTTTTGTCCAAGTGTTGGACTAATCAGTTGAGGTGCTAGTGGATTCTCATCCGGTACGTTAAAGTTCACATTCACTTTCGCGACGTTCCCTACTTTGTCCGTTGCATTGATTAATAATTTATGCGTTCCACCAACCATCTGACCGGATGAAGTTGTGTAAGGAAGTTCAATAATCTTATCGTCAAGTTTCACTTCAACCGTATCTACACCTGCAAAGGCATCTTCAATGATTGCATCCAGTGTCATAGCACCACGATATTCTTTGCCTTCTTCAACCGATGGCTTAATGGTAGGTGCGGTATTATCCACGATTACTTTAGAAGTAACCTCATGTAACCCACTCATCAACGATATCTCATGCGGACCATCCGCAACCGTTGTTGTATCCCATGAATAGGCTTTGGAATTCACCTGATTCGCCTTTAAGTCGAATCGGAAACCGATGGATTCAGCCCGGCCCACCGAATCTCCCATTTTGATCTGCTTGTCTTTCTCAGCATAGGCCGCATCCCAGATTTCAGTGCCATCCGCAAGTAACAGTCTTACATTCTTAATCTCGAAGTCATCCTTATTCTCTTCTGGACGCTTATCGAATGGTGATGACTTGGAACCTGCCCGAACGTAAATCACATTATCATTACCGATCTTGAAACGATCGGCACTGATCGGGAAAGAGAGTGTCGTGTAGGACGTAATCGGATCCATAAACGTGTATAGAATCGTCTTATCTTCCTCGTCAGAGGGTCCCATCGTTACTGCATTTTTGAAGTAATAATTAACATTGGTCACATCGAAAACAAAATAAGCATCATTCTCAAGTTCGGAGAACAAGTTCGCCTCCGGTAGCGACTTACCATCAATGTTCAGCTTCAACGCATCGTTACCTGCGACTTGAGCTGTTCCTTTAATCGTATGCTTGCCTTTAACAATGTCATTGTCCTTCACATTAAGTCGAAGTGCTGACTGATCTGGTCCGCCTGTAATGGACACTCTTACAACGTCCGACGTCGTCTCATTCATGCCATCGGAAACTACGAAATAATAGTCAATGTAACCTCTTCCGATCAGATCAGCAGAAGAAATCTTATAGTGATACATCGTATCATTGAAGTCTTCTGACAGATTGTGCCTAACATATTCCACTTGTTTGTCAGAACGAATATAGACTTCGACCGATGTCACTGCACGGTTATCCTTGGCATCTGCTTTTAGTTCTAAGCTATTCGCCTGATTAATCGCTTGTACACCTGTCAAATCCTGCACTGTTGGAGCTATATTATCTTTCTCCACATGAACGGGTTCTGCAGGAACCTGAGTAGCTATAAGCGTTCCTGGTGTAGGTGCTAAAGTACCTGAGCTCGCCTTAATCATAACGGTACTTCCATTTACCGGATAAGCATATACTAGAGCTTTATCTTCTTTCGTCTCATCACCTTTTGTACCACCTTCATATACTGTATCCGCATCGTAATAAGCTGCAGATATTTCTTTACCTGTATTCGTTTTAATTACGATCGCACGTCTGCCAGAATTGGCCATTCCATCACTCTGAATCGTGAATAACGTTTGATCCTCAATCAGGTTTGTATTATGAAATTTATTAAAATCATTCGTTGTATATGTTAGATTGACACTGTTCTTGATCCACATTATAACGGATTGTTTGGAAGGGATCTCAAAGTTCTCCTTCGTGGATGGCCATACCACATCGCTGGCTATGCCATTGTCTGGATAACGATAATAAAGCTTGTAGTTCTTGAAATTGATCGGCTGATCGGTGTTGTTATATACCTCAACAAACTCATAAGCGTCTGATGAAGTCGTAGGAACGTTTGTAGTATTCGGTACAAGTTCCGTAATCAACAATGCGGGTGCCTTAGTCGAGTCAAAGACAGGCATGTTTACTTGTGAGGAATAAGCCTTCTCTGTGGTCTGAACTTGGATTCTATAGTCAAGGCTTTCTTCTGTAAGTACAGATGCTGGAATCGTCGCTGTATAGTCTCCTGTATTTTTCGTATCCACCATCGTTGCCGATGTATATCTGGTCTGCGACGGTGTTTTGTACAGAAGCAGTACAGGGTTCTTCGTCCCGTCAGCATTCATACCCGGATTCACAACCTGTGCTGTAATCTCAAGGTCCTTAACATCTACAGATGTAGCAGGTGTATGTGTGATTACTGCCTTATTGTTGTCTTCAACTATCACTGGTGTGATCTGATCAGGATCGATCACTCCTGGTGTTGCAGGTTTAAGCCCAGAATGACTCATAACAACCATGTTCGTACTTCCAATGGCGGGATGCTTAAAGAAAATACCCTGATTCACTTTGACATGTGCCGCCTCATAGGCTGCAGTAACAATCGGATTGCCGTTAATGTCTTTAATCACCAGAGTTCTGGAGCTAGTATTAGCCATGCCGGTTCCACCAAGAATGCGGAACAAATTCTTCCCTTCTTCGAGTGAGGATCCAGCATAGTTTTGATTAAAACGGTCTATTTCCTCCCCATTATTGCTTCCGTTCATAATCCAGAACACAACTGGAGTATGAGCTGGAATGATCATGTCTTTGTCAACAACAGGAGTCCACGTGTCCTTACCATTGTAAAAGAAAGAATAATTCTTAAAGTTCAGATCATGATCCGTATTGTTATAGACTTCTACGTACTCGTAACCATCTGTACTTATTCCTGGAAGATTGATTGTATCTGGAACCATCTCGGTAATCAGCAGTGGCGGAATTTGCGGTACAGCAACATTTAGTAGATTATCTTGATTGACCTGATTAGCCTCGATGCCTACCGAATATGTAGTAGATAGAATAGGCTTGGATTCTTCATCTAGAGCAGTAATCGAATACTTCAATTCATTGCCTAATATCTCTGCACCTGGGATGGTAGCTATGTAGGTATCTGCCTGTGTTCCTTCCGGTGTTAATGGAATTGACATCTCATCTTTACCATCAATTGAATACTGTATATGGCCTGTCCACGGTTGTGTATCACCGTTAATAACAGCTCTTACTGTGAAATCCTGAAGTTCCTGAATGATATTTGCAGGGGTATGTCGGATTTGTAGCTCTTGGGGTTCACCCTCTTGCGGATCTTGTGCTGGGGTTAGCACTTCATTCTTCATTTCAACATTAGTTGGAGCGGGGATAAACATGGGCTCCAAGACATCTATTCCTGCGGCAAAACTTGCCGGTGACAACGCACTCATAATCATGCTGCTTAACATTAGAATAGATACACTACGTTTCACCTTACTTCTACTGTTCAATGTAATTAACATCTCCCTCTGAATATGTGTTAATAGATTGCGTACTACCTATTCTAGGAGAGTTTTGTTTGGTGAATATCATTCTATTGTTAATGGATCGTTAATGTTGTTAAATATTATCTAAAGGTAAACTTCGCTCTCCATACGTAAATAAGGTCGTTCCGAGGATTACTCCTTAGAACAACCTTATTAGATTATGATTTATTTAAATATTTCTCTTGATAAAGGTCATGATTGGTGGATTCTTTACTCTGTATGCCAACATAGCCATACCAATCAACAATGCCACTCCTGAAATAATCATGGCGCCCGTCGGGCCTATGTAAGCCATCGTCTTATACAAATAATAAACGGATGCTTTAACTACTCTAGTTCTATCAAGGCCTTGCTGTGCCTCAAAAGCAAACCAAGTCAAAAATGTACCTAATCCAATGATAATAAGAAGCATTAATAGTGGTCTAAATGCTGCCGTTAATCGATTATACTCCTTCACTCGGAAACTGCACTCATCCTTTAGGTAGTGGTATATCTCATGTAGAAATTGCTCCTTATGCTCCTTGCTTTCTATAGCCAGGAAATCTGTTTCCTTCTTACCGTTCGCTTTGGTTTTGAGCGTGATTATATGCGTTTTTTGGTTAGATGATATTCTTACTATAGTGTTTATGTTGTATACCTTGTTTAGATTTAAACTATCAAAAAAGTTCTCATCCCCGTTCATATTTTCAATAAATTGTTCAGCTTCATCTTGGTTAATTTCGTCAATTATGTAATCTGGCGTAAGAATAATAACTTTATTTGAATCTGAATCAATAGGAAACATTGTCGTTTTAAACTTGTGTTCTGCCATTACTAATCCTCCTTTTTACTACTTTATCGGAATAAATAGTATATTTTTGAGATTTAATTTGAATAAATGGGAAATTATATTTAATCGATCTTATTTAACTCTAAAAAAGGAAGCTCATTCCTGAGCCTCCTGACTAGTTATCAAATTGTGGTGATACCCACTCCTGATACAAAAAGTGGCGCCTCTTTCCCCGACCTCTGTATCACACCCTTCAGGCAGTGTAGCGAGGGGGAAATCCATATTGGTCTGCCGAAGGGCAGCAAAACGCACACTCCGATATTATAACCGTGTGAAATTGCTGAAACCAGGTCAGTATGTAACCGTAACATGATAGTTAGTAATACAACCCTTCCCCTATTTATCTAAAATCAGGCGGAATACGTCTTGCCACGCCCGTTAGAATCGCTGTTTCAACAATGGCTTTACGCACCGCCGGAACGACCTTGTCATTGAATATGCTCGGGATGATGTATTGCTCGTTAAGCTCTATATCTGATACAACCGAGGCGATAGCACGGGCAGCCGCTAATTTCATGGGCTCATTGATTCGTTTGGCTCGGCAATCAAGCGCGCCTCGGAACAATCCAGGAAATACGAGGACATTGTTAATTTGGTTCGGATAATCACTTCGTCCAGTTGCCAATACGGCTACATGCTTAAGAGCTTCTTCAGGATTCACTTCAGGTTCTGGGTTAGCTAAGGCAAATACAATGGACTTCTCGTTCATTGACTGAACGTCATCTCCGTTTAACAAGCCTCCACGTGAAACACCGATAAATACATCTGCTCCGCGTATGACTTCTTTTAATGACCCTGACTCCCTCTCCACTTGTGGCTGTTCTGCTAGCCACTGCCACATCGGCTGTTCATACTCCCCCCCATAGACGATAGCACCTTCCTTGTCTACTGGAACAAGGCGTGTAACACCTGCATCTAGCAGTATTTTACATATAGATACACCTGCCGCTCCGATGCCATTAACGACGATACGCACATGATTAATCCGTTTATTTACAATCTTCAACGCATTTAAGAGTCCAGCGATTACAACCACTGCGGTCCCGTGCTGATCATCGTGGAAGATCGGAATATCCAACTCCTCGGTCAACCTTTGCTCGATTTCAAAACAACGGGGGGAACTAATATCCTCAAGGTTAATGCCACCAAATATAGGACTCACCGCTTTAATCGTACGGATAATTTCTTCAGTATCTCTCGTATCTAGACACAGTGGAAATGCATCTACACCAGCTAGTTGTTTGAATAACATGGCCTTTCCTTCCATGACAGGCGCTGCTGCATAGGGGCCAACATCGCCAAGTCCAAGTACAGCTGTTCCATCTGAAATCACGGCGACTGTATTACGTTTGATGGTTAAAGAATAAGCTTTACTTGGATTCTCATGAATAGCCTTACATACTTTAGCTACACCTGGTGTGTATACCTGTGACAGATCCTCGCGATTCTTGATTGGAAGCGTAGGTTGAATCACGATTTTGCCGCCCAGGTGAACTAGAAAGGTGCGGTCGGATACGTTAATTAACTTAATTCCAATAAGATTTTTTAACGACTCGACAATTAAAGCTTCACTATGCTCCCCTGCATCTACCGTAATGTCTCGTATCGACGATTCCTTACCCGAACGGATCACATCAATCGACGTAATATCCCCACCTGCTTTACTCACTACGGCCGCTACATCTCCGAAGCTAACTGTGTCATGATCCAATTCCAACCTTACGATAATACTCGTTTGTGCCATCGGTAAATCCAACCTCCTCATTGTAAGCGCATTCATAAAATTGATGTATTCTTTATTTGTAAACATAATATACAATATTTGAATTCATTGAACAATATAAACCATCTATTACTTCTGTCTTATTTGGAGACTGAGGACTTAGGATTATCGCTAGAGGATCGATATTTACGAGATTCAATAAGCAATTTGGGCTATATCCTCACAAAGAGAAAGTAACTCGATTGAAGAATGCCCAATGATCCTATTCTATGACAAATGCCCTAATAAATAACACCGCAGTTTGCACGTGACCATGCTACAATAGTTGTATATACCTTCTTTATAAAGAGAATGACTAGGGAGACCTCATGGAACTCGAAACTACAATATATACACCATTGAAACCTTCATTCCGCTCACGAATGAGATTACGGATCAAGGCAACCTTTGCCTTAGATACACGTTTTTGGAGGATCGCTCAAAGTGGTGTCTGGGCTTCATTCTGTTTGATATTTGCATTAACATCGCTCAGCATGCCAACCGGATTAGGTACGTCTCTTGATATATTTCTATCTATCACAGCAGGCACGATCGGACTCGCAATTTCAGCGACCCTACTTGCACTATTACTTTCCTTGATAGGACTTCCTATTCCGCGTCTGTTCACTGGCGGGGTTTTATTTGAATTGATCGCTATTTATTTTATGTTTTGGATTCCAGGTAGCGGCATAGCCGTATCGATTGCTTCATCAGTGATAGTCACTTTGCTAGGTGTACTCCTTGGATGTTGGATGGCACTTATTGCTAGCCAGCATATAAAGACCCGAACCAAATGGCTATTCTCTATTACGCTTTGTATGTTGTCATCTATCATCATAGGTTTCATCGATCGTGAGAAATCAGACGTAACGCAGATGTACAGCATCTCAGATCGTAATGTTTCTACTATTCCGCTTTCGAGTCCAGCGGACCCAGGCGTATTCAAGACCAAATATTTCACTTATGGAAGTGGATATGATATACACCGGAAGGAATACGGACCTAAGGCTGAACTCAAATCAACATCCGTAGATGCCTCTTCCTATATTGATAAATGGCCGTGGCTTCGTTCCTTGTTTTGGGGATTTGATCAAAAGGCACTTCCTTTGAACGGAAGAGTCTGGATGCCCTCAGGGAATGGTCCATTTCCGCTCGTACTGATGGTTCATGGCAATCATTTAATGGAGGATTATTCCGATGAAGGATATGGTTATCTCGGAGAGTTACTAGCTAGTAGAGGGTTTATTGCCATTTCGGTAGATGAGAACTTCCTAAACTATTCGGTGTGGTCGAATATTCCAGATAATGATATAAAGATACGTACTTGGCTTCTTCTTAAGCATTTACAACAGATCCAAACCTTCTCGGAGCAGTCTGAGTCTCCCTTCTACAATAACGTCAACTTCGACCAAATTGCTCTCATCGGCCATTCTCGAGGGGGGCAAGCGGTAGCTATGGCAGCAGATTCGGACCGTTGGTTTCGATCAGACCTAGATTTAAAGAAAGATCTAAAACATTTTTCTATTAAAGCCGTGGTTGCTCTTGCTCCAACGGATACAATGGTGGATGGGATGCAAGCGAAACTTCGTAATGTCAGTTACATGGTACTTCAGGGATCACGAGATGGAGATTTGAATGAGTATTTCGGTGAACGACAATACGCACGTTCTAGCTTCACTCCTGATGATAAAGGATTTAAAACTTATCTTCATATCCCTAATGCGAACCACTCCCAGTTCAATACCTCATGGGGAGGACTGGATATAAGCTTACCGAAGGGGTTATTACTCAATCAAAGTCAGTTAATGACGGCATCCGATCAACAACAAATCGCTAAAGTGTATGTTTCTGCCTTCCTAGAAACCATCCTACACGAGTCGCAAGACTATAATCCATTGTTTCGTGATTATCGGACAGGACGTGATTGGCTACCGGAATCCATCTATTACAACAGATTCGAGGATGGCAATTTCATCGCGCTTGCGAGATACGATGAAGATAAGGACAGAACTACACTCTTAAATAACGGTACAGCTGATGCAAGTAAAGGGCTACGTTGGACTGAAGAATCTAGTACCCCTCAGAATAAGAGTGTTCTTTTGGAAAATAGTGAACATCATGCTCAAGAATCCTCCTACTCACTAAGTTGGGATGAGGATGATGTACTCGATCAATTTACAGAAGCCGATGGATTGTCCTTATCAATCGCAGACCAAAGTATGGAAGGGGCGCTTAAACAGGGAGACCTTCTACCCATTTCCGAAATGGAAATCACATTAGAAACGAGTGATGCTGTGTCCGTTACCCTTCCATTGTCTCAATTCATGACCCTACAGCCAATGATAATCCCTCGCTTCACGAAGAGTCCATGGCTTGAGAAGCATTTTGATGATGGTAACTATAATCTTCCAGAGAAAGCAATATTCCAAACTGTTGAATTGCCTTTCGAAGTGTTCCAGGAGGCAAATTCTATCTTCGTACCCGCAAATATCAATAGAATCACTCTGAATTTCAGTAATGGACCTAGCAAAACCATTTTAGATGATGTGGGACTATATCGAAATTGAAGAAAAGTGTACAATAGTTGAGGAGGTGATTGACGTGGACAACGAAATACTTCGTTATACATTTGCATATAAGGTGATATCTACGGGTAATGAAGAACAAATTAGCGTATTTGCCGATAGCAAAGAGAAAGCTTCCGAGCTTGCTTTAGAGACGGCTTATGATTATGAGTTTACTTCTAAGGAAGACATTGAAATGGGGCAACTCCTGAGCATTTCTAAAGCAGTTGGTGATAATTACGTTGAATGTGCAGGCTGCGCATCATAACCCAAATAAGAGGCTGTCCCATAAGTCATAAGAATGGCTGGGACGCCTCTTTTTACTATTTCAACCCGATTGACTCTTTATCCGATCGCTGATTCATCGGTCATTGTATAGAGAGACTAATCCGGTTTCGAGACCAACGGCATCTTGTCCCAGTAAAAAAGCTCATAAGCGTTGTTCTCACATTGGCTCTACCACAGATTAAGTGCCAGCTTTAAGAAGCTACTACCACCCTTAATCGACAATACTAGGCGCAGCCAGAGAAACAAATTAAAAATCGTCACTTTGCTCTTCAAGGACGAACAGCAATAACGTAGCGCCCTCTCTCTGTCGAGTCTATTAATATAGCTTAAGGTGAAATATTTGCTAGCGATGCCTATATCTATATTTCGCAAGGAACGCCGCTTACCCTTCAAGTTATCCGCATTCTCCACCTTACTTCTTATAAGAGTCCTTACTTGAATAGATTTATGCGATAATGCCTCCAACTTCTCCATCAATTCTTTGTTCGTATGTAGCATATCGGGATCGAGTTGCCATCTGTCGCAGAAGAAATATATGCTATCAGGCGATTGATTATATACAAAATGTGGTTTCGTAATTAACACTATCTTGCAACGGTCAAAAAACTGAATCAAAAAGGTAGTGTCCTCTCCAAGATACAACTCCTCATTAATGAGTTCAAAGGCTAGGAGCAATTCTCTCTTAAATACCATCGTATTTAAGTTAAAGAAGTTTCTTGTGTGAGATAGAAATTGTTCGAATACACCTTCTTCAAATAGGATCACGTCAGTATGGGACGTATTGATCGCTCTCATCTTGCTTATGAGCTTCTGCTCCACCTTATTATCAAAATTATGTACAGTCTTAGGACCATGCTGCTCCACCCACAAGGCAAAACTGATATCGGCTTCAGTTCGATGTATTACGTCTAAGCTGTCCTGTAAATGACAGGTATACCATTGGTCATCAGAATCAAGAAAAGAAAGCAGTTCCCCCTTCGCATATAACATTCCGAAGTTTCTCGCTCCACCCGGCCCCTTGGATCTATCATTAACTACATAATTGATTCTGGCATCTTGTCGCACAAATTGCTCCACAACTTCCCTTGTGTTATCAGTGCTACGATCATCAACGACAATTAACTCCCAATGGGTATAGGTCTGATCAAGGATCGACTGAATTGATGCTGAAATTACGTTCGCCCTGTTATATGCAGGCATCACAATACTGATTAAAGGATGGTTCATTCATTTCTCCTCTCTATTCGTAGAATACACGTAAATGCAAGTCTACAAAAATTTCATATATTTTGGGGATAATAGATTCATTTGAACGTTCAAAGTTAGTTTAATGTTCCCATATTTACAAGTCAAGTAAATATTGGTATTTAAGTAATTTGATTCCTTCACTTGCATTCTACTAGTTCTTATAAAAGATGACTCCTGATCAAATCGATCAAATCAGAAGTCATCTACATGATTATTTAAGATTAAAGGCTGTCCGAATTTAAGGAATCAGTTTCCAAACATCAGCTCCAGCAGAACCAGGCGCTTGGCCAAGTGTCCACCATTTGGCTTCATAGTTAACTCCGTTATGTGTAACTTTGTTGCCACCGACATAGACCGTTGAAGAACTCCATGTCGGATACGTTGTAGGAGCCGCAGGAGTCGTAACGTTAAGCGTATTACTTGCTGCTGAGATATTTCCAGCGGCATCAACAGCTTTTACGGTAAACGTATAAGCTGTATTCGCGCTCAGATTACTAACAACATATTCAAGAGTTGAAACAGAGACGTTGGTCACTAGTGTGTTGCTGGAGAATACTTGGTACCCCGTCACTGCTACGTTATCACTCGATGCATTCCACATTAAAGGCACTGTTGTCGAGGTTGTGCTACCCATGACATGCAAGCTTGTTGGAGCTGATGGTGGATCAATATCAGGTCCTATGACCGTTAGCGTAGTGAAGGCAGCCGAATTGCTTCCTGCGGACACGTTGCCAGCTGCATCGACTGCTTTCACAGTAATGTTGTACGTTGTATTGGACGTTAGACCGGTCAAGTTGTAACTGAGCGCTCCATTAGTGGAAGCAATCTGCGTCGAACCATTGAAGATTCGATAGTCGGTTACACCGACATTGTCGGTGGCAGCATTCCATGTAATTGTTGCACTTGTCGTTGCGATATTGGATGCCGTTACGTTAGTCGGTACAGTCGGAGCTACGGTATCAAGATTTCCAGGAAAGTTTACATCGATGACATTATAGAATGCATTGGCTGTGTCTGAAATTGTCCAAACGGCCAGAATGACCTGGTATCCCGTTCTGTCAGGAACGTTACACGTGTCCGAATAGGTATTCCCTGGCGTCCCACTATAGGATACATTGCAGAAAGGCGTTAGATCGAAGGAAGCACGGCTAAGTGGTGCATTGGGATCCCAGTCTTGCTTGGTAATGTAATATTTCCAGCTCGATGTGGCGTGAGGGACTTTAATATTCCAATTGAACGTAGTCGGACCCGGGCTTAAGTTTATCTTAGACCAACGCGTCGCTGATTGTTGATCGAGTGGAGCAAACTGACCGTTAGCGCTTGCAATTTTACCGTCAGCTGGACCCGCTGCTGGAAACCCTTTAAGTGCTTCAAGACTGTAGGGTTCATAAATGATAAGACCACAGTTCGTATTGACTCCACTGGCACATAGAGCTGCACGGCTGGAAGGACTATTTACGTAACCGTGTGCAGATGCTTTCCCCTCAAACACAAAGAACATAGCGATAGACATTATCAGCATCATGCCACTTGCGACTAGTAATTTTATCTTTCCTAATTTGGCTATACGTAGAGTTATCATAATAAATACCCTCCTCTTAATGTTCTTAATGATACAAATCCGAGCTAAGTTTCCTTCTCAGATGAACAGCAAATGAGCGAGCGCCACCTCCCTATTACCTGATAGTCAATAACTAGCCTGATTTTATGGTGACAGTCATCCCACCCTCCTTTTGCAAGAATGTGTATATAAACTCTCTATGAGTTTATACCGATACTGAAAACCAATTCTTTGAAAGCGGTTACATAAAGAGGTTATGTTCAAAACCAGATGTATAAGATTTAACCGCTTATGAACGAAATAAATCATGATATGTCTTTTATCACATATTATACATAAATTGGACTATTATACAATAATTATTTATTTAAAATTTGATAATATTTCCCCCTCTACTTTTTTTAACATTTCCCAACAATAAAGGTCCTGCAATTTATGGAGGACACTGAAAAACTTACGTTGTTAATTTGTTCAAGATATGTTTTAAATCAAAAAGGCGATATTCTTTTTCTTTGATTCTTTAATGAGTGTAATGATTCACTTGAGATTAACAGAAAACATTTCCATATCACCTTTCACTTGTATGCCAATTAGACCCGAGGAGGATGCCACATCATACCCGTGTCGGTGTTTGAGTTCACTATTTTTCGCCTCGATTTTATAACTCTCTTTCGATTTCTCTTTGAAATCATCGCTATTCTGAAATACCTCTTGTTCTTTATGTTCTGTCGATTTTAACCCATCTCTCATAGAACATATTTTGCATTTTTCAATATCAAACATGTAGGTATCCTTTTGGTTATCATTGATACCTTTCTTCCCTGCGCGCGCTTTGCGAATCGCCATATGTCCAGCTTTACAAACGTACATACCTGCATCTTTATTAAACTCAAATTCATCTTCTTTTTTACGAGTTCCTTGTGTAATATTAGGGTTTAATTTTTACACTAATTGTAATACGTTATGGTTGGCATATTGGATATTATCTTTCTCAGAATAGGCTGTATCTCCAATGACGGTATCAATCTTCATACCCGTTTCACGGCTTTTTTCAATCAGTGTTTGAAGTTGTTTCCCATCATTTTTTTCACCCGTCGTAATCACCGCAGCTGTAATTATACGTTCTTCATTCATCGCAAGATGTGTTTTATATCCAAAGAAAGAGGAGTCCGCTGTTTTGTGACCCACGCGTGCATCTGGATCATTCGAGAGTTGAAGTTGCTCTTGATGATCTTCTACAATCTCTTTTAAATAGTTTAGCTTTTCTTTTACTTTGGGATATTCGCGAATTGATTCTTCTTTTTCCACGACATGAATGACCTTTCGGCAATAGTCCAGTTCATCTTCCAATTCGTTAGTTGTTGTTTTCGATGGGAATATATCTTTCATCTTTTCATCGATTCGATAAACGGCTTTTCTTAGCAGTTTGGACTTTTCCATTAAAATTTCTTTGGGAGATTTCTGATTGTAACGTGTTTTTGAATGTGTAGCGTCCACAATAATCGCGCTGCTTTTTATGATTTCTTTTTCCAATGCGATTTCTACTGTTTTTTGAATAAGTAGGTCGAGTAAATTTATATCTTTCAAGCGAAGTTTACGGAACTTCGTTAAACAGCTCGAATCAATGACGCCATCTTCTGGAGCCATATCTATGAAGTATTTGAAGGACATTTCGTATTTGGATCTTTCTACGACATCCACATCAGATACATCAAAAATGGATTTCAGCAATAAATATTTGAACATACGAATGGGTGGCACTGCGTTGCAACCATTGTCGAGGCAATATTTATTCTGTAATTCTTCATGAACAAAAGAAAAATCGTGAACACCACCTGAATTTGATACCTTAATTATACGAAAAAGAGGCATCTTTCGCACGAATAGATTGTGCAAAAGATGCCTCTGATCAAAATTCCATACTTGCAGAAAACAATCGATTATATTCGAAGCAGCGAAGGCGACGGAATTGTCCTGAAGAAGCGTAAGCGTTCGCCTACAAGCTTTCCGTAGGAAAGCTACTTCGAATGCATATGTTGCCCTCTGATTTCAACAGCTTAAGCGGTATACAAATCAAGAAATCAGAGGGCAAGAGCGCTCGGAAGGACAATCTATTATCGTAGCGATCTCCTACACAAATGTGTGTGGACTTTTTCAGTGGCCTCTGTTGCCTGTAGGCTATATTTTTGATAGCAAAATCACTTAGCTCACTCAACTCCTTAAGCACACGGAACGCTAATCTACCTGAACCCGCTACATATTCACTTTTTTATAAGTGTTTATGTAGCGGGTCACGACTCTTTCAGCCTGATGAGATTGCTTTAGGGCAAACCACAGTTTTAATTAGACTTTCCATTCTACTTCACCTACTTAGATGCCGATGATTTTCTTTTCCTCCACATCATCACAAGTAAAAGCATCGCCGCTGCAAAGGCTGCGGAAATTCCCGCGATTAACCACACTTTAAAGTTGCTGTTCGCTTCATAAGAAAGCTCGAAGGATTGGATACCAAGTTTCGCGTCCTCTTCTCCCTCTGCGAGGAACCACATTTGCATTTCAACTGAATCATCCAGTTCGAGTTGCGGATAAGCTTCTTTCAGCCTATCTCTTATGTTGTAGGAGACATGGCCAATCTGGTCATTCGGGGCTTGAAGGATCAGAGCTTCGTTCTGCCCCCGTATATACAGCATCATCGACCATTGATTCGTAACGCTGGTAATATCGACCGACAAACTAGGTTTTTTGGCAAAATCAACGATCATGAAGGGCGAGCTGATTCCCCCTCGGTTCAAGAGGGCATCCTCCTGAATCACGGCCGTATCCTGATCAATGATCACGCCTCCCTTCATAGAAGGAACAGGCTGCCACTCCGTCATTGAAACGGCGTTCTGAAGACCAGACCATTGTTCCTCTTTCAGAGGCTCATCATCTTGATAGAACATATCTACACGTTCAAAGACCGCTTTGGCGCCTTCCTGGCCTGCAACGACAAGCCACAGCTCTACATCTTGGATCCCTATGTACGGTATATCGGGATGCATACGCCGTAATTCACTCATCACGTCAATAATGAAGTGCCCTGTTTCCGTACCGTCCTGTTTAACGTAGAATCCCCACGGCTCGCCTTTGACATGTAATTGTAGCGCCCATTGCGGACTAGCTGATTCCACATCAATAATTGCAAAAGTCCTTCTGCTGAAATCAAGTTGGAATGTAGGACTGGTAATCCCACCATATCCCCCTGCTTCGTTCTCCTCCACTACGGTGAGTTTCCCTGCTTTTAGAACTGCTTTTCCTGGCATAACGTCAATGGGCATCCAAGACGCCAATTCATCCGTCCCAGCTGTCAGAATAGATTCTCCGCTCGTATTTCGGACGAATAGCTCGACTTCCGCAGTATCCTTCTCTCCGCTAGATGATTCCAATTCCGCTCGTAGCCGGTGAAAGCCATTACCGAATTTCGTCGTATCGAATGACAAGGCATCAGGAAGTGTTGCGCCGTTGAAGATCTCCTTGCCCGCGAATGAGACGGTAATATTCTTGATCGTCTCATTCGCGGGCACGCCGGTTTCAACGCTAACCTCTATCGTCCCCTCAACCAGATCTCTCTTCTGAAAGGAGAGGATATTTATGGAAGGTTTCGCTACTGGCGCAACAAACACGCCGTCAATCAACATTTGTCTCTCCTCCGAAATGATATCTCCTCCCGCCGGAACGATGACGATGACGGCCGCCCGTCCACCTGCCAGACGAATGTTGGCATGGTCATTCACATCTTGTGCGATAAAGCTACCGCTAACCGAATCAAACAAATCGACGGGTTCACTACCCAAGCCGGTCACTTCAACTTCTCTGTCCGATTCATATGGGTTGTAATACAGGAAGGTCGGGTAAGCCTCCTTATGAAAATAATCCGTTTTCAGCGTATCGATCTTCAATATGCCTTCCACGTTCGTTTCTTCAATTAAACCGCCGAGATACCCGGCGAAAGATCCACTGTATAAGGAGAAATCGGTATTTCCCCAATTATAAAAAGTTGGATCGCCACTCGCATAAGGAGTTTTACCATTCCCTTCCTTGCGCAGCCCCTCATAGGGGATGACATGCTGCGGATCCCCCTTCCAAGCCGAACCGGATTGATGGTCAGCTGGAATACTGTCCGCATAGAATAAGCGCGATTGATTGGCTGCGTTCAGCATCCATTTCCCGATATCCCGAGCATAACGCGGATCATAACGTGCGACTGGTGCGAGCGCGCCGAATGCTGCAAACGTGTTCATTGAAAAGGCGTAACCTTCGTTATCGTTCAGACTACCGAGCAAGCCGTGGGCGTCGTAATCCCCCCATCTTTCCGTAATCGTTCCCCAACCGTTCCTTGCCTTGCTTCCCCCATCAAATACCCAGTTCATCATCTTACTGACATCATATTGCTTGCCCTGCTCCGCATTCATTCTTGCGGCCATATACGGGGCGGAATAGAGCAAAACCTCGTAAAGCGGATTGTCCTCCTGGCGTTCCAGAAAATCCATACTTAACTCGGCCGCTTTTAAATACTTGGGATCGCCGAATTTCGAGTATGCCATGTACTCTAGCATAGCGACGCCCGCGGCTGCATCGGGCTCCGTCCAGCGTTCGTTGCTGAAAGACTGCATCTTGTGAAAGTCGAAAGCCGTGTAGTTAAACTCCGCACGGCCGTACTTCCCACCGAGTTCCTGTACTGCTTCCTCCCACTTGTCCGCCGTGCTGCGCATGATATCTTCCATATTCTCAACATCTGGATAATAATAAGTCAGTGCATAGAATAAGAAGTGCGGTAGCAGCTCATACCAAAACGTTTGTCCGCTCACCGTACTCGGATTATTCAAGATCATGTTTTCACCATTATCTTTATTAAAGAAGGTTTGCAGCATTTTCACGTAATCATGTCCGTTTTGATCGCTCTTGTCGATGCCGACCAGTGTAGCACTTAGCACAGCCGCCATCATATTTATAGCTTCCTGCGAACCGTCCGTTCCTTGTGAAAATTTGCCGGCATAGGACATGAGACCAAACGTATCCTCATCCATATTTTGATGCGTTCGATCCCACCAACCTACGGGTAAATACTCCCCTTTCTTGGTGAAATCGAATACAAACTCGTCATACCCAATAGCTGTTTCTTTCCAATTTTTCATCGCAAATGGCTCAGGAACGTTAGGCATTCCCCCTACTTTATTAATACGTTTCTGTACAATTTGGTCGGAAGTCGCTTCCTCCGGTTCCGCATATACTATAACCCTCTTAAACGCCATTACTTCCATTCCTGACAAGCTTATTAGGATAGCCAATACGATAATTAGCCCTCTTTTCACCATGATCTCCTTCTCCTCTCATACCCCTATAAAAAAAAACTCGCTGTTCACGGAGGCGAGTCCTCCGTTCCCAACAAGTCATTAGTGGGGTGAAATTACTTAGTAATGTCGTTTATTTTCTTGATCGTACTCTGTACCGCTGTATTCACATCTTCGCCTTTTTCAATCGCTTGTGTCAGTTTTTCCCATATAGCTCCATCAATTTCACCTTGCTTAGGCTGATTGTTGAATCCTCTTGCAATTTCCGATGCTTGACGAATCGTTTCTACTGCATATTCTTTATCTGGACGGCTTGTTTTGATCTCATCAAAACCGCTCTTAGTAGGAGCTACTACTTTCCATTTGTGAATCGCGTTTGTCATGTCCACAAGCGCTTTTGTCGCCACTGTCGGATTAGCCGTCGTGTTCGCCATCGCAGTGACGCCTATCCAACTGAATGTTACTTGCTCTGTTCCATGTGGAGGAACGACCATACCGATTTTAAAATTGGCAGTTCTTTCGAAGTCATCGCTCGCTCCACCTACGTACATGGCTACTTTACCTGTCTTAAACATATCGCCATTACCCATGGAATCCGCTTGGGCTCGTGCGGGAGTAATCCCTGAATTAACGATTTTTTGATACATTTCTAGACCTTTGATCGATTCCGGAGAATCCAGTGTGATGTTTCCTTCTTTATCAAACACATCGCCACCGTAAGACCAGGTGTACATCGACGTAGGGATATTGTTCAACAAAGCACCCCAATCGCCGTCTTTCGTCAATTGCTTGCCAGCTGCGATGAATTCTTCCCACGTCCAGTCATTTGTAGGTAGCTCAACACCAGCCTTCTCGAACATATCCTGGTTATAGTAGAGCATGTAAGGCTGAGAAATCCAAGGTAATGAGTATAATTTATTAGCATAAGTTCCTACATCAACCGTACCTTGGTAATAATCTTCAGCGTTATAGTTTTCTATGCCGGACAAATGCTCGTCTAGCGGAGCGATCGCACCGAGGCTTGCATATTGAGCAATATATTCTTGAGACAACCACATGAAGTCAGGAGACTGTTTGCCTGCAATCATCGTTTGAAGCTTTTGATAATAGTCAGCCGGAATACTTTGCACTTTGATCTCATAGTCTGTCGCGCTTGTATTTACCTTCGCTATTAACTCTTCGAATTCTCTAAGTTCTTCCGCCCCTGCCCAAGTAGCAACCTTCAATTTCACTTTCTCAACTGGTTGAGCAGCTTTTCCAGCATTGTCCGCGGGTACATTGTTGTTGCCCGTCGCCTTACTATTATTCGTGTCTCCACCGCATGCAGCCAATACCACTGTAAACGCTAACAACAACGTGAGAAGCAGTCCTAGTCTTGCAGTTCCCTTCTTCTTCATAACATAATCCCCCTATTATTTATTTGAATTTGATTTCGCTGAATTAGCCGAAATTCAAGCTTCATTCAATGGAAATTCGTCTAGCCTTTTATACCGCTCATCTTAATGCCTTCAACAAAATACTTTTGCGCCATGAAGAAGACAGCAAGAACCGGAAGAAGTGCAAGAATCGAACCCGCCATGAGGGGTCCCCATTCCACTTTCATTACACCTTTGAACATCGATAAACCAAGAGTCAACGTAAATTTATCGGCATCATTCAAATAAATCAACGGACCGAGCAAATCGTTCCAGCTACCCTGAAAGGAGAAAATACCTATTGTAACCAATGCGGGAACGGACAACGGAAGAAATATTTTGTAGAAAATTGTAAAGCTACTTGCTCCGTCGATGTACGCCGATTCCTCCAAGTCTTTCGGAACTGAAAGGAAAAATTGCCGCAGTAGAAAGATGAACACGGGTGCTCCACCGAAAAACCCGGGAACTACAAGCGGCAAGATTGAATTCGTCCAGCCAATTGCGCTGAAACCGATAAACACGGGAATCATGGTTACTTCCCCAGGTAGCATGATGGTAGAGAGTACTAACAGGAACCATATGTTTTTCCCTGGAAAATTGAATCTCGCGAACCCGTAAGCCACAAAGGCCGAAACGAACACGTTAGATAACAAGTGAAAAAAAGTAATGACTGCCGTGTTTTTAAATAAAACAAAGAAATTAATCTCAGTAATAGCCCTTGTATAGTTCTCCCAATGGAATCCATCTGGTAAAAACTGAGGCGGGATTGCAAAGATGACATCACCCGATTTAAGTGAAGTGGAGATCATCCAAATTAAAGGGAATAAGGTACTTATAGAAAAGGCCCCTAGTAAAACGTACAGAATAATGTTGCGCCAGATCTTTTTTTGTTTGCTTCCCATTCCGTAAATGACCAAACCTCTCACCTCACTTTCTTCTTTTTCTTGGTACTAACTTCACTTTCGTAATAAACCCAAGCTGAGGATGATTTCATGGCCAGAAGGGTAAGTAGCATAATGATGACGAACAATACCCATGCCATCGCGGTAGCGTAGCCCATTTTGAAAAACTTAAACGCATTCTCATATAAGTAAATCATATAGAACCGACCCTCGTTCTCAGCCCCTCCGATAATATAGGCATCTCCGAACTTACGCATAGATCCGACAATTCCCATGATGAGATTGTAAAATATAACCGGAGTCAACATAGTCAACGTAATATGCTTGAATTTCTGAAAGGCATTCGCCCCGTCGATTTCCGCAGCTTCGTATAAATGTCCTGGGATATCCTGCAGACCGGCAAGGTATGTAAGCATTCCACCGCCCGCCCCCCATAACGCCATCAATAAATAAGAAGGCATGACGAGCGAACCGTCGGTAAGCCATCCAAGTGGAGCAATGCCCACCTTGGAGAGCAACAAGTTAATTAGTCCGAAATCCGTGTCCAAAATCCATTTCCAGAGCAACGAGATGGAAACACCAGACACGATTGCTGGTAAATAAAGTGCTGTGCGAAAGAAGTATACTCCTCGTACCTTCGTGTTCACTAAGATCGCTATCAGCATCGAAGTCGCGATTCCGAGCGGCACAGAAATGATCGCAAATTTTATTGTCACCCATAATGACTTGCGGAAGTCCTCATCTTGTATGAGATCCAGATAATTTCCAAAGCCTATATATTTGGGTTTATTAAATGTGTCCCACTCCGTAAGACCCACATAAAAAGCAAAGATGAGGGGGGCGACCGTAAAAACAAAAAAACCGATGATCCACGGGGATATATAAAAATAACCCACATTTCTTTTTGACCGCACACTTTCTCCCCCTTTGAATGTATTTATATATCCCGTCTACATGACAAACAATAAAATAAGTCTGGTAGTAATTGATAATGTAAGCGCTTAACAATGATTATTTTAGATTACTTTTTTGACTTTGTCAACATTATTATTATTATCAGTAATTACGATATACAACTTCTGTAATGTTGTTTGTAACCAACAATCATGTACTTACCCTTTAAACATGTAGTTCTTCATTTATTGCTACTCATAGACAAGGCTATCTAAGATTTCTTTCATGCTGAGTTCAGCGCATGCCATGGACGTGTCTGCTACGCCATAATACATTTTCACCGTGTCCCCTTCGACGATCGCTCCACAGGAGAACACGACATCTCCAAAAAATCCTTCTTTCTCATATGGCGCATCCGGTTCCAACACAGGTGATGCGGAACGAGCAATGACCTTCGCGGGATTTTCCAGATCGAGCAAAATTGCTCCCATGCAGTAACGGTGTTCCTTCGTTGCACCATGATACAATTCGAGCCAACCTCTTTCCGTTCGGATGGGAACCACTCCTCCGCCTATCCGACCGCTATCCCACATGCCTTCACGCAATCCAATCAGATGCTTGTGATTGCCCCAGTAAAGTAAGTTATCCGATTCTGCGATCCAAATTTCTGGCATGCCTACGCTTTTCATAGTTGGACGGTGAAGGGCATAATATTTCCCACCAATTTTCTCCGGGAAGATCAATACGTCCTTGTTATCTGGGCTAAATATCATGCCATGATGCGTAACGTTGATGAAGTCTTTTGTGGAAACCATGGATTCACCGATACCAACCGGGGAAACGACTGAAAAATAAATATAATAATCATAACCAATTTTCGTGACGCGCGGATCCTCAACACCAAATACTTCTTGCTCGTTGGAAGGATAAATGAACGGCTTGCTATCTATGGTAAAATGACGTCCATCCGTGCTTCGCGCTATTCGAATATAAGAAATCGACGTCAGGTATGCAAAAGTTGCGCTCTGTGATCGGTCTCTTACGACACGCGGATCTGAGAAGTCATACCGCTCGTCGTTTCTATCCAATTCCACTAGATCAATACGACCCGTTGCCGAATTATACATCGGGGCCAGCACAGTATCCGGATCGTCATTTATAGGCTGTTCTGCAACCCGAAGCAACAGCAGGGTTTCCCCGTTGTATTCAGCAACCCCCGCATTAAAAGCACCGATAACCTTAAATCCTTCATGATAGGGCTGTACATCAGCAGGCGTAATAAGTGGATTTTGTTCATAACGATAAATGTTCATTATACACGCACCTCAAGGGCTTCAAATTTCAAAAATGGATCCGGGATGGTAATTCTATGTGCCTCCGCATCGCTGATGCCGGCATACAAATCGGCGGTACCGTCTTCCTTACGCACAAGACCTCCGCTAAAAACAACATCGATCAGGTCCTTCCGTTTAGCCACGCCAGGCAGAAATCTGTCTCTAACAGCAATTAGTTCAATATCCGAATAATCGCCGGTACGTGGGTCCAGCACAAACACCATCGGATAATAATGACGATTCTCCGCCTCATCGAAACTGGCGATGTGGCCTAGAATCCCAATCATCCCATTAGAAAGCAAATGAAGATCGTTCGCGCCCCCCCACTCCGCTTCGATAAATTGATCCTTCAGAAGAGGAGTCTCCTCAATCCGTTCAATCGTTAATTCTGCAAGCGAAGCCAATTGCGTGAATCCGATCTTCCCACGGCCGCCCTTCTCTCCCTGAGGTCTCGTGAACATGGCGATACTACCGTCATGAATTTCGGCTATACGAAGGTCCTTCATCCCGTTTGGTCCTGTAAAAAATAGCGTAAGATCTTGGAGTCTCTTCCCTTTATACATAACCGTCCTCCAAGCTAGAGCTCCATCATTAGTAGGATGAGGATAAACCTCTACTCCACCAAGAACGATTTCCTCTCCGATTCGAGTATAGAACGGGTCCTGAAGCGTTAGCTTTGGCATCCCTTCTCTAGGCACCCAGGCATCGTACCGTTCGACAAAAAACATAATCTCAGAATGCTCACTGTCTCTGGATTCAACACGCCCTGCAATAACGATTTCCCCTTCATCTTCAAACGGAGCAGTAATATTATATACATCTCGCTCCCCTACTCCAGTGAACAGAAGCTTAACAGGATTTATCACAGGCTCCGACTTGTCCAAGTATTGTTCCAGTAGTGTTTCGCAGATTATCGCTTCATTATCGGTTATTTTCACCATTACATTTCCCCCATATCTAGTTTGCACAATTATGTAATACAAAATAAAATGACAAAATAAAATTTATCATCACTGTAACGTTACTATACAGTTCATTTTATTTCCATTTTGTATTTAAACTCATTATTAGTGACCAATAATAAAAAGTCAACCCTAACAAAAACCCTAAGATTCACTTATAATAACAGTTTCCTTTTTCTGAAAAATAAGATATAATTGTAACGTTACAACTCCGTTTATCGTGTAAGCACGACAGTTTGATTGGAAAGGAATGTTATTATGAAGGTTACTATGCAGATGATTGCTGATACTTTACATATTTCTAAAAACTCCGTGTCTCAAGCCCTTACGGGAAAAGATGGAGTTAGTGATGAAACGCGGCAGCTGGTCATCAAAACGGCCCAGAAACTCGGGTATTTGTACCCCGATACTAAAAAGAAAGTGAAATCCGAACGAAGTGGCAGCATCGCATTGATCGCTTCGGATTTCGCTTTCTCTCAGAGAAACTTTTTTGGAGAGATTTATTTATCCATTGAGCAAGAGTGCTCCAAACGTGGAATGACTTTGCAAATTCAGTCGGTAAATCCGCAAGCTAGAGACGAATTGGTTTTGCCATCATTTCTGCAAAATCAAGGCGTTGACGGATTACTTATTCTTTCTCATATCAGCACTGACTATATTAATACCGCGCTTGCAACCGGCATCCCTACCGTTCTCATCGATCACCACCACCCTCGTATTCATGCGGATTGCATTTTAACCAACAATCGCTTTGGCGGGTATGATGCGGTTAGTCATTTAATTCAATTAGGTCATAAGAAAATCGGATTTTGGGGTAATGTCTCTTTTTCACCTAGTTACCAAGAACGTTTGGAAGGATACCATATGGCTATGAACGAAGCTGGGCTCGCCTTTAATCCTGATTGGCTTGTTAAAGATGCTTTGGAGGAGTCGACCGATGTAACCGACAAACTCTTAAGAATGGATTCTCTGCCAACGGCCTGGTTTTGCGTCAACGATGGTTTAGGTTTCCTTTTAATTTCCTCACTACAACAATTGGGTCATAAAATTCCTGATAATTTCTCCGTATGTAGTTTCGACAACGGCCAACTTTCGCGCATCAATACTCCGACGACGACGACGATGGGCGTTGATTTGAGTAAATTCGGTCAAATGGCCATACAACAATTATTCTGGCGAATGGAAAATCCTTCAGAACCCCATATGGATATTATTCTGCCAACTATCCTGATTGAGAGAGAATCGACAAGTAAGCCTTCAGAAGATATCTCCTAAGATGCGTTATGATTTGCAAAATACAAACAAGGCTTTGAACCTACCCAAGAGCAGGTTCAAAGCCTTGTTAAGCATGAAAGCCCCTTAGAAATCTAGTCATATTATACAACCGATGATGGTACTTCCCTTGCAATTGCGCAAACCGATGTGCCCTGGTGGCACCTTCAGGAGAATGTATTAAGCTAATTATATCCAACACCTGGAATGAAGCCCCATCCAGATATCCTTAATTTTCGATTAGGTTTCCAATGAAACTTCCCGCAGCAAGCGAGGCCACTGAAAAACTTGTGATTTTATTTTGCTATATTATATGTAAATTGAAAAGGGCGACTTTCCATTCTGAATGAATAGTCGTCTTTATTTATGTTCTACTCTGTCTCTTTTACTTCATGAGTGTCGGTATTTTTTTGAGATTAACTGTGAATATGGCCATCGCCCCTTACATTTGCATGCCAATGAGACCCGAGGAAGATGCCACATCATACCCGTGTCGGTGTTTTAACTCACTATTTTTGGCTTCTATTTTATAGCGTTCTTTTGCCTTCTCTTTGAAGTATTCGCTTTCTTGGAATACTTTCTATGCACTATGCTCCGCTGATTTAATGCTTACCGAATAGCTTTTTGTTTTCTCCCCTTCTTTATAACAACCATCTTTCAAAGGACATTGTCTACATTTACTAATATCAAAGTAATAGGTATCTACTTGGTTTTCCCCTACATCTTTCCTTCCTTGACGTGTTTTATGAATCGCCATATGTCCAGCCCTACAAACATACATTCCTGCATTTTTATTGAACTCAAATCCAAAATCTATACTTGCAGATAATAAGGTCTAATGTACGACATAGCGCAGGTAACGGAATTATCCTGAAGAAGCGTAAGCGTTCGCCTACAAGCTTTCCTACGGAAAGCTTCTTCAAATGCATAAGTTTGCCCTCTGATTTCAACCGGAATGCGGTATATAATCAAGAAATCGGAGGGAAACAGCGATCGAATGGACAATCCGTTATCGTAGCGGCTTCCTACACAAATACGTGTGGACTTTTTCAGTGGCCTCGATCATGTCAGAAGTCATCTAAATAATTATTTATTCCTAATGGCTTTATGAAGCTAAGGAATCTGCTTCTACACGTCGGCGCCAGATGAACCAGGTGCTTGATTGGCATAATGTCCACCATTTGGCTTCATAGTTAACTCCGTTATGTGTAACTCTGTTGCCACTGACTCAAAGGCACTTCCTCCCCCTTATCAAGAGTATGTATATAAACCCATTGTTCAAATCCGAATTCAGAAGATCCAGCCACTCATATGTGAAACAAATTACGATATGCCTTCAATCGCACCCCAACAGAAAAAAAGGTCCTGCTCGTTTTGCAGAACCTTTTTACATTTAAACTATTACATTTCTAACTTCCGATCATTTACTCGTATCGGAAGTTAGAAATGCGATTACACAATATCCACTCTATCAATATTTCTAAAAGTGAAATAGGCTATACATACTCCTATCACAGCTAGTGTAAGAGGAATCGCGATAATAGAACTAAGTGAGAAATCACCATTGTTAGAGTTGACCACCCCGATAATCAATAGGGATGACACAATCGTTGTAGGGACTGATTTCTTCCGCATTCCAAAATATAAGGAGATGAGACTCATTCCCGTTGCCGCTATTGCCTGAACGACAATATTAATTAACTCTGCCGTTATTCGATCGCTAGTTAGATCATTTGTAACAAAGTCCAAATAATGATTAACCATGATAAAGCTCCCTGATACAAACACATTCGAAACCACAATAACGATGAATGTCATTCCCGTAATCAGCAGGATTTTAGCAAGAATGATTTTTTTACGTTGAATCGGATAGGTAAACAGAACCGAAATGGTATTACTCTTATATTCATCAATGATTAATTTGGCAAAGAGTACGGATGCGAAAATAACAAACGTTACTCGAACGAAAGTTCCTACGACCGATAGTGCTTCAGTTACACCTGAAAAGACAGGATTACCCTCTAGACTTTCCGCATAAGGCATAAAACAAATGAATAGAACCATACACAGATTTGCTATCACAGCCCCTTTAAAGTACCATCCCATTTTATTCTTTTTCATCTCAAGCTTCATCAAGTTAAGCATAATTCTCAACCTCCTCAATTTGCGTTAAGAAGTATTCCTCTAACGACGCTGTTTTTTTATTGATCGATTCGATTGCAACGTCATTCATGATTAACATTTTGGAAATGTCTGATTGAGCTATGCTAGTCTCGTAAATACGAATAACTGAGTTATCCATCACCTTGAAGTTTTTGATATGAAGCTTATTCTCTAGAATGAAGGTAGCCTTCTTATAATCAGACGTCTTGAGCTCCACATAGTCTGTATTCTGCCCTTTCATTGCATCCATCGGAATCTCTTGGATCAACCTTCCACTCTTAATGATACCTATCGTATCTGCTATCAGTTCAACTTCTCCCAATAAGTGACTTGAGATTAACAATGTCATCCCATACTCTTTACTCAACATACTGAATACATTTCTCATATCTTTCATACCCACAGGATCTAGCCCATTGATAGGTTCATCTAGAATTAATAGCTCCGGCTTCGTGATGATGGATCTAGCGATACCAAGCCGCTGTTTCATACCCAGAGAGAAATCTCGGATCGCTTTATGATCCACATTTGTTAAATGTACTAAATCCAACGCTTCTTTAATGGCCTTCTTATTATAAAACCCCATATATCCACAGTGTAATTCTAAATTCTCAAGTGCTGTCAATTTGTCATAAAAGACAGGATTCTCAATAATGCTCCCTATCCGCTTCAGGTACTCGATAGAAGAATCTGTTAATGGCTCTCCGAAAATTTCAATGTCACCACTTGTCGGCTTGACCAGATTCAGCAACATCTTCATCACGGTCGTCTTCCCTGCTCCATTGGGACCTAGGAATCCGTATATCTGCCCTTGATTGACCCTCATACTCACATCCGTTACGACATCTTTGCCCTGAAATGATTTGGTTAAATGGTTCGTGCTCAGGATAACACTCATTTTTATTGGCTCCTTCAAATGTTCTTATCTAAAGATTAGAGCATAACCTTTTCTTTTTTATTTCTTAATTCTTACAAAAACCTTACGAATACGCATCACACTAATATGTAGCCCGTCGAAGCTGTACAGTAAAGGTCGTCTTTTTAAAAGGTATACTCCGAAGAGAGATTTCCCCTCCTAATTGTTCAACTAATCTTTTTGTTATGGTGAGACCTAGTCCGCTTCCCTGAAATGATTTATTCCTTGAGTCTTCGAGCGTGTACATTCTTTCAAACACAAGATCATGGTGTTGCTCGCTAATGCCCTTCCCTTGATCCCACACATCAATATATACATAGGATTCATCATTTCTTAACGTAATACCAATGACTTTACCATCTGTCCCGTATCGAATCGCATTATCCATGAGGTTATTCAATATTCGCTCTAGAGCCTCAACATTCGCGTAAGCATATATCGGAGTTTCTGGTATTTGAATCGTAGGCTGAAGTTGATGACTTTGAATCACATCATAGAACGAAAGAATACTATCCTTGCACACACCATTCATATTCACACGTGTTATAACAAAATCCTGATCATCTGACTCTAACTTAGCCAAATCAAAAAAAGTATGGATCATCTTTACGATTTCTTGCGCCTTTTGATGAAGCATTATTAATAATCTCTCTTGTTCTTCCTTATCTAAGTTGGGTTGATGAAGGATCATTTCAATTGTTCCTAGAACGACGGTTAAAGGCGTCTTTAAGTCGTGAGACATATTAGCAAGCATTCGTCTCATAACCATTTCTGTTCGCGTAAAATTCGCTGTTAACTCTTGGTTGGCGTCTAACAACCGATTCATCGCCGTCAATAGGGATTGTAAGCTCACGTCATCCGTGACTCTCATAATTTTCTCAGAGGACTTAGTCTCTACAATAGATATCAATTTGTTGTAACAGTATTTCAAATCCTCAGTTCTTCTCTTCGTAGCTATGTATTGAAGCATAATGATGATACTTAATATTAAAATGATACCAACGAGTAGGATTATCATACTAGAACTCTCCTAGTCTATAACCAATTCCCCATAGGGTTTTAATATACTGAGGCTCTGAAGGGGTGTCTTCAATCTTCTCTCTTAATCTTCTCATATGCACATTAATGATGTTCTCATCTCCGAAATAGGGTTCGTCCCACACCGATTGATAAATATGTTCTTTAGTGAATACCTTTTTAGGATTCGTCATTAATAACTTCAGAATTTGTAATTCCTTAGAAGTTAACTTTAGTTCTTGTCCATTCTTGCTAACCGTTAGATTGTCCAGATCCATCGCAATCTCATGAATCGCGACGATGTTCGTTCTAGCAATACCAGACACATTCATGTGATAATTTGCTCTCCGCAGAGCCGCTTTCACTCTAGCAGAAAGTTCTATCATAGAGAATGGCTTAGGAATGTAGTCATCTGCTCCAAAACCAAGTCCTAATGCCTTGTCCACTTCACCGTCTTTCGCAGATACGATCAGAATCGGAATCAGACTCTTATCTCTAATGATTCTTAAGAAATCCATCCCACTTAACTTTGGAAGCATCAAATCTAGAAGAATCAAATCGAATGCCTCTTCGGTAAACTTCCGTAATGCCTCTTCCCCATCCTTCGCATGGATAACGGAGAACCCCTCTTTTTCTAAATAATTCACTACCATCTCACCGATGGAAGGTTCGTCTTCTACGAGTAATATTGTTCCTGACACTTTATCTCCCCCTGCTACCTATCACGTGTTATATCTATGATTGTATCTTACTTCCACTACATTATCATCCTACTAAACGGAAACAATAAGGAAGTATAATCCATTTTTAGTTCCTAATGATTGGATATATCTCATTGACCGGTATACTAATAGTATATATAATTCATATATACTTTATTGTACCTATATGTGTGCTTAATATATACTTAATATTGCAGTCATGGAGGTGTTTTAGTTGATGAAACAAAACACTACGATCCGATCAGAAATAGAAGAATACATAAGACAATCAGGAATAGACCTACAATCATTCTCCAAATCCGTCGGTATGAACCAACCGATGTTAAGTGCTATGTTAGATAGTAATCCCCTACCTATCTCTATAGAACAGCTAGACCTTATTACTGCTGGTATGGGATTCTCAGACGGGCAGTTATACGATTTATATATAGATGAGTGCATCCGAACTAATGATCCGAATTGGCAGACGATAGGATCATTTCTAATTCGGTGCGCAGAACTAAAGAACCATGAATGTATTCGCAAAGTACTAACTTGTCTAGTTGAATATTCAAATCAGACAGAGTCTATATTTGAATCAGCCGAATTCTTGTTAGAACAAGGTTGGCAAGATGCTGCTGCAATCATGTACGAGAGTGTTATTGAGAGTGAGGAATTAGGTCATTCTGAACGCATAGCAATAAGTTATTTTAGACTCTTTCAGATTTATAGAAAAGATGGACATAAGAGCTTCATGATTGCTATGCATTTCATCCCTTATCGAAACCGATTACCTGAAGGGTATGCGCTTGATGGGCTAATATTGCTTGCTGAACTATTTGCCTTTAAACAAAGATGGGATGAAGTCGAGAATTATGCAAATGAGCTGACACAATTGGCTGAAAAGGTCTACCTAAATCAGATATGGAAAGATGCTGAATTTAATTCTTCTCGTCCTTTAATATATTACTTTGGGCAAGGCTATTTGTTTAAAGCAGGTTCTTATGAGCATCGTGGGATGTTCGCAGAATCGAAGATATGGATTGAAAAATATGCTGATATGAGTTGGTTTGAAGGGTTAGATGAGACTGGAATTCAGGAATTGAAACAATTCAATATGTTTGCTAGAGCTAACATATTGTCCGTTGAAGTTAAAGCAGGAAATCTAACTAGAGTATCAGAATACTTAGATATTCTAAAACAACATCCAAGGGAAATTGTAGAGGGTTTAACTACGTTAATAGAATCTGCCAATCGGAACAACTTCTTTGTTGACGAATTTCTCGATATATTCAAAGATCAAATCGCAAAATATAGAATTGATCACAAAGAGGGATGGAATAATCAATCCGCTTCATATTACTATAAAGAGCCTTACTATACCTATCGTTTTCACATATTTTTCCGAACATATGCCCTATACTTTTTTAGAAAAAAACTATTTAAAGAAGGACTGGAGAATGTTATTCAGAGCTTCAGACTTTCATTCACTATAAATAGTAAAGACGGTATGGTCAACAGTATGACCTTATTTGAAATGCATCGTCAACATGCAACTCAAGAGCAACAATCTGTTTATTCTGGAATATGTAAGGAGGTGTGGGAACATGAAGAAAATCTTCGTCCGTATGGCGACGCAATTTATGATGGTTAGTATTCTAAGCGCTGGTGTAATAGCATTATACTCTCATGGTATGGGATATTAAACAAAACAAGAGCTGTCTGCAAGAAGTCTTTAAAGACTTCTTGCAGACAGCTCTCTTTTATTCATCAAAATGATTGTCTATCTATTCACCCAAATCCACATTCTTCGAATCTTTCGCTCCATCCGTTGTCGTAACGGTGATAGGCGACCATTCAGCAATCACGGTCTGTCCATGAACAGACACACTTCCTTCAGGCGATAAGTCCTTTTCTGTCATCATTCCCAGCGCAATCGTGAACTGATTCAACTTGATTGGAATATTCTTATCTCGTCTGATCTCAACACCATTCAAATAGAAAATAGCTTCATCCGTAACACGGTTATACGTAATTTTATAGGTGTTAAATTCTCTTGCTTTGAAGTTCGTATCTTCTTTAAATATGCAGAAGAAGCGTGTCTTATCAGATGGTGGCACTACAACTCCAGGAAAAGGAAGAATGCCAAACACACTAGCATACTTATCATTTCCAGCAAAGAAATCGAGCGCTGCACCCGTTGTGAAGTCCAGTAAATTCAAGGATACATATCCATCGTACAGGTCATTTGGAGCTGTATTCTGTGTACGAGCGCGGATATCAAGTTCGAAGCTTACTTCTCCCGCTTCTGGTACAATGACAGACTCTACGGAGTAATACATATGTTTCGCATTATCTAGAATTTGAACGTGATCATTCTGCCGACTTAGTGTAGCGCGAGCATACAGAATTCCATTACGTACAATTACGACAGCGTCCGGTTCACGATACTCCCAGAAGGTTCCATCAGGAAGTGGGAAGCCCCCCATTTTCCACACTTGCCCTTCATCTAAAATTGTATGAAAATCACCAATCACACGTGTATGTTCCATCATCGATCCCTCGTTTCATCTAATATGATTGTTTCTATTATCGTTAAATTAACCCTTGAATAATCATAATTACGATAAGGAGAAGCCCGAATCTAAACGTTGCCTTTACGGAACCCCCCATTAGTGGTAAATAAGCTCTTGAAGAGTTCTGATCCTTCAATTTACCATAAACCCGGTACAGCGGAATGAGTACTAACCATGCGATCAACGCATAATACGGTAGCGATCCTACAAGAACAGCTACTAAAAGGGATATAACCGCAAGCAGAAGTAACACCTTCGAGAATCGAAGCGCTTTTGCTTCACCCCATACAACAATCAAGGTTTTCTTACCCGCTTGAAGATCTAGCTTCCAATGTAAGAAATGATGATTAAATAAAATAAGAGTCGTAAGAAGTCCTATTGGCAAAGATAAAACAAATGCACGAACATCCATATGAGATGTCTGAACATAATAAGCGCCCATTACAGGTAATACACCAAAGGAGAGCAAAATAGCAATTTCACTGAAACCTTTTCCTCGATAACCTAGTCTCAACGGAGGCGCAACGTAGAAATAAGCGATCATCCCCCCAATAAGGCCAAGAACAAATGCCCACCAACCACTAAAGATACTTAGAATAACACCAGATAGAATAGCTATTCCAAATAAAGACCAAGTTACGATCGTATATACTTTAACACTCCATGTCCCGTTTGTCAGATATCCAGAATGACTGGTTATCGCATCCACCTCTTTACTTACACCCGTATCCGCACCATTCTTATAATCCCATAAGTCATTAATCATATTGGAAAATAGATGGGCAAGCCCTGCTCCAAGAAGTGTTAGCAAGAATAACCACACATTAAATACGCCATCCCATACCCAAGCGCCTAGTGCCCCTAGAGCAACTGGAATAAGCATAACCATAACAATTGAAGCTCGTGATGCCTTTAAAAACTGTCTGAACTTATCCAAGTTCATGCCCTCCTTCTCTACAAGATAATGAACAAATCATGTAGTAATAGTCTATCAATACAACTTGAAAATACCGCCTACAACTAACCTAGTAGACGGATAAACTGATAACATTCCTAAAATACAGAATATCATATTTTGTTGGATTGTGTCATGTTATGAGATTGGTTATTCTTCTTCATTTTAACAGAAGTTTTGAAGTCCTTAATCTTCTGTGATTCCTATAATAACTTCTCATATTTACTAAAACCATTAACTTCGCCCATATATTCGTATCCATTCTGGCTATAGAAACGATTTAATGTTGTATTGTCGCCCACACAATCCAATCGAATTCGGTCTTTACCATCAAAGCAAACACCACTTTCAGCCCAACGTAAAATATCTGCACCAAGACCTTTACCAGCATACTCACGATGAATAGCTAACCTATGTACAAACACGGAAGTGTTCGAATGACTTTCGTCCTTACCCCACAAATTGTTATCCCATTCACTTACCATCTGCTTCAGAATAACCGTACCCACGCATACACCATTCTCTTTAAAAGCAAAAACCTCTCCACGTGAAATAGACCCGACCATATCATGACTATCTACTCCATGTAACAAACCACTCCATTGCGTTGAACCTTTACTTTGCAGCCATCTTGCATTCCCAATTAGTATACGCATTATATCTTCTGTATCCTTCAGGTTAGCTTGAGATGCGCTAACTCGCTCATTTACATATTTATTTCTTACGATTGAATTCATTCATATCCTCCGTTGTGTAAGTGTTAGTACATCATAGAGACAGGCAAAAAGCGCAAGACCGAAGTCGTACTCAGCTCTTTTCACCTGCATATCTAAAAGTATAATTATAGGATAAACGCTTTAGTAATAATAACTAACAAAATGAAGAGAACTAAAATTGCACCTGTAGAGCCACCTAAACCTATCCCTCCAAATCCTCCAATTCCACTCATGATTCATTCCTCGTTTTGACTAGAATACATCATAGCTTATTCAGGATACAGATTATGGAGCGGGCTAATCGGCAATGAGTTTTGAAAAAACGCGGTTACATATGATGTCTGTCAGGTTCCAATCCTAATTGTATAATAATAGCTGTAACTAATGTATCTAGTGGATTTATTATCTTTCCAGAGCGTTTATATTCTACTTGTTCAGATGCTTCCACCATAGATAATTGAGCGACAGAAATAACTCTGTTTTCATTCTCAATTATTGTACGCAAGAACTTAGATATTTCCAAATTGTACTCTTCTTTTCGACCTTGCATGATTAATTCAAAAGTATCATGAATGACTACAGCCTCTACATCTAGGGTTTGCCCTTTAGTGTTAGCATAATCATAAAGACGTCCCAAGGTACCATCGACCGTTGCAGGATTCGTAAACAAGATCGTCTGAGGTTGCTGAATGCTGCAAATATAATCAAAGAAAGGTTCATCAATTTTTATAATTGGCGTAGATATCGATAGTTCATCTTCCTGTAACAATGCAATGTAATTGGTACAAGTAATGAGGATAGCATCCACTTTGTTCTGAGCTATCCATTCTATTTGCTCCTTCACTTTGTTCTCAGCATCTGAACGTGTGAAACTTTCATCATTTGTGACTCGATACATTAACGCAGGATCAACAAAGTGTACTAATTCGATTGTATAATTGGATAGTGCATTTTCGATATATTCGATGTTCGAATAATGCGCATGTAAGCATGCCAATCTCTTCCTCAATTTAGTCCTCCTTTTAAAAATAACTTTTCACAATATTATACATCTATTTGAATCCTTACAGGGTCTGTTTCTACGAGTGAAATACGTCAACACTATCATTTAATTTAATTCTTATAAGAAAACTCGGTTTAGTGTCTTGTTTTGTCGAAGAAGCACGTTATAATAGAGTATAAATTATAAAAATAATATTAGGAGGATTTACATGAAACACAGAAAGCTTTGGTTAACCGCTGCTCTTGCTCTTATATTGGTACTTAGTGCATGTGGTGGTAACAACGCAGCACAAACAAATTCTGGGGCGCCACAAGATACTGCCTCCACAGACTCAGGACAACCGAAAGATGGCGGTTCGATCATCATCGCAGTACAAGATGATCCTAAGGTGATGAATCCAATCTATGCGAGCGACCGAGTGACACTTACGGTCGATCAATCCTTATACGCTCCATTGTTTAAAATTAATAACGGTAAGAAAACTTATGTACTTGCTGAAGACGTAACTGTATCGGACGACAACCTGACTTATACTGTTAAACTACGTGACGGATTGAAATGGCATGATGGTGAAGCACTTAATGCTGATGATATCATATTCACAGCTAATAGCATTATAGATGAGAATCAACATAGCTTCCTTCGTAGCCAATTCATATTGAATGATAAGCCGGTCAAAGTAAATAAAGTAGATGATTTGACTGTAGAATTTATACTTCCAGAAGTAACCGCCGCTTTTGACGGAGCTCTTGTACAATTCTTCCCGATTCCAGAACATATTTTTTCCGGTGTTGCAGATATAGAGAAGAGCGACAAGAACAATACTCCTGTAGGTTCAGGACCATTCAAGTTCAAAGAGTACCGCGCTGGTGAATATGTGACTTTGGAAAGATTTGATGATTATTTTGCAGGAAAATCTCACTTGGATACGGTAACTTATCGTGTCGCTAAAGATACAAATGCAGCTAACCTTGCGCTTCAGAATGGCGAAATTCAAATGCGTATGGTAGATACACAAGATTACAAAAAACTCAACGATACGAAAAAGTTCAATTTGCTAACTTATTCTGAAGGTCGACTTCAATATATGGCTTTCAATCTAAATACCGATGCTATGAAGAAAAAAGAAGTTCGTCAAGCGATTGCTTATGCACTAGATAAGAACGAAATTATTACGGCTTCCTATACATCCAATGAATTTGCTGAGCCAGCATCTTCCATTCTTACACCAGATACATTGTACCAAACGAACGATCTTGAAAAGTATGACTACAACCTTGAGAAGGCTAAACAACTGCTTGCCGATGCAGGCGTTAGTAACTTAAAGATTCGCCTTGCTTATACCAATACCAACAAACCACAAGAAAGTCAGGCTCTATACATTCAACAAAAACTAAAAGATGTTGGGATCGAAGTGGAATTGTTGCCAATGGATGGTACAGCATACGGTAACAGAACGTTAGATTTGAATAACAAGGATTTCGATCTATCCTTTGGTGGCTACATTATGGGATTTGAACCTGACGCCTATAAGACACTCTTCCAAAGTGATGCTGCTTACAACTATTCACATTATAAGAATGCTGAATTCGACAAGCTATGGGATAATGCGGCTATAGAAGTTGATGTTACGAAACGTGAGGAATTGTACAAACAAATCCAACAAACCGTAGCTAATGAAATGACTATCTACCCTATCGCTTACACCAAGGCTATCGTTGCTGTAGACAACACCTATGGGGGTATCGAAGAAGCTACACCGAAACCTGTCGTTATGCTTGACGATTTATCCCAAATACACAAAAAATAAATATAGCTTTCTTACTATACACGCCGGCCGGCAACGGCCGGCGTTGGTCCGGAGGGGTATTGCTTGAAAAGATATATCTTGCGAAGGGTCGGACAAGCCGTCCCCCTTCTTTTGTTTATTTCAATTATTTCGTTCGCACTTATCAAGCTTGCACCGGGTGATCCTGTTCTTTCTTTTGTTACTCCCAATATGGGAGCTGAAGACGTTGAGCGTATTCGGCAGAATTTAGGTCTTGATAAACCTGTGTATGTTCAGTATTTATTATGGCTCAAAAATGTACTTTCAGGTGATCTTGGCTACTCATTAGTTAATCATCGTCCTGTGATGGAGCAAATATTAGACCGTCTTCCAGCTACAATAGGCCTTATGGGTGCAGGATTATTTCTGTCTCTGCTCATTGCCATTCCATTAAGCATGTATGCAGGATCACGTAAGAATCGCCCTATTGACCGAATTCTTAGCTTATTCTCTTATATCGGAATTTCCATTCCAAGCTTTTGGTTCGGCATTATGCTAATCTATTTGTTCGCAGTAAAGCTCCATTGGCTTCCTAGTATGGGCATGCGAACGATAGGTTCTGACTCCATCCTAGATATTATAAAGCACGGGATTCTCCCTGTGACAGTACTCCTCTATATGAACGTTTCTGTCTATATGAGATATATTCGTTCCAATACCATCAGTCAGTTGGAAGAGGATTATGTGCAAATTCAATATGCCTATGGTTCTACTACGGGAACCGTTCTATGGAAGCATGTACTCAAGAATGTGCTCCTACCCGTCATTACCATTCTAGGGATGTCTCTTCCAGAGCTCATTGCAGGAGCCTTCATTACAGAATCCGTATTCTCTTGGCCTGGCATGGGTTCACTAGGCATTACAGCAGTACATGGGCTCGATTATCCCATTATTATGGGCATTACGATGCTCTCCTCCATCATGCTCGTTGTGGGTAATCTGGTGGCGGACATCTTATACGGCGTGGTCGATCCACGTATCAAAACGGGGTGAGAAGCAACATGAACTCAATTAGATGGCGTAATATAACAACACAATTACGCGAACAAAAAATAGGTATAGCTGCCATTGGAATTCTGGTGCTATTTGTGATTGCTGCGGCATTTGCTTTCCTATCTCGACATGACCCCAATCAAATCGTAGTGCTTGATCGATTAAAGCAACCTGATTCTAATCATTGGTTCGGAACAGACGATTACGGACGAGATTATTTTGCCAGAGCTTTATATGGGGGCCGAGTATCTCTTAGCGTCGGTTTTCTCTCTATGGTTATCTCCGTCTCGCTAGGAATGGCGGTAGGAACGATCAGCGGTTATTTCGGAGGTTGGGTAGATACTCTACTTATGCGATCGGTTGACGTACTTATGGCCATCCCTTCTTTCTTTCTTATGCTTATATTGAATGCATATATGAAACCGGGAATTGGAACGATCATTGTCATCATAGGTGCACTCAGCTGGATGGGTATTGCCAGAATCGTAAGAGCTGAGACACTCTCGGTTAAAGAACGCGAGTATGTGCTATATGCCCGTGTATCGGGTCAAAGCAAGTTCCGTATCATCCTTAAGCATATTATTCCCAATATTATGCCTACTATTATTGTGTCAGCCACGATCAATATCGCTTCAGCGATTCTTATGGAATCTTCCCTTAGCTTCTTGGGACTCGGTGTGAAGCAGCCTAATTCCTCATGGGGAAGTATGCTAAATGATGCACAAAGCTTCATTAGTGAAGCCCCGTATCTAGCCATTATTCCTGGGGTATTTATATTACTGACTGTGCTATCTTTTAATTTCCTTGGCGATATATTCCGGGTAGCCTTTGAACCGAAAGCGAATAAACGTTAATAAATCTTATGATGCGTGTTCAAAAGATAACTGATTGAACAACCTCTTATGGAATATTCATTAGATATATTGGAGTGAGGAGTATTATGAACGACTTACTATCTGTTCGAAATTTAAAAACCTCGTTTATGACTCGTGCTGGAGAAGTCCAGTCTGTCAGAGGGGTTAGCTTCAATGTACAAGCTGGAGACGTTATTGGAATTGTCGGAGAATCCGGAAGTGGCAAGAGTGTCACTGCGAAATCGATTATTGGATTAATTCAACCTCCAGGTAAAATTATAGACGGACAAGTCATCTTTAACGGTCTCAATCTGGCATCTATGTCAGACAAAGAATTACGCCGAATTCGAGGTAACGAAATTTCAATGATCTTTCAGGACCCTATGACTTCTCTTAATCCTGTTATTCGTGTTGGAAAGCAGTTAATTGAGGTCATCAGACGTCACCGTAAATTAGACAAACATGCTGCAAGACAACGGGCTATTGAATTGCTTCGTGAAGTCGGAATTCCTTCGCCAGAGCAACGGATTGACCAGTATCCTCATGAGTTTAGCGGCGGTATGAGACAACGAGTGATGATAGCTATGGCTCTCTCGTGTAACCCTCAACTTCTCATTGCAGACGAACCAACTACTGCACTAGATGTCACCATTCAAGCACAAATTCTAGGACTTATGAAGCAACTTAAAGAACGTACGAATACAGCCATTTTATTAATTACACATGATCTCGGCGTTGTCGCCCAGGTGTGTACTCGGGTTATCGTCATGTATGGAGGTCTAATTATGGAAGAAGGAACCGTGGAGGAAATCTTCGAACATCCACGTCATCCTTACACCCAAGGATTGTTGAAATCGATTCCTCGAGTCACGTCTGGTGGGCGGCAACGGTTATCTACTATAGAAGGTACTCCACCAGATCTACTTGACCCTCCTTCCGGTTGTCCTTTCATGGAAAGGTGTCCACATGCAGGAGACATATGTAAGACCATGCCTCACTATGCCAATTTCAATGAAGAGCACCGCGCTCTTTGTTGGCTATATGAACCTGCTGAAGGCAATGATGCGAAATGGAGAGAGGGGGATACAACATGAATCCAAATCCAGAAATTCTACTAGACGTACGCGGATTAAAGAAGTATTTCCCTGCGCGTGGAGCTGGAAGTAGTGGAAGAAATATGCTCAAGGCTGTAGATGACCTCAACTTTCACATCGATCGAGGGGAAACCTTCGGATTAGTTGGGGAATCTGGATGCGGTAAATCAACGACAGGTCGAAGTATCGTACGCTTATATGATGTAACGGATGGTGAGATTCATTTCGATGGACATAATATTGCTACGATGAATGAACGTCAATTGAAGCCTTTCCGTAAAAGAATGCAGACGATATTCCAAGATCCCTATTCCTCACTGAATCCAGGTATGAATGTCGCACAGCTCATTAGCGAACCGATGGAGATTCACGGGATCGGAAGCAAGCAGGATCGCCGGGATACCGTATTAGAATTACTTGAGAAGGTGGGTCTGAAAACGGAGCATGCCCTACGGTATCCACATGAATTCAGCGGAGGTCAACGCCAACGGATCAGTATTGCAAGAGCCCTATCCGTTCGTCCTGAATTTATATTATGTGACGAGCCAATATCTGCGCTCGATGTGTCGGTTCAAGCTCAAGTTGTCAATATGCTTGAAGATCTTCAAGCAGAATATGGCTTAACCTATCTGTTCATTGCCCATGATCTATCCATGGTGCGCCATATTTCAGATCGTATCGGAGTGATGTATCTCGGTAAACTTGTCGAGCTTGCTCCAAGTGATGAACTGTATGACCACCCAGCTCACCCTTATACTCAAGCTCTGCTTGAAGCCATTCCGCAACCCGATCCAAAGATAGCTCAACAACTATCTTCACCTTCGATTACAGGTGAATTACCAAGCCTGATACAGGATTTCCAAGGTTGCAAGTTCGCCTCAAAATGTCCATTTGCTCAGGATCGGTGTCGCCAAGAAGAACCTCAATGGCTTGAAATTTCACCAGGTCATTATACAGCTTGTCATCTATATGGAATGAACTAAAGACGATTCAGGAGTGTAAACTTTAGTTCAATCCATCTATATGACAACTAGTAAATATATAAGAATATAGGTAGGAAGGCGGAATCATAACATGAGTAATGAAATCAAAATCTCACAACACACTGCGATTTTACTAGAACACGCCAGAAAATCGTTGAACGATGAGGCACAGATTAGAGAAGCTGTGCGCTTAAAGGATGCCACACTTCTTAAGAATGCAGAAGAAGAACATTATCAATACGAAGATTTTTTTACGTATGCTGAGGAGCATACCGAGAAGCTCGAACAGGCGCTTGAAGGATATCGAATGACCTTTAATACCCGAAATGGTCTGAAAATTTGGGTTGAGGAGAAATTCAATCTCCAAGCCCATGTAGACTTCAGATTTGGTGAAGACAGAATGGATGAAATCCAACTTACTAAATACCAAGTATCACAGTTAAAGGAATCTCTTGCAGTCAATTGGGTCGTATTAGAGAAGCCGCTTCATGAAGGCATTCAAGAAGTTTCTTTAGTTCTACGTGGAGATGTCGATAGATGACTGCTACGCGGACGGGATATCTTTGCGATCGCTGTTGGCGGTGAAATGTTTTTTAGGGGGCAAAGACGAACCGCTTTTACAGAACAATTTCCTCCTCTGCACTACGATCTAGCGAACAGTGTTTATAAATCCTATGTAAAGAAGAACTCTAGTGAGACTAGGGTTCTTTTTAGATTTAAACAACTAAATTCAATTTCACCAAATATTCCAATAACGTTTGCGCAGCCTCTTCGACCAAATCCCTGTGCGAATACAAGGTGACCTCGGAAGACTCTGGAGGTTCTTACACATCTGAGATACCAGTAAACCATAATGTGTATATTGGATGTTCAGACAAATGCTTCTCCCTCCCTATAAGCATGAACAAAGCTTAACCATATTGCCTAACTCGACGTATTTAACATACTTTTTACACTTGTATGCGCTATAGCTAACGGTTGATCGATACAATACATGTATGCACACATAAATGAAGGAGGCTATGTATTGAAAATTGACTTTCACTTTCATCTAGAAGAAGGAACTTATTCTCTAGCATGGCTTAAACGTACAGGATTAGCATTGGAACAAACCTCACGTAACTCTTCGAGTCAGACAGATCATGAATCCCGTGCCTGGATTGAGCATATCACCAGAAGCCTCTCCCGTAGAATGAAAGAAGGCTGTTACTCCGAGGATTGGATTACAAGATATCTAGAACAGGGCCGTAAGAAGGGTATCACAAAATTCGGTGTTGTCGATCACTTATATCGTTTCCACGAGTTCAAGAGCTATTATGAAGAGTTTATGCTGTTAGATGATAGTCCATTAGGCAAAATGCAACGTGAATGGTTAGACCTTGTATGTACTTACTCTATTGAGGATTATTTATCCGGTATGAGGAATGTATCCAGGTTCTATGAAGAACTATCTATTGGTATAGAAGCTGATTATTTCCCTGGTAGTCAAGAGAAACTTCGGGCTCTACTTAAGCCTTATCAGTTAGATTATGTAATTGGTTCTGTTCATTTCCATGAGGGCTGGAAGTTCGATCATCCAGATTCGCAGAGTCATTTTGAACATTACGATCTATCTTTGCTGTATAAGCAATACTTTGATACTGTAATTGAAGCGATACACAGTGGTCTTTTTCAATTCATGGCTCATTTAGATCATATCAAGGTGTACGGGTATGTACCTCCAGATGAGGAACTAGAAGGTCATTATAACGATGTAGCTGCTGCCCTTTGTATTGCCGACGTCGCAACCGAAATAAATACAGGGTTAGCCTATCGCTATCCAACCAAGCAAATATGCCCCAGCTTTTCATTTTTATCTATTCTAAAAGATTATGAAGTACCGATCACTCTTTCTTCCGATGCACACTTCCCAGATGAATTAGGTACTATGCTGGATGATGCCCTTCAACTTGCTAAAGAGATTGGATATGAAGAAATCGTATATTTTAAAAATAAGCAGCGCCTCGTTATCCCTTTATCTTCTCCTACAAACAACTCCCTTGTTAGCCTAGCACAATAAATAGGTTCATGAAATCTTCCTCTATCTCTATATACTCAAACAAAGATCCCCTATGCATGCTGGTAGGGGATCTTTCATTTTATATATTATCCATTAGCTTTTATTATATTTATTAACTTCCCTTTTTGACCAATCCCGCAACGGTACGATTCAATGGCCAGCACAATTTCAAACCATATCTATTAGCAAAACTATATTTGAATATTATGGTATTGAGATACATAATCTGAATAATGTACGATCCCAAATTCAAAAAGTGAAAGGATGTTTTTACGATTATGAATCAGAGAAAACACATCAAATGGCTTAGCATAAGCTTTCTTACATTCTTTTTCTTACTCTCTCTACCCTTCGCCACTTTCGCAGCAAGTACGGAGAATGCCACAGAATCGGATCTAACCATCAAGTATGATTGTTCTTCAACAGCTACCCAGCAAATCTGGAAAATCCAAAACCCTACCACACTCGACTATAACAGCAATTGGCCGAATGGCGGATACTGGATTAACCGTAATGCCAAAGGACAGGAGATACAACAACAGTGGTTACCCAACATTCCTGCTGGTGGAGAAGTCACTCTTAAGTTCGATATCACGGACTGGGGCACGTATTCTGGTCAGAACATCCCTGCTCGTTTAGACATAACCGATAAAAACTATAAACTACTTCAATACAAACTTGCTGTGTGTGAAGTAGAGAAGAAGATAGAGATTCAATTCGTTAAAACCGAAGGTACTAAAACATACTTTAGCGTAACGAATACGACTGATAATAAGTATAAGGGCCTGTGGTATGCTTTTGTTAAAAATAGCCTTTATGCTAATGATGGATCTATCATTATTCCAAATGATGGTCAGCCTCATGATCTCGTTGTAAACTATTGGAATCTAAAAGACAATCCTCTTACCAAATTGATCCTTTCTGCACCGGATTCCGGATGGTTAGGTGCCTTAAAACCACCTTTAGCTGTTTGGATACCTTAAACAAATTCGATACTAAATCCTAAACTAAAAGAAGCTGGCATCGATATTCTATCGATATCAGCTTCTTTTAGTTTAATTGAGATGGCATAAATAAAATTAACAGCCTGTCATTCATCACAGATATTTTTGTGTTAGGAACAAACCTCTTTCCTATCTATACGTAGGGCTCATGATTTAATCGCACCCTGAGTAATCCCGCCAATAATCCATTTTTGCGCGAACAGATACACAATGACCATCGGCGTTAAAGCAAGCAGGTAAGAAGCGAACGCCAGATTGAAGTCGGTGCCGAACTGTCCTTGGAACACATATTGCACAAGCGGAAGCGTGTAGGAATTCTGGTCTCCCAGCAAAATAAGTGGCAACATGAAGTCATTCCAAGTGGACAAGCAGGATAAAATCCCAATTGTTGCGCTGATTGGTGCGAGGAGAGGGAATATGATTTTCCAATACGTCCCCCACGTCGAAGCCCCATCCATCGTCGCCGCTTCTTCAAGCTCAATCGGAATCGAACGGATATAACCAACATACACAAAAATATTAAAGGCGAGGCCGTACACGACATAGAGAATAATTAGCCCAACAATGTTATTCATATGGAAGTCCGTCGTTACCTTAACCACAGGCAGCATAATGATCTGGAAAGGAATGAACATCGCGCTAATGAAATAGAAATACAATACTTTGAAGAATTTGTCCTTCATATTTCGCGCAATCGCATAAGCTACCATCGAGTTGGTTAGAAGAATGAATACTACCGAACTAATGGTAATAACCATGCTGTTCTTTAAAGCATTGAAAAAATTGGTCGCTTCGATCGCATTGCGGAAATTCTCAAAGTGAAGCCCCGTCGGTAGCGAGAAGATAGAAAGAGCCATTTCCTCTGGGTTTTTCAATGCGATGCTGATCGTCATATAGAGAGGGAACAAAATGAGCAGTGAGCCCAACGCAATAAGTACAGTAATGGTCCAATTCGTTGCTTTTCTCATCACATATCCATCTCCCGTTTCTGTAAAAATTTAAGCTGAAGCGCCGAGATTACGATGATAACAATAAAGTAAATGACAGCGTTCGCCGATTGGTAGGCAAATTCTCCACCCTGGAATCCCCCTGTATAAATAAGTAGTGCAATGGACTGTGTCGAGCGTCCTGGACCGCCTCCCGTTAGAGCAATGATCTGATCGAATACCATCAGTCCGCTCTTCATAGCAAGCACCATATTGATAGTGAAAAATGAAGCCAGCAAAGGAAAAGTAATACTTATGAATTCTCTGAATTTACCCGCTCCATCCAGATTCGATGCTTCATACAAGTCCCGCGGAATCGTCTGAAGACCAGCCAAATACAATATTGTATTAAATGCGATACCCTGCCAAACAGCAACTATAACAATCCCGATCCACGCCCAATCGGCGTTACCGAGAATATTTTGCGAGAGAAATTCACTACCCAGTTTCGCTCCCCAGATCGTAAAAACATTGGAGAACAAGTAGTTGAAGATGAAACCAACAATTAGTACGCTGAGAATGTTAGGCAAGAAATATACACCGCGAAAAAAGTTCTTGAATTTGATCTTGGCGTTCAATCCCAGTGCAATAAGCAAGCTGAGCACATTAATCAAGATGGTCACGACAATGGCGTATTTAAAGGTGAATACATAGGAATTAATCACATTCTCATCTTTAAAGATGTTCACAAAGTTCTTGAATCCTACAAAATCATAACTCTCGCTGAAGCCATCCCAGTTCGTAAACGCATAAAAGATCCCTTGTATCGCAGGGAAGGTATGAAAAGTAAAGAACAGCAACAAAGCAGGTACAGTCATCAGGTAAAAGGCAATGCGGCGTTTAGCCATAAGTTGGTTCTCCCTTCTAAAAAACAGCGGAGACAAGAGTACTTCATACTCCTCTCCGCGCATTTTTATATTATTTACGGTCGGTAACTTTGTCCCACTCGGTATCGAGTTTAGTCAGATACGCGTCAATATCCTTCTTTTGCAAAAATTCTTGAAAAATTGTCTCTACTTTCATACCCGCAGGGATATAGTGATCGGCGAAATCGATCAAATTACCACTTTCGAATGATTCCTTCAGGTCAGTCACACTGGCATCGTCTTGTGTCACACCTGTCACAGCTGAGAACGCTTTTTGTTCGGATATATATTGTTTCACGTTGTCCGGCTGGGTCAGGAAGGCTACAAATTTCTTGGCCTCCTCTTTATGCTTCGAGCTCTTAGCAACGGTCAGCAATGTATCCACACCGGAAACAAGCTTATTCTTCGTTGATTCATTTGTGCTTGGGAAGGGGAATACACCCAATTCAATAGCCGGATTTGCCTTTTGAATTTCAGGTATAGCCCATACGCCCTGCATGTACATGGCAGACTCGCCTTTAGCAAAAGCAGTGTTACCGTCATTATAACCCTTACCAAAAACATCCTTTTGGGCAAACTCCAGTAGTTTAAGCTGCTTCTCAGCAACTTCACGATACGTATCCTTGAACGTTACGGTTCCTGCCGCACGCTGTGCGAAGAAATCAAGACCTACGATGTTGCTCTCCAGAGGATTGAACATTGGAAGTGTTGTCCACGCATCCTTTAGTGTGAGATAGAAAGCGTTTTGGCCAGAATCCTTAACCTTTTGAGCAACTGCTATGAACTCATCCCACGTTTTTGGAATCGTAAGGTTCAGCTCTTTGAAGATCGCTTTGTTATAAATAACACCGTTCGCATTGGTTGAGAAAGGAATACCATTCATCTCCGTCAACCCGGTCATACTTTTCAGCATATCGAGATAAGCGGGTTGGATATTCTTAATCAGCGGGTCATTCGTAAAATCTTCAAACAGTCCGCTTTTGGAGAGAGTCGAGTACGTATCCGTAGCTCCTATTCCGACTACGTCAGGAATATCCTTTTTCGCTACGCGTGTCTTCAGAACCGTTTCTGCATCCGGTGGATTCACTTGGGTTACCTTAATGGTTGGGTTAGCTTCATTGAACTTGGTAATCAACTTGTCGAAAGTGGCTTTAGCTTCAGCTTTATTCTGGAAGAATTCAATTTGGACCTTGTCGCCTGAAGCTCCTTCAGAATTACCGTTATTACCACATGCACTAAGCAAAGAGATCGCGAGTACGCCTGCCAAGAAAGGTTTAATTACTTTTTTCATCATCTAATCCCCCTGTTTGGTGGTTATTGTTGTTATTCCAGCTCTTGGTTATTCCTATTATTCATCCACTTAATCATAGGAGTAAACGTTTACGTTATATTCATGTGTTACCTTTTCTCCTATTTCAGGTCCCCCCTCTAAATAAATTAAGTTTAATATCCTAGCAGTAAACGTTTACGTTATATTGGAAAAAGGACTCAAGTAAGTCGCCTTACCGTCTGCCTTTCAACAATCCTATGAGGCATAATACTGCTGTCGGCCACGCAGTGATTCTCAATCATATCAATCAGTTTCCCGGAAGCTAATTTCCCCATGTCATACAGCCGCTGATCCACCGTTGTTAAAGGCGGCACTGCCATTTCAGCAAGCTTCAGATTATCGTAGCCGATCACAGAAATGTCGTCAGGAACCTTGAGACCATGCCTAGCAGCAACGGCCAGAACTGCAACCGCCATTTCGTCACTTGCCGCAAAGATAGCCGTAGCCTCCGGCGCAGTCTGAATCAGCTTCTCCATAGCTATACATCCCTTATCAAATCTGAAATTGCCATAGACTAGATAATTCTCTTTAAAAGGAATCCCGTAATCCTGTAGAGCTTTTAGGTAGCCTTCGATTCTGGTAGATCCAGCCATTTTATCAGTTTCAGTTCCACTAACCATGGCAATTTCACGGTGACCATGTAAGATCAAATATTGTACCGCATCATACGCTGCCTGCTTATCATCCACTTTGATGTAGGGCACGGAAGCATAATCCGCTTTGGAAGATACCAGTACCACAGGAACTTTCATCGCTTGTAGTACTTCATAATACTCTTCCTTCAGCATTTCGCTGGAGAATATAATACCGTCCACCTGCTTCTCCCGCAACACATGCAGGTATTTCATCGTACGCTTACCATCCTCATCCGTATTGCAGACAAAAATACTGTAGTTATGGTCGTTGGCATACTCTTCAATACCGTGAAGAATATCCGCGGAGAAATAACTCGATACACTCGGGAACATAACCCCGATCGTCTGCGTACGCTTATTGATGAGGCCACGAGCAATTGCATTGGGTTGATATCCTATTTCTTTAATAATCTGATTTACCTTTTGCTCCGTTTTGTCCGAATAGCCGGACAGATTATTAAGCACCCGAGAGACAGTGGCGATAGAGACATTGGCTTTCCTTGCTACATCTTTAATCGTTGGATTATTTGAAGCGTTTGGATTCATATCGATTCCTCTTTTACCTGTCATGAATAACAAAAATGTAAGCGCTTGCTGTTCGTTTATAAAACATAAGCAATTTCATACGTAAACGCTTACCTAAAATATAAATCTTGATGTTCTTTTTGTCAACCATTAATGACATAGGCCCTTCTACTCCCCTGAATAAGCATACTTGATTCCATTGAATCCTTCCTTGATCAAGGTTACTTACACCGTCCACGGAAGAGATGAAGAATGAAGTTGTACGGCGAAGGTTGTGAAGTGACCCTCTCATTCTCAAATGAAGGAAGACACAACTATTTTTGATCAAAAAGGGTCCCCTATATAAGAGACCCAGAAGTATTTATTTAGTTATTGTGAATGCTTCTTTTACATCTTCAAAACTCATATGCATTGTATCAAATAATTTTCCTTCTTCTGAGTCTACTTCAAAAGGATTGGATTGGGGTAATCCAACTAAATATACTAAGTCTCCTTTTTCACCAAGGTATTCGCCAATGCTTGGACCTTCTTCTTTTTCTGATTCAGCATATACATTCTTATCGATTATATAAAAAGATAGTAAACCTTCTCGGTTTTCATCTTTCGCATTTTTAGGACTAAGTAAGAATTCGACTGTTTCTCCTGGTATAGTTTCTTGCTTTTCAATTTCTTTAACTTGGTAATTTCCACCCCATCTTTCTGGGATTTTAAATTCAAATCCTAATTTTTCATTTTTATACACATTATCATTTAAGGATTTATCCTTAGTTTCCTTCCCACATGCAATTAAAGATACACTAAGAACAAAAATCATAAATAATACTAAAGACTTTTTCATACATACTCATCCTTTTCTATTAAACTACTATTGAGCATACACTTTTCATTCTAAAGAAGGGTAACGAAAAGATTACACCTATGTCATTAATCTAGGCAAGGAGCCGGCAATAAATAAAAGACAAAAAAACCAAAGAAAGACACGTTTCAATGAGTTCTAAGAACCCTCGAAACGCGTCTTATATATAATTACTCTACCCTACCCGTAACAGCTGTTATTCAGCTTTCACAAGGATTTTTACATGATTCTTCTCTTTCAAAAGAGCTTCAAATCCTTCTTCAATAACATCATCAAGCTTAATCCGTTTCGTTACAAGTTTCTCAGCGGAGAAGTAGCCTTGTTCCATCAGGCTAATAACAGCAGGGAATACGTTGCGATAACCAATAATCCCTTTGATGGTGCGTTCCATCATAACAATGTTATTTGGTTTAATAGGTGCTTCTTTCTCGAAAATGCTGACAATCATCAATTCGCCACCAACTTTTGTCGAGTTAAGAGCCTGTGTAAGGACAGGAGGGACACCGGTGACTTCATAAGCGACGTCTGCTCCCCCATTTGTGCGTTTATGGATTTCTTCCACCACATCATATTGTTTAGGGTCAATGACGATTGCACCCAGTTCAGTCGCCTTTTGCTTGCGTTCTTCGGACAGCTCAACAGCATAGATCTCTGCTGCACCGGAAGCTTTCAATGCTTCGATAACGAGCAAACCGATTGGACCTGCACCAAATACGACAGCCTTATCGCCAACTTTAAGTTTGCTTTGACGGACGGCATGAAGTGCAACTGCGGAAGGTTCAACAAGTGCACCTTGCTCATAGGATACGCTCTCTGGAATTTTGTGGACCATATATTCTTCAGCAGCCACGTATTCAGAGAAACCACCACCGCCTCCCGCAAGACCGAGGAAGCCCATTGTGGAGCAAAGGTTATAGTAACCTGTTTTACAGGCATCGCATTTACCACATGAATAGATAGGTTCTACAACGACACGATCACCAACGTTCACTTTGGTTACACCTTCGCCTACCTCTACAACTTTCCCGGAAAATTCATGCCCCATAACGATAGGTGCTTCTTCTCCAGTGATTGGATGTGGAGCACCCACTGGAATGAAGATTGGACCTGCTGTATATTCGTGCAAGTCGCTGCCGCAAATGCCGCACCATTCGACTTTGATTTTCACTTTTCCTGGTAGAGCAATTGGTTCTTCAATGTTCTCTAAACGCAAATCTTTTAGTCCATGCCATCTTAATGCTTTCATATGTGTCATCTCCCTATTAATGTAGAATTACGAATAAGACTCTAATAATTACGGAAATATATTAATTAATTCGGAAACGTTTCCGTAAATACTATGTCACAATATCGACACACTGTCAATGCTAATATCGCATTTAGCATGACAATGTTCATATAAAAACCAATTATGTTATAATTAATACGTAGTTTATGTATACTATTGTGGAAACAATTTCATATCAGTTGGGAAGTGCCAGGATTGGGAAATAATAAAGTTACAATAGAAGATGTAGCTGCATTAGCGGGTGTTGGGATCGCAACCGTTTCTAGAGCCATTAATAATACGGACGGTATTAGTCCGAAGACAAAGGAAAAAGTGCTGACTGCTGTCGAGGAGCTTGGATTTATTCCAAATTCATTTGCACAGAACTTGAAGTTTCGTCAGACCAAGCAGATTGCCTTGGCTGTTCCTGATATTCGCAATGCCTTTATTCCGGAAATTGCCTATTCAGTCGAACAAGTGGCGAAGCATTATGGCTATCGTGTCGTTCAGATTAATACATTAGGAAATATAAGATCGGAGTTAGAACTGCTGCGTGATATAAAGAAGCTTCATGTGGATGGTCTTATTATTCTCCCACTTGCTTATCCCAAAACACTCAAAGATCTCATTAATAAAGCCAGCCTTCCAATCTCTATCATTAATTACGGAAAAACGTTAAATACAGATGTTAAGGCGGATATTGTAAGTCTCTCCACACAAGAGGGTAAGCTAGTCATGGAGCATTTGATTAGCATAGGAAGAACAAGAATTGGCTATGCTGGTGCTCCAAAAGAAATCATTGAAGAGCGATTCTTTGCTTATGAGGATGCGCTAGATCACATCGATCGATCATTAGTCTATTTCGGGGATGATTTCTCAATGCAGACCGGAGCTAAAGCAGCAGATTATTTCGTTAATCTGACGCATATGCCGGATGCCATCTATGCCGGAAATGATATGGTTGCTGTTGGCTTACTGAATCGATTTAAAGAATTAGGTATTCGCGTACCAGAAGATATCGCTATCGTCGGAGTCGATAACAATTTATTGTGTACGATCACGACTCCAAAGATCAGCTCAGTCTCAATCATGGGTGCGGAAGTAGCCAAGGTAGCGACAGAGCTTCTGCTGCAACGTATAGAAGAGCAGAAGAAAGGTCTTTATGAGAGGGTACAGTTCGAGCCAAGACTGATCGTTAGAGAATCCAGCTTAAGTCGAACGCGTAGCACTCAGCACATTGAATAGAGTGAAAGAAGGATATTCTTGAACGTTGCAATGGTCATTACAAAAGAAGCATCCAGCAATTTGCGCTGCCAAGCCGAAACCGTATATCCGTTAGCCTTGTTTCTTCCATGTTTAGAACTATTATTCGTGATAATGAATCGGGGCAATGTAGAATTTGATTCCTAATCGTATGATATTTGAAAAGGCAGCCGCTCCCTGTATGAAGGTGCAGCTGCCTTTTTTCCTATCCTGCTTATCGCCATCCGGCTACTCACATCTTCACATCTGAGCACCCGTTTGATAATTGAGCAGCTGTCTGAAGGTCCCTCTGCTCTCCTGAGACAACTGCTCATATCCGCCTTGCTGAATAATCTCACCTTGCTCCATGACAATCACCTGATCTGCATTCCGAATTGTAGAAAGGCGGTGAGCGATGACAATAATGGTCATGCTTCCTTTCAAAAGCTCCAGCGCCCCTTGTATCAGCCGTTCGTTCTCACTGTCCAGCGCACTTGTCGCTTCATCCAGCACAAGAATCGAAGGGCGCTTCAAGATCGCTCTTGCCAGCACAATCCGCTGCCGTTCTCCTCCTGACAACCGGATACCCCGGTCACCGATTACCGTATCCAGACCTTGCGGAAGCTTACGTACAAATTCCTCCGAGGCCGAAAATTTCAAAGCTTTCCACAGCTCGGCATCATTAGCCTCAGGATCAACCAGCTTCAGATTATCCCGAATACTCTCATTGAAGAGAAAGGGATCCTGTGCCACATATCCGATCGAACTGCGCAGAGACAGAAGCTTTTGCTCATCTCTAAGAGACACGCCGTCAATCATCACCTGCCCATTCTCCGGATGAATCAACCCCATCAACATATCGATGAGCGTACTTTTGCCCGCCCCTGATTTGCCAACGATTGCCGTCATGCGATTAGCGGGAATATGTATATTAATATCACTCAAAGCGTATACGAGTTCATTGGAATCGTACCGGTAGTTCACATCCCTACATTCTATTCCGTCCTGCATATTCAATCGTGTAGGTTCACACATAGAGGCAATTTCTCCGATTTCCCTGTCTGCCTCATATTCCATTTGTAGCTTGCGCATCGCTTGAAAGGCTGGAAAATTGGATACAAGCTGCTCGGTATTCGATTGAATGCCGATAAACCTCGGCCACAGCCGCGAGAAGATGAGAACAACGATAATTAATTGTTCAGCTGGTGTATGGATAACCTCAAGTGCCAGATAGACGAAGCCAGCAACCAGTACAACAGAGGATAAGCGATAAATAAGCTGCGACAGGGAATTAACCCGTCCCAATTGGATAAAGTTATTTTCCATTTTTTCAGACAAATTTTGGAACCAGTAGATATGAGACTTTTCTAATCTATTACTCTTAATATCCTTGATCCCATTGAAGTGATCGCTAATCCCTGCAAAATAATACTTAGAAAGTTCTGTTGTCTGTTCACCAATAAGCTTCGACTTCTTAATAAATTTACGTGAGTAAAGAGCTAGTAGCCCACCGCTGACCAGAACGACCAGCGTTAGTAGAGGAGACAGCCATAAGGCAAGGCCGATCTGTATGATTGTGAAAATCACCGAAGAAATCATCTGCAAAAATAAGGAAGTTCCGTAATTCACGCGTCCGAGTTCATTAGACATAATATGGTTAAAGTCTGACTTGCGCTTGCGAAGGTAGAACTCCCATTTCGCTTGTAGCAATCCTCGATACGTCTCGATCCGAAGCGTACGAATAAACCCTTGTAGAATCCTCGAATTCAACAAGGTCTGGCTTCGTTGGAGCAGTGCCTGCCCCCCCACAATGACGACATATACAGCCAGCACCACTGGCAAATTCAACTCCAATGACCATGACTTGATTAGGGCTAGTAGAGAAGAGATCAGCGGTATTCCATCCATATTCATTTGAAATACGCCTATTATGCTGAGCAGGGGAACGATTAAATAGATGCCAATGCCATCCAATAAACTGATTAGAAGAGTCAGCGACATATTGATGTACAGTCTGATCCCTGCGACATGATGCATTTTACGAATGAAATACAATAGATCCTTCATTTTGAATAACCCCTTATGCGGATTACCGCTTCATAGTCGCTAGAGCTTCAGGCTGTTTACTATTCCCGAAAATCCCCACGACCGCATACCTTTCGTGCCCTTCTTTACCCGTTAAAATGTACGATCCGCTGCGCAGCCAAGCATGCGCAGCCATCTGTCCCTTGTCATCCCGGCCGCTTCCCAGATACAAGGTGCTCGGAATCCCTCTTCGCTCAAGCATCTTCATCGCGGCGATGGCCTTGACCAAGCACTGGCTCTCCCACAACGTTATACGACTCATCGTATGGACCGCCTTCGACACTGCACGAAGCAGTAAGAGGTCCTCCTCCGTACAGCTCGTATACGGCGTCTCCTTCATATGCTCCCCAAAGGAAGGAGCTACTTTGGAGAACGGCAGAAGCTTAAGCACTCTCCCCCACGCCAAGTAGAAATAAGCTTCTGCGAACATCCTCTTTACATCAAGTGGATAAGATACAAATCTGCGCACTTTCTTATACAAGCTCATTATTGATTTCTCACCTGTATGAGTCCTTCAGCTGCAAGCTGATGCAGGAATGTGTATACTTGCTGCTCACATACGTCATGTTCGATCTCATATTCCATCATTAATTGTTCAACTATGCCCGTAGTGCTGAGTGGGGAAGTAACAAGCTCCCATATTCGGCCGCCAATCTGACCCAGATTATAATATTTGCCGTTCTCGATGCTCAGCATCACTTTCTCTCCATCCATTTCACTTACCAGGAATCCTTCAGATTGTACGACAAGATCATCCGTTCCGATTAATTCAATACTCATGAATAGTAGCCTCCTCTATGAAATTAGACACATTTATATGATACAGATTGTATCATTAATATTAAGCGAGGGGAAGTATTTCACCAAATTTATACAGATTGTCGTTTCATTCGTCGCCAGAAATATAGAAAAGGTCGAAGTGGGAAATAGAGGAAATGGAGCGATTTAGGCAGTGGTAACAAGATGGCATCTCGTGAGCTAGGATGAAGCTTGTTTAACAAGTAAGCTACTTTCTGCTTTCCTGACATCAATGAAAATAGGTAGCGATTATAATGCAAAGCTACACTTTTCTCTGGTACCGGGTTTAATTTAACTATTCTTTTTATATAATAGAGGGCCATTTCTGCTAATCGTTGAGATTTAGAACTCATCGTTAATAATTCTAAATCATGAGGAATCTTTGTTGAAAGTAGGTTCGATAATAAGATAAATGCCTGCCCTGCGTATTGCTGTCCTCCATATTGATCGAAATGTATTTTCATATTTCCACTGCTAATTTTAGGTAGCAACCGTTCAATATCAATTAACCAACGTAATCGGAACCAGCCATGCCTAGCACCATGGTCCGTAAGATAGTAGAGCAGATCTTCATTTCCCAAATAGTGAAACGTTTGATTTGACAATGTTATATCATTTTTACGTTCCCACAGTTGATCGAATGAGAATGACTCACTGAAATGAGGATTCAATCGCCAGTGAATTTCAACTTGCGCAAAATTCTCCATATGCTCAAAGGATATGTGATGTGATTTCTTCTTCCAATTGTCTAAAACATGCTCATCCTTCGACTCGTAACCAAGCTGTACCAGTATTTCCTCAGCCTTCTCCACATCTTCTGCCGGAACTAGAATATCTAGATCTTTGGATGTCCTGTGCGCCAGGTCTCCATACAACTGTATAGCAAGAATAGGACCTTTCAACAAAAGGGTACGTATTCCACTGTTTCTTAATGCTTTGCAAATATGATTCATTTCTCTGCTAAGATGTAGCATCTTAATTGTGTTGTTATTATATTGGTGATGAAGTGATTCCATAACGTTCGATGGAATGAGTGAGGGCTCAAGTCCTCTCAATTTCAAATAAACAAGAGGAAAAACTCGATGATGTACCACAAGCTTCACAAACAATTTCCAGTCCAAATCTGCTGTATATTGCTTAAACGTACTCTCCTCCAGCAAATCCTCGCGTACAATAAATAATAAAAATGCTAATTCTTTTGATACATCACTCAGGTCCAATTCAATTGCATCTAATATCAACATACCCACCCCACAATCTTACATATAGATTTGGTCATAACCAAATTATCCACACTTGCTCTCTCACGTAATTATAATCCGATGTATCAAGTACCCATTACAGTAAGTTTCATCTCGTTTCAATCTTCTATATATGCTCTACCGGATTTGACTTTTGTACGACTGAACCTTCGATTAGGTTTTTTTGAGACTTTGATGTGAGATTACGTCCTATTGTAATTGAGCTTACTTCAATAAACCGATATGATAATGCGGATAAGATTATTGAAATGATTAGAGTCATTATGTAAATCAGACCCAAAGAAAGCACTTCATGTAATATGTAAATTAGACTAAATAAGACAATAAGATGATACAAATATAAGCTATACGACAGTTTTCCTAGAACCTTTATTGGTTTATATAAAAGTACAAATGAAGCCTTTTTAGATCCTAAGGCAAAAACAAGAAAAATCGCTGCGCCTGCCACACTAGTGTAATCTTTTATAATATCGTAATAAACGCTAAGACCAAGCGCGCTTCCAATTAACCCCACAAATCCGGAATAGGTATACAGAATGAACCCTACAAGAATTAATAACCATTTCATTTTCCTCGAAAAGTTATTATATATGTTCTGTAGTGCTTCTCTATGCTTTGCAATTAATCCACCAATAAGAAAAATGGATATAAAATGAATACTTTCCATATAGGAAGTACGATAACCAATGCTAGGATCGATTGGAATTAGACTATTCATTCCACTGATAACGGAAAGTCCTATACACATTCCAACGACGATCTTCCAATTGAACTTAACTAACAGAATAGCTAATAACGGAAATAGTATCGAAATTCTCATTTCATGAATTAATGACCAGATTACATTGTTATACAGATCAGAATTGAAATTACCAATTAATAAGAGGTGCTCAACAATCGACTTCACGGTAATCGGATCGTTCCATGAGATATTAAACCATTCGCTTAACGAAGTAATCCCCCCACCGGAGATGAGGGAATATAGCACAATCGCTGAAATAATAGAACAGACATAGGGTATATAAATGCGAAAAAAACGTTTTATGATGAATGCACCATATGGAATGTTTCTCCCCTTTAAAAAAGGTAAGGATAGTACAAAACCGCTTAGCAGAAAGAACATCATTACAGCAGAATGACCGTTCGTTATAATGCTTAACGGTGAGTATATTGAAGTCATTGCGGATAATACCGGAATCTCACTAACTAGTAAGATATGGCCAAAAACAACGGTTACTGCGGCCAATCCACGAATAGAATCTAATTGTTCAATTCGATTCCTCATACAATCATCTCCTTCATTCATCTCAGGAGATTTGTGTGATCTCCTCCCAATTCATAGCCAGTCTTACAATATCGTCCTCAATCAATTCACTGCCTGTCTGCACCTCAATGATTTCGATATCAGTAATCGCTCGTAAACTATGCATCGCTTCAGCAGATATAACGATTACATCTCCCATCCCGATCATCCGAACGTTGCCATCCAATATCATTTCACCTTGTCCCGATATAACCGTCCATACTTCACTGCGCAAAAGATGGTATTGATAGCTCAAATTCTTCCCTTCCAGAATACATATACGTTTGGTCAATACTTCGTTACCATTTGGATATTTAATGTAATCCAGCACACGATAACGCCCCCAACGCCGCTCTTCATACATCGGACGCTGATCACCAAATTGCATCACGTCTTTAATTCGTATACTGGCGTTCTTCTCAGATACAAGAATCCCATCCGGGCTTGCCGCAACGATTAAGTTTGGGACACCAATAACCGTTATCGGAATATCCAACTCATTAATAACATGCGTATTGAGAGAATCCTCGGACAATGTACCTCGTCCAATGAATGGCGTGCGGACTTCCTCTGTCAATACATCCCAAGTTCCCAAGTCCTTCCATATTCCATTGTATCGCATAACAACAATATTTTCCGCTTTTTCTACCACGGCATAATCAAAACTTGTTTTTTCCATTCGATTGTACTGATGAAGCAATTCATCATATTGAATCGGAAGCGACTGTTTCAAGAGATGATCAATGACATATTCGAGGCGAAAAGCAAATACACCGCAATTCCAAAGCGCAGATTGCTCCATCAACTGAAGAGCATATTGTTCTTCGGGTTTCTCAACGAAATGGCTAACCTGAAGAAACTCCATTCCATTATCCAACTTCGATGTGGATTGAGGCACGATGTATCCGAATTTCGAGGAAGGATGATCCGGTGAGACACCCATCAATCCCAGATCAGCTCCGGTTTGCAGCATTAGCGTTTCTAATTCCTTCACTTTCTCGAAGAAATGATCCTCTACAAACGGATCAACCGGAAGTACAATAACAACATCATTTAGGTTCACACCTTTAACGGAGTACAGGTAACCAGCCGCCAATGCAATCGCAGGAAAAGTATCTCTTCGTTCAGGCTCGACGATAATTTCCACTTCAAGTCCGAGTTGATTCTGAAGCTGCTCTACCTGTGATTTCCCCGTTGCCACAACCGCGGACTCCTGCAAATTCATCTTGCCAAGCTGGCTCCATACTCTTTGAACCATAGACTCCCGTTGCCCGGATTCGCCTTCCAATAGTTTCAGAAACTGCTTGGAACGTGTCTCATTGGATAGCGGCCATAATCGATTCCCGCTACCTCCCGACAATAGTACGATGTGCATATTAATAGCTCCTTTTCGCTTCCGTTATCTTGGAATTGATCTCTCTTGTTCCCAACAGCCCATCAATGCTGGACTGTAGCCGTTCTATAAATATATCTTCACTGAATTTCTCGGCATGATGCCGAATATGTTCTGGATTCCAATGATATTGATCGAAGCGTTCGATCGTTGCCATCAATGAACTTACTGACTGCTCCTCGAAGAATAACCCTGTCTGTTCAGCTACAACCGTGTCCAGGGCTCCTCCCACACAGTAAGCAATGATCGGCCTGCCGCATGCATTCACTTCAAGCGGAGTTATTCCGAAATCTTCAATGCCGGGAAAGATCAGCGCTTTGCAATGCTCCATGTAGCTGACGACCTCTTCATCACTTCTCCTCCCAAGAAAAGTAACTGTATCTCCTGCAAGCTGCTCAAGCCTCTCGCGATCTGGGCCATCACCGACTACGAGTAAACGCTGACCCATCCGGGTACAAGCCTCTACGGCTAAATCAATTTTTTTATAGGATACTAACCTGGAGACAACAAGATAATAATCCTCTGGCTCTCCTTCAGTGACCTTAAACCGGCTAATCTCTACGGGTGGGAAAATAATCTGAGCATTCATTCCATAACATTGTTTGATCCGTTCTTTTACGATTGTAGAATTTGCAATCAGGCGATCAACCTGCTTTGAATTGTTCTTATCCCATATCTGAAGAGGTTTAATCAAGCACTTCGCAAGTCTTTTCACGATATTTGGTACTTGAACGCTTTCCATATACGCTTCATAGTTCCATGCAAATCGCATTGGTGTATGACAGTAACAAATATGAACACTCCCACTGTCCTTACGAACCCCTTTGGCATAGGCACTACTGGAGCTAAGAATAATGTCGTATCCCTTTACGTTCATGGAACGCACCGCGAACGGGTACAGCCAAAAGAACATTTTGAATTTGCCTAAGATTCCTGGAATTCGCTGCATCCAAGTGGTCTTGATGTCAGCATCCTTTAATTCGGGAAACAGTTTATTTCGATCTACAATCGTTGTATAGATCGGTGCTTCGGGGAACATTTTGTGGAATACAGCCACTACTCGTTCTGCTCCCCCCATTTGATTGAGGTAATCATGAACAATGGCTACTTTCAGATCCCGCATTACACCATCTCCCTTACAGACTGTTGTTCCAACAATTCGACACCCGGTCTCGCCAATAACTGCTGATAAATCAGTTCAATTTTTTGAGACGTCTGTACGATGGAGAACCTCTCTTTAGCCCGCTCCTGCCCATTGTGACTCAGTGTAGACCATACGATCTCGTCATCGAGCACCTGCCGAATGTAATGTGTGAGTTCCTCGATATTTCCGATTGTATACATGAATCCACTCTCACCATGTTGAATGATCTCAGGTACGCCACCCCCTCGTGTTCCTACGACAGGCGTCCCTTGTGACATAGCTTCGATAATGACTCGGCCAAAGGGTTCATTATCCGAACATAATAAAAGGAGATCTGCTGAACAGCAGATCTCCAATACGTCTTCTCTGAATCCTGTAAATAGCACTTTATCTTCAAGGTTTAAAGATTTAACCTTCTCTTGCAGTGTGTCGAGATATCGTTCATTCTCTTGTCTGAACTTGGCTTCTCCAATAATCCACAGAACCACGTTCCTATCCTCACGAACAAGACTGGCGAATGCTTCTATTGCATCCTCCTGTCTCTTCCACGGTGCAATTTGACCTATAATCGCCAATACTCGTGCTTCCTTAGGTGTTCTTAATTCTAACCTTATTCTTTCTCTTATCTCTTGTCTTACCTCGGTATTAAAACTCCTTAGTTCCACACCGTTATGTACGAGATGGCACCGTCCTGATACGGAAGGATGATCTATACCTTGAATAACAGATTCTGAAATGCCGATGAGTGCCTGAGCGGTTCGACCTACAAATTTTCGAACGAGCTTGCCCATATAACCCTGCGGAGGCATGTCTCGCAAATGCCACACAACCGGTAGTCGGTGATACCATCTGAATAATCCAGCCATAATGCCCGCCCTTATAGAATTAGCATGTATGAGATCCACCCGATTTTGTTTCATAAGAAGAGCAAGCCTCCATCCTGCCCACAGCATCCCCATAACATAGATAACAAGAAGGAGTGGATTCTTGGTCATTCTTGCCCGGAAGCTAGGTAGAGCAACGACTTCGAGGCCTAGGCTGCGTGCTCTCTGAAGCAACTCCCCCTCTGGTGCAAACAATATCGGATGGGATTTTTCTAAATGTTTTGCAGTCAACAGCAGACTGATCTCCGCTCCGCTGATTGCGCTCGTATGGTTATAAAAGGCGATTCTCATCTTCTGAACCTCTTTCTTTTACCGATTTCTTCCGTAAATACATCGGTCACTGCTTCTGCGACCCTACCCCATGTATACTGATTCAGTACATGCTTTCTGCACGCTTCCCGTGAAGGAAGAAATGAGTCCTTATTCAGAACATCAATAATCTTCTTACTTATAGATTCAGAGGTTCCGTCTTTAAACATTAAATCGTCGGAAATTTGATGTAAGATCTCTTTCGTTCCTCCATAAGGGGTTCCCAACACTGGTGTTCCACAGGAAAGAGACTCTACTGTAATAAGACCGAATCCCTCTAGTGTTAGAGTTGGAACTAAGCTAACATCTGCTGCTTGGTAATACTGCACAAGCTCTTCATTTGATATTCTTCCGAGCAATTTAACATTAGAAGAAAGCCCAAGTTGATTGATTAGTGCTTCATATTCCGCTCGCATTGGTCCATCTCCTCCGATGAACAATCGGACATCAGGGTGTCTACGGACGACATCAGCCATGCCATGAATCAGACGGTCAATCCCCATCCTACGGACCAGCCTTCTAATGCAGAATAGCAAAGGTTGATTAGAGGAAATACCTAGTTGTGTCCTTAGTTCCTCACGATTCGGATGTGGTCGGAAGCGATTATGATCAACTGCACCCGGTATAATGTTTATTTTCCTCTGATCCACTCCGTAGGTTTCGGTCAATATATCTCGAAAGTACTCGCTAAGAACAATGAAGCTATCCGTACGGCGGTACGTCAATTGTTCTACTTGTTTCTTTATCCACAACCTAGCTTCCTTAACGGCTTTTGTCGCCGAATTCGTCTGTTGTACCTCCGTTTCCAATGCCCATGGACCATGAAAATGAGAAACAATGGGTATGTGAGATGGAATCAGATTTCTCGTGACCATCGTAGTATAGAAAGCAAAATGGGGATTAAATACGTCCGGATTAAAAGAGCCCATCGCTTGATGTGTATGTTTCCGAATTGATCTCATTCGGGATAGATAATGTTTAATGTCCATTTCGTGTGTAACATTTCTAATATTAAGATCAGTATTAATATGAGACCCTTTTGGTGCAAATACGAAGCCAAGTTCGGAATGACCATGTTCTTTCATGGCATTAGAGTAATCGGCAAAATATCGATTCAGCCCACCATATTGGACATCTATCCAACCCATTCCAGTCGAAAGTACATTCATAATTATCTCTCTTTTCTTCAGTATGATTTAACTAATTAGTAGTCCCTCATAAATCTTTAACGTGTCTCTCGCCACTCTTTCAACTGAATAATATTCTAGCCCTTGCAGAGCACGCTTTCGGTATTTGTTACTCATTTCTGAATCCTGAAGCATCGAAATGATGGATTCCGCCAACCTTTCAGGTGATTTAGGCGGCACTAACATACCTGATTCTCCGAAATCAAGAGCCTCAGGAATTCCATCAATATCAGTTGCCACGATCGCACAACCCGCTTCCCGAGCCTCGATCAATACTAGTCCAAATGATTCTTTGTGCGATGCTAATACAAAAACATCAGCGGCTTCCATATAATTATGCGGATTAGATTGATATCCCAGAAAGTGAATGTTATCTTTTCCAATAGATTGGTTAGCTTGTAATTCAAATTTAGATCTATCCGGACCCTCTCCTAATACATACAAATTAGCTTCAGGATATTTCGCGACAACAATTTCGAATGCCTCAATTAGATCAAAGATTCCTTTCCGTTCATACAGGCCAGCAACCGTTACGATTGATAGTCCTTTGAGACATACTCCTCCTGTATCACCTTTCCGCGAACTTCCAATCGTGCCATTTAAGACAATGTGCAATTTGTTCTCCTGCACCCCTCGGCTCACCATCGATATGGCTACCGCCTGACTTACAGCTATTACTGAATCGCCAACTTTCATAAAGTCCGCGCTCTTCTGAAACTCATTATGTACATGCGTCACAATTTTATATTTCTGAAACCCTTTCAAATATCTTGAGAGCAAAGCTCCAGTCATCATATGCGCATGAATTATATCTGGCTTAAATTGTTTGACCATTTTCCGAAAATTAAAAAAAGCCTGCATCATTTGTGCGGGCTTTCTCGTCTGATCAAGTTTATAATGTTGAATATTGTTCTTTAACAGCAGTTCTATATACCCCCCACCCTCAGATGCAACCGCCACATTATGACCTAGTTTTGCCTGCTCGCAAGCTAAGTCGATCATGACATTTACGATTCCGTTACCACACTGTTTGACATGATTGGCTATATGAAGGATGTTCATGCTCTCACCTCTTCCCCTGAAAATTGATTGCCTTTTTAGAGCACTCCAATCTATTTTTCACAGTATCACCTAAGTGTATTTTTGTGCAGAATGATAATCATTAATACGAAGCTGTCTAATAAGGCCCACTCCGCAAGCACTGTGTTTATAAGATGGTATTACTATTACAATTAAAATTACTCTTTCCTACTTTAATATATCTTCCTTCTTGCGCAATCCTAATAACTGAAATACCCTCATTTTCTATATCATACATCTGGAGATTTAATAGATACTTAGAATTCCATTACTACAGCGCAAATTTTGTTAGATTGCTCTTATATTTTATTCACAGCGCTTTCCTTACCTTAGCAATAATAGAATGTTTTTCCCTTTCAAAATTTATATTTGCTGATATAAACGATTGGAATGCCAATAATATCCCCTTAAGACCCATTATTTTCAAAAGAGCAAAAGATAGACGTGGGATTTCTAATATGCGAAACAGCATTAACTTCATAACAGATCGGTCCCATATATAGTATCTTCTGAGAGTATAATATATTCTTGAAAACTCCATGTCAGCCTTATTAATTGTTACACTGCTTTTATTTTTCCCCCAATGTATTGCCCATAATTCTGGAATGTACCTAATCTCATATCCATTAAATATTAATTGGTAGGCAAAATCCATCTCAGTAGGTCCATATATAACTGCATCATCAAATTTACATTCAGAAAAACATTTAATGGGCAGCCATGTGACTTGGTCTGTAAATCCAGCCGGTCTTTGTGAAGACTCAATTCGATTTCTCCGGTAACCCCAAAAGTCCGGTTCTGTCGGGGGAGTAAATTCATCAAATTCTTTTACTTTTCCTGTTAATATTGTATTTTTATTTACTAATAGTAAATTCCCCACAGACTCCATCATAAAATTTAGTGGGAATTCCATATCATCATCGGTTATTAAACCAAAATCTCCTATAATATTATCCGCTATATTATTCCTATTTGCTCCTATTCCTCTCTTGGGACCTTCAACAACATCCCATGAATATCTTGTATTTTGCATAACAATTTCAGAACCATCATTTGAGATTACTAATTTACCAATTTGAATTTTTACATCGTTAGATAAACAATGATCAATACTATTTTCGATAGATTCAATACAACGAAATAAGTCACTATTTCTATTGCGTGTTACTATACCTACGCTTAGGGTTAACATATTTTACCTCCTATTTATTAATTCAATTATAATATTAACGTATGAAAGCTGACCTGCGCAGCAATTTAGTAATCATTGTGTTGATTGCTTGGTAAATACCAATCACATCACTCCAGGTTGGAATGACTGTATACCATGGTATTCGTACTAATCGTTTTCCATATTCCAAGTAAAATATAATTAATCTTAATATGCTAGTAAGTACTGTAACAATTGCCGCTCCAATAAGGGCCCATTTGCTCAAAAATAGATACAAACCGACAACCGTAAAGAACAGAACAATTAATTCAGCTTTTGTATTTACAAACGTCATACCTGATCCATTTAACGCGTTACGTAGAACATTCGAAAGACAATTAAACAATAAGCTCGGAATCAAAATTAACGCTGGAATGACTGCAGGCATGAAATCGCGCCCGTAAACAAAAGGCAATAAGAACGGAAGAAACACAGCCAACCCTATAGAACAGATTCCTAAAAGGATAATTGATTTTCGAAACAATTCCGTCACACGAGAATGAACCCGATCCGCTATCTCTACAGTCAACTTTGGCTGAGCCGTAATAGCTATCGTCGATGTAATCGTCTTGAGAGGAGAAATTGCACTCTGGGCTGTCGAGTACAAACCTAGCGAAAGTGGAGACAGAAATACAGACATTATCATCTGGGTGGAGTTATTTGAGGCCAAGCCCGCTACATCACCGCCATATGATTTTGCCCCGTATTTAAAAGCCTGCCACATGAGAGACCAATCTACTTTACCGCCAAAATATTTCAATTTTGCAACTTGTACTAGATTGATGAAAAACAAACCACTCGATGCAATAAATGAAGTATACAAGGCAGTCTGGGAATCAAGGAATCCAAACAAGAATAAGATCAACATTATTGATGTTGTAAATACTGGAATAAAAATACGAACAATATTCGAATAACCGAATTTCTCCTCACTCGCCAAAATCGCCAAGATAATATCAGTAAACCCTGCGAAAATGATAGCTACAAAATATATGCGTGCAGCGGTTACAACTGCACTGTCGTATCCACCCGTAACAAGAGGAACTATGATTGTTTCTGCCAAAACGATTGCCAAAATACCAGTGATAAATATATAAACCAAAAAGGTAGCGAATATATCCTTTTTATTTCCTTTATACAACTTCCAATGATATAGAACGACTTGATAAACTCCAAAACTCAAGCCCCAGTAAAGGAGATTAGTCCACATTGTAATCGAAATGTATTGTCCCCTGCCTTCTACCCCCATTCCTCGAGCCAATATGATACCGGACAACAAATTAACACACATTATAGCTAATTGGCTCCCGAAGGTCTGAACGAAGCTTCGTGTCCATCTATCTTTCTTGGTCAATTCTTTTTCCATTCTGAAGACTCCTAGGGATTTTAATTTTTTTACTATCTTTTGAAAGTTCATAAAGTTTTATTTCTCTGAGAAATTCATAATACATCCAAAAAAAGGATACACTTATTCCCGCAATCCCCTTAGTAATTAGACCACGAAAAACTAATATATATAATAATTTAGCAGGTGGCCTCAATAATAACCTCAGTAAACTAAATCTACGATTATTGCAATAATCTTTTTCAGCTTCTAAATCTGTATATTTATTAAACCTCTGTACATGATCATTGATACTTCTAAAACCATGATGCCATAGTACTCCCTCTAAAACAGATACTTCATTTGCATCTACATCTGGACCTTCATGAACCAATACATCTTTAATTTTAATTTTATCCTTGTTATATAGTCTTATTAAATATTCACCTTTTCCCATCCATTTCCCCAAAAAATCTCCTATTCGGTATACAGAATAAGCATTCACCAAATTTTCATTAGTTTTTTTCCAGTTTAATAATGAAATTTGTAACTCTTCATTGATCTCTTCATCCGAATCAATAAAGAATATCCAATTATTTTCAGCTACATTGGCTCCAAAATTTCGTTGTTTCGCATAACCAGGCCATGGATTAGAATATACTTCACATCCTAAATCCTTCGCTATTGTAATAGTGTTATCGGTACTACCTCCATCAACTACAACTATTTCATCTGCAATTTTCTTTGAAGAGTTTATTGCATTTCTAATCTTCCCCTCTTCATTTTGAGTAATTATTACAACAGATATTTTATTTCGAGTTGAATTTGACATATTCCGTGATCACACCTCAATTATTTTTTTAAAATTTTTCCAAGTTCTCCAGCCATCTCTTCTTCCTTTAATACTGGAGCTTAACTTACTTAGTGCAACCTTTCTTTCTTTCGAATAAAACCGTATAAATTGAGCTACTCCCCATGAAGATCTTGTCCCGATTAATACTGCCCATAGTAAATAAAACACCTTCATACTTTTGGAAAGGTGTTCAAGCAAGATAATTGTTTCGTTATGAACTGCATTACGCTGTGCATTATAATTAAAACTCTGATTTCTTTTATCCTCATCATGCCGTATAGCTAAAAAATGATTTACAGATACATTTGGATCATAAATCAACTTCCAGCCCGCTCTTTTAACTGCTAAGCATAACCCCATATCATTATGAACTTGTGCACCACTACCTCTAAGTCTGTTATCAAGTTTAATGTTTTTTACTACACTCGCCCGAAAGCTCATGTTGACACCTTTTAATACATCCACTTCTCTAAATGCACCATGTCCTAGATGATGGTTTCCTATAACCCTGCCAAACCATTGGACCTTCCCAACGATATCCTTTTTCCCCACTTCTAATACAAAATCATTATGGAGCCAATCCTTACCACCAACCCCACCTACCTTAGGATCTCTAATAAAATGCTTTTCCACATTATCTAACCACTCAGGCCAAGGTGCACCATCATCATCAGTAATTGAAATTATATCGCCAGTCGCTTGTTGAATTCCTTGATTTAACGCATATACTTGGCCAGGCTCTTTGACAATAATTGTTTTATATCTACCATAAATATATTTAAAACTCTTTAAAAAAAGTTGACTCTCTATATCAATATCCCTAACAATTACTATTATTTCATCGGCTTTTCTATTCTGATCAATTAAAGATTTTAAACAGCGGTTTAAATCCTCAGTTCTTTTAAATGTTGGAATAATTACACTCATTTTCAAGGCAAGTAACCTCCTTTATTCTGCTCATGTTGTGGGGGTGAAATAAATGCGAGAGCGGCGATAAACCATACAATAACTCCACTAATACCTTGGATAATATTACTTCCCGATAAAAGAAATAAGCTAGCTACAATCGCAGCAAATGAGATTGGGAAGAATACTTTTTCCTTTCCACTTGACTTATAAAAATAAATTGCTAAATAGAAAAGTGTAGCTATTAAAGCTAATCCCAATGGAAGCCCAAAAGTATAAAAGATGTTTAAATAACCATTATCAAATGTAACAAAATCACTAGAATTATTACTTATTTTCGTTCCAAGTCCAGTACTCCCCAATCCTTTCCCAATTGGATTTCGTATGATATCCGAAAGAATGTTTGTCGAAAAGCTAAGCCTTTCATTAAAAGAATGATCTCCCTCTAGAGAATTTAACGTTTCAATACGTGAAGTAATACTTGAAGCCCCAGGTAACATTGGAAGTATAAATTGATACGCCAATCCAATTACTGCAAGAAGAGCGATTAACATTATTTTATTCTTCAGCTGAGATCTAATTAAATAGGCCAGAATCAGAACAATAAATGCAATCCATCCACTACGAACTAAAGTAAGAAGTAAAGCAAAGGCTACAATCATCATTCCGACTAAACCAAATGCTCTCCATTTTTTTTGCACAATCATTATTGCTAAAGAAAATGCTAGAAACAGCCCCGTTGGGCCAGGAGAGTTTATAGTTGAAAATAACCGAAAATTTAGAGGTTCAGGAGTCCCAATGGAGTTCATATCAGCATTAATCATCCAAAACTCATCCCATTGAGGTAGTACGAGATACTGGTATATTCCATATGCTGCAACAAATACTCCTAGATATGAAAAATTCTTTAGCCATCTATTACGCACATCAATATTTAAGCCACAAACATTTACATAAATAAGGACCAGGAAAGGTACCGCATAGTTAAGAAAATCAAATACTGATGCCATGCCATATTTTAAAAATCCAATGCAAAATCCATAGGTCAATGTTACTCCCATAATAATGGCTATGAATTTAATTCTTCTATTTAATAAGCTTTTGTTTCTTAAGATTGGCACTAAAAGGATCAAGCTTACACAATAAGGTATTACGGAGATGATTGAAACCTCACTATAAGTATGGAACAACCAATCAACAACACGTCTTATTTCAGGGCTCAAGGCCCAAATTAGAATAACATAAGGAAGTAAAATATTTTCCTTATATATGTTTATGTAAAACGCTATGAACATACAATTAAGAAGAATGGTAAATTGGACCAACTCCATATGCAACGAACTCACTGTGCTTACAATCCCCACAACTAACCCTAGAATTATTGCTACCGTTAGTGTTATAAGAATCGAAATATATTTTCTAACACCAAATTTTAGAGCATGTCTTCCATCTATCTCTTCCACTTTTTCTTTCCATCCCCTCTACCATTGCTAGCGAGTTATTACGCCGAATTTGGAGATCAATTATTTTTACCGTTCTAAGTATTACCTTCATATCAAACCACACACTTCTGCGTTCAACATACTCCAGGTCCAATTCCAGCATTTCTTAAAATTTTAAATTATTTTTGCAACTAACTTGCCAAAGAACAGTATATCCAGGAGCTGAGCTGATACGTGTCTGACTAAGGAAAATGGACCCTTACGGGTCCTCCAATACAATATATAGATACATCAGATAGGGCACCTCAGCGAGTTAATCTGACAAGATGTTCTCGTTCGAGAATAGTTTCCATACCTTGCAAAAGCGGTTTACGCAGCTCTTCATTCTGAAGTGCAAAGTTAAGATTAGTCATTATAAAGCCCAGCTTCTCGCCTACATCATAACGAATTCCCTCGAAGTCGTATGCATATACACCTTGACTCTCATTCAGCTTTTGTATTGCATCCGTCAACTGAATTTCCCCACCGGCACCTTCCTCCTGATGTTCCAGAAACCCGAATATTTCTGGAGTCAATATGTATCTACCCATGATCGCCAGATTAGACGGTGCTTTGCCTGCCGGCGGCTTCTCTACCAAATAATCCACCTCATGTAAACGGCCGAACCTTTCCAGTGCGGCTACTATGCCATAGCGTTGCGTTTGATCATGGGGAACCGATTGAACGCCAATCACAGATTTCTGTACTTGCTCGAACTGCTCCGCCAGCTGCCGGATGCAAGGTGTCTGTGATTGAACGATATCATCCCCGAGTAGTACGGCGAACGGCTCGTTACCTATAAAGTTACGAGCGCACCATACGGCATGGCCAAGTCCTTTTGCTTCCTTTTGGCGTATATAATGGATTTCTACATTTGAGGAACTGCGCACTTCGTCAAGCAGATCAAACTTCCCTTTGCTGAACAAATTATTTTCTAGCTCGAATGCATGATCAAAGTGGTCTTCAATGGCGCGTTTACCTTTGCCTGTCACAATAATAATGTCCTCAATACCTGAAGCTACTGCTTCTTCCACAATGTATTGAATGGTGGGTTTATCAACAATCGGAAGCATTTCTTTCGGCATGGCTTTAGTTGCGGGTAAGAAGCGCGTCCCAAGTCCCGCTGCAGGAATAATTGCTTTTTTCACTTTTTTCATTCTTCATCCACTACCCTCTCTATTTATTCTTTTGACGAATGCCAGTATGAAAGTCTTATTAGTAGACAAGCCTAGCTATGCACTCTTCAATTAGAAAAGAACATAGCTAAACTTTCTAAATTAGGGCATTTAACCCTTCCTCACATCACACCCTTGACAATGATGTCTAAGGTCCTCAAGACCCACAGCGTGAACGAGTGTCTACAGTGATAGAGGTGCAGTAGACATTACCTTTACTCCCGACAGTACCTCGCTAGTTATCTAACCTTTCATTCCGTAATAATTCATATAGAAGTTCGACTGGTTATCTCTATTCATACGGTTAAGCACAATACCCAACAATCGAGCGTTGACATGATCCAACTGCCCTTTAGCTTTCTTCAAATGAACTTTCTTCACCTTACCTGCGGCAACCACCATAATAACGCCATCGCACAAAGTGCTGGCTATGACACTATCCGTTACAGACAATACCGGCGGGGAATCCATGAGAATAACATCATATTCTTGTTGCAACTGCTCCAGCATTTCCCGCATGGCTGTAGAATCAATGAGATCTGACGGATTGCCAGGTATCGGTCCAGAAGGGAGCAACGATAAATGACTGACCATGGTTTCCTGGATCGCGTCTTGTACACTTGTGTCTCCTGTTAACACCGTGCTTAAGCCTTGACGATTCGATTGGGAGAAAATACGGTGCAGCGACGGCTTACGCATATCCATATCAATAAGAAGCACATTCTTACCTTCCTGTGCATAGGTGATAGCCAAGTTACTTATTGTTGTGGTTTTCCCTTCTCCTGCCTGGGAAGAAGTGACCATTATGGTCTTCAATGCCTGATCTATAGAAGAAAAATGGATATTGGTTCGAAGCAACCGATACACTTCCGATATAGGCGATTCGGGATTCATGGAAACAATTAAGCTGCTATCATTGATTGATCGACGCATACTTGCTCTCACCTACTTTTGGTTTTTGTAATGCCTTCGCCCTCCGCGAGATCTTTAGATCACCCTTTGTGATCTTTCCTACAACGGCAAGCACTGAAACGTCCATAATTTCAACAATTTCTGCTTCTGTCTTCAATGTATCGTCAAGATAATCGAGCAGAAATACCAGTCCAATCGCCAGCATAAGCGAAACAACCAGGCTGATTAGAATATTCATGATCGGATTAATATTGATCGGAGAAGGTGTTATTGTCGTGTCTGCCTCGCTTAAGATGGTGATGTTGTCTGCATTCATAATGTGAGGTATTTCTTCTTTAAATACCATCGAGACAGCATTTACGATTGCGGCGGCCTTGGCGTAGGATGTGTCCTGATAGACTAAATTCATCACTTGTGAATTGTTTGCCGAAGTGACAGATATCATTGAAGACATTTCCCTCGAAGTTGATCCTAATCCAGGGAATTTTTCAACAACTTTATTCATGATTGCAGATGATCTGATAATCTCTTTATAAGAATTAATAAGGATGATACTTGTTTGTATAGTACCCGCATTAAGTGTTGCCACTTCACCCACCGAAGCTGACTGATTAACGATAAGCTTGGCGTTCGCCGAATAGATCGGTGTTGTAAAGTACAAGCTTTTGACTCCTGTCGCTGCGAACGCGATGACAACAATAGCTACTATCAGCCACCATTTCTTCTGAATAATTCTAAAGTACTGTTTGAGTTCCATACCCTTGCAACCCCTCGCTCAATTTGTAGAATATGTGTAGCAGAAAGGGTTGTATTTGACTTCTATCATCGATGATCTGACAAATATTCCCCAAATTTACTTACATAAGCTTTTATGATACAATATGTATCATTTATATTTCATACTTTACGATACAATTTGTATCATGTCAAGGCTATATTTCAATCGCGTTTTCTGTTAGCGCATACTTATAGGCTCAATTGCTGTGTTACAATTATGATCACATTTAGTATGTTAATGTAGAGATACAAGCATAAATAACACCACAATAATCAGCTTCGATGATTTGATACATCAAAGAAGCTGATTATTTAGATTAGATGTGTCCAGAGTACTTCTAAATAAAACAGGTCGATTTCGATCTTGAAACGCTATTAGAGCTGCTATATACTAACACAAAAAAAAAGATACAATTTGTATCTAAATTTTCTTCGGATTCCGATTTCATAAAATTACACATATAATAGAAGCGCTTTCACGAAAGGAGATGCCAAATGCGAATTATTCTAACTACTTTTTGGGCTTTCGTCCTATTCGTTTTCACTTGCTCGGTTAACTTTCATATGCTCATCAGATATCATATTGTTGACTTCCAGTTCAATCCAATACCTGATTGGTCAGAACTACTTAGGCTTGATTTTCAATGGAGAACAAATGATTGGATTCATCGAAAAATTGGACATTTTCTCGGTTTCTTTATCCTTGCTCTGCTCGCGTCAAATTTCGGCAAATATAAATCCGCCTTCTTCTTCTCTATCCTCTATGCTGCCTTGACTGAAATTCTTCAGCTATTCTTCTCCCGCGGCGGTCGGATCTATGACATTGCCAACGATTCCGCAGGCATACTCTTCGCTTATCTATTATGTCTAATCCTATTTCGAAAAAGATCCAAGCGTACAAGAAACGTAATGTTGGATAGTAAAAAATGAAGCTTTATTCAATTTATATAATATTAGAAAAAATAACTTGATACATTTCGTAACTTGGTATATGATGACTTCGATACATATTGTATCAATACATCTATTACTGTAATGGTAGTTCATAACGGAGGAAGACCGAATGAGTGCAATAGCCGGTATTTATCATTTCAATGAGGAATCCGTTCAGATCGAGCATGGCAGCCTTATGATGGAAGCGCTGAAGAAATATCCAGCTAATCAAAGCGCGCTATGGCATAAGGATCACATTATGTTTGGATGCCATGCGCAGTGGATCACGGAGCAATCCATTCATGAAACACTGCCTTACTACGACCCGAATCGAGGACTCGCTATAACGGCAGATGCCATCATTGACAACCGGGATGAGTTAATGGATCAATTGCAAGTCTTACATATCCTTAGGAAGAACATGACCGATAGTGAAGTTATACTGCTGGCTTATGAGCAGTGGGGTGAACGAATGCCAGAACGACTGGTAGGAGATTTTGCCTTCGTAATCTGGGATGAGAGGAAGAAGCAACTTTTTGGAGCTAGGGATTTCTCAGGTGCTCGTACGCTGTACTATCACCGCAATGAACAACAGTTATCTTTCTGCACCGTAATTAATCCATTGTTGTCTTTGCCTTATATACATAAAGAGCTTAACGAAGAATGGTTGGCAGAATTCCTCGCGATTAGCGGTGTTTTCGAACCGCCAGATCTTTCAACTACTATTTATAAACATATCGAGCAATTACCGCCGTCTCATACGATAAACATCAAGCATCATAAGGTAGTTATCACCAGATACAATGCCCTTACGGATATAACTCCTCTGCAGCTTGCATCATCGCAAGATTATGAAGAAGCGTTCCGGGACGTGTTCAATAGAGCCGTTACGACAAGGCTCCAACGAAGCAACGGAAATGTCGGTTCTCATCTTAGCGGAGGATTAGACTCAGGAGCAGTCGTTAGCTTTGCTGCCAGAGCCTTGCAGAAGGATAACCATACACTTCATACATTCAGTTACGTCCCTGATGATGGATTCGTGGATTGGACACCAAAGCACAGATTTGCGGATGAAAGGCCCCTCATACAGCAAACGGTACAGTATGTAGGGAATATTAACGACAATTACTTGGATTTCAAAGGAAGAAGTTCTTTCTCGGAAATCGATGATTGGCTTGATATCATGGAGTCGCCCTACAAGTTCTTCGATAATTCATTCTGGTTGAGAGGAATCTATGAGCAAGCACAGCAGCGCGGAATCGGCATTCTGCTCAATGGTGCCAGAGGGAATTACAGTATCTCTTGGGGTCCCGCAATCGAGTATTATGCCAAACTTATGAAGAAGTTCGAATGGCTTCGCTTATCTCGAGAGATCAATCTGTTCAGTAAGAATGTCGGAGTCGGACGCAAGCGTGTCTATTCCATTGTCAGCCGTAAGGCATACCCGATTCTGGAACGAGTAAGACCTTCCAGAGTACCCTATGATTATCCGCAATTAATAAATACAGATTTTGCGTTGCTAACCGGAGTCTATGACAAGCTTTGCGATCATACATTCACTGGTATTGGATCCTCTAAAGATCTTCCAGCAGATCCGCTTGAAGCGAGAAGGCAACATTTCGATCGTGTAAATATGTGGAGTATGACAGGTGCAAGTGGATGTAAGCTCTCACTTCGGTATTCAGTATGGAGCCATGATCCAACCAATGATCTACGGGTTATTCGATTCTGCCTCTCAACTCCGATGGAACAATTCGTTCAGGATGGCATCGATCGAGCATTAGTTAGACGGTCTACGAAAGGCTGGCTCCCTGATTCCATCCGGCTCAATCAACGTACCCGAGGGACACAAGCAGCCGATTCTATCCATCGAATGTCTAAGGAATGGCCTGTGTTTATCGAGGAGCTTGATCATCTGAGCCGTGATTCTCGAATGCAGCAGATCATCAACATGCCCGTCTTCCATGATGCATTAGCTGAAGCCCGCAATGGCCTTGATCCGAATCAGGCCTACAGTCCTACAATCAAGCTGTTAATGCGTAGCTTAATCGTGTACCGATTTCTTCAAAAAAACTTTTGAAAGGAGGTGATACATATGAAAAAAGAATGGAATGCACCTGCTTTGGAAGTACTTAATATCAGCATGACGATGGCTGGTCCTGGTGATGCAAGACCGGATGGGGTACAACCGGACCCTGATGAAAATGTACACTACAGCTAAACATAAGATATCATTCTTATTGAAGCACAGCCCTTATATTCCTTAGCGGGTATAAGGGCTTCTTATTTTATTCATATTTCAAGAAATGGGGCGAGGATAGTGATTCATACAATTAGCAAGACCATATATAAAGCCTTCGGGTATTCCATACAAAGCGACATCCCACTGCCTGAACTGCAGCAGATAGACAATCCTGATAGTACTATCGATATCGCTATCCGCTATGCTGACTTAACCGAAAAATGGTTAGAACTTTCTGTCCCACCTAAGAAATCCGCAGTAACCGAGAATCTGATTATGTTCTGGATACCAGATCTGGCTGTCTTCGCCGTCGAAGGTGGAACAACCATCTATATTTCGCCTGGGAAGGGCGCGGACGAGGATAAAATTCGACTATATGTTCTTGGATCATGCATGGGCGCTATTTTACTACAGAGAAGGATCCTCCCTTTGCATGGCAGTGCAGTAGTCATTGACCACAAAGCTTACGCTTTCATTGGTGATTCCGGCCATGGCAAGTCTACTCTTGCATCCTCCTTTATCCAGCGGGGTTTCCAACTGTTAACCGACGATGTCATCGCCGTCACTCTTGATCCCCATAATACCCCTTATGTGACTCCAGCCTATCCGCAGCAGAAACTTTGGCAGGAGAGTCTGGATACCTTCGGCATGAATTCGGATCAATTCCGGCCGTTATTCGAACGAGAAACCAAATATGCAATCCCCGTCGCCTCCCACTTTTCTGTCGATACCCTTCCCCTAGCCGGTATATTTGAGCTGATCAAGACCGATTGTAACCACGTCAGTATTCGAACGATAGAGAAGTTAGAGCGTCTCCCTCTCCTATATCGACATACATACCGTAATTTTTTTCTTCCAAACAGCGGATTCACCCCATGGCATTTCGATACGACAGCCCGTATGTCCGGCAGTATCGACATTTATCAGCTCCAGCGCCCATTGCATGAGCCTACAGTTCATCAGTTGACTGACATGGTTTTATCTGCAATCGGGAAATAACAGATAACAGACTATCATGCGCTATCATTAGCCAAGAATAATGATTCCGACCATACTCTCATCCCCCTAAATTAACTTGAGGTAGGGGAATCCGAACCTCTTACCTCAAGTCAATGGCAGACTGATAACGCATTTAGTGCATCTATCGACTGGGTATCAACATATCAGATCCCCCTTTATATTCGTTCTACTACAAAATTATTAAACCTTGTTGGAGGCGGAGTAGATATAGTTCCAACACTGCGATGTCTCAAACCTACATTTTGAGACGATCCAAACACTGTTATCTCTACAGGAGTGAGCTTATAACTGAGTTTTAAATCCCCGTTAAGGTATACAGATATAACATTGTCCATAACTGCCACCCTCATTTTGAAATAGACATCATCTACTGGAGTGAACGCTACGGATGCAAGCTGCATCCCTAATCCATCCAACCTTTTGGTAATCAATATGGCTGTGTTTGTGAGTTCGACCCAAAAGTGGTTATTCAAGTCTATATATTTAATCAGAATACCGGGTTTGCTATAATTCGAACCATCTGCTGATTGACCTTTCATAGTGCACCCAACATTGTAATTCGTGGTTCCTACAGATAGGAATGCAAGTTGTGTTGACCTGGCATCAATAGGATAAGCTTCATTTGATAATATTCCCCATTTTCCGAAAACGGTCCATTCCCCACCAATGATACTGCCTAATGAAGTTGTGCTATCAGCTTGGTCAAATGAAGCATATACCAATGCATCTAATGTTGTTGTTAAAGTACCATCATCAGCTACACTTAATTTGTAAGGCACTCCATTCGGTGAATAAACCTTTGTTTTGATGTTCGTATTTGCAGACTGTAGAGATCCATTTGTTAGGGTTAGTTTACTTCTATTCCCGTCAACGGTGTCCGTCAGTATTAATCCTCTTTTATCTCCTATTTCAAAATCAGTATTTGTATAAGCATGATAAACAGGGGAATAAGTTCTTATCTGGTCATAACTAACCATTACTCCAGCCAAATACAATGGGGTCGTCTTGTTTAAACCACCAAACTGTGCCTGTAAAAACGTACCACCAGGTTGTTTCAGTCCTCTATTGCGTATTCTTAACCATTTGAGCGCAGGAATAGTGTACGTTTGGTCATATAACGAGGGAGCTGAAGCGAACCCAAGACTGGTTCTGATACTTGTTTGCACTTCACACAAAACAAAATATTCAAAGCATATTTCCCTTTCGGTATCAGCAACCGGAGGAAAGATTCCTGAAGGCAAATATAACGATGGATTATTCATACCATCCGGTTTCACTTTTAGTATTGTAACATTCTCTCCTAAATATGATTTAGCTTCACCGCTCAAGCCTATTGGAAGTTGTGATAAGTCCGTCACCACAGTTAACGCAACCCCATTATTTGTAATCCAACTAGATAATAACTCAGGGTTTTTTGATAGTTGCCCATGACTTATAGGGTTGTATGCTCTAGCATGTATTACGTCTTCCACTGCTTGGGGAGTTATTAATGTCAAGGATGCTGTTTCCTTTTTCCTCCTAACAGTGATCTGACTCGGATCATTCCCAAGTCCATCCAGCATGATATCATCCGTTGCAATGTGGTCAAAATAAGCTACCCCTATCGCTCCTGCTGAATAAGGCGATTTATAAGCACCGCCTGCATCCCAATTATCCATGATTAGCTTGTTATTGATGTTACCAAAATAAAAGCAATATTTTTGTTTTTCTGTGGGGACCATTAAATCATCAGGGAGGGAATACTGCCATCTGCCTTGCTCATCTGTATAATTAATAGGGGACCAAGTTAAACCCGCTCCTGAATAATAACCGCTTGAATCGGATTTGGGTAATAATTTAATGCATGCTTCACCAATCATTTCAAACCGTACTGATTCAAACGCGCCGTTCAACCCGACACAGTTAACAAGTGAGTCATAATCATCCGTATCTTTGACTTGATAAATACAATATGGACTAAATCCCATATGGACTCTCGTCATCCTTACCGACATTCCACCACGATGGTTAGAAGTGTTGATTATGCCCAACATCATACCGCAAAATGTACCCGCTACACTCCCGCCTTGGAAGAAATAGTCATCGCTGTTTCTGCGGCAATAGACACCAATCAAGCCACTCCAACTACAATCATAGCTTGTTATATGACCCTTCATACTGTTTAATAACAGTCCGACTTTTACCGATGTACTCGAAATATTCCGAAACGTGGGGGTAGCTGACCCAGATATATCTATTGCAACAACACCAGTAGAAAACATATCGTAGGTCCCTGCTTCGAACTTACTTTTATCGACCCATCTAGATAGGTACCGCGAATTATAAGCTACGACACCCGATATTCTAAAGTTTTCAAATACTACATTTACACCTGCGTTTGCTATCCTTATACAAGGAAGTAGATCAGTTTCTTTATTAATTGGGTCAAATGTAATTAAAGTACCACTGTTTCCGCCATCAACATATGTTGCAACACCTTCGATTCCTCTAGCATTGTTTTCTATCGTGGACTTAACCTTATATATTTTCGCACCCAATAGCATTTTTCTCTTTTTTGCACATAGAGTCATGGCGTCATTAAATGCTTTTGCATCATCCGTAATTCCGTCACCTTTCGCTCCTGTCCATTCAGGGCGTATTTCATTTACTTTGAAATCCCCTCCGATAACACCACCTAGAGACATATCAAATATCCAATCATCATCACTCGCAACCCATGTACCATGAATGGTAATGGTCACTCCATTAGCAGGTTTCAATCTAGCGTTACGACCAAACACTAGTTTCTTATTTGCAGGAATGGTTATATTTTGCCTTATTAGATAAACTCCTTTTGGGATTAATATTTCGTCAGAAGATGCTGTTAGTGCTGACATTAACCCTCCATAGCTATCGAGTACGCCTGCTGGATCAACTGTATATTTGCTAATACTCACTCCATATTCATCTAATTTTTTTTGTTGTCTCATTTCTGATTCTTGAATTTCAATGCTAATGATTCCATTAGCCGCTACCATAGTCCTCAAATCTAAATCTTCCGAAGCTAACATATCGTCTTTGATCACTTTCTCCGTTAGTGGAGATAGATTCTGCTCATTCGGTGTAACTTGTGCTTTCATTTCATTTGAATTGACTCCTTGCTCATCTGTCATTGCTATCCCCTCCTGATTATTTCATCGTTATAAACTCACCTATGCTATTAGACGATTCAATGATATTGTCAAGCCTAACTACAGCTAATACACATACGGATCTATCAACTCGGTCAATTGAGCAGGAAGCCAGTGGTTGTTGTTAAGCGCCGCTAGATAGTAAAGACATTAAGCGTGATCCGTTCAAATGACATGTTCTGACTCGTTTCTTTACTATATATATTCAGATGGGTGTTGATTGTAACCATTTGAGCATTCAGATCAAGGCCTAAAACAGTTACATTAGCGAACCTCTAAAAGAAATATGTATATCTTCATGTCAAAAAAAAGAAAAAGGATATACACAAGTTTACTCAACTCATGCAAAGCCTCTTTCTTTGGAACACCAAGGAAATATTTACGCCTCTTTTCATCCATAGTTACAATAAGGTTTAATCCCTAATTACATCATGTCGACCATTTCATAGAGTGCACGATATGAAGTGAAAAGTTCGATTCTGAGATCTAGCTAATACTAGATTGTTACACAAGTAGAAATGGATACGATACTTATATGGACGGTATCCGTTTCAGCGAGAAATATAAGAGCCCCTCAGTGCTCTTTCACGAATCCTTTAGATGATGGTTGTATACTAGTGATGCATCATGGAATTGTCATACATCCTTGAATTATTATTCATCATTCTTGATGAATAATTATTATCACTTCCCTGCTGATGACAACTATTGTACATTTGCTCTAACTCTGATTCATTGAGGTTCGGATGCATTTCTTTCATGAATGGACGCATCTCTCTTACAGGTCCTGTTCCTACCTCAGTAGCATAGGCAATAGTTCCAATACCAATAGATAAGACTACGACACCAATCACAGCTAAGACTTTCGTTTTCATGTACTGACCTCCTATTTCACTTACACATAATACTATACCCCCTACCCCTATTGTCAGTGACCTAAGGCACAACTGCCACTTGTAATTTCTTCAAATTCGAAGGAATGTAATTGTCTATTTACTTAACTGTTAACCTCTACAATTCTTTCAGTATTCGCTGTGGCTCAAGGCTATGTAAAATGATCTCTTTCTCAATCGTTATTGGGGTATCTATGGTCATATCACATTCCTTACTCCATTCACCGAGTAAGTTCATAATTGAAATAAAATAGGGGTTTTATACGATAGCACTTCAAAAAAGTTAATTCGTGGATGTTTTTTATAGTATTTCAAATGTTGTTGACCATTTAGTTAACCAAAAGGAGACATAAAATGCGAATACTCACTTTAATAAATGGTCTTCCTACTTTTTCTAGTATCAGCTTGTTCAAAATCTAGTAAATTAAAGCTTAGTACGTTCGATGAATTCAACTAACGCTCCATAAATTTTTTTATGTTATTTTCTCTTAATAATCCTTTGATCTTTTCCCCTTCGATTTAGTTAATGGAGATAGAACCCATTGTTCGCATTTCTCATAACCCCCTAATAATTTCTGAGTCAAGCTTAACTTAGGAACAACAAGATAAACAATCGAACCTGAAATGATGCTTATAATAGCTCCTGCTAGAACATCTGTTGGATAGTGGACACCGACCCAAATACGAGAAATACCAATAAGGAAAGCCAGTATAATCCATAAAAACCACCATCCTCTTTTAAACATCCAAAAGGATACACAAAATGAGAAAAACAATATTGTATGGTCGCTTGGAAAGGAATTATCAACTGCTTTTTCAATTAATTTATTAACATTTGTCAACTCAGCAAATGGTTGATTATTTGAATGAAATTCCCCTGCTATTTTCCCGATTATTTCAGCAAATACAAAAGTAATGGTTGCACAAACAACCATCATTCTACTCTTTTTATTTCGAGTAAACCAAATCACGATAACACCTAAAGCTAAGAAAAATACCATATACTCAGCAATGAAAATCATAGCAGGATTTAAGTGTGGGTATTGTTTCCCTAAGTCATTAATCATTCTAAATAAAAATAAATTAATATTCAGTTCTAAAAAACTCATTTCACACCACCCTCCCTTTCCTTTTTTCTTACATCTTAAAAGAGAGAGAGCCTAATCACCATCGATTTCCCTAACAATTGAGGGTTCCTATCTTACGATTTTGTCATGCTAATGTAAGGTGTATCTAATATTCACATAGATTATTTGATATAGAAGATAATGACTACAACTTAGTAGTATTATGTCAACAGAGGGACACCATAAATTAGATATATGTTCAACCAAAAAGGCAATTTCCTGTAGAAACCCGATGCATGATCCATGATCACTGACGAAATTTAAAACAATTGTGAAAAAATTCACTACGGTTGAGGCCGATAGTATACTATAATGATGTGAACAAAGAGGCTAATTCATTTGCTCTTTAGGTTCATCTAAATACCAACATAGAATAGCGGAGGGGTTAAACATGAAAAAGAAAGTTGCAGCAACGCTTATTCTCGTTCTCACTTTCATGCTCGTGATCGTGGGATGCGGTAACGGGAACCAGAATCAGAATCAGAATCAGAGTCAGAGTCAGAGTCAGGACAATGCAAAAAAAGAAGAGGCCAAAGAAACGGAAGCCGTTTCGGGAGCATCTCAAACCAGCTATACACCGTTCGATCAACTAAAAGATAAATATGATGTCATCATTATCGGTGCAGGCGGTGCCGGTATGACTGCTGCACTTGAAGCAAAAGGAAAAGGCATGAACCCGGTTATTTTTGAAAAAATGCCGGTTGCCGGCGGGAATACATTAAAATCATCTTCGGGAATGAATGCTTCTGAAACCAAATTTCAAAAAGAGCAAGGCATACAAGACAGCAATGATTTATTTTATGAAGAAACCTTAAAAGGCGGTCATGATACAAACGACAAGGACATGCTTCGTTACTTCGTTGACAATTCGGCAATTGCGATCGATTGGCTGGATTCCAAAGGGATTCAGTTGAACAATATCACGATTACTGGCGGCATGAAGGAAAAGCGCACACACCGTCCTGAAGACGGCTCAGCGGTAGGACAATACCTTGTCAGCGGTTTGGTGAAAAATGTACAGGAACAAGAAATTCCGCTTTTTGTAAATGCTAACGTGAAGGAAATTACGGAAAAAGACGGCAAAGTAAACGGCGTCAAAGTCATCTTCAACGAGAAAGATGAGAAAAATATTGCGGCGGATGCCGTCGTTGTGACAACAGGCGGTTACGGCGCCAATATGGATATGATCTCCGAAGTTCGATCGGATTTAAAAGGTCTCGTGACAACAAACCAAGAAGGCAGCACCGGTGACGGCATTAAGATGATTGAACAACTCGGTGGTACAACGGTGGATATGGACCAAATCCAAGTTCACCCAACGGTGCAGCAAGAGAAATCCTATCTCATTGGAGAAGCTGTTCGCGGAGAAGGAGCGATCCTCGTGTCCAGTGACGGCAAACGTTTCACCAACGAACTGAATACTCGTGACAATGTCACCGCCGCAATCAATAAACTTCCTGAAAAATCGGCTTATCTTGTATTCGATTCTGGCGTAAAATCCCGCGCGAAAGCGATCCAGCAATATGAAAAAATGGGCTTTGTCATTCAAGGGGATTCGATCGAGGCTTTAGCCAAAGAAATGGGCGTTCCGGCAGATCAGCTTACAGCCACGCTGGATACATGGAACAGCGCAGTGAAGAATAAAAAGGATGCCGAATTCGGCAGAACAACAGCAATGGACAACGACTTGTCCAGCGCACCATACTATGCAATCAGAATCGGTCCAGGGATTCACTACACCATGGGCGGCGTGAAAATCAATACGAACACAGAAGTTATAAATAAAGACGGCAAACCGATTCCGGGACTGTTCGCAGCAGGCGAAGTTACAGGCGGATTGCACGGTCAAAACCGGATTGGCGGTAACTCCGTTGCGGAGATCGTTATTTTCGGTCACCAAGCCGGGATTAAATCGGCTGAATTCGTACAAGCACAATAAGATATCAGCTTCCTCTTTTCACTCAGCAAACAACAACGCTTGGGCCCATCATAGTCCAAGCGTTTGTTGTTTTATTTGGCCGGATCGACGGACGACCAGGAGACGCATATATATGATTTAGTTGATCCTTGCACATCATATATTAAATCCTTTAAGGTTTTTCCTCCTGAAAGCCAACCCTTGATCACAGTCTCTTTTTCGTGCTGGATCAAGCTGTTTATGACTAGGGATATGCGTCACAGGGTTAATACCTCACTTGTCGCAGCAGAACGCCAGATACCACACGAATCGCTTGTACGCTTCAGTGAAATTAATCTTACCCCATAGCACAATTCAACACCTAGAGCGATATCATTAGAGTCATCCCCAAACCTATCGTTATCAGTTGGTACGTTGTATAGGACATACCATGCTTTTTCGGCTGGCTCAGGGCCTGTCCCAGTTGGTATGACTTCAAGTATCTTTTTATCATCGATAAAGACTTGAGCCGAAGCAGTTCGATCCTTAAGATTTAGAAAATAATTAAAATGATTATCTGCGGTTGCTCCTGGGTTACCTGTATCATGTGCAACAAAAAAGCCCGGTGATCCCGAAGTAAGTCGGGTACCAGGCCGAACGTTTTGACGCTTGTCGATATAGCGCCGTTCAATCTTATATTTAGTTTTGTCCAAAGTAATTACCCTCCTCCAAGTTTAATTCCTGCCCAAACCGCTGTCACAATTAATCCGGCAACTCCGGTGAGAATAGCTCCGAAACGTGAAGAAATCTATGCAGATCTAGGCGAAGATTATTTTGACAAACAGAAGCAACAATCTATTGTAAAGTACGCAGCTAAACGACTAGAAAACTTAGGATATTCTGTAACCATTGCAGAAGTCTCTTAGTTCTTCAATATACCGATATTTTTTATGGGCGCTGCGACCTTTTAAAAAATGAATGAGCCGCGTCTTCTTTACTATTGCCTTTTTTACAGTAACTGCAGATTTAATTTTCATGGGAGTTTAATACCTAATTATTTAGGATTTATAGGAACCCAAAGTTCATGTCTAGGTTTATGCTTTGGTCCGTAATAACATTCGATACATGGTAAATTAGCAAGTTCATACCCCGCCGTAGGAACCCATTCTGAATACAATCGTTTCCATGCGTCCACTACATTAGGAAATACTGCCCATGCACTCGGAGGAATAACAATTGTCTCCATATTGTTTGGAGACTCCCCGTCGTATCTCACCCCCATAAAGTAATTAAATTCTTCATCAGTTATGGCGGCTTCCTTTCCGCAAACCCCCAAAAGACCTTCAAGTGTGCATTTGGGTTTTTCCCATGACATATCAGTTAGTTTCTGCATAAATCCATCTTTTTTGGCACTGTTCCAAAGTGTAGGAATTGTTTTAAATGCTCTACTTGTTTTTACTGGCTTACTTTTTCCAATTATTCTTAATTCATAATCAATATTTTCAATTCTGTACTCCAATTCGACAACCCCTTTAATTGAAATTTGAAAGGAGATTCTAGGATAGGCTTTTAATTGTACTCCATTATTGCGGGCATCCGAAGGTTTTAATCCGTGTGTCTTTTGAAAAGCACGTGAAAACGAGTCAGCAGACACATATCCATATTTAACTGCTACATCAATAATCCGTATATCACTTTTTTGAAACTCAAATGCAGCAAGTGTTAATCGTCTACGTCTAATATATTCTGAGAGTGATATGCCTGAAATAGAAGAAAACATCCTTGAAAAATGGAACTCAGAACAATAAGCGGCTCTTGCAATCTCTTTGTAGTCTATCTCATCATCAAGATTATTTTCAATATAGTCCAATGCGTTATTCATTCTTTCTAGCCAATCCATTCGTTCACTCCTTTCAATATTTACTCTATGAAAAATGGGTGTTGTTTGTCCGACATTCCATGCACATAGAAGTCGGTAAGAACGTTCAATTATAATTTAATAATAAGTGGATACTATCTTCAACTGCTCATTTTATTGAGCATATCTGCCTGTTAGCTGAAAAGGCTGCCATGTGGCAGCCTTAATGCAATTGAACTATCGTGTCGTGCCGACCGGCTGCCGTCGTGACTTTATAGCGGAATTACTATCTCTTTTATTTATTCTACGGATCCTGCGAAGTTTTTGGCCATCCCGCAATGGATGGCCCGTTATCAAAATCATACTTTATCAACATAAAAGGATATGATTCCGTAGTATTTCATAAACCTTTTATAATCGTCATTTCCTTTCATAACGATTATGGTCGGATAAGCATTTACTTTGCGTTGTTTTAATACGTTTAATAGCTTCTTCTGAACGATGCAATGAAATTTGCCTTCTTCGTACTGAACAAGAAGCGGTGGTGGAGCGGCTGCATGGTCATCATCTTCAGCTGCATGGTATTCCCCGATCTCTATTTCGTCAAGTTGAATGAGACGCAGTGGAAACTTAACGATTCCGATATATAGATGATCTTCCTTCATGAAATCATGTAGAATAGGAATGACTTTTCGGGTAAGCAGCAGATAGCATTGAATCCATTCTTCGAACATCCCGACGTTCGCATACTGTACAGCTGACTCCAAAGTCGGGGCATATGATAAATGTCTATCGTTTTTCTTCGAATAGATGATTTTTTTTACGGAATCCAAGGATAAAAAGTATTCGTCCGCAAGTTCCGAAACCGTAACTCCATGAGCATACTTATTGCGAATCATGAGGTTGCGCTTCTGCAGTTGATCTCGGTAACCGGACGTCTCACCCCAAGCCTTTTTTTCCTCACCAGTAGGAATATAAAGAAGTTTGCCTGCCGCGTATTTCTGGACTTCTTTCAATAGCTCCTCTGGTATCACATCGCTAGCATTTTCATATTTCATATCATCACCATCTATAGGGCGTATAGTCGATCTTTCAATTCGCTGATGGATTTCATGATGGACATGCAGGATTCCGTGTCATCAATCGATGCATGCCAACGCAAGGTATCGATCCCTTTATAATAAGCCATACATAAGAATCTTTCTTTAAAATCCGGTATGACGATATCCCTTTTCTTGCAATACTCAGCTAACAATTCCGGTATCTTCAAGTAAGGCTTATTTAGGTCCATAATGGCGAAATCCAATAGGAAATCGCAAATGCCGGATCTGCTCCAGTCAGGGAAACCGACAATAGTCTTCCCATCTGTAATCATATTGACGAAAAACGTATTATTATAAACCAAATAACGATTTCCTTCACAATAACGAATTCTGCCCTCCATTTCCTTAAAGTATTTCTCGAAGAATTCACGTTCTAAAACCGTTGTTTCGAACATTTCCCTCCAATTAAACCAATACCCTTCTTTAGCTTCTGCAAATGTATCGATTAAAAATTCCCTACAGGTCCCATATTCTGTTTTACAATCATCATTAAACTCACCATAGCCTTCTACTCCCGCTATATCTGATAAACTGATCTCAAGAATCTTGTCAAAAAACAATTCGTAGCTATCTGCAAACTGTTCTGGGCTTAATTGATCTGCAACAAATCCATTAGGTGTCATACTTACCTTTTCAGAGAGCATCGCTTTAATGATATTATCCTTACCCATCATTTGATCGTCCCTTCCATTTTCAAATTGTAATAACATCAGTGCGCATCTGATATGAAAATATCATAACATTGGGATATTGCTGGGTTATAGGCAATGAATATCTTTACTTAACTTTACATATACGACGGCACAGGGGCTTGAAGCAAAAAACGCAAAAGCCCGCTTGGGGCTGTTCCGCTGAGCTTGGCCCATTCTAATCCTATCGTCAACGCGCTTTTGAAAGCTTCTGCGTACATTTTAGCATATTAAAATTAAACTATCCTCCCTCTATGAAGAAAGCATTAGCTCTCATTTCCTCCTGTTTTCTTAAGTTTTCATAGCATCATTGGTATTTGAATACTGGAATAGGGATGAATCAAAGTATAATTTTGGATATTCTAAGGAAAAACGATCCGTATATGATTCCTGTAAAGATGCTAACCGTCGAAGAAATTGAAAATACTACCTTTAAGAAGGATACTTTGAAATCAGGAGAACTGTGCGCATGGAAATGGACTGATTTAAATTTTGAAACCAATATTAGCCGGATCACCAAGACACTTTATAACCCTGATAATAATATGCGAAATGAATTGACTCCACCAAAAACCACAGCGTCGATTTGTGATTTCGACTTAGATGAAAGTGTTATGAATTTAATATTAAATCACAAGAAGAATCAAACAACATCCAAACCAATGAATAAAACCTTATTCACAGATTACCACGATAAAAACTTTGTATTTGCCCATGACAATGGATACCCGTTTATTCAAAAAATATATTAATCACCACACTAAAAATCTACACCTATGTAACCGACAAAATGAAAAAGAATGCCAGCGAAAAGATCAAAACCCATTTTGCGGACATCCTAAATTTTGAATTTTAGCAGAGAATGTGATTTTTATGTGATTTAATGAAATAAGGCTCCCTCTCGGGAGCCTTATAAACACTAGCATATCAGGTTTTTTGATGTATTAATTACATCATTCCGCCCATACCACCCATGCCGCCCATATCAGGCATTCCACCGGCTTTTTCTGGTTCTGGCTTATCAGCGATTACTGCTTCAGTAGTCAAGAACATTGCAGCTACAGATGCAGCATTTTGCAATGCGGAACGAGTTACTTTAGCAGGGTCAACGATACCAGCTTCGAACATGTTCACCCATTCGTCAGTAGCAGCATTGTAGCCGATACCGATTTTTTCTTTCTTCAAGCGTTCCACAATAACAGAACCCTCTTGACCAGCATTAGCTGCGATTGTACGGATTGGTTCTTCAAGAGCGCGCAATACGATGTTTACGCCTGTTCTTTCGTCACCAGTCACGTCTACAGCATTTACAGCACTATATACGTTCACAAGTGCAGTACCACCACCGGATACGATACCTTCTTCAACCGCAGCGCGAGTTGCGTTCAAGGCATCTTCGATGCGTAGTTTGCGTTCTTTAAGTTCTGTTTCAGTTGCAGCACCGACTTTGATAACTGCTACGCCGCCGGACAATTTAGCCAGACGCTCTTGCAATTTCTCTTTGTCGAACTCGGAAGTTGTATCTTCCAATTGTGCTTTAATTTGGCTTACACGAGCATCGATATCAGCTTTGTTTCCAGCGCCATCAACGACGATTGTGTTTTCTTTGGTTACACGCACTTGACGTGCAGTACCCAATTGCTCAATTGTAGCGGTTTTTAGGTCAAGACCCAGTTCTTCTGTAATCACTTGTCCGCCAGTCAATGCAGCGATATCTTGCAACATTGCTTTACGACGATCACCGAATCCTGGAGCTTTAACAGCAACTGCGTTGAAAGTACCACGCAATTTGTTAACGACTAGCATAGCTAGCGCTTCGCCTTCGATATCTTCAGAGATCAATACAAGTGGTCTAGCCTGTTGCACGATTTTCTCAAGCAATGGCAAGATCTCTTGTGTGCTGCTGATCTTCTTATCAGTGATTAGGATGTATGGATTCTCAAGAATAGCTTCCATTTTGTCCGTATCTGTAATCATGTATGGAGAAATGTAACCGCGGTCGAATTGCATACCTTCCACGACTTCCAATTCAGTAGCGAATCCACGGGATTCTTCAACAGTGATAACACCATCATTACCCACTTTTTCCATAGCTTCAGCGATCAATTCGCCTACTTCTTCGTCAGCAGCAGAGATCGATGCAACCTGTGCAATAGATTGTTTGCCTTCGATTGGTTTTGCGATGTTCTTAAGTTCGATTACAGCCGCTTTAACAGCCTTCTCGATCCCTTTACGAATAACCATTGGGTTAGCACCTGCAGTAACGTTCTTAAGGCCTTCACGAATCATCGCTTGAGCTAGAACTGTTGCTGTAGTAGTACCGTCACCAGCTACGTCATTCGTCTTTGTAGCCACTTCTTTAACGAGCTGTGCGCCCATGTTCTCAAAAGCGTCTTCAAGTTCGATTTCCTTAGCAATCGTTACACCATCATTGGTAATAAGCGGGCTACCGAATTTCTTCTCAAGAACTACGTTGCGACCTTTAGGTCCCAATGTTACTTTTACTGCATTTGCCAAAGCATCAACACCGCGCAGCATAGAGCGGCGAGCGTCTTCACTAAATCTAATATCTTTTGCCATGGTGATGTATTCCTCCTTAAGGATTATATATTACATACGTTCATTTATGATAATTAACCTACAATCGCATGGATGTCGCTTTCTTTCATAATCAAATATTCTTTACCTTCATATTTGATTTCTGTTCCGGCATATTTACTGAAAAGAACCTTGTCGCCTTCTTTTACTTCAAGAGCAACACGCGCTCCATCTTTTACCGCACCGCTTCCTACTGCAATAACTTTACCTTCTTGCGGCTTTTCTTTAGCGGAGTCCGGAAGGACAATTCCAAATGCTGTTGTTTCCTCTTGCTCGATTGGTTCTACCAATACGCGGTCACCTAAAGGTTTGATCATGAAAAATAGCCTCCTTATTAATATAGTATGTTGTGATACAGTAACATCTGTCGAAATATGTATTAGCACTCGACAAGCCTCAGTGCTAACAACCAATTTTTATGATACTCAACTTGGGCACATTTTTCAAGTCCTTTGACGGCTTTTTTCAAAATAAAATGTGTGAGCTCTCATCCATTCTATCCACCCCCCCGTTATATATGCCTCTAATAATATAGATTGAACTAAAGACAAAACTCCATATTCATGATCTTCTTTAGAAATGATTGAACTGGTGAGCGCAAACTTTAGTTCAATCTATTATCGTTAGGACATTTCCAAATAATTACTTTTATACAGGAATACTGTTAAAGCCGAGTGGCATGCCCCTTGTGCACTGGACAGATAGAATAACATATCTCAGCTTGTTAGCGAAGCAAACGGCTTCACTGCCCCTTATGAGGACAATAAAGCCGTTTGCTGTTTAATTATTCGGTTGGATCCGTTGGTTGCCGATATTTCGCTTCCAGCGCCTCGTCAGCTGCTAATTGTTTGCGATATATAAGTGCCGATACAAACACACTGAACTCATATAATAATAGGAGTGGGATCGTCACTAAAAAGTCAGAGATGAAATCTGGTGGTGTGATCACTACAGCTATAAATACGAGTACAAAATAAGAGATCTTTCGCATTTTGCGCAGTCGCAATGGATTCAAGATTCTAATTTTGGTTAAGAACATCACAACAAGAGGTAATTCAAAGAGAAGAGCTAACGGAATCACTAGACTAAACATAAAACTGAAGTATTGCGTAATGCCATAGGTTTCTTCTAAACCCATGCTTATGGTAACCGCAGTTGTGAAAGAAAGTGCCATCGGAAATACAATATAGTACGCAAAGGATATCCCAGCTAAGAAAAGAATCAACACAAACGGTACATATCGCAACGCTGCTTTACGTTCTTGTTCCCTTAAGCCTGGACCTACAAAGGCCCACAATTGATATGCGATCCAAGGGATGGATATAACTAGCGATACAACCATAGAAATCTTCATGTATATCCCAATGGCATCCCAGAAGGAGAAGGCGTGAAGGACAAAATCCTTGGCCGTATCCGCTTGGAGTAAATAATCATAGATAGGCTTGGCCAGAAATAGACCAATAATAAGTCCCGCAAGAAATACAATCAAAATATAAATAATTCTTTTACGCAGTTCACCCAAATGTTCAAAAATGGACATCTCATCTTGCTCTACTGACATATATGTCACCTCCTATTTTCACGCCTATTTTGGACAGAACAAAATCCCTACCCAGAGGAAGGGATTCGACTGTCAGTATGATGCTGACGTGCTATTCGGGAAGGCGTTTATTTTCCAATTCATTCTGAGAATTGTCTATTTTTTTGGATTCAGACTTCTGTGGAGCCGAATCTTCCATGATGTCACGTGCCCCATTCTTAAATTCGCGGAATGTCCGTCCTACAGCGCGTCCTAATTCAGGCAACTTATTGGGTCCGAACAGTAATAGCGCCAATATAACAAGCAAAATAATACCCGGTGTTCCAATTCCCATTATTAATTCCTCCTTCATCCTATAAATTCCTTATGAAAGATTCTCAGATGATCTATTCTTTCAACTAAAACAAATATTTAATATACGAATTATACCATAACTTATATCACATAAACACAGTGATTTTCATGGTTAATTCGCAATAAATATTGTGATCTATTGTCGATATTGACCTGTTACCATCAGGAGTGCTTCAGGTAGCTGATCCATAATCGCTGCTAGACATTCGTGTACTCCTTTGGGGGTACCTGGCAGATTCACAATAAGTGTTCGCCCTCTTATGCCACAAATACCGCGAAATAGCATGGCAGATCGATTACGTTGCATCACTGCTTCTCTCATCGCTTCTGACATTCCTGGAACCTCACGTTCAATAACCTTCCTTGTCGCCTCTGGAGTTACGTCTCGAATGGCAAGTTCCGTTCCTCCTGTCGTTAGAACGAGATCCGCCCTGAAATAATCCGTTAGTTCAATGAGTGATGCCATGATTTCATCCTGTTCATCGGGCACGATGCGGTATTCTACGATCTCTCCGCCCAATTCCTCTTCCACCAACTCCCGGATGACCTGGGCACTCGTATCTTCACGCTCGCCTCTGGCTCCTTTATCGCTGGCAGTTAAGATCGCTGTTTTCCATACCATGTGATCACCCTCCTCCTTCTCTTCTTTATTCTATCTCTATGATTTAAGTTGATAATCTCCGCTCTTTCCACCTGTCTTAGATTGTAGCAGAGTGGGTCCTATAACCATATCCTTTTGTAGTGCCTTACACATGTCATATACCGTAAGGGCAGCAGCGGACACAGCGGTCAATGCTTCCATTTCTACGCCTGTCTTTCCAGTTGTCTTGACGGTTGCTTCTATGTATAGTTCATTATGATCATTGTCTGTAAAATGAATATTTATGCCCGTGAGTGGCAAAGGGTGACACATTGGAATCCAATCGGATGTTTTCTTCGCAGCCATAATACCTGCTACTTGAGCCACTGCAAGTACATCACCTTTGCTAATCTTACCCGTCTTGATCCTCGTAAGTGTCTCTGCTTCCATTATAACCGTTGTGTGGGCAACCGCCGTACGTGCACTCACGTCCTTGTCGGACACATCCACCATACGCGCTCTACCCTGTTCATTGAAATGAGTTAATTCCATCGTTACCCTCCTTATCACAATTCACGATTGCCTTCTCTGTCACGAGAATATCTAGCATTGCATCATGCCTACCCATAGGCACCTTATTCACGACCTGCATTTCATAGCCAAGTCCAATCAAGATAGGAGCTCTTCTATGATCAACGTATGGCTGTAACCTCTCATACAATCGGTCATAATAACCTCTGCCGTATCCCAATCTTCCTCCCATCCTATCAAAAGCGAGACCTGGTACGATAATCACGTCTGGCACACATTGATGCCCAAAAGCACTTGTACGAAGGGGATTAGGTTCCTCTATACCATATGAGCCTGACGACAGTTCATCCCAATCTCGAAGTGAATAGATATCCATAGAGTAATCCTTAGGATTACATCTTGGAACAAGCACTTGTAGTCCCTTGCTCCATCCCCATTCAATTAAAGGTCTTGTATTCAGTTCAGAGCGAAATGAAATATAGACTAGAAAATTACTTATTTTCATAGATTCCAATACTTGCATCATATGATAAATAGCCTCATTAGACCACTGTTCACGTTGAATATTTGATAGTGAATTACGCTCATCATTCATATTAAAGCGCAGTTTTTTTTTGGTATCGGATAATGGGTCGTTATTCCCGTTCATTCCCATGCAGCCGCCTTCTCTATACTTACTTAGACTTATGATTTGCCTATAGTGTACCACTGTTGCTTTCTTTTCGCCAAGAATGCCTTCAAGTCCTGCTATGGAAGTCGCCTATTGTAAGCTTTTCATGTAAAATAGCTATCAAGTAGAAACGGCCGTGTTATCCTTTTTCAAGAACAGAACCCGTTTTAGCGGAAATATAAGGGATAGAGTATCAAGTGAAACTTATAATTTCTTATATTTTAAATAAGAACAAAGATGGAGGTTTCCACCGCATGTTGCTTCAAGCCACTGGTATTAAAAAATTGTACGGAGTTCATCCGGTTCTCGATGGAATTAATATACAAATTCTTGAAAAAGAGACAGTTGGACTCGTTGGTGTAAATGGTGCAGGTAAGTCTACTTTCCTACAGATTCTAGCAGGGGAAATATCCCATGATGGAGGACAAATATTCAAAGCCAAAGAAACAACGATAGGTTATCTTGCTCAGAATAGTGGTCTTCATTCAGATCGGACGCTTTGGGAAGAAATGCTGAGCGTGTTCACACCATTAATCGATGCCGAACAAGAACTGAGGTTAATGGAGAAACAAATTGCTGATCCCCTATCGATGGAGAATCCTAAGAAATATCAAGATCTATTAGATCGATATGCTCTGCGTTCGGATTGGTTCAAAGATCAAGGCGGATATGAAATGGAGACCAAAATACGAAGCGTACTTCATGGTATGGGATTTGGTGATTTCGCACCTGATACATCAATCACGGCGCTGAGTGGTGGACAGAAGACACGGCTTGCGTTAGCGCGTATTCTTCTGCTAGCTCCCGATGTACTTATGCTGGATGAACCTACGAACCACTTGGATATCGCGACTTTGACATGGTTAGAAGATTACCTACGTTCTTATTCCGGTTCATTATTAGTCGTGTCCCATGACCGTTATTTCTTAGATCGGTTAGTAACGACAATCGTTGAGATTGAACGACATCAGTCCAAACGTTACACGGGTAATTACAGTCGATATATCGAATTAAAGGCTGCTGAATACGAATCACAATTGAAACAATATGATAAACAACAAGGCGAAATTGCACGTATGGAAGACTTTGTTCAACGCAATATCGTACGTGCCTCCTCAACAAAGAGAGCACAGAGTCGCCGCAAATCCCTTGAGAAAATGGATCGACTTGATAAGCCACTCGGTGATCTGAAGAAAGCTCATTTTTCTTTTGAAGTGGAATATTCATCAGGCAAGGAAGTTTTGCATGTAAGTGAACTATCTGTCGCGTTCGATCCATTGGCGCCTCTATTCCAACATGTATCTTTTGATATGCGTCGTGGTGAAACAGTTGCCTTAATCGGACCTAACGGGATTGGGAAATCAACCTTGTTCAAATGTATGCTCAATACGCTCGAACCTGCTGCCGGGATGATCCATTGGGGTACGAAAGTGAAAATTGGGTATTATGATCAAGAGCAGACCAACTTAAATTCAGCAAATACGGTTCTTGAAGAACTGTGGAGCGAATATTCTCATATGGAAGAGGCACGTATTCGAACGGTACTTGGAAACTTTCTATTCAGTGGTGAAGATGTTCTCAAGAAAATCTCCGCACTCAGTGGGGGGGAGAAAGCTCGGGTTGCTCTAGCCAAGCTTATGTTGCTAGAAGCTAACATGCTGATTCTTGATGAACCTACCAACCATTTAGACTTATTCAGTAGAGAAGTGCTTGAATCCGCCTTAATCGATTACGAAGGGACGCTTCTTTTTATTTCACATGACCGTTATTTCTTAAACAAGATGGCAGAGCGAATTGTAGAACTTTCCCCAACTGGGACAGAGCAGTTCCTCGGTAATTATGATGATTATACAGAGAAGAAACAAGAATTAGCAGAAATACAACAAGAAGCTGCACTTGCAGCAAGAGCTACATCGAAATCAGACGTCGGTTTTGAATCTGGAGACAAACCTGGGGCTTCCTCATTTGAAGCGGATAAATTAGCTAAACGGGAAGAACGTAATCGTCAGCGTAGACTGATTACCTTAGAGGAAGAAATTCACGTTCTAGAAGAGGAAATTACAACTCTTGAAAGTAAAATGGCTTTACCTGAAATTTTTCAAGATTACATGGCCCTGCAAGAGCACCAACAAATGGTCGATTTGAAAAAAACGACGCTTGAAGGCGTTTATAGTGAATGGGAAAACCTTGCTGTAGAATAAGCAAAAAATGCTCGTAAATGCAATGATAAAAGAAATATAAAAATTAAATTTATTCAAATATTTGGAGTTATGCACAATGTTATCCCCGTAAAACGTGCATAACTCCAACCTAAAAATAGCCCTGAGGGCTATTTTTTTAGGGTTTACTGAGTTTTTTTCGAAAAACCCACTTTTATCCACTAAGTTATGCACATTATCCACAATTTTCATGAAAAAAATATCCACGGTTTCAAAATTCATTTAAAGCTATATATATTCCTATTTGAAGGGGTATATACACAATTCGACATGGATATGTGGATAACTTTGTCCACATCTTGACAAGCTAGTTTAGCCTTCTATAAAGACGGCATCTTAGAGAATTGCTGTACACGATTAGCCCTCTTTTCTATTAATCACAATCTGATGAACAATAGCTCAGCTGTTGCCCAATCGGTTCTAATCAACTTTACACTGAACGTAACAAAATACTGCGTGTCAAAAGACACGCAGTAGCTGAAAGATAAACCGAGTCGTCTATATCATCGTTAACCATGCCTTAAGGTTGTAAGTACATCGCTAGAGTGATTAGACTTGTAGATGATTCCTGTTATTCATAGCACTATGAATGGCTGCTAATGTTACGCTAAACGCTGTAATTTATGCGTGAAATTCATAATAGGTTTACTCCTTATTGTAGATATTTTAATATCATCATTTATCAATCCTATTGTAGCTCTCGAAATTCAATGGAGTATTAACCTTTAATCAACATGAAGGGCACTCTTTTATTTACCAAAGAGTGCCCTTCACTTACTATACATACCACAATAACTATCGATTACTTATTGTTGTACACACTCATTTTCCACGCTGACTAAGCTATAGAAATCTCCGAAAGTGCACTGTTACACGCGGCAACATACGCCAATCCGGCAGCCATCACGATATCCTGATGGCTTGCAGTGCCACGATAGGTCTTTCCTTCCCATTCCACCATGACGGCAGCTTCAGCATGTGCTTCTTCACCAGTGCTAAGGGAGTGCAGTTCCAAGTCACCAAAGATGATATCTGCCTCTATGCCTTGGCTTATCGCTGTAATTAAAGCTTCCAGAGGTCCTTTTCCAGTCGCTGTATGTGTGGATTCTCGATCTTCTTGCAGATGACGAAGCGTAACAGATGCAGTACGTTCCTCTGCGCTACCCGATTGTACCTGAACTTCTCCAAGTTCAAAGTTCTGCATCCTTTTTCCTGTCGCCTGACTCACCATCTTCAGCAATAGGTCATCACTGACCACTTTTAATCGATCTGCTGTTTCTTTAAAGACACCATACAGTACTTCCAACTCTTCTTCCTTCATCTGTATCCCGTACCTAACTATACGATCCTTCAGGGCATGACGACCCGAATGTTTACCCAATATAATCATATTACGTGGAATCCCTAATGATTCAGGATCCATAATTTCATAGGTACTTCGATCCTTCAGTAGTCCATCTTGATGAATGCCAGACTCATGCTGAAATGCATTACGGCCTACAATTGGTTTATTAAAAGCCATCGGGAAATGCATAGCACTACTAACAGCCCTTGATGCTCCGTATAGTTGCTCCATTGAAATCCCAGTTGAATAGTTCAGTGAATCTTTTCTCACTTCCAAAGCCATAACCAGTTCCTCTAGTGCACAATTCCCGGTTCTCTCACCTACTCCGTTCACGGTTACTTCGATCTGAGATGCACCATTCTGAATAGCAGCAAGACTATTGGCTACTGCTAGCCCCAAGTCGTTATGGCAGTGAGCGCTATATAGAACACCCGCTCCGCCTCTTGCGCCTTCACGGACTTTCCGGAACATATCCCCATACTCTTGTGGAAGTGCATATCCCACTGTATCTGGGAGATTGATCATGGTTGCTCCCTCTTCGATCACAGCCTCTACGATCTCAATCAGATCATCTATTCCTGTACGAGCTGCATCCATAGCTGTAAATTCAACTTGGTCACTGAATTGCTTAGCATAAGCTGTCATCTCCCGAGCCATAGCCACGACTTCCTTCCGACTCATACGCAATTGATACTTCAAGTGAATATCAGATGATGACAGAAAGAGGTGAATCCGACGACGCGCAGCATCCCTTGTTGCTCGAACTGCAGCATCAATATCTCCTTTTACCGCTCTAGCGAACCCACATATTTCCACTTGCTGAAACTGCCGCGATATAGCTTCTACCGCAGCGAACTCGCCTGGGCTTGAGATAGGGAAGCCAGGTTCCAACACATCTACACCAAGCTCTACAAGCTTGGCAGCAAGCTGTATCTTTTGCTCCGGTTGCAGACTTGCCCCTGGCGCCTGTTCTCCGTCGCGTAGCGTCGTATCAAATATAATAATCCTTGGTGATGTTGTTGTTATTTTTGTCATGTTAATGACCTCCTAAAAGTTTTTGAAGAGCTACGCTCTCCTGAGTAATCTTCGTTTCAAAAACTCGCATCGTAAGCATTAGCCTAGTTTTGTGGAGCGATGCTCCTTGGGTGTACTTCATAAACAAAATCTTAAGTTTTCTGGAACCCAAAAAACAGAAAAAAACCTGCCATCTCTTATTTATAAGAGACGACAGGTTTTCACCTTCCGCGGTACCACTCTTGTTGGCGCCAATAAAATAAGCACCCCACTTTGTTCTTTATGTCCGGTTGCGTTACCTTACATAAAGAGTACCCTTTAACGGTGGACAACCGAACTCGTGTACACTTCTTTATGAGGTTGTTCAAAAAGTCATCTTTTGATCACGAAGTATGCCAAGAGGCTTATTCGACATCGAATCTTGAATTCAGCAGGTCCTTCCGGTGCTCACGTAGGTACTGCCTACGCTCCGCTCCTCACTCCCTTGCTTCATCCAATCTTCTGAAGCGTTTCGAAGAAACGCAGCATCGTAAGCATCACCTCGGTGCTGAAAAGCTGACTTTTTGAACTCGCACTTTACGAAGTTCCACGAACTAAACTCCCGGGCGAGATTCAAAGGGTTTTGCCGCTGTGTTACACCAATTCCACAGCTCTCTGAAAGGCATTGTCCTTTTACTACTCCCGATCATGGTCTATATTGATATCTATTTTTGTATACAAAAAAGCCCGTCATCTCTTATATCAAGAGACGACAGGCTGTTCACCCATTCGCGGTACCACTCTTGTTGTCCCTCCTACCTATGTAATCATAGGATCATTGGAAGAACCCCTCAAACGCCTTCAGCCATGACTAACGTTAAAGAAATGGACTGACCGGCTCACCCTCTTACGGAGGCTAACGTAACGGTATACTTCCCCAGCGTGCACTACCGGGCCTGTGAAGACTTATTCTTCACAGTGTTCCACCGTTCCGCTCCCAAGCGAGTTCAGGTTTCCTTCGACTGCGTTGCACCTACCCGCAGCTCTCTAATGTCCCGGATTACCTTACTACTCTTGTTCATCACGTTTATAACAGTCTGAAATTTAAACTGATTATATCTACCCTCGATAAAATTGTCAATATGCAAATGTCCAGCATTGTATTGTATCACCACAATGAATTCATACCTTCACTCAATCTAGGGTGTTGCTACCCCAAGCTTCCAGCGAAAGCTGCGGATCTGCTTTCATATCAAGTGATGTGAAATATTGTTCACGCCATTTAAGATAGGCTGCAGCACCGATCATAGCAGCATTATCTGTACAATATTCGAATGGAGGAATAGAGAGGTCTATTCCTTCTTTGGCACATTGTCGAGTAAGTTCAGTTCGTAATCCACGGTTAGCGGCAACCCCACCACATAGTAGGAGCTGCTTCACATCATAAGCTTTCACAGCACGTATCGCTTTAGTAACAAGAACATCCACGACCGATTCTTGGAATCCACGGGCAATGGCAGCTGATATCGGAGCATCACCACGCATTTTACGCTGATTAATGACATTTAAGACGGCTGACTTTAAACCACTGAAACTGAAATCATACGATCCCGCTTCTAGCCATGCACGTGGAAGATCGATAGACTCTTCAGACTCCATTGCCATCCGGTCCACATGAGGTCCTCCAGGGTACGGGAATCCAATTGAACGTGCTACTTTATCATAAGCTTCCCCTACAGCATCATCCCTAGTCCGCCCGATGACTTCAAACTGACCTTCTTGCTTCATATATACAAGCTCTGTATGACCACCAGATACCACTAATACCATACAAGGATAATGAATTTCTCCAACTAATCGGTTAGCATAAATATGACCTGCTATATGATGTGTTCCAATTAAAGGTTTAGATATAGCGACAGAAAGACTCTTGGCTGCGACTACACCTACCAATAGGGCACCTACAAGTCCTGGTCCCTGCGTCACTGCGATCGCTGACAAATCTGTCATCTTGATTCCTGAAGCTGCTACGGCTTCATCAAGCATGAGCGTGATACTCTCTACATGCTTACGTGAAGCCACCTCTGGTACAACGCCACCAAAAGCTTTATGCGTCTCAATCTGACTTGCAATCAGATTGGACATCACTTCATGTCCATCTTTCACGACAGCCACGGCCGTTTCGTCACAACTTGTCTCGATGCTTAAGATATAACACGGTCTATCTTCATTCTTCTGTTCATTCATCAATCTATACGCTTCCTTCCCTACTCATACTCCTCGTATTGTGGCAAATCTGCCCACATGATCACAGCATCCTCATGATTATCTGAATAATAGCCTTTACGAAGTCCTGCTGACACAAATCCTTTTTTCTCATACAATCTTCGAGCAATAATATTAGAAACACGGACCTCTAATGTCATCCGAATCATGCCTATATTCGATGCAGTCTCCATCAACTCTTCCAACAGCCGATCGCCTAATTTCCGTCCACGATATGCCTCAAGTATAGCTATGTTCGTCACATGTGCTTCATCAACAATCGTCCACATGCCCGCATACCCAATAGGCTCCCCATCATTTTCCATAACCAGGTACTTTGCGAAGAGGTTGTTCATTAATTCATTACGAAAAGCCGTCTCCGACCACGGCAATGTAAATGCCTCGTGTTCAATGACCATGACATTAGGGATATCCTCAATAGTCATGGGACGAAACGAGAATCCATCATGTTCTTCATTATTCCTCTGTTCCATTAACATGGCCTAACTCCCTTCATGGCTTGCGCAGGAGATTGGCTTCCGCCTCAGCAAGCTGGGTATAATTTGGAACCAGTGAATGCATATCATCTTGTTCCCCAGTATGAAACTTCTCCGTTCCTAACACCCCAACGTAACGCCCCTCCAAATCGTATGAAACGATATGAAGAGCATCACCTAGGCGTATTCTAAGTCGTTCAGCTGTCTCCTTATGGAGATTAACGTCCCCTACAAACCAGATAGAATGTGGCTTCTTTTGCTCAAAGGTAGCCTCTATCCGATGGACTAACTCTTCTATCCATGTCTCCATTAAACGAATAGCATCCTGCTCAAGACGATATGGAGCACTTGATTCAGATGAACTAAACAGTGCTGTATACACTTGACCACGCCTAGCATCGATAAGAGGAATAATCCAATTAATCTGGCCCGATCCCACCTTATCCTCTTGTGCATTTATGGCGTGAATAAAGCCGCCATAGGCTAAAGAATGAAGGGTTGATATTCCAACCACTGGGACATTCCAAGCCCAAGCCAATGTCTTCGCTGCTGTTACGGCAATACGTGTACCCGTATAAGAACCAGGACCGATGCCAACCGCTATGCCTTGTACATCTGTATTTAACGTGGAAGATGCTTTCAACACTTCTTCTACAATCGAGAGTATACGAATGGAGTGATTTCGTTCACCAAATTCATTGATCTCATGCAGTACCTTGCCATTCTCCATAATAGCTACAGACAATGATGTTGTAGACGTATCCAATGCTAGAACCCGTTGCACGGCTGCCAACTTCTGTGGTTTGTTCATGATTTAAAGACTCCATTCTTATTCAGGTTACAACACCATTCTTCATAGGGCTCTCCAAACCCTCGGACCGTAATCTTACGCTGGTCTACGCCCGTGGTCTCAAGAAATAAATGCAAATGAGATTCTGGTAGAAGTTCACTTATGATCTGGGACCATTCCACCAAGCTTACTCCCTCGCCATAGAAATACTCATCTAATCCAAGCTCATCAGCTTCATCCATAGATAAGCGATACACATCCATATGATAAAAAGGTAATCTACCTTCGTATTCTTTTATAATTGTGAATGTTGGACTGTTAACGATACCCTTCACTCCTAAATATTTGGCGAATAGTTGTGAGAAAGCCGTCTTTCCCGCACCTAAATCACCGTCAAGCCCAATCACAGTACCTGGTATTGCAACTTCAGCAAGCCAAGCCGCCAGTGCCTCCGTGTCCTGTAATTGATTAGAGGTATATATGTATTGCTCTTTATAATGACTCATTTCCAATATAAACCCACCTTTACGGCCATTTCCATCATAACTTGACCTTTATTATATCGGTCAACGCAAGGACCCGCAAGAAGCGACATCTTCTATTTCTTAATGTTTTGCAAAGGTTACCCATCATAACCATCCTTCACTAGGCGATGTTGCACAAGCGTTGTACCATAATTTTCATAATGGATAACTTATATTCAATGACAAAAAGATCCAACCCGCTGCGCTTCCAACGGATCGGACCTTTCTGAATTATTGCTAATACTCGATCTGCTGTCTTACTGCTAATGCCTAATGCCCCTCTTCATGGAGACGATCCACACTTACCGTGTGCGTGTTGTTCGGACGTGATCCTAGCTGAACCGTAGCCATACCGTTGGCTTCATCCACTTGCTCAATCCATACGGGCTTCCCATCTAATTTAACTGCATAGTTCTCTTTATCATGGAAAATATCAACTGCTCTTTTGATATCCATTTATTATGGCTCCTTTTCATTCATTAGTCAGATAAACCAATATCCTCCGTATTTACAAACTCGTCTTCTCGCTTCATGTACAGCTCTTGTTGCGGAGTATCCCCAATATATCCATTGGATATTGTAACCTGTCCGCCACCCAGACCTTCATTCACCATTCGATCCACATCCAATAGATAAGCTTCTTCATCATTGTCCGTCTCAGGAGCTGTAACGTTGTTCCAATTCACTGTATTTGCTTCTATTTTATCTTGATCGACCATGACTTATCACTTCCTCCTGTGTAGTTCGTGATGTTTTCCAACTGGGCCCTTCTAAATATGCCCTTCAGACTATCCTGTCATGCATAGGTGGATTCGCTAAAACGAATGCTAATTGGATATACTACCTTCATAAAATTATTTCTTATTTTTTTAAAAAAAAGGAGGGATTATTCATGCATACAGTATGGAAAGGTGCAATCAGTTTCGGATTGGTTCATGTCCCTGTCAAAATGTTCTCTGCGACGGAAGATAAGGATATTTCAATGAGGTATGTCCATAAAGTATGTGGAAGTCCACTATCATACGTTAGAAAATGTCCTGTATGTGAGAAAGAAGTGGAATGGGAGGAAATATCCAAGGGATATGAATATGAGAAGGGGAAGTTCGTTCTATTTGAAAAAGAGGAACTCGAACAATTATCAGATCAAAACAATAAGAATATTACCATTTTGGATTTCGTGGATTTGACGGAGATCGATCCCATCTATTTTCAGAAAACTTACTATTTGTCTCCAGACCAAGCAGGTTCTAATGCCTATATGCTTCTTATGGAGGCCATGCGTCAATCCGGTAAAATCGGCATTGCCAAAATCTCCATCCGGTCTAAAAGTAGCTTAGCCGCCATTCGTGTCCTTGATGAGTGTTTGGCCATTGAGACGATCTTTTATCCCGATGAAATTCGTCCCGTCTCCCAAGTACCCAACCTTCCGGAACATACTGTAGTTAACGAAAAGGAAATGGATATGGCTAAGATGCTTATTGAACAGCTCTCAACCCCATTTGATCCGAACAAATATACGGACGATTATCGCGTAGCATTGCTACAACTAATTCAGAATAAAGTCGCTGGCGAAGAAGTTAAAATTGCTCCGGCAAGACAAGAGAACAATGTTATTGACCTCATGGCAGCACTTCAGGCCAGCATCGAGGCGGTGAAACCGATTGTCACGGATACTGGTAAGCCTAAACGGAAACGAAGCGGAATTACCAAACCGGAGACCGTTGGAGTTGAAAGTAGCATCAAGCCTAAACCACGTAGCACTTCAAAAAACAAAAAGACGGTATCATAGACTTTTACATCCACATGCTCCGTCAATGCTACAATTATTAAGAAAAAGAGGTTACTGTCACCATGTCGTCTGCTCGCATCAAGGGAAGCATCACCGTAGAGGGTCAACACATTACTGTGTCCAACCCCGATAAATTATTGTGGCCTGAAATGGGGATTACCAAGGCAATTTATTTACAGAAGCTTGCTTTCCTTGCTCCTTACTTACTCCCATACTGTAGAGATCGACTGTTGACAACGATCCGTTATCCCAATGGCGTGAATGGAGAATTCTTCTATCAAAAGAATGCACCTGCTCCACTTCCACCTTATGTATCCACAGTTACACATGATGATATTTCATATATTGTTCTACATGGGTTGCCTGATCTACTATGGCTAGGAAATTTAGCCGCATTGGAATTCCATCCATCTCTTCATTTTGCTCATAGCGAGTTACCTTGTGAATGGATGATTGATCTAGATCCTTCTCTTGAAATCGAACCACGGATCATGGAAGCGACTGCTCTCGTAGGGGAGGTTCTTTCCTCATTAGGAATTCAATCTATTCCCAAGACATCAGGAGCAACCGGTGTTCAGATTATTATACCTGTAGAAGGAGGAATCACTTTTGACGATCTACGGAAGATTGGGCATTTCGTGGGACGTTATATCGAGGAACGCCATCCCCAGCTATTCACGCTAGAAAGACTGAAGAAACACAGAGGCGATAAAATATACTTTGATTATTTACAGCATTATGCAGGAAAAACATTGGCCGCTCCCTATACTCCCCGTGCCAGAGCACGAGCTACTGTCTCTACACCTCTAACCTGGGAGGAAGTTCATAACAATGTCTCCCCAACAGACTTTCATCTATTGAATATTGAATCTAGGCTAATGGAAAAAGGAGATCTGCTTGGTGTTATCCCTCCCCAGCCTCTTCACCATATACTGCATCATTTAAAGCACAGATAAGCCCGGAGAAATACTCCGGGCTTATCACATATATACATGTCGTTTATTTTAGATTTAATGGATCGCTTTCTTCTTAAAGCGTCCGCCTTTGACATCATGAATATTACCGATCGCTATGAATGCGTCTTTATCCCATTCCGCAACAATCGTCTTCAATTTAGCTTCCTCAAGACGAGTAATAACAACGAAGATAACCTTCTTATTCTCGCCAGAATAGGATCCTTCACCATCCAGATAAGTTACACCACGTCCAAGACGTTGTGTTAAGGCATCACCGATATCTCGATATTGTTCACTGATGATCCATACTGATTTCGATTGATCCATACCTTCATTGGTAACGTCAATCAATTTAAAAGCAATATAATAAGCGATAAGGGAATACATTGCGTGGTCCCATCCAAAGACAAATCCTGCACTACTAAGTATGAAGACATTTATAAACATAACAACTTCACCCACAGAAAAGGGCGACTTCTTACTCAATAGAATAGCAACGATCTCTGTACCATCTGTTGATCCACCAGCACGAATAACAAGTCCAACACCAATCCCTAGAATGACACCACCAAATACGGTTCCAAGAAGAGGATCAGTCGTAAGAGGGGCAACAGGATGTAAAAAATATGTTCCTAAAGACATCACAATAATCGAGAAAAAGGTCGATATAGCGAAGGTTTTACCAATTTGCTTGTATCCAAGAAATAAAAATGGAAGGTTAAAGAGGGTTAGAAATATCCCCAGTGGCCAATCCGAAAAGAGCGAACTCATAATCGATATCCCCGTTATTCCTCCATCAATGATTCTGTTTGGTACTAGAAAAATTTCAAGAGCGACGGAGACAAGAAGTGCTCCAAAAATCATCATAATAAATCGAAGTACAATAGCTGACTTCATGACTGGTGCTTTGGGTGGAAAATTTGGTTGTTTCACAATATTACCCTCAATAATGTTTGTACTTTTACTCACAAAACTCCCCCTATTCATATTATCCATGTTTCGTCTATGTTTTATATTATACCATAGAGTTTATTATGAATAATAAAAATGAGGATTTTTTTCACAATAAAGGGGACAACATACGGCTTAATAACTCCCCTCCCTTATGTAGACGAGACCTTTTTGCAAATTCAATAGGGTCTATTTCTGAGCAATAATGTAGATCATTTTTGAAATCTCTCACAATTCGCTGGATGGCTTTCTGATCAAATAATACCGCGGTCAACTCGAAATTACAGAAGAAGCTACGCATATCCATATTTGCTGTTCCTACGGATGCTAGCAGGTCATCCACAATCAGGATTTTGGCATGTACGAAGCCTTTTCGGTATTGAAAGAACCGCACGCCAGCCTTTATCAATTCTTCTACATAAGACAAGGAAGCATAATGGACCAACTTCGAATCCGGCTTCCAAGGAATAATGATTCGTACATCCACGCCACTAACTGCAGCAGACTTAAGCCCCTCATAAATAGCTGGATCAGGGATAAAATACGGCGAAGTAATCCATACCCTTTCGTTAGCGACCGCTATTGCTGCAAAACACATCTCCTGAATAGCGTCCCATACTTGATCAGGACCACTGCTCAGAATTTGAATTTGCTGTTCTCCACGACATTCATGTGCTGGAAATAATGTAGGATCAATAATTCGCTCACTTGAAGCTAATTTCCAATCGTTAAGGAATATATTTTGTAGAAAATAAACCGCATCACCCTCCAACTGCAAGTGAGTATCCCTCCAATATCCTACTTCAGGATATAAGCCTAAATAGTCATCTCCTACATTTAGTCCTCCTACGAATCCCTTTTTACCATCTACAATTAGAATTTTACGATGATTTCTGTAATTAATACGACGATCAAGAGTAGCAATAACGGGTGGAAGGAAGAAGTGAAGCTCAACGCCCGCCTCTTTAAATCGGTTAATAAACGGTCGCTTTAAGTGATGACTCCCAACACCGTCGCAAACAATACGAACCTTAACTCCTGACTGTACCTTTCGAATCATAACGTCCTGAAATTCAGTGCCAATCATATCGTCCCTAAAAATATAAAATTCAACATGTATATGATCCTCTGCTGACTCCATCGCCTCAAGCATGGCTTGATAGGCTTCTTTCCCATCTGTCAGAACTTGACTTTCATTGCAACCCGTTATAGGACTCTCTGATATATTCGATAGCAAATTAAACAAGCGCTTTTGAGTGTGGAACTTGTGATTCTTCATCTCCTCCACATCCTCTATAATGACAGCTTCTTTCCATAATTGATCGCGGATTTCCCGAAATAATCGTGATCCTTTTGAACGAACCTTCTTTCGTTTGCTGTATTCCTGAGCTACAAAGTAATACACAATAAAGCCAACTAGTGGAAAGCAAAACAATATAAACATCCAGGCTAGCGCTTTAGCTGGATTTCGAAATTCAAGGATTAGTATCGTTGCCATTTGAAAAATAAATACAAACAATGCAATAAGGACCCACATCATACGGCTGACCTCTTTCACAAAAAAATTATTATCCCTAAATAATTCAATCCCTCTTTGTAAAGTTCATCATTGACCAACCTATCAGGGGTTTATTCAATACATAACCACGCTATAGACAAATTTAAACCATAACACCCAAATAAATTTGACATGTTTAGAGATTTCTACGAATAAATAGAATATAACCAAGCTATCCACATCCAATGCCTAGAAAGGAGTTGCCATGAAAAGTACGAAATCCAAGCAACCCATAACACTACTTGTTCTACGTGATGCACAGCATTCCGTTAAGCAAATCCAACTCTCTAAACCTTTACTTATCGCCGTACCTACTATTGCTATTCTGTCCCTTTCTGGCCTGATTATCTCCATGCAAGTACATTCTTCCCAAGTGATCTCTAAGATGGAACAGAAAATGCACCTACAGACGATGACAAACAATCAGATGGAGATAACCGTAAGTAACCGTGAAGAAGCGATTTCCAGATTACAAAATGAAATAATCAACCTTTCCTCTGACGCACAAGATATGAAGAGCAAGATGCAACGCGTGAACGATCTTGAAAAAGAATTACAAAAATTCATCAATAAAAATAACACCAGCATGATTTCTGGAAAAACAAAAACTACCGAGACATTAACTAGCGATGATCCTAAGCATGTAGGCGGCGAATTTATCGCTGTAGACACTAATGAGATTCTCGACCTTACACAAGAGACAAAGGATGACTTTGAGGAGCTTCGTAAGTTACTCGATTCCATGGAGGACAACATTCCACGTATGCTTGAGAAAGCCCAAGAGACCCAAGACATGCTAGCTGGTATTCCTAATATGTGGCCAACAACCTCTCACGTTGTTTCCTCTAGCTTCGGCTATCGAAAAGATCCCTTTACTGGAATAGCGGCCTATCACGCAGGTCTTGATATTTCTGGTAATACGGGAGATCCAGTCTACGCCGCAGGAGCAGGTACAGTGGTTGAGGCTGAACAACGTGGGGCACGTGGTCTCTATATAAAGATTGAGCATCCAGAAGGATTGCAGACGTCATACATGCATTTAAGCAAAATTAATGTAGCTGTGGGAGAATCTATTTCCAAGGGCGAACTCATTGGTAAATTGGGAAATACAGGTCGCAGTACAGGTTCCCATCTACATTTTCAAGTTGAGAAAAAGAATGAAGTCGTTAATCCACTTCCATATATTCAATAATTGAGGAAGCATCACTCCACAAAACTTAAGCTTATGCTTTCGATGCTAGTTTTTGAAACGACGCTTAGTCAGGGGAGTTTCGCTCTCCAAAAACTTTTAGCTTATGCTTCCGTTGCTAGTTTTGTTACGAAGTAATTCCAGTGAGGCATCGCTCCACAAAACTTTTAGGAGGTCACAAACATGGTAAGATCAAGAAACTCAAAAAGACGAAATTCAGGGATAGACACCCTTATTGGACAAGGTTGTGAGGTTACTGGAAAGATATCCTGCGAAGCCAACTTGCGGATTGAGGGTTCTTTTAACGGAGAGATTGAGAGCCAAGGGGATATAACAGTAGGTGAAAATGCTGTAGCTCGTTCTAACATTCAGGCAAGGGAAGTTGTGATAGCTGGCAAGGTTTACGGGGACGTTGCCACAACAGGTAAACTCACCATTACAGCAACCGGGCAGATGTTCGGAGATGTATCTGCCTCCTCTCTCATTATTATGGAAGGTGGCGCATTAAGTGGCACAAGCACGATGAGCCATCCCGAGCCTGTTTCTGAGAAGTCAAAGGATATCCATTCTCACTATTTACAACCCGAAGTAAGCTAAACATCCTCTGACAATTGCACTCTTATCTTATACTGCATGCAACCCTGTCATCCTATTCAGGTCACAATCCAATAAAGTAAAGCCCTGAAAAATAGAAGGAATTCCTATTCTTCAGGGCTTTATCATTCAAATATGAGACACTCTTATGCCGAAACATCACGTTTCTTAAATACAACCCATGACAGCAGTAAGAAACAAATATAATATGTTGCCAAGACAATTAACGAGAAAGTCAATGTTGAACCTCCTGGACCTTCCGGAGTATCTATGTAACCTCTTAAATCCATATGTGTGAATATCACATATTTCATCCACTCATATTTATCTGGATTAAGAAGAGTCAGAAATATATTTTTAGAGAATAAGATGAACAAGGTAAACATTGATAATACAATAGCAAAGGTGCTCGAACGAAATAAGGTAGAAATCATAAATGCTATCGTCGTGATCAATATAAGCTGGACATAATTACAACCAAGAAACATAAGTGTATACGACATATCACTCCAAGAACTCGAAATTATCCCTGAAACACCCAACTCATAGCTGAACCAAATATTTGCGAATAAAAAGGTACCTCCAAAAAGGACAAGGGTACTTAATATACCAAAGAGTATCACTGATATGTACTTCGACAATAGAATTTTAGAGCGACTCCATGGTCGAATGAGAAGTAGCTTAATCGTTCCCCAGGAAAATTCACTAGCTACAGAATCCGCTGCAATAACCACTGCAAATATAATATTGATAAAAAATGTAAAGGTCATCGTTAATACAGTAACTTCCCATACGTTAGGATGTTCTTGTGAGTCCACCATAAACATTACAAATGGCAAAAGAATACTTAAAATAGCTAATATACCTAGCATCACCCAAGTACGTACGCGACGATATATTTTCATATTCTCATTTAATACTAATTTAAAGAAACTAGACAATTTGTTCACTTCCCGTCATTTCTAAGAATTGATCTTCGAGCGAACGCGTAACCTCTCGAATGCCATATACTTTTAACCCTGCCTGTACGAGACGAGCGTTTATATCGGCCACTTCTTCACGTGATACCTGCATAATAAGCAGATTATTCTCCACTCGATTCACGCCTAATATAGCTGCAGCCTGTTGTGGCTGATCTACATCAAATGCTATCTCAGCAGCCGATACGGCCACCCCATCCTCATTCTTTAACTGCCGAACATCAATTAATCTGCCATTCTGAATAATAGCCACTCTATCGCACATCAATTCCATTTCAGAGAGTAGATGACTTGATACAAATACCGTAGTGCCCTCAACCCTGCAAAGATCGCGTAAATAGTCTCGTAATTCTCGGATACCTTGAGGATCCAGTCCGTTAGTAGGTTCGTCCAAGATAAGAAGTTTCGGGTTGTGTAGTATAGCCTGAGCTACTCCTAATCGTTGTCTCATCCCGAGTGAGTAGGTTTTGACTTTGTCATGAATTCGGTTATCCAGCCCGACAAGAGCAATGACCTCTTGTATTCTAAGCTTCGTAACTCCGGGCAGCATACGAGCGAAATGGTGCAAATTCTGGTATCCAGTAAGGTATTTATACATCTCCGGATTTTCAACAATTGCTCCCACATTCGCTATCGCTGCTTCAAATTGATTCTTAATGCTATGCCCACATATAACGATGTCACCTTGGCTAATCGATATCAATCCCACCATCATACGAATTGTCGTGGTCTTTCCTGCTCCATTCGGACCTAGAAATCCAAACACCTGACCTGGCGAAATCTCTAGACTCAGATTATCTATGATTGCCTTGGAGGAGATCATCTTAGAGACATTCTCCAAGCGAACAACTGGTTCCTGCTGCATTTAATACACTCCTTTAAGATAAACAATTACTATTCTCGCATCTTTTTACCTAAGTATAGGTTAATAAATGTTCAGAGTAAATTCTCAGCAATATGAGAATTTACATATGATTCATTTTGGGTTACTTCACATTCCTTACAATAACCCATCGATGTGTTATAGCGGTAAAAACAAGTTTTGAAAATAGAGCTCTCCTGATTCCCTTGTAAAATCCGCTCACAGTACACGCAATAAAATAGAAATTTCTCAGTCATACGAAAAACCTACCCCTCACAGGAATCATCATGTTATTCGACAAAATATATCAATCAGATCTTAAAAAGATACACTTTGTATCATTAACTGTAATGTACTCGACATTTATTGCAATGTCAAGAATTTCCTAAGAGAAGAGGCAAATCAAGTTTCCAATCGCTTTACCTGTAAACATATCCATAAAAATAAAAGGTAAATATTAGATTGATACGTATTGTATGAATAATAGATCTTAGCTAATTAATTTTTTCCCATTGCTTCAGACTATTCTCATCCAGTTCATGAATATTTGTAATGATATATCTACGACCTTCAATATCGCAAAGAATCCAACTCACTAAGCTTAGAGGATGTAGACTTTCGTGCATTTCGTTCATTCGAAAGTACGTTCTACCATAACTTGTATCTACAACCCATAACCACTCGCTTCCACTTCGTTTTAAAGAAACGATATTTGATATGATGTGAATCATATAATACCGCTGTAGTTCCTGCTCAGCTTCCATTCTGCTATCCTCTTCTAACAACGAAAGGTCAGCAATCATTGTGATTTCCTCATCGTTAGCTAAGCGAACAGATATATATTGATTCGGCATCGTCAATGGAAATGTTCGAATCAATTTCACACCAGTATATCTCCTTCCATCTTTCTCTATTTCTAGCACCCCATCAAGGTCTCTCAATAATTGTATCATACGTATTCCGCTATCTCCCTTGGCTCTTCATTCATTTGTTTTTTGAGTCTGTACGCAATCGCAAATCGACCCATTTCATTTTCTCTTGCGTAAATTCTTTATCACCTGAATACATTGAAGTGCTTGAACGATAATCGTCTGAACCGCAAAGAGCTCCATAATGTTTCCTCATGGATTCTCTGCCTTTTGCAAATGCTCTCTAATTAGACTATGAACTCTTTCCTTCTCTGTATCTTCTATCATGTAATAATAGATTCCGTTTATTTTCTTGCCTTGACCAATTAATTCTAATGTTTCAATTTTATTCAGATCAGATCGATAATTCACAATAAACTTCTTCATCTCATCAAAGGTAATATCTGTCTTCGCATTATTTCCGACCTCATCTAACATAGACTGGATGCGGACGATATTAGAGACCTGTAGAGCATTCTTTATCGTCTGTGTTAGTACCTCTCGCTGCCTGGCGTTACGTCCGAAATCTCCTCGCGGATCATCATACCTCATACGTGAATAAGCAAGCGCTTCAGCACCGTTTAATTTCAAATGGCCTTCTGTAAACTCATATCCTTCATATTTAAACGAGAACTGATTTTTAACTTCTACTCCACCCAACAAATCTATCATCCGGCTGAAACCTTCCATATTCACTTTTATGTAGTAATTTATTGGTATATCAAGGAGATTTTCTGCCGTTTGGATGGACATGTTAACTCCACCGAATGCATACGCATGATTGATCTTATCTGTAGTACCATGCCCTATAATTTCAGTTCGTGTATCCCTTGGAATATTGAACATCAAAATCGATCCTTTGGATGGGTTTACACTCAACACAATCATGGTGTCGGAACGGCCAACATCACCCTTTCGTTGATCCACCCCTAACACTAGTACAGTATAAGGTTCCTTTTCATCCATCTTCACAGGCCCACCACCTTTAGATTTAGGTTCTGTGCTCGTGATAACAGGCATTACTGGTTCTCTTGGTTCATAGATTGCATTAACTGTCGATTTCACAGATTCATACAAATAGATCCCCACACCTACAATAATGGAGATAAATAAGGACAGAACTATCAATGTGATTTTCATCCAACGTTTCATTTGGTACTTCCCCTTTATACTTGAATTCAGATACACAAATAGTTGCTCATAGTCAATACGAGCACCTAACATTGAATTAAATGAAGATACCAAAGATGTACTTCAATGAAATCATTTGATGTAAACCCTCTATGCCAAGATCACAGAATGTCTGTTGAAGAGTATATGGATATAATTGGAGTATGACATTTCGAGACAAATAAAAAGAAATTAATGGATGATGGATGCCATATGTGTATCGTCATCAATTGTATTCAAGTTAGGTCGACCTACCGAATAATAAATAAAGGGAGAGTTCTCTATTTCCTTCGGACCGTATACATTTCGACCATCAATCATAATTGGATGTTTCATGACAGATGCAAGATCTGTTAACTCAATTTCTGCAAACTCCGACCACTCCGTTAGTAAACAAATCGCATCACACCCCTCAGCTGCTTCCATAGCACTCTTTGACCACTTAATCTCAGAACCATCAAGCGCAAGTCTAAAGTTATCTGTAGCAATAGGATCATATGCCTGTACGTACGCTCCTCTTTTGACCAAAGCCTTGATGATATCAATTGCGGGTGCATCACGCACGTCATCTGTATTGGGTTTAAAGGCCAGTCCCCAGATCCCAATTCTTCGACCATTTAGTGTCCCTAGGGCACTCTCTAGTTTATGGATGACATTGAAACGCTGATCTTTATTCACTTCAACGACCGACTTAAGTAACTTGAACTCATAATTCACGTTCCCAGCAATTTGAATAAGTGCTTCTGTGTCTTTAGGAAAGCAGGAACCACCATATCCAATTCCGGCTTGAAGAAAAGAATGACCAATTCGTTTGTCATATCCCATGCCTTCCGCTACCTTCGTCACATCTGCTCCTACCTTTTCACATATATTAGCAATTTCATTAATAAATGAAATTTTAGTAGCTAAAAAGGCATTTGATGCATATTTGATCATTTCGCTTGAGCGAATATCTGTAATGACGATGTTATCCGTTAAAGATCTATGAAGATCTAACAGAGGTTCTATTACCCTCGGGTTATCTATTCCAATGACCACTCGGTCAGGGAATAATGTATCCTTGACTGCTGTACCTTCCCGGAGAAATTCAGGAATAGACACGATATCGAAGGAATGATCCGTCAATTCGCTAATCCATTCTTTCACTTTATAGTTGGTCCCGACTGGAACGGTACTCTTCGTCACTACGATCTTGTATCCAACCATCACAGTCCCTATTTCTTTGGCAACTTGCTCAATATAACTCAAATTGGCTTCTCCATTAGGCAAGGAAGGAGTTCCAACAGCGATAATAATTATTTCTGAATTCCTTACAGCTTTACCAATGTCCGTTGTGAAGGATAACATACCTTTCGCAGCATTGTTTTTTACCAACGCTTGGAGTCCAGGTTCATAGATTGGGATCTCTCCGTTTCGGAGCATATCTACTTTACTTGGATCATTATCAACACATATCACTTGGTTGCCAATTTCCGAGAAGCACACTCCAGACACCAGACCTACATATCCTGTACCTATAACTGCAATTTTCAATTAAAATCACTCCTCATCTACACACAATTCACCATAATATCAGACCATTTAAAACCTCTACTTCATCCTTTTTCACATTTTAGAATGCATCCTTCGCTCCAAATAACATTCTTATGGTCTTCAAAATAATCTTGATATCATATGAAATACTTCTACGATCTATATATCGAATGTCCAACTCAACCATTTCTTTAAAACCTACGCTATTGCGTCCGCTCACTTGCCAAAGACCTGTACAACCTGGTATTACGAGAAGTCTTTGTTTCTCATAAGAGGTATACTCTGCAACCTCTCGCACGAGTGGTGGTCTAGGTCCCACCATACTCATATCGCCACGGAGAACATTCCATAGCTGAGGCAATTCATCCACGCTTGTTTTTCGAATGAATCTTCCAATCCTTGTTATACGCGGATCATTCTTAATCTTAAACATAGCACCACTAACTTCATTCTGATCAAGTAATTGATCTAACAAATCCTCAGCATTTGAGACCATTGACCGAAATTTAAACATTTTAAATTCTTTTTCGTTCTTACCTATACGAATTTGATGAAAGAATACAGGTCCTCTAGGGTCCTCTAATTTAATAAATATCGCTACAACTGCAAATACAGGAGACAATAAGAGCAGACCAAATAATGCTCCCATTACATCCATTATTCTCTTTATGAATAGATACAGTTTATCGGATCGCGTATGATTGGGTACGACATGTGGGTACGGCAAATGTTTCTCCAGGAATAATTCACCCTTGTTCCTTCGAGTTGTTGGTATCATTTATATTTCCCCCCACCGATCAGCAATTGTTTTGCTTGTTTCTCTATTAACTCTTCTAGTGCAGCAAGCATTGGGAGCCTTAATTCGTTATTCTGAAGAGCGAAATCCAAGGTAGTTAAGATAAATCCTAGCTTCTCTCCTACATCGTAACGGATGCCTTTAAAATCATAAGCATATACCCCTTGTTGTTCATTCAGTAGTTGGATCGCATCAGTTAACTGAATTTCTCCACCAGCACCAATTATTTGTTCTCCTAAATATTGAAATATATCCGGTGACAATACATATCTCCCCATAATAGCAAGGTTAGAAGGTGCCTTACCTTGCGCAGGTTTCTCAACAAATCGATGAACCGAGCTCAGTCTACCTTCCGCACTTCGAGGATCTATAATTCCATATCGATGCGTCTGATCCGGTAATACTGTCTGTACCCCAACAATGGATCGTCCCGTGATCTCATACTGCTCAATCATCTGTCTCGTACACGGTACATCCGCAACAACAATATCATCACCTAATAATACGGCGAATGGCTCATCACCAATGAAGTTCCTTGCACACCACACTGCATGACCTAGTCCTTTAGCTTCCTTCTGTCTAATATAGTGAATGTCTACATTAGAAGACTTGCGAACTTCTTCTAGCAATTCTAACTTTCCTTGCTCAATCAATGTTTGTTCGAGTTCAAATGCATTATCGAAGTGATCTTCAATAGCCCTCTTTCCTTTGCCAGTTACAATGATAATGTCTTCAATACCAGAAGCGATGGCTTCTTCCACGATGTATTGAATCGTGGGCTTATCAACAATCGGTAACATTTCCTTCGGCATTGCCTTGGTGGCGGGCAAGAAACGGGTACCTAGACCTGCTGCAGGGATAATCGCCTTTCTTACTTTTTTCATCACTTACCACCCTATCCTTCTATCTATTTTTTATTTAAAATAAGCATTTGCTTGAAAACAAGAGTTGAATCAGTTTGTAAATGAATGAAACCATTACAAATCTCACTTTCAATTTCCAAAAAAAAAGACATTCAACCCATCCATACTTTACACTCTCGACGATTCATCTCTAAGGTCACGAGAGACCCACAGTATGGCCGAGTATCTGCAATGATAGAGGAGTATAGTAGACATTTACCTGTAGTCACATTACAACAAGTTTTTTCACTTTTCTGAAATTCACGACAAGTATGACCCCATCGCACAATGAACTCACAAATAAAGCATCCGGTAGGATGGTCACTTTGATTGGACAAAACGTTCGTCAATAGAGGAGTAGAGAATATTGGTTCGAAGCGTTCGATAAGCTCTGCTATCGGAGATTTAGGATTTCCTTGAGGTAATTAGATTGTGACTCTCATTGATTGAGCGGGGCATATTTCAATACTGCACCCACTGGATTGATAGGTAGGTGCAGTATTGAACATTCTCTTCACCGCCGAAAGAATTCAAGCTACGTCAACAATAGCGATATTCACATGTTCTTCCTAAATGATATTTATATATCCCTTAGTTATTGGGTTATTAGAACTATGCATTTCGTAGGAATATATAGTAGAATGAATGTATATGTATTCATTAAGAATACGTTCCTATTCAGATAAGTTGGTTGATATTCCTACGCATTCCTATCTTGCTTTTGGAGATCATGAAGTAATTCAAATTATTCAACATTGTTCTCAGAAGACTTGTATGATAGATCTGATGTTCCTTTAAGTTATGTAATTTGACGCGATATTGAAACATTTCTTCATATATACCTTTCGTTTCAATCTTTCCTAGAAGCGTCACTTGTGATTTGGAATCCTCAATATCGAAACCAAACACAACATTCTGTAATGTTGGGATATCCAAATCGCTTAAGAAACAAATTGCGTTATTACTTATCTCCATTAAAAATATAGGACGCCGTTTGCTCTTTATCTTATTGCCTCTTACTTCTCTAATATAGATATGTGCATTTAGAGCAAGATTGGCCCAATGATCAATATTGGGATGCATAGCCTCATTCCTTCGAAAGAGAATATAATGCATAAATTACAATAAATTGGATAGGATAATTAACGATACAATACGTATCATTAATTATCGGCTCCAGATACAAAATGTATCTTATACTTCCAATTTACGATACAAACTGTATCGTGTCAAGCATAAAGATAATTTTGACATCTTTTTTTGTTGCACATTTATTAACTGAACTGACAGATCTAGATAGTAGACAAGGAGGATACTACATGAATCACGGGAATCGTATAGCAGAATTACGTGAGGTACGTGGATGGACACAAGAAGAGCTCTCCCACTCAATTGGTATTACGAGAGCTTCCCTTTCCCATTACGAGAAAAATCGGCGTAAGCCTGATTTTGAGATATTAACCAAACTGGCAGATGTGTTCGATGTCTCTATTGATTTCCTCATAGGTCGAACCACCCACCGGGAAGTCGTTATGGATGAAGATGTAAGAAACTTTGTGGATGATTTAGAACTATCTGATAAGAAGCTCTTGGAACGCTTTAATCTTACGATTGATGGCCGTAGCCTAACGGAAGAAGAAGCGAAACGATTTATTGCTTTTGTTCGGATGGAACGAATGATTTAATAGATTCCTCACTATCAAAAATACCTTAGTCTCCAAAGTGTTTCTTTTGGAGACTAAGGTATTTTTATTTTCATCATTTTTACAGATACATTATTTCGATTGCACTCTTATGTAGTCGTTCCATCTTTCGGGATGAATACCGCATTGTTGCATAATTTTAAGAATGTCCACATTTTCCTTATCCGGCAACTCACGATTTGGCCGGGTTTCAGTACCTAATTCTTTTGTTTCCTTCATCGAAGATAACCTCACTCTATTTTTCTTTGTTAATATTCATCCCGCACAACTACTTTGCTTGTTCTATAGTATTATATATTAGCTCTTTTTTTTATGTTGTCGTCTTATGGAATTTTTTTATAATATTAGGGTTCTTATTTTGTCGAAAAAAAACTTACTTACAAGGCCCTCCAATAGTGCCAAGTAAGTAAGTCCTATTCACAATCCGTTATACATTTTCTAGAGTTCAATAATGATAGTTACAATTAGTTCCCACCGGAACGTGCAAGTTCACGCATATTTGCTTCGAATGCTGCTAGAAGTGCAACTTCACCCGTCAATCCACTCGCATGAACCTTCTCGATCTGCTGCGTCATCTTTTTATAGTCTTTCGGAATAACGCGTACGAACCTACCCAGACTCTCTGTCCAATGATCTAATACCCATTGTCCTATCGTACTTTGTGTATGGGATACATGACTCCGAATCATCCCGCGTAGATCTTCCACCTCTGCTGTGTCTTCTACACGTTCAAGTAATACCATTTCTAAATTACAGCGATCAATAAATGACCCATCATGGTCGTATACATAAGCAATACCACCTGACATCCCCGCTGCAAAGTTACGTCCAGTTTCACCAAGTACAACGACACGTCCACCCGTCATATACTCACAGCCATGATCGCCCACACCTTCTACGACCACTTTAACGCCAGAGTTACGTACAGCGAATCTCTCACCCGCGATCCCACGAATATAAGCCTCACCACTAGTTGCACCATAGAATGCTGTATTACCGATAATAATGTTCTCTTCAGCTTTAAACGTAGACTTCGCCGAAGGCTTCACAATCAATTTACCTCCAGAGAGACCTTTACCAACGTAATCATTCGAGTCGCCTTCTACGATTAAGGTTACGCCCTTCGGCACAAATGCTCCAAAACTTTGGCCTGCTGTTCCTAAGAATGTAAATTGGATAGAATCATCTAGTAGACCAGAAGCTCCATATTTACGTGTAATTTCACTTCCCAATATCGTTCCAACTGCGCGATTAACATTGGTAATCGGAAGAATACCTTGTACTGCAGTTCCGTTCTCCAAAGCTGGTGCAGCAAGATCTAACAACTGCTGAATATCTAGTGTTTCATCTAATCCATGGTTCTGCTGTTTACTATTAAATCGAGTACTACCTTCTGGCAATGTAGGGGAATGGAGTAGAACAGACAAATCTATTCCTTCCTTCTTCCAATGACCGGTTGCTTTAACAGCATCCAGACAATCTGTACGGCCAACCATCTCTTGGATTGTACGGAAGCCAAGACCTGCCATGATCTCACGTAGATCTTGAGCTACGAAGGTCATAAAGTTAACGACATGTGCAGGGTCTCCTGTGAAATTCTTACGTAAATCTGGGTTCTGCGTAGCGACCCCAACTGGACATGTATCCATTTGACATACACGCATCATAATACAACCAAGAGCTACCAACGGTGCTGTAGCGAATCCGTATTCTTCTGCTCCTAAGAGCACAGCAACAGCTAAATCGCGTCCATTTAGCATTTTACCGTCTGTTTCAAGAACAACACGATCACGTAAATTATTGAGAATAAGTGTCTGATGTGTCTCTGCAAGTCCAAGCTCCCACGGGAGTCCAGCATGACGAATTGAACCTTGTGGAGATGCACCGGTCCCTCCATCATATCCACTAACAAGGATAATATCCGCACGTCCTTTAGCAACACCTGCAGCAATCGTTCCGACACCAACTTCAGATACCAACTTCACATTAATGTTCGCACGAGGGTTAGCATTCTTTAGATCATAGATTAATTCAGCTAAATCTTCGATCGAGTAAATGTCATGATGGGGAGGTGGAGAAATCAGGCCTACACCTGGTGTCGATCCACGAACTTCCGCTACCCAAGGATATACCTTACGACCTGGAAGCTGTCCGCCTTCTCCTGGCTTAGCTCCTTGAGCCATCTTAATCTGAATCTCATCCGCATTAACAAGATAATTGGACGTTACACCGAATCGTCCTGATGCAACCTGTTTTATAGCACTACGACGAGAATCTCCATTCGTATCTGGAATATAACGAGCCGGATCCTCTCCGCCTTCTCCCGTGTTGCTCTTTCCACCGATACGATTCATCGCAATGGCCAAACTTTCATGCGCTTCTTTACTAATCGAACCGAATGACATTGCCCCTGTCTTGAAACGTTTCATGATAGACTCTACCGATTCCACTTCATCAATAGATATTGCATCACCTACGGGCTTCAACTCGAGCAGTGAACGAATGGTCATACGCTGTTCATTCTCACCTTGAACTAAATGCGCGTATTTTTTATAAAGACCGTAATCATTCGTACGAACGGATTGTTGTAACAAATGTATGGTCTGAGGATTGAATAGATGCTCTTCTCCATCTTTACGCCATTGATATTCCCCACCAGAATCTAGTTCTTTATCATTGCCATCTTTATCCGTAAATGCACGATTATGATGGATTAGTGTCTCTTTAGCTACCTCTTCTAGACCGATACCCTCGATCCGTGAAGGTGTCCGTGTAAAGTACTTATCTACAAACTCCGAATTCAATCCGACGGCTTCAAAGATCTGTGCACCGCGATAAGATTGAATCGTCGAGATACCCATTTTGGATAATACCTTAACGACACTCTTCGTTGCAGCTTTTATATAATTCTTCACAGCTTTCTCATGTGAAATGCCACGTAACATCCCTTGCCCGATCATATCATCCAAGCTCTCGAATGCAAGATATGGATTAACAGCGCTGACACCATATCCTAATAGGAGCGCGTAATGATGTACTTCACGAGGCTCACCGGATTCCAATAGAATACTAACCATCGTCCGCGTACCTTGGCGGATCAGATGATGATGCAGACAAGATACCGCAAGGAGTGCCGGAAGTGCTGCATTATCTTTGTCGACACCTCGGTCGGAAAGAATAAGAATATTATGACCTTTATCAATAACACGATCTGCCGCTTGGCATAGTACCTCTAGTGCCTCACGCATACCTTCTGCTCCATCAGCAGCAGCAAAAAGAGTCGGGATGGTCATTGATTTGAATCCTGGACGGTGCACATGACGGATCTTCCCGAAATCTTCATTCGATAATACCGGTGTATCTAGACGTATCTGACGACAACTCTCCGGTTCTGGATGTAACATGTTGCGTTCCGGTCCAATCGTTGTTCCAGTAGCTGTAATGATCTCTTCACGAATTGCATCAATAGGAGGGTTCGTTACTTGCGCAAACATTTGTTTGAAATAATTATACAGACGTTGAGGGCGTTCCGAGAATACAGCCAATGGGGCATCGTAACCCATCGAGGCAATCGCCTCAGCTCCTGTGGAAGCCATGGGTTCTAGAACTTTACGTAGCTCTTCAAAAGTATAGCCAAAAGACTGCTGTAATTGCTGAACATTATCATGCTTAGGATTCGGAAGCTCTGGTGCATCTGGTAATTCATCCAGATTAATCAAGTGCTCATCCAACCACGCACGATAAGGTTTCTCTGTAGCAATTTCAGCTTTCACTTCCTCATCAGAAATAATTCTCCCTTGCTTCGTATCTACCAACAACATACGTCCTGGACGTAACCGATCTTTGTAGAGAATATCTTCTGCTGGAATCTCTAATACGCCTGCTTCAGACGATAGTACGATCAGATCATTCTTCGTTACATAATATCGAGCTGGGCGCAGTCCGTTTCGATCGAGAATAGCACCAATCTGAATACCATCGGAGAAGCCCATTGCTGCTGGTCCATCCCAAGGCTCCATAAGCGTACTGTGATATTCATAGAATGCTTTTCTTGTATCATCCATGGTCTCGTGGTTATTCCAAGGTTCAGGCACCATCATCATGGCTACATGCGGTAGCGAGCGTCCGCTCAAATATAAGAACTCAAACGTATTATCAAACATAGCCGTATCTGAACCGTCGGGATTGATAACAGGTTTCACTTTCTCCAGATCATCACCGAATACTTCGCTTGCAAAAAGGGACTGTCGTGCATGCATCCAATTCACATTACCACGAAGTGTATTAATCTCTCCGTTGTGAATCATATAACGATAAGGGTGAGCGCGTTCCCAACTCGGGAACGTATTTGTACTGAATCGAGAATGGATAAGTGCGATGGCTGATTCAAACGATTCATCCTGTAGATCCACATAAAATTGACCAACTTGAATCGTCGTTAACATACCCTTATATACAATTTTGCGGCAAGAAATACTGGTAAGATAGAAACTTTCTCCTTCTTCAATACCACTATAACGAGTAACTAACTCGATTCGCCTTCCAATCACATACAGCTTTCGTTCAAATGCCATCTCATCTTGTAACGCACTATTCCGTTCAATAAACACCTGACGTACAAAGGGTTTGGCCTCCTTTGCAGATTTGCCAAGCGTATCATCTACTGTGGGTACATCACGGAAACCCAGACAAATCTGGCCTTCCTCAGCAATAATATCCTTCAGTTTATTCTCATGAGCTTCTCGGATCAACGGATCTTGTGAGAGGAAGATCATCCCTACGCCATAATGACCCGGTTCCGGAAGTTTAAATCCTAATTTTGTTGCTTCTTTCGTGAAAAAACGATGTGGAATTTGCAGCATAATACCAGCTCCGTCGCCGGAATTCGGTTCACTTCCCTGTCCACCACGGTGTTCCATGTTGACCAACATCGTCAAAGCCTGGCTTACAATCTCGTGAGAAGTTATTCCTTTAATATTAGCTACAAATCCCATTCCACATGCATCTTTCTCATGTTGTGGATCGTAGAGTCCCTGTTTCGGTGGGAGTGTTGTATGTCTCATGATTAGCAACCTTTCTATATATAATATGAATTCACAAGTAAACAAAATTGATCGTCTCTAAGCATGAAATATGCAACTTACATTAGAACGTACTAATTTGGTTATGTTATTTTATCACCTTGCTAATCTCTACACCATTTAAACTTTTTTATAATAGTGATAACTATTGTTTTACACAAACGCTTTACTTTACTGAAGCTTTTTTAAATAATTCTGCATAAATTGAGTAGGTTCAATATTCACTTGAATGGTTTTTCAAAAACTGCAGACAACAAAAAAAGGACCTGATCCCAAAGTCAAAATTCAGACTTTTGGGACCATTCCTTTTATAGTATTCCTACATTACAAGCTTAGGCTTTGTTCTTGTAGGAGGTTCTTTGGTTGGCGTATGAAATAAGCGAATGTACCAAGCAGGAAAATACCTGCAAATACAGCTAGAACACCTGAATCAGACCACATAGCACCGAAATTACCGGTAGAAATAACTGCTTTGTATCCTTCTACGCTATAAGTCATCGGGAACCATGGGTTGAGCACTTTCAACCAACCTGGAATCAATTCTTTAGGGAACGTTCCTGCACTTGTTGTAAGTTGTAGAATAAGAATCACAATAACTGCGAAACGTCCTGGTTGATCGAACCAAGTTACAAACGCCTGCACTAAGAACATGAAGGTAAAGCTTGTGAGTAATGTGAATAAGTAGAACAGTGGTACACTTTGAACTTCAAGACCTAATCCATATAGCGTTACCGTTGCTGCAAGAATCGATTGAATGATCCCTATGCTGCAGAATGCAAATGTCCGACTTACAAATTTATTGAAACCTGTAGCATTCGGTACACTAGATTCTCTACTTGGTAATACGATCGTTGAAATAAGCGCCCCTACAAATAATCCTAAGGATAAGAAATATGGAGCAAACCCTGTACCGTAGTTAGGTACTTTGTTTATTTTTTCTTCTTGGACTGTTACTGGCTCAGCAAACATACTATACGTTGCTTCAGTTCCTTTTACTTCTCCTGTTGTATCCGCTGCTTCATTTAATTTAGAAGCAAGCTCATTAGAACCGTCTTTCAACTTCACAAGACCACTTTCTAATTCCCCAGCCCCATCACTTAACTTCTTAGATCCATCAGTAATGGTCCCAACACCGCCGCCTAGTTGACTCATACCACCAGACAATTGTGCTGATCCTGTAGCGATCTTCTCAGCCCCACCTGCCAATTGTTTACTTCCTGTTACAGCATCACCCATCTTGCTACCAAACATTTGAAGACCCTCAGCCAATTTCGTCTGGCCTGATTCTAATTTTGTCGCACCTTGAACAAGCTTCTCTTGTCCTGCATGTAACTCGGTGCTACCTTGTAACAATTGTTGTGCACCTTGATTCAATGCACTTGCACCACCATGAAGTTTCTGTGCACCTTCATGCAGCTGAGTAGCACCTTGTGACAGTTGTGTCTGTCCTTGGTGCAATTGAGTAGCACCTTGAACTAATTGTTGCTGCCCTTGATTCAACTTATCACTACCCTGAGCAACGGCTTGACTCGCTGCTAGCAATTTCTGAACATCTGCGTTAGCTGCAAGTTCAGGGTTAGATTCTGCTAATTGCTTCAACCCTTGAGCTACACCCGCTGAACCAGTCGCTACTTGTTGGCTACCAGTGACAGCATCTTTTAAGCCTTGTTCTAACTTGGCACTCCCGTCTACGGAAGACTCAAGCCCACTTTCCAATTTGGCTGATCCATCGACAGTCGATTGAAGTCCAGCTTCCAGTTGAGCAGTTCCATCCACCGATGATTGTAGACCCGCTACAATTTTAGCACTTCCCTGTTCAGATGATGCTAGACCCTTTTGCAATTGAGTAGTCCCCTGATGGGCTTGCACTGCACCCGTCTCCAACTGTTTCTGTGCTGCTTGTAATTGCGTGAGTCCACCTGCAAGCGATGAAGAACCTTCCTTCAATTGTGTCGCACCTACTCCAAGATCATTAACACCTTGGGTAAGAGGCTGAATTCCATCTTGCAACTTCATAGATCCGTCAACCAACTTAACTAAATTATCTTTCAGTAAAGTGGCGCCTTCGTCCAATTTACCTGCACCTTCATTAATATCGCCAGCTCCATCACCTGCTTCTTTAAAGCCTGTGGAGACCGTTTTAATCTGATCAAATAATGTTTCTGTGTATACTTCAGTTACTTTCGCAGATACTTGTGCTCTGATCCGTTCTACTGCAGTACTACCAATCTGTCCTGCCAAGAAATTATATCCTTCATTAGGCTTAAATATGATTTGAGCAGGTTCTGGTTGCTCATTCAATAACGTCGTAGCTTTAGAAGAGAAATCCTCTGGGATGAGAATAGTCATATAATATTTATTATCGCTCATTCCAGCTTCTGCTTCTTTCATCGACACGAACTCCCATTTGAACCCTTCCGTCGTTTCCAGTTCTTTCATTAAATCATCACCGGCGTGAAGTGACACACCTTCATAATTAGCACCTAGATCCGTGTTAACTACAGCTACAGGCAGATCAACCATTTTGCCATACGGGTCCCAAAAAGCTCCTAAGAACATACCACTATACATAACGGGGATAAACAGAATAGCAATCATACTAACCAACAATTTACGGTCTTTGATGGCCGATCCTGCATCTTTCAAAAATACAGATATTGACTTCATAATCATTTTCTCTCCTTAAAGTTACAAAAATACGATGTGACTATTTTAATCATACGGTCATTTTTCGACCTGGAAAACCTCTCTACGAATTCGATGCCTTTCTCTATTTTCTACGCACCGCTTCCACAGGAAGTTTATTTCTTAATTATTTATTTAATTCTCGTACTTCTGCCAACCCTTCTGAGAGAAACAAGCGAAAGTAATGCTTAATCTGTTCCTTATTCAATGCCTCAGAAGACTTTCTAGATTCTGTAGTTAATGTAATATACAATCTTAATATGACATTCGCAACGATTTGAGGATCACACGGTTTTATTTCTTTGTTATCCAAAGCGATTTTTAATTCCCGCTCCATATACTCCAAAATGACATTCTCTACTTTATCGAGAGCTTCAAGCGCTTGTGGAGTTCCAAAATCCCGCACCTCATGCGATAACTTAATGAATAACTCATGTTCTCTACGAAACTCCAGTAAACGATCAAGAACTCTATATAAGTTATTAAAAAATTCCCTGTCTCGACTAATTTCCCGCTCCGCAATCTTCTTCATATCTAAGATGGCCCCATAGAGTATCTCATCAAAGAGTTCTTCCTTATTCGCAAAGAAAGTGTAGATCGTTCCTTTACCTACGTTAGCTATCTTTGCTACTTGATCCATGGTTGTTGCTTTGTATCCAAATGTTGCAAAGGACTGGGCCGCAGAAGTTAACACTTGCTTACGACGATCCGTCACAGCCATTACATCCCCTCCTTCAATTAATATGTTGTTCATTTTTGGAAAGTGACTGTATTTCACTTACGGTCACTTGGTCATGAAGTATTCTAACATGCTCATATTTAAATATCAACATCAATTTTAAATTTATTATTTTTTAAACAATCCGATTATCTTGTCCATATATACAATAAATCATCCCCGCCCAAAGTCTAGGAACAAAAACCGCCTTCAGTCTATTCCGAAAAGGTTGCATCTGATTTATAATAAATACATAATTACATAACAATGATCTATTTTCTGTAAGTGTAAGTTTTAGAAAGATAAAGAAATAGGTGATCTCATGACAAAAAAGAGAGTATTACTGTTATCCGAAGGATTTGGAACAGGACATACGCAAGCTGCTCATGCCTTGGCCAACGGAATGAAGTTGATTCATCCACATTTACAATGCAGGGTAATTGAGCTTGGTAATTTTTTAAATCCAACTATAGGGCCTTGGATATTATCTGCGTACCGCAAAACGATTAATACATCGCCAGCGATAATAGGTATGTTCTACAGAAATAAATATGACAAATCTTTGAATAGGCTCACTCAACTTGCTCTTCATCGTATTTTTTATACACATGCTGCTCAAGTCATTTCACAGCTCAAACCTGACGTCATTATATGTACTCACCCTATCCCTAACAACGTCATTGCGAGATTAAGAAAACAAGGGATTGATGTTCCACTCATTACACTGATCACCGATTATGATGTTCACGGGGCATGGATTAGTCCGGAAGTCAGTCACTATTTAGCATCCTCACCAGGGGTCAAAAATCTACTGATTGAACGTGGTGTTCAACCCAATAAAATTCAAACCACAGGTATCCCTGTGCATCCCGATTTCTGGAAGATAGGCGATAAAAACCAACTTCGTAAGGAATTGAAGCTAAAAAGCATGCCAACTGTACTAATCATGAGTGGCGGCTGGGGTCTCACACTGAAGCCAGAATTGTTGCGACAGTTAGCTTCATGGGCAGACCGAATCCAGCTCATTTTTTGCACGGGAAGTAATATGAAGCTTCAAGAAAAAATGGAAGAGAATTCGATGTTTGACCACCCAAATATCACAATTCTTGGATATACTCTTGAGATTAACAAACTCATGGATGTGTCTGATCTATTGATTACGAAACCGGGTGGTATGACTTGTACAGAAGGACTCGCTAAAGGAATTCAGATGTTGTTCCACGAAGCCATTCCAGGACAAGAAGAGCAGAATAGCCTTTTCTTTGTAAATCAGGGATTTGCTGAAACGATTCATTCTCCAGACGTTATTGAAAAATGGTTTCACCTAATCACAGATCACTATGAACAGTTTGAAGCTCGTAGACAGCAACCAAAACGAATTGAACCCTACCTACAACCTGATTACTGTGCTCAGACCGTCATAAATATGGTTCTCGATCAACCCTATACCCCGACCGCTTGGACAACAGTAGTTAACCCTTAGGATAAGCAAAATAACTCCCCACTAAACTTAAGTGGGGAGTTATTTTGCTTATAACATCCACACGACTGACCGTTCGAGTGAAAATAACACATAACAAAATACACCTTCGTAGATACTAAAGATTGAGCAAGAACGAAATATAGTTACAATATAAATCAAGGCTCATCAAATAAGGACTAAGAAATTTAAGCCAATCTATCTATTTATAGAATGAATGATTGCCAATCGTTTTACTGAATGTACGCGTGTTGTGAACTGTCAAATCATCAGCTAACTTTAGGGATAGAAAATAATACGTATCATCACTAACTGCCTTATGTCCATTTAAAGCCTCATTAACCGCATGAATGGTATCGTCGCTGGGCTTAACACGATCCAGTCGTCCATTAGCCACAGGGCTGAACTGATATTTCTGATAGATTACTTTATGAATGGTTTTTGGGAAATTGGCTGACCGCAGCCGGTTTAGGACAACATTGGCAACTGCCACTTTGCCTTGGTACGGTTCACCTTCCGCTTCTGCCATCACGATTTTACGGAGCAGAAGCAGTTCTTTATCCGAAACAGTGTATTGCCAAGTCGAATGTTCTTTCTCATTCTGACTTAACATCTGGGTCCGAGTAAAGAATAATGCTTTGGGGGGGTTGAGCCGAGAGTTAACCTCGGTCGATTTGTTTATTTGCTCAACTTTTTCCGTTACCACTTTCTTACTATCAATTGATTTAACCGAAGTGCTAGCCACTTCTTGTTGCTTAGTAACCAATTGTTGATTGTTACCCAAAACATGAAATGGTCTCTCATCTTCTATCGTATACATTAACAAAGGTTTAAAACTATGAATCTCTGTTCCATTGATACCCACCTGTTTGTACAATTTCCCTATAGCTTGTTTTTCTTCTATCTGCAACAGCAGACATATCGCAGAGAAACACACTAGAATAACACCGATCAAGAGTGCAACCCAGCGGTTTTGTCTAATTAAATTCATATTTACCTCCCAAAATTCCGGCACTTCCTTACAATGTCACCGAAAATATAGGTTTTAAATAACCATTCTAGCCATTTTCGAAACATTCATAAGGAAAATTTATCCACTACTTCATACATAGGTTGAGAACCCATCTTAGTGGAGAATAGTACAAATTCACTGATATACCAAGGTGATGACTCCAAGGACGGTATAGACGACAATAATGCTTGTCCTTGAAATGTAGATACCCCTTCGTATTTACGTGCCAAAGTGATATGGGGCCGGTACTCACGTGTTTCCTTTTGAAATCCATGTATTGCTGTATATTCAGTTACTGTTTGCTGGAGACGTTCAAGTAGATCTAGCTGACCTGTAACACTTGCCCACAGCACTCTTGGTGCTTCAGACAAGCCAAAGGTCGACCAAGGTCCAATTCCGAGGGTAAATGGAGCAGCTTGCGATGCACTTTGTCTTAAAGACTCACATAGCGCTGGAATCCTCTCTGACTCTACATCACCTAGAAATTGTAGTGTAATATGATAATCCTCCGGATATGTCCATTTACGAAAAGGTAGATGTTCTTTCCAACCACTACACTGTTCCTCTAACATCCCTCGGAGTGTCTCCGATAATCTTACAGCTACAAACAACCTTTGCGAGTTATCTTTCTTTGGATATGTTCTCATATCATTGGGGCTCCTATGCTATGTTTTTTCCCCGAAACATCCCTAATTCAAGTAATGAACATCAACCATTTAATCAACAAAAGATGACCGTCATTTGTAATTATAGCTGTTTCAGTTCCAATGCTCAAGCGGACTATTTACTTGATGACTATAAAAATCACGGGGTGATAACACTTACATTATCTATCCAATATATTACATTTTCTAATGAAATCCAATAGAGTCAAGGCTTCAGAGTGTTCGTATAATTTAATATTTATCCATTTTTATGTCATCTTTTAGAATATATTGGACTGTTCAAATTATTTTTATTTCTCATTTCTTTTGCTTCTTACGACTATTAATTCCCATAAAATTCTATATTCATCCCGAAAAATACCATATTCCATGCACTCTTAGGTTCAATCTGTTATGCTTTTCAAATCATGTTCATGATCTATTCTAGGAGGTTGAAATCATGCATCAAATCATCAGTCTGCATAAGTTATCACCTCAGCAACTGAAGACAATCCAAGAGATTGCTCCGGGGTACACTGTTACGGTAGGAAAAAGCAAAGATTTGGATCCAGTACTTTTAAGGAAAGCAGAAATATTAATAGGGTGGTCTAAAGTAATCGAACAAGATGTTCTCCGAGTAGACTCTCCATTAAAGTGGATTCAATCTTGGTCTGCTGGGGTAGATAAAATGCCTTTGGATCAATTCTCAGAACAAGGGATCTTATTGACGACTTCGAGTGGCGTACATGCTGTCCCTATTTCGGAATCCATCTTTGCCATGATTTTAGCCTTCTCCCGAGGTATCCAACAATCGATTCTGAACCAACAAGCTAATCAGTGGGACTCAAAGGTAGGACCTGACGGTTCACCCACATTGACAGAATTACGTGGGAAGACCATCGTCATTGTCGGCGTTGGCGAGATCGGAGGTGAGACCGCAAGAATTGCGAAGGCATTTGGTATGAATGTACTCGGCGTAAGACGTTCCGGCAAGTCTGATCCCCACGTTGATACGATGTATACCATGGAATCGTTACACGAAGCGCTACAACAAAGTGATTACATTATTGATATTCTTCCCCTGACCAAGGAGACTTATCATATGTTTGATGAAACGGCATTTATCAGCGTTAAACCAGGTGCTTGCTTCATTAATGTGGGACGTGGGCCTACTGTGAGTACAGATGCTCTTTTGGAAGCGTTGGAAAAAGGAATCATTCGTTACGCTGGTCTGGATGTTTTTGAAGAAGAACCTTTGCCAATAGATCATCCCTTGTGGAGTATGAAACAAGTCATTATAACATCGCATATTTCGGGAAGCACCGAGCATTACGATGAACGTGTCATTGATATTTTTATAGATAATTTAAAGGCTTATATAGAAGGAAAAGATCTCCCGCGAAATCTAGTGAATTACAATTTAAAATACTAAGACCTGAAATTTGAAACATAAGAAGAGCCGAAGGGAGATATCTCCCCTCGGCTCTAAGTATATGGTTTCACGATGAGAATGAGCTTTCCTTATTAATCGCTCTGACCTCATCATGACTTATTTCCTTCTGCAATTGAGCTGTATAGAGCTGATAGTATCTTTCTCCCTGTCGCATGAGCTCTGTATGATTGCCATTCTCCACAATCTGGCCGTTCTCCATCACAAGAATTCGATCTGCATGCGTGATGGTAGACAACCTATGCGCAATAACCAACGTCGTACGCCCCGCCATCAGCTTCAATAGGGCATCCTGGACAAGACGCTCACTTTCATTATCTAGCGCAGCTGTGGCTTCATCAAGTAATAACACTGGTGCATTCCTCAATATGGCACGCGCAATGGAAATTCTCTGCCGCTGTCCACCTGACAGACGTGTTCCCCGCTCTCCGATTTCCGTATCCAGTCCTTCCTCCATTTCCATAATGAAGTTATAGGCATTGGCACTCTGAGCTGCGGATATAATCTCATCCTCCGAAGCATCTACCTTCCCATCAGCAATATTATCTCGTATTGTGCCCGTGAAGAGATGGTTCTCTTGAGGAACATAGGCGAAGTAACCCCTTAATTCATGTAAAGACATATCCGCAATATTGTTACCATCAATAGAAATCTTTCCATTGGTTATCGGATAGAATCCCAGTAATAATTTGAATAATGTCGACTTCCCCCCTCCGCTTGCTCCCACAACCGCAACAATCTCTCCGCCTGTGGCATGAAAACTAACAGAATCAAGGACAAGCTGACCAGAACTTGAATATTGGAAGGTAACATCACTCATTGTTAAACTGTTGAATGTATTATTTGCGTGTCTTTCCTCGGGTAGAGTCTCAACCTCCGTTGGTGCATCCATTAAGGAGAATATGCGATCTGCACTCCCTAATGAGCCTTGAAAAGAAGCCCATTGCCCTGGCAATTGCATAAACGGTCCCACTAAATAATTCATCAATTGAATGAATGCTAACATCGCACCGACCTCTAGGGAACCTTTAGCGACCCAAAAAGCTGCAACTAAAATAGCAATCAGAAAGGTCAGATTACCAAATACGCCCGAGACTGAATTCGCTGCACCTTCAATCTTACCTCCACTTGTTTCCAAATGAACCAGCGTGGCGTTTTGTCGACTAAATCTACTTAGCAATTTCCGCTCTAAACCAAACGTTTTCACAACTGACGTTCCCCCAAGAACATCCTGAAGAAAAGCTGACATACGGCCTAACGTTTCCTGTAGTTTCCCTGTGTTCGATCTCATCAACTTGCCGAATACGCCACCGATTAATACCGTCAATGGACCAATAGCTAGACAGATCAATGCTAACTGCCAATGAATTAGAATCAGATATACGAATGAAGCTATAATTAGAATAGGATTCTTGATTAACGACATGAGCGTATCCCCACATCCGTTACCAACCGCTTGATTATCTGTTGTTATACGAGATAATAATTCACCTGAATGGTTATCATCCCGATACGGAACACTCACCTTAAGCAATTGCTCCATGGTGTCGTTCCGCATATCCTTTCGGATATTCACGGAAACTTTCGTTCTCCAATAATGATCCAAGTAAGTATTCAATCCTATCAAGAGCAGAACGATAGCCGCTAACATAATAAAGAATGGCCACCTCTGCATTTCTCCTTCCGACGCAGCATTGGTCACAGTCGATAAGAACCAAGCCACCCATAAATCTAAAGCAACACCTAGCAACATCGTAAATGTCAGACCCGCATACAGTAGCCGTTGTCTTTTCATATAAAAGAAAAGCCTATGCATCGTCTTAGCTTGACTCATTCTCGAATCCCTCTTTTCTTAGGAAAGATCGCGCAATGTCTGCAAGTAGTTCTTGATGTCTGGTCGCGCTTTAATAATTCCGAATACTTTAACACTCTTGAATGTTTCTTGCACTAACGCAAGGGGTACATTCTCAGCGATGATTAGTGTACCGATCACCTTCAATTCCAATGTCTTATTTCCTTTTTGTAACACTTCTAGATCATCCAAAGAATATTTAGAGACTCCTAACACACTATATTTGTACGTTGATGTTTGCTTTATCTCTGCAGAATGAACGATCAGCTGTTGCCGTATCGACTGACGGATAAAATCGGTACGGTTAGAATAAAACCCCTCATCTACTAATAAATCAATCTGCCCTAAATCTACTGCCCCTAAGTTGATCGTGACTTTTTCTAATTCCGAAATAATACTCTCCTCCATTCATTTATCATCCATATATCATCCATTCGCCATCCTTATGGATGTTATTGTAATATAGTTTTCCTTAAATATCCATTATTTTATTTAAAAAAAGAACATATAAAAAAGAATACTGCCCTTCTATCGGACAATATCCCTTTTTCGCTTACAAATATGAGATCCATCACTTTATTAATCTAAGTCGTAGATCGAACCAACCTTCAACCCATACAATTCATTATATATCTTTTCTGCAAAGGCATCTGTCATCCCAGCGATGTAATCAATGACCATATGCTCCCATGTCCACATCGGTTTATCTTTCAATTGGTCTTTCTCATAACGTTGTAACCAGTCTGATGGAATAATCGACTTAGACACTTCAGGATCTAAGAATGCATCCCAGAGTCGCTTAATGATCCATTCGCTTCTTTTCTGTAGCCGTTGTACTCGTAAGTCCTTAATCATCGTGACCCATGCGAAACTCTTTAGCACACTTACGGTTCGAAGCATGTCCTCATTCTCTGCATTGTCTTTCACAAACGTGACTTTCTTCCAATCACCATCCGAGATTACGCCTAGATTGCTCACGAATAAACTTACCCAGTACGCTTTCACTTCACGTCTTGCACGTGAATAATCATTCTCACATAGCGGCATCTTCTCTTTCCATACTTGTAGAAAAGACGACAACACTTCTTGCACCTTGGGCTGAATTTGTTCTTTCTCCCATCCATCCCAAAAAGCATCCTCAAGTGTCGTAATCTTCTCCACGATCAACCGATTAATATAAGGGTCAAATAGGAAATGCTCATGCACCTCTATTTTCCCCGCTTTAATCCCATCCTCTAAGTCATGGGACGAATATGCAATATCATCACATAGATCCATCAATTGTGCTTCTAGCGTTTTCTTGCCATATGGAATTCCCCAACTTTTGCGAATTTGTGAAATGTACTCCCATTCATGCTTATAGAGTCCCTTTTTCACTTCTGTACCAGGATACGGGTATTTGTTAATGCCCAGTAATATAGCATCCGATAGATTTAAACCGTCCACGTTCTCTCTTTTCTCCAAGAACATAATTAACCGAAAATTATGAGCATTCCCCTCGAAATGTTCATATTTGTCTCTTAGACCATCACGGACTTTCATAAGATGTTCTGGTGAGACTTGTCCCCCCTTGGTTATTGCCTTAAGTTTCTCATCGATTAAACGTTCGAGAATGCCATCCAGCACCTCTTCACCTTTATGTCCAAACGGAGGATGTCCAAAGTCATGTGCAATGGATGCACATTCAACCACTTCAGGGTCGATAATAAGTCCTGGATTCTCTGCCATTTCAAGCGTCACTTCCGGATAGGAACGCAACAGACTCCTTGAGGCTTCGCGAGCAATTTGTGCCACTTCAAGTGAATGAGTCAACCTCGTTCTATAGTAATCACCCGTTCCCGCGCCAAACACTTGTGATTTCCCTTGAAGTCTTCGAAACGTCGGAGAGTGTATGAGTCTTGAATAATCTCGTTCATAGGCAGCACGTGAAGCATCTACCTTCGTTTGTTCGGGATATTGCCGATGTTCTCTTTTCTCTTTGAGTGTCATAGTCAGTCTCTCCTTACTCCATCATCCATTTCGTATTTGTTATATATCATTATAATGCTCTATTATAGGCGTTTTTTTGCAGTGTGCATAAAAATATACCAAGTATTTATTTTATTTGTCATAATATGACGAAAGAAAAAAAGAAATATTTAACTTTTTTATATCCCTAATATATAATAATACATGGGAGCTAAGTCATATAATACAACCCTACAAGACCCCACAAAGTGCTATTTTTTGAATACTCTGATAGAAATGGAGGCTGATATTCGTTTCATAGTTTTACACTCTTAGCATGTTTTTGTTCATATTTATTTGCAATAATCATTACAAATATTTTTAGGAGGATGATTCATTACATGAACACCAAAAAATGGCTAACATCGCTATCCCTTACGTTCAGTTTGCTCCTGGGTTCAATTGGAACAGTTGCTGCAGCTGATACTACAATTACTCCTAATACAACTCCAACGGGTAAGCATATAACAATCCTACATACGAATGACATGCACGCACGAGCGGTAGAAGCTTCTCCAGCTATGGGTTTTGCAAAGCTCGCAGGAATTATAGATAGTTATCGTACTAAGAATCCGAATACACTCCTATTGGATGCTGGTGATGCTGTTCACGGTACGACCTTTGCTACCTTAGTCGAAGGTGAGAGCGTTGCCAATGTGATGAAAGAAATGGGATATCAAGCGATGGCTCCCGGTAATCATGAATTTAATTATGGATATAAAAGACTAGTAGAACTATCCAAGATCATGGGGTTCCCTATGCTCAGTGCTAACATAAAAACAGAAGACGGAAGTAACCTTTTTGATCCTTATTTAATTAAAGAAGTCGATGGCGTGAAAGTAGGTATTATTGCGCTAACGACTCCAGAAACAGCTTATAAGACTAATCCAAAAAATGTGAATGGTTTGAAATTCACAAATCCTGCGGCTGAAGCTAAGGTATTCGTTGATAAGTTACGTGATAAGGTCGACGTGATTGTCGTGATTGGTCACCTTGGACAAGATGAATCCAGTACAGATACCAGCTTCAAAGTAGTAAAAGAAGTTCCTGGTATTGATGTATTCATTGACGGACACAGCCATACTGTATTAGAGAACGGATTGCTCTCAGACAACAATACGCTCATTGCAAGCACTGGTGAATATACAGAACATTTAGGTGTTATTGATTTATGGGTAGATGGTGGTAAGGTAACAAAGAAAACGGCCACGCTCATTGATGAGAAAGAAGCTGTAAACGTGAAACCAAATGCGAAGGTCGCTACCTTGGTAGACTCCATCTTGGCTAAACAAGCACCTCTCCTTAAAGAAGAAGTTGGAACTACACCTGTGAAATTGGAAGGTGCTCGTGAGAAGGTTCGTGCTGGTGAAACGAATCTAGGTGATCTCATTACAGATGCTATGCGCGATATCAGTAGCGCTGATGTTGCTATCACGAATGGTGGCGGAATCCGTGCCTCCATTGATGCAGGTACGATCACTAAAGGCGGTGTGATTACCGTCCTTCCATTCGGAAATCAGATCGTAACTCTCAATGTAAAAGGAGCTGATATAAAGGCTGCTCTTGAGAATGGTGTCTCTGATTATCCAGAACCAAAAGGGGCTTTCCCGCAAGTATCTGGTCTGAAATTCCAAATTGATCCATCACAACCTAAAGGTAGCCGTGTCCATTCTGTCATCGTTGGAGATAAAGCATTGGATCTAACAGCTACTTACAGCCTGGCAACCAATGACTTCATGTCTGTTGGCGGTGACGAATATAAGATGTTCAGTAAATATCCACAAGCCGGAATGTACGGTTCGTTGGATGAAGCATTGATCAAACTCATTAAGAAACGTAACACGATTAGTGCAGAATCGGGAAATCGTATCGTAGAAGGTAAACTGCCTGTTCTAAAACCAGCACCTACGACTAAACCCGCAGAACCGGTCACACCTGATCCGAAGCCGGAAGTTAAGCCCGTTCCTACTCCCAAACCTGAAGTTAAACCTGCTCCCGTTAAGGATACTAAGGTATATGTGGTAAAAACCGGAGATACACTTTACAGCATTTCTAAGAAATACAACACATCATGGCAAGTGTTACGTGATCTGAACCACTTGAACAATGCCCAGTTGATTCATCCGGGTCAAAAGATCACACTTCCAGCAGCTTAAATATTATAGCTACATCCATTTAACCCCAAACAACCACGAACACTCTTACGAGTTCGTGGTTGTTTTATTTATGTTCTAAACGTAGGATTGTAAATTAATTGCGTTTATACTTCTCTTTACGTCGCGATAGTGAAATACCACCAAATCCACTTATAATAGCGATATAAAATCCTAGGTCATACCACCAACCATTATTATAGATTTCATAGATGCGAATATCCTCCTTAAAGAACCCCACAATTAATGAAATGGGTGCAATCCATCCATGCCATACCCCCCAGAAAAACCCTGCAGGATTGTCAATGGAATTATCCCCATCTCCAGGAGCACAGCCCGTTAAGGATATTATCAGAATTAACATTAACGCTAAGAGAAGCCATGGTTTTTTATTCTTCATCTAAGACACCTCCTCATTTCTAAACTTATTTCTAGTTCCAATCCCACAGTGTAACTTTACCTATACGTATGCTAGATACAAGAGGATCATCCTTTAACTTTAACAATTCTTTCGTAGGGCCAGTGACGACAGCACCGTATAATCTCACGCCATGCTCTTCAACATATGATATCGCACCATCAATATCATGAAAAGGTGCCAATCTCTTCGTAATGGATGGATATTGTTGAATTAACTTTAATGTTTTCATGAAATTAGCGTTACGAAGATCACCGTCCCCATTCGTGTCGACAGATGGAACAGTTGCTGAGCGCATCGTTACCTTCATGCCCCACCCTTTCTTACTCTCTGAGATATTCGTAACCGTCATATCATCCGAATGCCAAATAGGACTGCTGGGAAATCCAATTGGCTCGGTAATAACTCCGGTGTCTTGATTTAATTTGCTATTCTGCCCGCTATCAACAGCAAACCATACCGCATCCATATTCTTATCCTTGAACATCGCCAATAACTCATCTGTTGTGAAGAATTTACGATAGGACACATAGACTTCAGCCACCGTCCCCTCAGGTAGCTTCTTCAATCTCTTCCAGTCAGCGTCACTATCGAAGCCTTCAGATTCAGGTAGCTGAAATATCGCGTTACTATATTGCCCCTGCTCATTCCAAGCAAAATCATATGTGCGTAAAAAATTGAAAAAGAATGAACCTGAGAACTCCCCCACACTAAGTCGAGCTGCACCAACCTGCTTCCTAATCTCTCCTGTAAGATTCATACCCACATAAGGTCCCGCATTACTGCTTAAATTCACTTCAATATTCGGCTGGGTAACTTTCACTGTAGAGCTAACCACATCTCTATATTGTTCCCCACGATCAGGTTCACCCCATTGATAAAACACCATTGTACCTATGGATGTAAACACCGTAAAGAGCAGAAACATACTGATTACAATGAGGGCCGAGCTCAATCGTGCTTTCCATTTACCTTTTCGTAGAATCCTCGCTTCATTCAAACGGGGTGAATCCAACTTCCATTGTAGAGGTTTTATTTCATCCGTTCCCCCTTCTTGCATCATTTCTTCCATATAAGATTGGTAGAGCTCCATCTTCTCTAGTTCCTTCTCCATCTCGTTACGCTCCTCTTCAGGCAGCGTACCCTCCATATAACTTTTCATCTTTTGCTTAAATTCCTCACTCATATGCATCGCTCCTTTCACGACTTCTCCTCATACCTTGTCTAGCCCGAAATAGTAGTATTTTAAAATGGGATAAGGTGACGCCCATGATATTCGCAGCCTCCTGATAACTAAGATGGTTCATATCATATAATAGGAGTGCCTGTTGTTGTAGCTCAGGTAAGGTAGCAATCCATTCTCTAACCTCTTCCATTACTTCCTTACGCAGAACCTCTGCATCTGGGCGTAATACCGATGGAGCTGCTATTCCATGAAAACATTCAGAATTGCGCACCACACTGCGATTCTCTTTTCGCTTCATATCGATAAATGTGTTATACGCTACTTTGAATAACCATGGTTTTACTCTTTCCTCTTGATAATTCTCCAAATGGATATAAGCACGATAAAAGGTTTCCTGTACCAAATCCTCTGCAGTGGCATCATCCCTGCAAAGTAAGCGTAAGTAGCGATAAACATCCATCATATGTGTTCTATACAGTTGATCTAGAGTATTGGGTTTCATAACATCTCCCCTCACCCCTAACAACGTATGAAATTTGGAAAAGTTACACAATAAGTGCCTCTGGCTTATTTTAGTTTTAATATGACTAAACACAAATAAAGCGAAGTCCCCTGAATGGGACATTCGCTTTATTCTTGTAATCTTAATATTGATCATATGATTATATCGTTTGTTCCTTAACATGCGTCTCCGCAAATCGAGGAGGATTAAACCAATTCCCGCTTTTAGCCCATGTAGGATCAAGAGGAATCCATTTGTTCTCATTACTTAAAAAAACTTCATTCCATGCGTGAGGTCCATAACCACCTCGTCCATTATATCCAAGTCCAGTGACCACTTTGACTTTGAGGCCTTGTGATCGTGCCATGACAGCATATAATCTGGCGTAGTCTATACATACACCAAGTTTCGTATCAAAGGTATTCTGTGGTGTCTGTTCATGCCATATGCCCTTTTGTTCATAATCATCCACTTTACGGTTATCATAGGTCACACGTGATCCTACCCATTCATATAAAAGCCGCGCCTTCTCTTCTTCACTATTGGCTTGTCCAGCAATACTCTCAGCAGCTTGCTCTATATCAGCCGGAATAGACCGGTCAATAATGTCATACTTACGCTGAAGAATACCACCCAGCTCTTTCTCTACTGCCTTCGTAAAAACTGGAAGTTTTTCTTTGACCAGATTCCCCGATAGAGGTTCAATAATCATTTGGGCGCCATCTTGATAGATTGGTGAATCCTCAACATAGTGACTAAAGGTCTGGTTTGGATATAGCGTGACGAATATAAATAGAACAGCGACCACTAAAATACAACGAGCCGTACCCATTATTCCGCCAATCGCTAGACCCGCCAGACGACTCAGTAGATTCGATGATCTCCCTTTATTTCTGGAGAACAAAGACATCCTTCTACCAAATATCAAAGAGATGAGTACACTGAAGCATAATCGGATTAATGAATAGATAACTATGAACAACACTGCAAACCGCATTAATGGAAAATCCGCCATGGACGTCATAAACGTATAGTAGGCCTGTGCCCACCCACTCAAGTCCCTATTTGGCAACTTAGTAGCATAGTCTGCTAGCCATTGCTGTACCTGAGAGGATAGCCATAACGTAAACGGAACAGATATCGCTAATCCAAGAAGCGTAAGAATAACTCCACTTAGCAATGTAAACAACCTACCAGCTGAATTGGAAGCTCCCCTACGCCAGCCTTGGAATAAAGATGTCACTAGAATAAACAGTAGGATTATCGTGACGATATTGAAATCCTGTAAACTTTGAAACCATGTGTAGAACACGCCATTGATCTCCCCTTTATTTATATACAGGGATGGACTAATTACTTCGAAGTGTTTGATGCGTTGCTCCTAACACCCTCAATGAAGTTAATCATCGTATCATTTACTTCCCATTCTCCCAAAGATACTCCTTTGAAAGTAACCTCCACAATCCCTGTTCCAATCTCACCATTCAAACTTACATTAGGCGTCGTAATTGTGTACATTTTTTCATCATTTTGTGTATACTTTGCATCCTTAGTTTCTTTTAACATCATATTGATAGCTTCACTTTTAACTGTATCTACAGTTTCATCTTTTAACGTTGTAACCGCTTCTCCTACTTTTTCAAGTGAGATACCACTATAAATAAGCAGTCCAGCAACAATCACAATCGCAAGTACCCATTTCACCATGGTCTTGACCAGATTGAGAACGACAAAGAGTACAACGAGGGCGATGACAATCACTAGCCAATTTTGCTGCAAAAAATCAGTCCATACCTGTACGTTCATTAATTCATAACACTCCCATCGACTAAACTTAACTTATGACCATCTCTTCAATCTATTCAGTAGAAGGTCATTCCCTAATTATACATGATTCCCTGATTACCTGTAACCCTAACCCTACTTACACAAAAAAAGGTATATGCGAGTCTGTTTCAACGTACAAGTAGTAGACAGGGATAAACGTCCAACCGTGTCATTAACACCGATCGTTTGTCTCTGAGATATCAAAGTTATGTAAGAAGAACACTAATGCAGAAAGGAGTGATGATGTGAAAACGGCTTTTTGGCTCTACCTATTTTTATTTTTGGCTTTTTTCGATCTACATGCCCAGTATCCCATTCTTACCCCATTTGCCGTTTCTCTTGGAGCAGCTCCTGTCTTCATTGGATGGATGATGGGTATTTATGCACTCACGCATCTCCCTGGTAATATCATCGCAGGGAAAGTAATTGATCGCCATGGGAGCCGTCGTTACATCATTTTCAGTCTTCTGTCCGCAGGAGTTATACTCCTCCTCCAATCATATGTTCAGTTTCCGTGGCAATTGCTAGTATTACGCTCCCTCAGCGGTTTCGTATTGGCATTTCTGTCACCTGCTTGTTTAGCTCTATTAGCGTCACTATCTCAAGATCCAATCACTCAAGGGAAGTATATGTCGGGACATGGTGTGATTCATACCCTAGCCTCCGTCATCTCACCAGCTGCAGGAGCATTTATTGTCGCTAATGCAGGATATTCTGGGACGTTTCAGAGTCTTGGTTGGTTGCTAATTGCTACTGGCGTGATGGCCTTTTTCATGGTACCTTCATCGGCATCCGTATTAAAGTCTGCACCCTTAGAGGTAATAAGGGATAATACTCTTCCTACGGATCCACTCACTCAGTCACAACCCGCTCCGATCTCATGGCGTTTCTTCACGCTTCCATTCGTCGTAGCTTGCGCACAAGGAATCCTTTTCTTTGAGCTTCCCCTCCGAAATACAGGGATATCAGGAATCATGTCCACAGGTATTCTTTTTTCAGTAATTAGCGTAGGCGCACTCTTCACGCTTTGTCTATTCTTCCTAAATCGCTACTCACCTGTAAAACGAGTAGTTGGTGGTATTATGATGATGGCTTGTTGTTTCTTCGGTTTAGCAGCATTGCCAGCAATCCCTTTAGTCTATATCCTTTTCGTGTTAGGAGCATCGAAAGGTCTTATCTTCCCCGCCATGGCCTCATTATTTATCAAACTTAGCGGTGGGGGTCGATTAGGCAGAGTATTCTCATTCCAGTCCATCGCCATGTCCCTAGGGTCATTCATAGGACCCGTAGCAGCAGGACAAATTCGAGGCCATCTTTCGCCTTACTTTATCGCATTTCTACTGTTGATGATTGGATTAATGATGCTACCGATTCCCCGTCAGACCGTAGCAACACTTTATCCACATAGCAACCCTGATGTTCTATAGGCAGCAACACAAACAACATGCCATAGGCCTTGGCACAATCCTTTAGCCCTCCAACACATAAGATACGGTGTGGCAAACAACTAACAACTACGAAGGAAAGCGAGGTGAAATATAGATGAGCCATTTCAATCCATGTTGCCCTCCAGTACCACAACCACTTCCAATCGCTGTCTCTCCTTGTGTTGGAGGCGGAACTACAGGCATGATTCTAGTTCTCTTTGTTTTATTAGTCATTATTCTACGCACTTTTCCAATCTTTTGTTAATCATTCAATAGTAAGTATTTAAAGGGTCCGCCATATAATGGGGGACCTATGTTCAAATATAAGAAAGTTTAAGTTTCACTTGATACTCTATTCCTTATATTTCTGCTGAAACGGGTGCCGTCTTTGGAAAAGGACCGCATAACCGTTTCTACTTGTTTGTTTTGCATGTTATCCCGAAAAAAAGCTACACTAGCATTACCCGAACGATTCTTTCTAACATTTCCCGGGGAATTCTGAGGAATCTCTCCTCTTGTCATGAGGTGAACCATCTATGTCCATATACATTATTGTCGAAGGAAAAAACGATCGCAGTAAGCTGCGACGTCTACTTATGCCTGATGTAACCATTCTCTGTACATTCGGTACATTGAACTCCATTAAGGTGGAGTCCTTACTTAAAAAGGTAAAGGACGATGAAGTATATCTATTTATGGACAACGACAGCTCAGGTAAGAAAATACGAGGTGTGTTGCGCGATTCTTTTCCTGACGCTGAGCACATGTATACACGCCGTGGTTATGCAGGTGTTGAGGGCACACCTGATGAATATCTGATTGCGCAATTGGAAAAAGTTGATCTTCATGAATTCATCATCTATCCCATCGCGACCGATAGTTAATGACGGAGACATCCTTTCCAACATAAATAACCCAACTTTTAATAATCAACATACAAAAGAATCCTCTTCCCTACTCAGGGTAAGAGGATTCCAATTTAAGTATATGTTCATTTACTCCTTCGCAAGCTCCTTGATATCCTTAACGAGCATATCCACCGATACTTCTTCCGGGTCATTCGCGTTATACAAGTTACGAACTTGATTATTCCGATCCACTAATGCAATCAAATTAGAATGCGAAAAGTTACCTTCCTTATCGCCTATAATCATCGTTTTAAATGATTTCTCTGCTAAATCCCAAACCTTTTGCTTGTCTCCCCGTAAGAAGTACCAACCATTATAATCAACTTTGAACTTATCCCCGAATGCCTTAATCTTCTCTACCGTGTCCACTTCAGGATCAAATGAAATGGAGACAAACTCAACATCTTTACCAAACGTTCCATCATCCATCAGCTTCTTCTGTGTTTGGCTAAGCATAAAAGTTGTGACCGGACATACATCTGGACAACTGGTAAAGAAGAAATAGAACAACCGAACCTTACCTTTCGTATCATCAAGTGTGACGGTTGTCTTATCTACATTTTCCAATGAAAAGTCCTGAACTTGTGAAATAACCGGCAATTTATCTTTACCTAGCCCTAATGAAGAAATCGTTAGGTATGCTGCGAAGATCAAAATGATAATGATAGAAATCCATGTCCATTTATAACGCTTTAACGTTTGCATAAGAAACACAAAACCTCTCTTTCGCCCAAATCATAATTTACTAGGTAATCAACTCACACTCTAATGTGTTGTATTAATAATTAGCACAATAAGACTCAAGGTTAAATAGTTAATAGAGAATAGGAATACTTTCTTAGCCCAAACCTCATCATTTTTCGCTTTGAAGCCTCTTAAAGAAAGATACAGCCAAACCAAGGACAATGCCAATGAAATAATCATGTAATAAATACCCGCGTATCCGTACACATACATTAGAATTGGCACTGGTATCAGGGCTATAAGATAAGGAATCATTTGGATCTTAGTGCGTTTAATCCCTTTCACTACGGGGAGTAACGGATAGCCCGCAGCTCGATATTCTTCCACACGACGAATCCCTAGTGCCCAAAAGTGCGGAGGCTGCCATAAGAATAACATTGCAAATAATAGCCAAGCTCCCATATCTACTACTCCTGTAACGGCGACATACCCGATAACAGGTGGCATAGCCCCTGATATTGCACCTACAGATGTACTCCAAGTCGATGAACGTTTAAGCCAAAGAGTGTAAATTAACACATAGACGGCCATACCTACAATACCGAACAACCCCGCAAGAGCTCCTGAGAAGGAAAATAGTACGGCTAGTCCTAAGACTCCTAATATGATCGCATACCACAGTACAACTATCGGTTTTAATCGACCCGTTGGTAAGGATCTCTCTCTCGTCCGTTCCATCTTCAAATCCAGTTCCCGGTCGAAATAATTATTAAACACACAGGAGGATGCCATTACTAAAATGGTACCCAACAGGGTCATAATCATCTTTCCATATTGTAAATCCCATTGGGATGCTACCCAGAATCCTGCAAAAGCAGCAATTAAGTTAGAACGAATAATTCCTGGTTTCGTTATATGAACAAAATCTCTCCATGTTCCTGATTCGCTAGGCGGCGTCTTACTTACGGAAAACGCTGCTGAATCTGAAGGAGCCTGATAACTCATATGATTATCCACGCCTGAAGTTCCTCCTCTTTTCTGTGTTAAAGAGAATACAATAAAATCCTCTGCTATAAAGTTTATCATATACGAAGTGAAAAGTGTTCGACAATCAGCGCTATTTAACCTTCAATTTGACAATTTGATGACTTTTGTCACAGTAGTATCCTATAGAATGACTAAGAGTTGGGTATTTACTATATAGTAAGGTTAACACAAAGGAGAGAGAAGCTTATGGATACAGGCACACATTTAGTTATGGGATTTACCCTCGCAGGCTTAGCACATATTGATCCTGTCGTGGCAGCAAGTCCTTCTCTTGCAATAGCTGTAGCTTTTGGAACCGTCATTGCATCACAAGCTCCGGATATCGATGGGGTCCTTCGTCTGAAGAATAATGCTGTATATATCCGTAATCACAGGGGTATTACACATTCCCTTCCTTTCTTACTTATATGGACTGTGCTCATCACTATGGCAATCACATTGGTATTTCGCGATGTATCCGTACTCCACTTAGCATTGTGGACTGGTATTGCTGTATGTGTTCATGTCTTCAGTGATATGTTTAATACGTATGGTACACAGGCGTTTCGGCCCTTTACAGAACGGTGGATTTCGTGGAACATTATTCACATCTTTGATCCATTTATATTCGGAACTCACTTAGTAGCAATTTTGCTATGGGTTCTGGGGATGGTACAACCTGCTCCTCTATTTACGATTCTGTATAGTGTGACCATCTGTTACTATGCTTGGAGAACCATCGTTCATTTCCTAAAAACAGCGGAAGTTGCACGAATGGACCCCAGTTATCTTGAAGGTGATAAATATTATGTACTCCCTACGGTTTATCTGCGGCAATGGCATCTGGTCAAATTACGAGCTGACGGAAGTTATGACATTGGAAGAGTAAACCATAACGATCTACAATGGAGTCAACAAAATGTAATCTCTTCACATCATGTGGCGGTTGAGCATTCTAAAAGCCATGATAACGTGAAAGCTTTCCTTTATTTCACTTCCTTTGCTGTAGCGGATGTAGAAATAATCATGAATGGTTATGTCGTTCGATGGGCGGATGTACGTTATCTTCACCGAACGCAGTATCCTTTTGTAGCTGTAGTCGTTATGGACAAACATTTCATGCCGATCAGTTCATATATTGGTTGGCTTAGCGAAGAAAAGATGAATGAACGCTTATCCATTGATTATTCTTCTTGACAAGAGGAATGCACCCTAGTCTAATATACAAGTAGAAGGACTTTACCGCCTGTAACATAGGCGGTATCCTTTTCCCACAAAGATTATTTATTTTTTGTATTTCAAAAAACCTAGAGCAAGCGCTCTAGGCTTTCACAATGGTATTCATATATCAATCGATCCGAATACGGTGTGCAATTATTTACCTGATAGAGATTGTTCAGCCAATTGGACTAAGCGTTTCGTAATATATCCTCCGAGAGAACCTACTTCTCGTGAAGTATAGTTACCATAATAGCCATCCTGCGGAATCGTAACACCGAGTTCTTGAGCAGCCTCCATCTTAAGCTGTTGTATCGCTGCTCTTGCCTGAGGGACCACGAGATTGTTGGAGCTTGATTGTCCTTGTGCCATAGTAATAATCTCCTTTCACTTCTGTTTCTGTAATGAAGTGCAAGCTTGCAAGCTTAGTATGGCTACATCGTAGGACATTATTCTTTAATTAACTAATTAAACACTGGAGGTTTTTGACAATGAATAAAGCTCTCTCATTATGGTTCGCAGCTTCCTCAATCATCATTCTAGCCGTAGCCGCTATCGCTATTAGTTATTCGGGTTGGATCGCCTTACTTTTAACTGTAATAGGCATTTGCAATATTGGATGGGGATTTGTCATCAAAGCCAAACAAAGAAGGGCATCTCTTAAGAGTCCTAACTAGTGCTTTCTTGAAGGTAGAAAACCCATGCGTTGTTTAACTTCATCCAACGTTTGCGTAGCAAGTTTACTAGCATTCTCTGCCCCTTGAGCTAGGATGTCTTGAATTTCTCCAGTGGATCGAATTTCATAATAGCGATTCTGTAATGGCTCTAGGGTAGCAACGATGACTTCTGCTAGATCCTTTTTAAAACCACCATACATTTTACCTTCATACTTCACTCGAATATCTTCTAGAGACAGATCCGAGCATTGAGAGTAAATACTCATCAGATTGCTAACCTCAGGTTTTGTCGCAACATCGTACCTTACTTCTGCACCAGAATCCGTTGTAGCTCTGCTGATCTTTTTACGAATCACATCAGGTGCATCCAATAGTGCAATATAACTTGCGGGAACTGCACTACTCTTGCTCATCTTTTTACTAACGTCATCGAGAGACATGATCCGTGCTCCGACCTCTGGGATGTAAGGTTCAGGAATCGTAAAGCATTTTCCAAAGCGGTTATTGAAACGCCCCGCAAGATCACGTGTCAATTCCAAATGCTGCTTCTGATCTTCACCTACCGGAACTAGATCTGTGTTATATATGAGAATATCTGCAGCCATGAGTGACGGATATACAAATAAGCCTGCTCCAACTGATTCTTTACCTTCCGACTTATCTTTAAACTGGGTCATTCTCTCTAATTCACCCATCGATGTCAACGTAGTTAACAACCAACCTAGCTCTGCATGCTGAGATACAGCTGATTGTAAATAAACATTAGACTTCGAAGGATCAATTCCTGCAGCAATATATAATGCTGCATTTGCTTCTGATCGCTCACGAAGATCTTCTGGTTCTTGGGGTACTGTAATTGCATGTAGATCAGCCACCATGTAATTACATTGATAAAGATCCTGCAGTTTCACGTAATTCTTCATAGCACCGATATAATTTCCCAGAGTTAGTCTCCCACTAGGTGTTATGCCTGATAATACTGTTTTTTTCAATTTAACCCCTCCTAGATAATAAATAAAACAACAGAAAAAGGCCCACATCCGCAAGGGACGTGAGACCGTGGTGCCACCCTTATTTATCGTAAAAAAGCTGATTGTTTCAACGAAAAAACAATACATTTACGACCTTAAATTCCCGTAACGTGGAAAATACGGCCTGTCTATTAAGGAACTTAACATCCCTGTTCAACTCGGCACTCAAGGGTCCATTCGGCACGTCGGCTCCACCGGTTCGCATCAACCACCGGCTTTCTGAAGGTCATCCGTCTAGCTTACTTGTCCCTATCATCGTGTTCATGATCTTCGTAATATACTTAAATGCAATGATAAGACCGATGGCCTATAATTGTCAAACTCATTTTTACCAAACCATGATTAATCTGTTATGATAAAAATAGATTGTTTAGATTATAACAGGTAAAGGAGCTTACTTTATGAAACAAATGACCAAAGGGACGTGGAACGGTTACGACACGTATATCCTTCATAGCAACGATCTTCAAATCACTTTACTTCCGAGACTTGGTAACAACGTTATTGCAATCTGGGATAAACACGAAGAGCGACATATTCTCAGAGAGCCTGATGAACATGATCTAGATTTCTATTTGCTGAAACCTTACCATTTCGGGATTCCTTTACTGTTCCCTCCAGGTAGGCTCCGTAATGGGCAATTTAATTATGATGGCGTGGATTATCAATTCAATCGTAACACAGCAGGAGATCATCATATTCACGGCTTGCATAAGACTCAAAGCTGGTGCGTGAGTGACATTGAAGAGGATGAGGATGGATGTTCGATCACAACTGAATTCTTATCAAGTGATGATAGTCAATGGATGGCTCAATCACCTAGCCCACTTAAGTTCCAAGTCATTTTCAAACTACAGGGTTCGCGTTTTACTCAGCAATTTAAAGTGACCAATCTAGGAGAACATGCTTTCCCTGTAGGTCTTGGATTTCATTCGTGGTTCTTACTGAATGGACAACCTCAAGATTGGACTTTGAAGGTTCCTGTTGAATCCATATACGAACTCGATGAAGCATTAATTCCATCAGGAGGACTAGCTCCCTTAGGTTCTCTAGAAAATCTCAACGTGGGTCTTAATTTAGCAGGCACTAATCTTGATACGATACTTCGAATCGGAGAAGGACAACCTGTGGAAGCTATCTTGTCTCATAAAGATGGTTACGGACTTAGATATGTTGCAGATGATCAATATTTCAAACATTGGGTTCTCTACACGAAGGGAGAAGCAGATGAATTCTTGTGCATAGAACCATACACTTGGTTACCTAATGCTCCTAATCTTGAACAAGGGCCAGAATTCACAGGATTAATCCGCCTAGAACCGCAACAAACCTTTGAAACACAACTTTATCTGGAGTCGATACATCGTCCTTAGCTTGAGATGATTAGATTTCATAAAAGGTAGCTCATCTTAAAGTAATAATTACCACTTGTAGACTACTTGTTTTCCTGTATGATTTTAATTGTTTCGATCCATAATAACCTCATTAAGTACAAAGGAGGTGAAACACATGGGTCAAGCAGGTCAACAAGGTCGTGGTGGTAGTCGTTCCAACAACTTGGTAGTTCCTCAAGCGACAGCTGCTCTACATCAATTGAAAATGGAAGCAGCACAAGAGCTAGGCGTTCAAATTCCTCAAGATGGATATTATGGTAATTACACTTCCCGTGAAACTGGTTCTTTGGGTGGGTATATCACTAAACGTCTAGTACAATTGGCTGAGCAACAATTATCAGGTCGTTCCAACTCTTAATCTTGCTCTTTCAAATGATATTCCAACTAATGATTAAAAAGGCGGCCTTTCTCACAAGGTCGCCTTTCTTTGTTGTTAAACAAATTAATATTATTATTATAAGTCCGATGAAACTTCATGATATGTTTGTCGAGGATAACGGATCATTAAATTTGCCATGTTATAATTGGATTCGAGAATAGCGTCTACCACGATAATTCCTTGACGTACCATGAAATCATAAGTAATCTCACCATGTGTCCAATGATGCTTATATTTCAAACTTTCTATTGCCATGTTTCGAAAGGATAGTTGGTGTACAGCAGATAGACCTTCTTCGGTGAAAGTAAATTGCCCATTGCGCCCTGCAATAGGATTGTGACGAATTCCAAATTTGCCAACTGCATTGTTACGTATTTGTACAAACAACGTACCCGCAGTTAATCCAGCCAATTCTTGTTCCACCTCTTTAAATACAATGTCCATCTGCCTCGCCAACGATAATTGATCAATTTTTATCATTAGACCTTCTCCCCCTAATTTCACCCATGACATAGGGCTTATGACTCATTATAATTCCTCCTTAAGTAGGCATCAACATAATCAGTCACAATTGGGTATATATTACTATTTTTGCGCAATTCCCAACCCTTAATTTTCTAATATATGCTAAAATACTTCCAAATACGACAAAATTTCCTCTTTATTCTTCAACAAAAAAGATCCCCGTTTCGGGAATCTTCATCTTTTTTCTACTTTAAATTCATTTTTATTACACCAAATATTTCGTTAATTCCATAAACTCTTGCACATCGGCAACACACAAATCCATTGCACTCTGCCAGAATTCAGGACCCTTCAAATCTACGCCGAGATGCTTAAGCGCCAAATCTTCTACGGTCATTACACCTGTATCTTGTAATAAATGGTCATATTTATCCGCAAACGTTGCACCTTCTTGTTGTGCACGCACATAGAGCCCCGTACTAAACATATATCCGAACGTGTAAGGGAAGTTATAGAATGGAACACTTGTGATATAGAAATGAAGCTTGGCAGCCCAGAAATGGGGGTGATACGATGAAAGTGCTCCACAGAAAGCTTCCTGTTGTGCTTCTTCCATAAGTTTGCTTAATTCCTGAGCACTCACAAGCCCACTTTTACGTTGCTCATAAAAGCGAGTCTCAAACAAGAACCTCGCATGTATATTCATAAAGAATGCAATACTGTTCTGAATTTTCTCTTCTAGTAAAGCAAGTTTCTCCTGTGGATCTGTGCACGCTTTAACCAAAGCATCTGCTACGATCATTTCAGCAAATGTGGAAGCCGTCTCTGCCACGTTCATAGCATAATTTTGATTAAACATGTGCAGATCTTTCATAAGATGCTGGTGGTACCCGTGACCAAGTTCATGAGCTAGCGTCGATACGTTGGAAGCAGTCCCACCGAAAGTCATGAAGATTCGTGTTTCTTTACTCACAGAAAGTGAGGTACAGAATCCACCTGGACGTTTACCAGAACGATCTTCCGCTTCAATCCACTCTTTATCAAAAGCCATCTCTGTGAATTCAGCCAACTTAGGACTGAACGTACGGAACTGCTTCACGATATTTTCTGCAGCATCTTGATAAGAAATTTTCCCTGACACGCTACCTATTGGTGCTTCAACATCAGCCCAGCTTAACTTGTCTACACCAAGAATTTTAGCTTTGCGATTCAAGTACTCTACAAAAACCGCCTTATTATCAATAATAACATTCCACATCGCATCTAATGTCTGTTCCGACATTCGATTAATCGCTAGTGGTTCTTTAAGAATTCCATCCCAACCTCGACGGTCATACAATTTAAGTCGGAACCCTGCCAAGTGATTCAATGTGTCTGCACAATAATCCTCTGCCTCGGTCCACGTATCTTCCCATTTCGTAAACATGGTCTCTCTCGTCTCACGATTCGGGTCATGAAGTTTGTTCGAAGCTTGTCCTGCGGATAACATCACAGTTGAACCCTGTTCTTCAAATGGGATTTGAACATGACTCACAATCGTATCATAGAAGTCTCCCCAGCCATGATATCCATCAACCGCCAAATCAAGCGCCAGACTTTCAAGTTCAGGGCTTAATTTCTCCCGCGCACGATCACGACTCTCACTTAAGACAAAGGCTAGATCACGAACTTCTTCACGATCCATCCATAAATTCCAGATCTCGTCGTCTGTACTACGAAGTAAATGTTCGAACTCAGCATCAACGCTCATCAATTGTGCTTGTAAATTCGTTACTTTACCTGATAATTGAACTGCCTTCTTATCTTGCTGATCTTGTGCTCCTAAACAAGAGACAAAAGAACTAGCCTCCGATATCCTCTCGATACAACTTGCTAATTCTGTGATAAATCCATCAAATGCCTTAGAACTCTCAACATTAGTAGGAGCTATCGCATCCTTCATATGTTGTTGAACACGCTTAATATCTTCTTCTAACGTTTGCAAAAAGGTAGCTAGTTCTTTAGAGGATGACCCTCCTGGAAAGATCGACTCCAAATTCCATGTTAACGATAAATTGGATTTCAATTCATAAATCCCCTTTCATATTCGCATTTATTTGTATTATGATTTGAATTGGACTTCCATAAACGATATAACTATAATATACGATTGTATTAGACCATACTTAAATAGGAGGAAACCTAACCATGCGACCATTACAAATCTCACCGGAGACGGCCATTACTTTATCCAAAAAACTAGGCGTTCCTATTGAACACCTTATGCATATGCCACAACATATTCTATTGCAAAAAATTGCTGAGCTCAGTAAAGAAGAACCAACAAACCCTGCTACCGAGAATGATCCATCATGATTCCATTTCAGAATACTTGGCCCTACGACATTATAATGGGTGATATTTATGTACATCATTGTCCTTATTGCGCACAAGCAAATGTTCTCATTCCTATGAAACCACACGAGATCGTCAGCATCCATGAGGGAAAGAAGAAACTACTTGTCTTTCCTTGTTGTCATAACAAGATAACGATCGTAGATACTGATCCAGATTACTTATTGTGTGATCAACCAGTGCGTTAACACACACGTCATTATATGAGAATCACAACGTTTATTGATGAACGGACAGGCCCGTCCATGTCTCCGTTCATCTCTGTGCGTATTGAATTATTTAAGATCTTTCATTTCTTCAGGCAATTCCATTTGTTTCGCATTCATTTGCTCTCTCAATACAGACCATTGTTCTCTTGAAGCGCGAATCATAGCCGCATCTATAATTTTTTTGTCATTAATAACACGTGAGAACCATTGAACAGCTTCATTATAATTTCCTACTCTTCGGTTAAGTTCCCCTATTAAGTATAATAATTTGGCATTATTAGCGCCTACGCCTTCCTTCTCATATACCTGTATGTAAGACTCTAAACAGAACTTCAAGAAGCGTTGTTCCTGTTCATGCTCTCCCTTATAACGATACAACCATGCAATATGCTGAAGAAAGCTTGCAATAATCCGTTCCGAATCACCAATCGTCTGTGCACAAATTAGCGCCAACTTATATGTCTCTAGCGCCGTTTCCCATTCGCGTTGCCCTCCGAAATCACGTTCAATCCACCGTACATTAATTTGTTCCTTAAAAACGGCTTTTTGTTTGTCTGATAACTTCAGAGCGGAATTTTCAGTAGAAGAAAATCCACATTTCGGGCATACCCTCACCACATAGAAATCAGGATTTTCATTCTTATAATAAGCACAAAAGTCAGCATCCGTACGTACAGCCTTCTTGAAGCTTGGTCGCACGCGTGAAGTCATAAATTCATGTTCACAGTTTAAGCAAGTTACTTTGATAGAGTAAAGCGGTTCCAAAGTACTCAATATTCTGACTTCCCTTCATTTGTGAGCTAAATTCGAAATACTGTTGCCGCCTAAGACGTATTAACAAAATGATCAATGTAAGGTTTGTTCTCCCCCAAGATTATCATAGATACTCTAATTAGGATTCATATGGTCGCCAACTTTCATCTCGATAAATAGGATCCCTTATATTATAACAAAAAACAAAAAAAGGCGCTAAACGGATGTTACCGTTTAGCACCTGAAATCATTTTAGTAGGTTTTCCAATCCTCTTCACCTGAACGAATTAACGAAGCGCGAATGACATACACGAAAGCGCAGACGAGAATACCGGCAACAACACTCATGATCTCATCACTCCATCCATATCATATATACTCAGAAAAGATAAGCGTCAATATATTTATACTAACACAATATCCATAAAAAAACACCCTAGAATGTAAACGCTTACCACTTTTTTTTGTACTGTTTGTCCTACATAGATCATACAACTATGACAGAAGGATTATTCCGAAGTTGGAACAGGATTGGAGGTGCAATTCATGACATTAAAATCTTTCGCTATTCCAACATTCATAATCGTACTCATGGGATTATGTCTACTTATGTTTGTCTATCCTGTTGCATACTTAGCTGCAGCCTTACGTGGATTGGCCATTTGGTGGGACGTATTATTCCCTTCTCTCTTCCCCTTTTTTATCATATCCGAAGTTCTATTGGGATTTGGTATCGTTCATTTGATTGGAACATTACTTGATCCCTTTATGAAGCCTATCTTTCGCATTCCGGGGAGTGGCGGCTTCGTTGCGGCTATGGGCTACGTATCTGGCTATCCTATAGGCGCCAAATTAACAGCGAAATTGTGGGAACAAAAAATGGTGACACGCGATGAAGGGGAACGTTTAGTAGCGTTCACCACATCCTCTGACCCTATTTTCCTCATTGGTGCTGTTTCTATAGGTTTTTTTCACAATCCCGAAATTGTTCCTATATTAGCCATTGCGCACTACGGAGGAGGTTTTCTTGTCGGGGTACTTATGCGATATCACGGGTCTAGAACATCACAAGTTGTACCCCAATCCACTTCTAAACCTCGCCATAACCGTCTTAGAGATGCATTAAGGGCGATGCATCAAGCTCGTATAGAAGATGGAAGAAACCTAGGACAACTCATTCAGGATGCCATACAGTCCTCATTAAAACTTGTTATTGTCGTTGGAGGACTTGTCGTCTTTTTTTCTGTGTTTCTGGAGCTACTCACTCAAGCAAATATAATGACGGGGTTATATTTCATTATTGAGCAAGTGCTCTCTTTTATGGGTATGCCTCCTGCATTATCCAAGTCATTAGTCGGAGGGATATTCGAAGTTACCTTAGGTGCACGTTACGCTGGAGAGTCGGCTACTTCTATTCCCCTGTCTTTCAAAGTTGCTGCTGCGGCCTTTATACTTTCATGGGGAGGTTTATCTGTTCATGCTCAAATTGCAAGTATCCTCCATTCCACAAATCTCCGTTACTGGCCCTTTATGATGGCACGGTTTATTCATGGCATACTAGCTGCATGTCTGGTGCTGGTGTTATGGAAATCGGTAGCAGGAGGGTTAGACTCACAGAGTACTTTGGTATCTTTTGACATATCTACCCAATCCAACCTTCATTCAACTCAAGGATTTCTAAACAACCTTTTCATATTTATTATTCTGCTCATTGCCATAACCATATTATCGATTATTTGCAATACGATGATGTCCTTATGGATACGTGTTCGACACTCTTCCGACAAATGAAACGTTGTGTTCTGCTTCGATATTGATTATGATCGATATAAACTCATCAAAAAGGAGCCTTATCACCCTTGAGACCACCCTTGAGATATTATGTTCTGGACCGTGGGGACCAGTTATCGGTTGACTTAGCAGAACAATTCCACAAACTTGCAGCACAGCATCATTTTGAATTGGATGCGAAATCACCCAATATTGTCATTTCCATTGGCGGAGACGGCACCATGCTGCACGCTTTTCATACGTTTATTGACCATATTCCTGATATTGCATTTGTAGGGGTACACACGGGCCATTTAGGATTCTATTCTGATTGGAAAGCAGACGAGCTACGCGAATTGGTTGAACTTATGAGTAATAGTCTTCTATCAGAAGATAAGCCACGTATCGTAAAATACCCGCTCCTAGAGCTTACTATTCATAAGAAATCAGGGACTACCTCTCATATCGCACTTAATGAATTCACACTTAAGGGTGTTGATGGCACACTCGTGGCACAAATCGATATCAATGACCAACCTTTCGAAATGTTTAGAGGCGATGGCATTTGTATTTCAACACCTTCAGGTAGTACAGCTTATAATAAAAGCCTCGGGGGGGCGATGGTTCATCCTACCATTGAAGCCATACAGATCGCAGAAATTGCTTCTATAAACAATCGTATTTACCGTACGATGGGGTCCCCATTGTTGCTCCCTAAACACCATCATTCCGATATTTATTCTCGCAAAGAGCAACGCCTTTTATTAACTGTCGACCATAAAAATTTCACGATCGACGATTTGATATCCGTTAGCTGTCAGGTCTCTAAACAAAAAATTAGTTTCGCAAGATATCGACCTTACCCTTTCTGGAATCGGGTTAGATCCGCTTTCCTAGAAGAATAAGGGTTCCATACACACACAAGTAGAAACGGGTGCCATCCTTCTCCAAGGACGGCACCCGTTTCAGCGGAAATATAAAGAATAGAGTATCAAGTGAAACTTATACTTTCTTATATTTTTTAAAAAAGCAGCCCCTGTTAATCAGGAACTGCTTTTTTCCATTTCTTTCGGTTGCTGTGATTCCCGGGTCTTCTGAAGAACAAAATAAGCACACCCGAAATTACAGTATTCATTTATATAGTCCACCATACTTGATATAGCCGATTCTTTCGTAGCTTTAGGATGGTTGTCACGATAGAAGCCCTTCAACCGCAGCTGACTATATCCCCAATCACCGATAATGTAATCGTATCTCTCCAAAACATCGCTGTAACGATCACGGAAAGCCTCGGGATTCCAGCCATCTTTATGATCTTTCAATATTTCATAGTTTTTTCCACCTGCTAGAATCAAGCGCCATTCCCCTGCCTTTCCTAATAAGAAACCTCAATTGAATTATATATTGTTGGCGGCTGACTTCACCTGTGCATGTGCATTATAAGAACTCCGAACAAGCGGCGCCGATTCAACGTGACTAAAGCCCCTCTTCAATCCTTCTTCTTTCAGAATAGCAAAATCAGCGGGTGGATAATATTTCTCCACATCCAAATGCTTCGGTGAAGGCTGTAAGTACTGACCCAAGGTTAGAATATTACAATCAACTGCACGTAAATCATCCATTGTTTGTAGAATTTCGTCCCATTCTTCTCCAACCCCAAGCATAATACTTGATTTCGTTGGAATCGTTGGTTGCAGCACTTTCGCATTATGCAATAGTTCCATAGACCGTGTATATTTAGCCTTGGCACGAACACGATCGGACAAGCGTTCTACCGTCTCGATGTTGTGATTCAGAATATCCGGCTTAGCATCCATTACAACCTTCAGAGCATCGTTATTTCCCAAGAAATCCGGAATAAGTACTTCTACACTACAGAGGGGTAGACGCTTACGTACAGCATGAATACTTGCTGCAAAAATAGATGCGCCTCCATCTTGCAAATCATCACGCGCTACGCTTGTAATGACGCAGTGCTGAAGATTCATGCTTTCAGCTGCATCAGCAACACGTTCTGGCTCTTCTAGATCAAGTTCTGTTGGTTTACCTGTATTGACCGCACAAAAACGACAAGCACGTGTACAAATATCGCCTAAAATCATAAATGTTGCGGTGCGATTAGCCCAACATTCATAAATGTTTGGACAACGCGCCTCTTCACATACTGTATGTAGAGTCTTAGAGCGCATCATGCTCTTGATCTCCTGATAGTTATCGTCAGTCGTTAATTTAATTCGAATCCAATCTGGCTTAGGTAACTTCGTGGTAATTCTCGACAATTAAATATACCACCTTTCATACATGTTTTTACATCATTTAATCCATATTATATCACGAACGCAAGGAGATTACCTCACATTCAGACTTAGAATAAACAGTTTGGATAAAATCATCCATCTTGATTCACCCTAAGCATACTAACTCATGATGATTACAATTCAACGGCAGGTAAATAAGGAGGTACATTCATGATTCACCTTCGCCCTAACAGAAATATACGACTTTGCAGATGGATTTGTGCCTCAGTTACTGTTATTCTGACATTGTCTTATTGTACACCTTTGGAAGCTTCTAAAGTCCCCAAAGTATTAAAAGCAAGCGAAACCGTGAAACAAGATGATGTTTATACATCAAGAAAATTACTCTATGAGAAGATCAGTACAGTCACTCAGATTCCTTGGTATCGAATAGCAGCGATTGATCAATATGAACGAACTTTAACTAAGGCACATCCTAAAGACCGTGCTCATCCGCCTCGTCTTACAGCTATTTTTATGGCTCCACCCACTTGGTTTGGTGCGCTAAATCCTGATCAGCAAGATACAAATCCTTTGTCAATTTCTATTTTTGAAGGATTAGGTAGGGATGGCACAGGAGATAATCTAGCCGATGCCAATAACGATATCGATGTACTCTACAGTATCGCTAATCACTTACTGCATTACGGGCAATCGCTGAATGATTTCAACATTGCCCTTTGGGAATATTACAACAATAGCCGTGCTGTGCAACGAATCCAACAATTCTCCAAATTATATGAGAAGTTTAGTCAAACAGAATTAACCCAGCACGCCTTCCCGCTTCCTCTAAATAGCATTTATTCTTACCGAAGCACTTGGGGGACAGGTCGCAATTGGGGAGGGTTTCGTATTCATGAGGGAACTGATCTCTTCGCAGGTTACGGCGTTCCGATCCGCAGTACCTGTTATGGAGTCATTGAAATGAAGGGTTGGAATGCATTCGGGGGATGGCGGATTGGCATTCGTGATATCAATAGCCATTACCATTATTACGCACATCTTCAGGGCTTTGAAAAAGGAATCAAAGTTGGAGATGTTGTCACAGCTGGAAAGGTCATTGGTTATGTAGGAAGTTCCGGATATGGTAAACCAGGCACTCAGGGTAAATTCCCTCCACATCTTCATTATGGTATTTATCGTGACAGCGGTTTGGTCGAATGGTCCTTTGATCCATATCCGCTACTTCACCAATGGGAACAGGCAGAACGGAAATCACTTAAGCATGCAAGAAGAAACGGCTGAACCGCCCCTTAAGGACGGGTATCCGTCTCTTCGGAAATATAAGAAGTAGCGTATCAAATGAACCTTATACGATCTTATATTTGCAAAAAGAGTACCTCATGATCATGAGCGTACTCTTTTTATTATGATATTTACATTATGGATTTATCTCATGATTCTGATCTTGCTGACTACTTGTGCCAGGCTTCTGGGTATTATTTATATCCGTGCCGTTCGTTTCATTAGTAGAAGTCCCTTTGGTTCCAAAGGGTATTGAAATATTGGGGGCTTCTCCCCCATTCCCGCCAACAGGCTCACCTTTTGAATTGTAATAATACATCGGAACATCCCCTACAACAAGCAGGTACGATATTGGGATTTCTGTCTTCACATGTTCATTTTCCATATCAAAAGGAATAACCACAGCAACGTCCACACTTACATTAATAAATACCTCTACCAAGATCATATTGATCCCCGCATCTCGCTGTCTCGTTGTTAACTCTACCTTAGCTGCTCCTTGTGGTTCTATTTTCACCGGAATCCCCGGACCGAATGAAGCTAGTACAGGACTTCCTAATGCCATCCCCACAGGAATATGTTCTGATAATTGATTCACATCATTTAACGCAGCTTGAACGACCTTGAACGTATTGGATGTTATTTTCATTTGTTCCGAATAATTCATCATAAACCCAGATACTTTGCCCGATGTGTCCATCTTCCAGTTTACGAGCTTATCGAAATCTTGTTCTTGTGCAACCTGTGCTGTAATGGCTTCATTGATAGCTTCAGTAGCAACCTGTTTAACTCTAATTTTAGCCAAATTCATGATAGGTGGCTTCAAATTCCGATCTACGTAAGCAAATCCCTGAAACATTATGATTAAAAAAACAAGAAAGCCTACGAGCCACAACTTTCGTCTGCTCCTAGGTCCACTGTTTCGTTGGCTATGCCACCTTGCTTTTCTTATCATGGATAACCCCCCTAACGCCCGATTCTATACAAGCATATGATGAGGTTGACCAAATAAGAAGAAAATCGTAATTCACAATTCCACAAAGGAGTTAAAAGCACCTAATTCACGGCTTACGCTTATGCTTTAAAAAAATATATATTAATCCGATCATTAGCAATAATCCGGCGAACCAAATACAGAATGTCCCCACGGATTGTCCAAGCTGAAGAAATGACATGCCACGAAATGAGGTTGCCGAGACCATCATGCATATGATTCCCATAACCATAATGAAGATTGCAATGAGCCATTCAACCTTTTTCATCTCGTATCCTCCTGTTTTTCTTTATGCTTAAACCTAATTTCAAATTTAGTACCTACCCCTATTACACTGCTAACGTGCAGTTCTCCTTCCAGCAACTCAATGAACTTTTTAGCGATAGATAATCCTAAACCCGTACCTCCATATTGTCGTGATCTAGATTTCTCCACACGGTAAAAACGCTCAAAAATATTCGGAAGCTCACTCTCAAGAATGCCTATTCCTGTGTCTACCACTGTTAGATACACAAAGGATGGGTCTTGGCTTAGGTAGACGTTAATTTCACCTGTTTCTGTATACCGAACCGCATTCTCCAACAGATTCAAAAGAACCTGTTCCAAACGTAGCCCATCTCCATAAATCAAAGGAATATGATCGCCTAGATGCGTTTTTAGCTGTAATCCTTTGTCGTTCGCCTTTAGCTTAATTTTCCTGACGCTGTTGTCAGTGATCTCTGCTAGATCAATCCACTCCATGGATAGACTGATCGTTCCTTCTTCCATTTTAGATAATTCAAACAAATCATTCACCATATGCTGCAGACGCTGTGCTTCTATATGGATAATATCCAAATATTGATTTTTCTCTTCTTCTGTTTCATACAGCCGATCCTTGATCACCTTGCTATACCCTTCTAAATAAGTGATAGGCGTCCGAAGCTCATGAGAAATATTTGCGAAAAATTCCTGACGGTTATCCCGATATCGTTGAAGATCTTCAGCCAGATTGTTGATCGCATCGGCCAGATCAGAAACTTCATCCTTGGTTGTGATATTCAATCTTGTTTCCAGCTCACCAACCGCTATTCTCCGTGTTGCCTCTTTCATTTGCAATAGTGGTCTTGATAGAATTTGTGCAATAATCCATGTGATCCCAAGTGCCAATAAGAATGCACCCATACCCGAAAGAACTAATAACTTCCGTATAGCAGAAATCGATTCATCCATATGGCTCGTAGATGCCATTACATAAATTGCAGATGTGATACTATTATCACTTTCTTGTAATATGGGCTTTCCTGCCACGAAATACCGATTTCTATCCGTGTCATAATACTCAAAATTCACCATTGTTCCGGAAAAAAGCGCCTCTACATCACTTTTATGAATAAATGATCGATCCTTTGATTTAAAATCCCCAGAATGAATAAGAATGTTACCCAACTCATCTATATTAAAAATATTTACATTTGAAAAGTCGGCGAAAGCAAGCAACTTTTGCTCCATAGAAAGATCAGGTGACTCTATCATCGTCGCAAAGTGCGTTGTCAGTTCTTCAACCTCTGTTCTCATTTCAGTATTATAAAAATTAGTAAACATACGATCGACTGCCAATCCAAGCGCGGATAAGACGATAACAAATACCGATAAGATGACTAGCCCAAGTTTAAGTCCAATCTTATTGGACCTCCTCATATCGATTCACCCGTTGCATTAAACTTGTAGCCTACCCCCCATACGGTTTGAATCGGGTTGTAGAGAAGCCCTGACTTTCGCGTCTTATCTCGAATATTCTTCACATGGGTATCCACAACTCGGAAATCCCCATCATAATCATAACCCCACAATAGATCTAGCAATTCTCCCCTATCAAAAGCACGTTGCTGATTTCTAGCCAAGGAAACAAACAAATCGAATTCCTTTTGCGTAAAATCTACTGGTAGGTCGTGAATATAGATTTCACGACCTTCAGGGTAAATCATCAAACCTTGGAACGAAAGCGTAGACTCTTGTTGAACAGAAGCTTGTGTAATCGCCGATCGCCGAATTAGCGAGTAGACACGCGCAAGTAATTCTTCTGGCTCAAATGGCTTCGTTAAATAATCATCAGCTCCTATTCCAAGACCTAAGACTTTATCTTTCGTCTCTGAACGCGCTGTTAGCATGAGTATCGCAACATTTTCTGTCTCTCGAATCTCTTTACATACATGCCAACCATCCATATCCGGCATCATGACATCTAGAAGAATAATATCAAAGGAATGCCTTTTAACCATGGACAAAGCCTCTCGTCCGTTAGAGGCCTCTTTAACGTCAAACCCTTCCCTCGTTAAATAAATGCGAAGCAAATTCCGCATATTCCATTCGTCATCCACGATAAGGACTTGTAGCCTCGACATCATGATCACCTTCCTTTGAACTAACTTAACCAACTATCTTAACCCATAAGTGCTATTGGCTTAACTTTTCGAGAACGCACGATGAAATATAATATAAGTATCACGGATATCCCTATGCAGAGATACTCGCCCATTGTCCAGCCGTCCATTGAAAAGCGAACAATCGAATATAATACATTATAGGATAAAAACAAGACGCCCACAGGGAGCTCTATATTCTTCATGACAATAAGTATACCAAAAACAACAATATCCAACTGTCCTTCCCAAATCTCGGCTGGCCACAATGGCACAGAACCATAGCGTTCAAACGCAATGGTTCCTTCTGGATACACGATTCCAAACCCTGAATCCGTCGGAGCCCCAAAAGCATCACCATTTAGAAAACAAGCAATTCTTCCGATGGCTTGACCTAAAATAATAGCCGGAGCCACCCATTTCAAATAAAATAACTCTCAAATTAACGGTCCCTCCTTTAAGCTACTTTATGTATATCCAACGTCTATCCAACGCTACGCTTGTCAAACCTGTAGTCATTGTTTCCTTTTCATAAAAGGCATCATTAAGACATGTGACAGCGGACATATCAGCAGTAAAATATAAAGTAACGGATTCGTAGATGATCCTGTGTACGCATTAACCAGTAATAAAACAACAGTCAGTACGATAGGTAACCCACAGCATACGATCATCATCCAGTTAAGCTTTTTCGAAGCATGGGAATGATGCATATTCCCTTTGTCTTGATCACGATCATGATTTCCGCAGCAACTCATCTCTTTCCCCTCCTCATTTTTCTTTTAAATTTTGAATTTCTTTTCTCATTTGCTCATTTTGGGCTTTCAGTTCACCAATCTCATGATGGATCGCTTGTTCGGATTGCGTTTGATCCTTTTTAGAACCATGTTTATGCATTCCTCCCATTCCAAACATCATAAATATCATCATTATCGGACAAGCCAGCAGCAGTAACCAGTTCCAATCCATAGCTCATACCTCCCACTTCATTTTCAAGACACTAACTTCTTGATATTTTTATTGTAAAGGGAGAGTTTGTAGAAATGATGTAGAAACAGCAAAACCAATCTGAATGAAGCTTTTTAAATGGAATTTTAGGCACACCTCAAATCGTAAACAAAAGAGACGCAAGCGACAATTCGCTTGCGTCTCCTAAATTATTCATCATTCAAAATGATTACTTTGCATAATGTCTCTGCCTCATAGCCTCAAAGATTAACACAGAAGAAGCCATACCCACGTTCAGTGACTCCGCTTGTCCACGCATAGGGATAATTAAGGTATCGTCTACTAACTGCTGTACACGCTCTGACACGCCTTTTGCCTCGTTACCAACCAGTAACCAAGTAGAACCCGAGAATGGATACTCATAACAGGTATAATCTGCTTGCAGGCTAGTGCTAACCAACCGAGCTCCGCTCTGCTTTGCTTGTGGCAAAATATCGAGTAAATCCCCCTCCACCACAGGCAAATGGAAAAACGATCCCATCGTAGAACGAATGGTCTTAGGATTGTAAAGATCTACACAGCCATGACCCAATATAACGCCATGCGCCCCTGCTGCATCCGCACTACGTATGATCGTACCCACATTCCCTGGATCTTGCACACCATCAAGTACCATCACCAGACTATTCTGTATAGAAAGCAACTGAGCAAGATCAACAGATCGTTTGCGAACAATGGCGAATACCGGTTGAGGAGTAACCGTATCCGTACATTTTGCTATGATCGCTTCCGAGACACCAATCCATTGCGCATCATTCAAACGTAAATGCTTCAGTTCTGCAGGAATTCCCTTGTCCATATCGTAAGCTACACATTCAATATCTGCTTCAGATTGAAAAGCTTCCTGCACTAAGTGAACGCCTTCTACAACAAATTTCTCACTTCTATCTCGATGTTTTTTCTCTAACAATTGCGTCCATTCTTTCACCCGCGCATTTTGTAGGGATGTAATATCCATCTTAAACCCATCCTTATCTTGGTATCCCTATTTATTTAGAAAATTCCAGTTCTAATTTAACTAAATCATCTTTCTGGCCTAAAATAACGAGAACGTCGTCTTTATCCAAAGGATCATTCGCATTCGGTGAAATATTCATCTTCGCTCCCGTCTTAATGGCCATGACGTTGCATCCAAATCGAGCTCTCACATCAAGATCCTTAAGATTCTTACCAATCATTCTATCTGAGGTTTTCATTTCCACAATACTATAATCATCAGACAGCTCAATATAATCTAGAATGTTAGGCGAGGTTAAATGGTGAGCTACACGAAGTCCCATATCTCGTTCAGGGAATATGACTTTATCTGCACCTATTTTATGAAGTACTTTCCCATGAAGTTCATTCTGCGCCTTAACAATAAGTGTCGGAATACCCAAGTCCTTTAATATCAATGTTGTTAAGATACTTGATTGTATATCTTGTCCAATGGCCACAACGACAACTTCGAAATTACGAATACCAAGTGCACGCATGGCTTCTTCATCTGTAGAATTTGCTGATACCGCATGAGTCACAATGTTGGATATTTCTTGAATTCGTTGTTCATTAGAGTCAATTGCCAAGACATCAAAACCCATATCTGTTAGTGCAGTTGCTACACTAGATCCAAATCTACCCATTCCAATGATGGCGTACTGTCGCTTTGCCATTGTTCAACCTCCGATTGTTCAAATATATTCAATGATTATATCATATCGGTACCCAAACTTGAATTACAGCCAGATAAGAGGGGAATATTAAACGATGATTCAACGAATTAGGAGGGGAAACAATGCCGATTGTACTCGACTTACGTCAAGCGATTGTACACAAGGTTCACAATAAGACCGATGCAGATCTACGCGACATGATTGAAGGTTCAGTTGATGGTCCAGAAGCAGCTTTACCCGGACTTGGCGCCATATTCGAAATGATATGGAAAAATATTGAGTCCAAGCAACAGGATGAACTGATTCAAGTAGCTCAAAAACACCTTCAATCCGTTACCCCGACGCCACTATCCTAAATCAAGAAAATCCCTCTCCCATATGGGGTGGAGGGATTTCTCTATTAGTTATTATGGTGCAATTTCAAGGAACTTAGCATTCGGATTTTTTTCCATTGCAGTCCTCATCGCATATTCATTCTCAAACAACACCACATAATTTCCTTTTTTATCTTTTACCAGGGTCGAGTTAATTCGGAATTTACTTGCATCAATGTTATCATCAATAATCCATCTAGCGAATTGATATTGCATCCGCTGAAGCTGCACATCTACGCCGTACTCACCCTTCATTCGGTATTCAAACACTTCGAATTGAAGTTGGCCAACAACGCCAAGAATCGTATCATCAAAGCTTACGGTTTTGAATACTTGAATGGTACCCTCCTCCGTTAACTGGTCAATCCCCTTCTGGTACTGCTTGTGTTTAAGGGCATTCTTGACGGTAACCTTTGCAAATATCTCAGGTGAGAATGTCGGAAGTTCTTCGAAGACCATGTCACTTTCCTGACTCAAGGAATCCCCAATTCTAAAAATACCGGGATCAAATAACCCTATAATATCTCCAGGGAATGCCTCTTCCACAATATCACGGTCCTGAGCAAGGAATTGCTGCGGCTGGGACAATTTGATGTCCTTTCCTACACGGATATGCTTAACGCTCATACCACGATGGAATTTACCCGAGACGATACGAAGGAAAGCAATTCTATCACGGTGGGCAGGATTCATATTGGCTTGAATTTTGAATACATATCCAGAGAATTTTTCGTTTGTTGGATTTACAAGACCACCAACACTTTGTCGAGGTTCTGGTTTAGGCGCAAGTTGCAAGAAATTTTCTAGGAATGTTTGAACCCCGAAGTTATTAATCGCACTTCCGAAAAATAAAGGTGTTAGTTCTCCCTTATTTACCTTCTCTAGATCAAATGGATCTCCCGCAACATCAAGCAACTCCAAATCCTGACACAGTTGATCATGCAAGTATTCGCCCGCCATCTCGCGAATAATTGGATCACGGTAATCCGTCACCTTCTGTACTTTAATTGTAGAGTGATCATTACCCTGGAATAGCTCCACTTGATTCTTCATCCGATCGTACACGCCACATAAATCGCGCCCTGTACCAATAGGCCAATTCATAGGAACTGAACGAATACCCAGTACCTCTTCTAATTCTTCCATGAGTTCAAAAGGTGTACGTCCTTCACGATCTAGTTTATTTACGAATGTAAATATTGGAATGCCTCTTTGTGCGCATACTTGAAACAGTTTAACTGTCTGCTTCTCCACACCTTTGGCAACGTCAATCAACATCACTGCGCTATCTGCTGCTGTCAGCGTCCGATAGGTATCCTCACTAAAGTCTTGGTGACCAGGAGTATCCAGAATGTTAACCCGATGTCCACTATAATCAAATTGCATAACTGAAGACGTAACCGAGATTCCCCGTTGCTTCTCAATCTCCATCCAGTCACTCGTAGCATGTTTACTAGCCTTACGGGCTTTAACTGTACCCGCCAGACGAATGGCACCACCGAATAGGAGTAGTTTCTCCGTTAATGTTGTTTTACCAGCATCCGGGTGGGAAATAATCGCAAAGGTTCTGCGCTTATCCACTTCCTTCTGCAACGTTGGGTCTAATACTTCGCTCATTTCACATTTCCCTTCATCACTAAAGTCATGTCTATTATTGTACCACATTCTATACGCAAATCATCCTCATACGCTTAGGCATGAGGACGATTTATTAAGGATTTTTCATTTTATTTATTTCCACACGACGTTATCTTCATCTTGACCGTTAACAGGCCACCAATGGAATCCGTCTTTTTCCAATAGCTCGTCTGCTTCTGTCGGACCCCATGATCCAGCAGGATATGTTGAAAGCTTGCTTGGATCTTCAGCCCATGCCTCAGCAATTCGATCAACAAAGGACCAAGCGGAAGCTACTTCATCCCACCGTGTGAAGTAAGTAGACTCACCGCGTGCTGCATCATGTAGAAGGCGTTCATAAGCTTCAGGAGAGTTGATGCCAACCATACAACTTTGACAGAAATCCATCGCTACCGGTTGAATAGCACTCTCGGAGCCTGGTTTCTTCGCATTAATCTTAACGTAAATCCCTTCCATTGGATTCACTCTAATCACCAATAAGTTAGGCTCAAGATTATGTTTCTGACCTAAATATACATTCGTAGGCATGCTACGGAATTCAACGACAATCTCAGTTGTTTTAACTGGAAGTCTTTTACCTGTACGAATATAGAATGGAACCCCTGCCCAGCGGAAGTTATCCACGAATAATTTCGTTGCGAAGTAAGTCTCCGTATTCGAATTCGGATCAACCTTGTCCTCATCACGATACGCTGGCAATTCCTTGCCATTACTACTTCCCTGTATATATTGTCCCCGAATCACATTCTTCTCAACTTCTTCAGCATTACTATATGGACGCAATGAACGAAGAACTTTAACCTTCTCATCACGAATATCCTCCGGTAACAAGCGACTCGGTGGCTCCATAGCAATCATGGTCAGCATCTGAAGCATATGGTTCTGTCCCATATCCTTCAACGCTCCTGCATGATCATAATAGCCTCCACGCTCTTCAACACCAACGGTTTCACTTAGCGTGATCTGAATGTTGGCGATATGCATGTTATTCCACAATGGCTCAAAGAATGCATTCGCAAAACGGATGACTTCGATGTTTTGTACCATTTCTTTACCCAAATAATGATCAATACGATATATCTCTTCTTCTTTGAATACTTGACGAATTTGTTCATTGAGCGTTTCTGCTGACTTCAAGTCATATCCGAAAGGCTTCTCAATAACAAGACGTTTCCAGCCTGGACCTTCCAGCATGCCGCCCTTTTCTAAATTGAATGACACATTACCAAACAATTCTGGTGCCAAAGCCAAATAGAACATACGGTTACCAGGTACATGATAGCGTTCTTCAATTTTCTCAGTTTGTTCCTTTAATTCACGGAATCCATTAACATCGTTAATGTCTAAAGATTTATATTCAAAATGCTGAGCAAATGATTTCCACTCTTCGTTGTCTTCAGCCTTATAACGACAAAACTCTTGAATGGATTGATACACATCTTCCCTGAATTCTTCTTGCGTACGTGGTCGACGTGCAACGCCAATCACTGCAAAATCATCTGCTAATTTCCCTTCACGATATAAACTATAAATTGCAGGGAACAGCTTTCTTCTTGCCAAATCTCCGGTAGCACCGAAAAGGAAAAAAACCGAACTTGGGGTCTGTAATTCTTCAAGATTTAAGTTTTCAGTCATGGCTCCTCATTCTTTCTCTATGTAATATAGTGTATTTTTATGCATTATAGCATTTACAACTTCTTGATAGAAGCATAAAATGATGTGATGTTATTTTAGCATATTGTACTTCATCATGCCATCCTATTCCTGACAAAAATACTCAGATATATCTAACAATAATATACTATACATTTAATATTCAACAGTGATGATAGGAAACCCCAGAGAAACCCTACTCATACCAGTCATTTCATCCAGATGCACAGCGATTTGAAGATCCATATTATGGTCCCCACTGACTAGATCAAAACCAAGGGAAGGAGCTTCATAGGAACGACTTATGGTCATTTCATCTGTATAACTTTCTACCTGATTAAATTCAAGATGAGTCTGTAATTGAGTCTCTACGTCCTTCATTGTTGCTGTTACAGCTTGTCTTTCTTTAACATTCCCCTGAACTGTAGCATTCCATGCAGCATCAATATTCATAATATCTAGCTGAGTAAGATACATGTCCTGTAACCGTAGAAGCGTAGAATGTGTAACTGCGTCAGTCGATTCCATCGTTACAATCATATAATTCTTATCTTCTGATAGGACTTGCCAATTGAAGCTAACTCTAATACCGTCAATCGAAGTGATTGACCGATAGGTTTCATGATCTATACTAGATACCACTTGAGGTATCGGTAGGTCCATATTTATTGCAAGTTGTTGCGCTGCTTCTAAAGAAGTTAACTTCCCTTCATTTGTCCATTGCCCTTGCCATTTAACCACGACTTTAAGAGGCGTATCTACCAACTCTTGACCCCATTGAATTAAATTCTCGAGTCTCTTGTCTTCTTTATTTACCTTTTGATCTGCGAATGTATTCCATCCAAATCCGATAAATACAATAATTATAGATATTAGAACAAGTCCGATCCTTCTGATCCCTCTTTGGTTACTCATTATGAATTCCTACCTTTCAACTCGAAATCTATGAATCTACTAAATAGGATGACCGTTTTACTATTTTTTTATACCTAACATATGTATATCAATCAAACATAAACATCGCTGTGCCGTCCTTTGGCGGCATAGCGACGTTTAGCGTTGAAATATAATCATTAGTATACAAGTGAAACTATACTTTCTTTTCTAATATTTAAACAAGAACCCGTGAAACACCATCAAATGGGCTTCACGGGTTCTACTATAATATTTAGCTACATCTACCTTACTCAGTTAGTCCATTCTTATAGGCATAGATAGCGGCTTGTGTCCTATCATCTACATTTAGTTTAGATAATATATTCGTCACATGAAACTTAACTGTCTTAATCCCTATAATAAGGTCATCAGCGATTTCCTGATTAGCCTTACCCTGCGCCATCAGTCGTAATACTTCCATCTCTCTCTCAGTTAATTCTTTATGAGCAGCCTCCTCAGCCTGAGGCTGACGTAAACGATTCATCATTTTAGATGCTACTTGGGATTCTAAGACAGATTGGCCACGGGCCGCCGCACGAATCGCCTCTGCAATCTCACTTGCTCGTGATGTCTTAAGTAGATAACTAAATGCCCCGGCCTCAATAACTGGATACATCTTTTCATCATCTAAGTAACTCGTAAGTACAATCACTTTGCAATCAGGATAGAGCTTCAATAGTTCACGCGTAGCTTCTATGCCGTCCATACCATCCATAACGAGATCCATAAGGACCACATCAGGGTTGTACTCTATAGCTAGTCTAATTCCTTCTTCTCCACTGCCAGCTTCTCCAACCACCTCTATACCATCTTCCGTACCTAATACTGCAGCCAAACCTATTCGTACCATTTCATGATCGTCCACAAGTAATACTTTAATCTGCGATTCGTTCTCGTTCTCCATACATCTCTTCCCCCATATCTTCTTGCACAATTGGAATTGTGATTTCAATACGTGTACCTTTATTTATTGCTGTAATAAACTGAAGTGATCCACCAATCTCCGTCACACGTTCGTTCATATTAGATAGGCCATAGGATGTCTGCTTCTTATCATCTAATTCAAATCCGACTCCATCATCATGAATCATAACCCTCACTGTCTCTTGTCTGAGATGGATACGAATCTCCAGCTTATTTGCCTTAGAATGACGTAGAGCATTAGACATCGCTTCTTGCACAATTCGAAACAAATGATTCTCGATACCTTTCAACAAATAGATACCCTTATCCATCTCAAATACAATCTCCATAGGAACCTTCAGCTTTAATTCATTCACTAACTCCATTAGACCTTGTTCTAGCGGTTTTCCTTCCAAATAAACAGGTCGTAGATGAAGTAAAAGCGCACGCATCTCAGATTGAGCTACAGCAGCCATTTCCTCTATTAATGCCACTTGCCTCTGTGCTTTGTCAAAATCCTTATCTAATGTCCTGCCAACTGCCGTAGCTGTCATTGAAATCGCGAATAACTGTTGTGACACAGCATCATGTAGCTCGCGTGCTAGTCGCTGTCGCTCCTCTATGATGGCAGATACTCTTGCTTGTTCTGCTAATTGTGCGTTATGGGTAGATAAACGTTGCAGTGATGTGACCTGATCCTCCCATTTCTTGCTAATGCGTCTAAGTTGCACTCCAAGACGTCCTAATTCATCTTCTCCCAAAGCAGGCATAGAACGGGCCACAATCCCCTTTTCCCATGAAAGCAATGTTTCACGTAAAAGGACCAGTTTTCGTTTCATACGGTAGCTTTGGTAGAAGCCACTTACCGCACCCAATCCAATAGGAATTAGCACAAGAGTGGCAACCGTTTGCAATCCTATTCTCCACGATTCAAATGGAGCCAAGTAACCGTATGTATACAACAAGTAAAGAATAACAAGAAGCAAGACAAAGGAAAGAAGGGCTCCTTCGCCCATGCTTCTAGCTAGCATGTTGACAGACTTTTTTGTCTTCACTAAGGGAACCCCTCCTATTGTTATATTAATCGTATGTCTATATCTCCAACGATATATGACACAATCACTTTCACTTTATAATCAGCATCATCATAATTCGCTGATCTCCATGTCAATCGATTCATCATGCCGCTGTCTTTTTTGCCATCGAAATCAATAGATCCAAAGAGAACGAATGCTTCAATCTCAACCCCATAATAATCAGGGATATCTACATCTATATCACCCATAACGCCATGAAAGACGATCACGGTCTCTCGTTCTTCTGGCATCCCAAGGGATAAATCTAAGTCACTCTCGCCAAGAACATGCCATACGCTTATACTCTTCATCACCCAAGGTGATTGATCCCAATCAAAATTAGACATAAAACTCATCTTTTGTATGAATCCCTCATTAGGCTGCATTTTTCTCGATTTACCATAAAACAACCCTAATGAGATCAGGCTAATCGCTACGACGAGGATCAAGTTGTCCAAAAGAATCAGAACAGCTCCAATTCCAAGAAATGTGTATCCTTTTTTAATATCACCATTACGAATTTTATAAATTCCCAATAGCAGTAGGAGGAGAGCAACAAGAGTAAAAAAGCTGACCCACTCGCCGGAGAGCATAAGCATACCAATGCATATCAATCCAATAGCTATGATTCGATTCCTTTTTCCCATGACGTTGCCCTCCTTTGATCAAGTAAATTTCATAAGTTGTGGAGTTGGAAAAACCATAGCAGTGTGGAATTCCACACTGTATGGCTTCGACTATCATAATATATCATATCAACTGTTATTACGAATACATATTATTTAGTTTCACTCTTTGTTACTGCAGGTCCATTCATCTTACTCTTCAAAGCCTTTAGTTGTTCTTCTACCTTAAGGGATTTCTCAGCGTCGACAGAACTAACAAACCCTGCATGAGCTGAGCGATAAGGTACTTGCATCACATCTGCTTCAGCTTCTAATTGCATAATCTTCTCTTCCATACGATGGAATCCAAGTGAAGCACTTCCACTTTCGATACTATGAATACTGTTCACTTGAGACATCTGTTTTTTCGCTTTAGCCATTTGGGCACGAGATACTAATTCATTACGCTTATTGCGCATTTTGTAGAATTCATCTTTCATTTCGTGCAACTGTTGTACCAATTCCTTCGCTTGAGACTCCGATTGAAGGTGTACTCCTTGATACTCAGTATATTTTTGGTCGAAATAAATTTTCTCTTCCAACAGTTTGCGTGCAACCTCTTCCTGGCCATTCATCAAAGCTTGCTCAGCTTGAGCTTCGCGTTGCCCACCCATCTTCGCAGCTTCATCAACACGTTGTTTCATCCGACGTTCGTTCGCCATTTGCTTAGCTACGGTAACCTCTGCTTCGTGAATTTCAGCCTCCATATCACGTAAATACTGGTTCAACATCACGATTGGATCTTCTACTTTATCTAATACCTCATTAACTGATGCTTTTGTCATATCTTTCAATCTTTTGAATACTCCCATATCTTACACTTCTCCCTTCTCATACTTAGATAGTTTAATTTTTAATTCTTCTACTTCTTTTTTCAAAGCTTTCTTCTCAATATCTTTCATCATGTCATCCAGTTCAGACTTTTGAGCGTTATTATAACCACCTGAATTTGAATTGGAGTTAGAGTTGTTAAATTCTGAACCATATCCTGCATTGTAGTTCTTGTAATGGTCTGCGTTATTATAGTGATTATTGTTATAGTGACCACCAGCGCCATGATTGGAATTTCCATTCCCATATGAGTTAAATGGGGGAACAGCTTCCTTTGGAATAACCATTGATGCTACAAGATATATGAACACTGTAGTAAACCCACTAAAGGGAATACTAATCGCTACAAGAACCCTAAGTATAGTGGCATCAATTCCAAACGTTTCCGCCAGTCCACCACATAATCCAGTGACCATTTTATTCCGTGATGAACGGTACAATCTACTCATGAGGTTACTCCTTCCCGCTGTTGTTCAGCTTTTCTTTCAGTCGAGCCATTTCCTTTTCCAAAACACTAGATACGGAAGCTCCAGCTTGATCAAGATAATCTTGACCCGCACGACGTAATTCACGTAGGCTCCGTGTTTCCAGTTCCCAATCTGTAATGCGATCTTCTAGTTGATTGAACATCTTCGGAACATCTTTCCCGCCAAATTCGCCCATGCGTTGGTTCATTCGCTGTTGTAACCGTATGTTCTCCATTCGAGCTGAATAATATTGACGCTTACTATATACCGTCTGATATTCGAGTTTCAGATCATTCATCTGATTCTCTAGTTCACGAAGGGACAATCTACTGTCTTCGAACAAGCCACCGTATTGTTCTAACTTTTCTTCATAAATAATCTTCTCTTGAAGCGCTAGCTTAGCTAGATGATCCTCACCTGCTTTGAGAGCCAATATCGCCTGCTCTTCACGCTTATCCTTCATCGAAGACGCTTGATCTACCTGCTGCTTCAATTGCCGCGTATGTGATGCATACTGTTGAAATAATTTCTCAACCTCAGTAATATCGTCTCGTGTAGCCCTCAGGAATTGATCAATCAACTTAACTGGATCCTGACTCTGCTCCAGACGTTCGTTCAATGTTGCTACGGTTATATCTCTCATCCGCCGAAAAACACTCATACTTTTATACTCCCTCCTTAAGCAACCTGTCTTCACTATTTAGTTCACATTAGTAATTACTTCTCTTGTTCTTAAGTAGCGATATTCCAAATAGAAGTACCGCGATCCCTAGAATTGGTCCAATTAACCAGGAAAGCTTAGCAATTAATGATAAAATTCCGATTGCTAAGATAATCCATCCAATTAGTACTTTTCCACGACGGACTCCATAATAACCAAGAGCGATTAATATGATCGGGAATATTAATCCAAATAATTTCCCCATCAGGGGTCCGAATATTCCTAGTATCATCAGTGCTCCGACAGCTATTAACACAATTGCTAAGCCATTACCTTTTTTTAAATTCATGTATTATCACCGCCTTTCATCTCATCACCTTATGTACTTATTGTAGGTTAATCGGAGATCTTTCAAAACAGACCTGAGACGGTTTTTGTTCCTAGACCTTAGTCGGGGAGAACCATAGTCTTAAGGATGGTGGGGATACAAGACCTTGCTTGTTCCAACTTCCTATGTCTAAACAGCAGTTAGGTAACATCATTCGATAAACTACAATAGAACAACAAAATGACGAACCAGGAAGTTATCCTTTATCCGCCATTTGCTCAGTACACACTTGGTTTAATACATATACTCACGGCTGTACCTTCCTTTGACGGCATACCGATGTTTAGCGTTGACATATAAGCGTTAGTATAAGAGTGAAACATATACTTTCATATATTTTAAAACAGAAAAAAGGTTTATAAGTTCGCTTAGATAAGCAATCTTATAAACCTTTTCTACTGTATACCGATGGCCGGACTCGAACCGGCAAGCCTCGCGGCACCGCATTTTGAGTGCGGCGTGTCTGCCAATTCCACCACATCGGCAAAAATTAATGGTGCGCCCTAAGAGATTCGAACTCCTGGCCTTTTGATTCGTAGTCAAACGCTCTATCCAGCTGAGCTAAGGGCGCAAACATTTTAAAAAACTTGGTGCGGAAGACCAGACTTGAACTGGTACGATAGTCACCTACCGCAGGATTTTAAGTCCTGTGCGTCTGCCGATTCCGCCACTCCCGCATAAAATATTGGAGGCGCCACCCAGATTTGAACTGGGGATAAAGCTTTTGCAGAGCTGTGCCTTACCACTTGGCTATGGCGCCATGATAACAATGGAGCGGACGACGGGAATCGAACCCGCGACCCTCGCCTTGGCAAGGCGATGCTCTACCGCTGAGCCACGTCCGCATAAAAATGGCTGGGAATATAGGATTTGAACCTATGCATGACGGAGTCAAAGTCCGTTGCCTTACCGCTTGGCTAATTCCCAACAACTTAATTAAAAATGGGGCGACTGATGGGACTTGAACCCACGAATGCCGGAACCACAATCCGGTGCGTTAACCCCTTCGCCACAATCGCCATAACAATTCTAATTTCAAACATGTACTCAATAAAAATGGGGCGACCGATGGGTTTCGAACCCACGAGTGCCGGAACCACAATCCGGTGCGTTAACCCCTTCGCCACGATCGCCATACTAATGAGTAACAATTTTCTTTTTGGCAGGGGCAGCAGGAATTGAACCCACACTAACGGTTTTGGAGACCGTTGTTCTACCCTTAAACTATGCCCCTAAAAAAAGAAATGGTGGAGGATGATGGATTCGAACCACCGAACTCGTAGAGAGCAGATTTACAGTCTGCCGTGTTTAGCCACTTCACTAATCCTCCAAATTACATGGTGCCGTCGAGAGGACTTGAACCCCCAACCTACTGATTACAAGTCAGTTGCTCTACCAGTTGAGCTACAACGGCGCACCTATAAAACTTACTGTAAAATCAATGGTGGCTCGGAACGGAATCGAACCGCCGACACAAGGATTTTCAGTCCTTTGCTCTACCGACTGAGCTACCGAGCCATAAGGTATAAATGGCGGAACCGACGGGATTCGAACCCGCGATCTCCTGCGTGACAGGCAGGCATGTTAGGCCAACTACACCACGGTTCCATGTAACAATTCCATTAAGGAATAATTGGTTGCGGGGGCAGGATTTGAACCTGCGGCCTTCGGGTTATGAGCCCGACGAGCTACCGGGCTGCTCCACCCCGCGTCATTACTAAGCATATTAAATTTAAATGGTGGAGGCTGAGGGGATCGAACCCCCGACCCTCTGCTTGTAAGGCAGATGCTCTCCCAGCTGAGCTAAGCCTCCAAGAGAAAGACTTTATTATTATAACATATATATTTGTGTAAAACAAGTACTTACATAATATATTTAGATAAATGGTGACCCGTAGGGGAATCGAACCCCTGTTACCTCCGTGAAAGGGAGGTGTCTTAACCGCTTGACCAACGGGCCTTACAAAAGTATTATGGCGGAGAGAGAGGGATTCGAACCCTCGAGACGCTTTTGGCGCCTACACGATTTCCAATCGTGCTCCTTCGGCCAGCTCGGACACCTCTCCATATGGCTCCCCGAACAGGACTCGAACCTGTGACAACTCGATTAACAGTCGAGTGCTCTACCAACTGAGCTATCAGGGAATAAAATCAGTACAAGGTTTAATCCTTGAAAACTAGATACGAATGAATTTGCAGTTTTCGAAACTTACATTTGCTTCTGAAGCCTAAACTTCAGAATACGCATATGCTTACGAAGTAGTTTTACTTCGTAAAACTTGTAGGATAAGCCCTCGACCGATTAGTATTGGTCAGCTCCATGCATTGCTGCACTTCCACCTCCAACCCTT
>NZ_LVJH01000003.1 GCF_001637205.1 Paenibacillus glacialis
AAGTCCTCTCGCCGGCACCATATTACATTAGAAAGATCCCAAGGGATGTTAGTGATTAGTTAATTCCTATTTCTCTAGCTATTTATGGGTCATTAGCTCAGTTGGTAGAGCACCTGACTCTTAATCAGGGTGTCGAAGGTTCAAGCCCTTCATGACCCATTTTATTATATGTAATGCGGACGTGGCTCAGCGGTAGAGCATCGCCTTGCCAAGGCGAGGGTCGCGGGTTCGATTCCCGTCGTCCGCTCCATTTCCTTTTGATTTAGCGCCCATAGCTCAGCTGGATAGAGCGTTTGACTTCGAATCAAAAGGCCGGGAGTTCGAATCTCTCTGGGCGCACCATTATGACTTCGGGACGTAGCTCAGCTTGGTAGAGCACCTGGTTTGGGTCCAGGGGGTCGCATGTTCAAATCGTGTCGTCCCGATTCTTCTTTTATGCGGGTGTAGTTCAATGGTAGAACTTCAGCCTTCCAAGCTGATAGCGTGGGTTCGATTCCCATCACCCGCTTTATAGTTTCAGACAAAAATAACCCTATATAGGGTTATTTTTGTTTTTATAAGTTATTAGCCAATTTGTGATTCATGAATGAGATTCAGTTACGTTGCGGTTTTATTTAGAACTAGGATCTCCTTGGGGTATTACAAGCAATCCTTTTTTCAACTCGATTTCTAAATCTACGCTACCACTAGTATTTTTCCCTACAACCTTAATGAAATGGTCACCTTTAGAAAGGTGAAGTGATTCGAATTGCTGCTTATCATCGATTTCTAAGACAATACTGTTTACAATATTGTCTGGCGTAACATGAATGATTTTGAAATCTCCCTTTTTAGTTGCCACGTTCACTTTCATATTAGTCCCCACATCGCCATCACTATTAATCTTCCAAATGGTATATACACCAGAGAATCCAGCATATTTCAAATTAGCCTTTGAATCAGATATGTGTCCTGTGTTACTAGAAAAGGTGTATGTGTCACCACTTTCAGCGAGTCTCTTATTATCATCAAAAATCTTAATTTGACTATTAGAAGAGGTATTACAACCGCTTAATATAAGGATCAATAGCAATAATAACGATATTTTTGAGTACTTATTCATTTCTAGTCTCCTCTCGGAAATCGGTTATCTTAGAAATTATCTAATATTGTTTTCATAAGCATTTAATTACCATTATATTTAATTCTAGTCTTGCTATATGTAATGGATATCAGCTTAATAAGTAAGATTGAGCCTTTATATTTCACTTTCAAAATTCAGAGTTAGTGTATTGTTCATGTTGTATTCTTGAAGAATTGTACAAGAAGAAGAGCCCCTTTTGTAGTTTTTTTGTTTGCTCACCATCAAAACTACAAAAGTAAGAACTCTTTTCAGTTGCTAGTATTCTTGAAGAAGGGCTATGACGGTTTCAAGTAATTAAAGGGAAACACCCACACCTAAACGATCTGCTTCGCGCAAATAGTAAGCTGCGATAGCTACATCGAAAGCGGCAAGTCCCATGGGGTTGAAGAAGATAGATTCGTTGCTATCATAATCGGCGAAGCGGTTGGATATCACCATGTCACTTAATGTAAAAGTTGCTTCACGTGTCAGTCCGAGATCTAAATGCAGCTGTTCGATATCTGTATTCTCACGACACACCTCATCCCAGTCGTCTACAAGGATGGCTTGTATGTCTCTGACGCTACGAGAGAGATAGTCTCTTAATGATACGTTAAGGAGTAGCATGCTAGATGGAGGTTTTTCATCAATATAACGTTTGTCGGATACCGTACAGGTGACAAATATATCAGAATTACGGTATGCGTCACGCCAATTATTTGTAATCTCGGTTATTGGACGAAGCAGGGGATTGATAGTGTTCAGCTCTATCCCTTTTAAGTCGAATAGTGTAATTTGGCTAAGCTTGTTACCAAGCACGCTTGCGCACATAGAGGCATGAAGACGTCCAATGGGGCCCCATCCCACAATGCCTAATCTTGTAGATTCTAGCTTGCGAACGGAGGCATAATGTTGAAGAACAAGACCACTGACGGCTGCTGTTCGAAGGCCGCTGAGCAGACTACTTTCGATGATAGCTAGAGGTCTTCCATTATTGGGGTCATTAAGGATCATCGTGCTATGCGCACGCGGAAGGCCTTTTCGCCAATTGTCGGGATAACTTGCAATCCATTTGATTCCGCACATCTCAATTTCTCCACCAACGAAGGCTGGCATGGCAATAATCCGTTTGGACGGTTCGCGAAATCGTAAGTAAGGCTTAATAGGCTGAGAATAGTCACCCTTGTCTAAAGTACGAACAGTGGTCTCAATAACACCGATAAGATTAGCCCAATCGATCCCAATGGTTGTAATATGTTCGTCGTTTAAATATTTCATATCTTATCAACCAGAGAATCGATATGATATTTATTCAATTCGTGTTCGACCCAAGCTGGGCTATACACGGTGTTCAAATAACGTTCACCGCGATCAGGTAATATAGCGACACATGTAGAACCTAGGGGGATAGATGGCGCCATTTGTTGAATGGCTGCAATGACTCCTCCGGATGAGGCACCTGCCATGATGGATTCGTAATGGACAAGATCAAGACATCCGTTCACACACGCTTTATCAGAAACATGAATGACCATATCCGCGATATCTGGATGATAAAGTGCAGGTACTATCCCGGCTCCAAGGCCTGGGAAATGCCGTGGACCTTTTTCGCCTCCAAAAATAATGCTACCCTCCGCATCTACTGCTACAATTCTCGTTGTAAGTTTGTTGTTGCGGATATATTCCACACAGCCCCGGATGGTACCACAAGTACTGACTCCACAGAACAGGTAATCGATGTTACCTAGCGTGTTCATAATTTCAGGCATCGTCGTAAGTTCATGCGCGCGGTAGTTGTCTGGATTACCGTATTGATTGGTCCAATAACTGTGTGGAATATCTCGAAGTAGTTCGTTAACCCGACGTATGCGAGCAGGGAGAAATTCAGCTGTTTCGACATCCTTATGAGTCACTAGGTCGATCTCCCCACCGAAACTGCGAATGATGGCCTTGTGCTGTTCGGTTGTACGAGGGTCAACGACGCAAATGAATCGTAGACCTAAATAACGACAAACGTGAGCTAGACTTATGCCTAAATTGCCTGAACTAGATTCAATAACAACTGAATTGTCATGAAGCTCCCCTCGTTTGATCGCTTCACGAATCATATTGAGTGCAGATCGATCTTTGGAGCTCCCCCCTAGATTCATCATTTCGAGCTTACCGAACACATCGAAAGATTCCTGTTCGAACAATCGGCGAAGTGGGATCAATGGCGTGGATCCAATGGTATGAAAAATACCCTCATCAATGTTCACTAGAGCACCTCTTTACTGTTGTGGATTCTTTTTAATTTAACGGCATTCCTATGTTGTGAATCGTCGAAAATGACATGTGTGACTCGTATTTCTTCTAATAATCCATTCTGAATCATGATGCCGATCTCAGGGATTCGATGTGTAATATCGTGTTTAACGGCTTCTAGGATATGGGGATCCAAGGATACCGATTTATTGATAATTTGTATGGTCAAAAGATTATTCGACGTCAGCACTTTAATGCTCGCATCTTGAACGTGTTGAAATACAACATCTTCAATGTCGTAAATGCTGATTTTCTCCCCATGCTTGAGTTCACTGCCTACTCTTCTAACAATGTTTCGAAAACTTTGTCTCGATTGTCCGTCTACCATGACCGGTTGGAAATCACGCACAACATCATATGTGACGAACCGAATGGCTGGAAACATATCACGGACAGTAGAAGTTAGTACAAGCACTCGCTCATCATCTGCTAATTCCAATTCATGAATACCTAATTCTTGTGGTGTGAGTCCTTCAGCTATAATCCCATCCACTACGATGTATCGATCAAGCTCATGATTGTAATGTGCAATCGTTCCGATCTCGATGGAGCCGTAGGTATCTGTGATATCCCCTTTTTCTAGACCTAGTCGCTCTGCAACACGTTGTTGCCAAGTAAGAGATGCTACCTCTCCAACAAGAATGACCTTACGAATACCGTAAGATACTGGGTTATCCGCGGCCATTAGAATACGGTCAAGAATAGAAGGCATAGTGTATAACACGTCAGGTCTAAATGTGGCAAGCCGTTCTAAATGCTGTTCAATCGGCAATTGAAATGAAACGGTCTCGACTTCAAACCCTAACCGGCTGAATATAACTTCGGCAGTAGCTGCAGCATGACCTGTTCCCATATCGACCAACGCTCGGATGGCTTGATAATTATGAAGAATAACATCTAGAACTTCTGTTTTGATTCGAATATAGCTATCTTCATCCTGTTCAGAATAATAGATGTTCTTTCTAAGATTACGGCTTGTTCCAGATGTTTGATAACGGTGTAAGTCAAGACGTTGTTCGAATGGATGATCGCAAATATAGTAATGCTCCTCCAGCACAGTGGAGGTCAGAAGAGGGAGATCTTCAAGTTGTTGAACTATCGTATCTTCATAATGAGTTGTCGTACGTAGGACTTGGTACCATCCAAAATGTTCGCATGTGCGCTGAATAAGTTGTGCTAATTCATCGTTAATACGCATGATTGATCCTCCGTAAGTCTTGATGATATACCTTATGTGCATTTATCAATGTAGGTTCATCTATAGGCAAAAAAAATGAGCAAACTTAATCACCTAAGGTGGCTATAAACCATAAATTAATAGGTAGCGTTCGAATGTTTATGAGAAGGAGAAACTGCGAATGAACCGAACCATGAAATATGTATCAAGTAAGCTCGTGAAGACGAAAGTCCTATTACAGAACCCCGCTTTAATTACTAATGTACCTCGTACGGCAGGCTTAACTAGCGATAGACTATTGAATATGTTGAATCGTTACAAGATGGTATATATCAAGCCAGTGTGTGGATCACTTGGAATTGGGGTAATAAGAGTTGAGCAGAAGGGTGCGCAATATCGTTATCGCGAAGAGATGAACACATATACCTTTAGAACATTCCAGCAGATGTACCTGTCCATTCAACGTCGAATTGGTAGTAAGCCCTATTTGGTGCAGAAAGGGATTGTTATGCTGAAGCATAACAATCGTCCGTTCGATTTCCGAGTTATGGTACAGAGGAACGATAAGGGGATATGGGAGTGTACAGGTGTCGCTGCTAGACTAGCACATCCGAAGAGGGCTGTTACGAACGGAAGCCAAGGCGGTACCATTTATGCAGCAGAAGAGATACTAAGTAAGGTTGCGGACATCACGAAGGCGCAGAATCTGGTTAAAAAGATGAAGGAAATAGGGTTAAAGACAGCTAATCAATTCGGCACTTCATATCCAGCAATGAACGAGCTTGGCTTGGATATTGCTGTTGATCGAGATCTGCGGTTATGGATTCTTGAAGTGAACACGAGACCGGATCCTTGTCCGTTCACGAAGTTGTCGGATTCTAGCATGATTGAGACCATAGTGAAATATGCTAAAGAATATGGCAGGGTATATGAATTGAAATGCAATAAAGCGAAAAAATCTGCTCCTACTTCAAAGCTATAGAATGATTTGAATTTATGTATTTTTGTGTAAGTTCTAACTTATTGTCGACGCTAGTTTCCTTGCTCTGACAATAAGGGCTTATTTACACCAATTATTGCCCGGAAAATATAAAGTTCGTCAGAGGATGAAGAAATAGAGAGAAATAAGGTTGCCATAGTTGAATATGTGCTGAATTGTTTGTCTATAATGGTTAATTATGGTATTTTTAATTCTAACATGATAGAGAAAGTGAGGTTGCGTCCTCTATCATGTTAGAAGCTACATATGTTTAGGAATACGCTTTGAAATAGTTAGTGGTTGCTTTGCTAGAATTGATCGGAAACCATAGTTCCCGTCAAACGTAGTATTCAGCAAAAATATGTAAGGAGGAATATTAATGAAGTGTCCAATCTGTGACGGTGTTAGGATGAGAGAAGTAGATAAGAATGGAATTCATATAGATGTTTGTCCAGAATGCAAAGGTGTATGGTTAGATCGGGGGGAGCTAGATAAATTAATGTCTGGTGTACGTGAAGTACGCCAAGAGTACAATGAGTGGCACAATGATGATAGCAAAAGAGATCATGATAGGTACGAAGATGATAGCAAAAGAAATTATGATAGGCACTCGTCAGAGTATAACAAGCACAAACATAAAAAGAAGAATCCCGTTCTTGATATGTTGAGTGATCTATTCTAAAGGGATACACTGGACAATAAAACCCCCAATCGATGCGATTGGGGGTTTTATTGTAGGCAGATATCGTTGAAGTGGGCTATTTCAAAGGATTTTGCAGGACATGGAAACATTCAACCGCACACAAGTGTGGCGGATCGTGGTATAATAGACATATCAGTCATTTGGCTCATCGACTGAGTCATAAGAAAGGTTGATGATATTGATATGCAAGAATTTGAAGATTGGAATCAAAAAGTAAAAAAAACTTTCAATGCAACTAGTAATGAAGCCGTATTAACCATTACCGAAGCTGGAAATTGGTTAGGTCTTACGAAGGATCAAATGAAAGTATATGTTGAGAAGAATAAACTGAATAAAATTCCAATTATGAGAAGCACGCATAGATATCTTTTACTCAAAAGTGAAATTGAACAAATTATAAAAAAAGCTTAATGATTCATTCCATAAATATAGAGATAGTATAAGGCACCAATTGAGGTGTCTTTTTATTTTGCATACATTTTCAGCAATGAAAAAAATAAAAAAGAAAAACATGGAAACTTTATGCCTAGGTATTGCGTCAAAGATAGTACGAAGATTGTTTCGAAATGAAAGTGAGATTAGGGAGGCTTAATTGAATGAAGAAGATTGTGTCAATCATGGTGGCAAGTATCCTTGTGGGTTCAGGATTGCTTCAAAATCAAGTGCAGGCTGCTGCACCTATTGGTATTTATATTAATGGAGCTAAGTTATCAACGGATCAGGCGCCTATAGTGGTCTCGAATCGAGCTCTTTTGCCTTTGAGAGCCATATTCGAAGCGCTAGATGCGAACGTAGATTGGAATCAACAAACGAAGGTGGTAACAGCAAATAAGGATGGCAACACGATCATCTTGAAAATGGGTGCAAAGACAGCAACGATAAATAATTCAACAGTAGCTCTAGATGTGCCTGTTCAAAGTATAAAAGGAAGAACGATGATTCCGGTTCGTTTCGTCAGTGAAGCTCTTGGCGAAGATGTTAATTGGAATTCGTATACCAAAAGAGTAGACATTACCACAGAAACACAGGTGAACCCAGTAACTTATGTAAATGCTAGGGTTAATGGTCAATTGGGAAATGGAAGTGATTTGGAAGTAAGTTTTCCTAAGGCAGTAAAGGAGTCTGGCGTAAATGAATATCGTATTTTCGTTGTGAAGTCAGCGAATTCCTCAAGCTTTAATCTGTCAACGGCTTTATCGAACAATAACTATACTTCGGTTTCAGCTCAAGGAAGGGATATAGCTTTAACGTTATCTTATCAAGCTAAGGATACGAGTGGAGAATTGGTTAAGGCGAATCAATCTTATGTTGTATATGTACTTACTGTTGGTAAAGGATCGACTTTAAGTGTACTTTCTAATGCTTCCCAAACGGTGGCTATTTCTACGGGTTCATCTGTAGTAGCTGTAACAAACGTTGTACCTAGTGATGTAAGTGAATATGGCGATGGACGTGATTTGAAGGTAACCTTTACTAAGCCAGCCACGGATACTAATATATCCAATTATCGGGTTATGGTAGTGAAGACTTCGAATGCTAGCAAATTCGACGTGAATACAGCGAATGGCGTTTCTAGCAGTAACTATACGACGGTGTATAAATCAGGCACAACATTAACAACAACATTAAGTTCATCTTCTAGAGATACCTCAGGAGAGCTAATAAAGAATGGTGTATCGTATACCGTATTTGTCTTATCTGTAAGCAATAATGCAAATACTAATTCGAATAAATTATCTAATGGATCTTCCTCCATCATATTGAATAACAACCCTGTGGTGGCACCTGTGATTACCAGAGTGGATGATGTCGGTGATTATGGTGATGGACGTGACTTATCAGTCAGTTTTAATAAAGTGTCTGATGAGTCCAGAATAGGATCTTATCGCATTTTTGTAGTTAAAGAAAATTATGCATATAACTTTAATCTAACTACGGCCAATGCAGTATCTAGCTATAACTATACGAATGTAAATAAGACGGGATATAATATCAACCAAGTTCTCTCTTCTGGTGCAAGAGACGTAGATGGTTCAACGATTAGGAATGGTGTTAGCTATCGGGTATTTGTCATGTCTGTAGGAACGGGAAGTTATGTAGGAAGTAATGTATTATCATCTTACTCATCTGCCATTGTGTTATCAGGCAATTCTAATGTTAGTACTGTAACGAATCTGGATGTAAATGACGTAAGTGATTATAATGATGGTCGAGACTTACGTGTATCTTTCAACAAACCATACGACGAATCAAATATTAGTCATTATCGTGTCATGGTTGTAAAGTCTGGAAATGCGAGTAGCTTCAGTACATCCAATGCCAATGCAGTATCTAGTGCAAACTATACGTATATAAGTAAGACAGGATACAAAATTAGTCAATCACTTCCAACGACTGCAAGAGATGTAGATGGATCTTTGATTAGAAATGGTGTGAGCTATCGAGTATTTGTCTTATCTGTGGGAATGGGAAGTAATCCAGGAAATAATACATTGTCAGATTACTCATCTTCGATTACGTTATCGAGTAGTAATAGTGTTACTGCTGTAAGTAATCTCGACGTAACTGTGTATAGTGATGGCCGTGACCCATTGGTTACATTCAATCGTGTGAATGATGAATACTATGTTAGTCAATATCGTATCATGGTTGTTAAATCGGAAGATGCGGGCAACTTCAGTCCATCGAGAGCTAATGGAGTATCTAACTACACGTCTGTAAGTAAGACTGGAAATAATATTAGGCAATCGCTTGGATCCAACACCAGAGATGTAAATGGAGAAACGATTAAAAACGGTGTAAAATACCGAGTATTTGTTCTTACAGTTGCAGATGGAAGAGTGAACTTAGTTAATGCACTGTCTTCTGCATCTGATGCATTCATATTGAAAAACTCACTAACGGTTATAGATCCTATAACTAAAGTAACAGCAGATTGGGATCGTAGTACGGCTAGCTGGAATGTTAGTTTTACCAAACCAGCTACAGAGGCTGGAATTTCCCATTATGGAGTATTGATTGTATCTTCTAATGATCCCAATTTACCAAACACTGTAACATCTGCTGTTTACAGAGAGATAAATAAGACGGCTTTACCTAACGTAAGTATAAGTATTAATTCTACTGATATTTATAGAAGTGGACTGAAAACGGGAGAGGGCTATAAGGTTTATATACTTGCCATTGCAGATCCCAAAGCGATAGCTAATGTATTATCAACATCATATGCTAGCATCCGTTTTCAATAATAAGTGTGGTGAATAGTTCGACATTAATATAACTGCCAGAAGAAGCCTTGGATGAGAACCCAAGGCTTCTTCGCTATTTCAAAGGTTGTACATTGAACACTATTTAAGACAATAAAAGGCGAGTAACAAGAGGAATTTCGATAATAATAGAAGCACCTTTACCTTGTTCGCTTGAGATATGAATGCTTCCGCCATGAGCGTCGACAATGGATTTGGTAATGGATAAGCCTAGACCAGCTCCGCCATATTTACGGGTTCGGGATGAATCACTACGATAAAACCGCTCAAATAGATGTGAAAGATGATCTTCATGGATACCGACACCGTTATCCCGTATGGCAAGTTCGATTCTATCGCCTGTTGTATGAAGGGTGATTGTAATTATCCCGTCCTTGGGGTCCGTATGCTGGACAGCATTTTGGAATAAATTCAAGATCACCTGTTTCATTTTATCAGGATCATAGGTTCCTTTAATACCATAAGAGAGGTCCAAATGAATCGTACGCTCACCTGCAAGAATGACGAGTTGAGGCCTCATTTCATGAATCAGTTCATCTAAGTTCACTTCTGTTAATTGAAGTTGAGGGGAACGATCCATCTTGGCGAGTAGCAAGAGATCTTCTACTAATTTATTCACTCGTTTGGATTCTCCATACATGCTCTTCAAGGCACTTGTGAGCTGTTCAGGGTTAGCGGCAGCCCCACGAAGAAGTACTTCTAGGAAACCGTGAATGGAGGTTAGAGGTGTCCTCAGTTCATGAGAAGCATCAGCAATGAAGCGTCTCATTTGTTCTCTTGCTTCCTTTTCGGATTCAAATGAAGTCTCAAGTCGCTCGAGCATTCCGTTAAAAGACACAGACAAGCGGTCAATTTCTTCCTGGCCTTGAGATACTGGAAACCGTTCAGCCAAGTTGCCGGCATCTGTCTGTTCAACGGATTTCACCATATTAGATAGAGGAAGCAAGGTGCGTAGAAGTAAGGGCAAATAAAGGGCTGCTCCACCTACTAATGCAATGGCCGATAAACTAAAAAATATGAGTAACTGTTGCATAACCTGATCTTGTAATGGAGCTGTGTGGGTACCCATTTGAAGTATGCTATCAGACGTATTAGGAGCTCCTAAGGGTCTGAAAACAATCAATTGTTCAATTCCATTCGTGTCCTGAACTATTTTATAGGGAATTTCTTTACGAAGGTTTGATTTCTCAAGCATTTGTTTATATTCTTCTGCTGAGAGTAATGGAGAGACGTTTCCGCTACTTTCGGTTATATCGATGGAGGTACCATCAGAACCGACCCAAGCTAATGAAGAGTCTGGGATGAATAGGAAGGCATCTCCTCCTGGACGAGTCGAAGGTCTGGTGTGAGATTCGTCAAAGCTCTTTCTCATAAACCAATCTCTTGGCATAGATTGCATTTGTGCTTTCATGGTCTCCGCTTGTTTACGATAGAGGAAATCTTTCATGACAACGTACTGTAGCAGACCGACCAATAGCAGAAGAACTGCCATAATCAATAAGGAGCGGGTTAGGAGCTGAAACCTTAGTGAACGCGGAGCAAATACATGCTTAGCTCGAGTAATCCAGTTCTTGATCATGGCAGATCAATCCGGTATCCAGCACCTCTAAGGGTACGAATAAGCCGATGTTCCTTATCGTTCAATTTCTCTCGAATCGAGCGAATATAGACTTCAACAATGTTCTCTTCTCCTCCAAAATCATAGCTCCATACTTTGTCTAGAATTTTACTTTTGCTAAGTACAATGCCATGATTCAGGACCATAAACTTTAGAAGCTCATATTCCGTAGGAGAAAGCTCTAATACTTTCTGTTGATACGTTATTTCTTTTCTAAGATCGTCGATCTGGAAAGGACCATGAATAACTTCCCCTAGTAAACTTGGGAATTGGTTACGCAGTCGCGCTTGAATTCTTGCAAGGAGCTCATCGAAGCTGAATGGCTTCACCATGTAATCGTCTGCTCCGAGTGTTAATCCTTTGACCCGATCATCGATTTCGTCTTTAGCTGTTAACATGATTATAGCTACATTAAATCCAAGCTTTTTAATCATTCGGCAGGCTTCAAACCCATCTACTCCAGGCATCATTACATCAAGAATGACAACGTGTGGCTGGAATTCTTGAGCTAAAGTGACAGCGCTCATCCCATCGGGTGTTGTTCTGATCTCAAATCCTTCATTTGTTAGTCCGATTTCTAAGAATTGTAATATATGAGGTTCATCATCAACTAGCATGATTCGTATTCCCTTAACTGTATTCATCCTGTCACCGTCCCTAGGCGAAATCTTTCTCTTCATCATTATGTACCTCTTTGCTGAATTTTTACTGAGGATATACTGAGTTACAGCTTAATCATAGCATGTCCCACGATATATCCTAAGTGAAGTGAATGAATCAATTTGAGGAGAAGGAAGATTTGAATGGTAAACGTGTCATGAAGTAAGCTGTGATTGGACCTTCCGTTGAAGCTCACTAATTTTTTGTTCTAATGAGTACGTTTTTTGTTTATGTTCTATTACCTTCTTAGCTTGTGTAAGTAATGCCTCAAGAGACCTTAAGGTGGTGGATATATTACCATTCTTAATGGATTGTTTGAAGGTTGATGTCTCGGCAGTGAATTTTTTCTGTGTCGTGCTAGCAGCATTTTTGGATACTTTAATCTGTACTTTAAGTGGAGCAATACCATCAAGTGTGGCACGAAGTGTTTTCTTAGTCTTTGCGGTTGTGCTCTTCGCTGTCGTATATAAGCTCTCTTTATTTCGAATATCTGCACGTGCTACTTGAACAGCTATCTTCATACTTTCAGATTGCGATTGGAGAAGGGTGTATAAGTCTTTATTATTTAGCTTCTTGGCTATTGTCTTCTGTTGATTAATAGCCTCGTACATACTGAATACCGGTTTGTATCGTTCCCTGGCTTGCGTAAGCTGTGATTGCAATGTAGTGAGTTTGTTGGAATCAATCAATTGTATTTGTTTCTTTAGTGCGATCAGGGTTTCCTCGTTCGTATAATGGAGGGCTTTAATTTGGTTGTCCCATTCTTGATTTTGTTGTTGTAACTTCACAATATTGACATAGTGATTGCTCATCAAGCTTGCCGAGGTTGAACTTCCGGATGCGATCATCTTATCAAAGGCAGTTTTCGCTGAGGCTGATAATTCAAAAGAAGCAGCTAATACCGAGATGGGAAACATTATAACGAGCATAAGGGCAAGCATAAGACTGAGGAACATCACGGTTAATCTCTTTACCATAGTCATCGTATAACCTCCTATTATCTATGGACATCAAAAAAGCACCTGCAAGAAAGGCTTCATTAAGCCTTTCTTACAGGTGCTTCCTGTGTCTAAATCAAATAAACAATTACTAATTTCCATAAATATACATGATGGTCTGTAAGGAGTCAACTATAGCATTCAGTGTATTTTCAGCTGAGCTTTAGTTGGAATTCAGGAGTACCAAGTATAATAATAATTCATTATTAAAAATACCCCTTTTCAGTGCAATGTTCCAGAAGTTTTATTACATATTGTGGGTTTGGTGTAGGGTGATATGCTTACTTATATTGTGTTAGTTGCATTATTAATCGGCATAATATTACATTTTTATATTGACTAATTTTTTACCGCAGGTGATTATTAAAGGTAGTGTGTATTTTTAAAATATTTAGGATGTTCGCACGATCGATGATAGACATAATGGAGTGGGAGTGAAGGGGTTGCTGTTCAATACGTATGTTTTTATTTTTGCATTTTGGCCGATTTCGGTAGGAGTATATTTCTTTCTTAACAGACTTCGGTATGTTACTGCTGCGAAGTTGTCATTAGTAATTGCCTCACTGTTTTTTTACAGTTGGTGGAACATTAGCTATCTTCCTTTAATTCTTGGATCAATTGCATTTAACTATATCGTTGGAAGGCTACTTCAGGTAACAGTCCATGGTAGTGATGATATATCCGTAGACCAAGAACAGAAGGACCAACGGTCCAAGCGAAAAGGGTTATTACACTCCCCTAAAGCACTTCTTACCATAGGACTTGTTGGGAATATCCTATTACTGGGATATTATAAGTATACTGATTTCTTCTTGATTAATTTGACGGAGATATCAGGACACAATTTTCCTTTACTTAAACTTATATTACCGCTAGGAATTAGCTTCTTTACATTTACACAAATAGCTTATTTAGTTGATGCTTACCGTGGTAAGACTCGCGAGTATAACCTAATGAGCTATATCTTGTTTGTTACGTTCTACCCACATCTGATTGCTGGACCGATTCTTCATCATAGCGAGATGATGCCTCAATTCGATAGACTGCGGAATAAGCATTGGAATTGGAATAATGCTTCTAAAGGGGTATACATTTTTTGTATAGGATTGTTCAAAAAAGTCGTTATTGCGGACACCTTCGCAGAATTTGCAAATGATGGTTTCGCTTCGGCTCACCAATTTGTAGACACTTGGGTTGCAACTTTGTCTTATACATTACAGTTGTACTTTGACTTCAGTGGATATACTGATATGGCGATCGGGGCTGCACTTTTGTTCAACATCGTATTGCCACAGAACTTTAACTCGCCATACAAGGCGTTAAGTATTCAGGACTTCTGGCGCCGTTGGCATATGACGCTTAGTCGTTTCCTACGTGATTATATCTATTTCCCACTGGGTGGAAGTAGGCGTGGTGAACTGATTGCTATGCGAAATGTGATCATCACGTTCATTATAGGTGGATTCTGGCATGGTGCAGGCTGGACGTTCTTGGTCTGGGGGTTCATGCATGGAGCGGGACAAGCAGTTCATCGCATGTGGATGAAGGTAGGCAAACCTCTTCCCAAATGGTTTGCATGGCTCATAACATTCATATTTATAAATATTGCATGGGTATTCTTCCGGGCAGATACTGTGACTCAAGCGTTACGTCTGCTCAAAGGTATGATTGGACTTAATGGACTGGATATGAGTTCCTTAAAGACGCTTGCTCCAGCGGGATTGTTCATTCTCATTTTCTTACCTATCGTAATGTTTGCATCTAATTCGTCCGAACGAGTCGAAGCTTTTAGACCAACTTGGAAGAAAGCAATCTTTATGGCAGTCATTTTTGTAATATCGTTACTGTATTTCAACCGAATTACAGAATTCCTGTATTTTAATTTCTAGCTGGAAGGGAGAAACACGTTGTGCAACATTTAACACCAGCGCCAGAATCAGCAAAGAGTAAGAATGGACGATCTCGTAAAGATCAACGGGCACGCGTCACTGCCAAACAGAGTAGGAAAATGCTCATACAGTTTGCTGTTTCTGCCATCATCATATCTTCTTTAGTTGCTTTACTTACTGTAGTTCTTGATCCACTACAGTTCTACCATAAATCTTTTTACCCAGCTATCTATTCCAATGAACAACGGTATCAGAATCCGGGATTAGCTAAGAATTATGACTATGACACGATTATTATCGGTACTTCGATGACGGAGAACTTTCTTCCTTCAGAGGTGGATGAAGCTTTAGGTGGTAAGACACTGAAGTTGTCTGTTCGGGGATCGACAGCTGACGAGCATAATGCCATTGCTAGTGTTGCTCTAGAGACAGGTAAAGTGAAGAAGATATTATGGGGTCTTGATTATTTCTCTCTCAAAATGGGAAGCAAAGAAGAGACAGATAACCCAACGTATCTTTATGACGAAAAGTGGTGGAATGATTATAAATATTGGTTCAACTACTCGATCTATGAAGATCTGTTTAAGGAAGCCGTATTAAGACCGCTACGTGGGTTGGAACCTAGAAAGTTGGAATACTTATATAACTGGAATAGAGAGGTTACCTTCGGTGCGAAGAAGGTGGCGGATGTATATAAATCTTCTCGTGCAGGAGAGGCATACTTTGGTTTAAATGAGGAACCGATTGAGACGATAAAAGAGGCTTTTAATGAGTATATTTTAGCGCTAGTCAAGAAATATCCTGATGTTGAATTTAATTTCTATTATCCTCCATACAGCGTCTTAAGACAGAAAGTGTGGCAGGACACCAATAATAAGCGTTACCTCAATCAACTTGAGATGAAAGAGTGGATGTTCCAGCAGTTCGATAAATTGCCTAACGTCCATGTGTATGATTTCCAAGAAGAGTCTGAGTGGACGTATAATCTCGATTTATACAAAGATTTGTCGCATCATAATCAAGATGTGAATAGCTGGATGGCCCAAGCTATTGGTCGTGAAGACCCTAAATACAGAGTGACGCAAGACAATGTTGAGCAATTTAAGCTCCAAATGGAGAAACAGCTTCATATGGTTATGGTTACGAGTAAGTATGTCGTTGTAAATGCCGAAATTTCTTTAAAAAAGGGCAGTCAAACGAACCCTCTTACATTCACATCCTTGAGCGCAACGGATGACGATAAAGATATCTTCGTACCTGTCAAAGAAGCAACAGCGGCGTTAGGAGCAGAGATGGTGTGGGATCAGGCCGCGAAGTCGATGAATTTCAAACGTGGTGATCAGGATGTCGTGTTGATCGTTGGAAGCACAACAGCTAAGACTGTAACCGGCTCGAAGGATATTACTTATGCACCAAGGTTAATCGACGGTACAACGATGATTCCTCTAGCATCTGTGTCGGCACTATTCGGTTTCGAGGCGACGTTAGAGCATCCAAGTGATCGGATTATTCGAATGACATTATCTTCTTCAAAGTAGAGGAATTACAAAGACCCTAGCAATTGTGCTAGGGTCTTTGTTGTTATGTTTGACGGAAGGGCAGATGAGTAACAGGAAGCTAAATAGATTGTTATAATATCCTGTTATCATTTATAATATAAACAATCAAACAATCAAACAATCATTTGAATGTTGGGGTGAAATGATGAATAATCAATGGAACAAATTCATTTACAAAGTAGGAGCGCCAGTATACGATAGGTTCTTTAACTCGGGCGTATTTTTGAATGCAAGAAAAAAGGTGTTTGGGGATCTTGTCCTACGGGATGGACAACATGTTCTGATTGTTGGTGTGGGGACAGGTGCGGACCTGTGCTTTTTTACCGAACAGGACATTCACATCACAGCTATTGATATATCACCTTCCATGATTTCTCAAGCCAAGGATAAAGTGAATGATGACATGCACGTCGACTTTTATGAAATGAATGCGCAGCAACTTCAATTCCCTGAACAAACATTTGATCTCGTTGTGGCTAATCTAATTCTTTCCGTTGTGCCCGATGCGCATCAATGCATGAATGAAATCATACGGGTTACGAAAGACCGAGGAAGCATCTTGGTTTTTGATAAATTTACACCTAGAGATAAGAAACTTTCCTTGGGTAAAAAAATAGTGCGTCCATTAATCTCTCTATTGGGGACAGATATAGGACGGCATTTTGAGAATATAATTGAACCATACGAGAAACAAGTAAACATCTTGGATGATCGTCCTGTATTATTTAATGGGATGTACCGAAAGATTAGCATGCAAAAGTTGAGTTGAGTTGAGTTGAGTAGAAGTTGAAATGTTAAAGTGTGCTCTCCCGAACTCAACCGTAAATATCGTAGCTAAATGAAATGGAGTATAATGTATATGGCGGCTCCAAAGTAACACATTACTTAATCAATTAGGCGGAGGTCTACCAAGCGATTCATATCAAGGTTTTAGGAATTACGGGTTGTGTTTGTTTGGTCGTGCCCGAGTATGATGCCGTCGTCGTCAGAATGTATAACCAACTAGGTAATCCTGATGGATATGATTATTTAAAAGATTTAAGAGAATTCGGGGATATTGCGAATGATTTGTTAAGTAACTATCAGGTTATGGAAGAATAACGAATCTATCAGATCTAATGTTTGTATAAGCAAATTTATGGAGTGATTGAAGCAAAATATCGAATAAACTTTAAAACACTGAGCAGGTGTTTTTTTTGTTATATCTGAGACTTAAAGGTGATCTTCTTCACGCCTTTAGCACGGTGCTTCATGTTAGTATTTAGATCAATTACGAGTTAGCTTCAAATACAAGGGAGTAGGGGGAGTTAAACTTATGGGCAAAACGACCGGTTTTATGGAATATCAACGTGAAATTCCAGAAGAGGTGAATCCTCTCGAACGTATTAAGCATTGGGGAGAGTTTGTGATTCCAATGGATGAGGAAAGGCTTCGGGAACAGGGTGCTAGATGTATGGATTGTGGTACGCCCTTTTGTCATGTGGGTCGATTGTTATCGGGTATGGCTTCGGGATGTCCTGTGAATAATCTCATTCCTGAATGGAACGATCAGATCTACCATGGACAATGGCGAGAAGCGCTAATTCGATTGCATAAGACGAACAATTTCCCGGAATTTACAGGGCGTGTATGTCCTGCTCCGTGTGAAGGATCTTGTACAGTGGGACTTAGTGGATCGCCTGTGACAATTAAGAATATCGAGAAAGCGATTGTGGATCGAGGATTTGCCGAAGGTTGGATTGTACCGGAACCTCCAAAGACACGTACAGATAAAAAAGTGGCGGTTGTTGGTTCGGGTCCAGCAGGTCTTGCATGTGCTGCTCAGTTAAATAAGGTTGGGCATACGGTAACGGTGTATGAGAGAGCTGATCGTATAGGTGGACTTCTCATGTACGGTATTCCGAATATGAAGTTAGACAAGAAAACAGTGCAACGACGTGTCGATCTTCTAACTGAGGAAGGCATTACGTTCGTAACGAATACAGAAATCGGTAAAGATATCACATATTCTGAGTTAAAAGAAATGTTTGATTCAATTGTTCTGTGTGGAGGAGCAACGAAAGCCAGAGATCTGTTCGTTGAAGGTCGAGAGCTTGGTGGCATTCATCAAGCGATGGATTTCCTGACGTTAAATACGAAGAGTTTGCTCGATTCCGGTCTGGCAGATTGGGAATATTTATCTGCTAAGGACAAAGATGTGGTAGTCATCGGCGGAGGGGATACAGGAACGGACTGTGTAGCTACAGCTATACGGCACGGCTGCCGTAGCGTGAATCAATTGGAGATTATGCCACAGTCGCCGTTAAAGCGTCAGCCGAACAACCCGTGGCCTGAATGGCCTAAGATTCTAAAGGTTGATTATGGACAACAGGAAGCTGCTACGCTGTATGCAGAAGATCCACGTCGTTATTTAGTCTCAACACAACGATTCCTTGGTAATGATCAGGGGGAAGTTCAGGAATTACACACCGTAGAAATGAAGTGGGTAATGGATGAGCAGGGACGTTATACTCCCGTTGAAGTTCCGGGAACTGAGAAGGTTATCCCGACTCAAATGGTACTCCTTGCTATGGGCTTTACAGGTCCTGATGTAAGCCTATTGGAGCAGATTGGGGTGGAGCGTGACGAACGTTCCAATGCAAATGCTGAATTCGGTAAGCAGGTCACGAATGTAGAAGGTGTCTTTACAGCAGGTGATATGCGTCGTGGGCAGAGCCTTGTAGTATGGGCAATTAACGAAGGGCGTCAGGCTGCTCGTGAGGTCGATTGTTATCTAATGGGAAGTAGTACTTTACCATGATAGAGTAGGTTATATGTGTATGAATAGTGTAGTAATGGATCAACCGTGAGCAAGGGCGTGTGGCGGTATCATACCAGCATAAGCAAAGGAATAGTAATCTATGGATGGACAAAAGCAGTTGCTACGGAGATTCTCTTCTTTGTAACTGCTTTTTCGATCGCTTGCAGCGGGTGGGAACTCCAAACAAATGTTGACAAATGAATGTGAATATTAGGAAGATGTATAGAAGCTGACAAAGATTAGAATACGAGGTGGAGATAGATACAATGTTAGAGAACATCGATGGGTACGTTATAGATCTAGATGGAACGGTATATAAAGGACAACAGGCTATCGAGGGGGTAATGGATAGCATTGCTTATGTAAAGTCCATCGGTAAACGCGTAGTATTCTTGAGCAACCGTGGCAACATATCGAGACATATGTGCCATGATAAATTGATCGGAATGGGTATTGATGTTCAGGAAGAAGAAATTCTGCTGACTTCCACTGTAACGGCTACCTATTTAAGAAACCATGATGAAGGCGCTCAGGTATGGGTATTGGGTGAACAAGGATTGCGAGATGAGCTAGTCCTTGCTGGGCTTACATTAGCAGAGAAACCTGAGGAAGCCGATTGGCTGGTTATTACGCTACACGAGACCCTTACCTATAAAGAACTCAATGAGGCATTTAGAGCCGTAAGGCATGGTGCACGGATGATCGCTACGAATGCGGATAAGACTTTCCCAGGCGATGAAGGAGATTCCATTGATGTTGCAGGCATGATTGGTGCACTAGAGTCTACGACCGATCAGAAGGTGGAGGTTGTGATCGGTAAACCTTCCATTTTAATGGCAGAAGCGGCACTTGAAGTCATGGGTCTTCCAGCTGAACGTTGTATGATCATTGGTGATAGTCTGGTATCCGATATAGGACTCGGGAAGAATGCCGGTATGAGAACGACACTTGTATTGACTGGATCTGTAAGTAGGGAAGAAGCGGAAGCTAGTGACGTCCAACCTGATTACATTTGGAATTCGCTAAGCGATTTGAAAGATATACTACAATCAGAAGCGTCGCCAAAGTAAGATTAGCTTGTGTCCAAGATGTTCGTATAAATCACTTAAGCGTAGAACCGTAAAGAAATAGTATGAGGAGGGCTAAATCCATGACACAACCATACTCGTCAGATCATTGTATACGTAACGAAAGAGAGGCTGGCATAGCCTTACTCGCGGATCAATTAGCTATAAAGTTCGCAAAACGTGCATCGAAACATGATCGAGAGGGCTCATTTCCCTTTGATAATTTTGCAGACTTACGAGATTCAGGTTATCTGAAACTAACGGTACCGAAGAAATACGGTGGGGAAGAGTTATCTCTATATGAAATGTTACTAGCACAGGAAAGAATTGCGCGTGGAGACGGTTCTACGGCTTTAGCTGTGGGGTGGCATATGGCTCTTATTCTAAATCTACGATATACAAATCGTTGGTCAGAAGAATTGTTCTCACGGTTCAGTCAGGAAGTGGTTAAGGACGGAGCGATCATTAATCATTTCGCCAGCGAACAGGCAACTGGAAGCCCGACTCGTGGTGGCAAACCCCAGACTACAGCGGTTAAAGTAGAGGGTGGTTGGTCCATTAGTGGACGCAAAACGTACAGTACGTTAAGCCCGATTGTTGAACATTTTACGATCTCAGCAGGGATCGAGGGTAATGATGAGGTAGGGGAGTTTCTTGTGCGTAAAGGTCCCGGATTTAGCTTGGAAGAGACTTGGGATACGTTAGGTATGCGCGCTACAGGTAGCCATGACGTTACTCTTGATCATGTATTCGTCCCTGATGAAGAGGTGATCAGCTTGTCCATTATAGCGAAACAACAGCAAGTGACGGATGATGGCGGAGGGTCGCTTATGCATATCCCTGCTTGTTATATCGGCATCGCTTATGCTGCTCGCAATTTCGCAGTAGATTTCGCTAAGAACTATAAACCGAACAGTCTGCCCGGACCTATTGCAGAACTTCCAAGAATTCAGCAACAGATCGGAGAGATGGAAGCTGATCTGATTACAGCACGTACGCTCCTCTATTCCGTAGCTGACCGTTGGGATCGTGATCCCGCTGGCAGAGTCGCGCTGAAGCCGGATCTTGGTCTTGCTAAATACATTGCAACGAATCATGCCATCCGTATCGTAGATAAAGCCATGCGAATCGTTGGAGCGTCGAGTCTTTCGCGTAACCTACCCTTGGAGAGAATGTACCGTGATGTACGTGCTGGGCTTCATAACCCTCCAATGGACGATGTGGTCCTTCAGATCTTGGCTAAACGTGCGATTCAAGAATAGCCCAACCTTATTCTTCTTAAATACAACGGATACCTTCCTTAATAAGGGGAGGTAAAGCCGTTACTCCTTACAATATAAGCAAGCGTGATACTCTACTCCTTATTCCTCCAAAGGGAGGGGTATCCGTCTCTTCTTGAAATATAAGAAAGTATAAGTTTCACTTGATACTCTATTCCTTATATTTCCGCTAAAACGGGTGCCTTCCTTGTAGAAGGAAGGCGTAGCCGTTTCTACTTGATAAAAAGGATTTCGTTCGTTCGTGGATCGGACGTTCGAATATCTCCTCTGGTGTACCCTCTTCGACGATAATTCCTTGTTCCATGAACAAGACACGATCTCCCACCTCCCGTGCGAAATCCATCTCATGTGTGACGATGACCATAGTCATTCCTTCTTTAGCTAAATCCTTCATTACGGCGAGCACTTCTCCGACCATTTCTGGATCGAGCGCGGAGGTAGGTTCGTCGAATAACATGATCTTGGGCTCCATAGCAAGTGCTCGTGCAATGGCGACCCGTTGGGCCTGACCACCAGATAGAGAATCGGGGTATACGTCTGCTTTTTCTGATAGACCTACTTTGGCAAGCAGTTCTACGGCTTTACTTCGTGCTTTCTCTACAGGCCATTTACGTACTTGAATAGGTGCGATTGTAATGTTATCAATGACTTTCATATGAGGAAAAAGGTTGAATTGCTGAAACACCAAGCCTACCTCGGCACGAATATTTGAGATTTTGATGTTTGGATCCATTAAAGACTGACCTTCGATCAGAATAGTACCACCTTGCGGTTGTTCCAATAAGTTCAAGCAACGAAGAAACGTTGATTTACCTGATCCGGAGGGTCCGATAATAACGACAACTTCTTGGTTGTACACTTTCAGATTAATCTGCTTAAGAACGGTCTGAGAACCGAATGATTTATTTAAATCGATTACTTCTATCATAGGATCCATAGTTAGGCTAACTTCCTTTCTAACACATTTAGAAGCTTACTTAGTGAATAGGTAAGGATGAAATAGATGAGAGATGCGAAGAGGTAGGGCTCCCATATTCGGGAATATTGGCCGCTCATGCCATTACTCCAATACATAATCTCTGGGGCAGCGATAATGGCTACTAATGAGGAGTCTTTGACCAGAACGATAAATTCATTACCAAAGGCGGGAATCATACGTTTGATTGCTTGCGGTAAGATGATGAATTGCATGGCTTGTCTATGCGACATGCCAAGGGAATAGGCTGCTTCCAACTGACCTGCACTCATGGACTGAATGCCCGCTCTAAATATTTCTGCCGTATAGGCTGCTGAGTTAAGGGAAAGCGCGATAATGGCCGCAGTGATAGGGTCCGTTCGTCCTAGAACCAACGGAATCAGACCGAAGTGAACCATTAATATTTGAACATACAATGGCGTACCACGGAAGAAATTAATGTATGCACTCATGGGCCAGCGTACGATCATCTTGGAGGACATTTTTCCAAAACCAATGACTAACCCAAGGATAGATCCAAGGATGATGGACAGAAGGGAGATGCCAATCGTAAGCATTGCCCCTTTTAGGATAAGTGGTAGGTAATCAATAATAATATCCAGTCTGAAATCCATAAGACGCATCCTTTCTTCTGAGGTAAGCATGCGTAAGCGATGAGCGTTACGCACGCTTATCGTTGGATTTATTGTAATTTTAATAAATTAGTTGTATCAGGCGCCTCACCGAACCACTTCTTATAAATTTCCGCATATTTTCCGTTCTCGATTACTTTTTTAATAGCAGGATCCACTTTGGCTTTAAGATCACTACCTTTAGGGAAAATGATGCCATAATATTCAGAGTCAAAGTTCGTTGGATCTAAGATGCCTACTAACTTATTATTTGGATTATTTTTAATGTACTCTCGGATAATGGCTATGTCGGCTACTACGGCATCTGCACCACCTTTGGATAGATCCAATAGTGCGAGTGTATTGCTATCAAATCTTTTTAAATCTGAATTTGTAGCTCCCATAATGCCAGACATCAGAGTATCGGCTGTTGTAGCACCTTGCACGGCAACCTTCAAGCCCTTAAGGTCAAGTGCGTTCTTAACAGGGCTGTCCTCTCGTACCATAATCATATTAGTAGATTCAAAGTATGGCGCTGAGAAGTCATATGTTTCTTTACGCTCGTCTGTAATTGATACGCTAGAGATGCCTCCTTTATACTCCTTGCCTTGTTTTACACTCTCAAGCATCGTATCCCATCCGATATTTTTAATATCATACTTAATGCCTGCCTCTTTCATTACTTCGCTTAAGAAATCAATATCGAAGCCGGTAATCTCCTCCTTATCCATGTACTCCATCGGAGCATATGTAGCATCTGTTGCAAACTTAATGCCATCATTCGAGCTACACCCCACAATACCCAACAACATCAATGTAACAATTGACAATGTATACCATTTTTTCATTTTACAATCCCCCCAATGATAGAATTTATTATGGAAGAGTATTATTTATTACGTATTATGTATTTAAATATTATGTAGGCTGGATAAACGACTTCATCCTAAAATGAAGATAATGGAATTTAGTAGAGGGGAATAGGATCGTAGTATCAAAATTATTAAAGACAATCATGTAAATGCTCGAAAACCTAATGTTTTTGTCTTCATTTACCGATATTTGAAGTAACTATACTAATTTAAAATTAGAACTGGAGGGAATTAACATTGTTTATTAGATTCAAAAAGTCTTTCATTATGACATTAATCCTAATTGTGAGTTTGGCTAGTGCGGGGACGTCTTGGGCAGCTGAGACGACAGTAGTATTGGAGAAACTTATTCTTTCTAAGAATGAAATATCTGTTGAGAATGGGTCACAAGCTACAATGACTGTAACCGCTCTACACAGTGACGGTACGAAGAAAGATGTAACGGAATTAACGAAATGGACGAATCCAGATGACACTGTTGCAACGATATATAACGGTAAGATAACAGCTAAAAAAGAAGGTACTGTTACTGTAATTGCAAATTACGGGAATAAGAATGAAGAACTCAAAATTATTGTCACCAAACAAGTGAAGAACTTAACGACTAAGACCGAAAATGGAAGTCTTGACCTTCGGAAGGGTGGTTCTGTAGATGTTATCTTAACAGCACATTATACTGATAATTCCACCCCTGAGAACGTTACGGTTAAAGCAGCTTGGTCCTCTAGTAATGAGAAAGTTGCGACTGTATTAAATGGTAAAGTTACGGCCCTTAGCGCCGGAACAGCTACGATTACAGCCAATTACGGCAAACAGGTCGTTACTGTGGAAGTGAATGTGGAAATTGTGTCACGACTTGATCTAGATGTGAATCAATTGTCTTTATTGTTAAAAGAATCAAAAGCCGTAACATTAACAGCTACGTATCCCGATGGGAACGCGACTGATATACCGAAAGATGTAACCAATGATGCCGTGTGGACAACGAGTAACAAGAAGGTTGCAGATGTACTTAAAGGTACGATTACTGCTTACGGCGCCGGAACAGCAACAATAACAGCTAGTTATGGAACAGAGAAAATAACCCTTGAGGTTGATGTTGATACGACTCGTAAATTGGTAGTTAGCAAACAAGAGGTATATTTAAGCCTTCTGGATACAGATAAAGGTAAATCAACGGAAGTTCTCAAACTAGAAGCTATATATCCAGATAAAAAGGATCCCGTTAATGTTACGGAGCTTGCGACATGGACTTCTAGTAATACAGCAGTCGCTTATGTTAACAAAGGAACAATCTCTGCTGAAGGTTCTGGATCAGCAACGATTACTGCGAAATATGGGGACAAGAGTGTAACGGTTAAAGTTGATGTTGATGTTGCACGCCACCTTGACCTCGTAGAAAAGGTAGGAATGAATGTGGGCAAGGATCAGCAATTGGAGCTTAATGCTTCTTACGCTGATATAGTTGGTAAAATAAATGTGGCTGACAAGGCTGTATGGAGTTCGAGCGACGAGGCTATCGTCTTTGTATCGAAGGGTAAGATTTCCGCTTATAAAATGGGTGAAGCTATCGTTAGTGCTACTTATGGTGGAATTACAGTGAAGACGAAGGTTAGTGTAGATGTTCCTATCTCAATATCTTTGAATGCCAAAACGGCTGATATCAAAGTAGACAGTTCATATACAGCTATTCTTAATGCGGTGTATGACATTACAGATGCTACGAAAAATGTTAATCTGACAAGCAAAGCAGAATGGAGCACGAGTGATGAGAAAGTTGCTGAAGTAAATAGCGACGGAGTAATCACAGGAGTTGCTAAGGGAACAGCTACGATTACTGCATTGTATAATAAGACGAAATACACGATGAAAGTAAGCGTTGGATTGGTAAGCGTGCTTGAGGCAGATTCTCAACTTATTGTGCTGAGCTCTGTAGCTGATGCGGACGGAAAGATAGGAAAGAGTAAGGATATCGTACTTAAGGCTAAAAGTTCATCTGGTGGTAACGAGGTCATCTTGGCAGAAGATGTGACTTGGAAGTCAAGTAATCCATCCGTTGCGGGTGTGACAGACGGTAAAGTAACAGGGTATACGAAGGGTAAAGCGACAATTACTGCTGAATATGGTGGTCAAAAAGTGACTGTCTCGGTAGAAGTGGACTTGATCCAGAGCCTAGAAGCTACACATCAGCATGTTGAATTGAAAACTGGATCTAAGGGACCGAAAGAGCAGCAGGTTAAAGTTACGGCTACATTCAGTGACGGAACAGCCATCGATGTCACGAATTCGGCGGAATGGAAAACGTCCAGTTATAAAATAGCGACTGTGAATAAAGGGAATGTATCTGCTGTAGCATATGGTAAAACAAAAATTACCGTTAAATATGCAGGTAAAACGCTAAGTATTCCTGTAGAAGTAGATATGTTGAAGTATTTACAGACGGATGAAGTTAGTCTGAAATTGAAAGTTAAGGAAGAGGTTCAGATTACTGCAACAGCGACATACGTTGACGGAAGCGAAGATAACGTATCAAAAGCAGCGTTATGGACTTCATCGAAGATCCTAGCAGCTACCGTAAAAGATGGTAAGATCAAAGCTACCGGAAAAGGGAAAGCAACGATCACCATTAGTTATGGCGGTAAGAAAACGAAGGTAATGGTTGTTGTAGAATAGTTCTAGTAACGTATCAAGTGAAACTTTTACTTTCTTATATTTTAAAACAAGAGTGGGCATCTGTTAATTACAGATGCCCACTCTTGTTTTGTGTTTCTTCACAGGATGATATCTGAGTGTCGGTCGTCACTCTATATTCTCTACTTCGAATACCGGTATGGACGTCAACTGATCCTGAATGTAGGTGTCTTCGTACCCTCTGAGCTTGCCAGTCAAGGTAACGTTGCCCTCATAGAAGTTGAAGGTGCCTGTGAGTTTCACGTAGCTGGTTCCCATCACGGCAAAGGCCTCATTGTATCCTGGTTGAATGATGGTCGTAATGAACCTCACCTTTTCATCAGGGTGCGAGAGGAGGTCTTCCACAGCAATATCAATGAAATCTCGTTGTACGCCAACAAATTGATAGCTATCTCCAGTACGTTCGTACATGGCTACTTGCCCTGCACCTTCTGCGGTGTCGGGATTGGTCATCATCAGAATGCCGCTTGAATCTACTTGGAATCCATCTGCATTCAGTTGGAACAGGGTGATCATAGCATTCGATTGTACTTCGACGGCTGTATAAAGAGCACTTCGTGTTGTAGAATCACCTTTAATAAGGATCACTGGGTGCTCCTTGGTACTAAGTGAATTCTCAATGGAAAGTTCCTGAATTGATCCACCTTGTTGAAAGTCCGTATTTGTCAGCACTTGTACATTGTTCTCGCTGTCTATTGTTCCGAAATAAATGACATTCTGAGCATCCGTCGCAACCACGTATACTAATGCCCCGTAACGTTTATTTCCACTACTTACATGATTGAATACACGTGTGGGGTCACCATTTTGCAGGATACGGATCGGATCATGAATGTTCCATGCGAGCTTGGCTTCCTTCACTTCGAGGCTCGTATCCTTGTATTCTTTAATTCCGTCGTATATGGCAAAAGCTTTCTCGAACTCGGCCTTAGAGACATTTCTCTTAGCAGTCTTCATCCAGGTACTTATTTGTTTCTCAATGTAAGTCTTAACAGATGACTTGAAAGATACCGTACGGACAAAGTCCATGTAGCTCTTAGCATGAGTCGCGAATATAGAATAACTATCTTTCTCAGCGTCATTCTCTAAGAATGTTCTCACGAGTGTTTCGGCCTGATCCGTAATCCACTTCGCTTGAACATTGTTGTCCTTATACAGTTTGAACATCGCTGCGGATTGATCTAAAAGAGCTTGAAACTCACCATTTGCAGCCATTCGGGCCATTTTGCGGTTATCATAGGTAGTGAATTTCACATAGAGTTCAGATCTCTTCTGTTTCCCATCTCCAAAGAATATATCGGGTATGATTAATAAGTTCCATTTGAAAGACTCATCAGCATATTGGTTGTTATCTAGATTATGCTCCATTTGCTCTATAAAGAGCGTTTTAAATTGTTTGAAATAGCGTGTGAAGTCCTCAGAAATTTCATATTTAGCAGATAACTGGCGATAATAGGGTTCATAAGGACTCTTTCCCGTCATATAAATACTTCGAACGTCTTGTAAGCTACGATACACCGTCATGAGTTGTTTAAAATCCTGATCAGAGTAAGCATTCTCAGCTTGGTCATCAATCTCACGAAGTTGTGTATTGATCTTAGTGATCGGTGCCAACTCCTGTAATCGGGAAGAAATCTGCTCTTCCTTATAGTGAATTGAATGGTTGCGCTGAGCTTTGTCATACCAGGATTCCGCTTCAATTAAGTCTTTAAGAGCATACAGGCGATCGGCCTCGGTTACCGTAGAAATCTTCTGTTGGATGTTATAACCTTTCATACCAATGAGAATCAACATGGCTGCACAACAACATATTAAAATATTTCGCAGGGTTATCATTCTTATTATCGTCATAGTCTTATAGCCTCTTTAACTTTCTTATTGAAAATCGGAATCCCATTCATATTGCTCACGACGAATGATAGCCACTTCTTCCGCTAAATTGCCCCAATAGGCATCTGGATGCTGTTGAATCATTCTATATAATCGCAAGAAGCGGTCTTTGGGAATGTTGCGTGCATAACGTCGGATGAACTCTGGGTAAGCCTCCACATACTTCTTCAATCGAATAGCTGCGGCGGCCACACTCGACAGAATTTCAATTCCATGCTCCATTTCTAGTATATGAGCTTCATAGGCCAGAATATAACGGATTGAGCTGTTCTTGATGAGTTCACGCTGAACCTTAGCAACTTCACCGATGTAGGCTGCTAGATCCGTATCGAAGCTGTCAATAAGCAGAGGTTCTATTGCTAAATCCATATCTTTACGCAGTACAAAAGATTGAAGAAGTACCACCTGTTGTAGACGGATTTTGTCATTCTGAACAAGTGTGGCGATCTCTCGCAGCATTTCATATGTAAGGAGCTCGTCGTCCTTCAATGCAGCTACGGCAAGTTTTCGATTGCGCTTGATGTCTTCGATGATTCGTGGCTGTTCTTGTTCGAATAGAGTCTCCATTTCTAAGGGAACTTCAAAAGGGAGCATTTTTCTTTGAACGAACCACAGTAATGCGATAAGTAAGATGGCAGCTGCGGCGCTAAGAATCATTTGTAGGAAGGTCTGACCGAAATAAATTGCAACTAAGCCAATGAATAATGCAATTAGTCGTTCATTTAGCATCGTGCGTTTAACTTTAGAGGTTACACGTTGACGAACAGGAACAAGTGTAGACTTACCACATTGGCTACATTCATCTTCCCAAAGTACAGTGAATTGCTGGCAATGACGGCATACCCTCAACTTTTCATAGGCATAACGCGTCTTATTATAGGGTTTAAAAGTAACAGCTCTTTTTTTAGTCATGGCGTTCACTCTTTGGATTGATTAGGGATAACAGTGTAAGATCAAGGTCATCGGAAGAAGGGGTGTACTTACGGTGTTTCATATAAACAGCCGATTTGACAGCAACAAAAAGAATCAAAATTCCTAAACAAACGTATGTAATCATATCAGATTCCTTTCTTGGTTGAATAAGAGGCATTTTTCATTGATACATTGAAGTTTTAAAGGTTTAATTATATCATAATGTCATACTAATGGTAGAATTTAGCTTATGTACATAGATTGAACCAAAGACGAAACCCCAATTCATGATCTACTTTTGAAATGATTGAATTGGTGAGTGCAAACTTTAGTTCAATCTATGTAGGGACATCATCCATTAGCGTATTGGATATTATTTTAATATATCTTAAGGATTTACTAAGAGGATCTTAAGACTTTTCACCTAGAGTGGAATAGATGAGCCTTCACATTCGTAATTCATCTCATAATAAAGGGGTACAACTATGCTTCGAAGAAACCAACTCACACTCCGTATACTGGTGGTTATATCATTATTGTTACTTCCATGTTCTTACGTATTCAGCATACAGGAAGTCGCAGCTGCACAACAGTCTTCACAGATTGATGCCATGTTAGTCGTGGATGCAAGTAATTCCATGAAGAAAAGCGATCCTAATAAGATCGGTAACGAAGCGATGAAAATGTTCATTGATATGTTATCTGTCAAAGGAGACAAGGTCGGAATCATCTCGTATACGGACCAGATCCAGCGAGAGAAAGCACTGCTTGAGATTCAATCAGCTGCGGATAAGGAAGATTTGAAGAAGTTCATTGATCAGCTAGATCGGGGACCATATACCGATAGCGCTGTAGGGATAAGGGAAGCTGTAAAGGTATTGGAACAGGGATCTGATCCCACGCACGAACCGATGATCGTGTTGTTAGCTGATGGAAATAATGATCTGAATGAGGCGACGGGTCGAACAGAAAAGGAATCAGCACAAGAGCTAGATCAAGCCATCGCGGATGCGAATAAAAAAGGTATTCCGGTATATACCATTGGACTGAATGCGGACGGGAAATTAAATAAAGATGCATTAGCCGAGATTTCTCAGAAAACGGGTGGTAAAGCATTCTCGACAAATACAGCCGATGATCTGCCACAAATATTAAGTGAAATATTCGCGAGTCATCTGAAACTTAAGATTGTACCTATCCAGTCTATGACTGGGAATGGAAGCTTCCAAGAGGTTACGATTAATGTACCTAACGCAAATGTGCTGGAAGCCAACATCTCTATCATGTCAGCTCAGCCAGTAGAGGTCAAATTAACGGACCCATCAGGCGCAAGCAAGTCCATTCCTGCAAAAGATATTCTTTACTCCAAATCTAAAAGCTACTCTTTACTAAAGCTGATAACCCCAACCAAGGGGGACTGGAAGCTTCAAGTGAAAGGTGTAGCCAAGGATAAGATCGATATTAATCTAGTGTTTAACTATGATATAGAACTTACGATGGATCCTCTTCCAAGTAGTACGTATAAGAAGGGTGACAAGATCGATATTGTCTCTTATTTAACAAGTAATGGACAAAAGTTACAAAATAGTACACTTTATCAGAACATGAATGCTAAGCTAGTTGTGAAAGATTTGGATAGTGGCGATACGAAAGAAGTACCACTCTCTAATCCAGGTGATCGCTTCACAGGTACCTATAAGGTCGCTGATAAACATGATTATGAGCTCACAGTTATAGCAGAGGATAGCAGTCTTTATCGGGAGACTGATGTCGTGAAGATTAGTGCCAAGCCCGGTGGAGCCAGTGCAAATCCAACGCCAAGTAAGCCAACAACACCCGTAACGGATGAGAAGAAGGAGTCCTTCCCTGTTCTACTGGTAGTGGGTGGTGTGATCGCATTTGCTGCGGTCCTTGCAGCAGCATACTTCATTTTATCGGCATATAAAAAGGCTAATAAAGGCTTCGTCGGACAGATGGTCATTGAAATTCGAGATGAGAATACGGGCGAGAAGACGTATCCACAATATAAGAAGTTGAATGGATTTAAAGGCAAGATCACCCTTCATCAGCTATTACAACTGGCACCTGAACTGAAGGAAACGGAGAAGATCCTCTTCGTACCGAGTAAGAATGACCGAATCATGATAAAGAATGGGTCAACGGTGAATATCGAGAAGTCAGGGCGCGTCATTGATGCTAGCAACGGATTCGAAATAAAAGGCGAAGATCGTATCACGCTTTCCTTACAAAGTGTAGATAAGACGATCATGTTAGAGTACCTAGTGTGAATATAGGCTAAAACTGTTTAATAGAGCTACGAACAGTAGGCTTGCGCATGACCGCTACGATAGCGGATTGTCCTTCCGATCGCTGTTGCCCTCCGATTTCCTGATTATATACCGCCTACAGCGGTAGAAATCAGAGGGCAAAGGCGAACGCTATCGCTTCTTCACGACAATTCCGCCATCTTCGCTGCTTCTGCGCGATCCAGTGTTTTCTGCAAGTATTAAAAGGTTTTGAGCCTAGATATAGTAAGTTTTTAGCATAAAAATAAAGAATGCTTACGAAGCCGAGTGCTGCTTCGTGAAATCAAGATAATGCTTACGAAGTTAGCTTTACTTTGTAAAGCTAAGATAATGCTTACGAAGTTAGCTTTACTTCGTAAAACTAAGATAATGCTTACGAAGCTAGTTTTACTTCGTAAAACTTTTAGGAGGAACAACAATGAAACCAGTAGTTAGAGAACATATTCAACAATTAGATGTTTCATTAGGCGGAGGGATTGTTAGCGATAAGATTCGCGTAGATACGATAGATAATCCGATCCTTATTATTGGACTTGGGGGTACGGGGATTGATGCGTTACTACGGCTGAAATATCAGATTAATCGCAGATTTAAGCTACCAGAAGATCCGTTGTCCAAGAAGAAACGTGATAAACCGGATAATGTGGAGTTTCTAGCTTTTGAGACGAATGAACAGGACCGTGGTAAGAAGTACAAAGGTGTAGGACTCGATCCTATCAATGAATTTGTATTGCTCTCCAACGCGGAGATCGGTGGACTGCTACAGAATCGTAGTGTGCTTGAACCGTATATTACCGATTGGTTATCACCTGAGATGAGTATTACGGATGGGATGAATGGGGCTGCTGGGGTTCGCCAAGCAGGTCGATTACTGTTATTCACGAAGATCAATCAAGTCGTACAGGCCATCGACAAGAAGATTAAGACGTTGTCTGTCGGCACCAACAAGAAACTTATGGTGTTCATGCTTACGGGATTAGCTGGGGGTACAGGAAGCGGTTGTTTCTTGGATATCGCGTACATTGTACGAGGTATTATTGAGCGCGACCATGGTTCGGCGGGGGTTGACCGTGTGAACACACTCGGGTATTTGTTTACACCGGATATTAACTTATCCAACAAGAGCCTGAGTGAACATACGCGTGAATATATTAAGAAAAATGGTTATGCCGCACTTAAAGAACTTGATTATTGGATGAATGTAGATAGTCGAGGTGAACGATTCCAACAACGGTATGGGAATATTTTGACGGTAAACTCACCACTTCCACCGTTTAACCTATGTCATCTGATCTCGGCAACGAATACCGAAGGCAAGTTACTGGAGAATGCCTACGACTACTGTATGAACGTAACAGCTGAGAACATTACGAACTTCATGGCCAGTGAAGAGAAAGCTTCAGGCGAAGAATTCGCTATTCATGACTATATAAGCAATATTAGTACGAATATCGCACAGATGAACAAGATGTATCCAGCTAACTATGATTATAATATTATCGGTGCTTCATCCGCTGTGTTACCGATTGAAGAGATGACGACGTACTTGGCATTCCGGTTATTTGGCAAAATGGAGAAGATGTTCGAGAAGGCTCCAAGTCAGGATGAAGTCGAGACCTTTGCCCGTAAGCTGGGGATTGATCTAGACACAATGGTGAAGACCTTTGAATCTCGTGTGCCAGAGCCACTACCAGGATTTGAGAATAGTGAGCGTTTAAGCTATAGCAATGTGGTGAAGAATCAGGTTATTAGTATGGATACGGAGCTTGAACAGAATTTCTTGGCACGTGCTCGAGAAGAGTACATTAAAGCGAAGAAGCAGTTGCCAGGTGAGATTGTAGGACAGTTCACGGAGCAGATCCGTCGTATATTCCTTCATCCTGAACAAGGACCATTCTTTGTATCACGCCTTATTTATACAGAAAAAGGATTCAGTTTGCTCAAAATGCTACTCTCCTATATCGAGACACTTCGTGAGAACTTACACCGTATCCCACGCGATATTGAAGCAGCAAGAGAGCAAGCTAATGAGAGACTTGGAGATGCCAAGAGCGCATTCGTCTCTAAAGATAAGAAGAAGAACATTTATATCGAAGCTAAGATTAATGAATACTGGCTGCAAGCTGATGTGGAACGTACAGAGCAGATGATTGAGTTCTATGAAGATCTTCATGAACTCTTGAACAATGAGAATACACGCATTTATAACGTATATACAGAAATTTTGAACGCATTGAATGCTATTTTTGAGAAGAATGGTGAAATCCTGATTGAGGGTGACGAACAGTCTGATCATAAAGGTAATAAAACATACTATTGGAATCTTGTGAGTGTGCCAGACATTTCGAAAGTCATTGGAAAAATGATGGAAAGTAAGGACGTGGATGATCTCATTCGTGACTTTACACTCGAACTTCTGAATCATTCGAATCAATGGGTGAGGGAACAAGAAGTAGATATTGTAAGCTCTATTTCAGAATTCCTTGGAGATAAATTCGGCGATTTGATCACGCAGTCGATGGAAGACTTCTTGATCATGAAATTCGGCCATGAAGAATCTATCGAGAAATTTGTTGAACGTAATATCGCAAGTAAGCTAGATGAGGAAGCCGTACCTGTATTCCATTTAAGTAATAGTTCTGGCAACTTATATTTCCCTTCTTGGGGATTTGTGTCCGTCCCTGTTGGGGCGCCGAGCATTCTCAAAGGAATTCGTAACTATCAGGACAATTCCGTTGGGAAGTCCCATTTCACTATAAAAGAGAGTCAAGTGAAGAACCGTATTTTCTGGTTGAATACAAAGAATGGTGTGCCGTTGTTCGTCTACACGCCACTTAAAGTCTATGAAGAAAGTTATGAACGAACCATTCTAGATAAAGAGGGTATCGGGCGCCACTTGGTACAGACAGACAAAGCGAACTGGACGTATCTACCTTCGCCAATTCCAGAGAGATCTTGGGGCGAGACGTATATGAACACACGTGTTCAGTCCTATAATGCTCGTGTTCGTAATGAATTCGTTAAGGCATTGTCTTTGAAGGTTATCATGGAGAAAGACATCGATCAGAATACAAGTAACCGATTTACTGTTGTGATGACGCAGCCTTTCAGTCTGGCCGAATACCTTCGTGGATACGATCTACAGTTGGATTCACCTAAGCCGAATCTTGGAGAAGTGAAGCGTGCGTTGAACGAGTTGAAACGCCTTCTGTCACAGGGACTTGAGAAAGTATCTAACAAGGATATCTTCGGTAGTATTTCTGAAGACATGGCCAAAGAGAACTTGATTCGCTCACCTGAATTAATTACACGTGTTCGAGAAGAATTAGCTAAGTACGATAAAATTAGTGCCAAAGCTACTGAATTCGAACTATTGCTCGACCAGCACCAAGTCGAAGAGAAATGGTTTGATCAATTTATTGAAGCGCTATACACGGAGACGATTACGAAAAAAGGTGCGCTCTATGTCTATGATCGCGACCCTGAGGAAGAATCGTGGGAACCTTTCGCTAACCTGATGAAGAGTCAGAATTATGTGGAGTTCGAGGTGTTCGGGCATTTCCTTGGACTAGAGGAGAAGAGTAAGAGCACATTGCTACGTAAATCAGCACGTCGTGGTACGGAACTAACAGCATCAGAAGACATCACATCACTAGTAGCGAAGCTAGATGAGTTGTATGAAACGTTTCTGAATGGTCGAGATCAATTGGAATATGAGAAGATTGAACTGGCGAATGGAGAAGAAACGTATCAATTCTACAAGCAGATGTTGTCTAAATTAAACGATATTCGTAGAAAGTTGAAATAATCATGAAGGAACTACTGGAAAAGTTCGCCACGGAATATGCCATTGCGGAAGAGAAGCTCGATGGAAGAGATGACGACCAGAGTAGCATTCATTATCCTGCTGTGTTTGTATTCATTGGTGATAAAGTGTCAGATGCGATTGAACCGATCATGGGGATTCATGATAAGAAATGGGACAATAGCGCCGGTGTGATGTACGTTCACGTGGCTTCTGAAGGCGGGGGAGGGAATGACAATCCCCTGAACCCTTCGAGTGACTATTTAACGAATCGCACATCCAATCATTCTGGATCTCATACGGGATCTAATCGTGATGGTAAGGTGACTCATCCCCGTCTTCATCGGTTCGAACTACCACGTCCGACAGAGGCGAGTGGAAATACAAGCACAGGTGCAAGTACAGGTGCAAGTACAGGTACAGCTACAAGTACAACAACAAGTGGTGCCAAGAGCTTGCGTAAAGATCTTTATACTAGCTTTTATGAGAATGAACGCCATCTATTCGAGCTGAATCGGGCTCTACGGCAGGTTAGTCATAACATATCCGATTTCGGAAGAATGTACTCCTCCTTCGACCGAATCCATCTTACTTTCATTACGCGGGTCGATGACCCGCTTAATGTCTTCTTACCGGAAATATCACTCCTAGCCAAATCCATCTTTAGCCAGTCTTTTAAGTCTGTGCAGATGGATTTGTATGGGTTAATCAGTGAGAAGGAAGTAGAAGCCTTTGGATATAGTCATTCTGTTGGGGTTGCGTTTCTTCGTGAGCTAGAACATATGCAACAGAGCGATTATACGTTCACGGCGAATCTTCATGTGACGGAGGACGGCATATCGATTCCTGTAACTCATGCCCCGTCTCCACTCTTTGAACTGGCATATTTATTGTCGGATAAGAATGAACGTGGGATTTCTTTGTATGATAATATGCAGGACAACTACGAGATTATTTGCCACGTTAATCTACTGAAGAACCGTAAGCGGAAAGATGTTCAGCAGCAATCGAGCAATCGGAACTACAATAACATGTCTTTTAAAAGTAACATCAAGTCAGAATCGGGTCGGGAAGGGTTCGTATCTGCGGGTTTCTCCAAAGTAAAACGGCCCAATCAGTCGATTGCGCTGACGGTACTGTACCACTTCTATCGACAGATGATTACTCGCATGAAGACAGGCGTACAGTTAACCAATAAAGGGAAACTGGCTTTCTTCGGTATTGATCCACAAGCGATCTCCAATCGGGTGAAGGCGATGATGCCAGATGAAGATAAGATTGAAGAGATGACGGGTATTATGATGCATCAGACGAGCTTCAATGCATTGAAACGTTTGTCGCTTCAAGAAGCAGAGCATGAACTCTATGGTGAGGGTTGCGAGATTTATTTCCGAGATAATTATGTAAGGGAAATTCAAGCGCGGTTAGACCATGTTAAGATAGGCGATGAATTGTCTCTAGCCGTCAAGAAGCAGATGCTTGATCGTCCGGAGATTGGGTTCTTCCAAGTCGCAGAGTGGAGCGATGAGTTAGATCAATCGGGAAGTGTGATGAGCGATTTACGAAGTACCATTCGTGAAACTTCGAACGAACTAGAATCAGCCAAAGCTGAGCTTGCGCAATGTTACCTTAGCATTGTAGAGGAACAATCTTTCTCGCGTCTTCCTTTGATGGATAAGCATAACCTACGCAGTTTTATCAGGTATTTACTCGATACGGTGTATCGAAGAAAGCGCCACATTCTACAACTTGAGACGGAACTTAAACTTCATCAGCGAGTGGAAGCCGAGCTAAACCACATGCATAAACATTATAGACAACAAGTGGAACAGATGGAGAGATTAGAAGGGACGCTACGTGATGCGGCTCTTGAAAGTATTCGTACAGCAGACGATTACATCGGGCAAAATATTATGGAATATTATGAAGTCGTGACTGAGGATGTTGTACGTGACATTGAGGCGAAACGAGGCACGTCCGTCTTCTTCGAGGAACGATACCTGGGGAGCGTGACGGAGCTTTTAGATGCTGGAGTGGTTCATTTAGTCGAGAAACTGGTTCACATCTGCCGCAACAATATCCTTACAGCAGAGCCATTTGCTCAGACGTTCGAAGAGGAATTACTACGCCGTGCCAATGTAACGATAGATTATAGTAACAAACAAGTATTATCGAAGGATGATTTATTCAAGAAATTGTATCGAACTTTGGAAGAGCATGCGGCGATTAACGTGCGGTTATTGGATTACACGCAGGAACATCGCTATGAGGAGAAATACTTCTTCGGGGACGCAGAGAGCGAATTCATTCGCTACTCTCTTGGTGCAGACGAGACATCACGTATCTACAAACTGGGTTATGTTCATGAGAAACGAAGTAGCGGCGTAGAGAAGTTGAATTTAATGGGTGGATTCCATATCGAAGACCTCATGTATTATCGGAATGGTAAAATGTATTATGAGACGTACCTACAGAATGGGTATGAATTCCACGGTCTAGATCCTAGCCTATTGTCCGAGCTTCGCTAATAAGACGTACGTTAATCCATTTTAGAAGGGATGTTTAAAGATGCAACGCAAAGTAAATCTACTGATGCTGTTGTTCAGCGTTATTGGTGGTGCCATTGGTTGTGTAATAGGAGAAGTACTATTGAGTCGCCTATACGGAGAATTACCGAGTATTGTGGTGGTGGGCTTATATATTGGGGTCGTTGCGTTATGTATTGTTCTCATGTGCCTCATTGCCGAAATGATCGATCCACGATTGAATGGTCCTTCATGGAGACAACGTTATGTAGGAACGTCATGGAAGTTACTTGTTCCTGCATCGTTAGTTATGTTATTCATGGTAGGAATAATACTTGAACTACTATACGGGCTGAATGTGGGTTCGGTTAAGCCTGTAAAAGATATTGTACTCGTAATCGATAATTCCGGGAGCATGCGGGAGACGGATCCGAAGGACGAACGTTATCAAGCGGCCAAAAGTCTTATTGGACAAATGGATAGCGATAAGCGAGTAGCTGTCGTTGAGTTCAGTGACGATGCTAAATTGATTCAGCCGTTTATCGCGCTAAAAGATACTGAAACTAAAACCCAGGTATATAACACCATTGATACGCTTAAGGCGACAGATGGTGGAACGGAAATTGCTCGTGCACTTCAAGAATCAATGAAACATATTAACGATTACAAAGAGATTTCACGAGGGACGATGGTTATTCTTCTCTCTGACGGTTTTACTGAAGTAGATATGAATAGCATCTTAGCTGAATACGAGCAGCAAGGTATTATCATTAATGCGGTTGGCATGAGTTCGGTCAACTCAGAGGGTTCGAGATTACTCAATGACATTGCCAATCGAACACACGGTCAGTTTATCGATGTAGACAATGTAAGTAATCTTTCGTTCGCATTTCAACAGATATATGACAGAATCGGAAATCGTACGCTCTTAACAGAACGAACTGGTCCGATGCAGGATAGCACATACTATTCGGTGTTTCGAGTTATTGCAATCATGGCTATAGGAGCAGCGATCGGATTGTCACTTGGACTAGTGTTCGATAACCGCCATCTAGCACGGAGCTTTGGCATTGGTGGAAGCGTAGCTGGGTTAATTGCGGGGTTAGTGCTAGAATTTGGTTTAACAGGGCACACGATGAGTGATAGTATGATTCGCTTGTTAGCTTGTCTTATTATTGCGGGCATTATAGCACTCTTCACGTTAATCGTGCCGGTCAAAGAAAACGGTCGATTGCAAGAAGGTAGACATAGACCAGGGCATGCAGGTGTCATTACAGAAGGATATGAACGGAAAAAGGGCAGTAGTAAGGGATTTTAGTCGCAGGGGGCGAGTGAGGTATGCAATACATGCATGCGGACTTAAACACGCCAGTCATACGTGAGCTGGTACATCAAGTGGACGAAGATCGCTGTATTCTACGTTGGCATTGGCCCGATGGAATTCAGGCAGTCTACATACATCGCGCTCCAGCGGATCAAGCGCTGCTTGAGCAACCAGCAATCGATAGCCTAAAGTTGTATACGAGAGATGAGTATAAGGCTAACAATGGGTATCACGAACGGATGCAGGGTGTTGGTGGATGGATGTATATGGTGTTTGCTTATTGGAACGATGGTGGTGAACCCGTTCTCATTCTTCAGGAAGATGGGCAGAACCGTAAAATCATCAGCACAGGCAAATCACGGATTATATATGGCATTAAGCAGAAGCGTGGTCTGTTTCAAAAAAATAAAACGATCCAAATGAGGGTGACGACAGAAGTCCCCGTTGCCAAAGACGTTCTATGCTACGTTAGGAAACACGGCAGTAATCCAACCAATAAGTCAGATGGCACCGTGTATCCATTCGTGCAGCATTTCAACCCGGGCCAAACCATCCTACCCGCAATCGAGGTAGGCAAAAATGACTTCGTCCGTATATTCTTTACCGACGGCCCTACATACGGCCAGTTGTATGAGTTAATGCCGGAGTGAGCCGAGTTACCAATGTTAGAGAAGTAGGCAAAGTAAATGGAGTTATACACGAGTTAGCAAAGTAGTGAAGTAACCGAAGTGCCGGAATTGGCGAAGCATGAAGGTAAAGGCTTTAAAGGATATTGACGACGTAAGTTTTGAGAAAGAGTGCTTGCTGAGAATAATGGTTAATGCTGAGACGCAGCGAAGGGAACGGAATTGTTCTGTAGAAGCGGTAGCGCTCGCCTACAAGTTTTCCGTAGGAAAGCTACTTCGAAAGCATATGCTTGACCTCGGATTTCTACCGCTAAGAGCGGTACATAATCAGGAAATCCAACGGCAACAGCGATCGAAGAACAATCCGTACCCGTAGCGGTGATGTTTCGGCATTGTTTTCAAGTAGTTTTCGTAAACTTGGATTATGCTTACGAGGCGAGTTTTACTTTGTAAAACTTTTAGGAGGAGAACATATGGGGATTTTCGATATATTCAAAAAGAAACCACAGGCGGAACCTAAACCGCTGTTCTATGATATTGTGTGTCCGTTCTGTTTCGAGAAATTCACGCCAGAAGATGTCGTGTTCCGGGCCGCACATCATCGTGAAGATGATGAGAACTATGCGCTGGGAGAAGATGATGAGCTGAACAGATACCGTGAGCGATTCGGGCTTGATACGGTAGATGACATTGAAGCGATCATCCACCCTACGGATATTCCAGAAGAACATCGGATATATTCGGATAACGTGCTTATCGGGCTGAACGACCGTTATGGTGTTCTTACCCGCAGAAGATTATGCCCGAAATGCCATAATGAGTTGCCAGTTACTTCTGGTAAAGTGCCGAGCAACATCATCTCGATCGTCGGTGCATCTCAAGTAGGGAAGTCGGTGTATATGACGGCTTTGATCCATACGCTACAAAATACGACAGCGGACAATTTCGATGCGGCTTGTATGCCACTGAATGCAGAGATCAGTCGTAAGTTCCGTACGATGTACGAAGAACCGTTGTTCGAACGTGGCGATCTGCTAGCTTCTACGCAGAAAGAGAAGATGCAAGAGCCGTTTATTTTCCAGTTCGTATTTAAGGATGAGAGTAAGCCACCGCTTACGCTTGTGTTCTTCGATGTAGCGGGCGAAGGCATGGTCGATCAGGATTATCTAGGTCTGCATGGACAGCATATCAAGAATTCAGCCGGCATTCTTTTCATGGTCGATCCACTACAAATACGTTCGATCCGAGAGAAGATTCGGATTAAATATGGCGATTCTGAAGGTGGATGGGTGTCCCAATATGATGAACCACGTGATGTGGTACTCACGATGTTCGGTGACTTCATTGCCTATGAAGATAAAGGGAAGACAGATATACCGACCGCTGTCGTGTTGACGAAGAGTGACATGCTTCATTCGTTGAAGGACGAAGAGGGCGAATATATTAAGTCGAATAGTAATGTTTTTAACAATATGGTGCATCGCAAATCGCTTAACTTGACTGAATTCGAGAATATCGACGGGGAAATTCGCCATTTCATAGAGAAGGTGGATCGACCGTTTAAAGGAACGATGGATGTGTATTTCTCCAATACAGCTTATTTCGCGGTGTCGGCACTGGGGAGTAATCCTGTTGACCAGAAGTTACAAGGCGTTGCAAGCCCGATTCGGGTGGATGAACCGTTCATTTGGCTACTGTATCAACTAATGTATATTGAGGGGAGCGAGGAATAGTGGAGAACACGACTCCCCAACCCATTCAGCAGCAGCTATATACACGGGAGCGGCGCGGGATTTTTCGATCAACGGAAGGTTTCGATACGATCGGAAGATCGAAGGGGTTAGATCATTCTTTTATCAAAAAAACGCTCCATCCGTTCTGCGCATACGATGCACCGGCTGAACTGTTAGCACGTGGTGAGAAGGATACGGCGGTCTATCCCGATGCGCTGCATCTCTATCATACGGATAACGATCAGACAGTCATTGGACGTAGTGTGTACCAATCGGCAGATTTCACGGGACTTCGGAGTGCTTTTTTTACACATAATTATGTCATTCCTAGAGAACGTTCTGAAGAAGTGATTACGAATTATGCTGCATGGCTTCATGCGGATTTCGTTGAGACTTATGATATTGAACAAGGCGTGGATCTACCTGAGCTGAATGCAGTGCCTAGCAAGGGTGTTACAAGACCAATAGATGCAGCTAGCGTTCTGGCGAGTCTGAATATGGATGAGAAGATGTTCAAGCAACTGTTATTTGCGGTGATGACGGCAGTTACGGGTAAGAAAAAGGTATATATCGCGCTTGATGTACCTGCCGAACAGATATCGGCCTATGCGAAGCAATTGCTCGAAGTGTTGTATGGTAGTATGCCGTATGCTTTCCGTAAGCTACTTGGGTTCTTAACCTATGCGAATGAGCCTCAGAGTAAAAAAGGGATTCATGTCATGTTCGTCGAGAGAGGTAGTCTTCGCCCAGGGGACCGAAATGTTGAGAAGGATTTTGCCTTTGATCTTGTATCGAAGCGGGTTGGGAATGTAGATGTTGATCCTTCGAAACAGCCTTACTTGGATTTCGCTTGGAGTAATCTAGGTCGCCCAGATCGAGCAGAGCGGTTCTATCAATTCGCTGAAGAGATGTTGGCGGATATGGATATGATGCGTAGAACAGCCCTTTCTAGCTACAACGATCTGTCTGTCTTTTATCAGATTGAAGAAGGCAACGAAACGTTGTTTGATGACAATAAGACCTCAGTGCTGCGCGGCATATTGGATTACATAACGACGCCCGAAGCCATATCGAGTAAAGTGCGGTTGAATGATATTTTCCTCGCTCGGTTTGATCAGGAATTTGATCTTATTAAGCAGGGACAAATACCAGAGCTTGTGATCGTGGAAGTCTTCAAGGATTACTACAGTATTTGCGGTAAGAATAATGAGGGCAAAATTGTTACCTATCTCATGGTAGCAATCAGCCACGCGATATCTGCGAAACGCAAAGAGGTTGTTTCCTCTTTTTATAAGGTGATCGAGAGTAATCCAAGACTTAGTAAAGCATTCTTCGACATGGTCTTGAGTAGTGGGTTCGCGAAGCAACTTTTTGAACCATATATACTAGAGAAATTTACTTTGGCGCCTAAAGCTAAGGATGTCATGCAACTGGTTGGGGTATGGGGTAAGAATCATCCGAGTGTGACCCACAATGCTTATTTTGTAGACTTGGCGAAGGCTCAACTGTTGGAGAAACTCCGCAAGGAGTCTGATCCGGTAAGTGCTGTGAACGCGCTATTGGAGCAACAAGTGAAGCTTGAGCGGGATTGGGAAATTAAGCAGCCAGGTCCGGGTGTGACGATGCATGATTTTGCGATTATGGATCAACTTACTTATGCGGCGAACCTCTTTTTGTTAACGGAGTTAGATTTGGATAAGTTGACGAAAGATCAGTTATTAAACATTAAGTTTCTAAAAGAACCAAAAGAAGTGAAGACATGGGCGGCTAAATTCGATGCTCGCATTAAATCACAAGCAGCAGTTATGTTGGCGGCATATGCTTGGTTTAGCGATGATCACCCTGACGAGAATCTCTTTAATGGACTTAACCCGATGGAGTTAGATCGTGTACAACAGATGGGTTGTCAATGGTTGCAGAATCAGATTGAGCCTGAGCAATTCAGCCATTTGGCGCTCGCTTTCTATCAAGGTGGACAAGCTGGAGTCAATTACTCTGGACTGCTGAACTTTGTGCGGAGACATGCCAAGGACCAAGAAGTGATCTATCAATTCATCCAATGGTCTGCGGGACAGCAGATGTTCGCAGGAGAGCGAGGACTTATTCCAGCGTATGCTACAGCTATTATCTCTTATTTTAAAAATCATGATAGAGAAGCCTTTAAGAAAAAAGATTTGGTGAAGAAATATTTCCACGCTGCCAAACCTAAACTTAAACCCGTGTATGCCAAAGTTGAGATAGAACTATCTTCGCCTTTCGTTAAGTTCATTCGTCGTAATCGTAGACAACTGATGCGCACTTTCGTGTTTGCAGGATTCTTCCTTGTAGTCGTAGTCGGAGGCCTGTTCGGACTCCAAGCCATGGGCGTATTCGATAAAGAACCAGAGAAGATTGTTGCAGAGAATCCGACTCCTCCTGTGGTAGCAACACCTGAAGTCATCACGGATGAGATCGTGGTGTATGCAGAACCAATGACATCAGCGGAGGGTAAAGTAGAGGGTAGTAAGCTGGTCTTTCTAATGAGGGACGCAGGCACTTGTAAGGCTTTCGATGCTAGCAATATTACGCTTGGGTCAACGGATGGTAAAGAACCGGAGTTTCTGACAGGGCTCAAACCTGAAGTGAAGTGTGAAGTGGTAGCGCCTGATACAGATGTTAAGAGTAAAGATAAGACGGATAGTAGCGATGTACCTGGTGAAGGGGCGACAACCTTAGACGGTGCAGATGCTACTAAGAAAGATGATACAGTAGGTAAGGAATCTGGAGATACGAGCAAGGACGTTGATGTAGCTGGTAAGGGATCTGAAGATACAGGTAAGACAGATAAAGTAGCGGGTAAAGAAACCGAAGATACCAGTAAGAAGGATGGGACTGCGGGTAAGGACACCGAAGGCGAAATAACGGGTAAGGAATCTGATCCGACAAGTAAGGAAGTTGGTAAGACTGACGATGATACGGGGACGGATGGTACTTCGAACGCTGTGGACGGAACAACGGGAACTGGGACACCAACACCTACTAAGCCTACTCTAAATCTAGCGGATTATAAGAACTCGATTACGGTGATTTTACCGGATATGATGATGGACACATTGGCTGGTAAAGTTATTATGGTCGGCACACAATCGATCAGACTGATCGAGAAGCCTACGTTGTAGGGAGAGCGTGTGTGTTTAAGTCTTAGATGGATGGTTAGACTAGCCTAGATCAACAATATCTGGCATCCACTAATACTTTGCGTAGGTCAGACAACAGAGAGGAAGTGTGGACATGGAGCAAGCAACATTCGCTGGCGGATGCTTTTGGTGTATGGTCACACCTTTTGAGGAACAGCCCGGTATTCACGGCATCGTAGCGGGATATATCGGGGGAACAACGGTGAACCCAACCTATGAAGAGATCAAGACGGGAACGACGGGTCACTATGAAGCAGTCCAGATTACATTCGATCCTACTATTTTCCCTTATGAAAAGCTACTTGAACTCTACTGGCCACAAATCGATCCAACGGATGCAGATGGACAGTTCCAAGATAGAGGACCGCAGTATAAGACAGCGATCTTTTATCATAATGAAGAGCAACATGTAGCCGCACTCGCTTCTAAGGAGCAGGTTGCTGCTAGTGGTAGATTCACGGACCAGATCGTGACTGAGATTATCCCAGCTGTAACGTTCTACGAAGCAGAGGAATATCATCAGAACTATCACCATAAGAACCCGAAGCATTATAAGGAAGATCGGGAGCAGTCAGGGAGAGATCCTTTTATTGCGGAGTATTGGGGATCGTAAGTTTGATTAAAATGAGAGATTGATTGAAATGGTAGAGATGGAATTGTGGAAGTAAAGAAAGGCAGATTGCTCTAGTGAGCGATTTGTCTTTTTTTGTCTGAATTTGTGAGGTGGGGGTGGGAAATATGGAGTATAATGGGATGGCGAGGGTGAATGGCTACTCATCAGGTCAGAGGTTATGCTCTGAATACTATCCATGTGAAAAGGAGAATGAAATGAGATACCTGCAATTGCTAGTGATTATAATGATTTTTACATGTACAGCTTGTGATAGTGGTAACAAACCAATTGAACAGAAGGGAATTGAAGGGAGATGGGTAGTAACCAATGAAGAGGTAGATATAGAGGAATTCACTACTAACTATGGTCAGATACATGCTTGGGAATCGATGCGTGTTGAGCAACATTTAAAAGAGGGGATGTTTGTAGAGTTCTTATCGGATGGTACAGTGAAGTTTGAAGATATTTCAGGAAAGTATACTTTACATAGCCAAGATGGATACAATTACATAGATATAATAGGGGATGCTTCGGAATCAACTCATCCAATAGAATTGAGGTCCAATAAATTACAACTGGGTTTATTTATTTTAGAGCCGGTTACGCTGGATTAAACCTATGTATTTTGAGTTGAATTCAGGTGGGAGAAATACTATGAACCTAACCACATTGAGTTCTGCATTTATGGTATTACATAGTAGTAATAAGTCTTATCACAAATAAGTGATTCAGGATTAAATATTAAAAACAAAGGATGATAACAAGTTGAAATATTTAACTCTATTAGTATGTATTTTTCTTCTATCAGCATGTGCTAAATTCGAACCGATTACACAAGACGATATAAACAGTTATGGTGAACTAAATAAAATTAAAATCATCGATTACACTATTTTAGATGAACAATCTGCACTCATACTTGAAGTAGATGGTTCTGTTGCTCAGGTCTCTACGATTACAAAAAGAAAGAATAAATCTATAACACCAGTAGAATCAATGTCCGCTGCTTGGAATGAAGATGAAGAAGGGGTTTCGGTTGAGAGAGCTTTGGGGTATTTCTGTGTTGTTGTACATGATAAAGCCGTTGAGCATGATATGGATTTTGTTATTATTAATTATTTGGATGATAATGGAGTCCAAAAAGATCGATTTGATCTTAACGGTAAACAAGGTGTCTTAATAAAAATGGATCCTAAGTATGAAGGTGGAGGAATGGTTGCTATATATGGAAATGACGGATTTATTCAAGAAAAAATGTATTATCCATAGATTCACTTAATAGTTGGATTAGTTTGCATTATTAAGAAAGAAAAGATAGGACGTTATAGACTAAAGATTGATTCAGTCAGGGGGAGAATAATACCGCTACCATAGATACCCCATATATAGATGATATTAAACGAAATATGTCGCAGATATTACGTTATCTGAAAGAGCTTAATGATATGACGGGAGAATTTCATTGAAGAAATACATTTCACAAAATGAATTAGATCATTTTAGTTTTCATGATTGTGTAATTGATACAATTAATATTATGAATAATGAAATTATAATGGTATTAGAATCAATAGATGTTTTAGCGGAACATTCGTTGAATCCTTATGATGTTGCTAAGAATACAGATGCATGTACGATTAGATTTATAAATGTTGAGCAACACCGAGCTAAGATATATAAGGACAACTATGAAAGTGTCTTGCCATTAGTAGAAATGAATGATTCTGAAATTTTGAAATTTGATTATAAGAAAGTTAATAGAACAAATGAGTATATTATATTTGGTAGTGCCTCAAGTAAATATAATAATAATTTCTCGGAAATTATTATTATAGCGGAGAATGTAGAGCTAGGTTGGAACAAGTATGAGGACGATTAATGGTTCGTAGGGTGGCCAGATACATGTGAAAAATAATATCTATGAGGGTATTTCAAAGAAGAAGCTCCTTCAGATAACATAATATTTACGCTGCGGGCCTACGGCCCTTGATCTGCCAGATGTATTCTCATAGAAGAGGGTTCAGGCAGATACATTCACTCCCCTAAGATAAGAGCTATCTAAGGGGAGCGGACGTCGTAAATATACAAACGTTATCTGAAACCACCCAAACCCATATAAAACCTTAACAAGGATGTGAGTAACTTTGAACTCCAAAACCTACATTGAAATAATTAGGACGTCTCAATATACAAATATGTTGAGGAACTTTGAAGTAATTATTGATGATTTTCATATGGGAAAGATCGAAGACGGGGGTAAATTAAGAATAGAAGTAACTCCTGGAGAGCACGAGGTATATTTGAAGATTGATTGGTGTAGAAGCAATAAACTTCGGATTAGTTTAAATGAGAATGAACATATAGTGTTTAATTGTGGGTGTCCCATTCGTGGATGGAACTTGTTAAATCTGTTTATTATGCCTTACTATATTTTCTTCAATAAGAACAAATATTTATGCATTAATAGGATCGATGAGTAGGTATTTTCAATGAAGAGGTGGCATCAGATAACACCGTATCTACGCTGCGGGCCGTTCGGCCCTTGGTTCGCAAGAAGAGATATACTGAGAAGCGGAATCAGCTCACAACCCTGAGAGGCTAAGTCCGTCGGACTCGGTCACGTTGCTCCCTTAAGCCTCTCGGGTTCGTAGATACAAGAACGTTATCGAAAATCAATGCAAAATTAAAAGATCGATTCTAAACATGCGGACAGAATTGTCACGGAGGAATAAATACATGAAAACGGATGGGTGGATTCCTCTCGAAGAATTAAATGATAGTCAATATATTTGGGCAGGGACGAAAGTTAGATTGTATGGTGTCGGTCTAAATGTGAAGGATAAGGCTGAAGACTATTATGATTACTTATTATCATATATCTATGATAATAATGAATACTTACAATTAACTAACCTATCTCATGGCGAAGCAGGGAATATTATCTGTGTCATAAAAAAGGATCAACCAAACCAATATTCATTAGGTAGAACTCTAAAGGAAATGATGGGAATTAAAGATACTTATGTATTGTTTGAGTAAGCAACTGTTCAACTAAAGGGAAAAGTTAGTATATTCGAGGAAGGCACTGACATCCGATAAACCAGCTAATCAAAGTCAACTCTATCATGAAAAATATTTTTGTTAGGCACTAGAATGACATACTTAAACAAACCTACCCACTAGAGCAAGTTTTATTGGAAGTTAATTTCCAATTACGGGGTTAACCACATTTAAAAGCTTGATCAGACTTCCACATTCCAAAAATGATGCGTAAAAGCTTGTGAGAAGTAGCAACAATTGCGACTTTAGCAGGTTTGCCTTGGGCACGTTTTTGCTGATAAAATTGAAAGAGAATCGAATTTCTTGGGCCATGAATTTGCTTGGAAATAGCGCAAACGGTAGCCTGGTAAAGAGCTGTTCGAAGGTATGAAGAGCCCCGTTTAGAAATTCGATTCTTCTTGGATTTGAAGGTTCCTGATTCGTGAACAGCTGAGTCTAGCCCTGCAAAAGCTGTTAGCTGTTTAACGGATGGGAACCTTTTTATATCTCCGATTTCAGCGATCAGCATAGCAGCTGTTAGTGGTCCGACACCCGGAATCGTTCGAAGTAAATGATAGGTATCAATAGATTCAGCCATCGATTGCATGGTTTCCAAGAGATCATTCATACAGTCCTGATAGGTCTTAAGCAGTTGAATATAGTGCCTGAGAACAATTTTCTGGGCCTAATGGCATGAAGATCAGGGAGACTATTGTTAGCAATGTTAAGCAGTTCTTCTAGTTTGGATTCATTCCAAACTCGACCTCTACGATTGGAAAGGAGTACCGAAATGATCTCCTCATGATCTGCATCTAAGAGCTCTTTTGGAGTCGGATAGCGAGATAATAATTCAAGAGAAGTACGGTTGCAGACTTTGTGAAATGCCTTGTCGTACCCTGGGAAAAGAAGATCAAGAACAGCGCGAAAATGAAGCTGTGTCTCGCCATACAGGCCAGTCCAATGCTGATATTGGCGACAAATGACACGAAGCTGTTGAACAGGATCGCTTAGCTCTATTTGAGGCTGAGGAGATTGTAAGTAAAAGACTTGAGCAATGCGAATGGCATCGATAGGGTCTGTTTTTACCTTCCGAACAGCTTTTTGTTTCAGTTGATGGGTGAGTAACGGATTCAGAACAATGACGGAATAACCATACGAAGAAAAGAAAGAAGCGATAGGTTTGGAATAGTTGCCCGTGGCTTCTAAAACAACATGTGGATCATGACCTGTGGCTTCCTTCAACTGCTCCAAGATAGCTAGAAGTTGATGAAGCCCATCATTGGAATGTGAGAATGGAAAAGGTTTGTACATACATTCATGGTAGGAAAGAAAAGCAGCAGCAACACTCTTACCTTTAGCAACATCAATACTTAGAACAGGTAGATTCATATAACCTCCTTAATTTCACTGGGGCCAGCACTTTCGCTCTCCACAGGTTGGCACGGTGATTCGGGTTCTAGGACCCAACCAGCTGAATCGGGGTATGAACAAAAGGCGAGGGCTTACAACACTTTATACGACGGGATCTGTGTCCCAACAAAACATACGTTTTTCAGCCCAGTGTTTTCTCCAGTATAAAGAAAAAGTCCATCCCCGAACCAGTCGGGTATGAACTGAGAATACCAACATTACATTTCTGCGTCGTCGCTGACGCTCCTTGGTCGCCAAGAGAAATATCGAAGAGGTTAATTCAGGCGACACATTCGACCGGCTAAGTCTGACGACCCGGTGCTACGCACCTTAAGCCGCTCGAACGTCAGAAATGTGGGTACGTTATCCGAAACCTCTGAAAAATTGTAGTTAAGTAAACTCACAGAAGAAAATCAATTAAGACCAACAAACAAAAAAACTTAGAGGGAATGACTATTATAATGAATAAGAAAGCTATAATTATAGTAATCATAATAACTATTTTAGTAGTAACGCCGATAGTTTATGTTCAGGCAAATAAAATAATATATGCAAATAGAGTAACTAACTATCTATTAGAAGAACAAAAATATAGTAGAGAAGAAATAGAATCCGTTGAAGGAGTATGGGGTATTAAATTACCGTCATTTTTTTCGGTAGTCACTTTTAAAGATGAGCCCTATGTTGAATATATATATTTTGCACATAACGAAGTATTGCAGTTTGGTTACAGATTGACAGAAGAGGGAAAGGAAGAAGGTATTACAGAATCTGATTTGAAATATTATGATCCATTCGAATAGATTAATGTATTTCGAAGAGGACCGAGGCATCGGATAATAAAGTTTTTCAGCATCGTCGCTACCGCTCCTTGGTCGCCAAGAGGAATTTTCAGAGAAGTAGAATCAGGCGACACATCCAACCGGCTAAGTGGCGAAGCCACCGGATCTGTGGTCCTTAAGCCGATTGGACGTCAGAAATACACAACGTTAAGCGAAAGCACTTGGAAAAAGTAAAATGAGCAAGCAATAATGAATGAAAAGAAAAATATGTTTAAGAGCATGCAAGAGAAGTGAATCAACGAGGCTAAGCCTCCAGTACTTAAAAGAAGAAATAGCAATAAAAAAGAGTAGAACTAATAATAATCTTTGTCATTCATCGGGTTGATGACTAGAGAGAAAGAAGGAATGCATATGGGGCTTGATGCATATGTGAACTGTAATTGCATGAAAGAGGGAAAAGTTAAGTCTCCTCCCTTTGATATCGGCTTGCTGGAATGGACGGACGAGGGGATCGATTTATCGGACTCTACGGATGACGGAACTTACCATCTTTTTTTGAAATGGCGAGAACATGCCTGTGAGCATGAGGATTTTTACTACTACTATAATCGGGTCGCCAATATCGCTGGAGGGAACTTCTTTTTTGGAGTGATGGAGCGACTGGGACAGGAGAATTTTCCGTTATTAAATTCGATATGGGGGAATCCTCTTTCCGCCAGCCAGGCAGGCAAGGCTCTGAAGGAGCTGGATATTCTGGAATCCAGGGTAAGCGAACTCCAAGGAATTTTTCTTCTGGAATCTAAATCACAGGAGGAATATGCGAAGGCTCTGCCTGGCGACGACAGGTGGTTCTACTCCTCTGGAATTGAGTTTACTTATCGGCTGAATGACAGTGGATTCCGTATCGTAAACCAGAACAACTTAGAACTATTTCGGTCGATGGAATTCACGCAGGAGGTGGTCTGTTTGGAGAAAGATAGTCGAGTAGACCGGCTGGTGTGGTTTTGCGATTCTGAGACGGGAGGCGTTCATAAGTCAACTCATCCGTTGAGCAAAAAGATCTGGGGAGTCGAGGAACTCTATTATCCAATCTCTCTGCAAGTCGTTACAAGGGAGCTTAAATGCTCTGATCTTCCCTCAGCAGGAGTATTAAGGAAGTTGTTTGAGGCCTCCATTCAGACGGGTAATTCGATCATCTGGGCGTGAGCTACAGGCGGATCGAATCATAGTAGAACAAAAAATTATCTGAGGTAGTCGATTCGAGACAATACAGCCACAGGCAAAGGACATATTGGAAGTGATTCATGGAACTTGGTGAATCGCTGAAGATCATATTCACGCTGTGATCGTTAAGCCGATCCTGAAGAGACATTTAAGTTCAAATAGTCAAAAGTTTGAAAGAGCATACCGTGGAAGGGAATTCAAAGTGCAAAAGCCTCCGATATATTTAGAGTAGAGATATTTTTTAGTTCAAGAGACACTAAGTTCAGGAGAGAATAAGGTCAAGAACGAATATGGGATTACCCAATGAAGTCGGTGCCATCGCTTAACACTATATTCCCGCGGCGGACCCTACCGGGTCCTTGGTCGCCAAGAGGAATTTCAGGGAAGTGGATTCATGCGACACACCTACAGCCCTAAGTGGCGAAGCCATCCGGTCGTATCCGCTCCCTTAAGGGCTTCGGCGTCGGGAATATAAAACGTTAGATGAAATTATTGGGGATGTTAAACCTTAAAAATAGAGAAGGGCGGTGAAAACCATATTAGTTGAGATAGATTGCTATCCCAATCGAATGGTCCTTCGTTCAGAGAAAGGTAGTGAAAGAGAACTGAGAGATATGATCTAAAATTTTCTATAGAATAATAAATTTCAAAAGAAAGGGGGGTTAATTATGAATGCAATCGCTGTATTTGTGATGATACTCATTGTACTTCAGTACGCATTGTGCAAAGTAATATTAACGTCTGATCGTAAAATTAGCGAGACTGAAGTTGGTAAAGTCTATAATGGGATTTTAATTATTTTAGTAATACTTTTGATCGCTTCTATATTTTCAACACCAAGGGATGAGCCAAATCTAATTTTTGCTTTTTTGATCACATTCATGTGTGCTTATCGTGCCTTCATGGAATGGAAATATAATAAAGAGTCAAAAGGTTATATCGTTGAATTAGCTTTATTTATCGCTTCTATTTTATTTACTATTATTATTTTAGTTGTTGGCTAATGTATTAATTTAAGAGCCATTGAGAATGAAGGTTTATCATTTGTGGACTTCAGATTCATCATAAAGTGATAAAAAAAGTAGGAATACGAATTGATGTCGTGATCAATAAAGACACAGATAAAGACTAAATTTATAATCCGTATAACTAAAGAATTAGAGATAATTGCGGGAAAATTCACAGAAGTCAATAACTTCATCTAACATTTCATTACCACGGCGGTCGCTACGCTCCCTTGGTCACCAAGAGGAAGTCTCGTCGAAGTGATTTCAGGTGACACATCCAACCAGCTAAGTGGCGAAGCCACCCGGACCTACGATCCTTAAGCCGTTTGGACGTCGGTAATGCGCGAACGTTATCGGAAATTATTGCAAATATAAGGAGAATAAATTATGGGTACCATGACCCTTAAACGTTTTAATGGAACTGAGAGATTTAAACTATTAGAATCAAGAGCTTATGTTGTTCGTAGAAATGACGAAACAATAATGATGTGGTTTGAAACTGAGACAGACCCTCAAGCTATTATGTCGGTTGAAGATACTGCTAAATTTGCAATGAATCCAAATGCTGAAGTTACAATATATCTTGATAAGTTAGTACTCAAAGAATTTGGGACTAGATTGTTTGAACTCTCGCAAGGATATAACGAAGAAAATAAGGATCTGGATGCTAGATTGTATTATTTTGAGCATCAAGATGTAGACGAAAACTTAATGAAATTGGAATATAGAGGTAATGGGGTCTTCTTTCTTCAGTGGAGTGGAACAACGACAGATATTAGTTATTATGATGATAGTAAACCGAAGACGAACCTTGAAATAGAAGGGGAGTTTTTCTTAGAGGAATACACATCTTGGGAATGATATCACTGATTCATTTGATAGTAATAGATGGTGGTAATAACATCCGATAACAAAGCATTCCTACATCGTCGCGTTCGCTCCTCGGTCTCCAAGAGGAATTTCAAAGAAGTTAATTCAGGCGACACATCCACCCGGCTAAGTGGCAGAGCCATACAGACCTTTGGTCTTAAGCCGTTCGGACGTCAGGAATGCGCAACGTTAGATGAAATGGCTAAATATTCTTAAATTAAATATTCGAAGGAGACTTATGATAAAAGAAAAATTGGCTAAATCATTGATAAAATTTCTTAATTTTATTTTGAAAATGGATATGTTATTACCTGGTGGATTGGGGCTAGGCCCTAAAATGCCGGATGAGATGTATAAAAGACTAGCTAAAGAATTCTTCAATAGGGATGTTGAACTAGAGAATAAAATTGAAAAAGCAATTGACTCTATTCAGAAATCTTCAACATTATTAAGTGAATTGGAAGGTATATTAAATGAAAAAAGCAAGAAACTACAAGAGATAAAGTTAGAAATCGAGAAACAAACAAAAATGTCTGAAGAATACCAAAAGTTAGTTGAAATTAATCGTTTTGGTGCTGAACCTATTTTAAATAGTATTAAGAGTACAGTTAATGAAGGTAAGAGTTCGGAAAGAGTTATTAATATCGTAATAAGTATGGTCTCGGGAGCATTATTCTTTATTTTAGGTATTTTTTGGAAAGATATAATGATTTTCTTTAAGAATATTTTCTAGATAATTCATGGGAGTTAGCCACATCATCTAACACAGCATTCCTACTGCGGGCATTCGCCCTTGATCGCTAAGAAGGATTTCGAAGAAGTATATTCATGCGATACATTCAACCAGCTAAGTGACGACCCGTTCCCTTCGGTCACTTAAGCTGCTTGAACGTCAGGAATGCATATGACTTCAATTGGATTCGATCTTCATGCTAGAGAAGACTTTGATAGTTTAGTAGAGTATGCCCTTACTACCGGAGAAAGAATTACAACAAAGAAAGGAATTTATTCATATTCTCAAACGGGCAAAGGAATTGAATTGTGGCTTCAGTCAAATAAAAGAAATGAAATTATAGGATTAAATCCGCATTATTCAGGCTCATCGAAAATTAAGGTAGGAGTTACAAATGAATTAATTTCGGAGTCGAATTCTATACTGGATGGATCATTTCATGCTTGGGCTGGTCCAATCGATGAATCGGCAGAATCAGGAAGCTATCCATTTGTATTTGATATGCCCAATCGAGCCAACTATGGTGAAGTTCTAGTTCCACAAATCCTTAATATTCAACTGACGACCTTCGCACATGAACTGAGTGTGTATGATAATGAAGATGAGTATTATAGATCCCAAGACCGTGAAATAAGATTTGCTTCAGAATCATTTATTCCTTCAGGTTTATTCGAAAATGAGAATTTCCCAAGTGCTACTGCAGTAATTACTGGCAGGGTAATAGAAACTTCCAATATTACTAATGAACATACTAGTGTTACATTTTGTTGGGCACTAGTAAAGACATTAGGCGGTGAGATAGATGTAGTGGCAGATAAAGAACTTGTAAATAGAGACATTATTCCTGGTGGGATCATTTCAGGTTCTTTTTGGCTAAGTGCAAAGTTTCTCGATAACCCATTACTAAAGAAGAAGTCTATTATTGAAAGATTATTTGGAAGATAAGTACGTCGTCTAACAGAACATTCCTACATCGTCGCGTACGCTCCTCGGTCACCAGGGGGATTTTCGGAGAAGTGGATTCAGGCGACACATTTAACCGACTAAGTCTGACGACTCGTTCCCTACGGTCACTTAAGCCACTTGAACGTCAGGAATGCACAAACGTTAGACGTAACCTGTGCAAGATATAATAATCAAAAACAAAAAAAGATAATTTAATATAAATCACATTAATGGAGGTGTATCAAATGTTGATACTAGAACGAGCAATAAAAAATGATGCACAAAAACTCGCTGAAATACAAAAGGCCAGCTTTGATGAAGAATCAAAACATTTCAATAATAACGAAATCGGTGGTCCACTAGGATATGATTCCATAAGTTGGCAAGAAGAGATGATGCAAAATTGTAAATATTTCAAGGTACTCTTTAATGGAGAAATAATAGGGGGGACTTTGATATTTATAGAAAGCAGTCAAGTACATAATCTAGGAAGAATTTTTATTGATCCGAACTTTCAGAATCAAGGAATCGGTATGAAAGTAATGAAAGAAATTGAAAGGATTTTTCCGGATAGCAATAAATGGTGGCTTGATACTCCTGGCTGGAGTGTCAAGAATCATCACTTCTATACAAAGTGCGGATTCACCAAAGTTAGAGAAGAAGATGACCTATACATTTTTGAGAAGACTTTATAGACATATTCTTTGATGGATTTTCAGGGATGGCAAAGTCATCCTTCTATTGTGACCTTGATCAGAAGTGTTGAAGAGGATGAGATTCATGCAATCTATCGGAAATTGGTGTAACGAATACTACAATTTTATGCGAAAGACATAAATAATATCAAACAAAAAGGAGCCGATGTATGAATCATATTACCATTCTTAGCATTATTTTAGTTCTATCAGGTGTATTTGGCGGTGTTGTAAGTTTCTTTTCAACGAAAGGTAATGAAGAACCAATTAATAATAAAGAACTATTAAAATCAATCATAATTGGTGTCAAATGAAAATGAGATTGAGGAGATTGAAGTAATTAAAATTAATAATGAATTAATGAATGGTAAAGATGATGAAAGGTACAAAATATTAAAGGCCTTCTCTGAAAGTAGATATATTTATAGGTCACTTGGAGGATTAAGTAAAGAAACTGGAATTAGTAAAGAAAATGTCCAAATGATTTTGAATATATTGATTAATCATGAACTTGTTGAACAAGCAAATAGACCAAAGGGAGTTCGATTTCTGATAACACAGAAAGGCAGACAGATAATATTCAATTGAAAAATTGGCGGTGCTCTTTACAAAAAATAGGGATTGTGGTTCACCAATATGAGAACAATCTTATACCTAAAAGTATTCTCCATCCTTTCATAAAAAAGTGCTGGAAGTTACGCGGAAATCTCTGCTAACTTCCAGCACTTTTCCTTTCCCTCTTAAAATCACTCAAATGCTCAGTGGTTTCAGGTTTAATCCTAAAATAGCGCAACTATTCTATCCAATATTCCAGTAATATCAAGAAACACGATGATAATGACTAAAGGAATAATGAACCTCATGATAAAAAACCATATATTAAATGCAGTAGCCCCTAACCGAGAATGCTGTAATAGCTCCTCCCGCAAAGTGCTTTTCTTAATCTTAAGGGGTACGAAGATAGAGATTAACAACACACCAAGTGGCATTAGTATATTACTAACTAAATAATCGGCTGAATCAAATAAGTTCTTCGAGAAGATTAGAATATCAGCAAAAATACTATAGGATAATGCAGAGGGAATTCCTACTACAAAAATTAAAACACCAATAATATAGGCATATTTTTTTCTCTTCTCCTCTTTTCCTTTAACGGTAGAGGCTACAATGATTTCTAACATCGAGAAAGCCGAAGTTAATGTGGCAAATAGAAATAATGCTAAGAAACCTAGTAAGAACACTTCTCCAAAAATAATTTGATCAAACACCGCAGGCAATACAACGAACAACAACCCAGGTCCTTCAGCGGGTTCTAAACCTAGTGAGAATACAGCTGGGAAGATAGCTAATCCTGCCAATAATGCGATCAATAAATTCATGGCGACGATGGAAATGGCCGGTTGAATTAAGCTTTCTTTTTTTGAAAGATATGAACTATAAGTAACCATTACGGATACCCCGACACTTAAGGCGAAGAAAGCTTGACCCATCGCATACAGAATATTTTGAGATGTGATACGCGAGAAATCAGGTGCTAGAAAGAATTTTACACCTTCCATAGCGTTATCGAGTGTAAGTGAGCGAATGATTAGAACAATGAATAGTACGAATAACGTAGGCATCAAGATTTTACTTACTTTTTCAATACCATTCTGAATCCCTTTAGCCACAACTAATACGGTTATAGCCAGAAATACAAATTGAGCTCCAATAACCAAGATAGGATTTCCAATCGTCACGTTAAAGACGGCTCCATAATCGGCACCTTCACTAATGATTCCACCGAACAAACCTTTTACAAAATAGATGACAATCCAACCACCAATGACACTATAAAAAGACAATAATAGAAAACAGGTGAATACCCCTAACTTTCCAATCCAATGCCACTTGGTATTAGGAGCTAAACTACGATAAGCACTAATGGCTTCCTTTTGTGTGCTTCTACCAATAATGAACTCTGCTAATAACAATGGAAAACCCATAAATAGAGAAAATAAGATAAATAGAAGGAAGAATGCACCGCCCCCACTGATGCCCGTAACATAAGGGAGCTTCCATATTGCGCCTACCCCAATAGCTGAACCTGCTGCTGATAAAATAAAACCAATCTTCGATGACCATTGCTCTGTTGTTTGCACGCTTATCAATCCAATCTTTTTTATTATGTCCTTAAAAAAACAAAGCAAAAGACAGAAAAAAGCCACATCTCTATCTTTAACGATAGGGACGTGGCTCTTCACGCGGTACCACCCTAATTGGAAACAATACGTGTTTCCCACTTGGTCAAATAACGGTTTGATCCGTTTTTATACTACTTCAATAAGATACAGTATAAAAAAAGCTCCAAGAATGAAATTCACCTAATCTTTGTATCAGTTTCCACCAACCACTGATTCTCTGTTCACAGGGAGACCGGCTTAATAAAGTTCTTGTCGTCGCTCATTCGATATTTATAATAATAAACGAAATTATAGTATGATAGCACCTAGAGGTCAAGCTCTTTAATCACAGTTTAATATAATATTAGTAGCGTAGATCCGATTGAATATCAGGAATAGGGGTTATTTTAGAAGTCAATTAGCCTAATACAGTTATAATCAATCTTTCCATGTCATTGCGTTAAAGAAATATGGTAAGTTAGTTAAGAATGTTAAAAACCATATTTTCCCAAAGGGGTGGCTTAAGTGGATATTAGGCTCCAAGAATGGATTATAGAAGCAGATATTAGTAGCATGCAAGCGGCATTGGAAGCAGGTTCCATAAGCTCTGAAGATATCGTGCGAGAATATTTAGACAGAATACATAAGTACGACTCAGAGATTAATTCAATATTAGAAATCAATCCAGATGCGATGCAAATTGCGAGGGACTTAGATAAAGAACGTAAAGAATCAGGAAGTCGTGGGAAGTTACATGGTATTCCTATTCTACTAAAAGACAATTTGGACACAGGCGATAATATGCATACCAGTGCTGGTTCAGTAGCTTTAGCTGAATCATTTGCTGCAACGGATTCATTCGTAGCGTCCAAGCTTCGATTAGCAGGTGCGGTGATTCTTGGGAAAGCGAATATGTCCGAATGGTCGAATTTCATGTCGAGTAGGATGCCAGCGGGCTACAGTTCACGAGGAGGACTCGTACTAAACCCCTATGGGCCAGGCGAGATATTCATTAGTGGTTCTAGTTCTGGATCTGCGGCAGCTGTAGCTTCAAATTTTGCAGCGGCAGCAATAGGTACGGAAACAGCTGGATCTATTGTGGGTCCTGCATGTCAAAGTTTCCTCGTAGGTATCAAACCGACGGTTGGACTCGTTAGCCGAGCTGGGGTTATTCCTATTTCGGTGAGCCAAGATACGCCTGGACCGATAGCTAGGACCGTTACGGATGCGGCTATTATTTTAGGTGCATTAACTGGCATTGACGACAAAGATAATGCTACACTTTTGAGTAAGGAATGTTCTTATGGTGATTACACCCCATTCCTAGATGCAGACTATATACAACAAGCAAGAATAGGTATTCCTAGACATTATTATAAGAACTTAGACGAAGAAAGACTGGCTATTATGGAAGCGGCGATCTTGGCTTTGAAAAATGCGGGCGCTACGATTGTAGATCCAGTTAGTCTTCATGTAGAACACAACAATTGGAATAATGACGTTATATGCTATGAATTTAAAACAGGTCTCGATCAATATTTATCACAATTATCTGATTCCGTACCGATTCACTCTTTGCAAGAATTGATTGCATATAATGAGAACCATGCCGAAGTTGCCTTAAAGTATGGGCAAGACACGCTGATTAGGTCAGCAGCATCAACATTGACTGAGCAAGAATATCGTCAGAAGAAACAAGAATATGATACGCTAGCGCTTACTCAGGGTATAGATTATGTGTTAGAACAACATGGTTTAGACGCATTAATGTTACCTGGAGATGTGGATGGGATGTATATTGCGGCACGATTGGGATACCCCCTGATTACGGTTCCAGCAGGATATTCGTCTACAGGTGTCGTTGACTTCGATGGTGATTCGACAAAGGGTCCTTTTGGCGTTGTATTTTCCGGCAAAGCATTTAGTGAACCTACGTTGATACGAATAGCATATGGTTTTGAACAGGCGACTAATTATCGTTATCCACCTGAGCTTGTTTAGACTTAATTAAATATAAAATGATCATTCCATATGGAACATAGGAGGGAAAGTTATGAAACTCGCAGAAGCCTTGGTTCTAAGGGCAGATTGTCAACGGAAAGTAGCGCAGCTGAAACAAAGACTAGAAAGAGTTGTAAAGGTACAAGAAGGTGAAGAACCCGGTGAGGATCCTAGTGTTCTTTTGGCAGAATTGAATAGAACTTTAGAAGAATTAACAGGATGGATTAAAAGAATCAACAAAACCAACTCATCCATTGCGTTTGATTCAACTAGGAGCATTTCAGATGCGCTTGCTGAACGTGATCATTGTATGCAAAAGAGAAATATATTAAATGAATTACTTGAGATTGCATCCATTAAGCAGGATCGATTCAGTCGTTCCGAGGTGAAGTACTATAGAACGGTAGATATTAATGAGCTCCAGAAGCAAGTAGATGAACTGTCTAAGAATTATCGAGAACTTGATTTCAGAATTCAAGAAAAGAATTGGACGATTGAATTAATAGAGGCATAACCAAGTTGGTAGCCCTAGTCAATAAAGGTGAGTACAACCCGCCAACGGGTAGTTGGACTAAAAGAGATGCAGGGCCATATCTTAGTAATAACTAATTAGCCCAGTATTGTAACAAGAGTGCGACAGCATGCAATTAGGGAGTATTCATTATTGTAACTACCATGTACTGATTTATTGATTAGGGTGAGGGTGGGTTCGGGGACTTGTGGTTAATACTCAGAGGTAGATCGTTTTTATGGTATTTCAAAAAATGATTTAGACAATATAAGACCCGACCTAGGATAGTTGTGCTATCTCAGGTCGGGTCATATTTTTATATCTTACTAGACGCAATAGTCGTAAATATTTGTGTATATACATTCTTAATGTTAGATTCATTTACTTTGTCATTGTAGAGTCCATAACCCCAAGATTGAAATTGGTTTTCGTCAGCGCCTGTGTTGAAATAGCCCGTTACATAATTTAGATTATCTAATTCTGGCACCTCCTCGTAGGATAATTCCTCAATAATAAAGGGTACATATGATTTGGTAGATTCTATAAAGAAATATGGAATGCTGGGATTCTTATACACTTTAGCATACTTACTTTCGGCAGCCTCGGATAGATGTTCCTTCATAATCATAATGGCATCCAATTCAGACGATTGATTGTTGACTTCTTCTAATTGCTTAAAGGTAATATTTTTAAACTCCACGTTATTTTCGCGTACCGCTGGAGAGTCGCCTATTATGCCAATGACCAAAGGCTTGCCGGCGTAAAGAGGTGTATCAACGGTATCAGCAGCATTAGTAGTACATCCTGCTAAAATCACTAATATAAAAAGGATGAATGGAAATATCTTTTTCATTACTACAACTCCCCTTAGATTCAATTAAAATGTTCTCAAGTAGCTTCACAATCACATGTTTACTATAACATAAATTTCCATATATAATTCATATAGGTCATGATAGGGAGGGAACCAATCTTGGATTTGAATCAAAACAATACGCAAGAAAGTGATTTTCCAATGGGATTGGCTAAACCAGCGTTACGTGCGCTTGCCAATAAGGGTCTCTCGAGATTGGAGCAGGTCGCGAAGCTTAGTGAGAAGGAACTTAAGGAACTACATGGCATAGGTCCAAACGCAATTAGACAGCTTCGTCTCGCGCTAGAGAGTAAAGGTCTAACTTTCTCCGATAATAATACACTCGAGGAGTAGCTCGAATCGAGCTTAACAAGTTGTGAATAGGAGGAATGCGATTTATGAATAGAAGAGGAACAGGGATAATTTTTATTAGTATTGGCGCATTCTTGTATGGGATTCGATATATTAGTGCAGCGATTTTCGGATCTAACGTATCTTCGTGGAATGAATCTCTATTTCAGGCTATGTTGGATTCCGTGGGAAGTGGACCTGTGATCCTAAGTGTGTTGTCTTTCATTATAGGAATTATTTATTTGATCATTTCCGAGTTTGGAGAATCATTAAAGGCCAGTATAGAAAAAGCCAAAAGTGATTAGTAAGACTTCGTTATTCTTGAACTAGCGAAGTTGATTATGTTTCAATTACATAAGGTAATAATAAGATTATCTAATGTGCAATTAAATGAATTATCGGAGGAAATATAATGAGAAAACTATGTGTATCTGAATTTGTGACGCTGGATGGCGTTATGGAAAATCCGCAGTGGACTTTCAAATTCCTCAGTGATGAACAGGACAAGTATAAATTCGATGAGATGAAAGCGAGCGATGCACTTCTACTGGGACGAGTAACTTATGATGGGTTTGCACAAGCATGGCCTAACATGATCGAGGAGACAGGCGAATACGGTGAGATGATGAACGGCTACGCCAAGCACGTTGTTTCAACGACGTTGGATGAAGTGAAGTGGAATAATTCAACTCTGATTAAGGACAATATCGTTGAAGAAATATCAAAGCTTAAACAGCAGCCTGGTAAAGATATTTTGGTCTTTGGAAGCTGTGATCTCGTACAAACGTTAATAGCAAATGACCTAATTGATGAATATCGTCTGATGGTATTTCCTATTGTTATAGGGAACGGAAAACGTCTCTTCGCAGACAAGATCGATGAGAAAGTTTTTAAACTTGTAGATACAAAGACATTTAGTTCTGGTGTCGTAGTTCTGACCTACCAGTCGAAAGAAAGTGAGTAATTGCTTCTCTCACAACTAATAAAATAGTGCTCTGTGAGTGCTAACGAATGTGTAGAAATACAGATTGCTCTAACGAGCATTCTGTATTTTTTTGTCTTAATATGTTGTTTGTTGTTGTATGTTTTGGAGGGTATTGGAATGTGGATGGCGAAATGATTAGGTACTTAGAAAATAAATATCTAATAGGAGGCACTATGAATAAGGAACTCGCTCCATCAGGAGAAGCCATTTTTCGTTATGAGGAGAGAAAAGAGGACTTCACTCTTGCGTCTGGAGATGAAGAGGCTATCAAGGTTATTTCAGATCATGTGGAAAAATACATAGGGAAAATTGATACTGTGTTTCATGAGATCATATCTGATCTTGTTCATCTGGATATTCTTATTGTGAAACCAACGAAAGAAAAGAATTATTATACATTAGTTACATGTGGGATGAGTAATCTACCTATGACGGTTCCAGAGGGCGCTGATAACTTCAGATTTGCTGAACTGGTTATATGTCTACCTAGTGATTGGAAGATGTCTGATGAAGCATTTAAGCAAGACGAGAATTATTGGCCTATACTTTGGTTGAAGAAGTTAGCAAGATTTCCACATGAGTATCAAACATGGTTATACCACGCACATACGATACCTAATGGTGATCCAGCACAACCATTCGCTACGAACACTGAGTTTTCTGGAATGATCCTTTCAATTCCTACAACAGTTGATAATGCCAATGATTTCTTCACTTTAGAATCTAACGGCAAGAGGATACATTTCTTTAGTCTGATTCCGATTTATACGAAAGAGATGGATTTTAAATTGAAAAAGGGAGCTGACGCTCTCATAGAAAAGTTAGAAAAAGCCGGAGTAAATGAGCTAGTTGATCTAAAGAGAAAGAGCGTTTGTAAGGCGTCCTTTTGGAACTTTTAAAGAGGAATCCATAAGAATTCTCTTTTTAAAATCGGTGTTATCATAGGAATTTAAGCAAGTACCAGAAGACATACTGCTCGAAGGAGTAGTATGTCTATTTTGTCTGAATTTGTTGCATCTTGATGGTATATTATAGAATATAATAGAATGGTTCGCCGAACAGAACACGCTATACCAAATCCCAGAGATCCAATTTGCAGAGGTGTAAAATGCAACCACGTTCAGAGACTATAAAAAGTAAAAGTAAGTTTATTGAAAGATGGGTATTAGTATATTCAATTATTATTTTCGGTATGTTCTTTTATTTACAAGTAATAAGTACAACGGATATAAATGAGTTTATCCAAACATTTGTACAAGTTAACATAACATCCACATTATCTATTGCGGCATTAGTTGCAAGCATGGGAGCTTTCAGATGGGAGCATTATATAAAAGGAGTTATTCATTCAGGATTACGGGATAAATATGAACGTCGAAAATATGTACTTAAACACGCAAAAAAACCATTGTATCGTGTAATAAAGCTAAATAGCATGTTTATTATTATTAACATAATTACATTGCAATCGGCATCAATTGAGTTGAAAGAGATTAAACCTGCATGGTTTACAGTACCTTTGTTTGGGATTAATATGTTTTTGATTGTTATATGTTTGATTATGGGACTTATATTAATATATCAATCCATGGTTTATATGAAAGAGCTTATTTTCAAATGATTGTAAGTGTACAAGGGGAAGCAGCAGAAGACAGATTACTCTAATGAGCGGTCTGTTTTTTTTGCTGAATTGTTAGGAACTTATGTTCATGACAAGTTCTAAGAGTGAAAAAATACATAGTTTTTATGGGGAATCTGGATTTATAATAGAAAAGAATACAGGATTTGTAAAAAACATATAAAGAAGTATTGTGCAGATCAACATAGAAGTAGCTCAGATAGCATACGACCCAGCCTAAGATAATTGTTAATGTCTCAGCATAGACAAGAATGGAATCAACAGCAAAAAGAATTGAAATCAATACTTTCTAAGCTTGGCTCTCATGAAAAAGCGATTGAATTATAGGGGGGTAATTATGAAAATGCATGGTATCAAGACTCAGGTAGGATCAAGAAATCTGTTGCACTTTAAAACCTCGCAGAAGGAAATGAAATACAATATTGAATACGAAAAAAGTCTTTCTTTATGGCATGTTCCTTACAAGACATTCTATGTTCCTACACGGTTTGGACAAACACATGTCATAACTTGCGGTCCTGATGATGGGGAACCACTTATTCTTTTGCATGCCATGGGATTTAGTTCAACGATCTGGTTCCCTAATATTGAACAGCTAGCACGTAAATACAGAGTGTATGCGATAGACTTTATCGGGGATTTGAATAAGAGTGTACCAAGCGTACTACCTGTGAATAGGGAAGAGTGCGGGGAATGGTTAGACGAGGTGTTGATTGGATTGGACATTGATTCGTGTTATATCGGTGGAATTTCTTATGGAGGGTTTCTGGCTATAAATTATGCTATGTATGCTTCTCATAAAGTGAAAAAAATGTTTTTGCTTAGTCCGGCTTCCTCATTTGCACCACTACACAAACAATTCATTTATCGGGTGATTGCAATGAATGCAATTCCATTGAAATGGAGTGTGTCCAAATTTATAAAGTGGTTATCGAGACATCAATTAAACAAAGCGTTAGTAGACCAATTTCATGCTGCCTTTAGATATGGTTCTCTTTCATTAAAAGTTCCACCAGATGTTTATAGTGAAGACGAGCTTAAGAAACTCGCTATGCCTGTCCTTCTACTCCTCGGGGAAGAGGAAGTCATTAATGACGTCAATATGGCATTCTACCGAGCAACGCAAATATGCAAGAATATACGTGCCAAAATTGTCCCTGAGACAGGTCATCTGCTTAATTTAGAGAATCCTCAATATGTTAATGTAAAAATTAATGAATTCTTGTGTAATGAGTTCCACTAAATAATAAAATGATTTGAAAGGATCATACATGACCATTTTTGCTACAATAATCGCCATATTAGTTGCTATTTTATTATCTATTGTTCTTGGAGGCCCATATGGAATTTTGATACTCATTGCTATCACCTTTGGAGTTGCTCTAAGTACACACATTAGAACTAAAGAAATTCAGTTGGATTTGCAGAGGATAAAGGAGAAGTTAGGAATTAAGGATAAAGATGATTTTAATATGACTGATCAGGAGATTGAAGAGGAACTAGAAGAATATATTGAATCGGAATCGGATGATAAGAAGAGTTAGTATTTTAAAATCATTATTTTGGAGGGGAAAGCCTTCTATGAAGATAAAAGTTTTTACAGTGTTATTCATGGTTAGCTTGTTGTTATCATATTCTTCAATAGCTATTGCAAAACCTAATGTTGAAATTGAGTTAAATGGAACCAATGTTACGTCTAAATTCTCACCTATTCTAATTAACAATACGGTATATGTTCCTGTTGAATCCTTAAATTCTAATCCCGAATTAAAATTTTGTAAAGGTTATAAGAGATTGACCTGAGAGGGAATACAACAATGAGAAATGTGGAAGTATTCCACTATGATGCTTTTTCACAATACCCAAACAAAGGGAATCCTGCCGGGGTAGTATTGGATACCCATCAACTAAGTGCCAGTGATATGCAGTCTATTGCATACCAAGTGGGGTTTGAAACAGTGTTTGTAGTGAAGTCCCAAAAACCGATTTAAGACTAAGATATTTCACTCCAGGACACGAGATAAATTTATGTGGTCATACAACGATGGCATCTTTATATTGTTTGAAGACTAGAGGGATACTTGGAGAGGTCAGTTCAATAAATATAGAAACCAATGTTGGCGTATTACCCATCCAATTTAGCCTTAATAAAGACAATCAAATTCTGATTAGAATGAAGCAAGATAAGCCTCAGTTTATTGAATTTAATGGAGACAAGGAAAGACTTGCCTCCTCAATGGGATTAACATCGAGGGAAATAGAAGAGGATTTACCCATCGTATACGGATGCACAGGCGCATGGACATTATTAATTCCAATTAAGAATATAGAAAGTTTTAATAGAATGAAACCCATAAACACACTATTTCCAGAGATATTAACTGAACTTCCTAAACGTCAATTCACCCATTTTGTTTACAAACCTTCGATGTGGGCACCCTCATGCACGCTAGACATTTCTCATCTCCATTGTCAGGAACCATTGAAGATCCAGTGACAGGTACAGCATCTGGTGTCATGGGAGCCTATTATTTGAATTATGTGGAACGGAATCTACCTTCAATTCATTTCAATGTTGAACAAGGACAAGAAATAGGAAGAGACGGTAGAGTAAACGTCGAAGTATATAGAACGGAATCTGATCACATGGACGTATTTATTTCTGGAACCGCAGTATATGTAAAGGACTTGAATATCGAGTATGCATAGCTATTTATATCAATAATATTTAATGAATTGCCAAGCATTATATAATTCGAATACCCATAAAATGAATGTATAGCTTAAAAAATAAACAAGAGGTGATAACAATGCAGGATATTACTCAATTAATAAAGGAAAATGTATATGCTTTTATTATTATATTGTTTATATTCCCGATCATAATGACGATATGTCTGCTTGTTATATTCAAAAAACTGTTTAGAAGAAAATCATAAATATTTCAATAAATTCATATGAATTTACTGCTTTTGGGAAATATATATCATTAACCAATACCTATATAAAGTCAGTAGGGACCGGAGATGAATATTATACAGGACAGGAGACAAATAATAGTTTCCTTGGAATAATCTTAGGAGGCATCTGTTTTATATTGTTGTTTATAGCATGGAAGTTATTCCGTGAACTATTAATGTTAATATTTAATGCCGATGCCATAATTACAAAGAAGGATTAAGTAGAATTATAAGAGAAGATATAGAGATCACCTACTTTGATGAAGGAAGAGTGTAAGATTCAAAGAGGTGAAGAGGAAGGTTATTTTAATAGAAGCTAACAGGATATATCCAGGTAGATGGGGAATCAGTGTGAGGAAGAACGAATCATAAGAATCGATGAGTACTGGGCGGAGAATTCAGAACCTTCTGAATGGAGAGTAGAAGCGGCTCTTTCCGAACAATTTTAAAGAAGTTTCAAATGAAAAAACAGACAAAGAGGAGACGGAGACAATGATGGGAATTCAAATCGTTAATCTTGCAGAGCACAAGGAATATTTTGAAACAGTATGTCAGTGGCTTTGGAAACAATGGGCTAGTGATAAGCCAATCGAATTTGTTAGATATGCCGTATTACATAATTCTCAGATTGATCGTGTGCCAATGACATTTGTAGCGCTAGATGGTGAAGAACCTGTAGGGACAGTATCTTTTTGGATGAACGATCTATCGTGTAGACAAGATCTTTCTCCTTGGTTAGCAAGCTTGTATGTCGATGAAGAGCAGAGAGGTAAGGGCATAGCAAGAGAACTACAAAATCGTGTAATAGAAGAAGCGACAAAATTAGGATATAGCGACTTGTATTTAATTACGACGCATGACGATTACTACGAAAGATTTGGATGGAATTTCATAGAGAAAGCACCGAAGCTTAGCGGCGACTTCACGAAAATATACAGTAAGGATCTAAGATCTTTGTAGCTACTAACGTAAATCATGGTTCCGGCAAATAGCCCTTGGTTCATCCGATGGTTACTTGCCGGAATTTTATATCGATATATATAGGAGGTAATTTATGAAAAGAATCCTAATGATCAGTGATATTCATGGATGTTTTGATCCATTTAATGAATTGTTGGAAGTTCTAAATTACCAATCATCTAATGATCAATTGATTGTACTAGGTGATTATGTGGATAGAGGACCAAAGAGTAGGGAAGTCGTCGATAAAGTAATAGACTTAGTGGAGAACCATAATGTGATTGCCTTACGTGGTAATCATGATCAGAGATTGGTTGATCTAATAAGAACTGATAACTCGGTAGTGAAGTCGAAGTTTTTAGAGCATGGGGGATTACAAACGCTTCAAAGCTATTGTGATTTTGTCGATCATTCAATGGATGAGAGTCTATTTCTACAAGCAATAGATTACATCAGAAGCAATTTCATTGCTCATATAGATTTTCTGGAATCGTTACCCTTGTATCATGAAGATAACGACCATATATATGTACACGCGGGTTTAAACCCTCAATATAGGAATTGGAAAGAGCAGTCGGACCATGATTTCATGTATATTAAGTCGGAATTCCACCGCTCGAAGACAATTGTTGATAAGAAAGTTATATTTGGACATACAAGAACGATTGAACTCCAAGATTCGGCAGACATCTGGGTTGATGAAGATAAGATTGGGATAGACGGTGGATGTGCATATGGATTGCAATTAAACTGTCTGATTTACAAGGATGGGTCTTATGTTTCAGAACACATAAAGAATTTGAAGTGATTTGAGTCGCTCTTACATCTCATAACAATAGGTTATCGCATGATATATCGGGTGCAAATTCTGAGATTAATATAAAAGGAGTCGAAGTGATGGATGCTCAAGAACTTGCTTTTCTAGCATGCCAGGAGTCAAGTGGGTTAATTCCAATGATGAATAAAACGATATTTAAACATCAAATCACGACTGAACAAGAGCTAAGAGATATTGTAGGATATTCCAGCGAATTAGTAACAAGGAAAGCGATTCATAGTATAGATCAGCATTGTCGTCATTTCATATCTCAATCCCCAATGGCATTTATTGCAACTGCTGATCGTTCGGGGACTTGTGATGTTTCTCCTCGTGGTGATAAAGCAGGTTTTGTGCATGTGATCGACGATAATCATTTGATCATTCCAGAACGTCCAGGAAATCGTCGTCTGGATTCATTGAGAAATATACTTTCCAACCCTTGTATTGGGATTATATTTATCATTCCAGGGTTAGAAGAAACCTTAAGGATTAATGGGAATGCTTATATCGTGAATGACGATGATTTGTTAGAAGAGATGAAGGTTAACGATAAGAAACCTTTGTTAGGTATAGGGGTGAAAGTCGAAGAATGTTATGTGCATTGTGCCAAAGCATTCAAAAGGTCTAGTCTGTGGGATCCGAGTAAGTGGCCGGAAAAAGAAGATCTACCCGTTATATCACAGGTGTTGGCAGATCATGTGAATATGAAGGATGTAACAGCTGAAGATGTGGCGAAATCATTGAAAGAGACGTATGAGAAGAGACTGTATTAGTCGTAGATTCCATAAGGAGGGCTAGCATGAATCTTGCGAATAAAATTACAATTGCACGAATTTGTTTAATACCATTATTTATCGTGGCTCTTTCAAAATATCCCGTGTGGCTAGCTGATGAAAGTAGATTCTTCAGTTTCATGAATCAATACGGAATTAACATTGCAATTGTGATATTTATTGTAGCCGCGGGAACCGATAAGTTAGATGGTTATATTGCAAGGAAATATAATCAAATTACTAACCTTGGGAAGTTGCTAGACCCACTAGCGGATAAGTTATTGATATCCGTTGCATTAATTATGATGGTCCAGTTGGGTATGATTCCTTCTTGGATGGCTGTTATTATCATTGGTCGAGAGTTTATCATTACAGGTTTAAGAATGGCAGCATCGGGACAAGGAATTGCGTTAGCAGCTGATAATTATGGGAAAATAAAAATGGTTATGCAAGTAGTTGCTATTGTTGCAGTGTTATTAAACAACTATCCATTTGAATTGCTAACTAGCATTAAGATTGACTATATTCTTATGCTAATAGCTGTAATCCTGACATTATACTCTGGATTCAACTATATATTAAGAAATTTCAAACAACTTAAATTAGGTAGAATGTGACACCATATTCTTTTTTTCGAGGAGATGGATAATTAATGATGAATCTAATACATGAGATGACTACATCAACATTGGTCTGGTTATTCATCGTAGCTTTTATGCTCCATGATTTAGAGGAGATTATATGGGTTGAGGTGTGGATTAAGAAGAACAGAAATCATGTTATTCGTGTGGTTCCTACAAGGTTAAAGAAGCAGCTAGAGAAGATGTTCAATATTACGAGTGGTCAATTTGCCTTTGCTGTTTTACTTGAGTTTATTATTTTTATTCCATTTACTTTTCTAGCAGCGGAGCAAGGAAAGTTCTTTATATTCCTATCTTTTAATACGCTGTTTTTAATCCATGTATTTACACATGTAGGGCAATCCATCTATCTGAAGATGTATACGCCAGGAGTAGTGAGTGCTGTGATTATTACTCTCCCTTATTCGCTGTATCTATTTTATAGATTGATTAGTGAGGGATTAGTTACCTGGGGAGAGGTTTTATTAAGTATTCCTGTGGGGCTTATGCTACTACCGATAGTGTTACTTGGTCATGAACTAGGGAGAAGGTTTGTTAAATAAAACAATTGAATTTTAAACTCTATGATACAATTTTTTCAAAAAAATTCGTATAACAAAGATTTTTCGATAACTGCTATATGGAAGAAGGCAAATTACTGGAGAATTAGTGAGCGGTTTTCTTTTGGTGAAAAATCTAGGAGGTAGTTGTTATGAGGATTGCTTTTGTTGTCTTTAACGGGCTCACATTTCTAGACTTTATTGGATTCTATGATGTAATCTATCAGCTGAATTTGTTTGATGAAACGAAGGGTACAACGTGGGATATTTGTGGCTTTACCGAAGAAATATCTGACGAATTAGGATTAACAATTAAAGTGAATAAGATTAAACCAGACCTATCAGAATATGATCTATTGTTTGTTCCAGGAGGTTTGGGAACTCGAGAACTTAGATTTGATAATGAGTTTATTTCATGGCTACGACAAGCAGAGCAAGTAGAACACATAGTATCTGTATGTACGGGCTCACTTTTATTGGGCGCTGCTGGATTGTTAAAGAATAAGAAAGCAACAACCCATCCTGCTGCGTATGAATTGTTAGAACCATATTGTAAAGAAGTAATGAAGTCTCGAATAGTGAAAGATGGAAACCTAATCACAGCTGGAGGGGTATCGACATCCATTGATCTTGCCTTGTATATTGTTGAGCTTTTCCTAAACAAGGAAGCCGTAGATATCATTAAGAAACAAATAGACTACCCATATGAAGTACAAGGAATTATTGAGGTGTAGATAAAGGAAGACTGTTAAATAGAAACTGGGTGAGAAACATTCTAAAAGCGATAATATTTGATTTGGACGGTACTCTACTCGATCGTGATCGTTCATTAAACAATTTCGTTGAACATCAATATGATCGTTACGATGCATTGCATCATGTGAAAAAAGAAGAGTTCGTTCAAAGATTTATTGAGTTGGATAAGAGAGGTTATGTTTGGAAAGATCGTGTGTACCAATCACTTATTAATGAATTTGAAGCTAAGTTAGATTGGCAAGATCTATTGGATGATTATATTGAAGGCTTTCAAAACCATTGTGTTGGGTTTTCTGGGATGGTTGAGATGCTTGATTTCTTAAAAGAAAAGAATATGAAATTGGGCATGATCACAAATGGGTATGAGAGATTTCAGGATAACAATATAAAAGCCTTAAATATTAGTGATTATTTTGAAGTGATTCTGATATCAGAACGCGAAGGAATTAGAAAACCTGATCCTGAGATTTTTCTAAGAGCTGTAAATCTTCTCGGAGTGAAACCGGAAGATTCAATATATGTAGGGGATCATCCTAGTAATGATATTGAAGCCAGCCTCAATGTGGGCATGAGATCCATATGGAAAGAAGATGACTTCCAGAATAAACCGCTTAATACAACATGGACTATTAGAGAATTACATGAGATAAGAGTTATTGTTGAGAACTCAGGAGATACATAAGCATGATTAAATATCATTCATCTAATTTAGGTGTAAAGATTCAGCGATTTAATTTTCATTGGATTCGTAAATATAAGGGGTAGATAAGATCATGTCCAATATCATTCTAATTGGTCCAATCAGAACAGGTAAATCAACGTTAGCAGACATAGTATCAGATAGACTAGAATATCCTCGATGTTGCGTTGATGATGTGCGATGGAAGTTTTATCAGGAACTTGGGTATAGCTCGGAAAAAGAGAAGGCAATCAGAAGTAACTTTGGTTTTGAAGGTGTATATAAGTATTGGAAGCCTTTTGAAGCACATGCTGTTGTAAGGATATTTCAAGAATACAAAGATCATGTCATTGATTTTGGTGGAGGACATTCGGTATACGAAGATCCAACACTGTTCTCCATCGTAGAGAATGTATTAGATAGTGAGAATAACATATTCTTGATTCTGCCTTCCCACAATCAGGCGGAGTCACTAAGAATTCTAAATGAAAGAGAGTGCGTAGATATAAATAGTCATTTCCTAACGCATGAATCTAATTATAAACTTGCTAAACATATTATATATACTAAAGATAGGACGCCCTATGAGAGCGCAGAAGAAATTATTTCACTTGTCTGCTAACTATCATAATAAATTAGTGACACGCTTAGAAAGACCATTATAATTGGTGTATAAACAAAGTCATAAGGAGCGAAAACATGTACAAAACGATCATTATGGATGTCGATGGAACATTAATAGATACAGAAAAAGCGGTACTAGGATCACTTCAAAAAATGCTAGCTATAGAGTACAACAAAACAATGGAGCTTGAGGAATTAGAATTTGTGTGGGGTATACCGGGGTCTAGCTCATTACCTGTATTAGGAATTGAGGATACTGAAAAGGGAGATATTCTTTGGAACGTTTATATGAAGGAGTTCATGGATTCTATTCATGTTTTTGCAGGAATCAGAGAATTGTTAAGTACTCTTCATAAACGCAATATTCAAATCGGAATTGTAACATCAAAGACTAAGATTGAATTAGAAGATGATTTTGTGCCTTTTGGCTTGATGGAATATCTATCTTTTGTTGTATGTGCAGATGATACATTACTACATAAACCGAATCCTGAACCGATTCAGAAGTTTTTAGAGATTTCTGGTGCAGACCCTAGTAGCTCAATTTACATTGGAGATACGATGTATGATTATCAATGCGCTAGAGATGCGGGTGTTTCATTTGGATTAGCCGTATGGGGTGCAAAGAATAATCATGGAATTGAAGCTAAACATTTTTTTAATGATCCTAATGAAGTACTAGCATTTGTTTCTGAATGAAGAGGAGTTAAATCATGAAGATTGCGGGGATGAATGAATGTCTTTGTGGGTGCAACTTTTATTGTTTGGAATTCCAGGAATCTTATTATATTGTGGAATTCACTATTGGACACCGAGGTTAGTGAGTAAAGGGGTACCCTTAATTTTTTCTTTTTGGTTTTTTTTATGGATGCCTGTTATTATCTTGTTACCATTATCAATCTTTCTCTACTGGTTAGATGGGGGAACCATGTCAATACAAGAGTTCAATCAACGATTTCATCTTATATCCTTTCAGGGGAGTGATTGGTTCTGGGTTATCGGAGCAGTTATGGTGACAATCATCTTTGATCAACTCTTAGAACCGGTAGGCAAATATTTTGCAAAGTTACAATTCTTTTCTCCACCGAGTTACTTGCCGGCACCATTTAATCCACTTAAGAAATTTTCAATACCGCCAACTAGATTTTTCGATGTACCTCTAAGGGGGAATTGGAAACTACTTACCTTGTTTATTCCAATACATATTCTTGCGATGTTTAGCGAAGAGTTAATGTGGAGGGGATACATCCTACCTTTACAGAACAATACATTCGGTGCTTACGCATGGGTAATTAACGGATTATTGTGGGCTTGGGTAATCCATGCTTGTCTCAAATGGCATCTTATCGGAATGATTCCTGGCATGTTAATAACACCTTGGATTGCGCAACATACGGGCTCAACATGGGCTTCATTTGCTGTACATGCAATTGGAAACTCCCCGCTGTGGATTATTCTACTTATAGGTATTCTGAAGGCACCGTTAGATAAAGATCATAATATAAACAGCGATAAAAAGTTAGCATAAGATAACAGTATCTGCTCTATTTCTGCATAGGCCAAAACAGTGATAAATCGACCCTAACTTGATTTGTATAGGGGAGGGGGCTATTATTACAATGGATACAAGAAGAGAGGGAGCGATTCTATGGACGAACACATTCAGGAGTCCACAATACACGAATCCTGCGGCACCAATGGCAGAAAGAGTCATCATTCCGATAAAACAAAAAAAAATATCATTAGTCGCCTCAATCGGATTGAGGGTCAGATTCGCGGAGTTAAAGGATTGATTGAAAAGGATACCTATTGCGATGATGTGCTGAATCAGATCTCTTCGATCCAATCCGCCTTGAATGGCGTAGGAAAGCTTCTTTTGGAGCATCATATGAAAAGTTGTGTGATCGAGCGTCTTCAAGATGGCGAGAATGAAGTGATCGATGAACTGTTGACGACAATTAATAAACTAATGAAATAAGTGAGTGACTTAATGAAGGATTCGAAAGAATCCTTTTTTTCATGGATTTTAACCGGATGAATAAGGAAATAATATAAAAAAGTTGACTTTTTATAGGGTAGGGGGGTATACTACGTTCAAGAGGTCGAACAAAACCGACTCCATCGTATGAGCCCTGAACGCGTAGGTTAGGGGCAATCGGAAGGTAGCTTAACCGATCATATTTAATAAGGAAAACGAGGTGTGCATGATGGGAACAGCCCGGATAGCAACGGAGCAAACTTCTTTAGAAATAACAGGCATGACGTGTGCTGCTTGTGCAAATCGGATTGAAAAAGGTCTGAATAAATTGGAAGGCGTAACAGAAGCAAATGTGAACTTTGCGATGGAACGCGCAACTGTAACGTACGATCCGAACAAGATCAATGTTGCACAAATGGAACAAAATGTTCAGAAGCTCGGTTACGGAGTTGCGAAAGAAGTCGTTGATTTGGACCTTGTAGGTATGTTCTGCGCCGCATGTGCCGTCAAGATTGAAAAAGTACTAAACAAAACACCAGGTGTCACAAACGCTGTCGTTAACTTTGCGATGGAGACGGCCCGAGTGGAATATAACAAGTCGAATGTATCCATAACTGAGATTCAACAGCGAGTAGAAAAGCTGGGTTACAAGGCTGTTACCAAGCAAGAGGATGGAGATCCTTCAGAACATCGGGAGAAGGCGATCAAGGAGCAAAAGCGTAAGTTACTCATTTCCGCGATTCTCTCTCTACCGTTGTTGTGGTCTATGGTCAGTCATTTTTCCTTCTTATCTTGGATATGGTTGCCGGATTTATTCATGAATCCTTGGTTCCAGTTGGCTCTTGCGACACCTGTTCAATTCTACATCGGTAAGCAGTTTTATGTCGGGGCATATAAGTCACTGCGTAACAAAAGCGGAAATATGGATGTACTTATCTCACTTGGAACGTCGGCAGCCTATTTCTATAGCCTCTATTTAACAATCGAATGGGCTTCGAATGGCGGAAACGTTCATCATGGTCCAGCGATGTACTACGAAACAAGTGCCGTGTTGATTACATTGGTTATTCTGGGTAAGTTGTTCGAGTCACTAGCCAAAGGGCGTACGTCTGAAGCGATCAAAACGCTTATGGGTCTGCAAGCGAAGACAGCTTTAGTCATCCGTGACGGGCAGGAAATGACGATCCCAGTCGAAGAAGTACTCACGGGTGATGTTGTGGTTGTGAAACCGGGGGAGAAGATTCCGGTTGATGGAGAAGTGCTTGAAGGGACTTCAGCTGTAGACGAATCGATGCTGACTGGCGAGAGTATTCCTGTCGATAAGAAGGCAGGAGACAACGTTATTGGTGCTACGATTAATAAGAACGGTAGACTGAAAGTAAAAGCGACCAAGGTCGGCAAGGAAACGGCGCTTGCTCAGATTATTAAAGTAGTAGAAGAAGCACAAGGATCGAAAGCACCGATACAACGGGTGGCTGATGTGATTTCTGGTATCTTCGTTCCAATCGTGGTTGGGATTGCTGTCTTGGCCTTCATCGTGTGGTATTTCTGGGTTACGCCTGGTGACTTCGCGAATGCACTGGAAAAAGCGATTGCTATTCTGGTTATTGCTTGTCCATGTGCGCTTGGACTTGCAACACCTACATCGATTATGGCGGGATCGGGTCGTGCAGCTGAGCTTGGCGTACTATTTAAAGGCGGCGAACATCTGGAATCAACACATAAAATCAATGCGATCATTCTTGATAAAACGGGTACCGTTACTAACGGTAAGCCAGTGCTTACAGATATCGTAGTCGAAAATAATATCGATGAAGCCACGTTCCTCCGCTGGGTTGGTGCTGCTGAGAAGGACTCAGAACATCCACTCGCAGAAGCGATTGTATCTGGTATTGTAGCCAAAGGTATTGAGGTTCCTGCGACGGAACAATTCGAAGCCATTCCAGGGTTCGGAATTCGTGCGGTCGTTGAAGGCAAAGAAATTCTAGCCGGAACGCGTAAGTTGATGGCAAGATTCAACGTCCAAGTCGAGCATGCTTTAGAGAGTATGACGCAGATGGAGTTGGATGGGAAGACAGCGATGTTGATCGCGGTTGACGGAAAATATGCTGGATTAGTTGCGGTTGCCGATACCATCAAAGAAACGTCCAAAGAGGCGGTAACACGCTTGAAACAAATGGGCATCGAAGTCATTATGATCACAGGTGACAATGAGCGCACAGCCATGGCGATTGCCAAACAGGTTGGGATCGAGCATGTTTGTGCCGAAGTGCTTCCGGAAGGCAAGGCGGAAGAAGTGAAGAAGCTGCAAGCGCAAGGTAAGAAAGTAGCGATGGTTGGAGATGGCATCAATGATGCACCAGCACTAGCTATGGCTGATATCGGAATGGCTATCGGAACTGGAACGGATGTCGCGATGGAAGCGGCGGATGTAACCTTGATGCGTGGCGATTTGAACAGCATTCCTGATGCGATATATATGAGCCGTAAGACGATGAGTAATATCCGACAGAACTTGTTCTGGGCACTTGGATATAACACCTTAGGTATCCCGATTGCGGCTCTTGGGCTATTAGCTCCTTGGGTTGCGGGAGCAGCCATGGCACTCAGTTCCGTGTCCGTAGTGCTGAATGCACTCCGACTTCAGCGGATGAAGGTTTAGGTAATAGACCCATCAGAAGCTAATGAAATAACAATAAACTTACAATAAAAGGAGAAATGATTATTATGACAAACGTAACATTAAAAGTAGAAGGTATGTCCTGTGGACACTGTGTCAATTCCGTTGAAAGTGCTATGAAAACACTAGGTGCAAGCGGGAAAGTAGATTTGAAAGACAAGTCTGTAGCGATTTCCTACGACGAGAATAAGCTGACGCTGGAAGCCATAAAAGAAGCGATTGAAGAACAAGGATACGATGTAGTCTAAAGGAACGTATCTGGGAAACGGTTGTTGTGTCGTGCCTTGTATGACAAAGGTTCCTTAATCGGCAGACGGAAGTGTTAGATGGGAGAGTGAATAAATTGGGCTTAATAAAATTTGCCGTAACACCTGGATTTGAGGTGGGAGGTACCCTATTTAAACCTGAACAACTGGCCATTCTAGGTACTATTGTTGGTGCGGATGCCACAATTGAAATGACGACATTCAAGCAGCTTTACGTAGAGATGCAGGAAGAGCGTTTAGAAGAAGTACAGCATGCGCTCAGAAAGGTTGGACTGCAAATTCACCCAGCTGGATTTGTCACAAAAAGTTTAATCGCCTGTAACTTCTGTAGTGGTGCCGAGGAAGCTGGACTAGAAATTGCTAAAGTTTTGGACGAGGCGATTTCAGGTCATGAGGTACCAAGCCCATTAAAGATTGGATATGCAGGATGTGCGCTAGGGACAAGTGAACCTTTAATTAAGGATATTGCCGTCGTTAAAATGCGGGATACATTCGATATCTATGTGGGCGGAGAATCCAAAGGCTTAAAAGCTAAATTAGCACAGCGGCTCATGTCTGGCGTTTCAGAAGAACAGCTTGTACCGATCGTTACGCAATTAATTGCAAACTTTCAAGAGCAGGGGAAAAAGAAAGAGAAGTATAGCAGATTTATTGACCGAATGACGATTGAGAAACTCCGGGAAGTAGTTACTGTTGCATAAACGTTTTTCGCGGTAAATGAGAAGGGGACACGCTTGTGGTGTTCCTTTTTTTCTTGCAATTAGCTCTCTCGCTTATTTATCGCTACAGAAAATTTATGCTTCAGGCTATGACCTCTTGGTTATTATATGTATAATTATGAGAGAAGCGTTAGACAACAAATGACCCAGCCTAGGATAGGAGTTTCTAAGGCTGGGTTATTTCGTATATCTACAACGTTAACTGAAGCCTGATGCAACCGTTGATGCTTACGTTATCTTTTGAAAATCTTTTAAAAAGAGAAATGAGTTGATCACATGGATAAAAAGGTTGTTTTAGCCGGTGGTACGGGCTTTATCGGACAATACTTAGAGGAGAAGTTCAATCATCTTGGATATGAAGTGATGATCATCTCAAGACAAGCAGGTCATATTTCTTGGAATAATAATACGGAGATCGTGGATGCTATAAATCATTCAGAGCTACTCATTAATCTTGCAGGGAGGTCAGTAGACTGCCGCTACAATGCAAAGAACAAACAAGAGATCATGAATTCAAGAACTGAGACAACCAACATCCTTGGCAATGCCATATTAGCATGCGACAACCCACCTTCACTATGGATCAATTCGAGTACAGCGACGATATATAGACATGCTGAGGATCGGCCCATGACAGAGGAAAGTGGTGAGATTGGATCAGGCTTCTCCGTTGACGTTGCCAAAGAGTGGGAGAACGCATTTTTTTCTTTTGACTTAGCTAGCACGAGGCAGGTTGCCTTAAGGATCGCTATTGTATTAGGTGAGAATGGCGGGGTGATGAATCCTTTCAAAAACTTAGTCAGATTTGGACTAGGTGGCCCTCAAGGTCCTGGTAATCAACAATTCAGTTGGATTCATATCGAAGATGTATATCAAATTATTCTCTTTCTTAAAGACCACGAGGAATTAAGCGGTGTATTCAATTGTTCTTCCCCTAATCCAGTCACCAATCGTGAGTTAATGAGCCATTTGCGAAATGTGATGAATGTGAAAGTAGGATTGCCATCTCCTAAATGGCTCCTCGAATTGGGCTCAGTCATCATTAAGACAGAAACCGAATTGATCCTGAAGAGTAGGTGGGTTATTCCAGAAAGGTTAGAGAGAGAAGGCTATAAGTTCAGATATAGTACATTGGATACAGCACTTCAACAGATATTAAAGAAATCATGAAATCCACTACTTTTGCAGTTCAGAAGAGATAAATGTATGATCATATAGGGATAGGTCAAATTGATTACAATTTGTCTGTCCCTAATTTATTGTTAAGGAGTACAGAATGAACATACTGATTGCAGATGACGATCCGGACATGCTTAGAATCGTGGTTGCTTATTTTAAAAAAGAAGGTTTTCAAATATTCACTGCTCAAGATGGAGAAGAAGCTCTAGATATATGTATGAATCACAAGATAGATTTGGCGATCCTCGATTGGATGATGCCCAAAGTGAGTGGTATCGAAGTATGTAGACAATTAAAGAAGCAACAATTCGCTAAAGTGTTGATGTTAACCGCAAAAGGCGAACAGGAAGATGAATTGAAGGCACTAGAGATAGGGGCTGATGATTACGTACGCAAACCTTTTGAACCTCGTATCTTGATTCTAAGAGCCAAGAAGCTACTTCATATAGAGGAAGATATCACGTTCGGGGGGTTGCGAGTAAACATCCCTGGCGGAAAGATTTATAAGGACGGATTGGATCTCGAAGTTACGAATAAGGAATTCCATTTGATGAAGTGCCTGCTTGAACACAAAGGGAATATTCTAAGTAGAAAAGTGTTGTTGGACCAAGTGTGGGGATTCGATTATATCGGGGAAGAAAGAACTGTCGATACCCATATTCGCAGACTTAGGGAGAAAGTGGGAGAAGGGTTAATTAAGACGTATCGAGGCAGTGGGTATAGTCTGGAAATTCCCCATGAGTAAGCTGAGTCGTAAGCTATTTTGGCGGATTGCATGCATGATTTGTGTGGTATTTGCTGTCTCATTCTTGGTGAATACATTTTTTCTGCCAAAATATATCCTGTATCAGCAAAAGGTGAATTTAGCGCATTTGACGAATTTCATGAGCAATGAAACGGTTGAATCTCTCATCCAAACCGAGGGGGAGCTGGAACAGCAATACAACGTAACGATCGTAAGCACAGAATTTGTGAAGAATCCGAATATTTTGAATGATGTTATTCGAACAGAGCTGAGTAGGAAAGGTATTACGCTGGCGAAATTCTGGGTTATGGAAGAGAGTATTCAGGATCTTGAACATGGGAAGACGGTCTACAATTTATACAGTCAGAAGAAGCTTAATACCAGCTTTCTAGTCACGATCTTTCGAAAAGACGATACGATCTTCGTCGTCGGGGATTCCATCGCACATACAGATCAATCGATTCGTGCTGTGAATAAGTTCAATTTGTATATTGCGATAGGGGCGATGTTCTTAACGCTTGGATTAGCGTGGGTGATCGCCAGACAAATCATTCGTCCTATCAAAGAGTTGGCAAATAACGCTGAAGATATCTCCAATCTGAAATTCCGTACAACCAACATCAAGACAGGTGATGAGATCGAACTGTTGGCGGCAAGCATTAATCGGATGAGCCATAAACTGGAGGAAGCGCATTTAGCTTTGGAAGAGAAGAATCAAAACTTACGGAGCTTCATTTCCGATATTTCGCATGAGTTAAAAACGCCAATTGCTCTAATAAAGGCGTATTCCTCAGGCATTAGAGATGAAATGGACGACGGAACATTCCTAAGTGTTATTGATAAAAAAACCGATGAAATGTCCCAGTTAGTGGACAAGTTACTTCACTTAGCCAAGCTTCAGAATGAGATTTATGAGATGGAACATTTTGATTTCAAAATGTTACTCGGTGATGTGCTAGATAATTTGGAAGTGGCGATACAGAAAGAGCAGAAGATAATTGAGGTAGATGATAGCCAACTGCATCATCCTATTGTTCGAGGAGATCAACAGAAGATCAGGATCGTTCTGGATAATTTCATAACCAATGCGCTGAAATATGCCAGTGGGCCACAGATAGATATATCACTTGTGAATGAAGGAGAACGGTTGGTATTCACCATTAGAAATGGCATTCGAACGTTGGATGAGCAGGATGTGAATCATATATGGCAGCCTTTCTTCGTACTAGATCACTCAAGGAATAAGCAGCTTAGTGGTTCGGGGTTGGGGCTATCTATCGTGCAAGTCATCTTGGACAAACATGAGGCGCCTCACGGAATCCATGCAGAGAATCAAGAGATTGAATTTTATTTTTCCTTGGCGGTGGGGTCAGATGAATGAAGAGACATGGTGGCGATTTCGCTGCGAAGAGACGGGTACACGTCCTTAAGGGACGGTGTAGCCGTTTCTTTTTTGTTTGTCATATTGGCGTAACATAGATAGAATATGCTTATTTTCGAGGTGATTCAATAATGAACCAGTTAAGAAAAAAAGATAGATGGTCAATCATAAGAAATAGTGTACTTATATCGACCATTCTAGCGCTTGTTGCAGGATGCAGTAGTACTAACGCGTCTGTACCTTTGGAAGAGAAAGGACAGAACAGTAGCCAAATAGAGAAAGTAGATATCAATGCATGGAAGATGGATTATTGGAATGAACAGCGAAGAGGGTCCAATTTCATGAACTCCACATCGTTAACGGACAATTACCAAGCAGCTAAGGAACAGAGAATCGAGTTCATTCGGCTCGCGCCTGACAAATGGGGCAAAGATCGTGATCACTTGTTTAACGATAAACCGGATACCAAACCTAATGAAGATTTTCTGATTGGTAGCTCGGATCGATATGAGGGCATTGTGGAAGAAGATTTTGCGAGACTCTTAGCAGATCTGGATGCGGCGGAAGCCAAAGGAATGAAAGTCATGCTGACGGTACTAAGTCTACCGGGAGATCGATGGAGGCAGTTTAACGGAGCAAAGAATGATGATCGTATTTGGCAAGAGCGTGACTATCACAGTCAATCAGCCCTTTTCTGGAAGGATCTTGCCACCCGACTGAAGAATCATCCTGCCATTATTGGCTATAACCTTATTAATGAGCCACATCCAGAGACGGCAACGGGCTTTAATGATTTCTGGACTCAGGATTATACAGCGTGGTACAACAAAGTAGAGAATACGGCAGCAGACTTAAACGTCCTCTATGATGCAATAATCAAAGGGATTAGGATGGTCGATACGACTACACCAATTATTCTAGATTCAGGTCTTTATGCAACGCCTTGGGCATTTAATTATTTGAAACCGATTGATGACCCTAACGTTCTATATGCTTTTCATATGTATGAGCCTTATGAATTGACTAGCCAGAATAAGAACAAAGGATTTACCTATTCTTATCCAGGAACAGTCAAAGTCGGAAATGACGAGAAGGAAATGAAGTTTAATCGTCAAGCTCTTAAACAATTCGTGGAACCAGTGGCTAAGTGGGCAACGGAGCATCATGTTCCGGCCAATCGGATTATTGCATCAGAATTTGGAACGAACCGAATGGTCAAGGGAGCAGATCAATACATGACTGATCTTATTTCTATTTTCAATGAACAGGGTTGGCACTGGTCATACTACGCATTCCGTGAAGATACTTGGGATGGGATGGATTATGAGTTTGGGAGCGAGAAGCTAGGTTATGAATACTGGGACGCGAGAGATAAAGGGGAGACCTTCATTCCTGAAACATCGGACAATCCCATTTGGAATGCGATCAAGAAAGGTCTTGGGAATTGATTGTCAGAAAGATATTGATTGGGTTGTGCACGAACATACTCATGATCTTAGGAATCGGATTCTATGCAACAGAAATTGAGCCTAAGGCGCTGTCCGTGACTCGAATCGATATTGAGAATAAGTACGTACAGAAGTCATTTGATGGTATGACGATCGTTCAATTCTCGGATACGCACTTAGGTCCCGATTATACGGTTGACCAGCTTCAATCGTTAGTTGATCGCATGAATCTAATGAAACCGGATATTGTGGTATTCACAGGCGATCTAATGGATCATTACGCGCAATATGGTTCTAAGAATAGAAAGTTAGCCCAAAAGGTATTAGCAAAGATCGAAGCTCCCTTCGGTAAATATGCTGTATATGGTAATCACGATAGAGGGGGAGGAGGAAGTCGGCTGTACAAGGAATACATGGAGGAAGCCGGGTTCATGGTACTCGTGAATGAGGTTCACTCGATTATATCTGCTACCGGTGAAAGAATGAACATAGCAGGGCTTGACGACTTCTTGTTAGGCAAACCGATGATTGAACGTACGCTTCAATCGCTCCGGGCCCAGGATTTCAATCTGCTCCTCGTTCATCAACCAGATGTAGCGGATCGATTCACAGATTATCCGGTTGATCTACAACTCTCTGGACATAGTCATGGCGGGCAAGTTCGTATTCCTTTTCTACAACCACTGATTACAACTTCGTTAGGCAATAAATATATTGAGGGGTTGTACTCACTTGAAGGAAAGATCAGACCTCTGACGCTTTATGTAAACCGAGGAATCGGGACGACCCGATTACCTGTACGTTTATTCGAGAAACCCGAATTGACTGTTATTCGATTGGTAAGCCAATAGCAATAGTGGAATCAGGAGTCCCACGTTATGCGAAGCATTGCATAATGTGGGATTTTTGATAGGGGGTATCGTCTTTAGTTCAATCTATATTGATACTCTATTCCTTATATTTCCGCTGAAACGGGTGCCTTAAAGTGATACGAAGTATCGCTAGCATCGGAAGCATAAGCTTCTTGGAAAAGGACGGCATAGCCGTTTCTACTTGATTAGAACAAATAGCTGCTGAATTGATTAATCAATGCGGAGCGATGGCGTTCTTTATTCGTCACGGCATAAACATAACGTTCTATCAGGTTTCCGGGGATGGGGCACATTTGGAGCAGTCCGCGCTGGGCCTCACTCTCGACGGCCATACGGGATACAAAGGATACATGCGTTCCAAGTATAACCGCTTGTTTAATAGCTTCAAGCGAATCCAGCTCCAAATAGGAAGGTAGACGCTGTTCGTGGTTTTCTAGCCATTTCTCCGTCATCCTTCGGGTGCTGGATTCTTTGCCATGAAGAACAAAGGATGAAGAGGTAATCAGTTCAGGTGTTACATTTTCTAGGAAGGCTAAGGGATGAGTTGGTGCATAAATGAGCACCAATTCATCTTCGCATATTGCTTCAGCAAGCAATGCAGGAGCCGCGAATGGTTCGGTTGAGATAATGCCGATATCGATTTCATGACATTCTAGCATATCTTTTACGACGGGAGCCGTTTTGACAAATAGGGAAAGCTGGATTCCCGGATACTCCTTACCAAACCGATGTAACACAGCGGGAAGTACATAAGTAGCAGGAACGTAACTAGCTCCGATACGGATGCTACCCCTACGGAGCGTGTCGAACTCCAAGACGACACGCTCCGCTTCGGCAGCGAGCGCATTGATTTTGACGGCATAATGGAGCAGGGCATGGCCTGCGTCTGTCAGAATGATTCTGCCCATTCGCGCTTCGAACAGCTTGACTCCGTAGTCCCGTTCCATGTTCTTCATATGAAAGGTGACGGTCGGTTGTTTTAATTCAAGGATGTCTGCGACAGTTGTAATTTTCTTGTGCTTTTCGAGCAACTCCACAATGCGTAGTTTTAATAGATTCAGGTTCATCATCATCGTCTCTCACTTTCGTTGTTTCTTATCTATAGATTTTATCTATGAATGTTAACAGTATTCATTGAAAATATTAATTTTGCCTTTACATTCATTTAACACGGGTATTGTACTTCACAGGTAGACTGGTAAATGTAAGTAGTGATTCATTACACAATGCCAAAGCATACAAGGATGGTAATCATATGGATTTGAACATACGAGGGCTCGGTAAAGCCTTTGGTGGAACTGTTGCCTTGCATCCGACGGATTTGACCGTACGTCAGGGAAGCTTTACGACACTACTAGGTCCTTCGGGCTGCGGAAAAACAACAATTCTTCGCATGATTGCAGGGCTAGAAACGCCGGATATGGGTACGATCTCGATGGGGGAAGAGGTGATCTTTTCGGGGCCAAGTAAGAGGGTGGTACCGACACACCAGCGTGGCTTCGGCATGGTATTTCAAGATTTTGCATTGTGGCCGCATATGACGGTATTTGAAAATGTTGCTTTTGGCCTTCGAGCGGGTAAGCGTACTTCCAAAATACGTGAAACCGTGATGGAAGCGTTGGACAAGGTTAAGTTGACAGGGATGCATGATAGATACCCTCACCAACTGTCTGGTGGACAACAGCAGCGTGTAGCTTTTGCACGTGCCGTAGCTATCACTCCACGTCTTGTGTTGTTCGATGAACCGCTAAGCGCATTGGATGCAGTACTACGTGAGGACATGCGCGTGGAGATGATGTCATTAGTTCGTGATCTGGGGCTTACAGCTCTGTATGTCACACACGATCAGATTGAGGCGATGTCCATGTCTGATGAAGTAGTGGTTATGAATAGTGGTCGAATCTTGCAATCAGGAACACCAGAAGAGGTTTATGGTGAACCTTCAGATGCCTTTGTTGCTCGCTTTATCGGCAAATCCAACTGGCTTGTGCCAGACCACACGATGTTCCGTCCAGAGCACCTGTTATGGGATCGGACAGGAGAAGATTGTCACTCTTTTATGGTAGAGATCACACATGTCAGCTACGTAGGAGAGCGATATGAACTCAGAGTCAAAGCAGAGGGGCATGGGGAGCAATGGACTGCTTACCACCATACTCGACTGGCTGTAGGTACGAAGAGAGAGGTCTATTTACCGCATCATCGCCTTCATCACTTGGTTGAATCTAAATAAAGGGAGAGATTAAATTATGAATAATTTCACAACGATTAAGACTGGATGGAATAAGGGAACGTCACTTACATTGGTTCTGGCACTAGGTTTAACGTTGGCGGGCTGCGGTACTAATTCTAATTCAACTGCCAAGGAGGCTTCGCCTTCAGCGAATAACAGTGTGACAAACACCCAAGCTGCCGATCAAAAGCTCGTTGTATATAGTGCGGGACCGGAAGGGCTGGCTAACAAGATCATTGAAGGGTATGAAGCCCAAACAGGTGTGAAGGTCGAGATGTTCCAAGGAACAACAGGTAAAATTCTAGCTCGTATGGAAGCAGAGAAATCCAACCCAGTTGTTGACGTTGTGATACTAGCATCACTACCTTCTGCACAAGGGTTGAAGAACGATGGGCTGACACTACCTTACCCGGAAGCCAAAAATGCAGACAAGCTTAACCCTGATTGGTCCGATAAAGAAGGGAACTATTTCAGCAGTAGTGCTTCTGCTCTAGGTATTGCTTATAACACGAAGCTTGTTACAACACCGCCGACTTCTTGGGAAGACTTAACTAAACCGGAATACAAGGGACAAATCAACATTCCTGATCCTTCGTTATCGGGTTCGGCGCTTGATTTCATAACAGGTTATCTCAGTGACAAGGGAGAGAGTGGCTGGTCCTTGTTCGAGCAATTTAATAATAACGATGTAGCTGTTGCAGGAGCCAATCAGGAAGCACTGGATCCAGTTATCACAGGCGCTAAAAGCATGGTAGCAGGTGCGGTTGACTACATGACTTATAAAGCGAAAGCAAAGGGAGAGCCGGTTGATATCGTGTATCCGAAGGAAGGTACAGTGATTAGTCCACGTCCCGCGGCGATTATGAAATCAACCCAGCATGAAGAGAACGCCAAGTCATTCATTGACTATCTACTATCAGATGAAGCGCAGAAGCTGGTTTCCAATGCGGCACTCCTTCCAGGTCGTACAGATATCAAGGCTGAGAATCGTGCTAATCTGGATGAGATTCCGCTACTCAAAGCTGATTGGGTATGGATGAATGAAAATGGAGCAGATGTGACAGATAAGTTCACGAAACTATTTAAATAATCATGAGAAACTCTTCATCTTTGCGACACATTCGAGCATGGTCGATTGCCCTAGCTTTACTTGTACTGACGATAATGATTGTTGTCCCTTTGGTTGAAATATTTATTCAAAGCGTATATCGGGATGGTGAGCTGCAATTGGCAGCTCCATTCCGTACTTTGGCCGACGCTGAGATTCTCAAAGTTCTACTTGGTTCAATCTGGCTAGGGATTTGCGTTATAGCAGGTACAACCGTGCTCGCACTACCACTCGCTTGGATCATGGTGAATACCCGGCTAGCTCGGTGGCGCTGGCTGGATATCGTTTTTTTGATCCCCTTCATGACACCACCTTATATTGGGTCTATGGGCTGGATTCTGTTTATGCAAAAAAACGGGTATCTGGAGCAACTTGTACCTGGGCTTGCATCGGTGACACCCTCCTTCTTCACCTTTGGAGGCATGGTCACGATTATGAGTCTACATTTGTTCCCATTTCTGTACTTGCTACTGCGCGGAGCGCTTGAGCGGATAGGCGGTAGCCTTGAAGAAGCGGGAGCTGTGCTTGGCGCGCCTTTCACATATCGGTTTCGGCGTATCATTGCACCATTATTGCTCTCTGCATACGGAATGGGAGCTATGCTTATTTTCGTTAAAACGATCGCCGAGTTCGGAACGCCCGTCACGTTCGGAAAACGTATTGGGTATGAAGTAATGACCTCGGAGATTCACAAATATATATCGAGCTGGCCGATTGATTTTGGTAAGGCGACTTCGCTAGCCTCCGTGCTGCTTACGGCATGTTTGCTGATTTGGTATGCGCAGTCGGTTCTAAGCCGACGCTTCACTTATAGTCTAGTAGGTGGTAAGGGTATTCGTCGTTCTTCCTTGCATTCGCAAGGCCGAGGGACATGGATTTATGTTATTTTTGTCGCGGTAGTGTTACTTCTGTCCATTGGCGTACCCTATTTCTCAATCATTGCAGCTTCAACCATGAAGCTGAGGGGAGTAGGACTTGCTTGGAACAACCTTACGCTGGAGTATTACAAGGAATTGCTGACCTGGGGTTCTACTAGCATGAGATCGTTGATGAATAGTGTGCTACTGTCACTAGCGGCTTCAACAATTGCCGTGATACTTGGCACTTGGTTTGCTATTGTCATTGGGCGATCACGTACCCGTATGGAGAGAACGACTGATTTATTCAGTCTATTACCGAATACCGTGCCGGGAATTGTTATGGTCGTTGGGTTGATCCTGCTGTGGAATTCCCCTTGGATGCCGATTCCGTTGTACAACACATATGGTATGGTCATTTTGACGTATGTCATTTTGTTTGTTCCATATACCGTACAATATGTAAAAAGCGACTTTGGCCAGATTGACCCCTCGTTGTTTCAAGCGGGACAAGTATTTGGCGGGAAACCACACTATGTTTTTCGCCGTGTATTGCTGCCTTTAATAGTACCCGGTATGATGGCTGGCTGGATGATGACGTTCACCATCGCCTCACGGGAACTAGTGGGTTCGCTATTAATTTTGCCACCGTCCGTTCAAACCTCGGCAACGTATATATTTGCTCAATTTGAACAAGGACAAGTATCTTTGGGCATGGCGATGGCCGTCGTGTCTGTAGGGCTCACCACCGTGATGCTTGTAATTATTGAGAGCCTGGGCTCCAAAAGAAAGTGGAATGCTTGATGATAAAACTAAAAATTTGGGGTGGAGCGGGCGAACATGGCCGCTCCTGTTATTTCTTATCCGGAGAACAGAACCGGATTATGTTGGACTGTGGTGTCAAAAAAGAGGGAGTAGGTATCTACCCGCTTCTTGTTGCCGAGGAAGTATCACAGTTAACCGCTGTTTTTTTGTCGCATGCACATGAGGATCATTCCATAGGACTTCCACTATTATATAAGCACGGATATAAGGGAGATATCTGGACAACACGGGCAACTGCGGAACAACTCGGAAGCTATTTCGATAGTTGGCGTAGATATGTGAACAGACGCGGGGGAGAACTTCCGTACAAAGAGAAACATGTAGAAGCGATGACGTACCGTTATCTTGAGGATTATGCCTCACCTGATGAATGGTTCGAACTGAGTAAGGACTTGAGAATAAAATGGGGAAGAAGCGGGCATCTGGCTGGTTCTGTATGGTTTTTGCTGGAGATGGAGGAACGTAAGTTATTCTTCTCCGGGGACTACAGTCGTGAATCTCAATTGCTGGACGCAGATTCACCTAGAAGTTCAAAAGTCGATCTGTCTATAGTGGATAATGCATATGGTATGGAGGCCGACCCGCAGCAAGTAAAGCTGGAGCAGCTTACACAGGCAGCAAAGCGTGTTCTTGGTGCAGGGGGTCATTTGCTACTGCCGGTTCCGACACTTGGCCGCGGTCAGGAATTACTCGTTTGGGCGTCAGAAGTATTTTCACAATATGAAATTATAGTAGAACAAGAGATTTGGCTTGGACTTGAGCGAATGAGAAATTGGTCAGAATGGCTCCGTGCAGGCGCTCTACAGCGGATTGAAGAGTTATTGAATAGCAACAAAGTGGTTACTCCGATTGATGATCAGGAACGTAGTTTTTTGTTGGAAAGTGACGTGCCCAGCATAATATTTACCGGGGACGGAATGATGGAATCCCCACGAGCGCGTTGGTATTATGATCAATTATCACAGTCGGCCAAACATGCAGTTATTTTGACAGGTCATACGGCACGTGGTTCATTTGCTAGGAAAATATTAGATAAAGGAACGATGCCATCGGGATGCAGTGTGCAGCACATATGCTATAAAGTTCATCAAGGACTACCCGATGTGAGCATGATGTTGAATGAAGTGCCAAGCACCCAAGCGGTTTTGGTACATGCACCCAAAGAAGAAACTGATCTTGTTGTCGCGAGATTGCTGGATGAAGGTCATAAGGGTTTGCATTCATTACAACCAGGTACAGAATTGAATTTTCGATAGAAACACGCTAAACCCGCATATAAATGCGGGTTTTTGGACATATACGAAACCGTCAGGATTTTCTTAGTATTTGAGAGAATAAAACAAGGAATCGACTTATTACTACCGAATTATGTATGTACTACTTGTAAGATAATAGAGAGAATTCTCTTATGGAAATAACCAAAATAGAAAGGATGACGATAATGTCAAATCTATTGCTTGAATTAGCCAAACCAGAAAGCGGAATTCTCCGCCCTGAAACGCTGGAACAGATAACCATTGTTTCTGGAAAAATGGTTGCGTGCGATCCGCTCATTTCCCACAACCACCCATTCGAGCGGACGATCCAGTCCGGTAAGTATCCGGTCGTTGCTTGGTGGCACAAGGAAGAAGAACGCATTGCTGCAGCCGAATTGAAATTGTCTGACACACGACCCATTCGTTGGGAAATGGCTGTAAGACCGGGACAGAACGTGAACGAACTGAAGGATGGGAGCATATTCGGTTATCCAGTGGATACCGGTCTAGGTTGTTTCGGGGATGTGGAAGCGATCGATAAGCTGGATGAGATGGAAGCCAGATTGCAACGTGATCTCGGAGATGATTTTATCAGCTTATACGATAATCTTATAGAAGATGTGCTGAGCGAACGTGATGACAATTGGGGAAGTGTGATCGTGTGTGAAGATACTGGGCTCAATGTGGTCATGTTCAGTTCTGGTTATGGCGACGGCTTCTATGCTTCTTATTGGGGATTCGATGCTGACGACAACGTAGTTTGTCTTGTTACTGATTTTAATGTACTTAGTTGATCGTAATACTATTATTGGTAAGATCGCATTCTTTTTAAGGAGTGAACGAGTTGAAGAATACCTTTTTCCATGATGATCGCAAAAATAAGCTTCAAGATGGTTTGATTTATGTTAACTACATGTTTTATCTCACTTTGTTATTTATTAAGCCACATAATTTAACTTACAGAGTCAGACTAAATATAATTAAAGAACGCATTAATGAACTGAAATCACTTAAATCAATCAATCAAATCGCAAATTAACCTTTAAAGGAAACATACGAACAGAACAGAGATTATATGAAGCGAATGTAAATAATTCAAATACTAAAAAGGGATGTCCTANNTAGGACATCCCTTTTTAGTATCTTACGTTCAGTTTTATTTAAACGAAGCAAATCCTTCATCCGCCATTACAACGCTACCGTTAATTGCGCTAGCTTCTGGTAAGGAGAGTAAATACACCGTATCTGCAACTTGTTCGGGCTGAGTTAGTTTGTTACCCATAACTTTTCTCTTCATATCATCAATCATGCCTTTATCTTTATACCCTTGAATGATTGGTGTATCAACAGCTCCAGGAGCGACAGCAACTACACGGATACCATGAACAGATAGCTCAAGTGCTGCGGATTTGGTCATCATAATGACCGCACCTTTGGAAGCATGATAGGCGAATGTACCTGGGGATGCCAAGAATCCAAATACCGAAGCGGTATTAATGATAACACCTTTGATGCCAAGCTCACGCATTTTTTTACCTGCAGCAATAATACCATGAGCTACACCGTGCTGATTGACATTAATGACACGATGATAATCCTTCATGTCTAGGTCTAGAACAGGAGTGACACGTCCGATTCCAGCATTGTTGAACATCACGTCGATTCTACCATAGGTATCTACGGTTTTCTGAATTAACGATTCAACATCTTCATATTTAGAAACATCGGTTTTGACGAAAATAGCTTCGCCACCGTCTGCAATAATTTGTGCGACCGTTTCGTCACCTAATTGTTCATTGAAATCGGCAACGACAACTCGGTCACCTTTACTTGCAAATTTAATGGCGGTTTCTTTACCGATTCCACTTGCTCCACCTGTTATTACGGCAACTCTTTTTTCTATCATATGAGTTTCCTCCTCGTGAAATATAGTTATACTACTATTGAAAGCTGGTATAGTAAGAAAGGTTATTTACTAACTTATTTACATTGTAGCATTGTCTATTATTAAGCGAAATTTAACTATATTTAATACTTGTTAAGTAATAATGAATATGGAGCGTGTCCAATGAATCTGGAGCAGTGCGAGAATATTGTTGAAGTTGCAAAGATAGGCTCACTTACCAAAGCTGCACAGAACCGTCATATCACTCTTTCGGCTATTAGTCAGTCGATCACCCTGCTAGAAGCAGAGCTTGGAGTCACATTATTTACCCGTTCGCGAGGACTTAGAGCTGTTCCAACGGCCGAAGGACAAGCCATTATAGTTAAGGCGAATGAGGTTCTAATGAAAGTGAATGAATTGAAAACAGAGGCACAAATTTTCAGTAATACGTTGAGTGGGCATTTGAGAATTGCAACGATTCCGGGACCTATGCATCTATTGGTGAAGGTAATATCGGGCTTTAAGGAAGACTTTCCTAATGTAAAAATAGAGATTTTTGAAAAGGGACCCAAAGAGATTCTAGATAATGTGCTTCATAAGGAAATGGATATAGGCCTTATGGTGTGGCCCGAGGGTATGCCCGAGAAACATCAGGGATTCATGTTTGAGGGTTTAATGGAGGGGGAAATTGTCGTTGGGGTTCATCCGAATTCACCGCTAGCGTTATACACGGTAATTACGCACGAGCAATTAGTAGGACAAACGTTAGTATTGTACGATGATCATTATATCCTGGATTATGTTAAGCGATATTTATCCAACGATGGACCGGTCAATATCCTATTTGTAAGTAATAATACTCGGGCGATCGAGAATGCAGTTGCAGAAGGTCTAGCTATCACAATTGGTCTGGATTACTCATTTTCAAAAACTTCCGAGGTAATGCATTCAGTCATGAAAACAATTGAACTACGATATCCCGATTCCCATACGAAACACTTTGGCTCTGTGGTACCCGCAGGTAAACATGCTTCGCAGATCGCACGAAGGTTTATTAATAGACTTAAATATGAATTTGAACAAATAAAGTGAATCTACTCAGGTTGATTTTTTTAATAGATAGATTGAACTAAAGTCTGCGCTCATAAGTTCAATCATTTCTAAAGAGAATCAGGAATATGGGGGTTCGTCTTTAGTTCAATCTATATAGATGAAGGATAAAGATTGATTATAATTTTATTTTAACTAGGAAATTGATTTTACACGTGATACCTTATTGATATTATTAGTAAAAATTTGCCATGAAATAAATGGATAAATGTATCGAAAGGGGTACTATATTGGTGGAATCAGTCGAGCTGTTAGATGAGATTGAAATACGTAATTTTCAAGAAGGTGACATGCCATTACTAGGCGAATTGTACAACTCGGTTAATTCAAGGGAGAATGCTACTTTTTGGTGGGTGGGCGACTCCGATAACTGGGTTAATGTGTTTTGTGCTTTTGAACAAGGGAAAATGATTGCTAAGGGGCAAGTGAGTATCATTGATATAGTTCCGTCTGGTCGTTCTGCTGAAAGCAAACATTTGATCTATCTTAATTTAAAGACCATCGCAGAAAGAGAAACTGATCTCAATCTATTAGAACAACTCTACCCATATCTATATTCACGTGCTATGGAGTTAAAAGAGTCCTTGTCCCATGAACATGGTACATTACTTTGTGTGGGTAACGATCCGTCAGAGAATGCCAATAGTCAATTCTTCATTCAGCAGAAGGGTTTCCGTCATAGGGAAAGTTTATTTACAATGGAACGCGACCTTACACAGTCTATTCCAGAGTTGCAAATAAGCGATGACCTTCAATGTACACCTTGGGCAATGGAGTCTTCTCAAGAAGAAATTGAGTATTTACAGTTAGAAGCACAGATTTGGCCTGATACAGCGCTAGGAATGGAAAGACTATCTCAATACAAACAGAATCCACTGTGGACAGCGATGGTTGTCCGCGAAGCGGATACGATTGTGGGTAGCTTAATGGCATGGCGGGAAGAAGGTAAAGGAGTTATAGAAGATGTCTTCGTACGTGAACCATGGAGAAATCGTGGCATTGCAAAATATATGTTGATACAAGCGCTGAACTATTTAAAAGGGAATGGGCTAGAGTCTGCTGAATTGATGGTATTAACTACGAATAACTCCGCGTTGTCACTATACGGATCAGTTGGCTTTAATATGATTAAAGAGGAAGTAAGATATTGTGTAGAGCTTAGTAAATAGATTGTACACTAAAGCGGGTTCTTCTTTAGTTCAATCTATGTAGATAACACTATTGAATGCTAAAAAACGAATCAGATAACTAATAGATTATGGACATTGTTTAACAAGAATTTTTCGTTAATGATCTAAGGTTGTTCGCTAGCCTCGGAGAACATGTCTGTGTAGTCCATTCGGAGGTGTAGCTATGATAACAGAATTAAATAAACAAGACTTCTATACAATAAAACATCTCACTGACCCGTGTAACAATATTGAGGTGAGAGCTGTGGTGAATGGAAATAATCCTGGTTGGGTCTATATAGATCATCCAACAGAGCCTACAGCTGCCTTAGTATGGATTCAAGGTCAGGAAGGTTTCCACATTATTGGGGACGCACAAAGTGGACATTTTCGGACAGGGTTGGAAGCATATATGACACAACATATTGAACCCAGACTACAGAAGCTTGGTGTGAACTGGGTCGAGATCAGTGGTGAAACGGATTCATGGGCTGAAACGATCCAGGAGATTTTCAATTCCCGCGACATTTCTAGTGATATTCAGCATGTGTTTACCCTTAAACGGAATATAGACACTAGTGAGTTCATAGAAGATAAGATCATGATTCGAAGACTAGATGAGAACATATTGAATTCTATGAGATTGGAAAACCATACATTTTTAGAAGAGAAAATTAATCGCTATTGGGATTCCACAGATGCTTTCTTACAACTAGGGTTTGGCTATATGGTGGAGCATAACAATAACGTGGTGAGTTTATGTTTCTCTGCATTTGTGGACAATGAGACACATGCTATCGATATAGAAACGTTAGAAGGATATAAAAGAAATAAATATGGCACAGCAGTAGCTAGAGCAGTTATGGAAGAATGCAAACAAAGAGGGATATCCCCTTATTGGGATTGTTCTCCGGACAATACGGGATCTATTACTGTGGCTAAAAGTCTTGGAATGACACCTTATTTTGACTATAGAATATTCTGGTATGAATTTAAGTGATTAGTGTCAAATATAACATGATGTAATCGGTAGAGATCCTTATTGCTTAACTGCGAATAAGGATCTCTATTTCTCTTATTCGCGTTTACCATTGCTATGGGAACTAAATTTCATCACTACTTCGGTAACTTGGACTCTGCTATCACAATAGTCTGTGCAATTTGCTTCTCCCAGTCGTATACCTTTTGTAAAGAGGTATGAATGAGTACCATTTGCTCATACATAAGCGTGATATTGTCTGCGGCGGTTACTGCGTTGCCCTCTTTTACACTAGCTTTATAACTCTTCTCCGCTGCGGAATAGATTTGTCTAATAGCAGCAATCGTCTTATTCTCAGCTGTAATTTGTTTTTTGAAATTCTGCACAGGTGCGAGTGCATCCTTAACCACCTTCACCTTGGTTGCACGCTGTTTTTTGGCGGTAGAGAGCGCCGCTTTCTTAACTTTAATATCGGTACGGGCTGCTTCCACAGAAGCGCGTAACTTATTACGCTTTAGATCCAATAGATCTGATAGCTTCTTATTCTTGTTCTGCTTAGCGGCAGAAGCCTGTTTACTAAGTGTTGTGTACTGTTCTAATAAAGGAGTATGTTTCCGTAATGTCTGGTCCAATTCTATTTGCAGTTTTTTTATCCATTCCACGTCTATGGCGGTGATCTTTACGTTCACCAGCTTCAATGCATCAGTATTCTTTGTACGCTGTTCTTGAATATGTTGTGTTTCTGACAGCGTGGTTACTTTCAATGCTGTAACATCATCGTAAACAATATCGATTTGTGCCAATGCAGTATCCCAACGATCCGATGCATGTACCTGCGGTACATTCACTTGTAACAAAGTCAAGATAGTCGATACACAGAGAATCACAATCAACCTACTCCAAAGACATCTTCTACTTATACCCTTCATCAATTCCTTCAACCCCTATCTATAAGAATGGTCATGCACAAAAAAAGCACCTCTCAAGAAAGGCTATTACGCCTGTTCTTGCGAGGTGCTTCGCTCGCTACAATGTTTGATTTCCATTCAATATACCCCACAATATGTAATTTGTCAATAATAAAACGAACGTATGTTTTGTATGTCGCAATGCCACCTCTTGTCGCACTTGGTATGACCATCCGAACTCAATTAAATTGGAAATAGGGCTTTCCTCGTAGAATATAGGTGATTCCCTAATAGGAACACGCATGGCTCCCTTTCATAATGAAGGTATAAGAATAGACAATCATTGATTCCCCTCAAATCTTTGTCATTTCCGAAAAAGGAGTGGTCGTATCCGATGAAAGGGAAATTTGGACTTAAGTTCTTTAAACCTACGGAAAGTTATTCAGGAAATTGGTCGATTCTCGAAGAAAAAGATAGATCATGGGAGAATATGTACCGCGAACGTTGGTCGCATGACAAGGTGGTACGTACGACGCATGGCGTGAATTGTACAGGATCTTGCAGTTGGAAGGTATTTGTGAAGAACGGAATTATTACTTGGGAGAATCAGCAGATTGATTATCCATCTTGTGGACCAGATATGCCAGAATTTGAACCCCGTGGATGTCCGCGTGGTGCTTCATTTTCCTGGTATGAATATAGCCCTTTGCGCGTGAAATATCCTTATATGCGTGGGCGTTTGTGGCGTTTATGGAAGCAAGCATTGATAGAACACTCGGATCCTATTGCTGCTTGGGCAAGTATTGTGGAAGATCCCGACAAAGCGAATTCATATAAGCAGGCCCGCGGCAAAGGGGGTCATGTACGTGTGAAATGGGAAGATGCGATCCAATTAATTTCAGCGCAGCTTATCTATACGATTCGAAAATATGGACCTGACCGCATTGCTGGCTTTACGCCTATTCCAGCCATGTCCATGATCAGCTATGCGTCGGGTGCAAGGTTTATTTCGCTTCTTGGTGGCGAAATGTTAAGTTTCTACGATTGGTACGCGGATCTTCCACCAGCTTCCCCGCAAATCTGGGGTGAGCAAACCGATGTACCGGAGTCGAGTGATTGGTACAATGCTGGATATATCGTCATGTGGGGATCGAACGTACCATTAACCCGTACGCCTGATGCCCATTTTATGACGGAAGTACGCTATAAGGGAACTAAAGTAGTATCTGTTGCACCTGATTATGCGGAAAGCGTGAAGTTTGCGGATAACTGGTTATCACCAAACCCGGGAACGGATGCGGCTATTGCACAAGCGATGACGCACGTCATTTTGAGTGAATTTTATCAAGAACGCAAGGAACCGATGTTCCTGAATTATGCGAAACAATTTACAGATATGCCATTCCTTATCTTGCTAGATGAACATGAGGATACCTATAAAGCAGGTCGTTTCCTTCGAGCTAGTGATCTGGGTGATCATTCACAGCACGCGGAGTGGAAGCCAGTTATTGTGGATGAAATAACGAATGAAATCACGGTTCCCAATGGGACGGTGGGACAACGCTGGGAGAAGGATAAGAAGTGGAATCTAATTCTTGAACGAGAAGACGGCACGAAGATCCATCCTGCGCTTTCAGTTGAAGAACTCGGCGCACATTGGCAGGAAATCGTGTTCCCATTCTTCGACAATAGTGGGAATGGCACCTTTACACGTCCGATTCCAGTTCGGAAGATTCAACTTGGGGATGGAACAGAGCGGTTGGCTGCTACTGTGTATGATCTCATGCTCAGCCAATATGGTGTGAAGCGGATCGGAAGTGACTTGGAAGCTTCAGGTTACGATGATGTGAGATCTTTCTATACACCTGCTTGGCAGGAGAAAATAACAGGTGTCAAACCATCCATTGTCACTCAAATCGCTCGTGAGTTTGCACAAAATTCACTGGATACAGATGGACGCTCCATGATTATTATGGGCGCAGGTATTAATCACTGGTTTAACAGTGATACCATATATCGGTCCATTCTGAACCTGGTTATTCTCACCGCTTCACAAGGTGTAAATGGTGGTGGATGGGCGCACTATGTAGGACAAGAGAAATTGCGTCCGATTGAGGGTTGGTCGACGATTGCGTTCGCAAAAGATTGGCAAGGAGCACCACGTCAGCAAAATGCAACTTCCTATTTTTATTTTGCTACGGATCAATGGAAATACGAGGAGACGGGTGCAGAATCACTGAAATCGCCAACAGGTGGCGACATTCGGTATCAGCATCCTGCGGATTATAACGTACTTGCTGCGCGGTTGGGATGGCTCCCTTCTTATCCGCAATTTAATAAGAGTAGCTTGGCATTTGCTGAGGAAGCGGCACAGCAAGGTAAGACAACCAATGATGAGATTGTAGAACACACGTTGAAACAAATCGTCTCGGGAGAAACACAATTCGCTGTTGAAGATCCCGATGCACCGGAGAATTTCCCGCGCTCATTATTTGTGTGGCGTTCTAACTTAATATCTAGCTCGGCCAAGGGACAAGAGTATTTCATGAAGCATTTACTAGGAGCATCCGATGGACTTCTAGCTACACCCAATATAGAAGATAAACCAGATGAAATTACATGGCGTGATGATGTTGAAGGAAAGTTGGATTTATTGGTAGCACTCGACTTCCGGATGACGTCAACTCCGATGTATGCAGATATTGTGCTACCGGCCGCAACTTGGTATGAGAAGACAGATCTATCTTCAACAGATATGCATCCTTTCGTGCATCCATTTAATCCAGCTGTTGATCCGTTATGGGAATCCCGTTCGGACTGGGATATTTATCGGACGATTGCACAGACCTTCTCGGAGATGGCGAAAGCACACCTTCCAGGGGTACACAAGGATCTTGTGATGACGCCACTTACGCATGACTCTGTGAATGAAATTTCACAACCGTATGGTGAAGTCAAGGATTGGAAGAAGGGTGAGGTTGAAGCTGTTCCAGGGAAAACAATGCCTAATCTGACGATCGTGGAGCGCGATTATACGAAAATTTACGATAAGTATGTGTCGCTTGGGCCTAATTTGGCAACAGGCAAAGTAGGGGCTCACGGCATCAGCTTCTCTGCGGCTGAAGAATATGAGGAATTGAAAAAGATCAACGGTTCTTATTTCGATGAGACGATTAAGAATGGCCTTCCGAAACTCCATACCGCTCGCCAAGCAGCAAATGCTGTCTTGAATTTGTCATCGGCAACAAATGGGAAGTTGTCACAACGTGCATGGGAATCTGCTGAACAAGACACGGGTGTTGAACTAAAAGATATTTCAGCCGATCGTGCAGCAGAACGGATTACTTTCCAGAGTATTACGGTACAACCACGTGAGGTTATTCCCACACCGGTATTTAGCGGGTCCAACAAAATGGGAAGACGGTACTCACCGTTCACCACGAACATCGAACGTCTCGTTCCTTTCCGGACCCTTACAGGAAGACAGCATTTCTATATTGATCATGAAATCTTCCTTCAATTCGGAGAAGCGTTACCTGTGTATAAACCGACACTTCCCCCTATGGTATTTGGTCCGCGGGACAATCAGATCGTGGGCGGTAAGGATGCGCTTGTGCTTCGGTATTTAACACCGCATGGTAAATGGAATATTCACAGTACGTACCAGGATAATTTGCATATGTTAACGCTGTTCCGCGGAGGTCCGACTGTCTGGATCAGTAACGAGGATGCAGCGGATCAAGGGTTCGAGGATAATGATTGGCTTGAAGTATATAACCGTAATGGTGTCGTAACCGCACGGGCGGTCGTCAGCCATCGTATTCCTAAAGGCACGATGTTCATGTACCATGCGCAAGATAAGCATATCAATGTACCGGGCTCGGAGATCACGAAGGAACGTGGCGGAAGTCATAATGCACCAACCAAAATCCACGTCAAACCAACACAAATGGTAGGTGGGTACGCTCAACTCAGCTACGGATTTAATTATTACGGACCGATCGGTAACCAGCGGGATGTCTATGTAGCTGTCCGTAAAATGAAAGAGGTGGATTGGCTTGAAGATTAAAGCACAAGTTGCGATGGTTATGAATCTGGACAAATGTATCGGATGCCATACGTGTAGTGTGACTTGCAAGACGACGTGGACCAACCGCGCTGGGGCCGAATATATGTGGTTCAATAACGTGGAGACGAAACCAGGCATCGGATATCCGAAGCGCTGGGAGGATCAGGAGCTTTATAAAGGTGGTTGGAAGCTTACTAAGGGTAAGCTTGAACTCAAATCGGGGAGTAAATTATCCAAGATTGCACTCGGTAAAATCTTTCATAACCCGGATATGCCTGTAATGAAAGATTATTATGAACCATGGACGTATAATTATGAGCATTTAACGAACGCAGGGGAGAAGAAACATCAGCCTGTGGCGCGTCCGAAATCGGCGATAACAGGGGAAACGATGGATCTGGAGTGGGGACCTAACTGGGAAGATGATTTAGCTGGTGCGCACGTGACAGGTCCAAAGGATCCCAACATTGAGAAGCTTGAAGAGAAGATCAAGTTCGACTTTGAACAAGCATTCATGATGTATTTACCACGTCTTTGTGAGCATTGTCTAAATCCAAGTTGTGTAGCGTCTTGCCCATCCGGTGCGATGTACAAAAGAGATGAAGATGGAATCGTACTCGTTGATCAGGAAGCTTGTCGTGGCTGGCGCCATTGTATGACAGGTTGCCCGTATAAGAAGGTGTATTTCAACTGGAAAACGAATAAGGCCGAGAAGTGTACATTCTGTTTCCCACGTATTGAAGCAGGGCTACCAACAGTATGCTCCGAGACGTGCACAGGACGAATTCGTTATCTAGGCGTATTGTTGTACGACGCAGATAAAGTGTTGGAAGCAGCATCTAAGCCTGATGAGAAAGATCTGTATCAAGCTCAGTGTGACTTGTTCCTCGATCCGAATGATCCTGAGGTCATTGCCCAGGCCCGCGCAGATGGGTTAACGGAAGAGTGGATCGAAGCTGCACAGAATTCACCTGTATATAAATTGGCAATTGAATATAAACTGGCGTTCCCACTCCATCCAGAATATCGGACCTTGCCGATGGTGTGGTATGTACCACCACTTAGCCCGATTATGAATTATTTTGAAGGCAAAGACTCTATTCAGAATCCAGATATGATCTTCCCTGCAATTGAAGAAATGCGTATGCCTGTTCAATATTTAGCGAATATGCTGACTGCGGGAGATCCAGAGCCCGTGAAGGAATCCCTGCAGCGACTGGCTATGATGCGTATCTATATGCGATCTGTATCGACAGGTAAACCTTTTGATGAAAGCCGTCTAGCTCGATTAGGCCTAACCAAGCACCAGACAGAACAAATCTATCGCCTACTTGCTATCGCGAAGTATGAGGATCGGTTTGTCATTCCAACATCACACAAGGAAACTCACATGGACGTTTATCGCTCGCAAGGATCTGAGGGATTTGATATGAATTGCGGAGGCTGTGGTCCCGCAGGTCCAACGATGGATCATGAAGGTAAACCAGTTCACGATGAGAAGTTCTATGGGGGGATCTGGCGTGATTAATCTAGAGATACTACATGAACATAAACAAGTGTTTGGTTTGTTCGCTCAGCAGCTAACGTACCCGCAGAAGCTTGATTTTCTTCCACTGGATATCGATGACTGGCTGGATTCCGCTGCACCTGCGTATGATTATATTCAGAAATATTGGAGTCTTATGCAAGAATACAGCTTGGAGCAGATCGAGGAGTTGTATGCACAAACCTTTGACTTTCAAAAGGAAGCAACGCTGTATATGACATACTTTAAGTTTGAGGATTCCAAGGAACGAGGGCAAATGCTTGTTAAGCTCAAAATCATGTACCAAATGTTTGGACTTGATATGCCAGAGCAAGAATTGTCTGATTATCTACCGCTGATGTGCGAGTTTATTTACGCCGCGGAGTGGCGGGGGAATCCACACGCTGCTAGGGATTTTGAAGTGATGATCGGTGTGATTGAAGATGGAACATATCATCTCTTACAAGCGTTAGAGAAATGGAATAGCCCTTATTACAATCTTATCAAGGCCATTCGTGAAACGTTAAAAGATTGTATTGAGCAGGAGGCGAACACCCATGAACATGTTTGATCAATTCCTATGGGTCATATTTCCTTTTGCTTGTATTGTAGTATTCATTGTGGGACATATTCTCCGTTACCGTAATGATCAATTCAATTGGACCGCAAAGTCTAGTGAATTTGTAGAAAAGAAGCAGTTAAGGATTGGTAGCATGATGTTTCACTTGGGTGTCATGCCCGTGATTGCCGGTCATATTTCAGGTCTTGCGATTCCAAAATCATGGATGCATGCTCTCGGAGTTGATGATCATATGTATCATCTAGGTGCCATATATATTGGTAGTTTGTTCGGATTTCTTACGCTGGGTGGAATGATTATCTTAACAACCCGTCGTTTATCAATTAAAAATGTCCGCAAATTAAGTTCCGTTTCTGATATTATTGTAAATATACTCCTGTTATTCATCGTATTTATGGGACTTTATAGCACCATTGTTACGAATGTGGTAGAGCCGAGCTTTGACTATCGTGAGACAGTCTCCATCTGGTTCCGTGGTTTATTTACGTTACAACCAGATGCTAGCTTGATGTTGAACGTACCCCTTTCTTTCAAAATTCATATCTTATCAGGATTTGCTATATTGGGATTATGGCCATTTACACGGCTTGTTCATGTGTGGAGTGTTCCGTTGAACTATGTAGGTAGAAGTTATATTCTGTATAGAAAGAACCGTAGACATTGACTTGAGGGGAGAAGGCGGAATGCCTTCTTTTCTATATGTGAGGAGTTAATTGGAATGAATGACGAGTCTAATGTTGATTATCAACAAGAGATCGACACACTTCGGAATCGTTTTGGATTTGACTTTGTTTCTATTGCACTAGTGCAACCGGCAGAAGATCAATTTGTATTAACCTGGCAGTATGTTTCGGGTAATTTAAATAAGCGTTACAAAAGAATTGTTCTATATTCAGGTAAGGGTGTGGCTGGAATCGTGTTTAAGACAGGCAAACCGATATTTATGGAGGATGTAAATATGGGCCTAGATTCCAAAGATTTGTTCAATTACCCGATCATTATTGCGGAGCAACTTCAAAGCTTAGGTGCTGTTCCATTATGGAAGGGTAATCGGGTGATGGGTGTGTTATTGGTAGGATTTCGTCATGGCAACCAATTGACGGAAGACATATTTGAAGAGTTTCAAAGCGAAATCGAACCGGTATTCGGATCTTTAGATACCAAGGAGATGGTAGACCAATGATTCCAACGAATCAAGTCTACATGGCAGAACTTCTAGATAAAATGTACAGAAACAGCAAAGAAGCTATTTTTTTTATCGGCAATGAGGGAAAGATTATGGCTATGAATCCGGCTGCTGAGAATATTATAGATATTGAAATTATTGAGCAGATGTACTCGAACAAAGAGGTATCCATCTGTCAAACTTGTGTTGGTTATACGAACGAGGAGGCCATGATCTCTTGTCTGAATTGTTATTTGGCCAATCCTGAAGAGGACTTCTCCTCATTTCAAGTATATTTCAATACGAAAGATTTAGGGGTTGTTCCCTATGCTGCAAGCTATCATACGATTGATGAATTGCAAGGTATACATGTATTTATGCTACTTGACTTAACCAAACAGTTTAAAACACAAGAAATGTTATATCGATCCAATATGACCAAATATGTGATTAAAGCACAAGAAGATGAACGAAAGCGTATCTCTCGTGAATTGCACGATAGCGTTGCTCAAGAATTGCTTAGTTCACTCGTGGATTTACGGGTCTTAAAATATATGAATGTAGATGAAGTCGTATTGAACAAACTTCAGCAAACGGAAGCATCATTAACCCGATTATTGGAAGAGATTCGCCATTTATCTGTGGAACTACGACCAGCATCGTTAGATGATTTAGGTTTGGAGGCTGCGTTTCGTTCTCATTTCAAATGGGTTGAGAAAAACTATGGTTTTCTCGTCAGATTCTCATCCGAATTATCTTCTGCTCGATATAACAATGAGATCGAAACGGTAGTCTATCGTATATGTCAGGAAGCGATTCTGAATGCGCTCAAATATGCAAATACAGATGAAGTGCATGTAACCCTATTCGAGAGTCAGGGGAAGCTGCAGTTAGTCGTGAGGGATGAAGGTTCCGGATTTAATCTCAATTCTAGAGACGTTAAGGGAACCGGTCTTGGTTTATTCGGTATGCGAGAACGAACCGAGTTAGTCCATGGGCAATTAATGATGAGATCAGAGATCGACCAAGGTACGGTTATTCACTTAAGCATTCCTGTATCACCCAATGAATAAGGGGGAGGCGTCGATATAATGAGAATTGTCATCGCAGATGATCACGCGGTAGTTCGGAGCGGATTCTCAATGATCCTAAGCTATCAGGAGGATATGGAGGTCGTCGCTACAGCCGCAGATGGGTTAGAGGCTTACCAGATGGTTGCCAAACACCATCCTGATGTCTTATTAATGGATTTAAGCATGCCACCAGGTGAAAGTGGATTAATTGCAACAGGCAAAATAAGTAGTGATTATCCAGATACAAAAATTCTAATCTTAACGATGTATGATGATGAGGAATACTTGTTTCACGTATTGAAGAATGGTGCATCTGGTTACATGTTGAAGAATGCACCGGATGAAGAACTACTGGCAGCTATACGTACAGTCCATAAGGGCGATACATACATTAATTCCAAAATGGCGACATCCCTCGTTAGAGAACTAATGAAGAAGAATCAAGACGCCAACGATTCGGATCCATTCAAAATATTGTCCAACCGAGAAATTGAAATTTTGCCTCTGATCGCAAAAGGGTATGGGAATAAAGATATTGCTGAGAAATTGTTCATTTCGGTCAAAACGGTGGAAGTGCATAAGGCAAAGATTATGGAGAAACTACACTTGAAGAACCGACCGGAGCTTGTCGAGTATGCATTGAAGAAGAAATTGCTCGATTTCTGAAGGAGAAATAGGGATTTCCTTGGGTGAATAAGGGAAATCCCTATTATTTTTTTGGAAGAAATCCATTTATAATAGACATGGGAATCAATACAATTGTCATTCATTACACACAGGGAAAAGGTGATGTGGATGATTAAAAAAGTACAACTACCATTGCAAACGATGAATCTAATACTTGGATTTATGGTATGGGTTATTATTTCTTCACTACTTCCATTCATTCGGGAAGATATTTCAATTCCTGCGGATCGACTTGCCATTGTCACGGCTATACCCATCGTATTGGGATCGATTCTAAGGATTCCATTTGGTTACTATGCAAATGTTTTTGGAGCACGAGTCATATTTGTTACCAGTTTTATTCTTCTGTTATTTCCAGTATTCTATATTAGTGAGGCTTCTTCCTTTAAAGATTTGGTCGTAGGTGGATTGTTTCTGGGGGTTGGGGGTGCAGTGTTCTCCGTTGGGGTCACATCGCTACCGAAATATTATCCGAAAGAAAGACATGGTTTTGTTAACGGGATCTATGGTATTGGGAATCTTGGAACAGCGATCAGCACCTTTTCAGCGCCGATCATTGCGACTCAAGTGGGATGGTCCACGACGGTGAAGTTATACCTGATACTGTTAGTTGTTTTTGCACTCTTGAATATTTTCTTTGGGGATCGACATGAACCTAAAGTGAAGACACCGATCATTGAACAAATGAGAGGCGTATACAAAAACCAAAAGTTATGGTTATTCTCGCTATTCTATTTCATTACGTTTGGTTCATTTGTTGCTTTTACAGTCTATTTACCGAATTTCCTTGTCACCTATTTTGATCTTTCAAAAGTAGATGCAGGAATGCGAACAGCTGGATTTATCGCAGTAGCGACTTTCTTACGACCTATTGGGGGATGGCTTGGGGATAAGTTTAAGCCTTTGATCTTACTTATGGGTGTATTCTTTGGTCTTACTCTGGCAGGTATTCTACTGGCCTTCTCTCCGTCGATCGGATTGTATACAGTTGGTAGCTTGACGATTGCTTTCTGTGCGGGTTTAGGAAATGGCGTTATTTTTAAACTTGTCCCTCAATATTTCAATAAACAGGCAGGAACGGTGAACGGCATTGTTTCCATGATGGGCGGATTAGGTGGGTTTTTCCCTCCATTGATGCTTTCGATCATTCACTCGATGACAGGGCAATATTCGATCGGGTTTATGGCATTGTCACAAGTGGCACTCGCGAGTCTGATCCTTGTGGTCTGGCTTTATTACCAAGATAGATTATCTTTATCTTCTGAAGTGGTTAAATCAACCGGACAAGGAATAATGGTTACTGATATGAACGGAAGTATCATTTCTGTGAATCCGGCCTTCACGAAGTTAACAGGTTATCTAGAGGAAGAAGTTATCCATAAGAACCCAAGTATTCTGAAATCAGGTAAGCAGTCGCACACGTTCTATGGAGAGATGTGGAAGCAGCTTACACAAGATGGTCAATGGCAAGGGAAGATTTGGAATCGTAGAAAAAGTGGGGAAGAATACTTAGAGCTGTTAATCATTAATGCAGTGAAGGATGACTCAGGAGAAATTGTCCGTTACGTAGGAACATTTAGCGATATAACATGATAACGAGTATGAGGGCAATCGGTCTATTTTGACCGAGAAGCCCTTATATTTTGTTGCAAAATATAGAAAGAGAGAGGATAAATGATGTCCACGCAGCCCACGTATGATTTATTACAACGCCCAATCCGTGACTTGCGTATATCGGTCACGGATCGATGCAATTTTCGATGTACCTATTGCATGCCAAAGGAAGTTTTCGGTGATGACTTCATGTTTCTGCCGAAAGACGAGCTCTTGACCTTTGAAGAGATTCATCGCGTGGCCCGTCTATTTGCATCTCTCGGAATGAAGAAGGTTCGCTTAACGGGTGGGGAGCCCTTATTACGCAGGGATTTGCCACTGTTAGTAGAAATGCTTTTGAATATAGAAGGGGTCGAGGATATCGGTCTAACAACCAATGGACTCTTATTGAAGCAGCATGCACAGGCTTTGTATGATAAGGGCTTACGCAGATTGAACATTAGCTTGGATGCACTTGATCCAGATTTATTCGCACAAATGAATGGGCGTGGGATTAAACCCTCCATTATTTTAGAGAATATCGAATTTGCTAAGTCCATAGGTTTTCGGATTAAAGTGAATATGGTTGTGCAAAAGGGAGTGAATGATCAAGAAATACTCCCGATGGCAGCCTATTTTAAAGAAAAGGGTATTACGTTATGTTTTATTGAATTTATGGATGTCGGAAATGACAATGGCTGGAGTTACAAGCGTGTCGTTACGAAGAAACAAATGTTTGATCAATTGAGCGCTGTTTATGGACTAGAGCCTGTGGAGCAACATTACTTTGGAGAAGTAGCACAGAGATACCAGTATACGGATTGTGAATCGGAGGTCGGATTTATTACTTCGGTTTCCGAGTCATTCTGTTCGACTTGTACAAGAGCGCGATTATCATCCGACGGCAAGTTGTACACCTGTTTGTTTGCTTCGCAAGGATTTGATCTACGTAATCTTGTTCGGGAGGGTGTATCGGACGATGACTTACTTGCTGAGATACGCAACGTATGGGAAGTTCGCGATGATCGCTATTCGGACATCCGCACCGAACAAACAGCGATCAATCGTAAGAAAATAAACATGTCCTATATTGGTGGATAACATGTGAGATTAAGGAGAGCGGGAATAATGAAACAACAAGGAATGGTTATCCCTCATGAACATGGAGGATGGGCAATGGTCATCGTTCCGTTTACCATGGGTATGATGACAGGCAATCCACAATGGATGCATCTGTTTCTATTTCTTGCATGGTTTTTCTTGTACATGTCCTCTTATTCTTTTCTTCAAATGATGAAGAAGAATGCGAATCGTCATCGATTCATGAAGTGGGGTTCGATCTATAGCTCTATCGCTATTCTATCTTTAATTCCTCCATTAGTTAGTTATCCTCCAATCTTCTTCTTTGGACCGCTATTGCTTGTGTTCGTTAGCGTGAATATTTGGCATGTAAAGCACAAGATAGAGCGGGCACTGATTAATAATCTGTGTGCGATTATCATCTTCTCCCTTGGCGGAGCCGCAGCATATTTATTAGGTGGTGGAGGCTGGGATCGAACGATGGCTATGATCGTCATATATAACGTTATCTATTTCATGGGCACCGTATTTTTTGTGAAGTCTGTATTTCGTGAACGGAAGAATAAACGTTGGATCGTATACGCACAAATCTATCATGTCTTGAGTGTACTGATTCCTATGGTTCTAGGAAATCCATGGATGATGATTGGTTATGTCTTTCCATTGGTACGTTCGTTCGCATTGGCTGGCAAACAGATCAAGCCTACGAAAGTAGGGATTATCGAGATTGTAGGTGCTATTCAATTTCTGCTCCTTGCTGTCATTCTTAATATATAAGAAAGTATAAGTTTCACTTGATTGGCTATTTCTTATGTTTCCGAAGAGACGGATACCTGTCCTTAAGTCTAAAAGGATCTGACATTAGCCCAAGCCTATTCTGCATATGCTTTAACTAATGCATAATTGGGAGGGGAACGAATGTCAGATCGATTTGTCGCGCAGTCTTTAGATGAGGTTAGCTTTTGGTCCAGAATAATGAAGGAACATTCATTTTTTTTAGGATTGGGTTTTCGTTGTGAGGATACCGTGCTTAAAAAAGAAGCGGATCATTTCTATCGTGTGTTTGAAGACATTGAAAGGCGGGTTCACTGCTTCACCCTTGACGTGGATCCCAATACGATTAAAGAATTTAATAAAGAGGTACATTCTGCTGTATGTCACATTTGGGCATTCAAAAGAAAAGTACTCGGCTTAATACTTAGTTGTAAACTGCCTGGTCAGACAAACTTCCCACTTCTGGTCGACCATGTGAGTAGGGAAGCCAATTACTTTCGAAATCGTTTAGAAGAGTTAAATCGAGGTCAATTAGAACCATTATATGATGCAATTATTGATGAGAATGTGTTTTTCTTAAGAATTATGGGCGAACATGCTCAGTTTATTGGTCACTTGTTAGATCCATCGGAACGCAAGCTTGCTGAGCAAGCCCGAGATTTTAGTAATGATTTTGATCAGTTACTAGTCCAAGCAAGGGATATCGACTCGATGAGACCTCAATCTCAGACCGCTCCGATATTAGATCAGTTCCTGGATCAGAATAGGGTGTCTGTAAAGTCATTACGTGATTTCAAGAAAACAGCCCGCGATCTCATAGATCAATGTAAAATTAAGAGCATTATTCATCCATTGCTTGCAGATCATGTGTTCCGTGAGGCAGAAAGATTTCTGGAGATTATTGATATGTTCGAGAATTCATTAAAAGGAAAAGGAAGAACACAGGAGATTATTCATCATTAAATAAGTCGATGTTACAAAGACTTTCAGACCCATGAGCATAGGGTTGAAAGTTTTTTTTTTTGGTATAGTTAGGTTATTTCTCTATTATAACGAATGTTAAATAAATATTATGGTAGGATACACTTATAGTTAAAGTTACTTGCATAGAGGAGTACGATATAAATGAAACGAATCACGATTTTAATAGCTGATGATGAAGCAGAGATTGCAGATCTCATTGCGTTGCATTTAGAAAAAGAGGGCTACCACCTCATCAAAGTATCTGATGGGAGAGAAGCCATTCATGCTGTTCAATCGCATTCGATTGATTTAGCGATATTGGATATTATGATGCCCGGACTAGATGGTTACGAAGTGACACGTCAGATTCGAGAAAAGTATCATATGCCCATTATTTTTTTAAGTGCCAAAACGTCTGACTTGGACAAGATTACGGGATTGGTGATGGGGGCAGATGATTATATGACCAAACCGTTTAACCCCATGGAATTGGTTGCAAGGGTCAATGCTCAACTACGACGTTCTATGCAGTTGAACGGATCGACAACAGAGGGACAATCCGTATTGGAAGTCGGTGGATTGACCATCGATCCTGAACAACGAACCGTTACTTTATATGGTGAGAATATTGTGTTAACACCTAAAGAATTCGATATTCTGTATCTACTTGCGGGTCATCCGAGGAAAGTATTCAGCGCTGAGAATATATTTGAACAAGTGTGGGGCGAAGCTTATTTTGAAAGTGGTAACACGGTCATGGTGCATATTCGCACGCTAAGGAAGAAACTAGGAGAAGATAAAAATAAAAACAAATGGATTAAAACCATTTGGGGGGTTGGATATACATTCAATGGCTAACATGATACGAAGTTTTCGGTCTAAAATGATCGTGTTATTAGGTTTAAGTATGCTGTTCTCAGGTGCTATCACTTTTATTATTTATAAAGCTCTTCAACTTTATTATGTGAAGGTTCGGTTTGAAGATCCATTAGCTCAAGTTCGCAAAGTCATAGCTAACTTTGGGGATCTCAACTTCTTTTTGATTATTTTCATTCCGCTAGCGATTTTGTTTTTCTTTTTTCTGACCAAACCCTACGCAACCTATTTCAAGGAGATATCTACGGGAATTCATTGTCTTGCCAATGGTGACTTTAACAATCGCGTTCATATTTCATCCAATGACGAGTTCAAGGATATTGCGGAAGACATTAATTTGGCAAGCGAAAAACTACAAGAAGCGGTAGTAAGAGGGGATTTTGCAGAAAGTAGTAAGGACCAGTTGGTCTTGAATTTAGCTCATGATTTGCGTACGCCACTGACCTCAGTTATAGGTTATTTAGATTTGATTCTTCAGGATGATCAACTAACAACAGAACAAGTCAAACATTATTCGACGATCGCGTTCACCAAATCTCAACGTTTAGAGAAGCTCATCGATTCACTATTTGAGATCACTAGAATGAATTACGGTATGATTACCATTGATAAACAATCCATCGATCTTAGTGAGCTGCTCAACCAATTAAACGAAGAATTATATCCTGTCTTTGAGAAAAATAATCTAATTGCTAGATTGAATGTGACTCCGAATGTGAATATTTCGGGTGATGGTGAGTTGTTGGCACGTGTATTTGAGAATCTGCTGGCCAATGCCACGCGTTATGGTAAGGACGGACAGTTTGTAGATATGAACTGCCATCTTGATGGAGGAGAGATCGTGGTTCAAGTGATCAATTATGGCGATTGTATTCCTGAGCAAGAGTTACCTCATATCTTTGAGATGTTTTATACCGGTGATCAGGCGAGAACGCATCAAGATGGAGGTACTGGTCTGGGTTTGCTCATTGCGAAGAATATTGTGGAGCAGCATAACGGAGTGATATCTGTCCAAAGTAGTGTGATTCGTACGATTTTTGAAGTGCGATTACCGCAATGATGACACAAATTTAAGAAAAACTTTATATTTGCCCGACTTCTTTTTAAACAGTTTTCTCTATTCTTAATGAATGATAGGTTGAGGAGGAAATTTAAGATGAAGAAGTGGGCTTTTTTGCTTGTTATTTTACTTTTACTATTTGGTTTTGAAGTCATGAAACAGGAGCCAGAAGTCACAAAGGATCATCTATCCATAGAAGACTATCTTGCTCAAGATGTGATAGATCAAGGTGATAATCAAGCGATAGATGCGATAGATCAAGATGATAATCAATCGATAGATGTGGGAATGGATCAGATCTACCAGGGGGATCTCCTGTTAGTGAACAAGGAGTATCCGGTACATCAAGAGGGTGTAACGCCTGATGTGATCAATCTGTTTCAGAATCAGGAACTCGTACAAGGATATGGGTTGCTGGATAACACGATTCAATTGTCACAACGTGTAGTGAAACAATTCAACACGATGATCGATGAGGCTGCCCGAGATGGCGTTCGTCATTTTTTGATAAGTAGCGGTTATCGAGATGAGCAAGATCAGAATCGGCTTTATGAAGAAATGGGTTCCGATTATGCTTTGCCAGCGGGCTATAGCGAACATAACTTAGGCTTATCGCTTGATATAGGATCTACTGAAATGGCAATGAATAAAGCGGAAGAAGGAAAGTGGTTACAAAAAAATGCCTCTACATATGGGTTTATTTTAAGATATCCTAAAGACAAATCAGCAATCACAGGGATTCAGTATGAACCATGGCATTATCGCTATGTGGGATTACCACACAGTGTGATTATGCAGGAGAAGAATCTTACGTTGGAACAATATCTGGATTTCTTGAAAGAACAGAAGACCATTACTACAACGATAGATCATGAAGAATACGAGATCTCCTATTATCCTATTATGAAAAATACGACGATTCTCATGCCGACGGTTCGCCGCTATGAGGTGTCAGGTAACAATATAGACGGCGTCATTGTGACTATACATCCCTGACTTCGTTGTACATAATCTCAAGAAGGTGAGGATGTGGTATGAAACTATCAAAATTCATGAATGGCATCATAGTGCCCATACTATTTGCAGTGTATCTGTATGTATTAATCAAAGTTATTTTGTTTAAGTTCGGTACAATGGATGTGACCTTTCTGCGGCATCAGCTTCAGAGGAATCTAGGAAATCCGGACAATATGATAGAACGAATGCGTTCAGGTAATTTTACTCCGTTTAAAGAAATATCCAACAATATTCATTGGTTATCAAGCCATGATTTAATTAACTTGTTAGGTAATATTGCTCTTTTTATGCCGTTCGGAATTTTTCTTATACTCATGACTAGACATAAAAAAATGTCATTCATAATGGTATTTATTCTATCTCTTGCTTTAAGTTTAAGCCTAGAGTGCGCGCAGGTTATTTTTTTAATCGGTAGTTTTGACGTGGATGATCTCATACTAAATGTTTCGGGCGCCTTATTGGGATTTGCTGTTTTCAAGATTGTCGTCAAATGTATGGGGAATAAATCTACAGCTACTCATTAGTGAATAAGATTAGAAGCAAAGACTCGCAATATCCTAATTAGGAAATTGCGAGTCTTTGTTTTCAATTTCCTTATTAATAGTGTGTTATTACCCTTGTATTTTGAATCTAGATAAAATATAAACCATACATATAAGGCAAAGCTATAGGTTGCAGTCTAGCGTCCGCTGGATACTCTACAGAAGAATCAGGATCGAATAAAAGTGATACTAACTCTGGGTTACCATCAATAAATGATGATCCATGAGGTGTATGTAACTCATAACGACCGTCAGACAGAACGGAGATTGCTATATTATTGGTAGCAGATTTCCTATAACCAGATTGAGCAATCAATGCCTCCCCATCGATAACAAGAACTGTTCCAATATTATTTTGTCGCTCTACAGAGGCATCGACAGCTTGAAGAAGATTGGCAAGTTCTACATCTTGCCACGGTATTGTCAGGCTCAGGGAAGTCAGTTCGAACTGGGTGAGAGCGTTGGAGAGAAGCCCAATTACAGCAGAGGGTAACCCTGCGTATTCTATAAGCATCCCAACATTGTCGGGAGAAGGGATTCTCGGTACAGCGAATACAGCAACTGCTACAATCACTTGTTCTGGCGTTCTAGCTACATGGATACGTTGATTCATATTGTGAATGTTTGCCATTGGACTTGCACCAATGAATTGGGCAAGTTCTGCTAGACTCCATTGAATGGCAGAGGATTTATCTAGCATTAAAGAATGAACAGCAAACATATCTTTTGGTTCAAATTCAGAAAATGTCCACTGAGATGTATGAGTATTAAGTTTTTCTGCAATAGTCGCTTCGAGGGTGTATTTTTTAGACTTACCAAATGTCACACTACCTGCTCTAGTATATAAAGAACGATCCCCGGAAATGAACATCAGTGAAGCACCGGCTTCTTTAGCATGTTGCTGACATAGAGTAAACAACTCTCCCGCAAGTCCTTGTCCCCGATATGCTGGGTCTGTACAGACCGCACCAATCGAATATGAATATAGACGTACATTATCAGAGTGAATAATGAAGGGAACCATTCCGATGAAGGATACAAGTTTTCCTTGATCATTGAAGGCGGCATAGGATTGGCTCACCCCTGGTCGAAATAATGTAGGAAAGGAGTATTCCATATAACGCTCTTTGTCTTTACAAAATACTTCTTCTGCTAAAAGCGCAGCTTCTTTCATTTCATGTTCCCTGACGAGTCTATATTCCATGCCTGATTCCTCCTGTTGTAATAGCTATTTTTAAATCATCCTTGTGTGGAAGCGGATATGTTACTTAGTATAACCCTAATTTGTAGTTTTGGTGTGAGTTGTAGTTTTTGGGCTGTAGAAATACAGGAGGAAATTCGTGGTTTATAAAGGAAATTTATGTTGTAAATAGTAGTATTTTAGGAGAGAATTGTATGTGGAGAATTCAGTAATAAAAACGATATCGATCATCAATGAGGTGTGATTTCATTTGTCCATTAATATTATCAAGCTCTGGTGTGTACCTGTGATTTCGGTGCTCATTATTATATCCTCTATGATTCTCGATAAATCAACGAATGTTCTTTTCATGGTGATAGCAGCTCTATTGTTAAACATCAGTGTATCTTTGGATCGTAAATATACGTGGCTTAAACATATTCAATTTATTTTCTTGGGAGCGTTTCATTATTCCAGCCATTTTAATTGGAGCGTGTTACTGTATAACATGATGATTATTAATTTGATAGAGCATAAGGTTAGGTTGCGGGATAGCATTCCAATTGCGCTCATGTTTATCTGTCAGTATTCGCTCATCCGTCTTTCTTATGTACCTATGACGAACTACAATATATTTGTTTCTCTTTTCGACATGATTACTTCATTAGTTACTGTACTATTCTTCCACGTCATCATACGCAGTGAATCCGAGAAGAGACGATTGAAAGAGAAGAACGAATACCTCACCAACTATGATACTCTTACAGGGTTTAATAACTATTCTGGGTATATCAAAAAAGTCCAACAAAATATTGAACTAAACAGGGCATTTCAGTTTGTTCTGTTTGATATTAGCAATGTTGCAGCTAAGAATTTTGAAGACATCCTAGTAAGTTTCTCTCATACGTTAAAGGAGTATTTCCCGAATCACCTCGGTGCATGTCGATATGCTGGAGATAGCTTTGGAATCATGTTATCGGCTACAGAGAAAATTGACGTTCTACAGATATTCGAGAACTTAGGGATCAAAGTAACGAGCAGTATCACGCACTTTCCTCAGGAGGGGAGTAACTTCCAACAGCTAATCCATACAGGCGAAGAAAGAATTCTTGAAATGAAGCAAGGGAATCGGCTTAAACGGCAGGAAGAACAGTTACGTTCAGACAAAATGAAGATGGTCGGAGAGTTAGCGGCTGGTATGGCACATGAAATACGCAATCCATTAACATCGATTCAAGGATTTATCCAGTTATCGAAGAAATCGGGATATAATATTGAACCATGGTATGACGTTATTATGAGCGAAATTACAAGAGTTGGTGAACTGACTGTAGAGTTCTTGCAATTCTCGAAGCCGCATGCAAGTCACATGAAGGTTGAAATGATGGCTAAATGCATGGCGAAAGTGTATTCACTGTGCGAATCGGAAGCTACATCGTGCGGCCACACCATCGAAATGGACGCGTTGGATCGCGATATTATGTTGCTGATGGATCGAGATAAGATCATACAGGTATTAATCAATCTGATCCGTAACGCCTTTCAAGCTATGGAACGAGCGGGTCATGTACATTTTGCGCTTAGCAGAGAAGGGGAGATGGCCGTAATTCAGGTTCGTGATAATGGAAAAGGCATCCCAATGAGTGAAATCGACAAGATATTTGACCCATTTTATACAACCAAGGAAGAAGGAACAGGTCTTGGGCTGTCATTATGCCAAAAAATTATCGAAGATCACAATGGGTACATATCGGTAGAAAGTGAAGTTGGTTCGGGAACGGTGTTTACTGTTAAATTGCCGACAACTGCAGGTTGCAGTTGATTTAATATGAAGGCAGAAGTGTTTGGTGACTATTCTAATTTTGGAGGCAATGATATGGATAAAAGTTACATGTCACTTCAGTCCTTTTGGGGCAGAGAAGTTAGACATATGTATTTATCAAATCACTCAACGTCATTAGTCGTCGTGTTTCCCGGAAAGGACTACTCCTGCGATTTACCTCTACTTTATTATGCGAGTCGAAGTGCTATTAAGACATGTTTATTTAACGCCGTTGGACGACACGGTTCCATATATCCAACAGGCAAGAGGCATTGTCATTTACGGGACGAAAGATCAATTATTTAGCAACCAGAGTATCGAAGCAATAGAATATCTTAATCACATGGAAGTTCACCTTATCGAAGATGGAACACACGCTTTAGAAGTAGAGACGGTTAGTGATTCGTTAATCATAATGAATACGATTGTGGATATATATCAATCCTTTTTTACGAGTAAAGAATAGTAAGAGAAACATAGTAGACGTACTTTACAATGTTGGGGGAGATCATGATGAAGAAATATACCCATCTAGGTGTTTACGGAATTCTTATCCATAACAATACAATATTACTGATAAAGAAATCCAGAGGACCACACAAAGGGAAATGGGATTTGCCAGGTGGATCGATAGAGTTCGGTGAAGAACCCTATGAAACACTGAAGCGAGAATTCTATGAAGAGACTGGAATCAATGAATTAGAAGGCAAAATGAGAACAGCCATATCTTATACTTTAGTCTATCCATTCAAAGAAAATGAATTAGAGGAGTTACATCATATCGGAATCATCTATGACGTCAAATTAACGAGTAGTCAGTACGTATTAAAGACGGATGGAGATGGGGAGGATTCCTTAGGAGCCAGTTGGATTGATATCAATGAAATAGATAATATTGAAACAACACCTTTTGTAAGGGGAGTTTTGTCATAGTTATAAGATAATCTCATGAGCTTGAAAAGGGATAACAAAGATTATCTGTCAGAAGTACTGATGGATAGTACTAGACAACACTATGGGGAGAATCGAAGGATGTCTATTATGAAACAAGCAGAAGGTAACATTCAAGCTGCTCATCAGATTATGGAGGAATTGTTAATCCAGATATTGATTTAGAAATTTACTGTAATCATCCTGAAGTCATGGCTGGATTTACAGTGCTAGAGAACCTTGCGAAGAATTCAAACGTTATTGGAGCGAGATATGCAAATCATTTAGACGGTGAAGATCAGGGGATATACTATCAAATTAAATATAAGAATCACGATGGTATAGTATGGAAGGTAGATATGTGGCTGATGGGACATGATCATCCAGGTCCATGTGCAAGAGATTTGGTAGGGCCACTTCAACGTGTGTTAAATGATCAGACCAGAGAAGCTTCAACCTCAAGGATTAACCTTATGGAAACCGAAGCTAGTGGAACCAGAACTGGTCGTAAGACAAAGCTGTGGAGCCAAGAGAGAGGTTATATAAACTCAACTATTTATAAGTAGTACCGATAGGTGGTACTGCTGTTATTGTATAGCAACATTTCACCATCCATTTCGTCTTAAATGGCAGGGGGTGTTGAAAATGAAAAAGGGAATAGTACTCGTCTTAGTATCGATCTTTATTGTATTGATGATTAGCCCAACAACGACGTATGCGCTGTCGTGTGTAGAAATGCCGACTGGTGAGAAAGGTTACGAGACCTATGACGGAATCATTATAGGTCAAGTGGAAGATGTCATTCGTGAGAAAGATAACAATGTGATCAAATTGAAAGTCATCAAGAGCTTTAAAAAGATTGAAGATGAACAGATTTCGGTGAAGGAAAATATAACATGGGGGTCATTGTCGGGACCTAGTGAGATTGGTGATGAATATCTTTATTATCTAAAAGAGGGTGTCTTTGGGTGGGAAAACCCACTTTGTTCTCCTACCATGAGAATTGCTGATTCAGCGGAAGAATTGACCTTTTTACAAGATAAAGAAGTTCCTATTAAAAGAATTTCCGCTCCAACGCAATCACCCTCAGATAATAACGAGAGTGCAGAATTGAGCTCTGATGATAAGACTAATCAGACTGGTAAGATTGATGACTCCACCTCTAAGTCTTCTACGAATTGGACGGGAATTGTAATTATTGTAGGTTTGGCCGGTGGAGTCATGTTCGTATTATGGCGTCTGTGGAGTGCACGGAAATAGACGATTTTCCAAGTCTTATGTTACTATTTATGCGGGAAATAAGAAGCTTGCATCCTAGTGAATACAAGCTTTTATGTTTAAATATTAAGGAGTGTAACAATGAAAATTGAAGAGATTAGATTATACACGGAACATTTAGATGCGGTGAAGGATTTCTATTCCGTTGGACTAGAATTGCCAATTATGGAGTCTTCGAATACCTCGATTACCTTCTTAGTAGGATTATCCCGACTGACATTCGTACAGAGTGATACCGTGGCTAATCCTTACTATCATTTTGCCTTTAATATTGTAGAGGATAAGAACCAATTGGCAATCGAGTGGTTAAAGAGTAGGGGGATTAACATTAGTCAAGTCGATGACCATGATGAAAGTTATTCCGAATCGTGGAATTCCCATTCCATTTACTTCTATGACTCAGTTGGTAATATCGTAGAATTTATTGCTAGGCATAATCAGAAACATGAATCATATTCGGAATTTACCTATAAAGATATTCTGAATATTAGTGAAATTGGGCTTCCTTCGGAAGACGTAATCGAGCTTTCTACCTATATCCAAGAGCAGTATGATGAGCAGATGTATCTCTCAGGCAGTCCTACATTTACACCTATTGGAGATGAAGAAGGATTATTCATAGTATCGATTCGTCAACGTATTTGGTTAGGATCTAATAAAGAGGCTGAAATATTCCCATTAGAGATTGTCATTAATCAAGGAAAGCCTGGGACGAAGCAGTTATTGCAATATCCATATAAAATAATAACAATATAAGACTAAATTTCCTGATCTTCATACCAGATATAGCGAATATATAAATTCTACATGTAGGTTATGAACTCGCTTTTTTCTGATTGACGTTCATAAGTTAAAAGATTAGAATGCAATGTAAGAATGTGCCATAGGCTATATGCAACAGGAGTGAATTCCAAGAATGACCACGATTTATGATATTGCTAAGAAGACGGGTTATTCGCCCACCACAGTCTCGAAAGTATTCAACAACTACACAGATGTAAAAGCACAGACTCGGCAGACGATTTTGCAAGCGGCCAAAGAACTTGGTTATTTGCCTAATGCGCATGCACGCACATTGACAACGAAGAAGTCTTGGACCATTGGTGTGTTATTTGTTGAATCCTCTGGCATTGGTATGCGGCATCCTTTCTTTAGTGCAGTTATCGAAAGTTTTAAGCAAGTTGCGGTATCCAAAGGGTATGCGCTGATGTTTATTTCTAAAGACGTAGGTGGTAAGCAGGGCGGGTATCTGGAGAATTGCAAAATTCGAGGTGTGGACGGGGTAGTCGTTATTTTATCCGATTATGAAGATCCTTATTTCAAAGAACTTCTGGATAGTGACATTCCGTGCGTCATCCTGGATTATGAAACATCGCAAGCTCATACCCTGTATTCAGACAACCTTGAAGGTAGCCTTCTAGCAGTGGAGCATTTATATTCACTTGGACACCGCAAGATCGCTCATATTTCTGGTGGGATGAATACATTTGCTGGTTCTAAGCGGGTGCATGGATATGAATTGGCAATGAACAGTCTGAATCTGGAGACAAAAGAGTCTTATATCGTCGACAGCGCATATTATTCCATTGAGAGTGGATATGCTGCAATGATGAAGCTCTTGGATCTGCAAGATCGTCCGACTGCTGTATTTGTAGCGGGGGACCATTTAGCACTTGGAGCTATGAGAGCTACTATGGAACGAGGGCTTAGTATTCCTAACGACCTGTCTATTGTGGGATTTGATAATATTGAGTTATCTCAATATATTACACCTGCTTTAACAACCATTGCACAAGATACAACGCTTATGGGAAATGAGGCGGCAGAATTACTAATTCGGTCTATTGATGACCCTTCACATGTTCTAGAATCAGTGGTGTTACCTGTAAGGCTGGTCGTTAGAGATTCATGTAGCAGTGTGACTAACGCAACATAAGAAGCAACAAAAAGCGTAGTGTTTTCTTTTTTTTATCTTATTTCGAAACCGGTTTCGAAATATACTAAATAAGGAGTTGTTCACAAATGAACCAAGTTAAGATGATCGTAACGGCTAAAGATTCAGGAGAACGTTTAAGTGATAAGGGGAGCCTTTCTTTTCTAACTCGGGAATCCGGTGTTGTGGCAGATGTGGAACTCGATCCAAGCACAACTTATCAAAGTATCGTTGGTTTCGGAGGTGCATTCACGGAATCCGCTGCGTATACGTTGTCTCGTGTAAGTGATGAGAAACGAGCAGAGGTCATTCGTAGTTATTTCGATCCGATTGAAGGGTTGGGCTATTCCATAGGGAGAGTACATATTCATAGCTGTGATTTCGCGCTTGGTAACTACACGTATGTGGAAGATAACGATACAGAATTAGCGACTTTTGATATATCGCATGATCATCAATGGGTGTTACCTCTGATTAAAGATGCTATGAAGGTAAAAGGTGGCGAGTTCATCATGCTAGCTTCTCCCTGGAGTCCTCCAGCTTGGATGAAGACGAACGGGGAAATGAATAATGGAGGCCAATTGAAACCGGAATACGCAGAAGTATGGGCACGTTATTACACCAAATTTATTGAAGCATATGGCAAGGAAGGCGTTCCAATCTGGGGGATTACCGTACAGAATGAGCCAGCTGCCGTACAAGTATGGGATTCCTGTATATACAGTGCCGAAGAAGAGCGTGATTTCATTAAGGATTATTTGGGTCCAATCATGCATCAAGAGGGTCACGAAGATGTGAAAATCCTGATCTGGGACCATAACCGTGACATCATCGTAGAGAGAGCATCCGTTGTTCTATCTGATCCAGAAGCAGCTAAGTACGTGTGGGGTACAGGGGTACACTGGTATGTAAGTGAAGAATTTGAGAAGGTGGGCCAGGTGCATGATTTGTTCCCTGATAAACATCTACTATTTACAGAGGGGTGCCAAGAAGGTGGCGTTAAATTAGGTGAATGGTTCACAGGCGAGAGATACGGTAGAAATATGATTGGCGATTTGAATAACTGGATCGAGGGTTACTTGGATTGGAATATCGTACTGGACGAGACAGGTGGACCTAACCATGTAGGTAATTTATGCGATGCCCCAATCATAGCGGATACGTTGACGGACACGATTCATTACAATAGCTCTTATTATTACATTGGACATTTCAGTAAGTATATCGCTCCAGGTGCAGTACGTATTGGACAGAACTCGAAAGTAGATAGCTTGCTCTCTACAGCGTTCTTAAATCCAGACGGTACGATAGTAGTGGTTGTTCAGAATGAGACAGATGAGGCGCAAAAGGCAACCATTGGTCTAGAAGATCGTATGTTAGCAGCTGAATTACAACCGCATTCCATTGCAACTTATATCATGTCTAAATAGAACGAGCTAAAGAGATGCACACCATAATTATGGGTGGAATCGATAGCGACTAGTATGAACTAAAGAGACAATACCATTACTTTTGTTCAATCTATCTAACAGAGGAGTGAAACATCATGTCTAAGTACTATTATGAGAACAATTCATTTGTTATTGAGCAATTTGATCAAGCCAAACCATTCTCAAGTTTCCTACCAGGAATGGCAGGATTAAAGGGTATTCCGATGTGGACATTCTACGTCAATCGGGGTCAAGGGGTATGTAGCTTCGGGATTCGCGACAAGAATTCGGCGATTATGGAATTCTCACCTGCGAGTATTACTTATAAGAACGTCGCAGCCAATGGATTTAGGACGTTTATCAAAATTCAAGGACAAGATAGCGTTTATGAGCCGTTTCAGTCCGCTCGTCCTAATACACAAGCTTCTCGCGTGATGAAGATTTCGCCGAACGGACTCACAATCGAAGAGACGCATGCAGCAAATGGGCTGAAGACGGTGGTGAATTACTTCAATTTACCAAATGATGATTATGCTGCTTTGGTCCGTCAGGTTGAAATTATAAATATTAGTAATGAACCTATTCAATTAGAATTACTAGATGGGATGTCAGAAATTCTTCCATATGGAGTGGAGAATGGGGGATTCAAAGAGATCGGTAACCTACTACGCAGTTGGATGGAAGTCTATAATTTAGAGAATGGCATTCCGTTCTATCACGTACGTTCCAGTACTGCAGATGAGGCGCAAGTCAGCCAAGTAACGAGTGGACATTTTTACTTATCCTTTACAGGAGATGGGGAGAGAATCGCTCCGATTGTAGACTTTGAAGTTGTATTTGGTGGAAATACATCCTTGATGTACCCGGATAACTTCGCTACTGCTTCGCTTGCTGAGATTGCTCAACAACCTCAATATCCAGTCAATAAAGTGCCGTGTGGCTTCAGCGGGGTAGCGAAGAGTATTGCACCAGGCGAGAGTCTAACCGTGAACACCATTATCGGTCATGTGAATGATATAGAGAGAATCAATGCCAAGGCAGATCGCTTATGCACGGCAGAATACATTACTCGTAAGCGTGAAGAGGCCAATAGCTTAGTTGAAGATTTGACGTCAGACATTGCAACACATACGTCATCTGAACTATTTGACGCCTACGCGAAGCAGTCTTATATGGATAATTTTCTTCGTGGAGGATATCCGTTTATTTTTGATAACGAGGGAGAAGGCTTTGTTGTACATCTCTATTCACGTAAGCATGGTGACTTGGAGCGGGATTATAATTTCTTCTCATTAGCTCCAGAATATTACTCTCAAGGTAATGGCAACTTTCGGGATATGAATCAGAACCGTCGTAACGATGTGTTCTTTAATCCTAAGGTGGGCACATTTAACATCAAAATGTTCTTCAGTCTGATGCAGGCAGATGGATATAATCCGCTCAGCGTACAGGGATGTAGCTTTAACGTCGAGTCAGAGAATGCAAGCAAGCTTGATGAATTGCTCAGTAGCGCTGTTGTAGATCATCATGAGGAATTAATGGTACTCTGTAGCGGGAAATTCACGCCAGGGAAGATCATCAATTTCTTAGCGGATCATGGCATTCAGCTTCATGTAAGCGAAGAACGTTTGCTAAGTGGCATACTGGCTCTTTCGCAGCAGAATATCGAAGCCGGTTTCGGTGAAGGATTCTGGTCAGACCATTGGACTTACAATATGGACTTAGTGGACGGTTACCTCGACATATTCCCGGATAAGAAGGAAGAGCTTCTCTTCGCAGATGAGACCTATGCCTTTTACGATAGCGCTGCTTATGTTCAACCTCGATCTAAGAAATATGTTGTGCTTCATGACGAAGTTCGGCAGTATGATGCGCTAATTGAGGATGAGGAGAAGTTAGAACATCTTGGACGGAGAATGAATGATACGAACTGGCTACAAACAGAGGGCGGCAAGGGCAAGATTTATCAGACAAATCTCTTTAGCAAAATTGTGTCGTTAGCCTTAAATAAATTCGCTACTTTAGATCCGTATGGTATGGGTGTGGAAATGGAAGCTAACAAGCCGGGATGGAATGATGCGATGAATGGTCTTCCTGGGTTGTTTGGTTCAGGTATGAGCGAGACGTTTGAATTGAAGCGTATGGTGACTTTCTTGTTAGAAAGTGCGAAGGAATTCGGCGAGAGGTCTATCCGCTTACCAGAAGAAATGGCCGATTTGTTCCATGCGGTTCATCGTGCAGTCGTAATCTATCAAGAAAATCAGCTAGATTCATTCACCTATTGGGATATCGTAGCTTCCGTTCGTGAAGCTTATCGTGTTCGTGTTCGGTATGGCATTACTGGAGTGGAGCACGAAGTATCCTTGAACGTGATCGAAAAAGGATTCTCTGCATTTTTAGTGAAGCTAGATGAAGGCATTGCGAAAGCTATAGAACTAGGCGATGGAATCACGCCTACGTATTTCCGTTTTGAAGCTACGGAGTTTGAAAGAATTGTAGACGAGAATGGACAACCAGACTTGAGTAGTAGTGGGCTTCCTAGAGCAAGAGTACAGCATTTTCAGGTGTCCGCATTACCACATTTCCTCGAAGGCCCAACGCGTTGGATGAAGACGGTAACTGATTCACAACAGGCTAAAGCATTATATGACCTCATTAAGAAGACCGAGTTGTATGATAAGACGACCCAAATGTATCAAACGTCCGTTAGTCTAGACTCGGAAGGTCATGAAATTGGGCGTATGCGTGCCTTTACACCAGGGTGGTTAGAACGAGAATCCAATTTCCTTCATATGACTTATAAATATTTGTTAGGACTATTGAAAGCGGGTCTTTACGAACAGTATTTCGGGGAATTGAAAACATCCCTTGTTCCTTTCCTTGATCCGGCTGTGTATGGACGTAGCACATTAGAGAATTCCTCATTTATTGCGACGGGTGGAAACCCAGATCCTGAGGTACATGGAAGAGGTTTCGTAGCTAGATTGAGCGGATCTACTGCAGAGTTCCTAAGTATGTGGAGAATGATGATGGCAGGTTCGAAGGTCTTCACTATGAGTGATGGAGAATTAACACTTACGCTAGCTCCAGCTTTGCCAGGTTGGTTATTTGATGAGTCAGGGAAGGTATCCTTTATTTTCTTAGGAAACACACAAGTGACGTATTACAATGCTCGTCGAGCAGATACATTCGGTACGAATGCTGCCAAGATAAGTAGGATGAAGCTACTGAAAAATGATGGTACGGTAGTTGAGTTCGACGGTTCTATCATACAGGGAGTAGAAGCAGTGGCAGTTCGTAACGGGGAAGTAGCAACGATAGAAATCTTCATGGATTAATAGTAGTAACCAAGAGATCTGGCCGATGAGGCCAGGTCTTTCTTGTGTTGTTGGAAATGGTTGATCTGTCCTCACATGGGCAACTTAGTCGGTAAGAGGAGACCCGAAAAATGAGACCCTAAATACGAAATCTGAAGCCTTATGTCTGTGATAAAAAGGACGTACTATTAAGTTAGTTAATGAAAGTGCTTTCAACATAGAGAACAAGAATCAGCATGGAGGTCGAAATCATGGAAATGAAACCTACTATAAACAGAGAAATCGCATCAAAAGAAATCCCAGTAAATTCGCCCTCAACTCGGCGTAAATGGTTGAAAAAATTATACACCCAGAGGCATCTACAGACCATGGCTTTACTTGGAGTCGCATGGATGATTATATTCAACTACATTCCAATGTATGGTGTGATCATTGCATTTAAAGAATTCGATATCATCCATACGATATCCGAGGCACCTTGGGTTGGTTTAGAGCATTTCAGAGAGTTTCTGGAAGATGAGAATCTAATGAATGTCATCAAGAATACGCTCGGCATTAGTTTTATTAAGTTAATTATAGGATTTCCACTACCTATTATTTTCGCCCTATTTCTTAATGAAATACGATCTGTTCGATTCAAGAAATTTGTACAGACGATATCTTACCTACCACACTTTCTCTCATGGGTTGTATTGGGAGGCATACTAGCGACTTGGTTAGCAGACGTTGGAATTATCAATAACATACTACTCTGGTTACATATTATTGATCAACCGATTACGTATTTGGCTGAACCTAGCTATTTCTGGACGATCATTATTTCATCCGATTTGTGGAAGGAATTAGGATGGTCTGCGATCATCTATCTGGCTGCGATTTCGAGTGTATCTCCTGAAATGTATGAAGCGGCGACCATCGATGGTGCAGGACGTTTTCAGAAAATGTGGTACATTACACTACCATCGATCAAATCTACGATTAGTATTCTGTTCATTCTGGCTATCAGTGGAGTGCTTAACTCTAATTTCGATCAGATTCTAGTCTTACGCAACTCTCTCAATGACAGTGCAAGTAATGTTATTGATTACTATGTTTATCAAACGGGAATTATCTCTGGACGGTATTCGTATTCCGCTGCCGTGGGCTTGATTAAGTCAGTGATTGCATTAATCCTACTACTTGTTGCGAATAAAATATCTAAAAAAATCAACGATACGTCGCTGTTTTAGAATAAGGAGGCTCATACACATGTTTAAACTTCAACGGAAAACGAAAAGTGAGGCCCTATTCGATCTCATCAACACAATCGGTATGTTGCTTATCTGTTTCGTCACCTTATACCCGATATGGTACGTTTTGGTCAACGCTTTTAACGATGGTACAGATGCCATGAGTGGTGGTATCTACTGGTGGCCTAGAGTGTTCAGTTTGGAGAACTTCGAAGCGGTATTTGATAGTCCAGGTATTATGACAGCCATGGGAATTACGGTAGCTAAGACGTTCATTGGTACGGTTGCGCATGTATTCTTTACAGCGATGGTCGCGTATGCCCTCTCACGTAAAGGACTCATCGGAGGTAAAATATATATCCTGATTGGGACGGTTACGCTATTCTTCGCAGGCGGACTGATTCCATCTTTCCTACTTATGAAAGATCTTCATTTACTTGATAATTTCCTTGTATATATCATTCCTTTCATGTTCAGTTTCTTCGATCTTATTATCTTCATGACCTTCTTTCGTGAAATTCCGGAAGGGTTGGAAGAAGCCGCTAGAATTGACGGGGCAAACGATTGGTCCATCTTTATGAGAGTCATTCTTCCAGTCTCGATGCCTGTTCTTGCGACGATTGCATTGTTCCATGGTGTGTTTCAATGGAACGATTATTTCACGGGCATGATTTATATCAATAATACAGATCTCCAGCCTATTCAGACTTATCTATACCGAGTAGTTGCGCAATCCAGTTCTAGTCAAATGGTTGCTGCGGTGCAAGGAAGTTCTGGAACGAAGACAGTGACATCCCAATCGATCAAACTCGCGACGATGGTCGTCACGACACTTCCGATCGTGTTCGTATATCCTTTCTTACAAAAGTACTTTGTTAAGGGTATGATGATTGGTTCGATCAAAGGCTAGTCCATAATTTCAAGATATTCCCCCTTACCGTACAATGGCGGTAAGGGTTGTAATATAAAGCATGATATACTAACTATCATCGAAAAGGGGTAAAGAAAATGAACATGAAGTATTTGAAGCGTAGCTTGTTACTGACTGCAGCGTTGGTCGTAGTAGTTGCCACAGCTGCCTGTTCCTCTGGTACTAATAACGAGAAGAATAAAGCTGCTAACAACAAAGTCGAAGACAAGCCAGCTGTTAAGTTAACTGCAGATCAACCAGGTTGGAAAGAAGACATTTCTCCAATCACATTTGATTGGTATCTGAACTTCTCTTGGTTTGCGAATAAATGGGGCGTAGATCCGACGTCGAAATACATTACGAAAAAGACAGGCGTGGATATTAACTTTATCGTTCCAGCGGGTAATGAAAAAGAGAAATTGAATACGTTAATCGCATCAGGTAATCTTCCCGATTTCATTACGTTAGATAAGGGAGAAGATGCCATTCAGAAGATGATTGACGGTGAAATGGTACTTCCACTTAATAAACTAGCTGATGAGTATGATCCATACTTCTTTACGTCATCGGATGCAGCTAAGTTATCATGGTATACAAAGCCTGATGGCAATGTCTATGCCTACCCGAATGCATCTTCTTCTCCGAAAGATTATGCTAAATATGGAGATACGTACATATCAAACCAAACATTCCTCGTACGTAAAGACATGTACGAAGCTATTGGTAGTCCAGAGATGAGAACGCCAGAAGGATTTCTGAAAGCGCTACAATTGGCTAAAGATAAATTTGGTACGGTAAACGGACAGCCCTTAATCCCACTTGGATTACATGAGTTTACAGATACAGGTAACTTCTCATTAGAAGCCTTTATTCAGAACTTATTAGCTATCCCGAAAGCAAAAGACGGTAAAGTATATGACCGCTCTACGGATCCTGAATATGTGAGATGGCTTAAGACTTTGCGTCTAGCGAATCAAGAAGGATTATTAGCAAAAGACGTATTTATTGATAAACGTCCGCAAATGGAAGAGAAACTTGCTCAAGGTCGTTATTTCGCATTGATCTATCAGGGCAAAGATATGGAAGCGCAATTAAGTTCGTTGTATGCGAAAGATCCAAATGCGGTCTATATCGCTGTGGATGGACCAGCTAACAGTAATCTAGATACACCTACGCTGGACGGTCCTGGTATTTCAGGTTGGACAGTAACCTTGATTTCTAAGAATGTGAAAGACAAAGCGCGTGCTATTCGTTTCATGAGTTATCTAAACAGCGAAGAAGGAAATAAAGACTTATTCTTAGGCGAAAAAGGGTTCAGCTATGATACAATCGATGGGGTAGATCAGTATAAACCTGAGCAATTAGCATTACTAAATTCAGACCGGTCTGCCTTTGATAAACAAAATGGATCATCCTTCACATTCTGGATGCTGATGAATACGAACATCACAGATCAATGGGCACCTAAAGCAGTAGAGCCGTTCAAATCTTTACAAGATTGGACCAGAGGGAAGACGGTGAGTGCATCCGAGTTTGAGTTAATTAATCCGACAGGGAATTCACCAGAGGGTATCATTAATACGAAACTTGCGCAGCAGTTCGGTAAAACACTTCCTAAACTATTGATGTCTGGTTCGGATGCGGAGTTCGACACCATTTGGAATGAGTATCAAGAAAAACGTAAAAAAGATGGATTGGATCAAGTAACTTCATTCCAACAAGCAAAATATGAGGAAAACGTGAAGAAACTAGCTGAATTCATGAAATAATCATTGTGCAATAGAGCCTCGAACCCGTAACTAACATGGGTTCGGGGCTGTTTCGACGAGAATGGGGAGTGCTGTAGATAATGAAATGGACACCGAAGTTTCTACAATCATTGATGTATTGGTGGGATCGTAGATCGTTACAGAGTCGCCTTATATCGACGTATATCATTATTATTTTGGTGCCCAGTTTAATTGTGTCTACTAATTCTTTTAATGCAATCAATGAAACATATATTAAAGATACGATTAGTAAGAATGGCAACTTACTTGAAATGGAGAAATTACAGATTGTGAATCAGATCGAATCGATGGAGCGGTCTGCTCAAATTGCGGTATCGGATAAAGCAGTTGAGAATTATTTGACGAGTCAGAGTGAACCACAATTAAAGGAACTTGTTGAGTTTAATACTAATGCCTATGTTAATTTAACACGAATTCAGTTCAATAACCCAAATATTGAGCACTTGCGTCTGTTCTCGGCGAGTAAGAATGTCCATGAAATTTGGCCGATTATATTCAGAGAGGATAGGATTCGGCAAGAACCTTGGTATAAACAGACAATTGGATTAGGGCTTCAACAGATGTGGTATTTCCAAGACGATGATGTTGATTTCACGAAGAGAGATTCTAATGTAATTGCAGAGAAAAATCCTAAAGTCTCTTTGCTTCGAGAGATTAGTGTTCCCGCTGGAGTACATTCAGGCATTATTCAAGTGGATATGTTGCTGTCTAAATTCTCACCTAGAACCTTCTCGACAATACAAGATGATCAATCGCAATTGTTTCTATTAGATGGTGATTTGCAAATGTTTACAAGACAGAATGATTCTTTCCTTCAGGATAATAAAGAAATGAATAAAGCGATTCACGATCGCTTTCTTTCTCTCCAACAAGGCGGAGTATGGGACACCCAGTATCAAGAGAACGGTAAATCATTCTTGTTCATCCAAGTGCCCCTTGAGCGTATGAATGCATACTTACTAAATGTAGTCTCCATGGAGGATGTTTTGAAGGATATTTCCGTAATTCGTAACAAGACAATTGGGACAAATGTGTTATTTATCGTGTTATTCACGGTGATCGCGTATGTATTAAATGCTATTATTCTAAAGAATTTAGTGAGACTTACTGAAGCGATGAAGAAGGCTCGTCGAGGCGAACTCTATACAGGGGTAACGATTCGAGGGGGTGGAGAGATTGCTGAGTTGACTCACCATTTCAATAAATTGATGAACAAAATTAACGAACTTGTTGCCGTGGCTGTTCGTAAGCAGGCATTGACCAAAGAAGCAGAGTTACGAACGTTACATAATCAAATTGATTCCCACTTTCTCTATAATACGTTAGAGAATATCAAAATGCTGGCGGAAATAGACAACCATCGTAAGATATCCGATGCTCTGACATCACTTGGTGGCATGATGCGTTATAATTTCAAATGGTCGGGAGAGTACGTCAAGTTAAAGGATGAGATTAGACATATTCAGAACTATATCGATGTCATGAATATTCGATTTGAAGAACCCATTTCGTTAGTTATGGAGATTCAACCTCAATATATGGAGTTAGAAGTATTAAAAATGTCGCTTCAGCCTCTCATAGAGAACAGTGTCAAACATGGGTGGTCAGATTCGAGTGATGAAAGCACCGACAAGAAAATTCAAATCGTGGTAGAGGCTGTGAAGGATGGTGTTTGTATATCCATTACAGACAATGGCGATGGGATGAGTAATGATCAACTTATAGAACTAAATAAAGGAATACGAGAAGATCGATTTGATACTCAGAATAAGCTGGATCCAGACAAACAAGACCCTGTAAGGGCAGGGATTGGATTACACAATGTACATCAGAGGATGCAACTCTTTTATGGTAAGGACTATGGATTGATCATTACAAGTGAAGAAGGCGTTTATACGAAGGTACTAATTACTTTACCTAGAGTTCTACTGACAGGAGGAAGTACTGATGAAGCGAACGCTATTGATCGTAGACGATGAGAAGAATATCCGGGTTGGATTGAAGATGATGATTGAGCGAGAGTTCCCAGATAGGTATTGTATTCATATGGCGAGTAATGGACAGAGCGCATTGGATCTTTACCGTGAGACATGTGCTGATATCGTGATCACGGATATACGGATGCCTGTCATGGACGGTATTCGTCTTATAGCCGAATTGGCTATCGAGAGTAGTGGTGACGGACCGGCTGTTGTCATTCTAAGTGGATTTGATGATTTCGAATATGCCAAGACAGCTATTAAATATAAAGTAAAAGATTACCTGCTGAAGCCTATCCGCCGCGAAGAATTATTTGATCTACTGAATCGTATTGAGAAGGACTTCACGAAACAAGAAGCGATCGATCGACAACGGGAAGAGGAAAGTGAACTTTTCCACAAGGAGCTTCGTGCTAGTCGTATACGGCAATTGTTGCTTCAAGAGAGTCTTTTGTCGGAGGATGAGTTGGAGGAGTATAGTCGTGAAATTGGATTCCAGAAGTTTGAGAAGCCATATACAGTAGCTGTTGTGAATTTTCGATATGACGATGGGTCCAGAATGTCCCCAAGTGAGACAGAGAGTTTAGTAGAACGGATGTCCGACTCCTTGGAAGGGAAACTCGAAATCATGACATCAGACTACGAAGGGAGACTCGTGCTCATTGGGAGCCCGAAGAGCTGGTTTCATGAGTTAGGACGACAAGCTGAAGAAAAAGGCTGGCGTGGGTTGCATATGGGTATCAGCACGGAGGGCTATTGCTTATTAGATATTCGAAATCGATATGAAGAAGCGATTCACTCTTTGCAATATACCTTTTTATACCCACAAGCTAACTATATTGAGTATGAAGCAGTTAGAACAGAACGCCGGAATTTCCCAGTACCACATGAAGATATCCGTAAATTGGCTAATATGCTCGGAACAGAGCATGAGAAAGAAATGCTGCTTCTCTTAGGTACCATATTTCATATCGAACATTTACAACACATCGACTTGTCGTATTTAGAACGAGTGAGCAGGCTGGTGAATGAGCAGGTATTAGATGAAGTATTCCTTTTATATGGAGAATCATCTGTAGAGGTACTCAAGCTATATAAAAAAGTCGGGAATATGTCTAACTTTCAGAGTTTTCACGATTACTATCGTAAGCTAGAGCACCTGCTCATCAGTGTGAATGCTTATGTTACAATGGTACGATCTGCATATACAGAAGAACATGGTGATATGAAGGAAGCCGTTGCCTTTATAGAAGAGTCCTATAATCGTTCTTTGAATATGGCGATGGTAAGCAATCATGTATCTCTGAATTATTCTTATTTTAGTGAGACATTTAAAGCTTATACTGGAGAAAACTTTGTTCTCTATTTGAAAAAAGTAAGGATTCGAAAGGCCAAGGAACTGTTATTGAAAAGTTCAGTGAAACTATCTATGGTCGGGGAATCCGTTGGTTTTGAGAATAGCAAGCAATTCTCCCGTGTGTTTAAAGAATTAGAGGGAGTATCGCCACATGAGTATCGAATAAAGGTCCAAGCTGACCAACATATAAAGGGTGATTCTAGCTCTAGTGAGTCGATATAAGTATGCAATCATATGTTAATTCAAACCGGGAAAAGAATGACTTTTCTCGGTTTTGTTATGTTGTATATGAAGTAATTCATATGAATACGGATGAAGTGATCAATTTCCATCTTATAGGATAGTTACAATGACTTCACAGAATGTTCACTTGTGAATCGACAGAATTAGTCAGTATAATGATAAAAATTTTATATCGCTGGATGATGTTTATGGGAGATGGAACGATATGTTTCAACCGAAGGGGCAAAACTCTCAGGTGCTTGTGGAAGCAACAAGCGAAGACCGTAAACGGACAGCACTCTGGAGAGACCCTAATCAATAGGGCGCCGAAGGTGCACGGTAGATGAATATCTGCTTAAACTCTCAGGCAAAAGGACAGAGATGAGAATAGCGAAAGAGGAAATAGTCTACGCCTTGTGAATGATTTCACTATAAGGCATAAGGTGTGTTTTCCTCTAAATATAAGAAGGTATAAGTGTTATCTTATACTTAATCTTATGTTTCTCGCTGAAATGGATACCGTCCTTATGAGGACGGCGAAGCCGTTTCTACTTATGTCTTTGAACCTCTCCAAGAGTCAAAATCAGTCGATTTGGCTCTTTTTTGTATTCATTATTTTAGGGGGAGTGGTTAAATTGGTAGAAATATTAGAGAAGATTGATAGTTGGGTGTGGGGACCTCCGTTGCTTATCTTGGTCATGGGAACTGGGATATGGCTGACGATTCGTTTAAATCTATTGCAGATTCTCCGCCTACCGCTCGCGCTTAAACTTATTGGCAAATCGCCAAATGAAGGAAGCGGAGATGTTAGTAGTTTCGGCGCTTTAAGCACGGCTCTAGCGGCAACTGTAGGTACAGGGAACATTGTAGGTGTGGCAACAGCCATTAAGCTAGGTGGACCTGGAGCATTGTTCTGGATGTTGACTGCAGCTTTTTTGGGAATGGCAACGAAGTATTCAGAGGGATTATTAGCCGTTAAATATCGGACAAAGGACGAGAATGGACAATATTCCGGTGGACCGATGTATTACATAGAGAAAGGCCTCGGTCGGCGCTTTAAGCCTTTGGCGATGATGTTTGCAGCCAGTGGTATCTTGGTTGCGTTGTTCGGGATCGGGACGTTTCCTCAGGTAAATGCGATCGTATCCTCTACAGAAGCAAGTTTTGGAGTGCCTGTGATCGTAACAGCTATTATTCTAGCTGTGTTAACAGCCATTGTGACGATTGGCGGTATTAAGAGCATTGCACAGGTATCTACGAAAGTGGTACCTTTCATGTCAGGCTTGTATGTTCTGGCTTGTTTAGGAGTTCTCATCAGCTTTGCTGATGAGCTTCCTCATGCGATCTCTCTCGTATTCACATCTGCCTTCTCAACTACGGCAGCCACGGGTGGATTCGTGGGAGCGACGATCATGCTTGCGATGCGAAGTGGTGTAGCAAGAGGGATATTCTCGAATGAATCCGGATTGGGAAGCGCACCGATTGCAGCTGCAGCTGCGAAGACGAAATGGCCAGCGGAGCAAGGATTGGTCTCGATGACGGGGACCTTTATCGATACAATTATTATTTGTAATCTGACAGGACTCATGTTACTCGTAACAGGGGTGTGGAATGGAGATAGCGAAGGTGCGCTGATGACGCAGCAGGCTTTTGCGAGTGCATTCCCTACCTTTGGTCCGGGACTACTTACAATCTGTTTGATTCTATTCGCTTTCACAACAATTCTCGGTTGGAATTATTATGGGGAACGTTGCGTGGAGTATTTAATAGGGGTCAAAGGGATCAAACCATATCGGTATCTATTCATCGCGCTCGTAGCAGGTGGAGCCTTTATCAAGCTAGATGCGATTTGGCTATTGGCGGATATTTTCAATGCATTGATGGCATTCCCTAACTTGATTGCCTTGCTTGGACTATCCGGTGTTGTTGTGAAAGAGACACGAGTGTATATGGCCGCTGTTCACGGAAAGAAAAAGGGGAAGACGCCACTATCGACAGAGATGAATATTAAATAACTAAATCCAAATTATGGGCATTCATATCGCCCTCATATCACATCGAAAACCTTCTGTTTCACACCATGTGGGATAGGAGGTTTATTTACGTTCACATCAACATGTTCCATTTATCTGTGTGCTGAATGTCCTTCAATAATCATTCTTTGTTGACGAACGAGGAAGACCGCACTATACTTTTATTATACATATAGGGGTATGGGTATACGATGAAAAACCGAACCAAATCGTATTTGGGGACTATTTCGGAAGGAGACGTCCTCAAACATTTCATTCGTAAGGCGAATCCAGATGAAGTGAAAGAGGAGATGTTATACCCTCATACCAACAAATGAAGAATTACTGGAAATGGTGGAACCCAATGAAGAGATAACGATCTAAGAACACCATGTTCAGATCACGCACACACTGGATACTCACCTTCACGCAGATCATATCTCAGGTGGTCGATTATTAGTTGATAAAGTGGGGGCAACCTATTGGTTACCTCCAAAGGATGCTACGGAAGTTGTATTCAATTATGCCGATCTTGAAGAAGGCGAGACCTTGACAGTTGGGAACACAAATATTAACATACAACCGGTATACTCTCCTGGACATACGATTGGGAGTACATCACTGATCGTAGATGATCAGTATTTACTAACTGGCGATATTTTGTTCATGGAGTCGATTGGTCGTTCGGACTTGGCAGGGAAAGCAGAGGATTGGGTCGAAGATTTACGCACTACTTTATATCGTCGATATAAAGAACTATCAAATGACTTGATTGTACTTCCAGCACACTTTGCCAAGATTTCTGAACTTGGTGAGGGCGGACAAGTATCTGGCCGTTTAGCAGATTTGTATCTGAACAACCCTGGGTTAAATATACAGAATGAAGCAGACTTCAGAGACAAAGTAACGAATCATTTACCACCGCAACCGAACGCTTACTAGGAGATTCGACAGATGAATATGGGTAAGATTCAACCGAGTGATGAAGAACAACGTGAGATGGAAATTGGGCCAAACCGTTGTGCGATTCACGACTGATCAAGGTTACTTGTACCGTCATATACAATTTTTACGCCAAGGGAATGGTAGGTTTCTTCCTTATAGTGACCATGTGAGCAAATTTTTATTAAGTGTAAGTTCGTATTGTCGCAGGTTAGTAATTCATTACACGTTGGGCATCTGCTTTCAAAAAAGCTTTTTAATTTATTCAGCATAATAACCACCTAATTCATATGAATTTACTTGGTTTTATTATACCTTTACGACTCCCCAATGTATAGGGGTTAATTAGATTATTTGCGAAGTTCAATGGATCTAACAGTCTATTGGGCTAGCAGTATGAGGGTGGGTCTATGGACATTTTTCTTGCAATTATTATGATCATTCTTGGTTTTATTGGTTCATTCTTTTCTGGATTATTAGGTATCGGTGGAGCCATCATCAATTATCCTCTGTTACTATTTGTTCCTTCAAGCCTTGGTGTAGCTAACTTTACAGCACAAGAGGTATCCGGCATTAGCATGTTTCAAGTGTTCTTTGCATCATTAGCTGGCGTTCTAGCCTATTTATCGAAGAGTAAGAAAAGTAAAACAGCTTCCTTGATCCATAAGGGACTCGTGATCAATATGGGCGTTAGTATTCTGTTGGGAAGTCTTCTCGGAGGATACGTTTCCAGATTTTTAGTTGGGGATGAGATTAACGTTATTTATGGTGTATTAGCGATTGTTGCTGTCGTGCTCATGGTCATTCCGAATAGAGGGAAACAACAAGATGATTCGGATGAAATATCGTATAACAGAATGATTGCCATTGTAGCTGCGTTCTCAACCGGTATTGTATCAGGGATTGTTGGTGCAGGTGGGGCTTTTATTCTTATTCCTATTATGTTAACTGTTTTAAAAATCCCTACAAGAACGACAATAGCATCTTCCCTTGCCATCGTATTTATTTCTGCCATTGGCGGCGTGATCGGTAAAATAACAGGAGGGCATATTCCCATCATGCCAACGCTGTTTACGGTTATAGGTAGCATATTAGGTGCTCCGCTTGGATCAAGGATTAGCGCAAGAATGAATGTGAAATATTTGCGATATGCTTTAATCGTTTTAATATCATTCACGGCCGTTAAAGTGTGGATGTCGATTTTATAATCATGACGATGTAAAGAAGCTTAAATAAAGGAGAGAAATGAAATGGCCTTTAATATACCGAAAGAAATCACGCCCGAGGCACTCGCTTCACGTCTAAATAACGGTGAGTCCTTGTTGATTATTGATGTAAGAGAACCGCAAGAATGGATGGAAGGACATATTGCAGGTTCTAAACATATTCAACTTGGCCAACTGTTAGAAAGACAAGATGAGTTGGATCTAGCACAGGAAATGTTCATGATCTGCAGAAGTGGAAGTCGTAGCGGGTTAGCATGTGAAATGTTAAGTGAACGAGGATTTAATGTAGTTAATATGACAGGCGGACTTATGGATTGGACAGATAGATTAGTGTAGATGCGTTCTACTACGAATATGGATAAGAAGAGGTGAACGGTGTGACGATGATCTATACCCTAATCATTGTAGTTGCCATATGGTTTATGTATACCCGGTTTGGATCGGCCAAGAATGTAAAGAGTTTGAGGGATGAAGACTTTCGTAACGAAATGAAGCATAACCCAACACTCATGCTTATTGATGTGCGCGAACCACATGAATTCCAAGGTGGATATATCCCAGACGCTAAGAATATCCCTCTTTCTCAGTTAAGCCAACGTTTTTCAGAAATTCCAAAGGATCGTAAACTTCTGCTTTATTGCAGAAGTGGGATGAGAAGTGGTAAAGCGGGAGGCATTCTTATGAAACAAGGATATACCCAATTAGCACATTTACAAGGCGGCATTGATGCTTGGAAAGGGAAAGTCTCGAAGTAAACTAACAATATTAGAAGAACCCTAAATACTACATTTGGGGTTCTTTTTGCGTATAGAGCATACCAACTTGAAATCATCTGCTTTTAGACAAATAATGATATAATCTATTCGAAGTGTTTCGGTTGTAAATATCAACCTCGATGATCGTCGAAGGTTGTGTATATAGCATGTGAAGACAATTGTAGATGAATAAAAAGGACTAGGGAAAGGAGGGGCTTGTGTATGACAGGCGAGAGGGAAAATGGAAACCTAACTGACATTCGTATTAGTGAAACGTATCAAGAGGCTGAGCTTGTACTCGAAGGATATACAGAGGTGAATAACGGTGTAGGTCAAGCCTATGCGATTCCAGTATTGATGGTAGATTCTCAGCGACTTAAGGCTGCTGAAGTCTCACGAAGTATCAAGCCAGATGGTTCCCTTGTACCTGTTCTTGATGGTTATATATCGGTGGATACACTTAGACAAGCTGGGGTTGGCCCGATGGGTAGAACGATTCATGGGGCAGTTATGGATAGACCCTATCAACTTATTGCCTTGGAGATCATCGCTCGTGGAAGTGAGCGGATGCAAGGTGCATGGAATCGGGTCATATTTCCTGAGCTGGATTGGCCCTATGCTGGAGAATACCCGGTCTACGAACATTTGCAATTTCTAGCGAAGTGGGGCTTGAATGGGGGAGCTCGGGGTGGAGCTTTCAACCATGCTGAGGAAATACGGTTATTCATGAATGATACTTTACAGCGTTATCCAGAAACGAAGATTCTTGTGGTAGGTAAGAAGGTGTTATTGGACAAGCTGAGAGAGAGTTGGGTGGAGCTGGATGCGATGTGGCTTACCGCAGGTGGGAAGCAACAGATGTTCCAAGAGATTCTTCCCAGTGGAATCATCATCGCAACGCCTAATGTAGCTAAGCAGCACCAGGTGCAGACGATGTCTTTTGATATCATACTGATGCTTGAACCCGATGATCTAACGAAGAGTAGCACGACTCAAATATATAAGCAATTGAAGAAGATGAAGTCGCGGCTTAAGCTCGCGGTATATGCGAAAGAAGATTATATAGCACAATCCTATGTGTCTACTACGCATATGAATCTGCTGAAGATTAATGATTATAGCGTATCTCAATATGTAATCTATAATCCTAAGAATCCGCGAAAAGAATTGCCGCGACCCTATCGGAGATTGGTACGACCTTCAATTCTTGCGGAATCACCCTCTCTTCATATGACAGAGATGGAACTAGAGGGAGAACGTGGAGAGAAAGGAACACCGATTCCTCGTAGGGAAGAGGGTGGACAATTTATTCCATCGTCCTTAACGGCAAGTTTTTTACCAGAACGGCATGCGAAACAAGCGGAAGGAACATCTTTCTCCTCAGAAGGAGAAGGCATTCCGGCATCAGCATCTGGGGGCGAGTTGAGATCTCCGTTCGATCTTAAACTTCATGCTGAAATCGAGTCTTTATTTCCACTACAGCCGAGATCAGCTAGAGGTCATGATTCATCTATTACTTCAGTTCCTGCGGGGTCGATATATGAATTGAGTGAACATCGGTTCACCAAGAGAGCTAGATTGTATGAGGAAAGAATCGAGTCATCCGCTGTGTTTGTGCCTTTTATGAATTACTGGCCGACCTATGACAGCATGACAAATTCGCAATCCATGTGGTACTTCTATTGGAGAGGTGAAGTAAGAAGTCAGCGTTATCAAGGTACAGACCTTTCTTATATCTTTCTATATGTGTACGAATTGATCAATGGGATAGGTTGGAGGGAACCGATCGAGGGCTATCAAATGATGGTAGATGTATGGATGGCTTATCGAGAGCAATATTCGAAGCTAACCTCCTACATATTAGAATGGATGACCGACTTTGCCTTGGTACATCAGCTACCTATTTCTCTTCATGATGTATTCAGATATGCTCCGAATGAACTGACCGGTGATTTATTAGAGATGGAATTGATGCACAGGTTCCGTACTGAACCGCTAGATATGCCATTGTCCCTGTTGATGCGATTGTCGGATGTGGATGTGTCCAAGAGCAAGTTCTACACCGAGGGAGGGGAACTATCCATGAAGGAGTATGTTCCTAAGGTATTTGCACTTGTGGATGCCTATTTGGCGAAACAACAAGGGTTACGCTTAATCGAGATGTTCTATCCGGGACCCATTCTTCAGAAGGAGAGACCTCTCTTCCAAGGTGCGATGTATGATGAGTCCCAATATGGTAGATCCATTATTATTAGTATATCTAAGATCAGTGCACATCCACCTCTGAGGGAATTTGCGACACAGTTGATTCGTCTGACGGAGAATAAACTTCGTGAAAATCTGAATTTCAAGGGAAGGCTCCGTGGCATTGAACTAGAACCTGAGATTGAGACACTCGTGTCTCGCTATATTGATCGGATGTTCACGAGCACGTCTGTACAAGAACGGAGGGGTCCGGCTGTCGTCATCGATGAAGAGAAACTTGCGCAGCTCCAACAAGATTCGGAGTTCGTGCGAGATATTCTTACAGTGAATATAGAAGAAGAGACGGATCTTGTCATCCATTCCAATCACAAAGGATCGGAATGGACTGGCTATGGGGATGCAAGTGCAGATGATGTTAAGGATAAAGTGGAAATGGAAGATGAACTTGAACTTAAAGTTGAAATTGAAGTTCAAGTCCAAGGTGAAGTTGATGTTGAAGCGAGAACCGCTTTTGCAGAACAACAAGTTTCCTTATTGCATCATGATATAAATATCCTTAAGGAATCTGACGGTAAGCCTTCTAAATCTCTGATTACATGGGATGTCACTGGATTACCAGAAGAGTGGAAGGAATTCGTGAACGCACTCAGTGCAATCCAACTCGAATCAATATATATATTGAAAGAGGGACAGGATCTGTCAGGGCTACAGGACATTGCGAACGAGGCGGGAACGATGCCAGAATTGCTACTGGATGATATTAACATGATCGCTATGGATACGCTTGGTGATTTAATCATAGATGGTGCTGAATTGACTGAAGAATATTTGCCTATGTTGGCGCAATTAAATAAGACAATTTAATGAATAGAGTAAAGAGGTGATAACCATGAGTGAATTGAAAATTCCCAAAAGAATGACGACAGCGCTTGTTAATTCATTAACCGCAGGCGTGGTGCCAAGAATTGGGCTGGAGCATATCGCGGTAGGGCGTAAATATGAAATTGAAGCGATTTTGCGGGATATGGATAATGTCTCGGAGGGTGGAGCAACATTCAAGCTGATTACAGGACGATATGGGAGCGGAAAAAGCTTTCTGTTACAAATGATACGTAATTACGCAATGGATCGAGATTTTGTTGTGGCAGATGCCGATCTGTCGCCTGAACGCCGATTAGTTGGAACCAAGGGGCAGGGGCTAGCGACGTATCGTGAGCTGATGACTCATCTCTCCACACGCACGCGTCCAGATGGAGGAGCGCTTGAAGTCATTTTGCAGAAATGGATTGCTTCCATACAGCAAGCTGCCATGAAGGAGATGGGTCTTCGACCGAATGATCTTGCTTTGAATCAGGAAGTGGAGCTTCGGATATTTGCCATTACATCAGAGATGCAGAACATGGTACATGGGTTCGATTTCGCCAAGGTATTAGCCGCGTATTGGAACAGTTATAAGTTAGCAGATGATGAAGGTAAACAGGCTGCGCTTCGTTGGTTGCGTGGAGAATATGCCACGAAGACAGAGGCGAGAAGATCGATAGATGTCGGAGTGATTATCGACGATAGCAACTGGTATGACTATATGAAGTTGTGGTCGGAGTTCGTGGCTCGGATCGGACACAAAGGATTGCTACTCTTCATTGATGAAGGGGTTAACTTGTACAAAATAACCAACAGCATCTCTCGTCAGAGCAACTATGAGAAGTTACTCATGATGTTCAATGACACGATGCAAGGTAAAGCAGAGCACTTAGGTATATTCTTGGGTGGTACGCCTCAATTCGTGGAAGATCCACGTCGAGGCTTGTTCAGCTACGAAGCGCTTAGATCGCGATTGGCTGAGGGACGTTATGGCGCTGAAGGCTTGAAGAATTATACAGGACCGATGCTTCGATTGAACATGTTATCACATGAAGAAATCTTGATTCTATTGCAGAAGCTTAGTCAAATTCATGCGATGCACTATAGTTATGAGTCATCCTTAAGCGACCCTCAATTGGTACAGTTTATGGAGCTTGCAGTGGGGCGATTGGGTGCAGATGAACTGCTCACAACACGTGAAATAGTGAGAGATTTCATGGATTTACTCAATACGCTTCATCAGAATCCAGAGAAGACGTTCGGAGACCTTCTTGGTGAGCGACATATAGCACCTGCAGCGGCTGATCCGGATGAAGTGAATGACTTCCTTGCGGAGTTCGAACTATGAGCAACAACCCTTTCTATAGATTAGCTCCGTTCATTCAGGAATTTATATATCGCAAAAGATGGGATGAATTACGTGAAGCGCAAGTGGAAGCCTGTCGTGTGCTATTTGATACGCAGAATCACTTACTGATTGCTTCTGGGACAGCTTCTGGGAAGACAGAAGCTGTCTTCTTTCCAGCATTGACGGAGTTACATGTTAGGCCGTCTAAATCGGTTGGCATCTTATATATTAGTCCGTTGAAGGCGTTGATCAATGATCAGTTCGAACGATTAAATGAGCTGCTTCAAGAAGGTGGAATACCGGTATGGCATTGGCATGGGGATGTCCCACAGGCGGAGAAAACGAAGCTGATGAAGAAACCTTCTGGTGTGCTACAAATTACACCTGAATCTCTTGAAGGGCTACTTATGAATCGACCGAATGCAATACCAGCATTATTTCATGATCTGAGGTACATCATCATTGATGAAGTGCATGCTTTCATGGGATCGGATCGTGGCATTCAAGTATTGTGTCAGCTTGCTAGAATTGAGCGAATGGCCTACTGTAAGCCGCGTAGAATTGGTTTGTCAGCAACGCTTAGTGACTATGATTCTGCAACCGATTGGATCAGCGCAGGTACAGACAAGCAGACGGAAATCGTATCTCCAGAGGGTGGACGGAAACTGAAGTTAAGTGTAGAACACTTTTCGTTCCCTGATGCACGGAATGAAGAAGAGGCTAGGATGTTGGAATATGCCAAGCAAGCGTATCACGACTACATATATGATCATACACATCATAAGAAAGCTCTGGTCTTCACGAATAGTCGTTCCGATGCGGAACTAATGACGCTAGAGCTTCGGCGTATCGCAGCGAAGCGGCATGAAGCAGATGTATTCTACGTCCATCATGGCAGTATATCTGCGATGTTGCGTGAGGAGGCAGAAGCGGCACTCCGCACAGGATACGGACCAGCCGTTGCAGCAGCAACCTTGACACTCGAGTTAGGGATCGATCTTGGAGAATTAGAGCGAGTGGTTCAACTTGGAGCACCTTACAGCAGCTCTAGCTTCGTCCAAAGATTGGGACGGTCAGGACGCAGGGGAAATGCGGCATCCGAAATGTTATTTGTATGCCCAGAAGAGGAAGATGAAGAGGCAGAGCTACCAGCACGGATGCCTTGGATGTTGTTACGTGCGATTGCCGTCATCGAGTTATATGTTCGAGAGAAATGGGTTGAACCATTACATGTTCGTCAAATGCCAATGGGTCTGTTGTATCATCAGACGATGAGCGCATTGAAGAGTTTGGGGGAAGCGGAACCTGCGGAACTGGCTAGAGCGGTTCTTACTTTACCTTCTTTTAACAAGATTCAGCCAGAAGACTACAAGATATTCCTGAATTATTTGCTGCAAACGGACCACATTCAGCGCACAGAAGAGGGTACCCTAATTATCGGGCTGATGGGTGAACGCATCGTGAATAACTTCCGGTTCTATGCGGTATTTAAAGACGATGAGGAACATGTCGTATATAACGGCACGGAGGAGATTGGTTCGATTACGACAGTTCCACCTCCCGGATATTGTTTCACACTGGCAGGTAAGTTGTGGAAGGTAGAAGAGGTAGATACGAAGCACCAAGCTGTTTATGTGAAGTCTTCACGTGGAAAAGTGGACACGCTCTGGTTGGGAGCTGGAGGGGACGTACATACCCGTGTCGTACAGAAGATGCGTGAGATATTAGCGGACGATTGTATATACTCCTATTTAGCACCTAATGCCGTGAACCGTATCGAACGTGCCCGCCGTCTTGTACGAGAAAGTGGGATGTTGCGTAGTTCTGTCATGCCTGCAGGGGGCGATTCCTTCTTCATCATGCCATGGGTTGGAAGCAAGCAGTTCCGAACCTTGGAACGGCTAATTAAGAATAACCTGAAGGATAAGTTGGGACTACGGTCTGTTGTCCCGATGGAGCCTTATTATATGGTCGTATCGGGTAAGACCAACACGGAGACTCTTCTTGAGCATATCATAGCTGAATCATCCAACTGCGAGGACCCGATAACCCTTTTATCACCGGATGAAGCTCCGTATTTAGGCAAGTACGATGAATTCATCCCGCCTGAATTGACTCGAAGGGCCTTTGCGATAGATGGTCTTGATGTTAAAGGACTCGCTAAGGAACTGGGGAAACATGAATACAGCTCAGCATTAAATAATAACGCCATAAACGAGATCTAATGTGACCCCCTTTAAGAGGCACTCATTAAAAAACTCATGTTTTCATGAAGTGATGAGTGATTTTGGAGGGGATATTCCATGAGAAAAAAGGACACGTATATCAAAAATATACGAAAAGTTCAAGATGGTAGCAGTGAAAGCATATGTTGAGAGAATTTGAGTGATATACCCGCTATGATAGTATGTTTGTAAAAAATAAATGGGACAGATTTGAATTTGTCCATTGATTTAGTATGTCGATATCCGTACGCTACTAATAGAGAATGATTATCATTATCTATAAATATAAAGCGAATAGAATAGTGGGGTAGAGAGATTATGAAGAAAGCAAGATATATGGTTGTATTAATAGCACTGATTTCCCTAATGGGGGTTATGTTAATTGGCTGCACTGGTGGTAGTAAAGATGAAAATATAGCCAGTGAATCTATGAATGGAAATAGTGCGGACAGCAAAACGGATGCAGCGAAGGGAAGTTCAGATGTTTCAGATAATGAAGTATCTCGTTCGTACACTGACTATAAGGGGCATGTGGTGGATATCCCTACCGCACCTCAGCGTGTCATATTTGCGGGTGAAACGACTGGTGATCTACTGGAGATAGGCATTCAGCCGATTGGCGTGCTCGGAGTCTCCATTAAAGATGCATTATATGAGAATGAGCTAACCCAAGTGGAGGATGTGGGTTTTCCCATTAATCTAGAGAAGGTCATTTCCCTAAATCCCGATCTGATTCTGATTGCAGACACCGACGAGAAAGGCTATGAAAGTCTTACAAAAATCGCACCAACGATTATGTTTGATACATTTGCATCGCTTGATGAACGAATGATCGAGTTGGGTGACATCTTTGGTAAACAGCAGGAGGCAACGGACTGGCTTAATATCTACAATGCAAAGGCGGAGGAAATATGGAAGCAACTTTACGAAAAGGTGCTTAAGCCAGGAGAGACGGCATCTGTATTTACGTATTATCCTGGGGATCGGCTGTTCATTATGGCTCAAGCTGGCTTTCCGCAGTTATTGTATGGCAAGGGTGGTATGAAACCAACGGATCCGATTCAAGAGGTTCTAGATGCAGGGGAAGGATTTAGACAAATCTCAGCGGAAGAGCTTGGTAAATTTGCAGGAGACTATATTTTTATTCTTAATCCTATAGACAGTGAAGCGGAGAAATCAACGGAAGAACTGCTGGCAAGTCCGATTTGGAAGGGTCTTCCTGCTGTGAAGAACGGACATGTTTACCGATTGGATATTAATAAAGCTAGTTCGGACGCCTTTACCCGTGAATATATGCTGAATGAGCTACCGAAATTACTGGGTAACTAAGAGAACAAGGCCTGAGATAAATAGATAAAGATAGCGATCACTCTTAGGTAAGCTTTTCAATCTTACGGTTGAAAAGCTTACCCTTTTTCTATACAATGAGAACTATTCTCATTTAAAGGAGTCGTTCAATATGAATAAGAATCCCATTTCTATATCAACAACCCAATCACTACTCTTTCATTTGGATGCAGTCCGATTTTGTCAGATGCCTCCTGGAGGGGAAACGGCAAAGGAACGAAGTCCATTACATACATTGATTGTTGTAACACAGGGCCAAGTGGGGCTCATGACGGACGATTATAGGCGGCTTCGATTGGTTCCGGGTAGGGCATTCTTAGTTTGTCCCCAAAGTGGATACCAGCTTCAGAATGAAACGGAATGTACCCTTTATTATTACCGGCTGTCTTTTTCTGCTATACAGATGAGAGGAATGCATCCTCAATTATACAATGGCGAGCTAGCATCTAGATTAGGGGAGCTGACTGCCCATCCACTGACTCGTATCCTACGTCTTGTGAAGCTGATGGAAGAAGCAGAGACCTCCTCTGACGAACTGGGAGATTACAAGCGACAGCTTTTCTTTCAAGAGCTGATGGTGCTTCTTCTTCAGCACAACCTTCACCCTGAAAGCGCAAATGTAAATGGAACCAAGCTTGTTGAGGATACCCTTGCCTATATTCATAGTCACTACATGGAACGTATAACCGTCCGGCAGCTTGCGGAACTAGCGGGGGTTATGTACCAACAATATACTCGGATTTTTCAACAACTGACCGGTAAGAAACCACTGGATTATCTGAACGAGTTGCGGATTGAGAGATCTAAAGAGTGGTTGCGAAACTCAGATGCACCGCTGCGGGAGATTGCTCATCTGGTCGGATTTCGGGATGAATATTATTTCAACCGTCGCTTTCGACAGATGACGGGTCAAGCGCCAAGACAGTATTCAAAGTCAACACTGGGGCTTGTCCACGTCCGCGACTGGCTTGGTAATAGCATCGAGATTCCGCAGAGTCCGAGACGAATCGTATATCACGGAGAGACATTTGGCGATTTAGTGGCACTTGGTGTAGATGCAGTAGGGGGTAGTGCATTCTTAGAAGAACGTATCACGATTGGAGAGCAAATATGTAATGTGGAGGACGTCGGATTCTTAATCGATGTTGCCAAGCTCGGAAAGTTGGAACCGGATTTAATTATTCTGGCGAGCAGCGATGAGGAACAGTACAACAAGGCGATGGGGATCGCTCCAACGGTAACATTTGATTCATTTGCGCCCCTTGAAGAACGGATGCACACGCTAGGAAATTTATTGGGCGTTCGTGTGGTTGCCGAACAATGGCTGGAGAATTATAAGGAACGCACAGAGCAGATGTGGGTGCGGTTGAGAGAGGAGCTAAAACCTGGTGAGAGCGCATCAGTGTTCATTACTGATCGTGGTGGACGTTTTTTTGTGATGGGAACAATCGGACTTCCGGCTACGTTATATCATAAGTCGGGTTTTCAGGCGCCTTCCAGTATTGGGCAGCTACTTGACCGAGGGGTGAGCTACATGGAAATTTCCATTGATGATCTGCCCCTTTTCGCAGGAGATCGAATATTCATGGTTCTGACCAAGGAGGCTTCATCCCGGCAGGCGGCCTATGAATTAGCCGGAAGTAAGATGTGGAAAGGGCTACCCGCTGTCCGCAGTGGCCATGCTTACTGGGTAGAGGATTCTGAGTGGAATTATGGGGACGCCCTGACGAGTATTCACATTCTGGACATGCTTCCAGCCTTACTCACAAGATCTTCCTAAATATCGTCGATTGAGGATTCAGCTCCTGTGTTAGATACGATAGATCATAAGACAAGAAAAAGAGACATTAGAGGGTAATGCTCTAACGTCCCAAGATCATTTTCGTTCAAGTACATAACTGTGGTTGGAAGCACTTAGCGTTAAATGCCGGTCTCTCGTAAATGAACCTATTGGGATAACGCTTCGAATCCCTACAGAGAGCGTGTAAATCTACATATTGTAGATTTACACTATCATGGAGACCGTTTAGGTAACAATTTCACATATTTATCCGATAGTTTCATCAGTGACATTATATAATCATAGTCCTTGCCGTAGGCGCTCACATCTTGAACAGGTAGGAGCGTCTTTAAAGAGATAGCTGTTCCATCCTCAAAGCCAGTACCAGGAATGAACATGACATCATTATTAAAGAAGGAACCTGTAGGTAAGTAATAACGCATTCCCACAACGTTACGGTCCGTATTTAGAAGGTCACGTCCGAATGCAGTGAAATTCTTATCCTCCAGTGAAACGCCCATAAGATTAGCTACAGTCGGCATAATATCAAGTTGTCCACCAGTGAGCTCAATAACTTTGCCATCCATTTGTTTAGGAACATGAATAAGGAGCGGGATATTGAATCTACTGATCTGATTATCGTAAGGAATACCCAATTTCTCCGTTATCTCTGCCCCATCTGTCTCTTTCGGATTAATACCGAAATGATCACCATAAGCGACCAACACGGTGTTATCCCACATGCCATTTGCTTTCAACTGTTCGATCAGTTTACCTAACGCATAATCTGTATAGTTCACAGCTGTTAAATAGTTACCGAGTTGTGATCCTTCCATATCAGCAGGAACCGTAAGCCTTCGTTGATCTTCGGGAATAACAAAGGGAGCATGACTAGATGTCGTAACGAACTGTGCATAGAAAGGCTTCTTGTCAGCGGACATCTCCTTCATTTTCTCGATACCGACACGGTACATTTCTTCATCCGAAGCACCGAAATCATTGAAAAGATCATTGATATAGAAGGGTTTATCGTAATAGTGATCGAATCCAAGCGCTGGGTATAACAGATTTCGACTCCAAAAGGTTACATCATTGATATGAAAGGTTGCCGAGTTATATTGCTGTTCATGTAATAATCTTGAAAGGCTTGGCAACTCTCTGTTTCCAAAACCGGCAGACATCGCTTCAGTTCCAGTTGGATAAATAGACGTGTTGGAAATGAATTCAGCATCCGACGTATTTCCTTGACCAATCTGCTGATAAAAGTATGGGAAGTAAAAGCTTTCCTTCGCAAGTTGGTTCAGTACAGGTGTGACTTCCTGCTGTCCCAGCTTCAGATGAATCGGGAAGTTCTGAAAGGCTTCCATCTGTACAATAATGACGTTCATGCCTTTAGCGGAACCGAAATGTGCAGGTGGTTCAGCGTTATTGGCCCGATAAGGATAGGTTGACTGTAGTGCCTTCACTTCTAATTTTGTATCCTGAAGATTCCCATTGGCAATCATGGCGTTCTCTTGCTTATTCTTGAGCATAGCGGCCACTTGGTAATTTACAAATCCAAGCTTCTCGGCTTGGACAAGTTCATTATCGATGTGCAGAGAGCGGTTAATAACAAGAATTGAACTACCAAGACTTAGTACCAAGGTTAGAGCTACAATGATGTTCCACTTCATTGTACTGCCCCGACTACGCGTAGACCCCATGATATAGCCTAGAGTATGCACATGCTTGCGTTTGCGACGCATAACAACCCTAACAAGAACCCATGTTAATCCGATAGCAAGATCAATAAAAAAGAGAAAATGGATCGGTTTGATTAAGGGAGTAATACTGGCACGCACTTGACCTACTTGTCCTAATTCTGTGAGTGTCGTATATGTGGGCACTGAACCGAAATGAATCTGATACAAAGTTGCAGCAAAAAGTATGAGCGAAAAAATGAGATTGAAACTCCAAAATGCAGCGCGTTTTGCTTTTAAGGGCACGACGAGATCAAGTAAACACATGAATACTAGAATGGACAATGTATCTGCTAATAGTCCAACGCCCGTAACTTCTTTGAAATAGAAAAAGCGAAGAAGGCATAATTTAGCTATCAATAGTAGTGTAATACTGATCAAAGTGGTTAATTTGTTTGCTTTCCAGTTCATAGACATATCCTAGTTCACTTCTTTTCTTTTATTGAAAAATTAATAATTAGTGTAACGTAAAAAACGAAAAATAACAAAAAATAATGAGAGTTTCTAGTGTGTTAGAAAAATCGACTAATCTGTTAGATAATTGGACATAATACGGAAAGTGCGACAGGGTATATAAATTTATTATACTTCAAATATGGCTTCCGCTGATCCATCTCAATTTGAGATCGTTTTTATAATGTGTTATCATTTTAGTAACAGTATGCGAAAGGAGAAATGTAATATGACCAGAGTACATCAGTTGTTTCGCTTATTTATCATGATTGGCATGGCTTTGGTCTTATCTTTCTCCTTTCCGGTGTCTTCTTATGAAGAGCGTACGACTGAGACCTCCCAGGGCTCTATTACTACGGAAGTACATATGGTTAGGCCGCTTCTTCGTCAAACCGCACCGATCTATTCAAGGCTTATTGTGGTTGCGCAATTGTTACCCCTTTTATTCATGGTTTATCTTCTAACAATCCTACGATTACCTTTATTTGTGAATCCTTTTAAACGTTGTATTCCTTTATTATTACGCCGCTTATTTCTTGACCCCATTAAATACACCTCCACTTTCGTGAGCAGAGTTAATGTACCTTTGCTCTAATTTAATTTACCCTTTTATACGATTACCATTTCCTAATATAAATTTTATTAATGTTATACTTATCCATGAAAAATAGAGACGAACACTGTTCTTTTTTAATGAACAATGTAATCGTTCTATTTAAATATTCAGAATAATTGGAGGAATTATAATAATGAACGTACGCGAAATAGATCTACCAGGTATTGGGAAGAAATTTCATATTGTGACTCGTAGTGGAGATAAGTTAGTTGTCATTATCCATGATGACGGAAGACGAGAAATGTATCATTTTGACTATGAGGATCCGGATGACAGTGTTTCTATGATTTCGATGGATGACGATGAGGCTCGTGTGATTGCTGCGATTGTAGGTGGGATGACATATGTCCCTAAAGCACTTGAAAAAGTGGATATGGCATTTGATGAACTAATTATTGAATGGTACAAAATTGACAATAGCTATAAATCCATTGGTAAATCGATTGGTGAACTTGATGTGCGCCAGAATTCGGGAGCTATGATTATTGCCATTATTGAGAAAAATCACTCGAAGCACGTGAATCCAGGTCCAGAATTCGTGATTACGAAGGAATCTACGCTGGTTGTTGTAGGCGAGCGTGAACAACAGAAGTTATTCAAACAAATTTTACTGAACGGAAGTGGTTGAATAGATGGATTACATTGTTTTTGAAGTAGGGTTGGCCATTGCTTTAATCGCTGCAGTGGGACTGATAGCAACTAAGATTAGATTTTCAGTAATTCCCTTTTATATATTGATTGGTATGGCTGTTGGGCCTCACGCAATGAATTTTTGGCATTTTGATTTCCGATTCATAGAGAGTGCCCCATTTATCGACTTGTTAGGTCGCATCGGAGTACTGTTCCTATTGTTCTATTTGGGTATTGAATTCTCGATAGGGCGGTTGATCAAGTCAGGTAAGTCGATTGTGACGGGCGGATCGATATATATCGGAATTAACTTTACTTTGGGCCTTATACTGGGATGGATAGCGGGGTTTCCGATTTCGGAGATTCTCGTTATTGCAGGGATTACCACCATCTCATCGAGTGCCATTGTAGCCAAAGTCCTTGTGGATCTGAAGCGTACAGCTAATGCAGAGACGGAAATGGTTCTTGGAATAACCATGTTTGAAGATGTATTTCTTGCCGTTTATTTATCCATCCTCTCAGGAATTGTCCTCAGTGACTCCTCGAGTGTGTGGGGTGTACTACTGACCGCATCCATAGCCATGGGGTTCATGTTATTGATGATTATTATTGGACGAAAGGCTGTCCCATTGTTAAATAAGCTGCTCAATATCCGTTCCAATGAACTATTTGTACTTGTTGTGTTTGGTTCGTTATTTCTAGTAGCGGGCTTTGCAGAAACGATCCATGTAGCTGAAGCTATAGGAGCGTTACTCTTTGGACTTGTACTCGCGGATACGGAACATGCGAAACGAATTGAGCATCTTATTTTACCCTTTAGGGACTTTTTTGGAGCTATTTTCTTCTTTAGCTTTGGACTATCCATTAATCCGTTAGAAATGTTTGGTGCTGTATGGTTATCTCTTGCCGCAGTTCTTTTGACTCTAATTGGGAACTTTGCTGCTGGGCTAATAGCAGGAAGAAATGCAGGATTATCCACCAAATCATCATTTAACATTGGATTCACAATCATGGGTCGTGGTGAATTTTCTATTATCATGGCCAACTTAGGAAAAGCAGGGGGACTTATGCCTGTGCTTCAATCCTTTACCGCGCTATACGTATTAATCATGGCGATCTTAGGACCTTTATTATCTAAAGAGTCTAAACATATCTATAACTTCATGGATAACATATTCAAATTCAAAGATTCCAAGAGAAGAGATAAGGGTCAGGCTAAGGTAAAACCTAAGCTGCCAGAGGAAAGTGGAACGTAACGGTCTTGAAATCCACACCTGAAATGCTGTCCAGAACCGTCTGTCATTATAGGTAAATTCTATTGCAGAAGAGGAGGATTTGCACTGAAACTACTTAGAGCTTCTTTGGAACCAACGCAATCTTATGAGCGCAGAGAATTTAAACGCTTGTGTACTCGAATGTTGTTTGTTGTTATAGGAAGTGTGTTGGCCTCAGTAGGATTGGAGTTGTTCTTAATTCCAAATCAGATTATTGTCGGTGGGATGACAGGAATTTCTGCTCTATTCGCTCATATTACGGAGATGAGATTAGGATTATTTCTCCTTTTATTGAATGTACCTTTTATAGGTATGAACTACAGACACATTCGAAGAGAGTTTGTCATCCTGACGGTACTGGGATTGATCGTATTCTCATTAAGTGCCATCTTTCTTCATCACACCCCTGCATTGATTAAGCATCCATTATCTGCTGCAATGATCGGTGGAGCCTCGTTGGGACTTGGACTTGGTACAGTCGTACGATATGGCGGAGCATTGGATACATTGGAATTGGCTGAACGTTCTCATTGGAGAAATGGATTACCTGTGGATAACATCATTATGTTGATTAATTGTATGGTGTTGACGTCGGCAGGTTTTATATTCGGATGGGATCAAGCGATGTATTCTGTTATTGCCTATCTTCTAGCTTACGAGATGATTCATGTCACCATTAGAGGATTCGCATTATACAGGACGATGTATGTTCAGAGTATCAGAGATGACGAGATTAAGCAGGTTCTGGGCTTAAGTCTTGGTCTTACGAATATATCGGCTGATACACAGGTAGAAGATGCAAATCATGAACAGGCTGAGATGAATTCTGACCTTGGAAATAATAAAGAGGTAGCCAAACCGTTAGTATATAAGGTTCATATCGCTGAAAAAGCACGATTTAGAGTTCTAGTGAGGTCTATAGACCCTGAAGCGGATATTTCAAGTTATGATACAAGAACCGCACCAAATTATTATAATAGAAATTAATAAACTATCATTCTAATGAAAAATGCCGAAAGCAGGGAGCTGAAATTCTTGCTTTCGGTTTTTTTTGTAATTTTGCTATTGTTACGACAATAGCAGATGAATAGATTATCCGTTCATAACACTGCCACCATTGGCTCCGAGAACTTGTCCGGTATAAATGCTACCGTCATCTGATGCTAGAAATAGAACGGATCTAGCAATCTCTTGCGGGAATGCCAATCTATTTAATAAATAGCGAGCATCGTTCTTATCTTGGGTTTCCTCAAGGGAGGAACGGATATCCGTGAATGTACCACCGGGTGCCACCGCATTGACTAGAACGTATGGAGCTAGTTCCCTTGCAAGTGATTTAGTAAATGCGGTAATGCCGCCTTTAGCTGCTGCATAATGAGCAAATTCGGCAGCCCCTTGGCTTACAACGTCGGATGTAACGTTAATGATTCTCCCCGATTTCTGCTCCGTCATTCGGCGCGCTGCTGCACGAGAAGTATAGAAGGTGCCATACATATGTATTTTGATCATTCGGTCCCATTGCTCATCTGTCATTTCTGTAACAGATACGGCTTGGGCAATCCCAGCATTATTGACTAGGATATCTATTCTTCCGAACAGATTGTCGATCGCTTCGAATAATTCTTGTACTTGAACGGGTTCGCTGACATCTGCATGAAAGATTTCAGCTCGAACTCCGTAAGTCTCTGCTTGGTGTTTAACCTCCAGTGCTTCCTTATCGTCACCGAAATAGTTAATCATTACATTAATGCCTGCTTTAGCAAATTCCAACGCGACTGCCTTACCGATTCCTCTACTAGCGCCAGTAATTAAAGCACATTTCACAGTAGTTTCAATAGCCATCTTGTTTAGTCTCTCCTTCGATCGAATGATAGGGCTTTCATAATAAATCAGCAACAATAAAAGACAAAATATTTAAGTAATATATCAAATAATAAAATAAAAATCCATAGTTTCCCACTGTAAATAGTGACATAAGTGAATGTTCGATAGAATTGCATATTAAATACACTTCGGTTCATCGAACCGAAGTGTATTTAGTAATAGATAAGGTTTTGCCCAATGTGTGGACCGTTTAAACAAGTCTACTTCCTTTTAGAGGCCTTCTGAATAAGCTGAATAACTTGATCTATAGTACTGGTCTGATCTTGTTTCGCCATATTGTCTACGATCTGAACTCGTTTAGAGAGGGTGAGTTCAAGAGACGTAATAAAAGACTCATCGGTTAACTCTTCTTCTAATAGAACCTCAGCAAATCCAGCTTTCTGAAAAGATTGTGCATTTAATATTTGATCTCCCCGACTTGCTGCTCTTGATAGAGGGATCAATAGCATTGGTTTGTGAAGTGCAAGGAATTCAAAAATCGAATTGGAACCTGCTCTTGTCACAACAACGTCAGCGGCGGCTATGACATCTGGCAATTCATCATGAATATATTCGAATTGTTGATACCCATCGAGTTGGATGGATGGATCGACTTGGTCTTTCCCGCAGATATGTACCACTTGGTATTGTTCCAAGAGTGTGTGGAGATTGTTACGAATGGCCCCATTGATTTTTTTGGAACCCAAGCTACCTCCCATGACGAGAACGATGGGCTTATTGTTAGAGAATTTAAGTAGATTTAGTCCACGGGTAGCATTTCCCGACCGAAGTTCATCCCGAATAATAGCACCAACATAAGTGGCTTTGTCACTCTTGATATGATCTATCGTTTCAGGAAAAGTCACGCATACCTTCGTAGCTAGAGGAAGTGCGATTCGATTAGCCAGTCCTGGAGTAAGGTCAGATTCATGGATGATAATCGGAACTTTGTTTAATTTAGCGCCGATCACGACAGGCACAGATACAAATCCACCCTTGGAGAATACTACATCAGGCTTGATTTTTCGTATTAAATTAGTTGCCTCAAATACGCCTTTGACGATGCGGAAGGGATCTTTGAAATTCTCAACACTCATATATCGTCTAAGTTTACCTGTTGAAATTCCATGGTAATCGACATGATCAATGTTGGAAATAAGCTCAGACTCAATTCCTTTGATAGAGCCTATATATGAAACATCCCATCCTAATGCGATAAACCTTGGAATGAGAGCTACATTCACAGTAACATGACCTGCAGACCCACCACCTGTAAATAAAATACGTTTGGACATTTGTTAAACCTCACATTGTTCTGGTCACATAGGTGTGCCAGTTATTATAGCCCTATAGAGGGTTTACTTGAACCATAGCTTGTTTCCCGCTGAGTTGTATTCCGGTTTGTTTAACTCCGACATCGACAACATCTTTTAGTAATCGCTCTAACAATTCCTTCGCTTTTGGGCCTTCTTTACCTTGAATACGAACAACGATCAACACAGCTTTGCCTGATTTCAAAAGCTTGTAAGCCTGATTCTTCTTCGTATCGTAATCGTGCTCTTCAATTTGAGGCGTCAGCCGTATTTCTTTTACCTTAGTATTCTGTTCTTGTTTGCCACTCTTTGGTCTGGCTTGTTGTACTTCTTGCTTAGCTGCACCGGCTTTCATTAATTTACAAGGCGGAGGGCTGCTAAAGAGAGAGGTACAGATCAGATCAACTTTAAGTTTTTTGGCCATGGATAGAGCTTCAGTAGTCGAGACTACACCTAGATCTTCCCCATGAATTCCAGTCAACTGAACCTCGGAGGCTCTAATTTTTTCATTTTTGATCATCATATACACACCTGGACTTTCGCTTGGGATAATGACCCCATGTTAGCGTGTAGGAGGAGAAATATCAACCTCGGTGTGTATGACAGAACATATAGATCGTATCTGATGTTATTTCAAAAAGAAAAGTCCGTAGAAGAAAGCTTCTCCTTACCGTGTTACTTTCATGATGGAGGAGGGGAAGTGTCTCGTACGGACAGAATTTCAATGGATCTTAGACTCGAGACGTCGAGCGATAATGGAAAGGGTGTAATTCACAATGAAATATAGGGCAGATGCGAGTATAAGGGCTGGAATGACATAATTGAAGCTTTGTCCTCCAAGGATTTGAACATTGTGCATGATTTCAGGGAGCGAAATGATGATGGCAAGGGATGTGTCCTTGAGTAAGGAAATAAATTGGCTAACCATCGGTGGAGACATTCGACGTAGTCCTTGAGGAAGTATAATGTGCCGGAAGGTTTGTATATAACTAAGTCCGGACGAACGTGAAGCTTCAATCTGTCCTTTATCAATGGAATTCAAACCACTTCTTACAATCTCTGAGATCATGGCTCCTTCAAACAGAGTCAATCCCACCACGGTTGACCAGAAGGGGGACATGCTGATACCGATTTGAGGAAGCACGATTTTCATGAAAAAAATAATGAGTAATAGAGGTAAATTGCGTATGATATCTACACCAATGGCAGTTAGGCGCGCTACAACCGGAATTCGAGTATATCTTAAGGTTCCTAACAGGGTCCCTAATACGAAACTTAGTAGGATTGAAATAAAGGCTACTTCTAAGGTGATCAGAAAACCTTTCAGAATAAAAATTAGATTAGGAATGGAGTATGCGCCTATAAAATCCATATATTACTCGCTCCTTTTCCAATGGAATAGGCATCATTAGTTATCAGCGATGTTAAAACATTTCTCCATATAAAGAACGGCGTAGCTGAGTGGGACAGTGAGTACTAAATAGAAGAGCGCAACAAATGTATACACTGTTAGGGGTAAGAACGTATCTGAATTAATGAGATCGGCATAATACATTAAATCCATACCTGCGACGACAGCGAGGATAGATGAATTCTTAACCAGATTGATGAACTGATTGCCGATAGCAGGAAGTACGATCTTAATCGCTTGTGGCAAAATGATATGTGTCATCGTTTGAAGATAAGAGAGACCGGTAGCTCTCGCTGCTTCTGTCTGACCTGTAGGAATAGCTTGAATCCCTGCACGTATAGCTTCTGCAATGAAAGAAGCTGTATATACCGTCAGACCCAATGTACCCGATACAAATCCATCTAGCTCGATTCCAAGTGACGGCAACCCTAAATAGAAAAAGAAAACGACGATCAAGAGCGGAATATTGCGAATGACTTCTACATATGCCGTTCCAAACCAATTCAGAGGTTTAAGAGGAGCGATTCGGAATATGGCAATGATCGCCCCCAGTATGAAGCTTCCAATGAGAGCGATGATGCTAATCTGAATGGTGTTTATGAATCCTGCCATATAACGATCCCAATGGTCGAATACAAGCATGACATCGAAATTCCCCATAGCTGGTCTTTGGATCCTCCGTTTCCCCCGCTAAGTAAAAAAAGAGGAGAGGCGCGGAATAGCCTATCCTCCAAGCAGATTTAACTATTCAGGTTTAACACCCATCCATTGTTCATACAGTTTGTCGTAAGTACCATCATCCTTCAGTTCTTTTAGTAAATCGTTCACAGTGGATACAAATTCGCTATCACCTTTACGAATCGCTATACCATAAGGCTCATCTGTAAAAGTGCCACCGACGAGAACATAACCAGGATCTTGTTTCTGCATACCAAGTAGGATGGCGTTATCTGTTGTGAGAGCGTCCCCCTTACCTGCTTTAAGAGCCGTAAAGGCATCTTGGTAATTCTCGTATTCAAGTACTTCCGCAGCGGGAGCTTTTTCACGAATGTTAGTGGCAGAAGTAGAACCTTTCACAGCGAGCACTTTAGTGTCTTTCGTAAGACTATCTAACCCTTGAATAGGACTTCCTTTTTTGACTAGAAGGGACTGGCCTGCTTTGAAATAAACATCACTGAAATCGACCTGTTCTTTGCGTTCTTCCGTGATCGTCATTGTAGCAATGATGAGGTCAATCTCACCATTCTGTAGAAGTGGGATTCTAGTCTTAGAAGTGACCTCTTTAAGCTGAATCTTCGTTTCATCACCTAACACCTTTTTTGCTAACGCTTTAGCGATATCGATGTCGAAGCCTTCGACTTTCCCTGTTGCTGGGTCTTTGAGTCCGAATAACTTGGTATCATATTTAACACCTACAATCACTTTTCCGCGATCCTTAATAGCACCTAATGTAGTGTCCTTCTTGGAGTTACACCCAGTAAATACGATAGCTACGACCACGATAAGAATAAGAAGGAAATGAGTCCTCAGTAGTTTGTTCATCGTTCATGTTCCCCTTTCGATTCTAAGGATAAGTTAATGATTAATCAGTCGACTGAGAAACGTACGTGCCCGTTCTTCACGAGGGCTTCCGAAGAACTCTGATGATGTTGCTACCTCTAGAATCTGACCTTCATCCATAAAGACGATTCTATCAGCTACTTCACGTGCAAACCCCATTTCATGCGTGACAATTACCATGGTCATGCCGTCGTTATGAGCTAGAGAACGTATGACATCGAGAACTTCTCCAATCATTTCAGGATCAAGCGCAGAAGTAGGTTCGTCGAACAGCATGATCTTTGGATTCATCACAAGTCCGCGTGCAATAGCAACACGTTGTTGTTGTCCACCGGATAGTTGGGAGGGGAAGTTGTATGCTTTATCTTCTATACCAACTCGCTTGAGGTAGTACATGGCTGTTTTCTTAGCATCTTCTTTCTTAAGATGTTGAACTTTCATGGGAGCGAGAATAATATTGTCGATGACCTTTTTGTGAGGGTAAAGATTGAAGTGTTGGAACACGATACCTATATCGCGACGAAATTGATTAATATTAATTTTCTTGTCGTGTAGAGGAACATCATTCACGACCAGTTCCCCATCTGATAGAGTCTCTAATCGGTTAATGCAGCGGAGCAGCGTGCTTTTACCTGATCCGGATGGACCGATGATCACAACAACCTCTCCTTCTTTGATTTGAAGGTCAATGTTCTTAAGTACATGGAATGGCCCAAAGTACTTGTTCACTTTCTTGAATTGAATCACCGTTAAGCCCCCTCGCTAATTGGAATTGAAATCATAAGAAGGTTTAGCGAATTCTTGTTAATCATATGAAGGGAGAAATAATACAATGCCTTATTGTTATAAAACATCATGTTTTGGATATAATAATTTGAGTGGTGGTAAAAGCGTTGTTAGGTGCAGATAATTGATTTCACCTCATCCTTGCGTTTAGTATTAGCGTGTGATACAATTGCCTTAGTTAGAAAACAGCAAGAAACATTGATCGCTTTCACGTATTGAAAAGCGGATTCAGTAATAATGGAACTCTTTTCAATGTGTGAAACTTTTTTATATGTAAGTGTAAAAAAAGATCAGCATTAAATTAACTTTTTGGAGGAATTACAAATGCAAACAGGTACAGTAAAATGGTTTAACGCAGACAAAGGTTTCGGTTTCATCGAAGTTGAAGGTGGAAGCGACGTTTTCGTACACTTCTCCGCTATCACTGGCGACGGATTCAAAACTTTGGACGAAGGCCAACGCGTACAGTTCAACGTAGTTGAAGGAAACCGTGGACCACAAGCAGAAAACGTAGTTAAACTTTAATTAACACAAGACTGCCCTTAACGTCTGTTAAGGGTGGTTTTTTCTATACTATTATATTTGAGAACGTAAAGGTATGATCTATCTTACGGATGCCGCTATTCAAGGTTAGGTATCCGTCTATACTTGTTTGGTTTTTTAAAGTCTTAGAAGGAGGTTGAGTATGAATTATCGCAAAAAATCGTTAGAGGAAATTCCAGAGGAAGATACTTCGATTTGGTCCTGTACGGACGAGAGCTGTAAGGGATGGATGCGTGATAACTTCGCATTTGAACATGAACCGACTTGTCGGTTGTGCGAATCCCCAATGGTTCGTGCTAGCAAGATGCTTCCTATACTTAACAATTCCAATGGTGACTTGAAGGCAATCAAGAAGGGCGTTCAAATTGATTAAATAACATCTAGGAAGAACTTCCATCGGTGGATGTTGCCTTCTAATATGGATAAAAGCAGACCGTAATCCTTTAGGATTACGGTCTGCTTTTATTTGAATATAAGAAAGTATAAGTTTTACTTGATACTCTATTCTTTATATTTCCGCTGAAACGGCTACGCCGTCCTTGGAGAAGGACGGCGTAGCTGTTTCTACTTGGTAACTAAGTGTGAGTTATATTTGGGTTAATCTTTTTTCTTGTTGAGAGCTACGAATAAAGCTGCTATCGAAAAGATTAAGGCTGCAAGGGATATAATTATAGTGACAGTACCTATACCTGAGGAGGAATTAGGTGTTGCGGTAGTGGCAGTGGAAGACTCCGACGTATCTGAATGCTTGTGTTCATCTGTTACAGGTGTTGAAGGTGTTGTTGCGCCGTGATCATCATTGTGACTCTCGCTGTTGTTAGCTGCTCCCTCGGTTGCTGAAGCAGCAGTAACAAGGGTCATGGAATGAGGAGATTCTGAACCTTTCTCTCCTGTCCATTCTACAATTTTTCCATCTTTGTAGTATTGATAAGCGTCCCATGCTAAGGATGCATCTGCTTCTGGATTCTGAGCAACGAAGTTAAAGGCTTGGAATTCGCCTGTAGAGATTCCGTTCCCAGTAGCTTCCCATGTAATGGTACTTACTTTTCCTGAAGTATCCTTCGTTGTGCTGATTTTCCAATCAGGTACAGGTTGATATTGTTTAAATTCTACTTCACTTGGAATTTTCAATGTCACTTTCGTGGTTGGAATGTCTCGTTCAACAGGGATTTTTATCGTATAAGTTTCCCATGCACCTGGTGTGGATGCTGTAGGTTTAACTGTAACATGAGCGCTTGCGACACCCGCGAACATCATGATACATGTGGCAGCTGAAATGAACATGATAGATAATTTAGATTTTTTAAACAATGTGAATTCCTCTTCTCATTCGTAGTATGAATCGTATTACTCAGTTCCAACCCTAATATTAAATTCAGTATCCCAAGTATCCAGTGATTCAGTTAGGATATGGACTTGGATATTCCACCGACCGGCCATGCTGATGATATCTTCGGCAATAAACATCGCATTCGGTTGGTAGGGAATAAGGATTTCGTACTTATTCATGTCCATATCTAGGGAAGTAAGTGTAAGCTTGATTTGTTGAATGTTGAGAACTTCTTTTTGATTGGCATCCTGAACATGAATTTCAAACTGATTATTTCCGATAACATTGGGGCTAACCTGAAGGGAAACTTTTTCCCCGTTCGCTAACGTATTACTGAGATTTACTGGCCCTGGTGAAGATATGGCTGTCGGTAAATTACTAAGAAGTGCAGCAAGCACGAGTGTAATCACACCAACGCTTAATTCGATCCATACCGTTCTGCCAATGGGTTTATTGTGTCTTCCACGTAACATGTTGAAGGCTGCGAACCCTAACATGATTAGGACGAGACCACATTTGATTAGCAATACTTGACCGTATAATGTGTTAAATAATGAATGCATTGTCGGTACATGCTTCAGGCTGGCATACATCCCGCTAAGAATAAGGATCGTTACAAGTCCGGTTCCCCAATAAGAGAACGTGCGAATAACTCGGAAAATCATCCTTTTTCGATCCTCGGGGGAAGAGGGAAGTGAAGCCTCACCTGGCAGAACAGCAGCTAGAGCAAGTAATGAACCGATCCAGATGCAGCTTGCTGACAAATGAAGGAAGTTCATCGTTATGGATAGACCCTTTAATTCAGATGCAGCAGCATGACCTATAAATGACTTAGATAAGAGAATCCCTAGTCCCAGAAGTAAAGCAGTGTATTGATACATGGACCTTGAGTAACTTCTCTCCGGTGTTCGATTGGCTATATACATGAATCCGCCTAGTATAACAACCATAACCACTTGAGTTAACCATATCGAACTAAAATTCGTTTGCATCATTTGATTGAGCCATGGTGTTGTCCATAACTCAGACCATTGTAAACGTGCTTCGATCGTAGCTTGTAGCGGGAGGCTTAATAAAATGCTTACAGCTATACCTCCATAAGAGATCCATAATATCCTGCGGCTACGCTGTGGTAATGGGTATTTCCCTTGGGGATTAGATGGATACATAAAGAGATAGAAGCTGAGAATACCCATCAAGAAAGCCATGCTTAAGTAGAGTAACCACCGGATCACAATAAGGTCTAGTCCAGGAGAGTACCCTGTAGTGTTTGCAGATGGAACATTAATTGAACTACTGCCGGCTCCAATTTGAAAAGGAATGTTACCTTCTAGTGGGTGACCATCCCCCGAAATGATTTTCCATCCAATGATATAGATCCCTTCTGGAAGATTGGGTCTGACATTTCCCTCTAAAGTCTTCGGTTGATTATCTGGTATGTAGCTGTCGTCTAGATCAACACGTTCACCAGCTGAATTGCTCACCGAAATAGAATGAAATGCAGGTTGGATAGATTCATTGAATTGTAGTGTGATCTTGGACGGGGAATCTATGACTGTCTCGTTAGCAGCGGGCGAGGATTGCTGAAGATACGCATGAGCATATATGGATGGGGGAAATAGAAACATGCATACCAACGATAGGATTAAGCTCAGTCCCAGTAATTTTTTGAAATTGTACAAAATCTGTTCACCTACTTACTCTCTGTTGTAATAGATCCATTTTACTGTGCTGTGCTCTAAATTGTAATGACTCTAATGGGCTATGGGGTTCGAGTAGGGAGGAAGTTGGAGCATAAGGGAGGATATCTATGACTCAGGTGGGTCACGACCTCTCTTCAAAGTGTATCCTGTTTTACAAGGGGTGAGTCATTTTCAGCAAGTTTTCATAATCCTGAATCATTCTTTATACTTAAAGGAGAACTTTTAACTGCAAGTTCAAAAACAAGTCAGGAGTGATTTAGTTAATGAACCATGCTATGTTGGAACGTCGTAGTGAGATATTGAAGAAGAATATCCACGAAATGATCATAAAAGATAATCAGTTCGGAATTAGTAATCAGCAGAATATGTTAATGCAACACATGATTAAGGAGCTTCACCAGACCTCTCACGAAATGAATTCAACCGAACAAAGGTCGAGATGACATCAATTCTAAGATGAAATATGTATATCTAAAAAACCCGCAAGTTTGGAACTTATCTAAACTTGCGGGTTATTCATATTGTTAAAGGTCATCATCAGATTGTTATGTTAGGCAGTCTTTGTTGTTAGGTCTGGGCGGATATATTAAACCAGATCTCAGCAATCCATTCAGCTATGAATGGTGTAGGGAAGTTATTGTTGGAAGGCCGTATGAGAAGTTGCGTAGTGGAAAGAATCGAAGCAGGTGAAACGGATGTTATTGACGAATTGTTGATAACAGTTAACAAACTAATGAAGTGAAGTCTACAATGGGCTAATTATAAGGAGGAATTTAGAATGCAACAGGTAACATTGAACGTAGAAGGTATGTCTTGTAGTCATTGTTTGAATGCGGTAGAAGGTGCGGTTAAGGACGCGGGTGCTACGGGTAAAGTGGATCTAGCAACAAAGAAAGTCACTGTTGAATTTGACGAGAACAAGCTTAACGTAGAGACGATCAAGAAGGCTATTGAGGATCAAGGCTACGACGTAGTGTAGTTCATCTAATTGAATATCCGTAAGATCTTAAGTGAGGAGCGAGGCAGAGGAAAGATGATTCTAACGTCTCGCACCTTTTTTCTTTTTATATACCCCACCTCCTGGGTATGACTTCAGAGCAACTGAGGGAAAGGGGCATCGTTGATGGTATTAACAAATAAGTCTGAAGAGCATAAGACAACGTTACAAATTACCGGGATGACGTGCTCGGCATGTGCTGCTCGGATTGAAAAAGGACTATCTCGGATGGAAGGCATCACGAAGGCAAATGTTAATTTAGCGTTGGAACAAGCTTCAGTCGCCTATGATCCGTCGCAGGTGGATGTTGATAAGATCGAACAGAAAATTACTACACTAGGGTTTGGGACAGTGAAACAGTCCATGGACTTTGCGATTACTGGTATGACGTGTTCAGCATGTGCAACTCGAATTGAAAAGGGTCTTAATAGAATGACAGGAATCTCACAGGCGAATGTGAATCTTGCTTTAGAGACCGCCCATGTTGAATATTCGCAAGGCAACACAACCTTGAAAGAGATTATAGGTAAAGTAGAGCAACTTGGCTTTAAAGCTATACCCGTCGTCGAAGCAGAAGATACGGCTGAACTTCGACGACGAGAAATTGACCGAAAAAAATGGATGTGGTTATTCGCGGCAGCACTTTCTCTGCCTCTTCTATGGGCTATGGTAGGTCATTTCTCATTTACTTCATGGATTCCTGTTCCTTCCTTATTTATGAACCCATGGTTCCAGCTCATCTTAGCAACGCCAGTACAGTTTATGATAGGTGGTCAATTCTATACCGGAGCCTATAAAGCACTTCGTAATGGTAGTGCAAATATGGATGTATTGGTTGCATTAGGTACATCAGCAGCCTATTTCTACAGTGTATATCTTACGATTCAGTCACTTGGAATGGGGACAATGGAACACACGGTTGAAATGTACTATGAGACAAGTAGTGTCCTGATCACATTGATTCTAGTAGGGAAATGGTTCGAAGCGCTTGCCAAAGGCCGTTCATCGGAAGCGATCAAGAGCTTGATGGGATTACAGGCCAAGACCGCTCTTGTACTGCGTAATGGAGAAGAAGTCAACATACGTATGGAAGAGGTCGTGGTTGGTGAAGTGATCATCGTTAAACCCGGGGAGAAGATCCCTATAGATGGACAAGTTCTTGATGGACTATCTTCCGTAGATGAGTCGATGCTGACAGGAGAGAGTATTCCAATAGAGAAACAAGTCGGAGATAAGGTAATTGGTGCAACCTTGAACAAGAATGGTGTTCTTCGTATCAAGGCAACGAAGATTGGTGAAGATACAACTTTAGCACAGATCATCCAAGTGGTTGAAGCTGCCCAAGGATCCAAGGCACCGATTCAGCGAATTGCGGATGTTATTTCGGGCATCTTTGTACCTATCGTAGTAGGAATTGCGGTGATTACGTTCTTTGTGTGGTATTTAGTAATGGAGCCCAACCAATTTGCAAGTGCTTTAGAAAAAGCCATTGCTGTATTGGTCATTGCTTGTCCGTGTGCGCTGGGACTTGCGACACCAACGTCAATTATGGCAGGATCGGGACGTGCTGCAGAGTTTGGAATTCTATTCAAGGGTGGAGAGCATTTAGAATCTGCTCAGCGAATTGAAGTTGTTGTATTAGATAAGACAGGTACGGTGACTAACGGTAAGCCTGTATTGACAGATGTTCTTCCTGTAGCACCGATGACTGGAAGCTCATTACTCAGAATGATAGCAGCTGTTGAGAAGTATTCCGAGCATCCACTTGCAGATGCTATTGTGAGTGCTGCGGTAGATCGAAGTAAGGGGTTGCCACTACCTGACGCGAAACGATTTGAGAATATTCCAGGGTATGGCGTCATGGCGTGGGTGGACGGTAGGAAGATGTTAATTGGCACACGAAAACTGATGTCTGAGAATGGATTGGATATTGGAACAGCCCATGAAGATATGAACCATCTTGAAGAATCGGGAAAGACGGCAATGCTTGTTGCTGTTGATGGTAAATATGCTGGCATAGTGGCTGTTGCAGATACAATCAAAGAGACTTCTAGAGAAGCGGTCAATCGATTGCAGGATATGGGAATTGAAGTCATCATGATTACAGGTGACAACAGGCGTACGGCTAAGGCGATTGCTGAACAAGCAGGGATCTTAACGGTGCTAGCTGAGGTTCTACCAGAAGGTAAAGCAGAGGAAGTCAAGAAGCTACAGCAGTCTGGCACAATCATTGCCATGGTTGGAGATGGGATTAATGATGCACCTGCCTTAGCTACCGCAAATATCGGGATGGCGGTCGGAACAGGAACGGACGTTGCTATGGAGGCAGCAGATGTTACGCTGATGAGAGGCGATTTGAATGCCGTTGCTGATGCTGTCATCATGAGCCGAAGAACGATGAGCAACATTAAGCAGAATCTATTCTGGGCTCTTGCATACAACGTAATTGGTATTCCAATAGCAGCTTTGGGTTTCTTAGCACCTTGGCTTGCAGGCGCAGTGATGGCCTTTAGTTCTATCTCTGTTGTACTTAATGCACTTCGATTACAGCGAGTGAAGCTATGATCTATGATGTGAAAAATACGATTAACATAAGGGGAGTTACTCATGAATAATATGATATCGGAGTTGAAAAATCATCGATCGGTTCGTCAATTTACAGATGAGCAGGTCTCAGATGAGCAGTTGAATGCGATTATATCCGCGGGGCAAATGGCTTCAACTTCTAGTAACGTGCAGGCTTACAGTGTCATTGCTATAACGGAACCGGAACTGAAAGGTAAGTTAGCCCTACTTGCGGGAAATCAAGCATATGTCGAGCAGTGTTCTGTATTCCTGGTATGGTGTGCAGATTTATATCGCCTGAAGCAAGTAACAGCACCGCATTTGGGGGATCAGCTTTCCTATGAGGATTCGATGGAGAACTTCATCGTTGCAACGATAGATGTGGCATTAGCGGCTCAAAATGCAGCAATTGCGGCGGAATCACTAGGGCTTGGGATTGTATATATTGGTGGCATTCGCAACCAAATTTCAGAGGTCTCAGAACTTCTTGATTTACCTGAATTAGTGTACCCTGTATTTGGGATGTGTGTTGGGTACCCCGATCAAGAGAATAGTGTGAAACCTCGATTGCCCATTGAAGCAGTGCTTCACAGAAATAGATATAACAAAGAACAGATTATAGAACAGGTGAAAGTGTATGACGTTACGACGAAACAATACTTGCTTGAAAGAACCGAGGGGAAGAAGGATACCCCATGGTCACAAATGATGGCTACTCGCTTGGCACTACCGCATCGATTACACATGAAGAAATTTCTGGAGAGTAAAGGCTTTATGAACAAGTAAGTTATGTCATATTATTTGATTCCATAAAATCGCTGGGTATTGGAGTAGAATAACTCACGGGCCGCTACCACACTCATATTGTGTATTTGGCTCCAAGCTTCAATCACGTCTGAGATCATGCGGGGATGGGTCATTTGTCCAGCGAAGGGCCCTTCGAAGGGCCAGGGACCGTCCGTCTCCACCATGATTTGATTGATGGGATAGAAGCGAGCTATTTCTTGAATCTCAGCCTCATATATAAGATCGGGTGTGAATGAAATATAATACCCGTTATTTTCCATTCTCTTAAGGGTATCTTGAGAACCCTTAAACCAATGGAAATGGGCACGAGTGATGTTATACTGCTCAAGTAAGTTACACACGATATCGGCATCTTGATAAACAGCGTGGAGTACGATTGGCTTATTATGATTGGCGGCGAAAGAAATAAACTTCTCTAGTAGGTTGATATAAGGTAATGGATCAAATGGATGTCCATTCTCATTAGCTTCACATTGAGAATAATAGGGAAGCCCCACTTCGCCAACGGCAACCATGTCTTTAAGATGTACCTCCATCCATGAGAAGAGTTGCTGAATCTCCTCTGCTGTCGGTAAGGGCTGTTCGGGATGGAAACCGAAGGCTGGATGAACAAGCGAGGGATACATTCTAGAAAGTTCTAAATTGCGTTTACTGGATAAAAGGTTCATAGATACAGCGATTACGCCGCTAACGTTGTCATTGGATAACGATTCAAGTTGTAAGGGTTGCTGTTTACTATAGGAATCAAGATGTATATGAGAATCAATGAGTGACGTGTTTGTTGGAATTTTCATGTTGATTGACTCTCCTAGCTTGGAATGGTGGAATTAATTACAGAAGTATTGAAATGGAGTCGATCGTTTTATGACAAATTTGATGGATCAAGTCATTGAATGGCTACTGAATGTTACAGGCTTAGAAGGTATTTCGATCATCCTTCTTACGACAACGCTTGCGATTATTCAGGGCATATTAGGTGTGTTTCCTTTTGCAACATTAATTGTGCTTCACATAACTATTCTAGGATTGACAGTTGGATTAATGGCGAGTTGGTTAGTTGGTTCTGTGGCTGCCATTTTTGTATTTACGATTTGCAGATATTTTTTCTACGATTGGTTTAATCGTAGATGGGGTAAACGTTTGGAGAGGTATGAAAAGTGGCAACATGGAATGGATAAATACGGGGGATGGTCTATTATTTTTCTACGTACGATACCCGTTATGCCCAACAATCTTATTTCATTTATGTCTGCCTTATCCCCTATAAAGCCTTCCACGTATGCTTGGGCCTCTATCGTAGGTACACTCTCACATATCTGGTTGTTCGGTATTATCAGCTCGTCTATTATTATGCCGGATATGAACATTAAGAGTTTGACGATGTCATACATCCTATTTTGTTTTGTTCTTATTTCCATTTTCATAGCTAATAACTATAAAAGCTTTGGGAAAAGTCAGGGATAAAGTGGTGAATTTAGCGTAAAATTTGCATCTTATGCTGTTCTTCCTTCATCCAGTTGGATAGATCTCGTTTCAACGCTAGGAATGTAGGATCTTCAGTGATTTCTTCTCTGCGTGGTCGAGGGAAAGGCACAGCAATTTCCTGTAGTACAGTTCCAGGTCGACTAGAGAATACGTAAATGCGGTTGGAGAGCAGTAAAGCTTCCTCAATATTATGTGTAATGAGTAAGACAGAGCGGCGATTCTCTTCCCAAATATCGAGTAGCCAGCGTTGCATATCACTTCTAGTTAATGCGTCTAATGCACTAAAGGGCTCGTCTAAGCACATGAGTTCTTCGGGACTGAGCAATGCGCGAAGAAAAGAAGCCCGTTGCTGCATACCACCAGATAACATATGTGGGTAAGCTTCCTCGAATCCGGATAGACCCACCTTTGCGATCCACTTTCGTGCATCCCTGCGAGCCTCTCTTTTAGAAATTCCCTTCACTTCTTGTGCGAGAATCACATTATCCTCAATGGTCCGCCACGGAAATAGAGCGGGTTGTTGAGGCATAAAACTGATATGACCGCGTTCTCCAGTTACCTCGTGTCCGTTCATCCATACTTTGCCTGAATCCGGTTGTACTAATCCTCCGACAATATGAAACAACGTACTCTTCCCACATCCTGAGGGTCCCACGATTGAGACAAACTCACCTTGTTCCACTGTAAGTGAAACCCCTTTTAATACGGGAAGCCCTTGTTGTCGTCTGTTGAAACTTTTATGAATATCCGTAACCTTCAAGGCAGGAGCTACTGAAGTAACTTCACCACGAATGTTAGGATATTGCTGTATAGGTGATTCCAACAATGTTAACACGCCCTTTATAATTTGGTGGAATACATAAGATTAGGATAGTTAACTCTCTTGCCGTCGATTCCAGCGTACGAACCATTTCTCCAGCAGGGCTATAATAGCGAACATGGTAAGGCTAAGCATAACAATAATGGATATTGCGATAAATACACGGTCTGTACGATAGCTAGATTTCTGGAGCATCATATAATAACCAATACCTTTATCTGAGCCGATCCATTCAGCAATGACTGCACCCATCACGCTATATGTAGCTGCAATTTTGATTCCTGAGAAGATGGAAGGTAGCGCATGTGGAAGTTCTAACTTAACAAATATTTGCCTCTTGCTTGCTCCAATCATACGCATATAGCTAAGCATAATCGGATCTGTTTGTCGTAGCCCACTCATCATAGCGATAGCTACGGGAAAAAAGCAGACAAGGGTGATCACGATAATTTTGGGTAAAAGTCCGAAGCCGAACCAGATCATGAGTAGTGGAGCTAGAGCAATAGTTGGTACATTTTGACTCAGAATAAGTAGAGGATACAGGGCTGATTTAAGAAAAGGAATACTGTGCAACACGATGGCGATAAGAAGGCCTACCGACGTTCCAATAGTGAAGCCTATGCCTGTTAATTTCACTGTAGCTAAAGTATGTTCCCACAATCTAGATGACTCCGTTAACACTTCACGAGCAATATTTATCGGAGAGGGTAGAATCCATTTCTCAATCTCAAAGAGAGAGGTAGATAGTTGCCATATCCCCAATAAAAAGAGGACCGCCACGAGGGGCGGCCAAATTTTGTTCCACCACAATCTCATGGACGATATTTCTCCGTTAATTTATCCATGCTGATGCCGTTTGGATTGTGTGCGATTTTGATCTGAGAGATTACACTAGGGCTACCAGCTGCGACAAGAGCTTCATGCATATTCTTCACGATGTCTAATAGCTCACTAAGCTCGCCTTCCATGGTTGTTTCTAATGGATGGACCTCGTGTTTAACTCCGGATTGTTGAATGACCTCGATTGCACGATCTACATAAGGAATGGAATCTTCATTTCCAGGTGTCTTCGGAATAACTTGAATGCTCAATAATGTGTTTGCCATGATAATACGTTCATCCTTTCAAATAGGGGGTTTAGCGATCACAACATATCTCTAATGTTATTTTGTTAAAAAGTCATTGGTATATGCTTGATTAATATCAATCTTTTTATCTAGAAGCTTGTGGTTGAACATCCAATCTGTATAACCCTGCCATACTTCTGCCTTCTGCTCACCCCAACGAGGTGCATCATCAGTATAACGTGGACTAAGCCATTTCTGACTTGCTAGTACTAGATCTTTATCCAACTCAGGAACTGCTTTACTAAGGATACCAGCTGCTTGTTCTGGATTATCAATAGCGAGCTGATACCCTTTGGCTGTAGCTTTAAGAAAAGCTCTTACTAGCTCAGGATCATCTTTGATCTGCTTCTCATTTGTTACGATGACAGGGGTGTAGTAATCAAGCTCTGGTGCGTAATCTTTGACATATAACATTTCGAGTGGTTCTTTACGTAATTCAGCTTCGATACCCGTCCATGCATAGAATATCCAAGCGAAATCTATATCACGCTTAACCGCTGTGAAGTAATCAGCGTCACCCATATTGATGATCTTAACCTTCTTAACATCGCCTTTGTCTTTCTCCATGATGGAACTCATCACGGCTTCTTCTACAGGCGAACCCCAACCGCCATACGTCTTGCCTTCGAAATCCGTAGGAGATTTAATATTTCGGTCTAGGGGTGCTGCGAAACCAGAGGTATTATGCTGGATCACTGCTGCAATAGAGACGAGAGGTACACCTTGCGTTCTTGCTTGTGTAACACCCTCTTGATAGCTAATTCCGAAAGGAATGGCCCCGGATGCGACCATTGTATCGGCTCCACCCTCACCGGGTTGGATGATCTCAACGTTCAGACCTTCTGCTTCATAAAATCCCTGGTCTTTTGCTACATAGAGTCCCGTATGATTGGTATTAGGAGTCCAGTCCAACACGATCTTGATGTCTCGCAATTTCTTAGGTTCTGTTGAATTTACGTCTGCCTTCTTATTACCTCCACAACCGGCTATTACGATTAATAGCAAGCACATTAGAAGCAATGGCATCTGTGTTCTCTTTCTCATCCGCTCTCTCCTTTTCGTTGGACATGTCGTTCGACAAGTCCTATTAGTATTCGACAAAAAAAGCGCCCCGTAATCGGGACGCATGTGGGCGCAAGATAGATATGGATATAAATCATATCGGCTACGTTCCTACGCTGGCATTACCCAGATCAGGTATAAGGGTCAGTGTCATGTGGGACACACTCTCAGCCGGCCAATTCCAGCACCCCTGGTACTTATGAAGTTAGGGTATTTCTACATGAATTATAATCCAGTATCATGGAGGTGTCCAGTGAGGAATTGATTAAAGTGGAAAGATCGATTGGTCTAGGTTTGTATTTTATAAGGTAGGTAACACTAATTGGTATGTGGTTTTATTAAATCAAAATGAGGAAGGAAACAATATTCATATGGAAAGAACCTTAACAGAGCAGGAAATATCGAAAGCCTTAGATCGAAATAAGCTTTGTTCTCTGGCGACTATTGAAGGCAATAAACCTAAGCAGAGATATATGGTGTTGTATAATGAAGGATTGAGCGTTTATTTAGCAACAAACCGTAGAACGCACAAGGTTGAAGAACTGAAAGATAATCCACATGTATCATTGCTCATTGGGTATGAGATCGGTGGGAGTAAAGAAGACATCGTCATAGAAGGAACTTGCTCCATCTGCAATGACGATAGATTAAAGGTGAAAGTATGGAACGATGATCTGTCAAAGTGGTTTAAAGGGCCTGAGGATCCTGATTATGTCATTCTAGATATTCGACCTGCACATATCCATTATACGGAGAAGGATGGGCGGCAAAGGGAATGGCTCGCTTAGATTAAAGATAAAAGTCTGAAACAAGGTTTCAGACTTTTTTTATAGCAATATATTTAACACCTAATAACTGGGTTATCGTGGTATAATAAAAACAACATTTTTCGCCAAAATATGCAAGGAGGATGTTCATGAGTTGCAGCGGATGTACCCTCATTCAACCAATAGAAAATCAAGGAATCGTACGGATCAAGCCCTTGAATAAATCACTGATGAATAGCTTACTGGAACAAGGATTGGGTGCGGAAATTATCGCTGAGTGTACGGTGGTACCTTACAATAAGAAAGAGGAGATACTCGATCTGTTGCATTTTTTGAGAATACTTCCGAAGAAAGACCGAACTGATATGGAATTCTCTATAAAAGGACTAGGGGAACATACTATGTATAGTCCATGGATCCCTGTAATTCAGATGGAGGCTAAGGTGGAAAACCAAAGTGTTGTCGATATCATTAGACTTGAGAAATTCGCTAGCCATATGCAACCTATTGTAGATACGAATGAGCAGATCATGGGGTTCGAATTTTTGCTGCGACCAGAACAAGGGGATCATTCTTTTCAACCGTATCAGTTATTTGAGGTAGCCCGAGAGACAGGATTACATTCGTTTCTTGATCGTGCAGCACAGATTACCGCCATCAAGACTAGTGCACTTTGGGTGCCAAATGGATTCAAAAGATTCATTAACTTTTTACCTTCAACAATATATAATCCTTGTCTTAGTGACACATTTGAGACGATTGATCGTTTGAATTTGGACCCTAAGGATTTTGTTTTTGAAGTTGTAGAAACGGAGAATGTAGAGCATATACCGCAATTATTACGTATATTTGATCTTTATCGTGAGAAGGGCATATCTGTCGCATTAGATGATGTGGGATCCGGCTATTCTACAGTGGAATTAATGTCAGATTTGAAGCCTGACTATGTAAAGATTGACCGTAGCCTTATTGATCACTGTGATCAAGATCTAATGAAGCAGAGGGAAATCACTAGAATAACTGAAGCTGCATTTCAATTTAAGGGTCAGGTATTGGCTGAGGGAATAGAGAGATACGAAGATTTTCAATTTTGTAAAGATGCGGGTATTAATCTGGCTCAAGGGTATTTATTCGGTAAGCCTTCTGAGCGCCCACCCCTTGCTATAGTCATGTAGCTTGGATAACAGCAATATGAAACAGTAGAAATGAATACATAAATAAAGACCCCATACCCCTATTAAGGGATATGGGGTCTTGTTGTAGTTGATTACTATAGGTTAATACTGATATGACTCAATCCATTAACGGTGTAATCATTACCGTATACATTCACATTGATAGATGTTTCGGTCTCGTTGCTAACAGTTACATCGTGCTCACTAACCGTAACTTTGAGACGGGAGTTCCGGAACATTACTTTGAAGGAGAATGATTTCCAGTGTCCAGGGTTGAATGGATTCAAGCATAGAGCACCATTCTGAACACGTAGCCCTCCAAAACCGTGTACAACCGACATCCAAGTGCCTGCCATACTTGTTGTGTGACAACCATCTTCGGTATCGTTGTTGTAATTGTCTAAATCCAGACGAGAAGTACGTAGATACATTTCATAAGCTTTTTCTTTGTAACCCAATTCGCAAGCTAGAATGGAATGTACACATGGAGATAAGGAAGACTCATGTACCGTAAGTGGCTCATAGAAGTCGAAGTTACGCTTCACCGTATCCAGATCGAACTGGTCTCTTAGAGTAAATATGCCTTGTAATACATCGGCTTGCTTAATGTAAGCCGAACGAAGGATACGATCCCAAGACCATTGTTGATTCAGTGGTAAATTTGAAGAATCTAGTTCTTTCACTGGTGTGAGATCTTTATCTAAGAATCCATCCTGTTGTAAGAATATTTGGCGTTCTTCATCATGTGGGTAGTACATTTTAGCAATGATATCGCTCCATTTGGACGTTTCATCTTTTGTAAGATGTAGTTTTTCTATTAGATCACTGTACAAAGAAGGTTCATTCTTCTGTAGATCATTTAGAACTTCCAGGGTGTATTTCATTGTCCATACCGCTATGCTATTCGTATACCAGTTGTTATTGACGTTGTTCTCGTATTCATTAGGTCCAGTAACACCTAATATCATATATTGATCTTTGGCAGGAACATAATTGACACGTTCTTCCCAGAATCGTGAAATTTCAGTAAGAACTTCAAGACCATATTGACCTAGATAAGCCGTATCACCAGTATAATTAACATAATTATAAATAGCATAGGCGATGGCACCGTTGCGATGGATTTCTTCAAAAGTAATTTCCCACTCGTTATGGCATTCTTCCCCGTTCATGGTCACCATAGGGTATAATGCACCTTTGCTGAAGCCAAGCTTACGCGCATTTTCTTTTGCTTTTTCAAGGTGCTTATAACGATAGATCAAGAGATTGCGAGCAATGGATGCATCTGCTGTACTTAAATAGAAGGGGAGGCAATATGCTTCGGTGTCCCAATACGTACTTCCACCGTATTTCTCTCCTGTAAATCCTTTAGGTCCAATATTGAGACGATCGTCCTCGCCAGTGTAGGTCTGATCAAGCTGGAAAATGTTAAAACGAATGGCCTGCTGTGCAGCTACATCTCCTTCGATGACAATATCACTTTCACGCCATTTCACATCCCACGCAGTAAGATGTTTATGAAGGAGCTCTTGGAAACCTATCTCCATAGCCGATTTAAGAAGTGATCGTCCAACACTCAGTAATTGACTACAATCATGATCACGGGAAGTCACATTCGCAACATATTTGTAAAGGACAATCTGATCATTCTCTTGTACATCAAGTTGTAATTGATGAGCTACATATTTTTCTTTATGAATCATTTCAGGTGTCACCATGAGCGATTCGCCATTCTTGAGTAGGCTGTAAGCCATGACGGATGTGACGTGGAAGTCAAGCTTCTTCGTCTTGATCGTGAGAGCAGCATCATCTGGAGTCACTTCTTGTAACACTTCTAACCAGAACTTCTCATCGTAGTTGGAGTCTTTGTTAGAAACATCGCCATCTAAGTATGGAGTCAAGGAAATCGAACCATTGAAATTAAGTGGCGTGACTGCGTATCGAATGGCTCCAATTTCTTTGTGAGTAATGCTAATGAAGCGTAAGGCTTCAATCTTTACGATTTTACCTTCTGGTGTCTCAGCGATAAAGCTACGAGAAAGTGTTCCTTCTTTCATATTAAGTACTCTTACGAAGTCTTTAACCTTACATACAGCAAGATCAAGGGTTTCTCCGTCAATAAGGACATTAATTCCAATCCAGTTAGTAGAGTTTAATACTTTTGCGAAGTATTCTGGGTAGCCGTTCTTCCACCATCCTACACGTGTTTTATCAGGATAATATACGCCAGCCATATAACTACCTTGCAAGGAGCTACCACGGTAGGTTTCTTCGAAATTAGCTCGTTGTCCCATATATCCGTTACCGATACTGAAAATACTTTCTGATATCTCATGATGCTGAGGATCGAATCCTTCTTCAATAATGTTCCATGGATCCATCTTTAAATATTGTTTCACATGAATCGTCTCCTTTTGGAAATTGGGTTATAAGGAATGTGTGCAAATGATTAGTGTTGGGTCATGATCCGTTGTAATTTCTCAACAGACATGTCTGCAAGTGAAGTTACGACATAATTGGCTTGAGTGAGTGTTCCTGCTGATCCAATGCCAATACTGCGCATGCCTGCATTGGTAGCTGCTTCAATACCCGCTTCGGCATCCTCAAAAACAATACAATGCTCTGGAGAAACGTTTACAGCTTCTGCACCAAGTAGGAAAACTTCAGGATCAGGTTTAGCATTGGATGTTTTTGTTCCATCAATAATGGCGTCGAAGTAAGGAACGATGTTAGCGTTATTTAATATCTTCATGGCATTTTTGCTAGCAGAACCTAGGGCAACTTTAATCCCATGTTCTTTCAACTCTTTCAGAAAGGAGAGTGAACCTGGCAATATCTCTGATTCATCCATGGATGAGATGTAGTCTACATACCAGTTGTTCTTCTTTTCTGCGAGCGCAATCTTGGTGGCGTCATCGAGTTGAACGTTGCCAACTTCAAGTAAAATGTCCAAGGAAGCCATACGGCTAACGCCCTTTAGTCTTTCATTATCTTTCTCAGTAAACTCAAATCCTAGTTCATCCGCGAGTCGTTTCCAAGCTAAAAAATGATATTTGGCTGTGTCAACGAGCACGCCGTCTAGGTCGAATAAACAAGCATGAATAGGGGAATTCGTAGGGTTCATATGTGGGTTCCTCCTTGTTTGTGCAAACGTTTGTACTACTTTTAAAAATAAATGAAGCAAGGAATTGCTTCACATTTATTACACGTAGGATAAATCTGAATTAAGTATGCTTCAGATTTATTATCTCATAAGATACATATGAAGCAAGTACATACTTCATATGTATTACTCTTAGATTTGATGGTTTTTTTGATCAACCACAGGAAGGATAGAAGACTCTCTTATCACGAGCCGATGTGGGATGATATGCCTTTTCTGAAATTGTGTTTCTCCTTGATGTTGAATCGATTGAATTAATGCTTGTGAAGCAGTATACCCCAGATTATAAATACCTATGTCAATGCTACTTATAGGTGGGTTAGAGAATTCTGCAATTGATATATTGTTAAAGCTGACAATACTTAGATCATCAGGAACTTTAAATCCCAGTTCATGTAAACCTCGTAATACACCGAATGATACAAGATCGTCTACCACAACTAAGGCGGTAGGGCGTTCGGGTAAACTCATGAAAAATGACATAGCCCGGTATCCACTTTCTTGTAGAAACTCTCCTTCAACAATCCAGTCCTTGCGCATCTCAAGTCCACTTTCTTCAAGAGCTCGTTGGTATCCCTTAAGTCGGTCTATCGAAACGACATGATTAGGTGGTCCACTGACGAATCCAATTCGTTTATGTCCGAAGGAAATCATGTGTTTGGTAGCATCATAAGCGGCCTGAACATTATCATTATCAACAGATAGTAGATCAGGATATTTGTCGCTTCGCCCAATTAAGACGAAAGGGTGATTGTTGCTGTGTAGAAATTCTACAACAGGATCATCTTTACGCGAATAGAGTAGTATTGCACCGTCGACTCTTTTCCCATTAATTAGACGGGATACAACATCGATTTCCTCTTGCTCACTTCCTCCAGAACTAAGCACAACATCATAGCCTGAACGGTTAGCTTGTGTCACTATACCTCGGACTAATTCCATAAAAAATGAATTTAAGAATAACTCTTCAGCAGACTTAGGTAGAATAACACAAATGCTATTCGTTGTTTTGGACACTAGGCTCTGAGCCATAATGTTAGGATGATATCCCATCTCATCTAGAATAATTTTTACTTTTCTAGAAGTTTCACGACTAATTCTAGGGTGATTTGATAGCACTCGGGACACCGTGGAGGGTGATACGCCAGCTTTTTTAGCAACATCTTTTATCGTGACAGACATAATGACCTCCCGGATGATACCGTTTGCGTAAATCGTTAAATCAAACAAACGAGGTATTCGTTTTTACACTTGATATCTTAATCTAATGTGTACGGCTTGTAAATGATAAAACTTGCATGATGAATAATTATAGCAGAAATTAGAACAAAATGGATGAGAATCGAAAAAAGGAGGAATAGGAAGTCAAGACCTGTATTACCTTCTCTAAATTAATGAATTATACGAAATATAGGAAGTACTAATATTTTGACTGAAATGTTCCCTCCGTTATGATGATGCCCATAAAGAACAATAAAAAGTAAATAATGAAGGGTGGAATATTGTGACAATTATTAAATCAGGCACAAATTTCAAACGTCTCGGTCTCGGAATAATGGGGAGAAGCCTGTTCGGAACGCTAATGGTAGGCTGTAGCTTAAAAGATAATGCTAATGTAACACACAGAAAACAGAATATACAAAAATTAAAAATAACGAGTATAAATACAAATATTAACTCTAATTTGCTAGTGGTTTCTCCATACTCTATGGTTGTTTTGAAGTGAATCTAAGTAATGCCACGTTATTCTGCGAAAAGGGAAGATTACAGTGGATACTATCGATAAAATAGGTTTATTTAGGGTTAAACACCTTGTGCAAACGTTTTTACAAAACAGAATCTATTGTGTATGATAAACCCATGAAAAAGCGCTTACGCACTTAAATTACTGCTCACAATAAGACAAGATTAAGTGTGTAGGGGAAGATTTTTCGCATTTGTGGAATCGTTTGCGCAACATTCTTAGTTTTACGGAATGATAACCTTTAGACCAATTAGAGAGGGGCTATTTTAAGAATGAAAATGAACAAAGTAATGGCGTTAGTTGCTGCCTTAACCATGGTTTTCTCAATTACGGCTTGTGGTTCCAACAACACACCGAGTAAAAATGCGGAGCCTGCTCCAAGCACGAATGCGACGATAGAACCGGGTGCTACTTCGGAGGAGGTTGCTAACCCAGAACTTCAACCAGAAGAGGGCGCTACACTGACTGTTTGGGAAAGTAAGGAAGAAAGATCATTCACAGATGAAATGGCGAAGCAATTTGAAGAGAAATATGGCGTTCCTGTTAAAGTTGAAGAAGTGCAAGCAACAGATCAAGTTACGAAATTAACTCAAGATGGTCCTTCAGGATTAGCTGCCGATATTGTAATGTTTCCACATGATAACTTGGGTAGAGCGGCAGAGGCAGGTTTACTACTAACAAATGAAGCGCTAGCTAAAGAAACAATAGCTAACAATACACCAGCATCCATTCAAGGGGTAACTTTTAATGGTGAGCTGTACGGTTACCCAAGAGCAGCTGAAACCTATGCACTTTTTTATAATAAAGAAATTTTAAAGGAAGCTCCGAAATCATTCGATGATGTTATCGAATTCAGCAAAACGTTCACTGATAAATCGAAGAACAGATACGGAATTATGTGGGAACCGGGTAATCTGTACTTTAACTATCCGTTTATTGCAACCGGAGGTGGATATATTTTCGGTGACAATGGTACGAACAAAGAAGACATTGGAATCAATTCGGATGGAGCTCTTGTAGGATTACAAACGTATGTGAAACTAAAAGCAGCACTCCCTATTAAGAGCGCTGATATTACGCCAGATATTAAACGTAGCTTATTCAACGCTGGTGATGTAGCCATGGATATTACGGGTCCTTGGGAACTTGCGGGTTACAAAAAAGCGCTAGGAGATAAGCTTGGCATTGCACCTATTCCAACGATTGATGGCAAACCTGCCATTTCATTGTCTGGTATTAAAGCTTGGTACGTTAACTCTTTTACACAGTATCCTAATGCTGCACAATTGTTCGCTGAGTTCGCATCCACTAAGGAAGCACAACTTCTTCTGAATGAAAAAGTGGGTTCTATCCCGACAAACAATGAGGCATTAGCATCTGATCAGATTAAGAGTGATCCATTTGTATCAGGTTTCGCTCAACAAGTTATCAATTCTCAACCTATGCCTACCATTCCTGAAATGGGAAATGTATGGAGTCCTGTAAATGCAGCTTTCCCGGAAATTTGGGATAACGGTAAAGATCCGAAAGAAGCGATGGATAAGGCAGTACAACAAATTAAAGACTTAAATGGCGGTGCAACGAAGTAAATTAGGATGGACTGCTCGAGGGATATCAATTTGAAGTGCCCGTCGCATCATGCGGCGGGTAATTCCTTGGGTTTTCTAGGGAGAGGAGAAAGCTCGTGGACCGTTATCGTAACAAAGCCACAATACTGTCGCTTATAAGCATGGGACTGGGACAAATATATAACCGCCAGTTTATAAAAGGCCTCGTCTATCTGTTAATTGAGGCGTATGCGATCATTTATTTCAGCAGTAATTTGGGTAGATCTTTGTGGGGGATTGTAACACTTGGAGATACGCCAAGAATGAGAGTCAGCGGTAAGTGGGTAGAAGGAGATCACTCGATCTTTATTCTAATTCAAAGCTTGATAACCATTTTACTTTTGATTATTTTTGTCATTATTTATGTCATGAATGTGAAGGACGCGCGTAAAACCGCAGAGAAAAGAGAAAAAGGAATTCGACCGAACAGTTTCAAACAATCTATTCAGTATGTTCTAGATTATAAGTTCGCACAAGCTTTTTTGACTTTGCCGGGAATAGGTATTCTATTCTTCACGGTTATGCCTATCATCTTTATGGTTATGCTGGCATTTACAAATTACTCTGCCCCTAACCACATCCCACCAGCTAAGCTGATCGATTGGGTAGGATTTGATACATTTAGAGATTTAGTTTCACTCAAAACGTGGAGTCACACGTTCTACGGAGTTCTGACCTGGACCATTATTTGGGCCGTTCTATCCACGGTAACTACTTATTTTGGAGGCCTACTCGTTGCGTTACTTATTAACCAAAAGGGTATCAAATTTAAGGGTTTGTGGAGAACGATTTTAATTATTCCATATGCTATTCCGCAGCTTATTTCGCTGCTTGTGATGAGAAATATGTTTAACGGTCAATTCGGACCGGTTAATCAGTATCTCGGATATTTCGGATTTGGTGGACTTCCATGGTTGACCGATCCGTTCTGGGCAAAGGTCACAGTTATTGTCGTCAATATGTGGGTTGGTATTCCAGTTTCTATGATATTAATTATGGGTGTGTTGACTACAATTCCGCGTGATATGTATGAAGCAGCTGAGGTTGATGGGGCAAACAATTATCAGAAGTTTCGGATCGTTACCCTGCCCATGATACTGTTTACAACAGCGCCAACACTGATTGCGCAATTTGCTGGAAATATCAATAACTTTAACGCGATTTTCTTGCTAACAAATGGAAATCCTGTAGTGGGGGATTACCAGTATGCGGGGGCAACCGATCTGCTAGTCACTTGGCTGTACAAGTTAACGCTAGATCAGAACAAATACAATATGGCTTCTGCTGTGGGGATCATTATTTTCCTAATTATCGCCTCGTTCTCAATTTATAACTACCGTCGAACGAAGTCATTCAAAGAGGAGGATATGATCCAATGAGTGGACGAAAAGTAAAAAAATCCTTGAGTTTAACGCTAAGTTATATCATTCTCGTTATCATGGTAATTGGGTCCGTGTATCCAGCGTTGTGGGTCATTTTTGGTTCCGTTCGACCTGGTAAATCACTGTATAGTAAGTCACTGATTCCTAGTAGTTTTACATTGGAACACTATAGTGAATTATTTACATCCAAAAGTTATATGTTTGGTACCTGGTACATGAATACGTTGAAGATTTCGATCATTTCTATGTTGATCGGTATTGTCCTCACGTTGTTAACCAGCTATGCCGTATCACGTTTTCGTTTCCGTGGACGGCAGACGGCGCTCTCAACGGTATTGATTCTGGGTATGTTCCCTGGATTTATGAGTATGATCGCGATTTATTTACTTCTTAAAGAGTTCCATTTGCTTGATACACATCTTGCATTAATTATAGTGTATGCAGCAGGTGCTCCTCTTGGAGGAACCTTTATTGCCAAAGGGTTCTTGGATACGATCCCAAGATCATTGGACGAAGCGGCTAGGATTGATGGAGCAAGTAATTTTAGGATTTTCACGCGAATCATTCTTCCACTTTCTCGGCCCATGCTCACTTATTTGGCGCTAACGCAATTTGTCGGTCCGTGGGTTGACTTTATCTTTGCGAAGATGGTATTGCGCTCTAAGGAGAAATGGACAGTCGCTGTGGGGTTGTATGATATGGTGAATTCGAACACGAATTCTAATTTCACACTGTTCGCAGCGGGAGCAGTTCTAATCGCAGTGCCAATTACGATTCTGTTTATGTTCCTTCAACGACTTCTTGTGGAGGGTTTAACATCCGGAGCGAGCAAGGGTTAAGACAGAGCTGATTATTAACACACTAAATCATGAGTAACATAAGAATTTGAGGTTTTCTAAAAATAAGAAATATGACAATTCGGTACAACTCTCATAAGAGGGCTGTACCATTCTTTTATTTGGAACATCAACATGAAGAACGGCGAAAGGGGAGAAGTATTCATGAATAAAATACATAATAAAATACATGGTCTCCGCTTTAAATCCATTGGAATGAAATTATTCGTAATCATGTTCTGTGCCATTGTTGGGTTGTCTACGATACTCGGCCTTTCTTCTTATCAATTATCTAAAGGGATTATTAAAGATGAGGTCTCCTTGGCGTCCTCACAGGCTATTGTTCAAGCTGCCGATAAACTTGATTTCCTATTCCTTCAATATGAATCGTTATCCAAACAACTGGCTGTAGATTCGGAACTGAAGCGCGATTTGGAGAGCATCAATCAAGCTGGAATTGGAACGTTACAAAAGCATAATTTAGAAGAAAAAGTCCGCAGCAAACTAAGTTCCATTTCTGGGTCTGATAGTAGGCTTCTAGGTGTCCGCTTAGTGAAAGAGAGCTTAGTGGAAGTAGATTCCTATAAATCTTCTGGTATTAATGGTGTTCGTACAGATGATGATATTCAAGCAAAAATGAAACAAATTAAGAATGCTAAAGGTCAGATTGTATGGTTCCCTACGAGTAAGAAGGGATTCTTTAATTCGTATGCGGAGCCCACACTAACCATGGGAAGATTACTTCGAAATATGAACCAACCCGAGGCAGAATATATAATGTTATTTGAAATCAAGGAGAAGGCCATCGCGGAAATGCTTTCTAATCTCAAAATCGGCTTGAGTGGTCAAGTTGAAGTGATAACGGATAGTAATAGAATTGTTCATGCGAAAGATAATGCCCTTTTGGAAGCGCAGTCATTCGTTCAAATTAACAAGAATGTGGAGGATGACGAAACATCATTTACAGCGGATAATGAGAATGGAGTTCAACAGCTTGTTGTATACAAAACATTGGATACAACGAAGTGGACAATGATGGGATATGCTCCTCTCAGCGATTTCGTAAAAGGGACCAATCAACTGCTGTATGTTACTATGATCGTGATCCTCATAGCTGTGATGTTTGCTTTATTAATTGGTTATTATGTCATTCGGAATTTGAGCAGACCGCTTGCGAAATTATGTAATCTAATGGAAGAGGGGGAGAAAGGTAACCTACAGGTGCGTACCACCTTCCATAGTGAGGATGAGATCGGTCGGCTGGGGTCTAGTTTCAATCAGATGATGAAGCAGATTGGAGTACTTGTGGATCAAACGAATCGTTCCGCTCAAGAGGTATTAGAGACAGCGGATGAATTGGCTCAAGTCTCGAAAGGTACATCTTTATCGGCTGGGGAGATTGCTACTGCCTCACGAGAAATTGCTGTAGGAGCTTCTGATCTGGCTATGGAAGCTGAAAGCGAGAATGTGCTGGTTGAACACATCGCTGAGAAAATTCACAAGGTATTAGCTTCCAATAGCGCTATGGAACAAGCGGCGAATCGAGTACTTCAGGTGAGTGGACAAGGTACGGCTTATATGGATCAGTTAGTACATAAAACGGATATTATTGTGGATATGAATAGAACCATTGTTAATCATGCAGAAACCCTGAAGAAAAGCACCTATTCTATACAAAAAATATTGGAACTTATGAGTGACATTACACAGCAAACCAATGTTCTATCGATGAATGCTACGATTGAGGCAGCAAGAGCTGGTGCTGCTGGACGTGGATTCATGGTGGTTGCTGATGAAATTCGTAATCTAGCGGATGGATCGAAGCAATCCATTCTAACGGTAGCAGAGATCACTGATGAGATCTGGCGTGGAATTGAACATACTACATCATCCCTGAATGAAGTATCGCCTGTGATGGCGGAGCAGATGGTTTCTGTAAAAGAGGCGGCTACTATTTTTCAGAGTGTGAAGCAGCAAATGGATGAGTTTCTCGCTGAGATTGATAAATCTTCTGTCTCCGTTAAAGAGTTAATCGAATCCCAACAGCTATTATCGGTATCTATATCTTCTGTTAGTGCAGTGGTCGAAGAGACGAGTGCTTCGACGGAGGAAGTGGCGTCTATGTCCTCACAGCAGTATGTTGTAAGTGAGCAGTTGGTGGGCTTATCGAATAGATTGGAGGAAATATCCAAGACCTTTAAGCATTCATTGATGAAATTTAAAACATAATGGGGATGGTATCCTATCTAAGACTCGAGGTATGGAAAAGTGGCTAAGGATTAGATCCTTAGCCACTTTGTTATGTTTCAAGTAGTAGATTTGAAATACAATAATCATTCTAATGCTTGATAACTTTTAACATCATATAACTATAAGGGGGTAATGCTACGGCTAATGAGCCATTCGTAATCGTATAGGTCTTGCCTGAGTGAGTATCCTCAAGTTGAGTTTCTGCTAAAGAGAGCTCGATGGAGTGTTTCTTACTGTCGTTATTCATTAGAATGATAAATTTATCCTTCTCGTCCTCACGTGAGTACGCCAGTGTCGTACTTCCTGATTGAGAGGAAAGGAATGTGAATGTACCCGTACGAAGAGCGCTGTGGTCCAAACGCAACTTAATCAGTTCTTGGTAGAATGTGAATAGGTCATGATCCTGCTTACTCGGGTCCCATTCCATACACTTACGGCAGCCTGGATCAAAGTCGCCGGTTATTCCTATTTCATCACCATAGTAAATACATGGCGTGCCGGTAAACGTGAGTAGGAATGTTACCGCCAGCTTCATTTTACGTTTGTCGTCTTTACAGAGTGTGATTAAGCGAGCTGTATCATGGCTATCAAGTAAGTTGAAAGCGACTTCATTGGCTTGACGTGGGTAAAGTGCTACCTGTTTGCCGATGGCATGTGAGAATTGCTCGGCATCTGTCGAACCTTCTACGAAGAAATCGAGTGTAGCATTGGTGAACGGATAATTCATGACGGCATCAAATTGATCACCTTGTAGCCAATTGGAGGAATCGTGCCATATTTCACCTAGAATATAAGCGTCTGGCTTAGTTTTCTTAATTACTTCTCTGAATTCTCTCCAGAACTGGTGATCAACTTCATTGGCTACATCTAGTCGCCATCCGTCGATATCAACTTCTTTAATCCAATACTCAGCGACATGAAGGAGATAGGCTTTAACTTCTGGATTCTCGGTGTTAAGTTTTGGCATCAATGGTTCAAAAGCGAAGGTTTCATACGTTGGAATGCCATTCTCAACACGAATTGGGAACTTGGAAATATGGAACCAATCTTTATAACGAGAAGATTCTCCATTCTTCTGCACATCAACGAATGGCGCGAATGTTCTGCCGGAATGATTGAACACGGCATCCATAATTACACGTATTCCACGTTCATGACAGAGGGCTACTAACTTCTTCAATAGGTCGACGTCACCGAATTGAGAGTCAATCTGAAGGTAATCCTCGGTATCGTATTTATGGTTGGTTGTTGCAGTAAATAATGGTGTGAAATAGAGGGCATTGATGCCTAAGTTACTAAGATGATCAATGTGATCAATAACACCTTGTAAATCACCACCAAAGAAATTATCTCTTTGTGGAGTTCCGCCCCATGGTAACGTACCTGGAGGGTTAATACTTGGATCTCCATTGGCGAATCGTTCAGGGAATATTTGATAGAACACCGCATCTTTTACCCAATCAGGTGTCTTGAACACATCGATCATATTGATATAAGGGAAGTCGAACAATCGATTTGGGTCGCTAGGTTGTTCATTCAAGAAATTGTATTCCGTCATCCATACCTTCTGATCATCTTTATGCAATAAGAAACCATATCTTAAACGACGGTATGGAGGAATAACCTCGCATTCCCAGTAATCAAATAATTCATCAGACGACAGGATCGACATCGGAATGTACGTAATCGTCTGGTCCCATGCATATTTATCACCGGTCATTGCATCTATAGAGGTGATATCACCTCTCTTGGTACGGATTCTAATATGTATCGTTTTCCCATCATAAGCATAACACCAGTTTTGTTTCGGACGATGATAGATAGCTTCTAATAACATGATGATCTCCTCCTCATTTTCCTCATACAAAAAAGGTACAGCACCAGACTAAGAAGCAGCCGAGGTTGTACCTTTAGGTATAGGGTAGCATTGCCTTTTGGTTAGATAAAAATTCATTTTAAAATATAAGAAAGTATAAGTTTCACTTGAAACTCTCCATTCTTATATTTCCTAAGAGCTGGATACCCGTCCTTAAGGGAACGGTGTAGCCATTTCTTCTTGATAATAGCTTAAATATACCATATATCACATGGACTGTACATTGCCCGTATTGCTAACTTTTCAAGTTGAATGGGTAGTAAAGAGTGCAACTCTTCTCCATGTTATAATCTTAATATATTAATGAGAGGATCGATGGATGTATGGGAGTACAAATTTTATACATTGAAGATGATCGAGATATTGGTAAGTGGGCTAGCCAAGACTTGATGGAACGTGGATATGAAGTGGTGTGGCTAATGAACGGAGATGGTGCGATTGAGAAAGCGGAGTCTTGTAGATTAGTAATTCTAGACGTCATGCTTCCGGGTCTCGATGGATTTACAATAGGTCAGCGTCTTAAGAAGAAATATCCAGGCTTACCTATCCTTATGCTGTCCGCCCGAACCTCCATTGATGATAAGCTACAAGGTTTAGAATTTGCAGACGATTATGTTACGAAACCATTTCACCCTGATGAATTGGCTGCAAGAATAGAGGTATTACTAAGGCGTTCTGGTGCACATTCAGCTGAACCAATTGAATTAAAACATTTAAAGATATTTGAGAAAGAGAATCGAATTGTTAACTGTGAAACCGGTGAAGAGGTCGTGTTAACAGGAAAGCAGTTTCAGATATTCACCTATTTGTTACAACATGTAAATCATATTCTGACAAAGGAACAGATTTATGAAGCTGTATGGGGTGATTCTTACATAGATGGAGATAAATCGTTAATGGTCCATATTCGTTATCTTCGTGAAAAGATCGAACGTGACCCGGCTAATCCGGAAATTATTGAGACGGTTCGTGGTCTGGGTTACCGTGTGAGGTTATGAAGAATTGGTTTATTTTTCGATTCGGTCGGTCGTTATTGTCACGTTATTTACTCATTGTGATCGTAGCGTTATTGATGGTACCCATCATCATCACGGTACCTGTCTCTACCTATGGGCTAGTCACTAAAGTAGTACCTATAGATAACTCATCGCAACCAACAATTTATGAGCGTGGGAATGTGATAGAGGCTAAATGGCATCAACAAGCGTTGCGTTTGGATGGGGCATCTGAACAAGATATCAATTTAGAAATCCATCATTTAAAGGGTGAGTACCCTGAAGCGACGATGTTTTGGGTGGATAGTCAAGGATATACACGATTAGAAATGCCTCAACAGCAACAAATACCGGTACTGTGGACGGTCTTGGATGCGATAACATTTATGAAGAGCAGCATAGCATCTGACCCATTTACTGTCGTTTCCTTTATTGGTGGGGGGAAAGTTAATGCAGGGCAAGGGTTCATGACCGTACAGATTCCGCGTGATTTACTCGAAGATGGAGAACCATATAGAGGAATGCCCAATTCCTATTATGTGATCTTCGGGTTTATCTTGTTCATCATGTTTATTGTTGTATCTTGGCTATTTTTTGCTAGATTTCGAAAAAGGTTACTCCGTTTACAATCTTCCATGACATTGCCTGAAGGGGATGGAATTCCTGAACCTGTTATCGTGAATAGGCATGATGAGATTGGCCAATTGGAGGATGCGTTCAATCACATGGTCGTTCAACTTCGGGAGAGCATGCACCGCGAGCGTGAGGAAGAAGATTTGCGGAAGCAGTTAATTGCTCATTTATCGCATGATTTACGAACACCGTTAACGGTTATTCGTAGCCACATTTATTCTTTGCAGAAAGAAAGGTTATCTGCGCACGGAGTGGAATCACTTCAGCTCATAGATGCTAAAATTCACGACTTGTCCGGGTTGATTGACAACTTATTATCCTACAATCTGCTTACAAGTGGTCGGTATACTTTAATGACTGAGAAGCATGATGTTCTAAGATTGGTTAGGGAAAGTGCTGCAGCTTGGTATCCTTTGTGGGAAAAGGAAGGCTTTGAAGTAGATGTGAACATACAAGAGGAGCCTTTAGTCTGGAACGTAGATGAAGGATGGTTCAGACGTATTGTAGATAATATATTTCAAAATGTGGTCCGCCATGCGCGAAGTGGGGAATATATTGGAGTATATAATGAAATTCGTCAGGGTGAAGTAGCCATCGTTATTGCTGATCATGGTGAAGGTATGTCTTACCCGTCGGACACTAAGGGAGTGGGGATAGGACTGGCCATTGTGGAGTTTCTGACAAGCGAGATGGGTTTAAAGTTGGAAACTATTAGTTCATCCGAAGGTACACGTGTGTATCTATATAGATTGAAGTAAAGAAAACCACCAAATTCATGATTCTCTTTAGAAATGATTGAATTTGGAGCGCAAACTTTAGTTCAATCTATCTATATCGAGAAGTAGAACATTTAAACGAAACTTAAACAGAATTTAAACAAGAGCGAGGCGTCATTTTAAACTTCAGGGTTTATTGTTAAATCTAGAGGTGATCATGATGAGCGAACTCGTAATACAGACGAGAAATTTGAATAAGAGATATCGTGGCCGCTCGGCTGTAAGTAACCTGAACTTAGAGATAGCGAAGGGCGAAATATACGGTTTTCTAGGACCAAATGGAGCGGGTAAAACAACGACGATTCGTATGCTACTAGGGTTAATTCGGCCTACGGAAGGATCCGTTCAAATATTCGGTAAAGATTTAAACAAGGAAAAATTGAATATTCTTCGGAGAGTAGGGTCGTTGGTAGAATACCCATCCTATTATGGGCATTTAACAGCGGTTCAGAATTTGGAGACGGTACGCCGTATTCTGGATGTTCCAAGATCAAGAATTGATGAGGTGTTGGACATTGTTTCTCTGACAAAGGAGTCCAAGCGTGCGGTTAAAGGTTATTCTTTAGGGATGAAGCAACGTCTGGGGATAGCCAGTGCTCTCTTAGGAAATCCGGAATTGCTTATTCTAGATGAGCCTACGAATGGTCTAGATCCAGCAGGTATTCAGGAGATACGAGAATTAATTAGAGAGATGCCACAGCGTCATGGAATCACAGTGCTGGTATCAAGCCATCTATTAGGTGAGATTGAGCAAATGGCTAGTACGGTGGGAATTATCCGAGAAGGAGAAATGGTGTTTCAGAATACGATTCAGAACTTGAAGGATCGGGCTTCTGAAGGCATACGGATCGTCGTATCTGAACCAGAAGAAGCTATTCGTGTGGCAATGGATCAGGGCTTTGAAGGAACGATGCAGCAAGGCATGTTACAGTTTCCTAATCTTAATGACGCTCAGGTGGCTTTGCTCGTGAAGCGTTTAGTGGATAGTAGCCATGACGTTTATCGTGTAGAAGAGAAGAAGAAGTCACTAGAGGATATTTTCCTACAGGTTATTGGAGAAGGTGGCATCTCATGATGTGGGGGCGTGTATTATCTACAGATTTCATTAAAATACGAGGTAAAGGCATCTGGTTTCTAGTGTTCTTGGGTCCCATTGGACTTATTGCGATGCAGGCTCTTAATTTCGGACTTCGTTATGATTACTTGATGGAGGCTTACAAAGAAGACGTGTGGGGAGGGCTTATCGTTAATATTGTAATCTTCATTCCCATGTCACTCATTATGGGAATAACATTGCTATGTTCACTGATGGCCAATGTGGAACATCAGACGAGTTCGTGGAAGCAACTGCTCGCGCTACCAGTATCGAGAATGACTGTTTTTAGTGCTAAGTTCGGTCTAGGGGTTATTTTACTGTTGGTTTCCTGTGCCTTGCTTGTACTGGGAACGATTGCATTAGGGCTTGGATTGCAACTCGGTACGGATATACCGTACCAAGATATCGTGCGATTTTGTTTTCTTCCTTTTATAGGGACACTGCCGATATTAGCCTTACAACTATGGTTATCTTTAACATACTCGAATCAAGCGATCTCAGTTTCTATGGGTATAACTATAGCCATTGCATCTCTATTCGCAGCTAAATATGATGAATGGGTACCTATGAAGTGGCCCAATATGGCATTAGATGGACCACATCAAATAGAGGCAATAGTTGCCTCTTTATTCGTAGGTTTCACTGTCTTACTACTCGGAATGGCTCATTTCAGTAGAAAGGACGTGGCATAAATGAAGAGATTCCTAAGACTTCTATCAGCTGAAAGAGTGAAAATAGCTAACATTCAAATTTGGCTACTTGTTCTACTTAGTCCGATCCTCGCCGTCCTGATAGGATTCGAGATTGATGTATCAAACGATATCGGGCTATGGGAGAGACTGTTACTAGAAATGGGAATGGCTCATGGATTGTTATTTCTACCCATCTTGAGTGGCTTGTTCGCTGCCTTTATTTGTCGCTATGAGCATAGCGGAGGGGGATGGAAGCAATTATTAGTATTGCCTGTATCTCGTTCTAGTGTGTATATGGCTAAGTTTACGGTTATTGCCGTTCTGCTTGCCATAACCCAGATATTATTCCTAGCAGGTGTGTTTCTTGTTGGATGGATGAAGGGCGTTGCCACACCTATTCCATGGGAATTCATGATGCGAAGTTTCTTTGGAGGATGGGTGGCTTGCTTACCGCTTGCTGCGCTACAACTCGCTGTTTCTGTCATGTGGAATAGCTTCGCAGCACCGCTTGCGCTGAATGTTGTATTTACCATTCCAAATATGCTCGTCATCAATTCGGAACGAATTGGCCCCTATTATCCCTGGGCGCAGCCGCTACTATCCATGCTTCCTAATTCACATAGCTTCGGAGCATTCAATTTGGCCTTAAGCAACTTAATGATTGTCGTACTTGGAAGCTTCATCGTGTTTTTTATTGCAGGATGGATTGCTTTTAGATTAAAGGAAGTCTGAGGTCTGAATTTTATAAGATGAGGTACAGGAAGCAAAAGAGTGTCCCGAAGCCATTGAAAATGGTTAAGGACACTCTTTTTTTCAGTAGAAGCAAAGTGGGTGTTATGAGCTTAAATTGTAACCTTGTGAGGTTCTATTCTATTTCAAGTTGTCACTTGACTTGGTGATGTGCTTGTATTCCTTTAGCATGAACAGACGCCAACGAACAATCATTCCGAATGCTAATAGAAAGAATAAAGAGCCAGTCTGGGCAATGGAAATATATTGTTCAATAATTTGGTGAAGTAATGTACGGACTACAAGTAAGGCGAACAAGATAACGATGAAACTTCGAGAACGCTCAGCGTAGACTTGACCGTCAACGACTTTGAAATGGGTGCTGCGGATAAGTGGATAGGAGAATAGAAACCAACCTATTACAAAAGCAACGGCAGCCGACCACAGAGGAACATGCGTAAAAGGTGCAACAAACATGAGAAATCCCGTAGACATCCCTAAGGGTGGGATAAGGATCTTCTTAATCGTGACCGGTGAACTACTTGCTTTAAGTCGAATGAAAATGGTAAGCAACGCAATAACAATGGCACCCAGCGTTGTTCCAATTTGGAGATATGAGGGACTGATTTGAGGCACGCTTGAGAACCCCTCTCTATAATTTGTATACTAGTTATGAATTGCAAGTGCGGTCGTACTTGGCTGGATAATCCATCAGGTACAAATATTATAGCACATGAAGTAACACATTCAATTTTAAGTATGTTTACATTTTTACAGTACTTGAGATTGCATATACTAGGGTAGCGAGGCTAGATGCGAGAAAGATGGATATATATATGGGATAATAGTCATTTATAGAAGATAAGTAATCATCGTTTGAAAAGGGTGCTCTCAAAAGTGGAGGCTTGACATCCAAAAACTGTTATGCTTATAATTACAGATGAGAGGGAGCGATGAAATGAATAGTGAATTTAATATTGCCGTCCATTGTTTAACCCTTCTTAGCTTAAAGAAAGACCACATGGCTAATAGTGATGAGATTGCTAAGAGTGTATGTACGCATCCTGCACGTGTCCGTAAAGTACTCGGATTGCTTCGGAAACAAGGTTATGTAACCACGAAGGAAGGTGTAGGTGGTGGCTATCTGCTTAATGCCGATAGTGCGAATGTGACGTTAGGCGACTTGTATCGTCTGCTTGCACGTGGTTCACTACAACCGAGTTGGTGTTCCGGAGGAGGAGAGACAACCTGTGTGGTATCCGAACATATACAAGAGGTTATGGAACGAATTTATAACGGTGGGGAATTGGCTCTTGAACGGCATTACGATAACATCACTTTGCTAGATGTTACCCGTGATATTCAATCAGAGACAAAACCTTAGCGTTAATAACTACTAATTGGAACAGTCCTGCGTATTTGCAGGGCTATTTTTGTGAATATAAGCAAGTATAAGTTTCACTATATAGATTGAACTAAAGACGAACCCTTATATTCATGATTCTCTTTAGAAATGATTGAACTTGTGAGCGCAAACTTTAGTTCAATCTATATGGATACTCTATTCCTTATATTTCCACTAAAATGGATGCTGTCCTTGAAAAAGGACGGCACAGCCGTTTCTACTTGTGTGCATTAATTCCCGTTGAACTTGTAAGGATAATAAATTATATTTAAGATGAAACGGATTGGAATGGTCCTTTTTATTATATCAACAGCTGTGTTTAATCAACCATATGTATACTTATCCTCTTGGCATAATTAGGTTGTGTAACTGTTATAAAGGTTGGGAATTTGGGTAATAAATTAGATAGTTATAAGGAGGAGTTGTCTCATGAACACTCAGAATGAAATTGTTTTTTTTACAGGAACACAAACAAAGGATACAGAGAAGGGGATATTCCGTTGTACTCTTAATCCATTGGACGGATCTATGCGGATTGTGAGCAGTACTGATGGTATAGAAAATTCTACATATTTAGTTGTGAATTCAATAGGTGATCGGTTGTATGCTGTCAGTGAAAAATCTGATGGTGAGGTATTTGTCTATGTTATTGATAATAAGACTGGGGAATTACACTTATTGGATCGGAAACCTACGCAGGGCGCTGATCCGTGTTACATAAGTCTATCCTCAGATGGTCAATTTGTATTCGTATCTAATTATTCTGGTGGAAATGTGAACGTCTTCAGAATTGGGGATAATGGGACATTAGAAGAGAAGTCTTGCATGATAACTCACAGTGGACATAGTGTTAATCCAGATAGACAGGAATCACCGCACCCTCATTCTATTTTCCCAGATCCATCGGGTAAGTTCGTCCTGGTGTGTGATCTAGGAATTGATCAGGTCGTGGTCTATCGTCTAGAAGAGGGAGAGTTAGTGAAGCATCATGAGGTGGACCTTCCACCGGGAGCAGGACCACGGCACTTCGACTTTCATCCAACGGGTAAATGGGCATATTGTGCAAATGAGCTTAATAATGAAATCACGGTATTTACGTATGATGATAAGACCGCAGACCTTCACACGATTCAGAGCATTTCTACATTACCTGATGACTACAACGAAGGGGTTTCATATCCTGCTGATATTCATGTATCATCTTGTGGACGTTTCTTATATGCCTCTAATCGAGGACATGACAGTATTGTACAATATGATATAGACTTAGATACAGGTAACTTAACAGCAGTAGATTGGCAAAGTACTCAAGGCGAGTATCCTCGCAATTTTACGATTGTAGAAGGTGGGTATGTTCTCGTAGCGAATCATAAAACTGGGAATGTGGTCTCTTACTTCATGGATTCAGAGACGGGACGCTTAACAGCAACAGGATGTGAATTAGAGTTGCCAATACCGATGTGTGTTCAACCTCTAAGTGTTTAATAATAATTTTAGATCGAGCCGGAATTATTATTCGTATGATTAAATCTTAATTTTAGTTCATAAATTATTTATGGCTTGAAGAATGGAATATAGAGCAGGTTATTACCTTAATAATAGGAATAGCCTGCTTGTTTGTCTTTAAACGTGTGTGAGTGAAAGAGTGAACGCCATATTTATTCGAACTTGACTCGCCTTAAACGCGGATGAATGGATGATTAACAAAAAAAGGTTTGACACTTTACCTCCAATTAATTACAATAATCTTATATCTTACTAAACAGGTAGGAATAATTAATAATATTTCTTACCGTACAGACGGAGGAAATCACTCGCTAGTGTTGCAGACACAGTTCTATGTAACTGGCCTGACAGCAGCGTTATGGTGATTTTCCTGCGTCTGTTTTGTGTTCCTGTTAGTAAGAAGAGAAGAATAATTAGGAGTGATCATGATTATGAAGAAAGCGTTGAAACAAGGGGTTCTAATGGGTTTAGTATTACTTATGACTGCAACGATTGCTGCATGTGGAGATAAAACATCAGAGAAAGAGAACGCTGCTGCACCAGCTCCTACCGATACGAAAAAGACAGAGAAACTCAAGGATGTTGAGCTATTGAACGTATCCTACGATCCAACACGTGAACTTTATGAAAGCTACAATAAAGCATTCGCGACGTACTGGGAGAAAGAAAAGGGACAGAAAGTTACCGTTAAGCAGTCCCACGGCGGTTCGGGGAAACAGAGTCGGGCCGTTATCGATGGTCTCGAAGCTGATGTGGTTACGTTAGCGCTTGGATATGATATTGATGCACTTCAAGAGGATGGTCTCATTAAAGAAGGTTGGGAAAGTAAATTCGAGCTCAATAGTTCACCGTATACATCAACAATCGTATTTCTAGTGAAAAAAGGCAATCCCAAGAACATTAAGGAATGGTCCGATTTAGTTAAAGATGGTGTGGAAGTGATCACACCTAACCCTAAGACTTCAGGGGGAGCTCGTTGGAACTATCTTGCTGCATGGGGTTACGCACTGAAACAGAATGGGAATGATGAGGCCAAAGCTCAGGAATTCGTTAAGAACCTCTTCACACATGTACCGGTTCTAGATACAGGAGCTCGTGGTTCAACAACAACATTTGTGGAACGCGGAATTGGTGATGTTCTTATTGCTTGGGAGAATGAAGCAATCCTTTCTGTGAAAGAATTAGGTCCAGATAAGTTCGATATCGTATATCCTTCAGTAAGTATTCTGGCTGAGCCTCCGGTAGCTGTCGTTGATAAAGTGGTAGACAAACGGGGAACACGTGAAGTATCCGAAGCATACTTGAAATATTTGTATTCGGAAGATGGACAGACGATTGCGGCAGAGAACTTTTACCGTCCAACGCTTGAGAGTGTGAAAGATAAATTCAAAGATTCTTTCCCTGCTATTGAACTATTTACTTTAAAAGATGTATTTGGTACTTGGAAAGAAACGCAAACGAAGCATTTCAAAGACGGTGGCGTGTTTGATCAAATATACGTGCCTGGTAAATAGACTAAACGTGAATAGCTGATCGACTCATAGATCGAAGGCACGGAAAGGATAGGATACAAGGATATGAGTCAAGTCAAAGGTATCCAACGTAAAGTCATTCCCGGATTCGGACTGACGATGGGGTTTAGCGTGTTCTATCTTAGTGTGGTTGTTCTTATTCCTTTGGCGGCGCTACTCTTTAATTCTACCGGACTCACGTGGGAAAAGTTCTGGCAAGTGGCGACCGATCCGCGGGTACTAGCGTCTTATTGGGTCAGTTTCACTACCTCAGCGGTAGCAGCATTACTAGATGCTGTACTGGGTCTTCTTCTCGCATGGGTGCTAGTACGTTACAAATTTCCCGGTAAAGCATTGTTTGATGCTCTAATTGATCTTCCCTTCGCATTGCCTACGGCAGTTGCGGGGGTCTCGTTAACTGCGCTTTATGCACAGAACGGGTGGATAGGTTCACTATTGGAACCCCTAGGGATCAAAGTAGCTTTTACTCCCTTAGGGATAACGCTAGCTTTGATGTTTATTGGTATTCCGTTCGTGGTTCGCACGGTACAGCCTGTATTAGAGGATATGGCGAGGGATGCGGAGGAAGCGGCGGCAACATTGGGCGCAGGACGGTTTCGTACATTCTGTAAAGTCATACTACCCAATTTGTTACCGCCACTTTTAACTGGGTTTGCTTTAGCATTTGCACGTGGCATAGGGGAGTACGGTTCTGTCGTCTTTATCTCTGGTAATATGCCGATGAGGACCGAAATTGCTCCATTATTGATCATGTCAAAGCTTGAGCAATATGATTACGCAGGTGCTACTGCAGTAGCTATAATCCTATTGTCGATTTCGTTCTTATTGTTACTTATGATTAATTCACTACAACGATGGGTGCGCCGAACCTCTCGCTAACAAAGGGAGTCATAGCAACCACTTTGTTAAAAGGAGGAAAGGCAGATGACGGGAAATGATCCGGTGATAGCTTCACCTGCGCACTCAGGGAGCATCTCTACAGCGGCAACTGAACCCAGATGGGCTAAATGGCTTCTGATTGGTATGGCAGGTCTGGTGTTGCTATGGTTGATCGTACTTCCACTCGTTATTGTATTAACAGAAGCTTTGAAAAAAGGTTGGTCGGTGTATGCTGCAGCGCTTACTGATCCAGATGCAATGTCCGCCCTAAAGTTAACGTTACTTGTAGCACTCATTACCGTGCCGTTGAATACTGTGTTTGGTGTAATCGCTGCCTGGGCGGTAACTAAATTTAAGTTTCGTGGCAAAGGAATATTAATTACCTTAATTGACCTTCCCTTTGCAGTATCACCCGTGATAGGTGGATTGATCTATGTCTTGGTATTCGGTGCTCATGGCTGGTTTGGACCTTGGCTTGACGCTCATAATATCAAAATCATATTTGCTGTACCTGGTATTGTGCTAGCGACACTATTTATAACCTTCCCATTTGTAGCTAGAGAGCTGATTCCATTGATGGAAGATCAGGGTCAACAAGAAGAAGAGGCTGCAGTTACCTTAGGGGCACGTGGTTGGACCATCTTCTTTAAAGTAACATTACCTAACATTAAATGGGGACTTCTATACGGTATTATTCTATGTAATGCTAGGGCGATGGGGGAATTCGGGGCTGTCTCTGTCGTGTCGGGACATATCCGAGGAGAGACGAATACACTCCCCCTACATGTTGAAATTTTGTACAATGAATATCAATTCTCAGCTTCATTTGCAGTTGCATCACTATTGCTTCTATTGGCGATGGTAACGTTACTTTTAAAGAGTTGGTTCACACGAAAAGATGCCCATTGACACTTCTTTCCAGTCCGTGTTAAGGTTAATTCATACTAAAACGGTTGGATAATAGTGGATTGTGGTGAGAGCAGTTCTAAGTCATAAGATATTGACTTATTAACCTGGCGAAGGGGGCGACACTATGGCAAAACCACTTCAAGTGGATGAAGTATGGTTAGGGCGTATTGCTGATTTACTGAATAATATGGAGTTTGGATCACTTCAGATCGTGGTACATGAGGGACAGATCGTACAGATGGAAAGAACGGAACGGAAGCGATTTGAGAATAAGTCCTTGGGGATCGCCAAGTCTAGTTCTGCTCCTCGCTCAGGTACGCGACACCTAAGGGAATCGAGTTCCCATTAAATGAGGATTAAAGCTAATAGCCCCACTGTTCAAGTCGAACGTTTCTGTAATGAAGAAGCGTTCGTACAACAGCGGGGCTATTTTTTGAAATATAAGAAAGTATAAGTTTCACTTGATACTCTATTCCTTATATTTCCGCTGAGACGTGTGCCGTCCTTGGAGAAGGACGGCACACGTCTCTACTTGATTGTGGCATAATTGGATCTATAGAAATGTTATTCTTACTTGTTATGCATTCGTGTGGAACGTCTGGGTAGCTCAGCTACATCTTGATCCTGAGTGATTGCGTGTAACGGTAATGTCTCCGTTGTTGTCAACTTTGGTTGAACTTCTACGACAAGATCACGACCGGCATAAGGGCGTGCCCGACGACGTGTACGCTTTGTGGTCAGAGTAAAGCCTGCGATGAAGAGGATTGCTTGTACGGAAACAATATAAAGTGCCAAATTCAAACCGAACAAGTGAAATAAGGCAACTGCTGCGATCAATACATAGAGACTCGTATAGACTAGTTGATGTGAAAGCCTGCGAGTATACATGAACATGAGGTAAAGAGAAGCTGTTGCTATAATACAAGAAATAAAGCGAGCCCATGCATTTATGATATCGAACGAAGATGAATCGAATTCAGTTCCTATAAGAGTCTGATATAGCTGTAAACCCCATAACGCACTGGCTACTACAGCGACAAAAGGGAGAGATGGCTTCAACAATACCCAGAAGCTTAATCCCCAGCTTGGGCGGTCCCATTTGCGCAAAAGGGTACTTTGTTCCTCGATCTGCCGATTAACCTCGCGTACCCATGTTTTGTGAAGTATCGATAAACGGGAGTGATCCCGTTCTCTTATATAAGCGTCGATCTGTTCATGAAGATTGCTTGTAAGTAATGGTGCCGCCTTACATTCCTCCAACAGAGTAATTAGGTAGCTTATTTCCTCAAGGCTGTTGTTCTCACGCTCCATCATTTCACTGATAGGGCCAGTAACACGGCTATATAACATTAAAGACTTCTGTAGTCGTTCTAATTGTTCCTTGCCGGCTGTTTGTAATTGTAGGGCTGTGCGTATGTACATCCATATAAACAGAACAACCGCTATACCAGCCAATATAAAGCTTTCTACTGAATTTGAGAGAGTGTTGATGAATTCCGTAACCATTTGGAACAACCTGATGCCCCCTTCATTATTCTACCTTCACTATTGCATAAGAACACTAACTTTTCAAGGTAATGAAGGGTTCGGATAACAGTCTGCATTAGTTAAAACCGTGGTCTTCTTCGTGAACCTGTAATAGCTTCGATTAGTAATACGATGGCAGTGATCCCGTGCATAATCCATCCGACAATAGGAATAATGCCTACTAAGGACGTGACAACACCCAGTCCATTACCAATAATTGAAGCTCGATCCTTCAAGAGATAGACGATTGCCACGACATGTAAGAGCAATGCAACTCCGAGTGGTAGCCACCCATTTGAGAGAATAAAAGCACCTCCTACAACCGGAATTGCGAAGAAGGCTTCAATAGCGAACGTAATCCATTTTAAAAGCTTAGACGTATTGGACATTTTTTTGTAACACCTACCGTTTCTTTTTATGGTGATCTTATGTTAATTCTACATCCATTGGTCTAGATAATATACCCAATATGATAAGTATAGGATTGAATGATAATTATATATACCCCATTCTTTGATGTTTGGGAACACTATATAGATCTCACAAGCTCAATCATTTCTAAAGAGAATCATGAATATGAGGGTTCGCCTTTAGTTCAATCTATATAGATAGAATGAACTAAAGAATTCAGCTTTCGTCTTTGGTTCAATCTATATAGATAGAATGAACTAAAGAATCCTGCTTTCGCCTTTAGTTCAATCTATATAGGTGGTAAGATAACAGAACGAATCCAAACTCATGGCCTATCGTAGGATAAGCCTGAACAACATAGAAAGAGGGAATAAGAAGTGGTGGATCTTACATTGTTGGATGTTAAAATTGTACTATTTGGTGCTAATGGAAGAATAGGACAGCTTGTTATGAAAGAGGCATTAGACCGAGGTTATCAGGTTACTGCTGTGGTACGCGATCATACCCGGATGACAGAGCAATATGAGAATCTACGTGTGGTGGAAGGGAATGCGATGGATGCAGATAACGTTGCATCCATTTGTGAAGGTCATCAAGTGATCATCAGCGCAGTTGGCGCATCACTTGGAGCGGAAGAAGAATTAGCAATTGTAGCTCACTCGATTGTTGAGGGTGCTCGGCGTTCGGGTATTTCCCGACTTGTCGTAGTAGGTGAAGCTGGAAGTCTTGAAGTGGCATCGGGAATAAAGTGGATGGATACGGATGAATATCCTAAAGAATCTAAGCCACTAGCTATTGCCCATGTAAAGGCTTATGAAATATATAGTCAGTCTGACTTGGACTGGACGTATTGTAGCCCTCCAGCTCAGATTATCCCTGGACGTCGTACCGGTCAATTCCGTATCGGGACGGATAAACTCATTCTAGATGAAAGTGACAGAAGTTCTATATCAGCAGAGGACTATGCTGCTGCGATCATTGATGAAGTGGAAGATCCATATTTCTTGCGCGCCCGCTTTACGGTGGCATACTAGAAAAGGTGCAAGAATCAGTAGTGCTCAAATATAAAGTATAATTTTCACATGATACTCTATTCCTTATATTTCCGCTGAAACGGGTGCCGTCTTTGAAAAAGGACGGCATAGCCGGTTCTAGTTGAATGTAAGGTTTATATTCATATAACCTGCATATACTGGTATAGTGACAGGTGGGCAGCCGCACCACCCAGCGTGGAACGCAGGCTTATTTTACAACGAATGATAATGATAGACTAATGGGGGGATTTGCACTGCAAATGTCCCTCTTTAGGTTGCAAACAGGTTGTTTAAATAAATCTGCTTAGTCTACTCACATAAATATGGATAGAATGAACTAAAGTAATCTGTTTTCGCCTTTAGTTCAATCTATATAGATAGAATGAACTAAAGCATTCTGCTTTCGTCTTTAGTTCAATCTATATAGATAAACATATTACAGGAATAAACCAAGCCAGCACCAGTGTAGTTAGAGAATGTCTCCGCAATACAGTTCTCCCGAAGTAGAATAATAGCATCGTACCTAATCCGACGATCCCACTGAACCATGGGCTTTCGCCCCCATTCACTACTACAAAGAAACCAACAATATATCCCCAAGTAGATATAAGAAAGATGGATTTAGTTCGGCTAAACGGAGCAACGAGAGCACATACGGCATCAGAGACAATGGATGCCATCATAAATATGCCATACACCCATTGTTCAAGAGAGATCGGTAGTATTGGGCTTGAGGTGTAATCATTCATGACAACTGTTATAAGGTTTAATAATAGGAAAGCTATCCCACCGCAAGCGAGTTTATTTAGAATGTAGTTCCCAATGTGTAAACGCCGCATCATGGGGGGGTATTCTTTGGAATGCATCATATCAATCCTTCCTATGATCGTTCAATCCGTGTTTCTAATTCATCACTTCATCATAGTCATGAGCCCAGACAAATGTTCTAGGCATATGCCCAGATATAAGCTTTGTTTGAAGGGGATAGAAGTAGCATTTTAGACACAAATAAAGCGCTTACATACTTAACAATCATGCTTTGTTATGTTATTATGAAAGCGCAAACAAAATATTATAGCAAGCAGGACCTTGCTGTATTCCTTCAATGACTGAGGATAGATTTGTAACGGCAGGGTAGGCTTGCAACCTTTCAGGAGGTCGAAGGTTATGTATGAAGGATTTATTGAAATGCAACATGTTGTAACTCGGGTTCAGTATTTAAGAAGCGAAGGTCAAGGAATGGAAGAGTATCATAGAATTGAGTTTGGACATGAACGTAATAATCTTCATACACCAGAGCTCATAGGGCCTAAGGAAGAGTCCCTATTCGCTTGTGAACCATCTAGAGTCAGAGGATGGTGGCGACATTAGTCTAGAGCCATTATCAAATACATAATAGAGTGCTGAATTATATATAAAAAGGGGCACTACGGACAAAAGGCTATTTACCATGAATCACTCATGGTAGATAGCCTTTTTAGAATCAGATTAAATATGTCTATGAATACCTTGATCCACGGACGATTGAGTAAAGGAACGCGTGACAAAGATTAGGTTCCTTACAAGTGTCCATCCGTGTCATCGGTATTTCATTTATAGGGTTACTCTTGTGGCGCAATTAGCCGATCTATTCCTCCCATATAGGGCCGCAGTGCCTTGGGGATATAGATGGAGCCATCCTTGTGTTGATGATTCTCTAACAGTGGAATCAGAATACGTGGGGATGCGACAGCTGTATTGTTTAGCGTATGGCAGAATTGTAGCTTACCATCGGCATCACGGTATCTAATATTAGAACGACGTGATTGGAAGTCTAGCACATTGGAAGACGAATGCGTCTCCCCATAGGACTGTCGGCTAGGCATCCATGTCTCAATATCATATTGCTTATACGTTTTTTGCGACATATCTCCGGTACATACCGACATTACACGATAAGGAAGCTCTAATAGCTGAAGAATTTCCTCCGCATGACCTGTGATTTCCTGCAATATCTGCTCCGAGATCTCGGCATTATTCTCGCAAAGAACGACTTGTTCAACCTTAGCGAACTGATGAACTCGGTATAACCCTCGAACATCCCGCCCAGCCGATCCAATTTCTTTCCGGAAACAAGCTGACATTCCAGCTAGTCTGATCGGTTCTGTTACATCAATGATTTCATCGCTATAATACGATACTAACGAAACTTCAGAAGTACCGACTAACCACTTGTCTTCTCCCGTAATCTCAAAGGTCTGATCCTGTCCCGTTGGGAAAAATCCCGTTCTTGTGAGCGCCTCTGGTCGTACCATAACTGGAACATCCATTGCTGTGAAACCATAGCTGGTAAGTAGATCCAGTGCTAATCGTTGAACGGCTAGATGTAAATATAGACCGGCTCCCTTGAGGAAATAGTTCCGGCTACCTGCCGATTTCACGCCACGTGCAATATCAATGAGATCATGGCGTTCACCTAGTTGTACATGATCTAATGTCTCAAAGGCAAAGACTGGGGGAGTACCGACTTGTCTAATCTCGACATTGTCAGTATCATCTCGGCCCACTGGGGTGTCGGGAGATACAATGTTAGGCACAGACATCATCCGTTGCTCACATTGTTCATTAGCTTGATTTAAGGCTGATTCCTGCATCGTTAACTCTTTGTTGATCTGTCTTACCTGTTCTTTGAGAGGTTCAGAAGCTGCCCGATTACCTTGTTGGATGGTTGTAGCGATGGATTGTGTTAGTCGATTACGATCGGCTCTTAAATCTTCAATCTGTTTCAGTAGATCGCGTCTCTTCTGATCCCAATTGAGTAAATCGGTGACCGACAATTCTAACCTTTTCTGTTGTGCTGTCCGTTGTACCAAGTCCGGGTTATCCCGGATAAATCGAATGTCTAACATATCTCACGAGCTCCTTTGTCTAAAAAAATACAAAAAACGCCCTCATCCTTTGGGACGAGGAGCGCTTGCTCGCGGTGCCACCCAACTTGATCGAAGCAGCTATAGGCAGTCTTCGATCCTCTTGGTTCCGCGGTAACGGACGGATGCCGGTTAACTTAGGGAGAAGAAATACCTTCTCTGGTCGCCAACGCCTCACAGTTGGATTCTGATCATAGGCGCAATTTCACTGTTCAATTCTTTATCGTTTAGTATAGCGTATACGAAGAGTAAGTTCAATATACAGTTAACCGAAGAGATAGAAGTCACCTACAATACACTGTAGATCGGAAAAAAGATATTTCTTGTATTGTCTCTTAATAGCATTTCTGTTCTTTGGACTAGAGAATTTAGTATTTGCCCTCCGATCTTTTCTTGAAAGGCTAGTCTTATACAATGTGACCATTTTTTTCTTTATACTTCGCACCGTGGAACGACTTTTAAAACGCTGTATATACTTTCTGCAACTGCGCTGTGCGTGCGGATAATAGCGGAAGACCCTTTTGCCAGGGTTCTTCTGCTTTTTTTCTAATTATGACGTTATTCAGCTACAACATTAAGCTATTCGTAACAATGAAAATGATGGATCAAGTCTCAATTCAATGCTTTCTGAGAGAACGGGTTTGTTAATCGTATTGGCAGTCAGACTGCTTGCGTTCTTTATATTGTTTGCGTTCAATAAATTGACAAATGTTGTTGCACTTGTTACGATAATTAAAACTAAGTAGTCTTATCGGATTTATGAATATAATTTTATATACTTGGATTCTCGTGTAGAGTCTTATGAAAAGGAGAATGAAAACATGGCCAAAATCGTTATAATAAATGGGAATCCTTCGCTTACTTCAAGACTTGGTGCAATCATTGATTACGTGGAGAAAATTCTTGGAAGTTCAGGTTTTGAAGTGAGTCGTATTGATGTGGCTAAGCTCCCAACAGATGATCTCATTCATACAAAGTTTGAAAGCGAACATATTATCAAAGCCAACGGGCTAGTGGCAGAAGCGGATGCCGTAATTATTGCAAGTCCAGTGTATAAAGCGTCTTATACGGGTGTTCTTAAGACATTCTTGGATCTTATTCCTCAAAAGGGTCTCGCCGGCAAAATTACGCTGCCCTTGTTTATGGGTGGAAGCCTTGCACATTTACTTGCGATTGATTATGCTTTAAAGCCTGTTCTGTCTGCATTAGGGGCACGGCACATTCTGGGCGGGGTCTACACGGTTGATTCACAAGTAACCCGTACGGATAAGGGTGAGATGGAAATTGCAGAAGAGTTGCGATTACGCCTGCACGCTGAGCTTGAAGAATTAGCAAATGAAACGCGTTTAAGAAGTGAACATAACAATAAAGTGTATGAATTGAAGGTGTAGATGATTGATTGGGTGACATGTGCCCAGATATGAGATAGAGACGGGGTTGGAACTGGATACAGTTTCGCTCCGTTTTTTTTATGTGGAAATTTCATAACGTTTTTTTTTCGGAAAAAGAGAGACCAAATCAATTTTCATGCGTTATTGTATGAAAGGAGGGATTTACGTTGAAGAAAAAATCTAAAGCAATGACAAAAGCAGTTGTCTTTGGATCATTGATTCTAACCTGTTCTCTGTTATTTATGGCATCAGGCTACTCTATTGGAAGTGATGAGGCTGCGGCTATACAAGTAGGTGTGAACCTGAAGAAAATGCAATACGAGATTCAAGTTGCTGATATCGGAACAACGATGGAAGATAGGATGAAGAAACAAGAAGAATATAAGCCGTTCTTAACGGAGCAAGGATATGAAGCATTTGCAGCCAATAGGCGGAGCGTAATAGCCACAGGCTATGCACTTAAGAATAAGTTGAATATGAAGGTTAACCGTATTCAATTTGAAAATATGAATCATGATAATATGGAAAAGGACACATTCTCTTTTCGCTATAGCATAGATATTGAACTAAGTTCTTCAGAATTGACTTCATCCCAGGCCCCAAGTGTGGTGACCAAAACAGGACATATGTCAGTCGTTAAACAGGATAATGAATGGAAAGTACTTAAAGATCTTGATAATGGGTTCATCGCGGATGAATGACTAGAACTATAGTTGGTGTAAGCAAAAAGGAGGTGGCTCATTTGAGCCCCTCCTTTTTGCTGAATATAAGAACATAGGTAAACTTTAAACTTACAAATCGTCAAATCCGTTATCGTCGCCCACTTTACCATAGTTACGGGACTTCGCTTCGAAGAAATCAGTCTTAGTTGAATTGAGTGCGTCGTCTGAGAAAGGCTTAATCCATGGCATACAGTTCACATCTACACCCTCATAAGCTTTGTCCATTCCCATTAGAGTAAGACGTTTGTTAGCTGTGTATTTAATATAATTCTCAAGCTCATTTAGATCGATTCCAGCGATATGACTAAGTGTGTAATGTGCCCAATTCGTCTCTAATTGAACAGCCTCATCAATCGTTCTGTACACATAATCCATGTTTTCTTTCGAGTTAAGCTCTGGGAAATCAACAAGAAGTTGTTTAAACACTTCAGCAAAGAAATAGCAGTGTTGATTCTCATCGCGTTGAATATAAGAAATCATCTGACTTGTACCCATCATTTTCTGATCGCGAGCCAAGTTGTAGAAGAAGGCAAATGTACTATAAAAGAAAATACCCTCAAGAATCAAATCAGCTACCATAGCATGGAAGAATGTCTGTGGATTCTGCTCATCCCGGAAACTTTGATAAATATCAGCAATGAAGCGATTGCGTTCTAGAAGAACCGGATCCTGTTTCCAATATTCGAAAATTTCTTTCTGCTCCTGATCGGAAACAATGGATGAAAGTACATATGAATAAGATTGATTGTGAACAACTTCTTGTTGACCAATAATCGCTGAGATGGCTTCTAATGAGGAGTCAGTAAAGTAACGTTTTACATCCCCAACAAACATCGTTTGCATAGAATCCAATACAGCAAGTAGTGAAATATTAATCTTGAAGACGCGTTGCTCTTCAGGATCTAATCTTGCGAATTGTTGCGCATCCTTGGACATTGGAATTTCATCGGCAATCCAGTGATTTAATAACAGTACCTTATAGAGTTTATACATATGAGGCATACGAATATCATTCCAGTTCAGAATACCCGAACATTCACCTTCGATAATGCGTGTAGATTGATTGGGTGCTTCAGTATTGAAAATTTGTTGCAATTTCATATCTATTACTCCTTTATAAATAAGCTGTCTTCCCTATTCGCGCAAGCGAATAGGGAAGGGTAGTAATTGTATTAGATCTCCCGTATTCGCATAGCGAACAGGAGGGTTTAGGTTTCTCGTATTTGGGTTTAGAACTCCCGCATTTGCGAAGCAAACAGGACCCGTAGCTCGGCGAAGCGAGAGCTACTCAATCCGATGGAGTAGAGTGGGTCCCCAAAACGCATTCGCAAAGCGAACAGGGGGACTAAGCGCTCTAAGGACGAAACGATCCTCACACGTAGGCTCCAAATCCCCTCACTCCACCAAAGAGTTTCGGGTGTCCAGAGGGCAGAGCCCTTGGGGCCCTCTTGAAAGCTTCCCTTAGGAAGCTCACTCCGGAAGCATAAGCTTGGAAAGGGAGGGTTTGGGAGGGATCGAAAAAGGGTTTGAAAGGGATCTCATCCCTTAGAACGTTATGACGAGCAACTCTCACATTCCTCAATAGTCAATGCCCGACTCCTTACATAGTAAGTTGTCTTCATGCCAGACTTCCAAGCATGAATGTGTAACGATAGGAAATCCGTTGCCTTAATATCAGGACGAACATACAGATTGAAGCTTTGTCCTTGATCCACATGACGCTGGCGAGCAGCAGCCATGTCGATAGACCAATGTTGGTCAATATTAAATGCTGTTTTATAGTACCAGATGGTCTTGTCAGACAGATCTGGAGCAGGATTAGCAATTTTGTAAGTTGTTTTCTCTTCATAAGATAACAATTCATACAACGGATCGATACTCGCAGTGGAGCCAGCAATAATGGAAGTGGAACCATTTGGTGCAATAGCGAACATCCAAGCATTCCGTACACCATTCTGTTGTACTTCTTGTTGTAGTTCCTGCCATTGTGCAGTCGTTACATATTTGCCTTCAAGTTTACCGTCTGTGTATCCACGATGAGAGAAGTAAGTACCATTGTCCCAATCAGAGCCTTTGAATTTCGGATAATGACCTTTTTCCTTCGACAATTCCATACTGGAACGAACGAGTAAGTAGTTAATTTTCTCATATAGATTATCGTTATACGTGACAGCTTCCTCAGATTCCCAGCGAATACCTTCGAGAGCTAGTAAGTGATGAAGTCCGAAAGTCCCTAGACCAATAGCACGATATTGACTGTTTGTATATTGAGCTTGAAGCACTTCAATATTATTAATATCGATGACATTATCAAGCATACGTACTTGAATAGGTACAAGTCGATCTAATACACCTGCTGGAACAGCACGAGCTAAGTGAATGGAGTTCAAATTACACACGACGAAATCGCCAGGGATTTTCGAGATGATAATTCTTGTCTGTCCGTCCTTCGTAACGAGTTCTTCCTTTTCCACAACAGTTGCGGATTGATTCTGCATAATTTCAGTACATAAGTTGGAGGAATACACCATACCATGTGCACTATTCGGGTTAGCCCGGTTTACCGTATCACGGTAGAACATATACGGAGTGCCGGTCTCAAGTTGTGATTTCATAACACGTTTCATAACATCAATGGCAGGGACTGTAATACGGGACAATAAAGGATGATTTACAGCTTCTTCGTATTTATCACTGAAAGCACCTTGTCCAAGCTTTTCATCATAGAAATCTTCAAGTCCAAGTGGACGACCGTTGCTATCTGTCCAGCCCATGACCTTCTTGACTTCATGAGGACAGAATAGATTCCACATTCCACGGTTCTCCACAGCACTCATGAACAAATCGGGAATACAAATGCCGTGGAATACATCATGCGCTCTCATGCGCTCGTCACCGTTATTTAATTTGAGATCAAGGAACGCAAGGATATCTTTATGGAACACATCGATATAGACTGCGATTGCCCCTTTACGAGTACCTAGTTGATCTACGCTGACAGCCGTATTGTTTAGCTGACGGATCCAAGGGATGATACCGGAGCTAGTATTCTTATGTCCACGGATATCTGAACCGCGAGCTCTTACTTTACCAAGGTAGACACCGATTCCACCGCCCATTTTACTAAGGCGAGCTGTATCTGTATTGGAGTCAAAGATACCTTCTAAGGAGTCATCCACGGTATCAATGAAACAACTGGAGAGTTGTCCAGCCACTTTTTTACCAGCATTAGACATTGTCGGTGTAGCAGCAGTCATATATAGATTACTCATGGCCCAATAGGATTCCTTCACAAGCTCCATACGTCTCTCAGCAGGTTCTTTATGCATTAAGAACATCGCAATGATCATGTATCTTTCCTGTGGAAGCTCCATGATGTGTCCATCGAAATCGGTTGTAAGGTAACGTTCTGTAAGGGTTAAAAGACCGATGTAATCAAACAATAGATCGCGCTTGTAGTCAATCAGTTCAGCGAGTTCTTCAATCTGTTCTTTTGTATAGTATTCAAGTAATTCTTCACGGTATATGCCTTTGTGTACCAAATCTGTGATTAGTGGATAAAGTGCACCATAAGGCTCATCTGCATAGGATTTATAACGGCGGTGATGAGCTGCTTTTTTATATAAAGAAGTGAGTAGGGAACGTGCCGCAGCAAATTTCCAGTTAGGTTCTTCTTTAGTTACTAGCTCTAACGCAGACATGGTGAAGGCATTACTAATGTCTTCTCCCGTGACTTCATCTCGGCGAAGCTTGGATAGTACTCCTCGGATCAATTGCTCCTTATCAAGCATGTCCAACCCTTCAAGAAGGCGGTCAGTATAGATGGAGAGACGATTCTCATCAAAAGAGAGTTGGCGATTGTTCGGTTTTACTACGGAATGTGGCATAGGTTAGGCGTCTTCCTTTCAATATATGTTTTTCAATTTTGGATATTTAAATTTACAACAGTGTGGCAACATCGTGTCTTAAATTTGCCTGAATATCTATAATACGCTGATTTGAACTCCCACGATAGGGGAGACTGGTATTTTTTAAAGATTCTATAAAAGGACCGTCGATCACGACTTGGCATTTCTGAAGCAGACGGTATTCTGCTGAATCCATGTGAGCCATAATATCTTCATACATGTAGCCTGTATATATCCATACAGAGAAGTTAGGGAGAGATATTCGAACTTTATCGATGAAATCGGCAGCCTCATCAGCTGAGAAGAAAGGGTCTCCACCAGCTAAGGTCATGCCATCAAGTAACGGATTATTGGCCATTTCATTAATGATCTCTTGTTGACGATGTTCTGTAAAAGGTTCTCCGTAGTTGAAATTCCACGTTTCCGGATTAAAGCAACCACTGCATCGGTGACGACATCCACTAAGAAAGATGACGGCACGCAGGCCATCACCTTCATTAATGGATTCAGGATAGTATCCACAAATATTCACTTATGTTTGACCCGGTCTCGTACCTCAGCTTGCTTGGCAGCATTAAAGCGGGTCTGATAATCACCCGTTAAGTAACCCGTCACTCGACGTAAGCGATGCATAGGGACGTCCGCTTCGTTGGTTCCACATTGAGGACAAGTATCTCCGATAATGCCTTCATAATGGCAAGTACCACAGCGGTCAATAGGGTGATTAATGCTGAAATAGCTGATATTTTGTGATAATGCATACTGAACGATTCTGAGAAAAGCTTTCTGATTACTCCGAACATTTCCGTCTAATTCAACATAAGAGATGGCTCCTGCATTGCATAATTCATGAAAAGGTGCTTCAAGTGCAATCTTACGTGCAGCAGGCAGGTTATGATACACAGGTACGTGAAAAGAATTAGTATAATAGTCGCGGTCCGTAACGCCTGAAATGGAACCGAAGACTTCTCGGTCTTTCTTGGTGAACTTGCCAGACAAGCCTTCAGCAGGTGTGGCTATCAGTGTAATGTTCAGATCATGCTCTTCACTTTTCTCGTCACAGTAGCGCCGCATCGATGCGATAAGACTTAATGCTTTGTTATATACATCGTCACTTTCAGCATGATGACGACCATACATAGCCTTCATACATTCAGCTAGACCGATGAATCCGATGGATAAGCTACCATGCTTCAAGCATTCTTCCACGGATTCTTCTGGGGCTAGTAGCTCTCCGCCTTCCCAGACCCCTTCACGCATCATGAAATCAGACGCTTTGGCGGGCTGGCGAGCCTGGATATTGTAACGGTGTAGTAGGCCGTCGAGAGCGATATCTAAGAAGTGATGAAGATCCCGATAAAATCCGAGTTCGTTGGGAATAGTACTGCCATTAACCACGCCGTGTTTGATACCTAACTTCACAAGATTAATCGTATTGAAGGATAAATTACCCTTGCCAGACAAGTGGTTACGTCCATGTCGGTCAGCAAGAACCCGAGTACGGCAACCCATGGTAGCAAATTCGGTATTGGGATCGGTTGGATCATAATATTGTAAGTTGAAAGGAGCATCTAAGTTGGCGAAATTAGGATACAAACGTTTCGTTGAACATTCTATTGCCTTCAAGAACAGAACATAGTTAGGATCTTCTGGTGATTGATTTACACCACGTTTGCATTTGAATATTTGAATAGGAAACACGGGTGTTTCTCCACTTCCCAGTCCGTTCATTGTTGTGCTGAGTATGCTATCAATAATCATTTGTCCCTCAGGTGAGGTACATGTACCATAATTGATACTGGTGAATGGAATCTGACCTCCAGCGCGACTGGACATCGTATTCAGGTTATGGATTAAGCTCTCAGCAGCTTGAAGGCATTCTGTCTTGGTCTCTTGCATAGCAAAAGAATATGAACTGGGATGGGAGCTGGATAACTTTAAATTGCCTAGCGTGATGTCTTGGTCTTCTGTCAGAAAACTCTCATTAAAGTAGTGTAACCCTTTATGAAAATGCTTCGCAAACGACTTGGCGACATAAGGAGCTAAATCATGATCCAATTTACTCCCGGAAACTCCACCATATTGAGAATTTTGCTGACATTGAAATATTATTGCAACTAAGGCCATGGCACTAGATATTGACTGTGGAGGACGAACACTCCCACTTCCAGTGCTGAAGCCTCGTGATAGGAGTTTGTCGAATGGAATGAAGATACAATTTGTACTACCTACCGCGTATTGATCAAGATCATGTACGTATAAATCATTGTGATCCACCGCAGCCATGAGTTGTTCCGGTAATATGTAATATCTTGCGTACCATTTGGCATATTCACTGCCGAATTTACCGATTTTCCCTGAAAAACTTTCTCCGTTCAGGTTGGCATTTTCACGTAACATTTCTACATTTAGACTCTCTGAGATATCGTGCCCAAGACTCGATACTTCACGCAACATTTTCTCCGTTTCAGATACGTAACTTCTTGATTCCATAAGTACCATGAACTGATTCCACCCTTCGGATAAGAGATGCCGGATTGGCTCCACATGTGGAGTAGAAATCCATTTCATCAGACAAAAAAAGCACTCCGTAGAGGCGCTCAGGGCATGTTACAGTGTCCTCCTGGTTACGTAACCGAAGTAAATAGTAACAACTCCTATTTCCTCGTAGGATTTGTTTCGACTATGTCCAACAGGCAGATATCCTGACTTCCCAAGTAAACGGCTTAGTTGTCCATATAAAGACGGTATACGTATACATATGGACAATTAACGCTTATGGCAATTGCTGTGCCTATTTGTCTGCAATATGCAGCTCAATTCTTGAGTTACAGTGGCGGGACCGTGATGGATTTGCACCATTCTTCCCTTTTAAGACCCAGATGTGAAGTACCAGCCGGATCACCTGTTTTCACTATATTTAGTAGTGCTATATAAATCTAACTCAATATATGGTGTTTGTAAACAGGGAATCACAAAATATTGAACTGAAAAAAATGTGAAAAGTTTCGCAAGCCCGCTGCGACTAACCTTTTGAGTAATTTGCTAAGTAATATGAAATATTTGTGTCTACATTTTGCGAAAATTTTATAAATTCGTTAAGATAGATTAAGGAATATGAGTGGGGCTTACGAAGTGAGTATTGTCCCAAAACTTTAAAGTAAATGCTTACGATGCCAGTTTTTTTCAAAACTTTAAGGAGGAAATCAAGGTGGCCATTGCCGAGGTTACAATTATTCCAATTGGAACGCAGACGACAAGTCTAAGTGCATACGTAGCGGACATGCAGCGCGTACTGCAAGAGCAACAAGGAATAACGTATCAACTTACTTCCATGAGTACCATTATTGAAGGACCTCTTGAATTGGTATGGAAGGCGATTGCTACACTGCACGAATCACCATTTATATCGGGGGCAGAACGCGTCTCAACTTCTGTTAAATTGGATGATCGACGTGATAAAATATCCTCTAGTGCGCAAAAATTGCAGTCTGTTCAGGAAAAATTAAATGAAGATTCATCTAAATAAATAGTAGAGCAATGTACTCGTAATGTGTAGGACAGCGGCTCAATTGCCTTCATTAGCTTCCATATATCGTGGTTTCTCAAACTTGAGAGACCGCGTTTTTTGTTAGAAATTCGTTGCCCCGACTGAGGTCCAGTATTTCACTAGCCCGTGGACTGGTGTTTATAATTTCCTTATATTGTATAGTATACAATATAAGGATTATCGAACTGGGGGCGTTATTTAATTATGAGAAGACACTATAAGCCAATGCTGCTTGCGGGATTTGTTTCACTAGCATTATTGTCTGGTTGTGCTAAGAATGCTAATGAAGTGATACAGACGAGCATTGGAGAGGCAACACAAGCGATTGAGACAATTGGGGATACGGTAAAAGACACGGCGTCGGAATGGGGCGATCAGTTGAAAAGGACAGGTATCCATAAAGAAATAGTGCTATCGCAAGAAGTCGATAGTTCGGTATCCGTTCTCCATTTGGCAAACGAGGTAGGCAGCATAGAGGTAAAGGGGAGCTCTGAAGACAAGATTAACGTGAGCGCTACAATCTGGTCACTGGATAAGTCATCACGTGATGACAAGTACCAAGAAATGATGGATAATGCGGAAATTATTGCTGTAGTAAGTGGAGATCAGTTGAAGATTACTACACATCCAAAGGGTAATGAGAAGCTTGATCTGTGGAAATGGGCAAAGAAAGAATACGGATTCTCAAACTTCGGCATTGATTATGTGGTGGAAATTCCAAATACGGTTAATGGCTTTAATATCTCAAGTGAAGTTGGAGGGATTAATCTCAGTAATCTAAAAGGTATTTATGATGTTCATTCTGAAGTGGGTACCATAATTATCGAGGGAGCTCATATCCAAGGGAAATCTAATGTAGGGTCTGAAACAGGGAGCATTAAACTAGCTATCGACCAAATGGAAGATGATAGTAGACTTGAAGCTAATACTGAGGTAGGATCCATTCACGCAAATCTTGCTGAATCACTTCAAGTTAGCTTGGAAACGGACAGCGAGATTGGATCCATTACAGGAGCTCCTAAAGGCACAAGTGATATCAATGGTGGCGGACCGTTACTGTCGCTGACCACCTCAGTGGGATCAATAACGATTGAGTAATCATTTATGATTACAAAGTAGTATATATAGACATATATATATATATATATAGCCCCCCCATTATTGGGGGCTTTTTTGTGTATTGGAGGATTGGAGATGAATAAATTTACGTAAAAACGAGATATAGGGAGCATTAAGGAGCAGCGAGGAGGTATCTATTTTTGTAATCGCTACCATCGGTCTAGATGCTTCTTATTTGGTTCTAGGAAGGGATTGAGTCACCTTTACACTAATTTGGGGCGGGTGTATGATTCATAACGAAATACAAATTGTTAATTTATTCAATTGTTAATTTCGCTGAGTTTTCGTCTTGTGGCGGAGAACGGGGGAACCAATAGTAGCAACTTTTTTTCGTGTGAGAGTCGAAAAAAAGTTGCTACAGGGGTGAATCCTGACAAGGACAATTAGGTCTTTGCTGGGTAGAGCGACTCTCACCGCTCGAATCCGACAGCTAACCTCGTAAGCAAAAGTTTGAGAGAGGAATGATGAAGTTTGTGATCGAACAGAGTCGACCATAGGGCGTCATGCTCTTATTTGAAAGTTTATTGAAAGAATGTCTTGAACGCTGAATTCTGCGAAATTCAGAAACGGGGGAACCAATCGGAGATGTCTGCTGCGTAAACGCCGGACGTGTCCATGGGGTGAATTTCTTAAGTACTGTGCCAGTACTTAAGAATAGGGCGACTTCCTCGCCCGAATCCGACAGCTAACCTCGTAAGCGTGCAGGGAGAGGCAGCAAACCGCCTTCTGGCTAGTTCATGAGTTTATTTGGTCATGGACTTACTAAGAAGCTCTGGAAAAGCTACTTTTCACTGAGCTTCTTTTTTGTTGCCTTTAAACGTATAGGAGGATCTATTTTATGGAAGATGCGATCATTTTGGTTATCGCTCCGAATGAGGACGGACGGAAATTCGTAGACCAATTAATGTATAGAAAAAAGGCCTTTGCGGTATTGACTAACAACCGCGCGGAAGAACAACAGTATCAAAAAATGGGTGTTAAGCATGTTGTACGTATCGATACCTTTATGACCAAGAAATGGATCGTCCCACAGATAGCGGTGGACAAGATTTATATTTTCGAAAGTAGTCTTAACTTAAGTTGTCGTTACCTTCAGATTTGTCGTCCGTGGACGTCTCAAGAGATATACATTGTAACAAGGTTCTGGAGCCCACGAGGAATCTACAGAGGCATGGGTGCGGATCACGTCGTATACACAAAAAATGGAGACGTCGGATTTCTACTTGAAAAATAAGATAAGGCTTAATCAAAAATTCGCATGAGAGAGGGGCATTCCCATAATGATGGATGTCTACATGGTCATCACGTTAATGGTTGCGTTCGGCTTATTAGTACTGTTCACGCATTGGTGCGGAACGTTGGTCGATAGAGGGGGCGGGGAACAATGATCGTTGTACTTGCATTGACAATAGTCATCTTCGTCTATCTAATATATGCGCTAATCAATCCTGAGAAATTCTAGTAACTAAATCAGAAAATTCATCCCTATAAGGAGGATATAAAGCATGGAATTACTGCAAATGGGAATTGTGATTGTTGTACTGCTGTTGCTGGTGAAGCCAGTCGGTACTTATATGTTTCATGTATTCTCCAATGAACCTAACCGAACGGATAAGGTATTCGGTTCAACCGAAAATGTGATCTTTAAGATCATCGGGTTAAGAAATCGTGACAGTATGAACTGGAAAAAGTATGTACTCAGTTTTATTGCTACGAATGCGGTGTTAATCGCCATTAGTTACATGCTTCTTCGTTTTCAAGGAATCCTTCCAGGAAATCCGAATGGTAACGAGAATATGGAGGCATCGCTCGCACTTAACACGATCATTAGTTTTATGACCAATACCAATCTACAGCATTACAGCGGCGAGAGTGGCGTTACTTATTTAACGCAAATGGCTTTTGTTACGATGATGATGTTCACGTCGGCAGCGTCAGGTGCTGCGATTGCGGTTGCATTTATTCGCGGAATTACCCGTCGTGGGGAAGGTTTAGGTAACTTCTTTCAGGATTTCACCAAAGCTATTATTCGTATCTTCTTACCACTAGCACTTATCGTTACTATCGTATTGGTTGGTTTAAAAGTGCCTCAAACGTTTGACCCGACAGCTACAGTAACAACGCTTGAAGGTGTCGAACAACAAATAACGATGGGTCCTATCGCTTCCTTGGAAGCTATCAAACACCTTGGAACCAATGGTGGTGGATTCTTTGGAGCCAACTCATCTCATCCTTTTGAGAATCCAGGTCCTCTAACGAACGTTATCGAAATATTAAGTATGTGGTTGTTAGCAGCATCACTTCCGTATATGTTTGGTCTGTTTGCAAAAAACAAGAAGCAAGGATGGGTCATCTTCTCATCCATGATGATTCTGTTCTTGATATTCCTAAGCATCAGTTATTCGTCTGAGAAAGCTGGGAACCCGGCGATCAATTCGCTAGGGATTGAATCTTCTCAAGGTAGTATGGAAGGAAAAGAGGTTCGGTTCGGCATAGCGCAATCAGCATTGTTCTCTACCGTTACAACGGCTGCGACAACGGGATCGGTTAACAACATGCATGACACATTAACACCTCTCGGTGGACTTGCAGCGCTTTCTGAAATGATGCTCAACGTCGTGTTTGGAGGTAAGGGTGTCGGGCTAGTTAACATGCTGATGTACGCCATACTTGGAGTCTTTATATGCGGGCTCATGGTTGGACGAACGCCAGAATTCTTAGGCCGTAAGATTGAGGCAAGGGAAATGAAATTGATTGCACTCGTTATTCTTGTGCATCCGTTTATTATCTTAGTTCCTACTGCGCTCTCATTTATGACCGCTTCGGGCTATGATTCCATAAGTAATCCGGGATTCCACGGCTTAACGCAGTCCTTATATGAATACACTTCATCTGCCGCCAACAACGGATCAGGGTTCGAAGGACTTGCGGATAATAATGTATTCTGGAACGTATCGACAGGGCTTGTGATGTTCTTTGGACGTTACATGTCGATTATTGCGATGCTTGCAGTAGCTGGTTCACTAAATGCTAAGAAACCCGTAGCGGAGACGATCGGTACATTCCGTACAGATAACAAGCTATTTATTGGGATTTTGATCGGTGTTGTCTTATTGATCGGGGCACTAACGTTCCTTCCAGTCATTGTCTTAGGCCCTGTGGCCGAATTTTTAACACTCCATTAGAACGAGGTGCTTGAACGATGAGTAATATACGCAAGAGCATGTTCAATGGTGAAATAGCCAAACATGCTGTTAAAGAGAGTTTTATTAAATTGAATCCGATGTTTATGATAAAGAATCCCGTGATGTTTGTTGTTGAAGTAGGGACATTTGTTGTACTAATGATGGTTCTATTTCCAAGTTACTTCGGAACTGAAGACCAGTTAGGATTTAATATCAGCGTGTTCTTGATTCTGTTATTTACGGTCTTGTTCGCTAACTTCGCTGAATCATTGGCGGAAGGACGTGGGAAGGCACAAGCAGATTCTTTGAAAAAAGGGAAGCGGGAGATTCAAGCCAATAAGCGTGTAGGTTTGGAAATCAAAATTATTAATTCTACTGAATTACGTAAAGGTGATGTCGTTATTGTCTCAAGTGGAGAGATGATACCTGGAGACGGTGAAGTCATTGAAGGGTTAGCATCTGTGGATGAATCGGCTATTACGGGCGAGTCAGCTCCCGTGATCAAGGAAGCTGGAGGAGATTTCAACTCGGTAACCGGTGGAACACGGGTAGTCAGCGATGAAATTGTAGTACGGATTACTGCTGATCCAGGTGAATCCTTTATCGACAAGATGATCTCGCTCGTTGAGGGCGCGACGCGTCAGAAGACACCAAATGAAATAGCACTTAATACGTTGCTTACTTGTTTGACATTGATATTCTTAATCGTAGTGGTGACTTTGGCTCCTATCGCCAAACATTTCGAAATTGATCTTCCGATTCCAGTACTTATCTCATTGTTAGTGTGTCTAATACCGACAACGATTGGTGGCTTATTGTCCGCGATCGGTATTGCAGGTATGGACCGCGTGACTCAATTCAACGTGTTGGCGATGTCGGGTAAAGCTGTTGAGGCTTCTGGTGATATCAACACGATGATTCTCGATAAGACAGGAACGATTACGTTCGGTAATCGGATGGCAAGTGAATTTGTACCTGTAGGTAAAATGTCTAAGAAAGAGTTGGGTTATTGGGCATCCATAAGTTCCTTGAAGGATGAGACACCTGAGGGACGATCTGTCCTTGAACTCATGAGGAAACTTGATTATACCATTGAGGATATACTTGCAGCTGGTGGAGAATTCGTTGAATTCAAAGCACAGACGCGAATGAGCGGTATCGATCTCAAAGACGGACGTCATGTACGTAAAGGAGCCGTTGACTCTGTAAGAAAATGGGTCGAATCTCAAGGAGGACTTATCCCGGCAGATCTAGAAGACAAGGCAAACGTGATTGCTTCTGACGGAGGAACGCCTCTAGCAGTAGCAGTAGATGGTGTCATTTATGGATTGATTTACTTAAAGGATACCGTAAAACCAGGTATGAAAGAGCGGTTTGACCAATTAAGACAGATGGGAATCAAAACCATCATGTGCACGGGAGATAATCCGTTGACAGCAGCGACCATTGCTCGTGAAGCAGGCGTTGACAGTTTCATTGCGGAAAGTACACCGGAAGATAAAATAGAAGTCATTCGCCGTGAACAAAGCGAAGGTAAACTGGTTGCCATGACAGGCGATGGAACGAATGATGCTCCAGCGCTCGCCCAAGCCGACGTAGGCTTAGCGATGAACAGCGGAACGACGGCTGCGAAAGAAGCAGCCAATATGGTCGATCTGGACTCTGATCCTTCGAAGATTATTGAAGTCGTTGCGATCGGTAAACAGTTATTGATGACACGAGGAGCATTAACAACCTTTAGTATTGCGAACGATGTAGCTAAATATTTTGCTATTATTCCAGCTATGTTTATGGTCGCTATTCCAGAAATGAATGTGCTTAATGTGATGGGGTTAGGTTCTCCACTTTCGGCAATACTCTCAGCACTCATTTTCAACGCTGTGATTATTCCACTGCTCATTCCGCTTGCCATGAAAGGTGTTAAATACAAACCCATGGGCGCAAGTAAGTTGCTAAGTCGGAATTTACTAATCTATGGCGTTGGAGGGGTTATCGCACCGTTTATCGGGATTAAAGCTATTGACCTGATTGTACACTTATGGATTTAAGCGCGAGGAATAAGATGGCAAGCGTTATACGCCATATACTATAATATGGAAAGGAAGGAAATAGCAATGAACAATACAGAGTCATCCCATAAGAAGAATTCAATTATAGGTATCGCTATACGTGTCAGTCTAGTGATGATCGTACTTTGCGGAATCATTTATCCCACGGTTAGTACAGGTGTAGCGCAAGTGATTTTCCCTAACCAAGCGAATGGTAGTATGGTGAAAGATGGAGAGGGTAAAGTGGTCGGTTCCGAGCTCATTGGGCAGACTTTTACCAATCCTGCATTCTTCCAAGGTCGTGTATCAAGCATTGAGAACAATGGGGCAGGTTCTGGTTCCAACAACTATGCACCGTCTAACCCAGAATTGGTGAAACGGATTCAAGAATCTATGGTTGCTTGGGAAGCCGCTAACCCGGATGTTCCGTTAGAGCAGCTACCGATTGACCTAGTAACGAACTCAGGTTCAGGACTAGATCCAGATATTTCACCAGCCTCTGCCAAGGCGCAAATTCCAAGAATCAGCAAGTTGACTGGATTAGATCAAGCTGAGCTTCAGAAATTGGTGGATCTCCATACGAAAGAACGTGATTTGGGCGTGTTCGGGGAGCCAAGAGTCAATGTGCTGTTGTTGAACATCGATTTGGGGAAAATAGTTAAGAAATAGTAGAGATGATGGAATGCCAAGCCTGGTCGATCTGGTCTTGGCTCCAACAAATAAAATAGTTTTTCATTCATACACTTACATTAAAGCCAAGGCATTTCGGATTTGATCCGCTTGTTTTGGCTTTTTTTTAAATATATGAAAGTATAAGTTTCACTTGATACTCTATTCCTTATATTTACGCGTAAAACGGGTGCCGTCCTTAGAGAAGGACGGCGTAGCCGTTTCTACTTAATTTTAGATATTTAGTAAAGGATGAAGCAACGATGGAAACCTTCAAAAGAAAAACACCAGAAGAAATCCTTATGTCTATCTACAAGTTGCATCGTGGACGATTAGAAATTCTCATTGGAGCCGTGAGTGGTTCAGGAAAAACGTATCACATGCTTAGAGAAGGACAACTTCTTAAGCAGCAAGGTATAGATGTTGTCATCTGTGCCGTTACAACATCTCAGCGATCTGAAACCGTAGAACAACTTGCTGATCTAGAACGTGTACCGAGCATTCATTGGACTAGGAATAATATAGAACAAAAAGATTTGAATTTAGACGTTCTACTGGAACGCAATCCAGAAGTGGTTCTAGTGGACTCGATTGCTCATCGAAATAGGCCTGATGCACGTTTTATGACAAGACTTGAGGATATCCAGTACCTGCTTAGTCAGGGTATTAGTGTCATCACCACGGCAAATATATATGATCTAGAAGGTGTAAGGGAAGTAGCTAGCAGAATGACTGGAATTGAAGTTAAAGAAACAGTACCTGCTAATACGCTATCGCTAGCTGATGAAGTTCGATTGATTGATGTAACCCCAGAAACACTATTGAGTCGGATTGCAACTGGGAAATTTCATCTCAGTCAGGCGGAAACAAATATTGTTTTCAAAAGGGGTAATTTAGCGATACTTCGTGAACTCGCTCTCCGTCATGTCGCTGAAGGGGTAAATGATTCACTGGAAAAGCACAACGATGAAATGGGAAACGTGGGTCCAACCGGCGTAACTGAAAAAATTCTAGTGTCAGCTCAATATCATTGGAATAGTTCGATATATATTCGCCGCGGGCAGCAAATTGCTAAAAGGCTAAATGGGGAGCTGTACGTTGTTACCTTTAGGAATCCACAAGATAAGATGAGCAGAGAAGCAGAAACGTTTAAGAGGTCGCTTGTGAAATTAGTTAAAAAAGTGAATGGTGAATTTGAGGAGCTGCCTTTCAGCTCGAGAAGGTCACTTCCGAATATATTAGTTAAGTATGCTATGGAGCATCGGGCAACACGGATTGTGTTAGGTCATTCGAAGCAAACGCTCTGGCAGGAGTGTTGGCAAGGTTCAATCATCCATGACATCCTAAAAAAGACTCGGAACGTGGATGTATTTGTGATTGCAGATCGAGCTGAGCATGAGGGAGAACGTATCCTACCCACAAAAGTGAAAGGTCCGAATGAGAGCTCGGTGTATCGGCGTTTAAGTTCTGAAGAAGTTGACCAGCAAATTGAAAGAATCAAACGGGGACAATTTAAAGTATATATTGGGTCTGCACCTGGTGTTGGTAAAACATACACCATGCTTCGAGAAGGAAATGATTTAGAGCGGATTGGAACGAATGTGACGATCGGACTTTTAGAAACGCACGGTCGTAAAGAGACAGGGGCTCAGGTAGGATCGCTTGGAATGATTCCAAGAAAAGTCATCGATTATCGCGGTACACTTCTAGAGGAGATGGACACGGAGGAGATTATTCGACAGGCTCCCGATGTTGTTCTCGTTGATGAGTTAGCGCATACCAATGTTCCAGGCAGTAAAAATAAAAAAAGGTTTGAAGATGTGATTGAGATTCTGAATGCGGGCATTTCGGTCATAACGACAATGAATGTACAGCATTTAGAAAGTCTAAATGATGCAGTTGAGCAAATTACAGGCGTTCGTGTAAGGGAAACCGTGCCTGATCATATTTTACGCTTAGCGGATGAAGTGCAGTTAATTGATGTAGCGCCGCAGTCTCTTCAACAAAGGATAAGGGAAGGAAAGGTATACGCGCTAGACAAGGTCGAACAATCGCTCGGTAATTTCTTTAAAACAGGTAACTTGATCGCTTTGCGTGAACTTGCTCTTAGAGAGATCGCAGATGACGTAGATGAGCGATTGGAGTCTTGGGAGCGAACAAGCTCTTTGAGAGGTCCTTGGCGTCGACAAGAGGTGATATACGTGTGCGTAGAATTAACAGCTCATGCGGAAAGCTTAATACGAAGAGGATTTCGAATTGCGCATCGCCTCAAAGCAACTTGGTACGTAACCTATGTCCAGTTAGAGGATTCGGAAACGAAAGAAGAAGATTCAGTACGCATTGAGGCGTTAGAGAAGCTAACGGAACGTTTAGGCGGTCACTTTAATATACTACAAGCGAGACGTCGCAGTCACATTGCAACGGTTCTCATTACCCAAGCGAACGAGCACAAAGTGACTCAGATTATCGTAGGTCAATCTAAGCTTCGATTCATTCAGGTGATTAGGAAAGGTTCTGTTGTGAAACGATTACTGCGTGCAGCACGACATGTAGATGTACTTGTTGTAGCGAGATTCTAAACGAATGGTTCAACTAACGTTATGTATTCATATTGCGTGGTGTACAATAACTTATATAAGGGAGGGAGGAGGAAAGAAACTCTCCTTCTCCCATAGAGCGGATTACTAACAGTGATGATGGCGATGACGACGTCTTTTAGCTTTAACTAAAAGTCTTTGACCAGGTCTTAGTACGATTTCAATTGTTCTATGACGTCTATGACGTCTATGGTGTCTATGTCCACACATGAATATCACCTCCTTTACTAGTAGGTCAGCTATCACAGTGTGAATTTATAGCGTGTTGATTATTAACAACAACAGTGTCTGTGATGATGGCGATGACGACGTCTTTTAACTTTAACACGAAGTTTTTGGCCAGGTCTTAGAATGACTTCAAACGTATTGTGATGTCTATGACGTCTATGGTGTCTATGTCCACACATGAGGATCACCTCCTTTACTAGTACAATATATTAATCATTCGTTGTTCTCGTGTGGGTTTCTAATGAAGATGGGGGAATGAGAATCAAGCTAACAGAAGTGTCTAAGGTGTCTGCGGTGATGCATTCTAACTGCTACAATCAGAGCTTTACGACCCTCAGGAACAACAATGACGATAGGGTTCCCGATGTCTTGAAAAGATGTATCACCTCCTTACATCGTCAATATATTAACTATTCGGACTTCTCGTGTGGGTTTCTAATAAAGATGGGACAATAGCCATTTTCAGACTATATAGATCGTATGAAAGACAAAAAAAACCACGGATTGTCACATGCCTGAAGGCTGTGAAATCCGTGGTTTTTTTGCAATTTCTATGAAATTTTATCTTAGAATCCTTTATATTGAGGTTCTTCGTTCTCTAATTGCTGTACACGCGTTTCTACTTGTTGCACGATTTGTTGCGCTTGTTCAGCTGCATTCGTAAATGTTGTTTTTGCTTCTTGATTTTGAGTTTCAATAGCGAATTGTTCAAGGCTGGCTTGAGCACCTTTTAAAGAAGCTAAGCATGTTTTTACTTGAGAAGCAACGGTCATCTGTTTCACCTCCTTATTATTTTATATTTTGTAAGGAAGTAACGAATCATATCTTATCCGGTTTTAGCTAAAGCCATACATCATTTTTCAATTAAAAAATAAGTGGAATTTGGTTAAAACGATACGTTAGAGGACATCTTACTGTGTAATAACTTTAAAAACGAACAGGAAAGAGGTATGTCAATATGCAGGAGTGGTTAATTGTTTCTTTACGTACCATCTTAACTATTGTCGTTCTTTTCTTTATGACAAAACTTCTTGGTAAAAGGCAAGTATCCCAGCTTTCTTTATTCGAATACATAACTGGAATTACGATCGGTAGTCTTGCAGCTACGATTCCAATCGAAATGGATGGTACCTGGCACTTGGGCCTTATATCCTTGGCTGTGTGGGTGACATGTTCGTTAGGTATTGAATTTTTAACGATAAAAAGTAAAATGGCCAGAAATCTCCTAGATGGTAAATCAACAATCCTTATTAAAGATGGTAAAGTTCTTGAGGAAAATTTAAAAAAAGAGCGACTTACGACAGATGAATTATTAGAGCAGCTAAGAAGTAAGGATGTGTTCAGATTAGCAGACGTAGAATTTGCCGTGATGGAGTCAAGCGGTGAAGTTAACGTCCTCTTAACAAGAGAAAATCAACCACTCACACCAAGCCATTTGGGTATTAAAGTTGCACCAGAACAAGAGACACAAGCCATCATTATGGATGGGAACATCATGGACGAGCCTTTATCAACTATTGGCTTAAACCGGCAATGGTTAGATACGGAGTTGGAGAAAATAGGTGTTGCCATTGAGAATGTATTTCTTGGTCAGGTTGATTCTTATGGGCAGTTATTCGTAGATCTATACGATGATCAGATTATTGTGCCGAAATCGCAGAATAAGGCTACATTATTTGCGACTTTGAAGAAGTGTGAAGCCGATCTGGAAATGTTCAGTTTGTCTACCGACAATCAACAAGTGAAGCAAATGTATGAGCGATGCTCAATTAGCATGGAGCAAGTCATCAACGACGTTAGACCGGCGCTTACTCGCTAGCTTATGTTACTGAGAAATGAAATGGAGGCAACATTATGGCGAATAAAAAAAAGGAAAAATTAACACCTACACAACAGGAGTATCAGGAACTGGCTCAGAGAATACAACCTCGAAGACCGGTTTTGAAAAATTGTATACGTGCCTTTATTGCTGGAGGAGTGCTTTGCCTAATTGGGCAAGCGGTTCAAGAAATGTTTGTTCATTGGGTTGGTTTTACGGAGAAGACAGCGGCAGACCCTACAGTGGCTGTAATGATTCTTATATCTGTAATATTGACGAGCCTTGGCGTATACGACAAATTAGCTCAATGGTCAGGGGCTGGAACAGCAGTGCCAGTTACAGGGTTTGCCAATTCTATGGCTTCAGCGGCAATTGAGCACCGAAGTGAAGGCATCGTTTTAGGTATTGGTGGGCAAATGTTCAAAATTGCGGGTCCAGTTATCGTATTTGGTACTGTGGCCGCTTTTATTGTCGGTATCTTAACATGGGTATTTCAAGGCGGAGGAGGTTCATGACATGCTAAAGGGACATCAAAGTTGGGTGTTTGAGAATAAACCGGTGATTCTCGGAACGGCAACGGTTGTAGGACCTTTTGAAGGTAGAGGACCGCTGGCTAAGGATTTTTCCATTATTCATGGAGACTCGATGCTGGAAGAGGCAAGTTGGGAAAAAGCCGAGAAGGTGTTGATTGAAGAGGCTGCTAAACTGGCAATAGAGAATGCTGGATTGACGAAAGAACAGGTTCAGTTTTATGTCGGTGGTGATTTGATGAATCAGATCATTAGTAGCAGTTTTGCTGCTCGCACATTATCTATTCCCTACCTTGGTGTATTTGGGGCTTGTTCAACATCGATGGAGAGCTTGGCAATTGCTTCGATGATCGTTAATTCTGGGTCAGCCCATTATACTTTGGCGGGCACATGTAGTCATAATGCAAGCGTGGAGAAACAGTTTCGTTACCCAACGGAATACGGGTCGCAGAAACCTCCAACTGCCCAATATACCGTAACCGGAGCAGGGGCGGCCATTGTATCAGACAAAGGCGAGGGTCCCGTAGTAACATCTGCTACAATCGGGAGGGTCATCGATATGGGTATCACGGATCCATTTAATATGGGTGCTGCCATGGCACCCGCTGCTGTCGATACGATGGAAGCTCATTTTCGTGACTTGAACATCCAACCTGGTCATTATGATTTAATCGTGACAGGTGATTTGTCCAAAGTTGGGTATGAAATCGCTTGTGAATTGTTGAAGAAGCATAATATTCCGATGCAGCAGACCGTATATAAAGACTGCGGGATGATGATTTACGACTACGACACACAGATGGTGCAGTCTGGTGCCAGTGGGTGCGGGTGTTCTGCGGTCGTTACGTACGGACATTTACTCAATCGCATGAGAAAAGGGGAACTTAAGCGGATGCTCGTTGTTGCAACGGGAGCACTTCTATCCCCGCTAAGTTTTCAACAAGGGGAAAGTATCCCGTGTATTGCTCATGCGGTATCCATAGAAGCTGGGAGGAATATTTCATGATATTTTTATGGGCATTTCTTGTGGGTGGTGCCATATGTGTCTTTGGACAAATTTGTTTCGATGTATTTAAGCTTGACCCTGCACATACGATGACCTTGTTAGTAGTGCTGGGTGCAGCCTTGGATGGCATAGGGTGGTACGAGCCGCTAATTGAATTTGCAGGTGCCGGGGCAACCGTTCCTATTACGAGCTTTGGAAATGCGCTGGTGCACGGGGCCATCACGGAATTGAAGAAAGATGGAGTGATCGGTATTATAACCGGGATATTTAAAGTGACAAGTGCAGGGATATCGGCAGCAATTATTTTCTCTTTCTTTGCTGCTCTATTTGTGAAACCAAAAGGATAGAGGATTAGTTAGCGCTGTTTAAAGGGGTGAAAGGATATCCTCTTTTCACAGCGTTTTTTTATAGATCAATTTTTCAATGTACATATGCTAGTCGCAATGCCCCCGGAAACAATCGAAATAACCGAATAGAAGAAAGTCTCCCATGATATCAGTAATCCTCCTATACCAATAATAAGTCCATCGGTTACAAGAATAATAATGCCTACATTTAAGTGAATATATTTAGATAATAGATTTGCAAGTAAATCCGTTCCGCCAGTGCTTGTCTCGAACCGTAACATTAGACCCAATCCAGTTCCAAGCAGAAATCCTCCGAACATAGAACTTGTTAGAGGTCCTAATTCAATATAATAGAGGAAATGGTACTGAAAAGGTGCTAGCAGCTCTATAAAAAGGGATGAAACAAGCATTCCTGTTAGGCTGTTATAAAAGAATGCACGATTTCGCACCCATGCCACGATGAAGATAGGAATACTGCACAATAGGATAACCAGTCCAATTCTGAATCCGAAAATGTAATTTATGATCAATGCGATACCAATAACTCCGCCATCTAATACTTTATAGGGAACGAGGTAGAAGTCTGTACCGATAGCGATCAATAAACTGCCCAGTACAATAATTGCGTATTTTTGTAGTGATTTCATATACACAGCTCCCTAAAAAACTCCCTAAACAACATGTCTCATATATATGCTTGTTTTAGCTAATACATGATATTAGCCCACTAAATAGATAAAACGATCTGTTTAGTGGGCTATTTGTATAACTAGGCTTGAATAGATTAATAATGAGGTAATAGTCATGTGCATATGGTGTAAATGTATTGTATGATTAATAAATCGTATACTAAGTGTAGAAAATAGAATCTCTAACGTTGTGAGGGGAAGTGGATTTGTGCAAGGGAACGCTGCTTTACTAAAAGATGCTACGAAAGTGTTAGCTCAGACTAGTCGAACGTTTATTATTCCAATTAGCCATCTAGGACCGGGACTCCGAGAAGCTGTTACAGCAGGGTACCTAAGTATGAGAGCTATTGATGAGATTGAAGATCATGAGACACTTCCAAAAGAAGATAAGATTTCCCTATTACAATCGATTTCTACATTATTAAATAAGACTTTTACAGATGAAGATTTCGCATCCTTATTTGCACCCTATAAGAAGGATCTCCCTGAGGTTAGTCTTCGAATGACAGATTGGATCAAGTTAGCTCCACTACAAACAAAGGAAATGATATGTCGTTATACTGCGACGATGGCGCATGGGATGGCTGAATGGGTGATAAAGAACTGGAACATTCAGAATAAAGAGGATTTAGATGACTATACCTATTATGTGGCTGGATTAGTTGGGATCATGTTGTCCGATTTATGGACTTTGTATGGAGAAAGTGACGTAAGTAAGGACCAAAGTGTTGCATTTGGACGAGGATTACAGCTAGTCAATATTATTAGTAATCGTTCAGAGGATTCAGAGCGTGGAGTGAACTTCCATCCACCAGGATGGAGTTTTGAGGAAATGCTGGATTATGCTCGTCAGAACTTGAAGATTGCTGAATCCTATACGAGTCGTATTAAGTTAGATCCCATTTATAATTTTTGCAAAATCCCCCTTGCACTTGCGACCGGAACATTAGATGCAATCGTATCCGGAAAGTCCAAGCTTAACCGTATTTCTGTGCTCAAGATTGTAAGTGGAGCTGTCCGATAAGTTATTTAAGGACGGATCGTTACACGTGTGTTTATAGGGGCTAGTGGAGAAAGAGCAAGGACGTCACTATTATACATTCGAATACATCCATGGGATACTTCTCTCCCAATAGAGGAAGGGTCGTCAGTACCATGAATGCCATAATGGGGTTTGGACAGACCCATCCATAACGCACCAAATGGGCCACCTGGATTTAGCTGTTTGTTAATAATAGTGAATTCACCCGCAGGGGTCCTTGTCAGCATTTTCCCAATCCCTACGGGGAAGGACCTGATAACACGATCACCGTCGAGCAAATATAGATTTCGATCAGATAGATCTACGATGATTCGATTATTTGGCATATGAATGATCACTCCTTTATATCGTAGGATATGTGATATCTATGTTGGGTGTGAACAGTAGACCAATAAGAAGAAGGGGCTGTGCCGTCCTTAATAAGGATGACACAGCCCCTTCTTCGAAGATGTTTTCTTACCATTAAAAAAAGCACCCGGAATATGGATTCAGAGTGCTTTCGCTTGCAGCATGACAAGCTATATATTTAATCCCGTTAGCCATGATGTTTCGGCTACAGTCGGTCCCTTTAGCAGTTGGGTTACAGAATAATTGACTTCCAACACAACAAAAGCCCTACCTCTCTTTTGTCCTTGCGGCTCCAATGACCGCGCCAGTGTGAATCAGATACGTCTTTAAAACTCTACTCAATTTGGGTTTTAACAAAATAGAAATTTCAACTTCATTAGGTGAAGGGTTATTCTTCTTGCGAGGAACGCTTAGGGGATTAAATTATTTTTTAACACTTTACATATCATAACACATATAAAGTCTGATATCAACCTATTTACGCAACATGACGTTTTTCAAAAACTCATTTTCATTTGAAACATAAAAAACCGCACTCGTGTATCACATCTCATTCATCCTAAATGGAGGTTGAGAGGGATGCCACAGGTGACTGGTTTTTTGAGTTTATTAAATATGTTATTTTACTTCTTTGGTGACCAGAGTATAGCTGTCATTCGTCATTTCAAGCAGGTCTTGTATACCTGATGTTGCATAAATCTTCTTGTCCGTTGTAATGAATAGCGCATCTACATGTGCTGTGTTCTCAATGAATGCCAACCCTTGTTCAAGTCCTAGTGCAAATATCGTGGTGGACAGTCCATCGGCATCGATGGATTTATCTGTTAAGATGGTGACGCTATTGATATCATTCTCTACAGGGAAACCCGTCTTGGGATCAAGAATATGGTGATAGTGTTTACCATTCTCTACGAAATAGCGTTCATATACTCCGGAAGTTACTATGGTCTTATTGTCTACATGAATGTTGCCGATAGGATTACCACGTGATTCATCAGGATCTTGAATGCCAATAGTCCATAATTGATCTCCAGGTTTCTTACCCATAGCAAATACATTTCCACCAAGGTCTATAATGGCACTTTTAAATCCTTTATTTTGTAGATATTCTACGATTTTGTCTGCCGCAAAGCCTTTAGCAATAGATCCAAGGTCAAGTTCCATTCCTTTTTCCGATAGGTATATTTCTTGTTTATCCGGATTGAGCTTAACGTTCTTGTAATTGGTGAGTTTCATGGCTTCAGCAATCTTATCCATAGGAGGTACCTTCGCACCTTCATGCCCGATGTTCCACAATGAGACGAGAGGGCCGATAGCCAGATCGAATCGACCAAGGGACCGTTCCGAATATTCTAACGCTTTGGATACGACAAAGAAGGTGTCATCAGATACGTGTACAGGTTTCAAGCCAGCGTTTCTATTGACGTCTGCAAGCTCACTTTTGTCGTTACTACGGTTCATTTGGATCTCAATTGTATCGAGAATACCCTGAATATCTTCGAAATTATGATCGGTGACTTCTTCGTCATAAACCCGTACTTGTACGATGGTATCAAATACATAAAAGGATTTGGATAGAGGGTTAACCGTTGGAACAGAAGGTGATTCCGAGTTTGCACAGCCCGTTAGACCGATAGATAGGCACAATAGGAGTAGTAGTAGTAAGTGTCTAAATGGTTTCATGTATGTCCTCCATATTCAGCTCATTTTCGCCCTGAATTATACTTAAAATTCTATATAAAAGATATGATATATGTCATGTTTGGTGCAAATAGTGACGTATTGTCTCTGTAAATTGATCGTTTTATGACAATCGTGAAAATCATCCAATAATATGTAATTATGATTGAAGCAATTCCAGAAGATAGGTATAATTAAAGCGTCTAAGATTTAGACAATTAAAATATAAGGGAGTTACCCATGAAACGCGGAGACCTGCTAATCATTGCTATCATTGCTGCTGTGGCGTTATTTTTCTTGGTTCCCAGATGGCTTCCTGGTGACGAAAGTGAAAACAATCACAATGAAATCCTCACGGCTGACATTACTCTAAATGGTAAGTTGTATAAGACCGTCGAGTTGACTAAAGAAGAACAAATCATCGAAATAAGATCGGAACGTGGGACGAATGTTGTAAAAGTACATGATTATGGTGTCGAAATGTACGATACAGATTGTCCAGATAAAGTATGTCTCACCTTTGGATTTATTCAGAAACCGAAACAGAGCATTATTTGTTTGCCCCATCGCGTTATGGTTGAAATAAACGGGGTACAAGATGTAGGAGATGAGCCTGATGCCATTGTCAACTGAAGAATCCACGCGAATGCTGAAAAGAACAGTTATGATCGCTATTTTTGCTGCAGTAGCGGTAGTTCTAAGTATAGTAGAGTCTATTATTCCTGTTAATTTACAAATACCAGGTGCCAAACTAGGGCTAGCCAACATCATGATATTGACCTGTTTATATTTTCTAAGAGGTAGAGATGCACTGATGTTAGTCATACTAAAAACGATTATTACGGCCTTTATCTTCGGAACTTTCTCTAGTATGTTGTTCAGTCTTTTTGGGTCATTGTTTAGCTTTATAGTCATGTTTCTAGTTATGAAATTGGGTCGTAATCAAGTTAGCTTGATTGGAGTCAGCATTGTAGGTGGTGTGGGTCATAACTTCGGACAAATTACAGCAGCATCCATTGTCTTCCAAAGTTCGAATATTTACTATTATATGCCCTTATTGTTGATAACGGGTTTGGTAACAGGAATTCTGGTTGGTATAGCTGTCAAATATTTAGTGCCTTCTTTAACTAAGCTATCTTTGTTTGAGGAATTTCAGACTAACCGTTAGGAAGAGGGAGACGAACATGAAGCAACATGACTTGAAAGAACCTCATTATACGCCGGATGCAACTGAATCCACCTCACAAAGTTCTGATGTAATTCCGGGCCCAGGTTACCCAGCTATTGAACTTGTCGGGGTAAGTTATGGATACGGAAAGGACCTTCCAGTTATCGATGATATCTCTCTGAGTATTCCACAAGGGCAATGGGTGACACTGGTCGGAGCGAACGGCTGTGGTAAATCAACCCTTGTGAAGCTAATGAATGCTCTTCTTTCCAAAGGTGAAGGTTCCATTATGGTGAAGGGTAAAGAATTGCAATCAGATACAATTGGTGATATCAGGAAGGCGATAGGGATGGTATTTCAGAACCCTGACAATCAATTTATTGGAGCTACAGTAGAAGAGGACATTGTTTTTGGTCTTGAGGGTCAATGCCTTTCTATAGAAGTGATGGAGGAAAGAGTGAACTCCTATGCGGAGAAGCTAGGTATCACGGAGCTACTGGACAAACATCCAAGTGAGCTATCGGGAGGTCAGAAGCAACGTGTAGCCATTGCATCGATTTTAAGTATGGAGCCTGAGATCGTCATTTTTGATGAAGCTTCATCGATGTTGGATGAGAGGACACGAAATGATTTGCTCAATATTTTGTCTGATATGCATAAGAGTGGACGATACACCATTATTTCTATTACGCACGATGCGCAAGAGATAGCTGCGTCTGAACGAGTGCTCGTATTACACGAAGGTAAACTTATTGCGGATCGAACACCAACAGATCTATTTCAAGATGAGAAAATTCTCGAGATGAGTCATTTAATCGCACCCTTCGCCTTTCAACTTACGACAGCGTTGCATAGGTACGGCGTGGACATCTCGATTCCCAATTGCGAAAAGGAACTTACGGAGGCACTATGGCCATTACATTCAATCAAGTGAGTTATGAGTACGACGCCAACAGCATGTGGAGCCAAGCGGCCCTGCAAGGAGTCAATTTACATTTAGAATCAGGTATTTTGGCAGGTGTTGCGGGAGCCACAGGTTCTGGTAAGTCTACACTGCTTCAGATGTTCAACGGAATATTGAAACCAACTTCAGGAACGGTTCAGGTACTTGATATTACGCTAAAAGGTGGAGAAAAGGCACCTAAGCTCCATCAATTACGCAAAAGAGTAGGGCTCGTCTTTCAATTTCCTGAACAGCAATTATTTGAAGATACGGTGGAGAAGGACTTATGCTTCGGTCCTATAAACTTCGGATATAGCTTGGAAGAAGCCAAAGATCGAGCGCGGAGAGCAATGGAGCAAATGGGATTGGATTTAAGCTTACTTTCACGTAATCCATTTCAGCTGAGTGGTGGACAAATGCGCAAGGTAGCGATTGCTTCTGTATTAACCATGGACCCTGAAATATTAGTGCTCGATGAACCAACAGCGACGCTTGATCCCGTGAGTAGAGCAGAATTAATTCAACTGTTACATCGTCTATGTCGTGAAGATGGGAGGACGGTTATCATTGTGACACATCGAATGGATGAGTTACTTCCTTTTGCGAATCAGTGGATTGTTCTCCACGAAGGTCTAACCGTCTTTCAAGGGACGGTTAAAGCTTTAATCGAACAAGCTGATCGAATGGAGTCTTACGGTATTACCATTCCACAGTCAATACGTTATTGGCGTTCGCTATCTGAGAAATTCGGATGGAGTGAAGAAGATCCTTGCTTGAGTGCAGAGGCGATGTCTAAGCGGATTGCACATTTGGTCAACTCAGAGGACGTATAAAGGGAAGAGGGATCGAGGGTGAGCGAGAAATTGCTAATCGGCCGAACGATTGATACTGGCTCATGGGTACACAGTATTGATCCTCGTGCGAAGATGGTAGCGATGATGTTATATGTTGTAATTATTATCTTGTCCAATACATGGTTAGAGATGGCTTATGTCATTTTGTTTTCCTTAATTATTATCTCGTTAACACGTATTCATATTAAATATTTCATTAGAGCTGCTAAGCCATTATGGGTATTAATGCTCTTTATCTTTATTGTTCAGTGTATAAAAGTGGACGATAAGAACGGTGCGATACTCCTGAGTATCGGCTCTTGGAATCTATATTTTGAAGGGTTTAAATTAGGACTATTCTCTGTGTTAAGAATGGTGTTCCTTGTATCCTTTACAGCGATTCTAACCTTTACGACGACACCGGGTCGTCTTAATCAGGGGTTAGAGGGTGTGTTGAAGCCACTAAAGGTTGTACGAGTGTCACCTGATCGGTTCACATTGATGGTCAGCATTGCACTTCGGTTTATTCCGTCGATTCTTGAGGAAGCCCAGATTATACTCAAGGCACAAGCATCTCGTGGCGCTGATTTAAGAGAACTTCCGTGGAAAGAGAAGGGGAAGATGCTTGTCTCTTTGCTGGTTCCTGTTACGGTGGGCGCATTTCGCAGGGCTGAGGATCTGGTTCATTCTATGGAATCACGAGGATTCCGATTGGGAGAACCGCGTACAAAGTATCACCGTCTGGTATGGAGAAAGCGAGATACGATATTTATATGCTTCTTCATTGTAATGCTTGTTGCTATGGTGTGGATGTCGGGTTATGGAACTGGAGAACTTTGGACGCTATAAAGAGTTAACTACTTCTTGGTGGAGGCGATTGTAATGGCACGTTACTTTAATGGAAAAGAAATTGAACTACTAGCACCGGTTGGAACATTCGAAATTTTCAAGGAAGTTATTCAAGCACCTTGTGATGCTGTTTTCTTTGGTGGACCGAGTCTGAATATGCGTATGATGCGTAAAGGATACAACTTTACACTAGAAGAAATTGTTCAAGCAACTGATATAGCACATGAACTACATAAAAAAGTATATGTTACGGTGAATAACCTCCTTAGTGAGGACGATGTAGAAGAGGCTAAAGATTACCTGCGCTTTCTTGAAGGAGCGCAGGTAGATGCTCTGATTGTGCAGGACTATGCCGTAGTGAAGCTGATTCAAGAGATGGGGCTTGATCTCAAAGTCCATTCCTCTGTAATGATGAATGTCCATAATTTAGAGACCGTCCGACTGCTACAAGAACTTGGTGTGACGCGTGTCGTAACATCAAGAGAAATGGATCTACAAACAGCTCGATATATTTGGAGTCAAAGCGGAATGGAATTAGAGTATTTCATCCATGGAGATATGTGTGTAGCACATGGGGCTAACTGTCATTTCAGCTCTGTTGTGTTCGGGATGAGTGGTAGTCGAGGTAAGTGTATGAAGCCATGTCGGTGGGAGTATCGTGTGAAGAAAGACGGAAATATCTATCCAGCGGATTATCCACTTGCTGTGAAAGATATGTATATGTATGAGAATATCCCTGAATTGATTGAGTCGGGTATTTGTTCATTCAAAATTGAAGGACGGATGCGGGATGTAGACTTCATCTTGTTATTGATCAACAGTTATGGGGATGCCATTGATCGGTATATTGAAGATCCAATCGGGTATGAGCGTACAGTGGATAGTGACAAGCTGTATGAGAATCGTAAACGAGATTTCTCCACGGCCTATGCCTTTGGTAAGCCAGGATTGTCTAATATGAATCGGAGGTACGAAGGTACCGGGAAGTTCTATAGTACAGGTAAAGTATTCAGCACACCAACGGCTGAGCGTTCAATGAAGGAAGAGCGTGTTGCAGAGCTACGGGAGCAGCTGTCACAAGTACAACGTTTGGAACGGTCCTCTCGCCCAGAATTAAGCGTTCGCGTGAATAATATGGAACAGGCTCGTATGGCGATAGAAGAGGGCGTTGATCATCTGTACCTTTCAGGTGATGTGTATCTACCAGATGTACCGTTCACGAAGAAGAATATTATTGAACTAAGTGGCATCAAAGGCACAACCAAGTTGTATCTCGGATTGCCTCGGATGATGACGGAGCTCCATTTTGAACAATATGGCGAATTACTCTCTAGAGAACCATTAGGAATTGACGGTCTAGTAGTGACTAACAGTGGTGCTATTCATGCATTTGCGGATAAAGGGTATCCATTGATTGGAGATACTAGCTTGAATATATACAATCATTTAGCTGCTGAGATGTATGCCGGTCTAGGCGTACAAAGAATGACGATATCGCCAGAGATGACTGCGGAACATTTCACAGGGCTACTCAAGAACTCCAGATTGCCTTTGGAAGCAGTCGTACATGGATCTCCAACAGTCATGTATATGGAGCATGATCTCTATGAAAACACGGAGGTACATGAATCCGTCGGAGAAGAAAATAATCATTACGTAGATAATTCAGTGCTTGTGTTGATGACCGATAAGGGTGAGAATCCGGTATATCGTGATCAGCATGGTCGGAATCATCTGACAATGGCTAAAGAAATCTGTTACCTTCCCTTGTTGAAGGAGTTGGCGGAGGCGGGATTATCTCACTTCCGAATTGAGGGTGCAACCTACTCTGTGAGTCAGTTACGTACAATTATTTGCGCTTATAAGGCGGCCATAGTTGGGGAACAGTTTGAAGAGCTTCAACCCGTGTATGCCGGATATACGCTTGGTTCATTGCAATTTAATTGATAAAACCACACAAAGCATAGGTTTATACAGCTATTTAAAGAACTCGCATATCAGACGAGAGGGAGAATCCGCATGAAATCCATGACAGAACACTATATCGGACCCGAAGAGATCAAGGCAAAGCGAGCATCGTACTTTTATCCCTGTACCCAACATTTCTATCAGAAACCGCCTCAGATCGTGAAAGGCTCGATGCAACATCTGTACGATGATCAAGGGCAGGAATATATAGACTTTTTTGCAGGTGTCTCTGTTGTAGCTTGTGGACACTGTAATCCTTCCATTACGGATGCAACGCTGAATCAGATTCAGAGGCTACAGCATACCACTACTATATATTTGACACAGCCGATTGTAGACTTGGCAGAACGTCTTGCTGAGCTATTGCCTGGAACACTACAACGGACTTTCTTCGTTAACAGTGGTACTGAAGCTAACGAAGGAGCACTTCTATTAGCAAGGATGCACACGGGGCGTAAAGGCTTTATCGCTCTTGAACAAGGCCTGCATGGTCGAAGTAATCTGACGATGAGTGTTACGGGGTTGTCTATGTGGCGTACGGATCCCTTTTTAGAGGAAGAAGTGTACTTCATCCCACGTCCCTATCGTACAGGAGTAACTCCTGAGGAGGCGGCTCAAGATTCCCTTAAAGCGCTCGATAAGGTGCTAGAGGAAAAGGGAGATACGATTGCAGCATTGATCATAGAGCCTATTCAAGGGAATGGGGGCATCATAGTACCACCAGATGGCTACTTACAGGAAGTGAAGGCACGCCTCGAACGCTATGGTGTACTTATGATTGCTGATGAAATCCAGACGGGGTTTGGACGAACAGGTCGGATGTTTGCTATAGAACATTTTGACGTAGTACCTGATATCATTTCTATGGCGAAGGCGCTAGGGAATGGTGTCCCTATTGGGGCTTTTTCTACTACAGATCATATTGCAGCATCTTTAAATCGGCCATCAGCTTCGACATTTGGCGGGAATCCTGTATCTTCCGTTACAGGAATGGCTGTTTTAGACTACATCGGTGAAGAGAGACTCGTAGAACGTTCAGAGGAGCTTGGTCACATACTCATGCAAGGATTAGAACAGCTTATGAAAAGACATGGAGCGGTGATCTCAGAGGTGCGTGGTAAAGGATTGATGATCGGGGTGGAGTTACTAGCTTCTAATCCAGATCTCGGAGCTATATTAACGGATCAAGTACTTGAGGAGATGAAGGAACAAGGTTTCCTTATCGGTAAGAATGGCATCTATCGCAATGTATTAGCTTTCCAACCTCCACTGGTCATCCAGGATGAGGACATCCAGAAGATGCTGAAGGCACTAGATATAGTGTTAGAGAGAGTGGAAGCGTCCAAGGCGGCAGGGGTGGGAAGGAATCCTCGTTGAGGATGAATGGTGGATTGCATTGAATATTAGACCTATATTTCAAAAAAGTAAGCAATTTGGTGAACTGGTCATGTTCTCACATACATTGTTTTCGTTACCTTTTGCTGTGATCTCCATGGTATGGGCTGCAGGCGGGTGGCCCTCGTGGTGGATAATGATTTGGGGATTAATTGCCCTTATTGGTGCTCGTAACGGAGCTAATGCCTTTAATAGACTCGCTGACCGTAAGTTTGACGAACAGAACCCGCGTACCGCTACAAGGCATCTTCCACAGAGATTACTTGGGACGCGTGAAGTTATTATTTTTGTAATCATCAATTATCTTATCTTTGTCATTGCAGCGTCGATGCTAAATCCATTGTGTATGATCCTGTCACCGGTGGGTATTCTCCTCATCACGGTATATTCATATACGAAACGGTTTACATGGCTCAGCCATCTGTACCTCGGATTCGTAATCGCATCCGCTCCCATTGGAGCATGGTTTGCGGTGACAGGAGAGTTCGCTTTCACACCCTTTGTGTTGGGAACCGTTGTGATGCTCTGGATTGCAGGCTTTGATGTAATATATGGAACGCAAGACATTGAGTTCGACCGTAATCATGGCTTGTGGTCCATTCCTAGTTTCTTCGGTTTGAAAACGGCACTATGGATGGCTAAAGGCATGCACATTGTCATGCTGGTACTGTTACTATTTCTCTACTATTTCAGAGATTTGAGCTGGATGTATCTTATCGGATTAGGAATTGCGGCCATTTTGCTCATGACGGAACATGGTATTATCAAACCTCACCAACCTAAATTAATGAAGATTGCTGCGTATAACCTAAATCAAGTGATTAGTATGGTGATCGTAGCTTGTACCTTAATAGACTTCTTTTTTATCGCTTAGCTCATTGAACATCGGAATACACAAAAGAACCTCCCTACATCATTTGAACATGATGAGGGAGGTTCTTTTGTGTGTAGAGAGAATCTTATAGATCTTCTCTTAATGATCACGTCCTGCAAAATAATTGAGCAGGGATTGGAGATCCCGATGTGCAGGGAAAGATGATAACTGCTCAATAATGTCTTGAGCCTTGTTCAAATAATCATGACTAAGCTGTTCCGTTTGTTCTAACGCACCAGATGAAGTAATCATGTTAATAGCTTCTTTAATTTCTACGTCTGTTGAACCTTCATGAATCGCTCGAATGGTAGTTGCAAGCTCAGGTTTTTGCAGGGCGTAGATGACAGGCAACGTGACTTGTCCGTGGATGAGATCACTTCCTGTCGGTTTGCCAAGTATATCAGGCGTCTGCGTAAAGTCTAACAGATCATCATGGATTTGAAATGACATTCCCAGATACTCACCAAATGTGTATAGTAGGTCCGCAACGTCAGGATCAGCTTCCGTAGATAAAGCCCCTACTCGTAAACAAGTAGCCATTAATTGAGCTGTTTTATTCCGCGACTTTTCTAAATATTCATCTAGTGTTAGATCATAATCATACCGATGCTCAAGTTGCTCATACTCACCAATACATAGCTGAGCTGTTGCAATCGCTGATAAGTCACGTATATAAAGATCTTTGTTAGAGGAGTAGCTAGATAGGAGTTCAATCACACGAGCAGACATGTAACTGCCAATATGAACGGCTTCAGCTACTCCCGTCATCGTATGCATCGAGGGCTGTCCACGACGCAAATCTGATCGGTCAATAATGTCATCATGAATCAGAGAGGAAGCATGAATGAATTCAACAGTCGCGGCCAATTGAAGCTGTGGTTTACCTGTTGGAATGGTGCCGAAGCGACTCCCTACAACAACCATCAAAGGGCGCAGCCTTTTTCCTCCAGATCGGATAAGTGCAAGGATACTTTTAGATAAAACAGAGGAAAATGGTACATCTCTATCCAATCTAACGATATCCTCAATGTTCTTGTTGATACGTCGCAAATTGATATTCAGAGTCTCATGTAGTTTCATGTTGTTTAACCTACCTGTTCTACAGTTGCGGTGGATACATTACGTCTGAATTCAAGATTTAAGAACTGTTCCAAGCAGGTGTATAACAACTCAACTTCGGAATGTCCTTCAGCACCTCGGATCTGCCACTTTTTGATGTGGGGTGCTAGGTATGATATCAGATCGATTTCTTCAAACTGGACGGCTAATTGAATATAAAGACTGTATAAATAATCACCATCTAGCACCTTGCGGGTTAGATTTGGATCAGAATAATTACAGTCTTTATGACGACTTGTGGCAAGCTTAAGTACAGTGTAAAGTGCGAGAAGATGAACTTTACGCTCATAAGCTAAGTCGTAACTATTCAGTAGAGATTCCGTAACCAGCATTTCTGTTCGATCGATGTCCAACGCAATTCCAGCCTTTGGCGAACACTCAGCTTGGAGTAGTTGGAAGGTTTCATTCATAAGTTGTGTGTGCATATGCTTCACCCCTTGGATCGGTTTTCATCATACCTTCAAGACCATATAAAATAAGGAGAGTAATGTGCGATTCGCACATTACTCTAATGTATAGCTTACTTTGGTAATTAAGAAGTTGTGAAACATCAGTCTGTAAATAAGTACCATCTTCTAACAAGCGGGATCTTCTTCCATTGCTTCTTCAACCAAGGAAGAACGTAGTAGTCAAGACCAAATACGCTTCCTGAACCGCCAATAGTAGCAATTGCAGCTGTTACGTACCAGAGCATTTCATAAGGTGCCATACCTGATGTCCAGATCATAACGCCCATACCGATCGTCCCGATCGAAGATACAGCAGTGAATAGACCAAGAATGAGTAGCACACCAAAGGTGATTTCTGCAAGAACCATACCTGTTTGGAATACTTGAGCCAATACAGTATAGCCACCATCTGAGTTATAGAAGAATAAATCCATAAAGACATTCATAATGCTAGTTATGAATCCAGGAACTGGTAGAGCCGTTAACGTCTCACCTGTCGTAGCAACGGCAGAAGCTGCGGCTTGAGCATCGACAGTCTGAGCAACGGCAGTTACAGCTTCACTTGCAGCTGAGGTAACATCAGCGGTAGGAGATGCAGGGATCAAGAAAATGCGAGATGGGTCATCCCATATCTTACCGATCTTCTCCCAACCTTCATGAAGCCACATGTAACCTACATAGATACGTAGTGGAACTAGCCAGAAATTCGGTGAACGTTTGGAGAAGTGACCTCCAAGGAAGCTTCTGCGATTCTCCACATGGAAGAATTCATGCATCATGTAAGTCCATACTTTATTAAAGCCAGCAACGGTTGATAAATAGAATAGATTAATAAAGTGCTTAGACATCATAGCCATAAATCCGGTAAGCATGAACATCTTATTAGGAAGTCCTACGTTTGCAACACCGTAACGGCTTCCGATCGATACCATCGTTCCGTGAAACGCAGGTTTGTAAGATTTCTTCGCTTTACCTGTCACATCTGCATGAATGTTATGAGCAATCAGTGGAGCAGCGTGCTCAGCGTTCTCAACCATCTGAGGAACTGGACGAGTCTCACCTTCAGGAATAAAGAAAATATTGTCTCCGACAACATACACATTCTCATGATCTAAGCTTTGTAATTTGTCGTTGGTTTCAATACGTCTGCGACCTTGTTGCTTCACATCTAATGAGCCTACAAGATCAGAGCCTTCAACACCAGCTGTCCAAACAATCGTATTAGCTGCGATCTCAGTATCGCCAAGCTTGACAGCAGTAGGATCAACACCCGTAATTTTGGCATTCGTAATGATCTCAACACCCATTTTACGGAGGTGAGTCTCTGATTTAGCGATCAGCTTATCGGGTAGAATAGGTAGAATCTTAGCTGCCATATCTGCAACGACTAAGCGAACGTCTTGAGCGTCAATATAGAACTCCTTGCATAACTCATCGCGGAACTCAGCCATTTCACCGATCAATTCAACACCTGTAAAGCCTGCTCCTACAACAACGAAGGAGAGTTTTGTCTTACGGATAACTGGATCTTTTTCTTTTGCGGCTTCACTAAACATGTCGCGAATTTGTTTCTTCAATCGAACTGCATCTTCGAAAGACCATAATGTAAATGCATTTTCTTCTGCACCAGGAATGCCGAAGAAGGTTGGTTTACTACCTGTTCCGATGACTAGGTAATCATAGTCATATGTAGTCTTGTCTGATATTAAGGTTTTACCTTCAAAATCAATTTTGCTGATGTCATCAAGGACAACATCCACTTTCTGATTGGCAAAAATCTTCTTCAGGTCAATCTTAACTGCATCTTCCGGGGTACGATTAGCCGCTACCTCATGAAGTTCTGTTAAGAGTGTGTGATACGGATTACGATCGATCAATTGAATTTGAACGTCGTTATTTTTCTTGAATTTGTTAGCTAATTTCTTGGCGGTGAGAACACCACCGTAACCTCCGCCCAAAAGGACAATTTTCTTCATTGATAGTTCACCTCGTTATTATGTCGGATTTATTTCAACACTTCATGATACCAATAATCACCAACGCTAGACAGTAATTATTTGGCAGCTTCGAGCGCCTTTTGTGACAACGTAACAAAGTCTGATACATGAATGGTTACACCAGAGATAGCGTCTGTTTTACCTTCTGCGTTCATAGTGATCGCAGCTGGATCTTGTTTCTCAATCAAGAAAGCTTGAGCTGCTTGAGCCTCTTCGTGCCATTCAGCAACAGATCCACCATTTGCCTTCATACCGTATTTACCTTCAATAGAGTTCGCTTGTTTATCTTCTCCAGCTTCATTCACACCACTGAAGAAAGCATAAATGATTTTTCCGTTAGCAACGGTAAGATCAGTAGTACTCTTCCAACCAGATGTAGCATCAAATGCATCTGCCTCAGCATGATATGATCCATCTTTATATGTTCCAGGTTCAGCAGGGCCTGCATCCAAAGCTTTCTTCGCCAATGTAGCTAAGTCATTCACGTGAATAGAAACGCCTGAGATTGCATCTGTTTTACCTTCTGTATTCAATGTAATTGCTGCAGGATCTTGTTTCTCAATTAGGAATTTTTCAGCTAATGCAGCTTGTTCATACCATTCGGCTTGTGCTTTACCGATTTCTTTCATACCATACTTACCAGCTTTATCTAGTGTTTTCTTGTCAGGTCCACCCTTGGAGCTAACAAAGTTCCAATCTGCCGTTGCAATTTTTCCGTCTTTAACGGTTAGTACAATATAAGGTTTCCATCCGCTTTTTGCATCGAAGTCGCCTTCAGCATAATAAGCGCCGTCTGTATATTGACCTTGTGTTGCTGCTGGTGCAGTAGCTTCAGTAGTTGGCTCGGTTGTAGAAGGTTCAGCTGCCTTATTGTTGTTACCACATGCTGCGAGTACACCGACCATCATCAAGCTGCACAATAGGATAGACCATTTCTTTTTCATTTGTATTACCCCCATATTAATTAAATTTAATATATTAAAATGTGAACCATTAGAACAAGGGAACACACTTTGCTATCCAAATAGGCAAGTGGCGAATGATTAAATATCTATGAGAAAATGGTACCATGATCTTTATCTCAATATATGTGAAAAAAATCACACTCAGAGCAAAAATATCACTAATTTTAAATATTTTTTCCTTCGATTTGTCCACATTATATCAAATATTGTCGTATTTAGGAAGAAAAGAAGGAAAAAATATAAAAATATTAGATATTTCTACTAACTATAACGTTCATACGATTTGCCGTGGACTCTTTTGTGGACCCTTAAACTGGATAGGATGAGAATAAATACTGCTTCACCCAAGAGAATGGCACCGATGGCATCGTAAATAACATGCTGCTTCACCATAAATGTAGAAATGATAATGGTTAATGAGCATATGGAGAAAATGGCTTTTGTGCGGAATCGTATTTTTGTTGAGTTCCAAGAGGCCCTCATCACAAGATAAGAGTATAGGGAGTGAATACTCGGGAAACAGTTGAATGGTTTATCACTTCGATAGATCCATTGCAGCAGCTGAATATCCCAGCCATGACCAATAACGATGGGGCGAGGTACATTTGTTTGAAAATAGTAATAGATCAAATAGCATACAGCTACGCTTATATTCATAGAAAATAGTGTGCGGAAATAAAGTTGACGATCCTTCCAGCACAAATACGCCATAGCCAGAAAAATATAAGGATACCAAGCCAAATAAGGAAGGCTCATCGCGGGTACTAGGGGAATTATATCGTCGATGGGCGAGGTAAGTACGAATGAGTCGCGTGTGAATGAATTTAGGACATTGTAGATTAGACCCATAACCCCGAGTGAACCAAGTAGACTGAGAGACCATACATATGATTTGTTGAACCAAGTTGACAAGCGAATAAACCCCTTTGTATGTGAGAATAGAAATTTCAAGAAAATTAGGGAGCAATGAAAGTTAATGAAAGGCATATGACTGTCATGTTACGAATCTACCATTATAGTGATGGTTTATGTTCTGAGCTATAATTGCTTATTGAATTATACCTCTCAATTTATAAATTTCAAAAGGAAGGATTAGCCTCATTTAGAATGAACTGAGCTTGGGTTGGCTTTTAGTAATGGATTGACACATTATTAGGGAGTGTTGCAAGCGCATGCTAGATAGGTGAGAAAGGATACATCGGCTTGCTTAAATAAGATTGACAGTTGACTACCTGCCTGTAAAATGGGGACAAAAGAGAGATTTATAGAGGAGTGCTAACTTTTAGGAGGTTTCTATGGGGTTTCAGGCTATGGTATTAGGTGCTACAGGATTAGTCGGTGGATTCGTAGTTAAAGAATTACTGAATCGAGCAGATTACGATGTTGTGAAGGTACTTGTTAGGAGGCCTCTAGGTATCCAACATCCGAAGCTCAAGGAGATTCTAGTGGATTGGGATACCTTGGATCAACACCAAGAGTTGTTCGAGGACGTTCTAGATGTATTCTGTTGTTTGGGTACTACGATCAAGAAAGCTGGATCTCAAGAACAGTTTCGCAAGGTGGATTTTGAATATCCGTTAGTTGCTGCTCAACTAGCACATAAGGCAGGTGTTCGCCAATTCCTTTGTATATCGGCTATGGGAGCGGATCCTTCTTCACGGCTGTTCTATAACCGGACTAAAGGTGAAGTTGAGAATGCTATTTCCCGAGAAGGGATTCCAGCGGTTCATTTATTTAGACCATCGTTACTTCTAGGGGATCGGAAAGAGAAACGGTTGGGCGAAGGGATAAGTGCACGTCTTATGACAACGCTAGACTTTCTTTTCCGTGGGAAGGCGGCCAAATATCGAGCAATTCCAGCTGAAGTGGTGGCCCACGCTATGGTGAGTATTGCATTAGCGGGTCCGCTAGGGGTACATATTTATCCTAATGATGTTATTCATGCCGTAGGGCTGGTACAATAATACTTATAAAGTGATCTATTACTTCGAATATGAATAGAATGAAAGGGGACATAAACAATGAGTAAACAAGCAATTTCAACAGAAGCTGCTCCAGGAGCTATTGGACCATATAGCCAAGCGATAGAAGCAGGAGGATTTATTTTCACATCAGGCCAATTGGGTCTTAATCCAGAGACTGGACAATTTGCAGAGGGTATTGAAGGGCAAACACGTCAATCTCTTACTAACCTACAAGCCATTCTTGAAGCAGCGGGAGCGGGAATGGATCAGGTTGTGAAGACGACGGTCTTTCTTAAAGATATGAATGACTTCGTAGCCATGAACGAAGTATATAGCTCATTCTTCTTACAACCGTTCCCTGCACGTAGCGCGGTTGAGGTGGCACGCCTACCTAAAGACGCTTTGGTTGAGATCGAAGCAGTAGTAATAAAGAAATAGTGTAGTCTATACAATAAAAAGCTGAATTGCGTGGAATCAATCGCGTAATTCAGCTTTTTTGTATGAATTGGCTCATGTAAGTGAGAATACCGATCTCTTCAGCGATAAAAGTGTATACCTTGTTTTTCTGGTTCGGAAAAAGAGCAACCAGATCGCATAAAGGAATAGGATACCTGCTAGAAAGCATTGTGAAAGGATACCCAGTAGGATATACCCATATTTATTATAAAAGTTCTCAACTTGTCCCTGTTTCTGTAAAATATATAGGGAGCGGGAAGTATAGGTAAGGTGGAGGCAATAAAAAGTATTTCTAGAGGTAATCGTGGTTCTGTTGTTATTGTTTCTACCAGTATGGTATGATAAACAGTGGTAAATGGAGTTAAATTACATCCATAAATGAGAATAAGTAGTTCCTAGTTTTGTGTCTTAAGTCCACAAACCCACCTTTGGAGAGTAAACTTGGGGTGGGTTTTTTTACATCTTTATAATGATATGGAAGTATAATTTCCACGCTATACGTTATCCTTATATTTCTTGAAGGAACGTAACGTCCTAAAAGGATGCGAAGCCGGTTCTAATTGGTATGTGAGAAAAAGTAGCATTATTGTAATTAGATCTGAGAAAAAAGGGAATAATTTGGTTGAGTTCCGAAGGTGAAGAGGTTTTTAAATATTCCCTTTTCGTTTAAGATGTAATTAAAATATGTGAGCAGTGAAACGACAGGAGACAACGATGAATCAACCGCTATATGGCGTATGGCTAGGCGAAGTGTTTTTTTGTTTTTCCGGTGAAGTATCTGAACCAAAGGTAGATGCTTGGAGCCGAGTGGTTAAACAGTTTGAATGGAAGGGTGGAGCACGTCCATTTGCACATGCCGTGCTTCGGTTGGCAGAACTTCGATATCCTTCTGCAAGTTCGAACCCCAAAGTGAGCAATAGAAGAGGAGAAAGACGCCAACTGATGGGAAGGACGCTAGAAGGCCTTGCTCTTTCTCCCCAGGATGCATTCTATATGCTCCTTGCTTGGGACGACGAAACTTGTTTAGCACAAGGAATACAACCGGGTCCTGAAATGAGCTACTGGGTGAAGGTGGCACGGTTCGCATTGGAGCTGATGCTTCATGGTCGGATAGCACCAGGGACCGCCCCCCTTGTATCGACGGGTTCACGCAGACGGACGGGTGAACAGGTCGTGACTTCTCGCTGGAAGCCTAAATTAAGGGATAAACACGAAGCAGAGGTCTTCTTACAACTTGCTGCTTCGATGCCACCACTTGCATTTGGCGTGCCCGCATTTGGGGGCTTCGAAACCAAAGAAGAAGCTGGTGCTGCTGTGTTGCATTCTTTCCTAAGTGCGGTTATTCATACGGAAACGAAAGATGTGATACAGGGATTAGAAGCTAAGCTTTCTCGATATATGGCTAATTATCGAAGAGGATATTCACCGCTATCTGAATTATGGTGGGATGGGCTCTTGACGGTAAGTCGCGATATTTCTGTACAGGGATCTCCAGATGAAATTGAAGAGCTAACAAAGACGGCGTCGCGCATTGGAGGTACCTCCATTCCTGTGATCGGAAGCGAGGAGGAGCAGGCACGGCAGATGGGTCGTCTGAACTTAGGACTACGGATGGAGCCTAGAATGCTAGAAGAAGAACAACGATGGTATGTGTCCTTTTGGGCGGAAATTCAAGATGATTACGGGACTTGGCTACCATCAAGCTTTATATGGGGGAGAAAGGAATCTGACTTGGAAGTTCGAGGGAGACATTATGTAGCTGTCCAGGAACAACTTCTGATGGCACTCGGGGAAGCAGCTTCGGTGTCAATAGAAATTAGAGATACTCTGAATTCTCCAGCACCCCTTGGAATGGAGCTTACACCTGAACAACTATTTGCCTTCGTTCGTGAATCTGTCCCGCTACTAACTGCAGCTGGGGTTACTGTTCAGTTACCCTCGCGCTGGAGTAAGGAACGTAAGCGTGTCGGCCTATCTTTGAAAATGGTACAGTCGCCTGAAACAGATGGCAGAGTCGGGATACCGGTCGCGTTAGGTATGGATCACTTAGTCTCATTTGAAGTGGAAGCGGCGTTGGGTGGGATAACACTTACGCTCGAAGAAATGACGAAGTTAGCAGAGTCGGATGTTCCTTATGCAGAGTTCCGCGGCGAATGGATTGAAGTGGATCTTAAAGAAATTCGCCAGGTTATGCGATACATTAAGAAACACGAGAAAGGCCAGATGGAAGTATCCGACTGGATGCACTTAACTGCTGAAGATGGCAATGAGCGGATGTGGAAAGGCATTTCCGTTATGGGAATGGAAACGGTGGGGATGTTATCCTCCCTTCTCGAAGGTAGTAATTCCCGAAAGGTGCCTATCCGTCCCATTCCTGAGTCGCTTCACGGTGTACTACGTCCGTATCAGGAGCGTGGTTATCAATGGCTCTCGGCTATGAGGGATCTAGGGTTCGGTGTGTGTCTAGCGGATGATATGGGGCTAGGAAAGACGGTACAGGTCATTACATGCCTTCTTGAGCGTATGTCCGAGAACATAAATCCTATACTGATTGTTTGTCCTACATCATTACTTGGGAATTGGCAGCGAGAGCTCCAGCGCTTTGCACCAGATTTATCTATCTATATTCATCATGGGAATCGACGGCTGCATGGAGAGTCATTCCTTCTGAAGGCTACCGAACATGATGTTATTCTTACGACGTATCATTTATGTGGTAGAGATGGCGTGGATCTGGCGCAGGTATCATGGGCAACCATTGTGTTGGATGAAGCGCAATACATTAAGAACTATCGGACGAAGCAGGCTCAAAGTGTGATGAAATTGTCTTCTCCTCATCGGATTGCAATGACGGGTACACCTGTAGAGAATCGATTGGGTGAGCTGTGGTCCATTTTTCAATTTCTAAACCCTGGTTATCTAGGAACATCTTCCTCATTTAGGCATCGGTATACTGGAGATGATGAACAAGGCCGCTTACAAGAACTTCATAGATTAGTCGCACCATTCATGTTGCGTCGTCTGAAGAGTGATCCGGATATCGCCAAGGATTTACCTGAGAAGATCGAACTTAAATCTTACTGTACGTTAACAGATGTACAAGGAGCGATGTACCAAGCCGTTGTTGATCAAATGTTGGTGCAGATAGAGCAGGAGACTGGCATCGCCAGAAAGGGCTTAGTCTTATCTTCACTTACGAAGCTGAAGCAGATTTGTGACCATCCACAACTTCTCGGGAAAGAAGAAAGTCGGGGATCGAAACAGGAGGCCTCGGGTAAAATGGAGCGTTTGCTCGAGCTGCTTGATAGTATTGCGGAGATTGGCGAATCAGCCCTTATTTTCACCCAATACGTAGCTATGGGACAACTGCTTGTTTCAAGACTTGCTGCAAGGTACGGAAAAGCTCCATCATTCCTGCATGGAGGCATACCGAAACATGAGCGAGATGAGATGGTAAGTTCCTTTCAAGAGGAAGAGGGCTCTGCGTTCTTCGTGCTTTCGTTAAAAGCAGGGGGAGTAGGGCTAAACCTGACTCGTGCAAATCATGTACTACATTATGACCGTTGGTGGAATCCCGCTGTAGAGAATCAAGCGACTGACCGTGTATTTCGCATTGGACAACATAAGAATGTGCAAGTACACAAGCTCATTTGTCAGGGTACTCTGGAAGAGCGGATTGATGAACTAATTGAGAATAAAAAAGCACTGTCTGAACAAGTGGTAGGTTCGGGCGAGACATGGTTGACGGAGATGTCGGATGCGGATCTGAAGGATCTTATCGCTCTGCAAGGCGAGGACTGGATGTAACTCTAATGAATCTGTAAGGGTTGCTCTAATATTTGATAAAGGGCAGGAGGGATTCATTTGACAGAGATAGCACAGGTCATACTGGATGTCCGTCCAGGCATGTTGATAGGGACGTTTGCCAAATCCCTTGATGAATTAACTGAAGTTAGCACACATGAAGTGAACATACCTGTAGCTCAGGTGTGTTCTCCACTCATCAAAGAAGAGATTCTTTTAGAATTAAAGAATAGCCCACATGATCTCTACCTTCTTTTGAAGGGGACGACTCCACAGTGGCTTAATGATTTGATGCCTTCATCTAAGGAGATATTGATGGAAGAAGCGACATGTAGTTGTGGGAATTCTAACTGCCAAGAGATATTGGTTGTGCGTGAATATGCTGGGCAACAATTGTCTATCGATCCGGTTATGCAACTAACACTCATGGGGTTGCCACGTAAAGAGTTAATGTCTGGGGTATTTGGTGTGTGGTCAGCATCTATTAATCCAAAAGCAAAGGAATTTGCTGGGGTAGAAGCATCTCTAATGGAGGAGAAGGGGAAGAGCGGGCCTTCTCCAGGAGAATGGTTAGCAGAGGCTGCAGAGCAAGGGCGGCTGCATGAGCCTGGTCCACTTTTTCGAGAAGTGACTCTGAATCTTAAACCGCCAGAGGATGGGGAGAATCAACTAGATGATTGGACTCCGCTGTTAAAAGGATCTCTAGGAGTTCAAAAGGCACTAAAAATGATTATGAAAAAGACATCAGATATAGCTGAGAAACGTCGCCGCCAATTCATTGAGGAATAGAAGCGGTCTCGTGCGAATTTAGTTCATATGATGTATGATATACGTATTAAAGAAAGCACATAAAGGAGAATCATCAATGAAATCACAGACATGGGAGAAGAGACATTGGATGCATGTTCTTGGCTCTGTGCTTATACTATCGGGTGTACTTGTTGGCTGTGGTTCCGATACTGGAGGATCTGCTCAACAGGAAGGACAAGCATTACAGGCTCCAGCCGGTCAGGGGGATCAATTGGAAGTTGTTGAGGGACAAGCTGCCGCCGTTATGGCGATACGAAATGAGAATTCACTTCAAGCAACCATTCAAGAGCAAGATGGTCGATCTGTAGTAACGAACCCTGAGGCGGTAACGGTTATTGTGAACAAACAGCGGAGCCTTCCTGAAGGTTACGAGCCTAAGGATCTTGTAGAGCCCAATGTTGCTTTCTCCTTTGATGGAGCGAATGAGAAGCGATTTATGCGTAAGGAAGCTGCTGAAGCTTTAGAAAAGTTATTTGCTAGAGCAGAATCGGAAGGTATTGAGTTACGTGCAGTGTCTGGATATCGTTCTTATGCTCGACAAAAGGTCATATATGACCGTAATGTTCGTATTAAGGGTGAGGAAGAAGCATCTCGCGTTAGTTCTGTGCCGGGCAATAGCGAACATCAAACAGGTCTTTCAATAGATGTGTCCAGTCCAAGTGTTGATAATACGCTGGAGCAATCTTTTGGAGAGACAACAGAGGGTAAATGGTTAGCGGAACACGCTCCAGAGTATGGATTCATTATTCGTTATCCTGAAGGTGCTGAGGAGAAAACGGGGTATATATACGAACCATGGCATATTAGATACGTAGGAACTGACGTAGCACCAGACCTAGCAAAGAGTTTATTGACAGTAGAAGAATATTTCGATGATGCGTTTATTAAGCTATAAGACTATTCTATATACTATAAACAGAAGGCTGCAATCCTACATAGGATGCAGCCTTTTGTTTATAGATAGGTCGTTAAAGAATCGTTGACTTCAAAGAGATGATCTATGGGGATAATAGCGATGGTTCTGAAGTTGTCGTATTCGAAAGAATCTCCTTCTGGATTCTAAGCATCTTCTTATCAAGAGCATATGCTGCTTCAGAAGCCTCTTTCAACTCGGTGTGTACATGAGCAGGTACTTGCTTGTCATACTTATAGAATAAGATATGTTCCATGCTTGCCCAGAAATCCATGGCTAAGGTGCGCATCTGAATTTCTACCTTCATCCAACGAGTTCCTTCTAATAGGATGAGAGGCACTGCTAGGATAATATGAAGACTTTGATAGCCGTTTGGTTTGGGGTCCTTAATATAATCCTTTACCTCTAGCACATGAATGTCACTACGCTGTTTGAAGTGCTCCAATAAGAGATAAATATCTTTGACGAAAGCACATACAATTCGCATACCGGCAATATCATGGATTTGGTTCAGCATATTATCAACAGTAAGGCCACAGCCTTTACGTTTCATTTTATCCAGGATACTCTTAGGTTCTTTGATTCGTACTTTAATATGTTCAATAGGACTGTAACCATTTAGTTGTTTCAGTTCCGTCTTGATGACGTTAATCTTATTCTGTAACTCTTCTAGAGCAAGTTGATATAACATCGGAACATTATTCCACTCATTGAGTTGGAGTAAAAGTTCGTCGGCTAATTGTCTTGTTCCAATATCATGTAGATGAATCGGGCTTATCACAAGTTGACTACCTTCATGTTCTTTCAATGGGTGATCTCCTATACTTTAAAATATGGTGATGATTCTATTTTACCTGAAAAAGAGGATTAGAAGCAAAAAATGGGTAGTGAGGTAAAATAATAGGGCCAATAGTTCTATTCACACGACATTTTTTATAGTAAAATGAATTGTGATAATATCCAAATAAAGGAAAACTATACAAAATAGTAGGATGAAGAGCCACGGGTCTAAAGCTCTTAGATGAATAGTAGGGTTGCAGATATACATAGAGAAACAAATTATTTATGGTATTTGCAGACCAATGGGCTCATGAGGTCATTTTGGTCTTTTTTTATAAGTAAGCAGGCAAGACGATCTTGTCTCTACCCAATTGAAGACAAATGCATCTGAAGGAGTGATTGCATAATGAGAAGAAACTTTGTTGATTCCCAGTTCCTTTGCAAGTGGCTCTTCTTCGCAGGCGCTGTACTGCTGGCATTTGGAAGCGCTTCGCAACACCCACAACTGATTTACGGCATCGAGTTTACATTTACGAATATTTTTCTATTGATGTTGGTACGACTCTACGGAATTCGAATGGTTCTACCGGTAGCCGTACTTGTTTATGCTGTTTCCATATTCATCTATCATGAGCCTTCTTACATTATTATATTTCTGTTTGAGGTTTGCTGGATTGGGTTATGGCAGATGAGGAGACAAGGTTACCTACTGGGACCCGATGCGCTGTTCTGGTTATGTATCGGTGCCCCAATTACGCTTGTCGCTTGTTGGTTTTCGGGATCGCTTTCATTAATTGAATTTATTATTCTATTCTCCATTACTGCATCCAATGGTCTATTTAATACCTTGATCGCCGAAATACTTGTTAACTATCTGCCGCTGGGGCGTTGGCTTGGTCTTGTACAGGACAAGCCTCTTAAGGTTACATTTCGTCGGGTTTTGTTTCATTTGTCTATTACGCTTATTGCTCTTCCTTTTCTCATGAATATGATCATTAACGGAAGGGATGCATATGATGTGTCTACTCGTACGACACTTCAAACGGCGAGTAATACGGCTAATAGCATAAAGGGAGAACTGGATCAGTGGAAACAGGAGAACGTGTTGGGAGTTCAGTTGGAGGGGCTTATTCAGATTGGGTATTTACAGGAAATGATCAAACGCAATACAACACAGAAGTTGTTCGATATCACCATTACGAATAAACAAAATAAGGTGCTGGCTACGAACAACAAGGAAGCTGCTCTTACTCGGGAGCAGCCTCAATCGGCTACCCTTATTGATGATAACTATTTGTTTGAGGTACCTGCTCAATCCATCGTTCTGCTTCCCACTCAACAATGGCGCAATGCTCATTATGTTCATGCAGTCTCGTTGGAACGGATTCCGTTGGTTATTTCAGTTAGCGTTCCTGTCAAGGCATATCAGGAACAGATATTCCGGGAATATATTTATCAATTATTGTACATGCTCGGCAATATCACAATCGCAGCCCTGTTGGCATGGGTTATTAACTGGTGGCTTGGTCGAAGCCTAATGCAGCTCGCCAGATCGACGACCAATCTGCCAGCGAGATTGAAGCAGATGGTCCCTCTGGAGTGGCCAAATAGTGGAATTCTGGAAATTGATTCACTCACCCATAATTTCAAGGATATGTCCCAGAATCTGCTTCATATGTTCCAAGAAGCTTCGTGGATGAACCAGCGGCTTCAATCTTCCGAGAAAAAGCTACATCAATTAGCGTATTATGATAGCTTAACCACGTTGCCTAATCGGTTGCAGTTCCATCAAGTATTAAGCGGCTTGCTCGCGGAAGATGGCGACCACAACGAACGGATCGCTGTCATGTTTATGGACCTGAACCGCTTTAAACAAATCAATGATACGCTCGGTCATGCAGTAGGAGATGTTCTCCTGCAGAAAGTAGCAGAACGCTTTAAAGTGATTGCAGATGAAAGTTGCAGAGTTTTCCGATTGGGTGGTGATGAATTCGTGTTTGTCATGCGATACGAGACAAATCATGCACCCGATGATTTTGCGAAACAGATCTGCAACTGTTTTGAAGCACCATTTGATCTAGAAGATTCATCCGTCTACACGACGATCAGCATTGGTATCAGCTTATATCCTGAACATGGAATTTCTATGGGAGATATTCTAAAAAAAGCAGATATGGCTATGTATGTCGCGAAGGAACAAGGAGCGAGTAGTTACCATTTCTTTAGCCAGGCGCTGGAAGACTCGCTTAATGAGAAGATGTACCTGGAGAATGGTCTGCGCAATGCATTGCATGATGAACAGCTCTTCCTTGTATACCAACCGCTGGTCAGTCCAGCATCCGGGAAAACGACTGGTATAGAGACACTAATTCGTTGGCGGCATCCGAAAGCAGGGATTATCTCTCCCGCCAAATTTATTCCACTTGCCGAGACATCAGGTTTGATTGTAGAAATTGATCTTTGGGTATTACGAGAAGCGTGTAGGCAGGCGAAGGATTGGCAAGATCGAGGGTTTCCTAAGATCCCAATGTCTGTCAATCTGTCCGCCAAACAATTTTATCGGACGGGTCTGTTGGAGGATATTCAAACTATCCTAGAGGAGACAGGGCTGAGTGCCCAATATATCAATCTTGAAATTACTGAGAGTGTATTTATCAAGCATATGGATCCCGTCATTGAAACGTTGACTCAACTGCGAAACATGGGCATTCAAATCTCTATTGATGATTTCGGTACTGGCTATTCTTCACTAAGCCAATTACAGAGTCTGCCAATTTCCGTGGTCAAACTTGACCGCACATTCATTCAAGGGGCGGAGCAGAGCGAAATGAAATCATCTGTCGTTAAAGCGGTAATTGAGCTTGCCCATAGTATGGGCCTGCAGGTTGTTGCGGAAGGCATTGAGACAGAGCAAGAACGGAACTTTTTCACTCGTTTGGAATGTGATGAACTTCAGGGGTTCTATTTCAGTAAACCGTTAGAAGTTAGCATTTTTGAGAAATATTTAATTACCGAATACAGTCAGTAATTCAATTGAAGGAGCTCGATTATGAGAAAAACAATTTTTGTCATATTTATATCTTTTGCTCTTTTCTTTGTAACGTCGACAGGATGTAACTACCGCGAAGAAGTTCCTTCTGTGGAGCTCCCCGCTTTATCCTCCCCGGCTAATTTGTCTACAGATCCAGTGGAATTGGAAATCTGGAGTTACTATAGTGGTTGGGAACCGGCGATCAAAAGATTTAAGGAAAAGTACCCAAATGTTTCCGTGAAAGTGAAAACATTTGATTCTGATGCTTATGTATCTGCTTATCAACATGCTATTGTAGACGGTGTGACGCCTGACATTATGGTGAGTGACAGTGAGCATTTCGGCCATTTTACAGCCATTAATGGATTGGAGAATCTGTTGGATCACGGTGCGGAGAAATATCGTATGGACTTCAGTGAATACCTGTGGAAAAGTAACCTTTCTCATAATGAAAAGAAATTAATTGGTTTTCCAGTGGCTACCTCACCAATGATGACGTATTACCGGGCGGATATTATGGAGCAATACGGGTTCCCAACTGATCCCGAAGAACTCGGGAAATTCATGGAAAAACCTAAAAACTGGATGGAAATTGCAAAGACCTTGAAAAAGGATGACCGATATATTACGCAATGGGCAACTGAGGTGGTACAAATTTTCGATAGTACTCAAGGTTTATTTGACTCCAATTTTGAATTTTCCCGTAATAATGACAACTTCCTTAGTGCCATCAAAATCGCAAAACAAGTTAACGACAACGCGCTTGCAGCTTCCATGGACATATGGACACTTTCTGGAGCTAAGGCCGTTAAAGAAGGAAAGATTGCTATGTTGTATTTAGGGACGTGGGGGGCCGCACAAATTGAAGAATGGGCACCTGAATCAGCAGGGAAATGGAGGGAAACCCGACTTCCCTTCAATCAATACGGCTGGGCGAACAGTACCAATCTTATGATGCCTTCGGCTTCAAGAAATAAAGAATGGTCATGGAAATTTATTGAATTTTTCGTAACCGAGTGGAGTAAACGGACAGAGGGGGTTGGGGTGCCTGCTTATCTTCCAGCACGCGGTAACCCGAAGAAGTTGTCTAAGGAGAGCGATTACTACGGTGGGCAGAAGCTGTATGCCTTACACGAAAGCTTGGTCGAAAAGATGAAAGAATTCAAATCAACTCCTATTGATGTGCAAGCACGGAAAATCTGGAGAGATCAGATTAATATTGGCATCGAGCGTAACAGGGAGGCAGAAGTGATACTGCACCAAACGGAACAAACGTTGCTCACAAATTTAGGTGAGGAAATTACCATTCTGCAAAATAATTAGCTAGTGCTTCGGGAAGCAGTTGTTTGTCTAATAGAGAAAAAGCAGCCCATCCTCTGACGAGGTACGAGCTGCTTTTTTAGTGGGATCCTATAATTTTTTAATTCCAAATGCCTCTAATAGAAAACGGGATGGTTCTGCAGCTTTGCCATGGAAGTGAAGGGGGGAAGTAATATAGAGACGTTCCTTCGCCCGAGTAACGGCTACATACGCTAGACGACGTTCTTCCTCAAGTGCTGCTTTAACGAGTTTAGATTCAACTTTCTCTGAATGGGTTGCCTTCATTTCTTGGGTAACCTTTTCTTTCAATGCTGTACTGTGAGGGAGAATCCCTTCACTTGCACCAATCAAATAAACATGTCGGAATTCCATTCCTTTGGCACGATGAATGGTTAATAGTTGTATAGCATCGCCTGCATCCCCATCACGGAGAGCTTCCATTTGTTGATGACGCAGTGTTAATTCATCTGCATGAGCTATGAATTGATCAATCGTATCAAACTGCGCTGCAGCACTCTCGAGTTCATCAAGACTATCTATCATTGTATCTTTATATTGAGTATGGAGTAGGGGATCCCCAGCTTCCAAATATTTATCATAAAAGAGTCTGCGCATTTCTTGTATGGCATATACAGGCTTCAATGACGCAAGTTTCTTGATCAATCGTATTCTTTCTTTGACCGCATCTTGTTGGAAAGGTTTAAGTCGATCCCAACGCGTTAGATGAATAAGAGGGTACTTCTTCGGTTGTTTATTCTCTTGTTCAACGAGATAGCTCATGCCATCTTCACGAGGAATATAGAGTGGACCGAGCGTACTTTGAAAAGCCTCTTTACAACGCGGATTTAAAGATAGTCTAAGGTGGTCCATTAACGTCTTAATTAAGGACTGATCATAGAATACGGTGTTATTCCCGTATTGGACAAAGGGAATACCTCGAAGTAATAGTTGCTCCAACAGGGCGCGGCTACTACCCGCGGTACGGTGAAGAATAGCCACGTCTGAGTATGTGACCTTCCCAAGTCGTACTTGATTTTCTACATGGTCCATAACAAACGATGCCTCTTCCTCTACATTCGCAGGAGAAGCATAGTGGGGAGGTAATCCTTCAGCACCTGCGGCTACGAGTTGTTTAGGACGTCGGAATTCATTGTGAGTAATGAGTGCAGTACCTAAACCTAGAATACGACTGTCACTTCGATAGTTGATCGGTAGGGCAATGATGGTGGCATCAGGGTATACTTTATCGAAATCCAGAATAGATTCTTGACGTGCACCGTTAAAAGAATAGATGGTCTGGTCATCATCGCCTACAACCATCAGATTACGGTGTCCTGCAGATAACTTCTGTACCATGTCGTATTGGACAGTATTCGTATCTTGAAACTCATCGACCATCATATAAGTGAATCGCGATTGGAGTTCTGATAAGCGTTGAGGGTCGTTTAATAGATCCGACGTGTGTAACAATATATCGTCGAAATCCCACTGGTTGCGACCCTGTTTCCATTCTTCATACGTGAGTAGGATTTCCTTGATCTTCATTTCTTCGGCTGTCTTAGATGGAAGGTCGGAGGGCCATTCGCCACTCATTTTCCAAGACGATAGTGCAGCTAAGAGTGTCTCTGGCTGGTAGGTCTCACCTGCTTTTAGACGGCGTAATATAATTTTCATTATGGTATGTCTAGTAGCGTAATCACTGAGAATTTGCTCGTGTTGTCCAGACTGTCGTAATAGAGCGAGCCCGAAGGAATGGAATGTTCGAGCTTGGACAGCACGTGCTGCACGGGTTGTAATACAAGGAATACGAGCAATTCGTTCTTTAATCTCTGACGCTGCTTTACTCGTGAAAGTTACTAATAGGATTTGGGAAGCAGGAATCTCACGAACGGCTATTAAATAACCAGTCCGTGCGGCTAAGACAGTTGTCTTCCCACAACCAGCACCTGCAAGCGTGAGTAAGGGCCCAGAACCGTGGCGCACAGCTTGAATCTGTGGACCGTTTAGATGTATGCCTTCTTTCTCAAGGGCACGGAAGTAGAACGAATCATCGATGGAAGGATGAACGAGTTCTTTACTTGTCGTTGTTGGAGCAGACGCAGTCTGTGGTAATGGTGTGGATAAGGGCACACCGGCCGGATGGGATTGATATCTAGTGGTTGTTTGTTGCAAGTTCGGCCTTCCTTTCAAAAACTGTGAGAGATTTACCTTTTCACAATCCCTATATAAATTTGGTATGATAGAATTAGCTATAATTTCTTAGGACAGTAACTAATATTATAACGCTAATGACAAGGGTGAAGCCAAGCATTCCTTTATCTAACAGAAATAAGCATAATCCTTGCTCTACATCATAGGGCTATTATAGGAAATAAACGATGGAAAAATGAATGTAATCGAATGGTGAAGGAGAAATCATATCAATGGATATTATGAAACGAATCAAGAATGGGGCTAATAAGGCTCAGAGTATGGTAGAAGTGAACAAAATAAAAGGTCAGATTATTGAGATTGAGGATAATATGAATGATCATTTCTTAGAAATGGGCAAAGTATTCTATGAAGGGTATCGAGCTGAGGATATGAGTGTCGCTGAGACAGAGATGGTGAAGTTGTCGAGAGCTTGTGATAACCTGAGGGGAGAAATAGACGGTCTTCGCGAACGCATTGCAGAGTTGAAAAATGAAAGATTATGTCAATGTGGTCATGTTGTAGCGTTAGATGTAAACTTTTGCCCCCATTGTGGCACGAAATTGTTGGAAAATGAGTCGAAACATAGGAAGGGGAATAGCCCTTATACAGAGAAGAAATCAAGACTACCTGAAGATCTGGAAATACTAGACCCTACGTATCATGAATCTGATGAAGAAGTGGAACCTGTAGACAGTCTAGATAATCAGCTTCAGGATGTAGAAAGAGTACGTAGACAATTTGAAGAGTTAGAGCGTGAGAGAGAGAGACAGTTAGAGCTTGACCGTCGAATTGGTAATTGGAACAACGATAATGATGAGGACATGATTGTCGAAGATGAAGGAGTAGCACCAGAGCTAACATTCAATTGTCAGATTTGCGCGGTTGACCTGCAACTAGGATCAAAATGGTGCCCACGGTGTGGTGCAGAACAGATTTAACTATATAGATTGAACTAAAGAGAGCGAAAACTTTAGTTCAATCTATATCATATTCAAACAAATGGTTTCGGGAAATGGAACACGTTCACGCAGCTTGGGGGGACAGGAGAATGGAACAGTTGTTACATCATCTTAGAAATCTAGGATTTACGGAGATGGAAGCCAAAGTGATGGTAGAATTGGCTGGAAGGGGTCCTTCATCTGGTTATGAAGTGGCCAAAAGTTTGGGTGTTTCACGATCCAATGTGTATACTACGTTACAACGTCTATCCCAACAGGGCTTTCTACATAGTAGTCAGGGGGAGCCTGTTCGGTACAGTATGCTTAAGACTGAGGAATTAACCCATATGATTTCAGGCCAAGTACGTGAATCTCTGTCATTTGTTGAGAGTCAAATGCCAAGATCCGTAACAGATCAGCCTCCTTTTTATTCTGTAGAAGGAGATGATAAGATTCTGGCGGCATTGACTCGGGAGTTAGAGCGTGCGGAGCGGGAAATTGTCATTGATGTGTGTCATGAGGAAGCCTCACTCTTACGGAGTGAGTTAGAACGTGCTGAGGGTAGGGGTGTGAAGTTACTTTGGTCCACAGATGGAGGAGAAACCTCATTAAGTCGCCATATGTTATGGCCAGGGTGGGATTCATCCCAAATGGAGCCCTCAGAGTGTGCAGGACGCAAATTCTCATTCGTTATCGATCGAACTTGGTCTATGCTCGGCATGCGTGGAGATACTTGTTCTTCTGTGGCGATGGTAACGGTCCATCCAGTGATGACAGAGTTACTACTTAGCCATTTCACACAGGAGATGGTCTTATATGAAATGGAGAATGACATCGGTAACGAACTAGCAGAACGTTATGGCTCACATTATGAACAAATTTATAATAAGTATGTGGGTATGGATTCAATCACGGGGAATAGTGAGAAGGGTAGTGTAGTACAAGAATCGGGAGAAGTCGAAGACGTTTAATAAATAATGACTACAAGAATTAGGAGGAACAATCATATGAAGGAATGTCTTGTTCATTTTCAAGTGAAACATAAAGGTGAGCTTAAACATCTACGAGGGTTAATCTTTCTGAGTGACAATCAACAACCGGGGAATGATCAACTTATTGAAATGTTTAAGGATATGGATTATTTGGTCGTACTTTCTGATCCGGATTCATTAGTATTTAAGCCCGTTGACCCTTCCGCAGACTATGACTTCATTAGAATTACTGAGCTGGACATGGGAGAAGAAAAGTACACGGAAGATAGGGATCTCAAAACAATTCTTAGCAATTTCTTGTAGATTTATTTCAAATGAAACAGTAAGCAATTTCCTCTTTATTTTATGCTGTGTTATGCGTTATACTTTCCAAGTTACATTTATATGATTCTCGTATAGGTGCAGGAATAGGCCTGCATGTCTCTACCCGATCACCGGAATGATTGGACTACGGGTTAATAATATATAGTCAGTTCCATTATTTTGAACAGGTGATTTTGACTGTGAAGAAGAATGGAACTGTATATTTGTTAATCTAAAGCCCTCGATTCTCTGCTGAAAGCTAGCGGTGTGAGAGGGCTTTTCTTTTTTTTATTTTTGTGAAGGTATGAATGAACTGAAACTATTTAAGGGGGATATAGAATGCAATTATTGAGAAACAAAGTCGTAGCCGAAGGCATCGTCCTAAGTAATAAAGTATTAAAAGTGGATTCCTTCTTGAATCACCAGATGGATCCGGTATTGATGAAAGAAGTGGGCAAGGAATTCACAAGTCGATTTAAAGATGAGGCTATTACAAGGGTCCTGACAATAGAGTCTTCTGGTATCGCGCCAGGGATTATGACGGCACTTGAGTTGAATGTTCCCCTAATCTTTGCACGCAAACAGAAGTCATTAACACTTAAGCATGACATTTACGTAGAGAAAGTATACTCCTTCACGAAGCAAGAGACGAATGAAATTACGGTAGCTAAGAAATTCATAGATCCTAATGATCGTGTATTAATCATTGATGATTTCCTAGCGAATGGTGAAGCAGCATTTGGACTAGCTCGGATCGTAGAGCAGGCAGGTGCAAAGGTCGTGGGAATCGGTATCGTTATTGAGAAATCATTCCAACCTGGACGTCAGCTTCTATTAGATGCGGGATATCGTGTAGAGTCTCTTGTGCGTGTCGCGGCTTTAGAGAATGAGACCGTGACGTTTGTAGAAGAGGAAGATATAAACGAAGCTTAAACATATAGCAACATATTTGATTTATTATCGTTTAGGGGGAAGTACTGACAGATGCAACAGAGTGAACAAGGCCACGAGCCTATTTTTCAGAAAAATAGAAATCCGCTTCAAACATTCTCACTAGGTCTTCAGCATGTGCTGGCCATGTATGCAGGTGCAGTTATTGTTCCTCTTATCGTAGCAGGACAATTGGGTCTTTCTTCAGAACAATTAACCTATCTCATTTGTATTGATTTGCTTGCTTGTGGTGTGGCGACATTATTGCAAGTATGGGGGAATAAATACTTCGGGATTGGACTTCCGGTGATGTTAGGGTGTGCTTTTCAGGCGGTATCACCTATGATTGCTATCGGTCTTCAGTATGGTGTGTCGGCTATATACGGTGCCATTATTGCATCAGGAATCTTTGTGCTCTTATTCTCAGGTTTATTCGGAAAGTTAATAGCTATATTCCCACCGGTTGTAACAGGTTCTGTCGTGACCATCATCGGTGTGACACTCATCCCAGTGGCTTTAACAGACCTTGGTGGTGGGCAGGGGGCGGCTGACTTCGGAAGTCCCTTCAATCTGTCTCTTGGATTTGGTGTGCTATTGTTTATTATTCTAATGAACCGTTTCACGAAGGGGTTTATACGATCTATATCTGTTCTAATTGGTTTAGTTGTAGGGACGCTAGCGGCAGCCATGTTTGGTCAGGTTGATTTGACGCCGCTTAGAGAAGCGAGTTGGTTCCATGGTATACAACCGTTTTACTTCGGTACACCAACCTTTCATCCTTCGGCCATATTAACGATGATATTGGTAGCTATTGTGAGTATTGCTGAGTCTACGGGTGTCTTTATGGCATTGGGTAAGATTGTGGATAAAGATCTGACTTCTAAGGACCTGACTCGTGGTTACCGTGCTGAAGGTCTCGCAATTGTACTAGGAGGATTGTTTAATTCATTCCCATATACGACTTATTCCCAGAATGTAGGGCTCGTACAAATGAGTCGTGTTAAGACGCGTGACGTCATCGTGGTGGCGGGTGGAATTCTGGTTGTAATCGGATTTGTGCCTAAGATTGCGGCGCTTACACAGCTAGTTCCTGCGTCTGTATTAGGTGGAGCTATGGTTGCTTTATTTGGACTCGTTGTATCGTCTGGCATTCGTATGCTTGGGGATCAAGTGGATCTGAATCGATATGAGAATTTATTCATCATCGCATGTTCTGTGGGTATGGGCCTTGGCGTTACGGTAGTGCCAGATCTATTTGCACAATTACCAAGTTGGCTTCGTATTCTCGTTGATAATGGTATTGTTGCAGGGAGTGTAACAGCCATTGCGATGAATCTTATATTTAATGGTTTAAAAGGTGCGGAAGCGGGCAAAGCTGCCTAACTTCAACTTTATCATTTTCTAGGGGCTTATCCCAGAAGGTCTAAATATGGACCTGAGGGAGGGGTCCCTTTTTTGTTATAGAAAAGAGACTTATCCTCGTAGAAAAAAATCCTTCTAGTGGGAGAGTCCCTTTAAATGTATCCAGCTCATTCGAATCTAATTGTGTATCACTTTGGTTGTGGAAGCATCATCTGCAAGGCGCTAGGGCACAGAATAGAATCGTAAGAAAGATAGGGTATATTCTCTCCATCGCCAAGGGCTAGCCTTGAGTACTCGTTATCGATGGAAATTACCTGTCCACGTAGCATGGTGACAAATGGAAGGTTGACATGCCCCCCAGTAAGTACTCTAGGGAATAGTCGTAATAGCTGTAAACGAGTGCAACCGTGAACGACACAGATGTCTAGTTGACCATCATTGGGAAGGGCTTGTGGTGCTATCTTGAACCCGCCACCATAGGAGGGCACATTCGAGATAGCCGTCATCCAAGTAGATTCATATGAGGCCGTATGGTTATCGCAGGTGACGTTGACCCTTCCTGGTTTAAACGTAAGCAAGGTATGTAGGATTCCAATAATATAAGCGACTCTACCGACTCTAAAAGTATTGCACCATTTCTTATAAGTGCTACGGTTCACGTTCTCAGCGACCTGGGCATCAAAGCCAATGGCAAGTGCTGTTAATGTTAGAGTTCCTGAGGTTGAGATCAGATCGACTGCTTGTGATTGACCTGAAAGTAATACATTTACCGAACCAACCGTGTCGAAGGGGATGCCGAAGCTGCGAGCTGTATCGTTACCAGAACCTGCTGGAATGACCGCTAATGGGATGCCAGTTTCATTTAGCACAGGTAAGATGCTATGAATCGTACCATCTCCACCGATAATCGCAACGGCTTGCCAAGCTTCAGGTTGCTGCAACATTTCTGTGAGTAAAGTGACAGCTTGATCGGAACTCTCTGTAAAAATATAATGGTATTGAATCTGACGTGACTGAAGTATGGATCGTACCTTGAGCCAAGTGCGGAACCCATTTCCATTGCCGGACTTTTTATTTATAACGAATAGATACATTTCTTCTCCTCCAAGTAATGGATATATCTATTCTAAGAAGAAAAGGTATAAAAGAAAACTATAAAATATGGTAATTCTATAAGTGTCGTATCTGACTTTCGGCAATGTCACCTATGAGTGGGATTCTAAACCATCTTCCTTGAAAAGCATTCACGACCAATATCACCCACATGACCAGGGTTAGGATGGATAGCAATGATGCGATCAATGGGCCAATGAGCGGGATAAAACCAAAGATGACATGCGCCACCATCATGCCACAGAAGAATATAACGGACTGCAATGCATGAAACAGAACAAATCGACTGCGTTGCTCCACAGCCAAAAAGACGATTCCACCAACAAAAGAAAACAAGTAACATAACGCAGCAGCAACATTCTCAGGTAAACCAGAGGAAGATTTGAATGGGGACATGAGTAGACCACGCTCCTTATTATCTAAACCAATTGATCCCTTTACCCTATGTACAAGTTAGATAAGTTATGAGAAAGTTTTATGTATATGTTGTAAACTATAGTGAGCAGATGACTGAGTTGAAATGGCGACATGCAGCATAACATGTTAATAAGACGGCTTGATAAGCTAACTGCGCTAGGGTATTTCAATCCCTAAAGCCAAAAAAAAGAAAAAATAGAATCATTTAACCCAAGATATTGGGAAGTATGATATAATGTGGATGAGTGATTCAGCTACACTGGTTCTGGGTAATTTTATTGTTAAATGCCTAGCGGTGATCGAAGAGCTTTCTATCCATCTCATAATGCATATTACTTCACGATGTTTTTAAGGAAGATCTTTTCGGCATTCTCTAAACCCGAGCTTTTCATTCAGCGTTTTGGGAGGGAACAATTATGGCAACGAAAGGTCATAACGAAGTCAAGGAAAGTCTGAGGGAAATGACACGAATTTTCCGGCCTAAGGATCCTAAGAAATTTGTGAAGGATTACGTCCGGAAATATCATATTATGGGAGGATATGAAGAGGAATTGACCTCTGTGGTTGAACATGAACTGGGACGTATGAATTCATCCGTTTCATAATACAATGAATTGAACATAATGGAAGACCTCTATAGACTGTCTTCTGCGGTTTTGAACCGTGGAATACGGTTTTTTTGTGTGCGATTCAATTGGATATTACTGGGGGATTAATACAATTAAGTAATATTGAAAGACACAAAATAGGCAAAAATACAGGGAATAGGTTTTGTGCAAAGCACATTTGCTAGAGATATTCGACAATAAACTAGCTTTTTTTTAAGTTTGAAATCGGTTACAAATGCCTACACAATGCTGTTTTTTCGATATTTGAACATTTTGTGAACTAAGCTCCAATGATTGACAAAGCAGTACCTTAAACTTATATTAAAATAGGTGATAATTTTAATTGACAGGTTGATATTTTACGTGAAATGTGCGTGGGATACAGGTTTTTTAAGGTGATAATGTTTTGTAAAATATGTAAAATCGCAGCAGAAGTGGGGTAGATAATTAATGAAACGGTGGCAGGTTATGAAACGACTTCTTCCAATGCTAGCAATCTTTTCCTTGCTCATGGCTGGATGTGGCCGCGACGATTTGTCGGTATTAAGACCGCAAGGGCCTGTGGCACAAGGTCAGTTCGATTTAATTAAGCTTTCAATCTCGATTATGTTAGTTGTGTTAGTGATTGTATTTGCTATTTCAGCGTATGTAATCGTTAAGTTCAGAAGAAGACCTGAACACAAAGACATGCCTGAGCAAGTCGAAGGTAATTTCAAGTTAGAGATTATTTGGACGGTTATTCCATTGATTCTAGTTCTTGTTCTTGCAGTACCTACTGTAAAAGAGGTATTTGCTTTTGGAGAAGATCATGCCAATGATAAGGATGCTATCCAAGTGAAGGTTACTTCACATCTATATTGGTGGGAATTTGAATATCCTCAGTTTGGGATTACTACAGCTCAGGATTTGATCATTCCAACAAACAAGAATATCGCGTTCGAATTGAAGACTGCAGATGTAATTCACTCTTTCTGGGTACCATCACTATCCGGAAAAATGGATACAAATCCAGATGGAACGATTAACCGTTTCAGCTTCAGTGCTCCGAAAGAAGGGGTATACCGTGGTAAATGTGCAGAATTATGTGGACCTTCCCACGGCTTTATGGAGTTCAAAGTGAAGTCCGTAAGTCCTGAATCTTTTGAGACATGGAAAACAGCTATGAAGGCGCCAATGGTAGCTATTGAAGATAAGGCACTTGCAGAAACATTCAAGAATCAATGTTTAACTTGTCATGCCGTTGGTGATCAAGGTGGGGTGGGTGGACCTTCTCTTACCGGAATTGGTTCACGAGAAGCGGTTGCAAGTATCTTACTGAATTCGGAGACGAATGATGAAGGGAACCCTGTTGTAGAGAACATGAAAGAATGGCTTCATGATCCACAGTCAGTGAAACCAGGTAATAAAATGCCTGCGCCTAAAGATTTAGGACTTACCGATGCTGAAATTGATGGCATTGCAGAATACTTAGCCAATTACAAATTAGAATACTAATATCAGCAAGGACTCTAAAGGGGGTACACAACCTTGGCTCACGCTCATAGTGTTAAGCGTTACAAGGGCTTAATGGATTGGCTAACGACTGTCGACCACAAGAAGATCGCTGTCCTATATTTACTTGGTGGAGGATTGTTCTTTGGAATTGGCGGTATTGAAGCTCTTCTAATTCGTCTTCAATTGATTAAACCGATGAATGACATGTTAGATGCACAAACATTTAATGAATTAATTACAATGCATGGTACAACGATGATTTTCTTAGGCGTCATGCCGATTGTGTTCGCTCTTATGAATGCTATTATTCCTCTTCAAATTGGTGCTCGTGACGTCGCATTTCCATTTCTGAATTCTTTAGGTTTCTGGACGTTCTTGTTCGGAGGAATCTTATTGAATCTTAGTTGGGTAATGGGTGGTGCACCTGATGCCGGTTGGACAGCTTACACGCCTTTATCTAATACTACATACAGTCCCTCGCACGGAGTTGATTTCTATACCGTTGGCTTGCAGATTGCAGGACTGGGTACATTAATTGGGGGTCTTAACTTCCTAGCAACCATCATTACGATGAGAGCACCAGGAATGTCCTATATGCGTATGCCTATGTTTACATGGACTTCCTTCATTACTTCAGCTATGATTTTGTTCGCTTTCCCAGCTGTAACGGTTGGTCTAGTACTATTAACGTTTGACCGAGTACTAGGTGCGAATTTTTTCAATGTAGATGCCGGGGGTAACCCGATTCTATGGCAACATATATTCTGGATATTCGGGCACCCAGAAGTATATATTCTAATCTTACCAGCGTTCGGTGTTATTTCAGAAGTTATTCCTACATTCGCACGTAAGCGGTTGTTCGGATATAGCTCAATGGTATTTGCAACCATCTTGATCGCATTCTTGGGATTCATGGTATGGGCGCATCATATGTTTACAACAGGGCTTGGACCTGTGGCAAACGCCTTATTCTCAATATCAACGATGTTAATTGCGGTTCCGACTGGAATTAAAATATTCAACTGGCTGTTTACCATGTGGGGCGGTCAAGTGACCTTTAATACGGCTAATCTGTTTGCAGTTGGTTTTATCCCAACATTCACCATGGGTGGTGTAACAGGTGTCATGTTGGCATCTGCTCCTGCAGACTTTCAGTTCCATGATACGTATTTCGTTGTAGCTCATTTCCATTACGTTATCGTGGGTGGTATGGTGTTCGGACTACTATCAGGACTTCATTATTGGTGGCCTAAAATGTTCGGACGTGTGCTAAATGAAACGATTGGCAAATGGACCTTCTGGACCTTTGCAATCGGCTTCCATATGACATTCTTCGTACAGCATTTCCTTGGACTTATAGGGATGCAACGTCGTGTGTTTACATACTTGCCGAATCAAGGGTTCGATACAATGAATCTAGTCAGTACCGTGGGTGCTTTCTTGATGGGCGTTGGTGTGATTCTATTCTTCATAAATGTTTGTCGATCATTCACGCAGCCAAGAGGTTGTGCTAATGATCCATGGGAAGATGGACGTACATTAGAATGGACGATTCCTTCTCCTCCACCAGAATACAATTTCAAACAAATACCACTTGTACGGGGTATTGATGCATATTGGAAAGAAAAAATGGCTGGAAATACGGAAATGACACCTGCAGAACCTGTAGGACCAATCCATATGCCTTCACCTACCATTATTCCTTTTGTAATGTCCGTTGGTATTTTTATCGCAGGTCTTGGTTTAATGTTCAGCGGAGAAGAATTCTCTAATTCATTTATGAGTTTTATATTTAATAACTGGATTGTGTGTGGATTAGGACTTCTTATTACGTTCGGATCCATGTTAATGCGTTCTCTCTTTGATGATCATGGCTGGCACATTGAACCAGAGGAACTAGAAGAGGAGGGGGTATAAGTATGGCTTCAACACACACAGAACATGAAAAAGGCCAATTGCCTCAATATCCTGAGAAGGCAACACTTGAAGGTCGTAATAAAATTCTTGCTTTCTGGCTATTTCTTGGTGGCGAGGCCGTACTCTTTGGTACTCTCTTCGCTACATTCCTTACACTTCGTAATCAGACGAATGAAGGCCCTACGGCAGCTGAACTTTTTAGTCTGCCACTGACGGCAGCTGCAACGTTTATATTGCTAGTGAGCAGTTTAACCAGTGTGTTTGCAATTCAGGCATTGCATCGTCACAAGGTGAAAGACCTGATATTCTGGTTGATTGTTACAGTCGTTCTAGGTCTTGGATTTCTAAGTCTTGAAATTTACGAATTCTATGAGTATATGCATTTAGAAAATTTCGGCATGACTACCAGCGCCTTCAGTTCAGCGTTCTACACATTGGTCGGCTTTCATGGTGCTCACGTAGCTTTCGGAGTATTGTGGATCGGTGTTCTGATTGGACAGTTGTATAAAAAAGGATTAACAGTCGTGACGGCACCGAAGATTTACGTGTCCGCTATGTACTGGCACTTTATCGACGTAGTATGGGTATTTATCTTTACGGTCGTATATTTGCTTGGAAAGGTGGGCTAAAGCATGACAGTAGATGAGCAGAATGAGCATCAACTGGTTAATAAACGGCATCGGCACGAGGGTCCACAGAAACATATTGTAGCTTTTATCTTCTCGATTGTACTAACGCTGATTGCTTTTGCAGCGGTTGCTGCAGGAGGAATAAATCCAGCCTTTACGATCATCATATTGTTGGTAATGGCTGTCTTGCAGGTGTTTGTACAGATGGGGTATTGGATGCATCTGAAGGATAAAGGACATATGATACCTATCATTTTCATGTTAGGTGGATTCTTTGTAGCAGGTACGGCAATTGTTACTGCATTGTCTTGGATGTGGTGGGGGTAAGGTGAGAAGGGGTGGCTCATGCCACCTCTTTTTTTAAAATATACGAAAGTATAAGTTTCACTTGATACGCTACATCTTATATTTCCGAGAGAGACGGCTAGCCGCCCCTTAAGGGACTGTGTAGCTATTTCTTCTTGAATGTTCGTATATTGTTCATAGAATTGTGCTTGTTTTGACAAAGGGAAGTCGGTTGAGGTAGGAGGTTATTAAATGTTGGGATTAGAATACTTTAGTGTTGCGGACTTATGGAGTCCATTATTTCTGGTCTTCATGTTGCTCATAACTGTTGGGTACTTGCTTGTTGTGGGTCCACTAAGTGAGAAGTTCGAAGGAGCCAAGCCGGTTTCATGGATGAAGAAAAGTATGTTTATCATGGGTATATTTATGCTCTATTTAGCTCAAGGAGGGCCTGTAAGTCTGTTAGGTCATATGATGTTCTCGTTCCATATGTTAACGATGGCGCTTTCGTATTTAGTAGCACCCCCGTTAATCATGATGGGATTACCCGAATGGTTATGGCGAGCGTTGGTGAAAGTAAATCCATTGCGGAGTTTGAAGTTTCTGGCTAAGCCGGTGGTTGCGGCTCTTCTATTCAATGGATTATTCTCTCTCTATCACATACCAGCCATTCATGATTATGTGATGTTACACTTTAACGTGCATCGGTTGTATTATATTGTATTATTGATAACAGCTATGCTGATGTGGTGGACACTTCTCAATCCATTACCTGAGAGTACAAAAGGATCGAGTGTAGGCAAAATGGGATATATCTTTTTAAATATGGTATTATTAACTCCAGCATGTGGATTAATAATATTTGCATCTCAGCCACTGTATGCTACATACAGTGATCCGAATATCTGGGCCGAAGCGATGGGGTATTGCATTAGTGGAGATCCTGCAGCGATATTGGACAAGTTCGGAGGTCCTACCTTCTTTAATCTGATGTCTCCACAGGTTGACCAACAGGTAGGTGGTATTCTGATGAAGTTCATACAGGAGATTATTTTCGCTTCGATATTAGCTTACGTGTTCTTTAACTGGTATAAGAAAGAGAATCGCGAAGACGATGATATGAATCCTAGTGAACTTAAGGATAGTACTTTGAATCATATGTAGTAATGGAAATGCTTCCGATGCTAGTTTTTTTACGAAGTAATATCAAGAAGCGCTGCAATAAAAAAACGAAGTAGTGCTTCCGAAGTGATTTTTTCGAAGTTATTGCACCGAAGTAACGCTAAAAAAATTTTAGGAGGATATACATGGATTTATATTTCTTGCTGCCAACGATAAGTACCACATTCATAGTCATAAGTGCAGTATTAGTAGCCATTGGTTGGGTCCTTATTATTAAGGGTAAAAGGGAAGCACATAAGAAGGTCATGATTGCTGGAGCTATTGCGGCGATGATATTCTTTGTTATTTACTCGTCACGCACCATATTTGTGGGTAATACCGAATGGGGCGGTCCGGAAGATCTTGAAATTTATTATCGCGTATTCTTGATATTTCATATTACTCTGGCAACGGTTGCTGCGGTATTTGGACTTACAACACTTACACTTGGATTTAAGGCTAAGTATGCGAAGCACCGCAAATGGGGGAAGGTTTCTTCGATCATGTGGTTCTTCACAGCGATCACGGGTGTGGCTGTATACACTCTTCTTTACCTTTTATATCCAGGTGGTCATACGAAACCGATGTGGGAAGCCATTTTCGGGATATAGTGAATAGCTTGTTATAAGCAGTATATGTAACTTTAAGATGAGATCTGTCAGTTTAACTGAGGGGTCTTTTTTTATGGGAAAAATATCAAATTATCTCTTGACGAATGTATAAGCACACATTATACTGTGTATAAAGATATATACAGTAAGCACAGCGAACACACCAACATAACAGTGAGAGACGACAATGCTGGAGAACAATAATTTTTAAAAATGAGGCGATGAGAGTGAATACTGTAATAAAAGATGCTTGGGTCATTTTTAAAAAGGATATAAAAATCGAGAAGTTCATGGTGATCGTTTCTATCATATTCATGGGATATATAGGAGTTATGATTAGCACGCTTATAGGAACTCAATATGATCATCAGAACGAAATAATACCGGCAGCCGATGTTCTACTGCTAACACTGATCCCGATGTTGGGTTTTTATTTCTCAAAGAAGTCTTTTAAATATATGACAGAGGATTCATACACACAAATGTTGATCTATCTACGTACATTACCCATCTCCCCTAAAGTCATAATGTGCTATAGATACATCCAGATGTTAATAGCATTTACAATTAATAGCGTAATCGTTTTTAGTATCATATATGGAGTTAGCTATCAGTTGAGATCGGAAATGTCTATAGGAAATTACATTTGTTTTGCTCTAACATGGATTGGATATGCACTGGCAGTCACAGGGTTTTATATTCATTTCGAATTTACTAGTAGTGGAAGGAAATACTTCTGGTTGTCGATGGTGATGATGGTGGTTACGGCTATTGTGGGGATTACCAATTGGTTACTAGGTGGAAATATGTTCTTATATACGGTAAAAATGAGCAAAGAGTGGGGGATACTATCGCCAGTCATGTGGATATCCTTGATAGGTGGAATGATAACCTTGGCTCTATTGGGTAAGTTAACTTTTCGCAAATTACAACACAGAGATCTTCTTTAGCTAGATAGATTGAACTAAAGACGAACCCTCATATTCATGATTCTCTTTAAAGATGATTGAGCTTGTGAGCGCAAACTTTAGTTCAATCTATATAGATGTATCAGATTCAGGAATGAGGTGTGAAAGGTGTGGATACCAATTCAAATTAACGAGAATAGTGCAGAGCCGCTGTATCATCAAATAGAGACTCAACTAAGATCGCTTATCATAAATGGTCAGATCGAGGAGAATACACTTTTACCATCGATTAGGGAATTTGCGAGTGGATTGAATTGCAGTGTTATTACGGTTCGAAGGGTGTATCAGGATTTAGAGAGTGAAGGCCTGCTTAGAACGAAACAAGGAACAGGAACCTTTGTTGCAAAGGTTGGTGAGTCTAAACGTGAAACATTCAAACGGGAATCTGTTGAGGATGCTTTAGGCAAAGCAGTTGATGCTGGGATTTCAGTTCAGTGTAGTGAAGAAGAGATCAAGAGGCTGTTTCTAGATATAGTAACGCGTAAATATCATCCCGAGGATGGGAAGGAGTAATTCTGATATGGAGCAGATGGTCGTTAATATGGTTGGTGTAAAGAAGAAGCGAAGAAATAAAATGATTGGCCCTCTGAATCTGTCTATACCACAAGGATATGTCGTTGTGATCGTAGGAGAGAATGGATCGGGTAAAAGTACGTTGATCAATATGCTGATGCAGACCGTGATCCCTGATGAAGGAGATATAACAATTTTCGGTCAATCCTATCCTGATGGTATTCCACCAGAGATTAAGCAACAAATTGGATATGTATCAGAGAAATCTAACAGCGAAGAGGACCATCTGACAGCGGAAGAAGTCGCAACATTTCGTTCATACTGGTACAAAGAATGGGACGATATCCTGTTACAGAAATTGTTGAAGACGTTTAATGTACCCGTTAACACTCGATTAAATAAAATGTCTAAGGGTGAACGAAGAAAACTGGAAATTGCAGTGGCTTTGGCATCACGTCCCAAATTATTGTTGTTAGATGAACCTTCTTCCGGGCTTGATCCATTCGCCTGGAAGAGAATGATTGATGAGCTTCAAACATATATGAAGCAGGGGGACTCGACGATTCTATTATCCACCCATATTGTAGATGAGATTAAAAGACTTGCAGATTTCATCATACTGGTACATCAGGGTCGAATACTCGGGATGGTTGAGAAAGATAGTCTTCTGGATAATTGGAAGGAAGTATGGGTTAGAAGTGATAGTACAATTCTAGAAGATTTACCAGGAGTTGTGCAGGCGCATCAGGAGTCTCCGGGTGTGCTACGACTGATAACAACTGAGTGTAAGCAACTAGAGAATCTTCTACAACATTCAGGAATACAAGTAATAAAGACGCGTGGGTTAGAGTTTGATGAAATACTAAGTCTATGGATTCAAAGAGATGAGGCTGTCATTGCACAGTCAGTGAGGGGAGAATAATATGGAATCTTTAAAGCTGGAGAAGGTAACAAAGCAATTTGGAGATAAGACCGCTGTAAATGAACTGTCTCTACAAGTAGAGAAGGGTGAGATCTATGGACTACTTGGAGCAAACGGGGCTGGCAAGACGACAACTATGCGTATGGTATTAGGACTTATATATCCCGATGGAGGAAGTATACGTTACAATGGTAAACCACATAATGATGAACTTCGGCAAATCATGGGCTATCTACCTGAGGAACGAGGACTATATCCGAAGATTAAAGTGAGTGATCAAATTAATTATTTAGCGCAGCTTCGAGGCATGCCTCGTAAAGATGCAGATAAGAGTCTGCGTTATTGGTTGGAACGCTTCGAAGTTCCTGAGTATTATGATAAACGAATTGAAGAATTATCCAAGGGAAATCAACAAAAAATCGGGTTCATCGCAGCTGTTGTGCACAAGCCTCAGATCCTCATATTAGATGAAGCATTCAGTGGGTTAGATCCTGTGAATGTGGAGCTATTAAAGTCAACGGTTAAGGAGCTTCGCGATCAAGGAACAAGCATACTTTTCTCTACGCACCGCATGGAACACGTCGAAGAGTTATGCCAAAACATTACCATTATGCATCGTTCTAACCCTATTGTTCAGGGTAGTCTGAAAGAAATCAAAGGTAGATATCCACGTGAACAGGTGGCTTTGGGAACGACAAGTGAAGTAACTGGACTAGAGAATATTCCTGGTGTAAGTAAAGTGACCATTCAAGAGCAAGGTGGGTATCTGATCGCCATTTCTGATACATCAGCTGCTCAACAGATATTGCAGACAGCGATGCTGCAAAGTGTTGTAGAGAAGTTCGAGTTAAAGGAACCAACACTGAATCAAATCTTTATTAAAGAGGTAGGTGAATCACATGAATAAGAATAAGTTAGGTACTGTCATAGGATTTACATTTCGTAACAAGGTGAAGACAAAAGCATTTCTCATAACAACATTAGTGTTAGCTATTATCATATCTATTGCTATTAACATTCCTTACTTGATCCAGTTGTTTACTGGAGAGGATTTGAAGTCGGAGGGTACGAAGATAGGTCTCGTATATGGTCAACAAGTTGAATTGGCAGGACAGTTAGATAGTTATTGGAAGGAACAGAATAATGATGAATTCACCTTCATGAAATATGATACATCAGATGCAGCAGTGTTAAAGAAAGACATTGAAGACGGTAAGATTGACGGATATCTGGAATTCTCAGAAGAACAGGCGACATTATTCCCTTCAGTTGTATATTCTTCTAATGAAGATGATGGTTTGAACCCAATCGCTCAGGCGGAGCTTTCAGCTGCATTGCAGGCTGTTAAGATGCAGGTTATTGTGAAGGATTCCCTCACAGCAGAGCAAATTGCTGAATTAAAAACGCCGGTGCAGTTTGATGCACAGAACATCAATGCCAATCCTAATGCTTCTACAGTTGTCGAAGAAAAAGATGAAGCAGCGGAGATGATGGAATTTGGAGTGGTGTATCTCCTGATTATTCTTTTCTTTTTTACTTCCATGACCACAGGCAATATGATCGCCGCCGAAGTAACGACGGAGAAAAGCTCACGGATCATGGAAATCCTTATCACAAGCGTATCACCATTGACTCAAATGTTCGGTAAGGTTATTGGGATGTTCTTAGTGGGCTTGACCCAGATCGTTACATTTATTCTGGTGATCATAGGAAATCTATTGATGCCACAAAATAAAGAACTACTTGCAGATTTTAATATAGATCTCTCACAGGTTAGTATAGACGTTATAGTCTATGGGTTCTTATTCTATGTGCTCGGATACTTCCTATATGCAGTGTTGTTCGCAGCTGTTGGATCTATCGTGAGCCGTACAGAAGACTTAGGTCAAGCAGTTATGCCGATTACGATGTTATCACTTGCGGCATTCTACATTGGAAGCTTCAGCATGGGTGCTCCTGATTCCATGTTGATGAAAGTATCTTCATTCATCCCATTCCTATCACCAACGACAATGATTGTACGGATTGGTATCGGGGAAATAGCGATGTGGGAAATATGGGTTTCAATCCTTATCATGTTAGTCTCAATCCTATTCTTCGGATGGTTATCTGCGAAGATCTATCGTACAGGTGTACTTATGTATGGTAAACGTCCAACGATCAAAGAGCTTCGTAAAGCGATGAAGGCTTATAAGATATAGTGGCAGCTTGCACATTGAAATTTGTGGACAATGGACAAGGAGAGAAAGAAAAGAACGTAGGCTGGCTGAATATACTTTGAAATTAATAATTTATGTATAACTGAGAATTTATAAATATTGAAAATGAGACTATTAAGGCCAGTTAGATCAATTCGTTGATCTAACTGTTTTTTTTTTGAGTTTGGTACTAGCAGTACTACTAAATATTATTAGCTGTTGGAGTTATATTGAATTGAATAATATACCAAATGTTCATTTATTCCCTATTTCATCCGAATATATATTGTATAGGGAGGTGATGAAACTTGAGGATAGTTTTGAAAGCGTTATTGTTGTTATTGAGTTTTGGTGTCGGGGTTACAAGTTGTTCTTTAAGTATTAATATTATGGCAGGGTTAGAAGATCCCGAATTTATTGTTTGGGATCCAGGACCTGGAGGAGTTTTAACATTCTATTTATCCATTATTATTATAGGATACAGTGTTTTAATGTTTATTTTAAACAAGAAGAATAATCAAAGGCTGGTAATGATAGCCCTTTACACTTTTCTTTTGTCCCTTGTCTTAACTCCATTAATTATTCGTTACTCTGTGGATGTCAGTAATTACTTTAAAACTCCCTCTCATAAAACACAGACAGCCATTAGGAAAGAAATCCAACGGATAATAGAAGAAAATGATTTACCTTATATTATAGATTCGAAAGAAAGTGAAAGTCGGACAAAATATGAGGTTATTAGAACTGTAATTCTTCTTAAAAAGGAAACTGAGGGTAAGATTCAACAAAATGAGGTTGGTTTGGTACTAAGGAACCGCCTAAATGCTGAGCTGAGATTAGTGTTTTATGATAAAAATCAACAAGAATACGTTTCAGTTGTACTTAACAAAGATAAAAGAATTGTTGACTGTGATCCAATGGAGTTTTGTAAGTAAAATTATTAAGAGGGAGTTAATTATATGAGGAAAATTATCTCGACATTACTTGTTTTATTGATATTATTTAATTCAATTCCTAATTATGGTTATTCTTTAAATGTAAATGCTGATGGTTCTGGTGGTATCAGTACCAGAAGTACAAATGTTTGGGCAGAAGAATATAAGGTAGAGTTTGGGAAAGATGTGAAAATTCATTTTAGTTTTGATGATGAACCCCATCCTGTTAGGATAGAGATATATAAAGATGAACAATGGTTAAAGAAATCTACAGTATGGTCAACCGATATGAGTAATACTTAAAGGCTTCTTACATATTTGAAACAGGTAATGCAACTGGGGTTACCCTTAATGATTTAGTAATAGGTAGGGCTATTGGTAATATTATGCCAAATATATTATCAGCTTACGAGTTGTTACCATCGGGGAATTAACTGGAATGGAGAACTGGGAGATGGAACGAGAATTGATCCAGTTTCACATATAAGAATCACAGGCCTAATTGGAAGCAGCGAAGTGACGGTCGGCGAAAGGCATAGTGCAGCTTTAAAAACGGACGGAAGTGTATGGGCATGGGGCACCAGCACTGTAGGACAACTAGGAGATGGGACACTTGGATCACGCTTAACTCCAGCCCCTGTGATAGAGGGTAAAGCGCTGAAGGTAACCTTGAAATATCCTGTAGATACAAACAGTTATACTATTAAAAATAACGGTAATATATCTATTATGTCAGGAGAAGAAACAACAGTTACTTTAGCGGTATATAGATCGGATGGCTCTTCAAATACTGATTTTAATGGTACACATAAAGTATCTATATCAGGATATACAACCACACCTAACGGTGCTTCTGGACAATTCGGGAAGAAGGAGCTTTCAAATAGTGGTTCTACTGTTGTAGATATTGAATTTCATCAAGGAATTGCCGAGATTCAGTTATCTTTATATCAAACTGGACAACAAACAATTTATTTTCTTTTAGATGAAATTGATGTGGGCAAGTTAGAATTAGAGATTATTCCTTCTGAAGAACTTGAATTGACGATTACTGAACATGTGACACTCGTTAATGGGAAAGGAGAGCTTAAGAAACAGTCGCTTAATGCTGTAAAAGATAAGTTTTGTAATATACTTATTGCTTAATAGTTATAGATAAGCTGAAGAGTCGAGAGGGGGACCTTCTGGAAAAACCTTAGTTAATACAGATGGAAAAGGGATTTAATTTTTTTGGAAATTGATGATAAGTGATATTAAAACTGACGCGGTGTATACTTTCATTATGTATGGTTTAGATCCTATTATTAGAAAATGTAGGAGTTTGCTTAGAAGAAACATAGATAGAAAATAATAATTAGAGTGGAAGAAAAATAGTTATCCCCCTTCAGAAAAGATATACGTTAGGTGTCAATTTAAATTGACACCTAACGTAGTCAGCCGGAAGGGGGGGCCTTGGGAAGTTAATAATACAGTATTGTGCGATTGGATGAAAATTATCAGCTTGAAAGAGTACAATTAATTGAAAAGTGTGTACATGCTGATAAATTGGAGCCTGGAGCCCAATATTTCTATTATGCCAGACCAATATCTTGTTCCTGAAAATAATGATTTTAATGAAGTGAAACTAAAAGCCGATAATGGCCCAAAGTGTGTGAATTGTTTGCTTTAAAGGCACCAACTTTAATGTAATCGCATGATGAATTCATTTTTCTCAGGTACCTACTATAATGTAAAATGAGAGAAGGGTTATAAACTCAAAAAAACCTGATTTAACAGGTTTTTTAGGCACCAACTATAATGTCACTGAACAATTTGTCTTATGGGACACGATAGTGCAAAGGAGAGACCCACCGAGGCATAAGCCAAAGTGGTCTTCTTTTTTTGTTTTGCTAAGGAAACGTTCCTTCTCCTAAAAATCATTTTACAACTATATTTTTAAATAGGTACATGGTAGTATTTGGGTGAAAGAGAGGTGTTTAGATGACTTTTCAGGAGAAATTAGCAATATATGCTGATTTGATCTTAAGTGTGGGCTTGAATGTCAAACCAGGAGAAAACATTCAGATAAAATTTGATTCACAAAATCTCGAATTAGTTCGATTGATTGTCAAAAGAGCTTATCAAATGGGAGCGGCTCATATTGTATATGATTTTCAAGATGATGAAATGAATTTGGCAAGATACCAACATTTGAACGATGACCTTTTAGACGATTTTCCATCTGTGGTGGCAGATTTTAAACTGAATTTGTACAAAGCAGGTTATTTGCAATTATCGCTAGTATCTCCCAATCCAGACCTATTGAAACAAGTGGAAAGTGCTCGAGTGGGAAGAATTAATAAAGCTCGCTCAAAATCCATGCAAGAATCGATGAGATACGGTATGGAAAATCACTCAAAATGGGTTGTGGCAGCTGCATCATCAAAAGACTGGGCAAAAGCTGTTTTCCCAACCTTACCTGAAGAAGAAGCCATATCACTTTTATGGGAGAATATCTTTACGGCAACACGTGTTACTATGAAAGATCCCAAAGAGGCCTGGTTAAAACATGATGCTCGGTTAAAAGAGTATCAATCGTATTTGAATCAAAAAAGATATTGTAAATTGCATTTTGTGAGTGAGCTGACTGATTTAACAGTAGGGCTTGTTGAAGGACATATCTGGAATGGTGGTTCGGAAAAAACCGTTTCAGGAGAAGCATTTATGTCCAATATGCCCGTTGAAGAAGTCTGGACGATGCCCAATACAATAGAAGTAAATGGATATGTTACCATGACTAAACCGCTAATCGTTTCTGGAAAACTCGTGAGTACGTTAAAATTGGTATTCAAACATGGAGAAGTTGTGGAGTATGAAAGTGATCAGCCAGACACCATTAAGCTGTTACTAGAATCAGATAGTGGAGCTAAACGTTTAGGAGAAGTTGCGCTAGTGTCTATTGATTCACCAATTGAGAAAACAGGTATCCATTTTAAAAATACATTATTTGATGAAAATGCTGCGAGTCATTTGGCTTTTGGACAGGCCTACTTAGATAATATAGAAGACGGTAATATTATGAGCCTTGAAGAAAGAAAAGAACGCGGTATGAATCACTCTTCAATCCATAAAGATTTCATGGTTGGCAATAAAGAAATGGCAGTCTATGGTGTGACAAATGATGGGCAAGAAGAAGCAATAATGATAAAAGGGCAGTGGGTTATTTGATATATATTGGAATAGAGTATTCCGATAAAATAGTAGTAGCTAAAACACGAATTGGTCTGTAGTTTACTAGACCACAATTTTTCTGTTCAGAAGAGTGTAACCGATCCAAACTGATTTCATTTTATCGTAAAATGAGGCTCGCGAGACATTTTCGATCAAACTTAGTTTTAAGAAATAATATTCAAAAAAGGAGCTTAACAACAAATCTCAGTCATAAACATAAAAATTACGATGAACTAATGTCATAAGAAATAAGATGATATGTCACAAATAATACCCTCGCAATCATGAGAGAGGCCTATGACTGCGGTTTTTTTTATGAAATCGATTGGGAAGTATTCACGTACCAGCGAAGCTGTCACTACCCGCAAATGAGTTTGAAAAATTAGAGGGTATAATGGGAATATATAATAAGTTGATAAGGATTAGAGTTGCGAACAAATCAACTACAAAACAAAAAGTTTTTTCAATAGTAATTGCAATTATTATTGGGGTTATTCTGGGTTTACTGGCAAAAATTATGGATAACCCTTCTTATTTCAACCCGATATTCACTGAAATAGGTGATCGTCTTGGTATATGGGTATTTGTTGCCACACTTTTATCGGTTTTCAGCTATTCCCCCAAATTAGCGGCTGTAAAAATATTCGCCTTTTTTGGGTCGATGCTTACCGTTTATTATGTGTATACAACGATGGTGCTACATTTTTTCCCGGAAAGAGAAATTATTTTTTGGAGTATATGCGCAGCTGTATCACCTGTTTGTGCTTATATTATGTGGTATGCGCGTGGAAGCGGATTGTTTTCTAATATTGTTTCGGCCCTTCCAATCACAGTATTGCTGTCAGAAGGGTTTGAATTATGTAATGCTTACTTACCCGTTCATACTCATTACTATTTAATACCATGGCTTATGGGAATATATCTAATAATGATAGTTATTTTGTTACTTATCATTCCGAAAAACAAAATTCGATTTTTGATTATTCTACCAATAGCCATAATATTATCTTTAATCGTGATAAATTTTAATATTTTTGGCCGGATATTTGGTGAATGAACGGTGTATTGTAAGGCGTGATTATAGGAGTGAATGAGTTATATAATATAATTATCCATTAATAACCAATTTGAAAAAGTCCAGGTCCGTTATTACCTGTATCGTCGTTAGTTGTTAATGGCTATTTGGGTGGCACCGCGAATAATTCACCTCATATTTTGGGAGGTTTTTTGTTTTTATTTAGCAAAGGAGGGTGAAATTTATGGAACCTACGCTTACAGCCGATCTTGAAAGAATCCTGCGAAAACTTGAAAAAGCTGATTTAATTAACCTTTTAGTTGATAGGATATCCTCAAGTGACTTGAATTCACTTCTCTTAAAAGTATTCAGCGAGAAAACAAAAACATCTTCTCCGAATGATCTACTTAAAAGATATCGGGAAAACCGTTTTGTACACCCAGCTGAGGTCGATGTACTCTTGCTTAAGAAGTTGGAGATGGACGTTTTAGATATTGCTTCTAAACATTCTATTTCGGCAATTCAATTATCTCCCGTAGCACCTTTGGGTTGTGCTTCTGTGCTAGGAACGGTTGATCAAAACAAAGCCATCTCAGCCCTTAGAGGAACGGAAGTTGTATCAGATGCAACTAATCTTTTAACACTACATATCAGTGATTTAATTAAAACAAATTATTCAAAGAATAGGAGAGATAATTTCATTCGCTTCTGTACAACCCATAGGCATGTCCGAGCGCAATTCTTTGGAGATGCTCCAGGGATGCTACCACATTTCCATTTATTTTGTATGGTGACTTCTGGAGTAGATGAAGGTTCCTACAGCTTCGAAAAACAATCATTATGGGAACATATAAAAGTTTATCAAAGTATATTTAAGACTCTTTTTGGATCTGAAATCGAGATCATCTTAAGTGAACGTAATGGTTACAAAGATACTGCTGGTCTGGTCTCAAGGATCATAAAACACGGGCATGAACTGTCAATGAATGTGTCGGTAAGTACAGGTGAGCCGGATAAGGAAAACCAGTATTACAAAGGATTGCAATTCACTTTAAAGACAGTTATAGGTGAAACGGAGTATTACATTGGTGATGGTGGTTTTGTAGATTGGACACAAAATATGTTAGGTAGCAGGAAAGAGCGGCTATTAATTAGTGCAATTGGTCTGGATAGACTAATTTTATAAATTTCCGCAGCCTCATAGCACTAACGGAACACGCTTGTTCAACTAACAGGCAGGATAGCATGGAAAAATAGAGGCTCCAAATTACTGGACGCCTCTTTTTTTTATGGAGCCAGGTTAACTCAAAGTTGCGTATAGATGTCATACTTATCAACATGAGCTCTTTTCTCGATGACCTTTCCTTCAGCAACCATAGCTTTAATCGGCATTTTGAAGTCAGGAAATGCATCGAAGTGTTTCTGCTTCTATAAATCCGTCAATGCCATGATAAGGAGTATCAACTTGCGGATAAAACACAAAGTTTTGTTGTTGAAGTGCTTCATAAAAACGACTAACTAATTCTTTATTGGTTTCAATTTACATGATCATCTTTGCTTTATATGTTTTTTCTTAAAATGTATAAGATTCGCCGTCATCTGGCACTAATACATTAGAAGAGATTCCTTTTTCATTAATGAAGCCTTTTAATTCTTTTCTTGAAAGTGTCCAATGGTTTACAGCTTCCATATGGCTGACAATAGGGCAGCCTTAAACACTTCATAGATATCGTCTTTCCCCATGATTAGGGAACCACCTTGTAGGAACTGATTGCCTCCACCATTTACACCGATGATTTCTGGTTTGTGTGTCTCGATCACTTCCTGAACAGCTTCGTACCAAACCGTATCTCCAGCTACATAAAAAGTTTTCTCATTTGGGTGTTTGAAAATAACGCCACATACGTTACCAGCAATTTTTAAGATTTCTCCTCTACCGTGCTCGCCTTTTGTCTTAATGAGTTTGATATCTTCAAAGATCGTATCTTCTTGTAAAACTTCTACATTTTGAAAACCGAATTTTTTTACTTCTTGGGCATCTTCTTCATTTTGTACAAACATTTTTATATCTTTTGACAATACCTCTTTGGCAGCATCATCAAAGTGATCTATATGAAGATGTGTTACAATTACAGCATCTACATTTATAATATTGTCCATGGATGTTGGTAAACCAACTAAAGGATTAAATTCATCTTGTCTCAACGAATTGGGGAATGGGGGGTAAGAAGCTTTGTCCGCTAAAAATGGATCCACCAAAAACTTTTTCCCTGCATATTCAACCACCAAAGTTGCGTTTCTAATTTGTGTTACATTCATATTATTGTCTCCTTTTCTTTTGTATGTATTAAGTTTACTTGATAAGCAATTAGCTGTTACATAGATAAAATCAAGTCATTTGAAGGTTTGACTTGAGATTTGAAATTAATTTGTGCATCGAGGTTGATGTGGGAATAATTTACTATGATTGGATAGAATGTTGACTTCAATTTATACCAATGGTTTAAACGTAGAGAAGGAATAAGGATGCATATACATAAATTCATTTCTTATTCCACGAAAGGATGGGTTTCATGTTGGATCAAACCGATATGCTAATATTGGCTGAATTATCCAGGAACAGTCGTATTAAGATGAAAGAATTAGGAGAGAAAGTTCATTTGACCGGACAAGCAGCTGCATCTAGAGTTGCAAAACTGGAGGATAACGGGGTACTTGAGGGTTATACCATTAAAGTTAATGAAGCTAAATTAGGGTGTTTCATGCATGCTTTTATTACGATCTTTACAAATAGTACTTATCATCAACCTTATCTCTCATTTATAAAAACACAAGAAAACTACGTATTAAATAATTATAAAGTTAGTGGGGATGGTTGTTACCTTCTTGAGTGCAGATTTCCATCCAACGAACACGTAGACCAATTCCTGACAAGGCTAAACGAACATGCAAACTACAAATTAACGATTGTTATTAATAAATAGCTTGAACCCTTAATCATTAACCAATTTCACAACATATCTGCTAACCTCGTGTCATAGCATAAAATAAAAAACCATTTTGTTCGCTAACTGGAGGGTAGAACATGTATATTGAAGTTGAGAAAGATGTACGTGTATTTGTGCAAGATCTAAATCCAGGACCAAGTAGCAAAACTATATTTTTCGTTCACGGCTGGCCACTGAATCACAACATGTTTCAATATCAATTCAATGTGTTACCACAGTATGGTTACCGGTGTATCAGTATGGATATTCGTGGTAATGGTCAGTCAGATAAGCCTTGGGGAGGCTATTCGTACGATCGTTTAGCGGATGACATCTTTGTAGTGTTGGAACAGTTAAAATTAGAAGATATCATTTTACTTGGTTTCTCTGTAGGTGGAGCGCTTACGATTCGATATATGTCTCGATATGAAGGACGTCATGTTTCGAAATTAGCATTAGTAGATGCAGTTTCTCCTTCTTTTGTTAAAGCTCCCGACTCTCCTTACGGGATACCGAAAGAGCAGGCAAATGCCCTTATTAGTCAAATGTATGCCAATTTACCAAAGTTTCTTAGTGATTTGTCTGTGATGTTTTTCAATCGAAACAAGGGATCGGAAATGTTGAATTGGTTTATTAATCTTGGATACCAATCAGCTTCATATGCGCTCATTAAAATATTGCAAGCCGCATCAAACGAAGATGTAACGAAGGATTTAAGTCAAATCCATGTTCCAACAGCGATATTCCATGGTATCCATGATCAACTGATTCCTTACCAAAGTGCCCAGCTCACACAGCAGCAAATAAATGGGTCGCAGCTATTTCCTTTGAATAACAGCGGACACGGATCACCGATAGATCAATCCGACGATCTTAACAGGCTACTGATGCAGTTTATAAACACTCCTTAATTGAAAAAAGTGAATACTATTTTATCCGTACACGCGCACTTCATTAAGAAGTAGTGCGTATTTTTGGAAGTTAAAAGGGGTGTGAAAGTACTCAGTTAGCGGTACGAAGAAGAGGCGTTACACAACGATATATGTAGGTAACGAGAGCTCGGGAAGCCCCTAGTTGGTTTGAGTTTGTGACGACAAATATGACCTGTTCCAGTGAGTTTCTATACAAGGGTGTCGATCCCCCTAGATTCCACCAAAATTTTATACATGGACTCTTAGCTCAGCTGGTAGAGCAGTTGACTCTTAATCAATTGGTCCAGGGTTCGAATCCCTGAGAGTCCATACTTGAAGAAACGGAATCTTATATGATAGAGTAGACGGGAAATCTATGCTGGATATACTTCTTTATACAGAGAATAGGTTTAAAAAATGGTCGAATTAATCATGAGATCACTACAAAAACAGGATGGAAATGGTGTCTATGGACTTGAAAAAACTACGTTACTTTATTGCAGTGGCGGAGGAATTGCATTTCAACCGCGCTGCAAAAAAATTGAATATAACCCAACCTCCCTTGAGCCAGCAAATTCAAAATCTTGAGGAAGAACTCGGCGTGAAGCTTTTGGAGCGAACCAAGAGACAGGTTCGACTTACGTCAGCAGGAACGATATTTTTGGAGGAATCCAGAAACATGGTTTCACAATTGGAACGATCTATTAAGGTGACACAACTTGCAAGTCAAGGAAAAATTGGACATTTGTCTATCGCATTTGTTGATTCGGCAGTTGGTGGTATGATGGTCAACGTTTTAAAGCGATTTCGGGAGCGTTTTCCTGATGTGCAGCTTACTCTATCTGAAATGACATCTGCCCAACAATTGAAAGCTTTACACGATGGAAAAATCCATGTTGGTTTCCTTCGTGTGCTAGATCCGTCCAAACATATCACCTCTCGACTTTACAGCAACGAAACACTCATTGCCGTATTACCCGAAATGCATCCGTTAGCCTTACATCCAACTGTGTCTCTACATTCTTTGGCGGACGAACCTTTTATCTTGTCTCCGCATCATATGGGGGCTTCTTTTCATGACCTCATTATAGATTGTTGCAGGCAGCATGGATTTCAGCCCCACATCGTGCAGGAAGCTGTTCAAATGTATACCATTGTTAATCTGGTAGCTGCGGGTATAGGCATTTCAATTGTTCCCTCTTCGGTTTCTGTTTTTCAACGTAGTGATGTCGTATTCCGGCTATTTAACGAAGATACACCGCGAGTCCCTTTGTATGCGTCCTGGAAAACAGATATGAGTGAGACCATTCTGACTAATTTCCTAGAAGTGATGGAGGAAACAGCCAATAGTCAGACAGGCAACCTTGTGTAAACCCTATAATCTTAACCGGTTTTACTTGGATCAAACTCAACAACGCCATTTAAAATGTTATTTATTTGCCTCATGACCTCAGGATCTAGGCAGACACCTGCAGCTTTTACGTTTTCCTCTACCTGCTCGGGCTTTGAGGCGCCAATAATAGCTGAGGACACATGTGGGTTTTGCAGAACCCACGCTACCGCAAGCTGTGGCAGCGTCAAACCGCATTCCTTAGCGATCGGCTGGATTCGTTCTACTGCCTGAAGGACTTCTTGATGTAACCACTGTCCGGCCAAACGTTTGAAGAATCCCGAACCTGCTGTCGTAGAAGCTCGGGAGCCCTCTGGTATCGGCTTGTCTGGTGCATATTTACCGGAAAGAGTACCCTGCGCCAGTGGTGACCAGACAACCTGCCCAATTCCTTCACGCTCACAAGCGGGAATAACTTCGGCTTCAATAATACGCCACAGCATGGAATATTGGGGTTGACTGGCCACAAAGGGAACTTTCATTTCCCTCGCCAAAGTTGCTCCAAGCTTTATCTGTTCTGCTGTCCACTCACTTACCCCTATATACAGAACTTTTCCCTGCCGAACCAAATCGGAAAATGCCAAAAAGGTTTCTTCAAGTGATACGGTCGCATCAAATCGGTGTGCATAATAAACATCAATATAATCCGTTTGCAATCTTCGAAGCGAAGCATTGCAGGCCTCCATGATATGTTTACGGGACAGCCCTCTATCGTTATGTCCAGGACCGGTTGGATGGAAGACCTTCGTGTACAATTCAATACTTTCACGACGTATCCCCTTTAAAGACTCACCTAGAACAGATTCCGCCCTCGTCTCCGAATAAGCATCAGCTGTATCGAATGTTGTAATCCCGGAGTCAAGTGCAGCATGTACACAAGCTTGTGCTGTTGCTTCATCCACTTGTGCACCGTGGGTTATCCAGTTACCCAATGCTATCTCGCTTACCAATAAGCCGCTTTTGCCAAGTTTCCGATATTTCATTTTAATTCCTCCCTTCAATATAAATCTGATTATAACAAGTGTTATTTAATATTAAAAATATATAATACACACCTTATTAATTCGAAAAATGTATTATTTTAATATGTGATTGCCTTCCCTCCTTTTAAAGAGTCCTAAGAGATTCCTTGTGTAACGGTAAGTTTATATGAGGTGTAGGTCAGACACGTAAATACATTCTTTCAATTAACTAATTTGCGCTTACGTAGTTTTAAGGTTCGTGTAAGGTTTAAATTAAAAGGGTGTAAGATGGGTAAATTATAATTGCTTTAATAGGAGTTAACAGGAGGCAATTATGAAACCCATATTAAAAGCTATAAATGTGCAAAAAGTATTTGGTGTCAAAGGTAACGTATATAAAGCGTTGGAAGATATTAATTTAGAGATACAAGAAGGTGAATTTGTTGGGATCATGGGTCCATCAGGTGCCGGCAAATCAACACTGCTCAATATATTATCAACCATTGATATGCCATCATCAGGCGATATTATTATCGATGACCAGAATATTATCCAAATGACAGAGGAACAATTATCCGACTTCCGCCGCAATAAGCTAGGATTTATTTTTCAAGATTACAACTTACTTGATACGTTAACGGTCAAAGAAAACATTGTACTGCCACTTGCCCTGTCAAAGGTGCCTGCAAAGGAAATCGAACAACGCGTCAATGTAGTGGCTGATACATTTGGGATTGGGGAAATTCTAGATAAATATCCCTACCATATATCCGGTGGTCAAAAACAGCGAACAGCAGCTTCTCGAGCGATTATTGCAAATCCGAGCTTAATTCTGGCTGATGAGCCAACAGGTGCACTAGACTCGAAATCTGCTACAGATTTACTCGAAAGCTTAAGCTCATTAAACGAAAAAAACAAATCAACCATTATGATGGTTACTCACGATGTATATGCAGCTAGCTTCGCTAAGAGAGTTTTATTTATAAAAGATGGTCAGATTTTTACGGAAATTCATAAAGGACAGATGCCGCGCAAGGAGTTCTTTCGCAGAATATTAGATATTCTCGCTTCCCTCGGAGGTGGAGATCATGACGCTATTTAGCATTGCAAGAAAAACGATTAGGCAAAATTTTAGCAACTATTTTCTCTATTTTGCATCGATGATATTTAGCATTGTGATTTACTTTGTATTCGTGTCATTAAAGTACGATCAGACGATTCAGGCTACTTCTGACACATCACCTAAAATCAACTCCGTATTTAGCGGGGCGGCAGTCGTTTTAATTATTTTCGTAGCTGTTTTTATTTGGTATTCCAACTCCTTCTTTACACGCAAACGTAAAAAAGAAGTGGGACTGTACTCACTACTTGGTGTACGCAAGAAGCAAATAGGTCGCATGCTCTTTTATGAAAACTTCATCATGGGAGTTCTGGCCCTTATTGTCGGAATTCTGTTGGGTTCGGTCTTGTCGAAGTTTTTTGTGACGATTCTAATGAAGATCATGGGGTATAATGCCATTGTGAATTTCACCATTTCTCTAGAAGCGATCATAAATACGATTATTGTGTTTACGATCATTACGCTTATTACATCGTTTCATGGCTACCGATTAATTTATCGTTTTAAATTAATTGAACTATTTCAGGCAGATAAAGAAGGTGAACAAGAACCGAAAACTTCTTTTATCATAGCCTTGCTATCCGTTGTACTCATCGGAATCGGTTATTGGCTCGCGTTACAGAACATGCTAGATTCAGCGATATGGCGGAAAATAGGGTTCCTAGTTACGCCGCTCATCATAATAATTACCGTGATACTAGGTACGTATCTCTTATTTAGTAGTTTAACTGTGTATTTATTAAAGGTATCAAGAAAGAACAAAAAGAAATATTGGAACGGAATTAACTTAATCGGGACATCTCAGCTTTTATTTAGAATTAAAGGTAATGCACGTACACTGACCATTATCGCAGTGCTTAGTGCAACGACATTAACAGCTGTTGGAGCAGCCTATAGTTTGTATTACAACAACAGAAGTAATGTGGAAACGGCTGACCCGAGTAGCATCAGCTTTATTGCGGAAGACAACAACATAGCTGAACAAGTAAATGCCATGATTACAAACAGTAAAGATCATGACCTTATCTACCATGAGACGATTTCCACCCTTCAAGTAGATGCAGACGTAACCAATCTAAATAGTAAGTTCTATAGTGATGAAATGATCTATACCGTGGTTTCAAACCGTGATTTCAATACAATAGCTAAAGTGCAAGGAAGAAATGATGTGCTTTCACTACAAGCAAATGAAGCAGCTGTTTTAGATGCCATGTACTCAGAACAGATGTCGCCTGAATATGTCGGTTCAACGATTTCTTTAAAGGTAAATGATCGCCAAGAGAATGTTACATTTAGCAATTTGAAGAAGTATAGTATTTTCAATTATCGCACTGCGGGTACTACGGTTGTTGTCAGTGATAAGTTATTTGCCGGTTTAGCAAAAGAAATCAAACGAGAAGATATGCATTTGTATAAAATCACAAATGAAGATGATGCTGAGCAGTTAACAAAGGATGTTCGAACGATCATGCCAGATGAAGCAAGGTTTTCTAGTTTCTATGCGGATTATGCTGCGGGCCTAGAATCATCAGGATTAATGATTTTTATGGGCGGATTCTTAGGGTTAGTATTCCTTACAGCAACAGGAAGCATCATCTATTTCAAACAATTAACAGAAGCGAACTCTGACAAAGAGCGTTATGAAATTTTGCATAAAATCGGTGTGAATAAAAAGGAAATACGATTAGTTATTGCCAAACAAATGGTATTCATCTTTGGTTTACCTTTGATTGCAGGAATAGCCCATTGTGCTGTGGCATTAACGGCTTTATCGAGATTATTACAAATCAGCTTAGTTGTACCAGTGATGATCTGTATGGGCGTATACACATGTATTTACATCGCTTATTACTTCTTGACAGTCAATGCTTACTACAAGACAGTGACGAAAACAAAATAAAGGATAGTAAAGGGGAAAAATAATGAAAAAGTTAATCATATTTGTATCCGTAATACTTGTGATGGTAGTTGGGGCTTTCTTTTTTTTGCAAAATGTTAATATAAACAGAATAGGTACAGACAATTATTATGTTCAAATTAAAGGGATGGGTGAGAAAATAGAAAGTAAATCAAGTAGTGGGGAGAAATTCGTAACTTATGAATACACCTTACCCGCCTTTAATGAAGATGGGCAAGAAAAAACGTTTACTTTTACAAGTAACAAGCAACTTCGTGAGGAAGCCTATTTAAATTTGTTTGTGAAAGACGAAAAAGTGAAGTCCTATAAAGAAGTTAAAATAGAAGATATTTCTAATGAGGCTAAGGAAAAGCTAAAATGAATCCATCCATATCTCAAAAACAAAGAATTGTTTCATTAGATATTATTCGTGGTCTCGCATTATTCGGCATCATGTTTATCAATGTAAAGGGATATATGCTCATCATGGAAGGAACATTAATACCTGAATACAGTGGTGTTAATACAAATGATTTATAGTACTGTGTGGTTTAAATTCTTTAAGATGGGACCATTAGAGAGAGTATGGCGGTTTATGACATATGGGAAAAATGGAAGAGTTAGAAAAATGAAAAATGAAGTTCACTCTATAGCGAAGCATAATTAAAAGTGAAGGACTTAGTTATCCCGATTTAAGGTAACTAAGTCTTTTTCATTATGAAACAACATCTAAAACGTGCTGTCATTTCGAGTATTATTGTTTAAACTGGCGTACCTATGCTATATACTTACTAACACAGAGGAATTTGGGCGAAGGAGTCATGATATGTCACAAAAAAATACGAAGGTTTTAATTATAGATGATGAAGAAGACATCCTAAGAATTTTGAAAACAGTGTTAACAAAAGAAGGAATAGATCATATCTATACTTCGACAACAGTGAGTGACGGATTTATGCAGTTCCAGGAAAAAAAGCCTGACATTGTTTTGCTGGATATTATGCTACCCGATGGAGAAGGTTATGACGTTTGTAAACAAATAAGAAGTATTTCTAACGTGCCCATTTTGTTCTTATCCGCAAAAACAGAGGAAATTGACAAAATTTTAGGATTTGCTATTGGTGGTGATGACTATATTGTAAAGCCGTTTAGCCCCAAAGAAGTGGCTTATCGTGTAAAAGCACAATTACGTAGAGCTGATTATATCCAGGCTGATAAGGAAGAAGACACTCTATTGAAAGCAGGTCCCTTCGAATTAAATGAACAAAGAGCAGAATTAAAAAAGAATGGTGAAAACATTGAACTAAGGCCAAAAGAACTTGGCTTGATATCGTATCTTCTTAAGAACGCGAATCGAATTATTAGTAAAGAAAGCCTCTGCGACCATGTGTGGGGGGAAGATTTTATAGGCTTTGATAATACGGTTATGGTACACATTCGGAGGTTAAGGGAGAAAATTGAGGAACAACCTTCAAACCCCCAATATCTAATTACAGTAAAAGGCTTGGGATATAAACTTGTTATAAGGGACGAATAATCCATGAAATGGTGGTTAACTGGAAGATATTTATTATCGGTTGTGTTGGTAGTCATACTAGTACTTATTATTAATATTGTGATTGTAGTGGGTTTGCTCATCGCCCAGGCTGTATCTCAGAAGCCTATTTTTCATACCACAGAGATATCTGCGGAAGACTTTACGACAGGATTCCGTGATTATATAGCGATGGCTAATAATCAGGTGACAATCAGTGAAAAAGGAAAAAAAGAGCTTGAAGCCAAAAAGGCCTGGATACAAATATTAGACGAAAATGGCAAGCAAATATACGGCTATAGATTGCCAGAAGAGGTAAAGAAGAAATATACGCCATTAGAAGCGATTCAAATGTACAAATATAAGGAAGTTGATGGACAAACCACTGTTTTTGTTAGTGGAAAAGAAATGAATAAAAAATACTACAGTTTTTTTATTGGTCTTGAAGATCCTAATATCGGTAAATATGTCTTGTCATATGATTACCGGGACATCTTCCATATGTTCAAAGTAGGCAGCCTCATTTTTATAATTATTGATGGATTTATTGCTTTATTGATCGGATATTTATTCAGTAAAAGGCTTACCAAGCCATTAAACTCATTAATTGATGGGATCAAAAGGTTGGCAAATAAAGAATACAACATAAATTATGAACCTAAAGGAATCTACAAAGAAGTTTTTTACAATGTTAATTATTTGTCAAATGAGCTAAGAGTGAACGAAAATGAGCGAAAAAAACTGGATAAAATGAAGGAAGAGTGGATTTCGAATATCTCTCATGATATTAAAACACCGTTAGCTTCCATCTTAGGTTATGCCGAAATGATGAAAGATGCAGAATATCAATTTTCAATAGAAGAAATGATGGAATATGCTGAAATCATTGAAAGTAAATCACTATATATGAATGAGGTTATCGAGGATTTAAACTTAACCACAAGATTGAAAAACAAAGAATTGTCTTTAAATAATAAGACGATTAATATGGTGACTCTTCTACGGAATATGGTGATTGATATTTTGAATGACGCCAAGTATTCCGATAGACACATTGAATTTCAGTGTGATCAAGAAACGATTGCAATAGATGTTGATGAGATTCTCATTCGGAGAGCGATAAGTAATCTGATCTATAATGCGATTGTTCATAATGATAATAATGTAAACATCGTTGTCCGTATTGAAAAGAAGGAACGGATACACATCATCATTCAAGATGATGGAAAAGGCATACAGAAAAAAGAGTTGGAAAGAATTTTTGATCGGTATTATCGGGGAACAAATACTGGGGAGTTACATAAAGGCTCCGGTCTTGGCATGGCTATTGCAAATGATGTTATTCGGGTACACGGTGGAGAAATTAAAATTAATAGTGTAGTGGGTTACGGAACAACGATTGAAATTGTATTTCCCCTAAATGAAAGTGTAAATGTCTGAATAACCGAGAGTCTTCCGCAATTCGATTTGTGAAAGCTCTTTTTTTTTGTGGCCCAAATCACATGGCTTCTGAATTCGGATATTCCTCACAATATTGTTCTTTCAATATTTCATATTAACAAACAATGACTATAAGTAAATGGACCCAATCTTCCGATAAAAAAGAGTACTAAAGAAATAGAAGGTTGGAGATGAGAGCAAGTGGGATTAACTAAAGGTCAAGGGAACAAAAGCATCAGAAATATGTCTTTAAGAGTCAAGCTGCCGCTACTTATAAGTATGTTGGTGGCGATCGTATTAATCAGTTCTAGCTTTTCCACGTATCTGATTAGCTCTGAGTTATTGCTCAAGAAAAGTACAGATGAAGTAGTGGCCAATGCGAATCGGCTGGGTGAAGGCTTAGATAGCTCAGTTCAATTGTTGGAGCAGACCTCGCATTTGTTTGCAGTTAATGGCACGTTTCGCAAATTACTTGTCCTAAGAAGTGAGAATGAAATGTCGGATGACGAATTCTTCTCTAAGAATAATGAAGCGTATACGCAATCTCTTGATCTATTACGGGAAAGCTTGGAGGTGACACAAGGCATTCAATCTTTGACCGTAACGGATACTAAGGGAATTATTGTCGCAAGTAGCACCCCAGATAGTGTCAAATCAGATCGCTCAGATCGTGGATATTTGAAAGAGGCACTAAAGGGAAATTTCAATATTAGCGAAGCGATCATATCAAGAACAACAAACACTCTAATTTCTGTGTTTACACAGCCTATTAAAGATAGTAAGGGTCAAGTTATAGGTGCCTTTCTCGTAACGGTTGACACTTCTTTTTTCGTGGAGAAATTGGATGACATCCAAATTAATAGTGAGGGAAAGATTTCTATAGTCGATCGTCAAGGCACATATATTTATGAATCCACAGACAAGAGTCTAATTGGTAAAAAGATAGATGCGGAGAAATATTCACAAGCCATTAGTGCAAAAGCGACTAAAGGTGTTGTTACGGGGACTATTGATGAGCCGCTAAGTTATGTGCACTATACTAAAATTCCAGAGGCGGATTGGTCGGTTATTGTAGAGGATAGCTACAAGGATATTGAAAGACCTCTTGAACAGCTTCTACAATACATTATTATCGCAACATTAGTAGCGGTTATGATCGCTGTAGCTTGTGGTATATTGGTATCTCGTGCGATCACGAAACCGATTCTTCGATTAACCGACTTATTCAAAAGGTTAGCTTCGGGGGATTTAACGGTATCAGCGGAAGGTAAGTACAATAGCGAATTCAAAGATCTAGCAGATAGCTTCAACGGCATGGTAGAGCAGAATAAAACACTCATTGGTAATATGAATGCTTCAATAGAAGTATTAACCTTTAGTACAGCGGAGCTCGAATCAAACTCTAAGCAGACATCTCGTTCCGTTAATGAGACTTCAACCACAACGATGGAGATTGCTAAGGCTATGGAGTCACAGGCTCATGACACGGAACATATGGTCGGGAAGTTCAGCCAACTAGGTGATAAGATTGTTACTATTAATCATAGAGCACAGACGGTAAAAGGCAGTACGGAAGCGATAATGGAAGTGTTCCACAGTAGTAAAGAGGTTATAGATAATCTTATGGATAACAACCGTAAGAATGAAGAAGAAGTCCACATCATCTCATCTATTACATTGAAGCTAGAGGAGAGCTCTAAGAATATTAGTAACATCACTGGGGCGATCTCAGCCATTGCTAAACAAACAAATCTTCTAGCCCTCAACGCTTCTATAGAAGCTGCAAGAGCAGGAGAACACGGAAAAGGTTTTGCGGTAGTGGCTACGGAGATTCGGAAATTAGCAGAGCAAAGCTCTAAACAATCCAATGAAATCTATGATATTATTCAGCAGACATTGTCGTTCGTGTCGGAGAACAACGATAGCGTGTTAGAAATTAAAGGAATTTCAGAAAAGCAGGATGAGTATGTAAATCATACGCAGTCCGCGTTTCAAACGATTGTAGAGAACGTCGTTGAAATTACAGAACAGATCAAAGAGATGGCTAATGAGATAACTTTAATGGAGCAAGACAAAAATGAGGTGTTGGATGCTACGCAGGGGTTGTCTGCTTCAGGTGAAGAAGTATCAGCATCGGTTGAGGAAGTGACAGCAACGATGTATGAGCAATCCTCAATGGTTCAGCAGCTTGCTGATATGGTAGGAACAATTGATCAGCTTAGCCTTGAATTGAAGGAAGCTGTATCAAAGTTCAAAATGAAATAAAAGACCAGGTTCCATTGCGCAAAAAATTAATATGATCAACGGTCCATAATGACATTAACGATTCAGTATTTTAATGTCATGTGGGTCTTTTTCTGTTATGCGTGATCAGAGCTGAAACCCTTGATATTTCTAGATTTTTAGTTGAAAAAATAAGAAGTCGATGATAGTTATATCTAATATATGGTTATATAATATATTGATAACTGAGGCTTTCTTTAATGTAATTAGAAGATGAACTTTACTTACCAAAGAGGAAGGTAAACAAAATGCTCTTGATTATCTAAATGCGAGGTGGAGAAATCATCTATGAAATTGTATGTAACCGTTAAAAGCTTGGGTAAACGTAAGAATGTACTGACCAAAATTGGAATAGAACTTCCAGTCGTTCCCACAACACTGAGGGAGCTCATTACGGAAGTGGTTAATGTTAATGTTCAGGAGTTAAAGGATAAGCAACAAAGCACTCAGCTGATACCATTCTTAACAGGAGCGGAGATCGAGGCGCGTGGAGAGAATGGAAAAGTAGGTTTCGGGTCGGTGTATAACGAACAGAGTCCTGATGTCGCGAAGGCAGTAGAGACGGCATTATTAGCTTTTGAAGATGGGTTATACAAAGTATTTATTCGAGAAGAAGAGAATAGTCTTTTGGAAGCACCACTTAAGCTTATGGAAGAAGATGAGATTGTATTTATCAGGTTCACAATGCTGGCTGGAAGCTTATGGTGAAAGGGGACAATTAATGATGGAGAAGCATGAACGAGAGAGGCATTATTATGCATTATTACAAGAAAGAGCAGAGGGGTTAGATCCTCATCTTTCTCCACTAGCGAAGTTAGTGGCGGAGTTGGGGCAAATGGGGTATGTGCGTCAGGATGAAGAGTGTTTTTTGAAATGCCAAGAGATATTGTATTCACTTGCTGCGGGAAACAACGAGGGATTGTTCGAACCACTGGTGAAAGTTGTGAGGCAACTTACGAATGTGTACACGGGAGAAGTTTTTGATTATATTACTACTCATGCGACTGAATACCCTTATGGCACAGGATACGAAAGAAGACCTTTTCGTACATTGGAATGGAGCGCCCATATGGGTCAGGTGATAAGCAAGATGAGTTCGCTTTTATCCATGGATTGTCATGAATTCGCAATTATTGATTATTTGACGTTAGCAGACTATCCATTGAAGCAGAATTATCATTTGGCACAGACGATTAGTGACGTCATTGCTTTCGAGCTAGATCGTAACAATACAGAAGTCATTGCGGCACTTAAGGAAATTGTATATGGAGATAATCAAACGGCGTTACTCACCCATGGGATGATCAAAGGAATATTTATGAGTCACCAATCGGACTTGTATGTGATGATGGGTGAGCTATTAACGGCTGCACGATTGCAAGAGGGGCTTCGGCAATCCATTGTGGAACGAATGGACGAAGGGACGCTTGATGCGAATCTATACATGCTGAAGGTCATTATTGATCAAGGTTATATTCGCTATAGTTCTGTCGTGAGAGCGCTCGGCGTATGGACAGGAATGGGACTGGAATCAGCGAATCAACGTGTAGCAGGACAACTTATAGAGGGAGCATATCATGTTTTAAGTGATGAATCCGTTCGTGCGTCGTGGTTGTCTAGTGACAATGCGAACCACGTTTATTTAAGTTTATGGGCTACAGCAGTATATGAAGAACGTGATTTATTTAGTGGGATTAAGGACCTGATGGAGCGCGGTGCGCTGTATCAGAAGATCATTGCACAGTACGTACTCGCCAATAGTGAGAATAGAGATGTTCGTTATAGGATTGCTAGACAATACCTAGATGCTACGGACCCTGAATTACAGTATTGGATTCTATCCAACTATAGTTATGAGTACACACGTAATTGGCGAAGAGAGGAAGAGTATGGGCTTAGCATTACGATTGAGCGTATACCTCTGCTAGAGAACAAAGAAGAACGTCGACTTGAATTCGAACAACTCATGGGAATGTTCCTTGGCATGACTCACAAAGAGATATCCGCACCTTCCAAAGTGTTGGATTTTACGCATGTTCATTACACTCCGGACCTCCCTATTCGTAAGATGCTATACCTTACAGCGTATGATATGGACAGTGAATGGATCGCCGCAATCATTGCCTTGAAGGATCGATTAAGTACGGAGTTGCGTGGTGAGTTGTTGTCTTATTTCATGCAGAATATGGATCATTCGGCACAGCGTGAATTTATCTTCTCATCCCTATCAGATAAAAGCATGCTTAATCGCGAGAAGGCACTCGAGAAGGCGAAGAAATTGACGTTAACGGATGAAGAGTTGAAGTTAATTGAAGGATTGTTGAAGTTGAAGACAGGATCCTTACGTCAAAGTGCTATTGAGCTACTGTTGCGTCAGCCAGAGGGCAGTGTGATGGCCTCTCTAACTCGGTTACTGCAAGGTAAGAGTGAGTTACAGCGCTTGGCGGGGTTGGAGACGATTGTCGTGATTTTTGAGGATAGTGAACGAACGGAGCAGTATGAAGGCTTGAGTTCGCTGCCTCATTTAATTGAGAATCCCACACCTAAGGAACAGCAATTGATAGGAAGACTTAGTCAAAAGAATGAATATACAGCAGCGAATGGCTTCGGTCTATTCGATCCGAACACAATCGAACCTTGGCTTACAGAGACTCCAGTAATAGGAGAATTCGACTGGAAGAATATTTTCAGGTTATCGACTGAAGATGTGATTCTTTTCCTCTCTGGGCTGGAGCAAGAGATTCATAATCATCGTGATTATGAGTATGAGGTAGAGTATTACTCTGGTTATAAGGATACGCTGCTGCTCGGTGCAGATTTAAGAAGACTTCGTCCATTTCAAGATGAAGAGGAAGATACGGCAGAGCTAACGAAGTATCCGTTGCATGAGGTGTGGAGAGATTACTTAGAACGGAGTCATTTAGGGGCTACTGATTTAATGCAGATCTATTTCTATTCTATACTGGAACCTCTTGATCAGACACTGAACCAATATTATCGGTATTTCTCGGACGGTGAAATGGATTACACTGAGCTTGGGAAGCATACATTGCTCGAGGGTTGGCGTAAGGAGTTTGCAGAGCAGTTGTATCCTGTTGCTCAGATTCAAGAGATTAAAGATGCACTTAAAGGATTTAAGTATAGTAATCAAATCGGCAGCTTATTGTTTGCGTACTACATGGATAGTGATAAACGTTCAACCTTTGATTTGAGCGTAGGTGCTCTAAACACTGTGATGCGATTGATGCCTAAGGAGAAGGTGTCCAATGAATGGGGCATATTCAAGCTCTTAGTGAACCCGTGGTTCTCAATGGTCCGTAGTCGAATGTATGATGATGACAGCTTCAAGCGAGTGTTCCATACTTTCTATGCATTTAATATCATGAATCCGAAAGAAAACGATGACTCGGTACTTGATCTAGAGGATTACTTACGTGCTTTTGAAGTGGGAATGATCGGTACAGGAGAAGTATATCGGGAATTAGTAGGCAGTAAAGACAGTCGCAATCATATACGCAATATTACATCTAAACGATATGATTGGATAGATGCCAAGCCTGCGTTAGTTACGATTCGTCAGACCGCTGTAGAGAGAATTCTTGAGGTAGAGCTCGAACGTGGAGATCTAGCGACTGATGTTACACCGCTAGCGATGGGGTTGGAACGGATCGAGGGTATGGAGCATTTAATTCATATATTATCTGGCTTACAGCAGGAAACTTTCATTCGTGGTTATATCTATGGATATGGAGATAGCATCACGAAGAAGGAAACGTTCAGTCACCTACTTAAGATCAGTTATCCACGCGAAGGTGAAGATGATACATGTTTGAGAGAAATGCTTGAAGGTCATCATATTACGGAGAAAAGGCTACTAGAAGCAGCAATGTATGCTCCACAGTGGTTAGATATTGTAGCTAAATATCTAGATTGGGAAGGTCTGCGTAGTGCAGCTTGGTATTTCCATGCGCACATTAATGAAGGCTTCTCAGCTGAGAAGGAGACGGTTGTGGCCCACTATTCACCGATATCAGCACAAGACTTTAATGATGGTGCCTTCGATATCAGTTGGTTTAAAGAGGCTTATGATACGGTGGGAGAGAAGCGATTCGACTTATTGTACGATTGTGCTAAATATATTTCAGCTGGAGCTAACCACCGAAGATCACAGCTGTTCGCAGATGCGACACTGGGGAAACTAGATATTAAGGAAATACAGAAATCCGTTGAAGAGAAGCGGAATAAAGATCACTTGCTCTGTTATAGCCTTATTTCATTGCGTGAAGATCGAGAACAAGATATTCGTGAGCGGTATGAGTTCATTCAACAGTTTCTTATGCAGAGTAAGAAATTTGGTGCTCAGCGTCGGGCAAGTGAAGGCATGATCTCTCAGATAGCCCTTGGCAATTTGGCGAGAAATGCAGGGTATGGCGATGTCATTCGACTCATGTGGGATATGGAAGCGCGAAAGTTGGACGATATGCAATCCTTCTTCGAACCTCATAATCTTGATGAGGAGACGACAGTGAAGCTTCTTATTGATGACGAAGGAAAGTCAGAGATAGGCATTATGCGTAAAGGTAAAGAGTTGAAATCCGTTCCTGCAAAGTACAAGAAAGATGAATATATTACTGCTTTGAAAGAAATGAAGGTTGAACTAACAGATCAATACCGGAGAGCACGCAAGGAGCTTGAACGCTCGATGGAATCAGGGAATACATTTACGCTGCAAGAGTTGAAGGGGTTATCAGGTAATCCGGTCATCACGCCTCTATTGCGGACGTTAGTATTTAAATCGGGAGAGACTTTGGGATATTTCGATGCAGCTGCAGGCGGACTTATCGATCCAGCAGGTAAATTAGTTCTTATCGGAGACAAAGAGGAACTCCTCATTGCGCATCCTCTTCATTTATATAAAAGTGGTCACTGGAGTCAGTATCAGAAAGACCTGTTCGATCGTCAACTCCGTCAGCCATTCAAACAGGTATTCCGTGAGTTATACCTTCCCAATGCGGATGAACAGGCTAATGAAACCGTCTCTCGCAGATACGCTGGGCATCAAATTCAGCCGAGAAAGACAGTCTCCTTACTCAAAGGCCGGCAGTGGACAGTTAGTTATGAAGAGGGATTACAGAAGGTATACTATGCGGAGAATCTAATAGCGAATCTCTATGCGATGGCAGATTGGTTCTCTCCCTCGGAGAGTGAAGCACCTACGCTTGAGACGGTTCAATTCTTTGATCGCAATACCTATAAGAGCGTAGCCTTGGATAAAGTTCCACCGATACTGTTCTCAGAAGTGATGCGAGACGTAGATTTAGTCGTGAGCGTCGCGCATGTTGGAGGCGTTGATCCGGAAGCTAGTCTGACTACGATAGAGATGCGAAGCGTGATCGTCAGAGAATCACTTCGTCTCTTGAAGATTGATAACGTTCGTTTAGAAGGGAACTATGCTCGAATTGATGGTTCCTTGGGTGAGTATGGGGTACATTTGGGTAGCGGTATGGTTTACAGACAAGCTACAGGCGCTATGCATATCATTCCTGTACATTCACAGCATAGAGGCCGTATATTCTTACCCTTCATAGATGAAGATCCGAAGACGGCGGAAATTTTGTCCAAGATCGTGATGTTGGCTGAGGATAAGAAGATTAAAGATCCACAGATTCTAATGCAATTGCAATCATAAATGAGTTCTCAACGATACCTAAGAAAGAATATGGGCTGAATATACTATGATGAACAGGGAAGCCTCGGCATGTGCCGAGACTTCTTTTTTTGTGAGTATACAATGCCAACTGTAGAACAGGGACGGAAGTTAACTAAAGTCCATGTTGATTAATTTCATTATTTCACATAAAGAGGAGGTGATTGTGACGATCGAGAATATAATAAAATATATGTAAATATTTTTCGAAAGGAATCGTGTTGATGACCAATCTACTGTTAGTATTCTTTATTTTCTTGGGTTCTAGTTTCTATTTCAGTTTGGAGGCTGGAAACCCAGAGGTGACTATATGTATTGTGATAATGGCTATCGTGTGTCTCATATTTTTTATTTTATTTAAATATGATGAACGGCATACCAAGAGACTAAGGGAATGGATGAGAGATAATCACGATCAGATTAGGGATTCCGGCGCGACTTACAACGGGTTCCTCATAGATAATCAGACTGAATTCATTCGTTATGAGATATGCATTTCCCTTGGCATCATTAGTTATCGGAATTATACCAGCTATTATATTAAGGAATATCATCCAACACCGCTCATCGCGATACTATTTATTGGATTTACCCTCATCTTTGGATTATGGGCTGTTCCCAAAGGTCCCTTCAACACGTTTCTTGCGCTGAGTAATACCATTTTCGCCAAGCCCCACAATATATATGATGTTACTAGAGAGATTCGGTCTATGTAAGACCCTTAGCCAAAGCGTAACATTCAACTTGGAAATGAATTGTAAATAAATAGCTATTACGTTATACTTTATGTAGCAATTATATCGTCACGGGAGCTTGGTGGGACCAGGCTGAGAGGATAGTTATAACTATCGACCGTCAAACCTGATCTGGATAATGCCAGCGGAGGAAATGGAGTTTTATTTCTATTTGTCTACTCTAAGGCCGCATCTTACTCAGATGCGGCCTTTTCTAAATATAAGAAAGTATAAATTTTATCTTATACTTTCTTATATTTCTCGCTGAAATGGATACCGTCTTTATAAGGACGGCGAAGCCGTTTCTACTTGTTAGAGTAGACTGTACTCCGCTTGATCAAATCACCTTTACTTAGGAGGAAATGAGATGACAAGCGAAATGAAGAAGAAACCAATCAATTTATCGGCTTTTCCAGCAAGTCAAAAAGTATATGTAAAGGGTTCACGTCCAGACATTCAGGTACCAATGAGGGAAATTACACTTAGTCCAACTTCGGGCGTACATGGAGAAGAGGAGAATACACCGATCCATGTCTATGATACAAGTGGCGCTTACACGGATGCTGACATTCAAACCGATATCCGACAGGGTTTGGAACCTAACCGTTTACGGTGGATCGAGGAACGAGGAGATGCAGAAGCGTACGAAGGAAGAACTGTGAAACCTGAAGATAACGGCTACGCTAACGGTAAAACTGCGGCGGAAGTGTTTCCAGCGCTCCAAAGGAAACCTCTACGAGCGAAGAGAGAACAAAATGTCACTCAAATGCATTATGCACGTAAGGGCATCATCACAGCGGAGATGGAATACGTCGCTATACGCGAGAATGTGACACCGGAATTTGTAAGAGATGAAGTAGCTCGTGGTCGCGCAATCATCCCAGCGAACATCAATCACCCTGAGAGCGAACCTATGATTATTGGGCGAAATTTCTTAGTTAAGATCAATGCCAACATTGGAAACTCCGCTGTATCCTCTTCCATAGAGGAAGAAGTGGAGAAGATGAGATGGGCGACACGTTGGGGCGCAGACAACATTATGGATCTATCCACGGGTAAAAACATTCACACGACACGCGAGTGGATCGTTCGCAATTCTCCTGTGCCTATTGGTACGGTACCAATTTATCAAGCACTGGAAAAAGTGAATGGCAAAGCGGAGGATTTAACGTGGGAAGTTTACCGTGATACACTCATCGAGCAAGCAGAACAAGGCGTTGATTATTTCACCATTCATGCGGGCGTTCTACTTCGTTATATTCCGATGACAGCAGAGCGAATGACAGGCATTGTTTCAAGAGGTGGCTCGATTATGGCCGCATGGTGTCTTGCACATCATCAAGAGAACTTTCTGTATACACATTTTGAAGACATATGTGAGATCATGAAAATGTATGATGTCTCTTTTTCCCTAGGGGATGGCTTACGTCCTGGTTCGATTGCTGATGCTAATGATGAAGCACAATTTGCTGAATTAGAGACGTTAGGTGAATTAACGGCAATTGCTTGGAGTCATGATGTTCAAGTGATGGTCGAAGGGCCGGGACATGTACCTATGCATTTGATAAAAGAGAACATGGATAAGCAACTTGAAATTTGTAATGAGGCGCCATTTTATACATTAGGTCCACTTACGACAGATATCGCACCAGGTTATGACCATATTACCTCTGCCATTGGTGCAGCGATGATCGGTTGGTTCGGCACAGCAATGTTATGTTATGTCACTCCGAAGGAGCATCTTGGTCTACCGAACAAGGAAGATGTACGAGAAGGGGTAATCACTTATAAAATAGCGGCTCATGCCGCCGACTTGGCAAAAGGACATAAGGGTGCACAAGATCGAGATAACGCTCTCTCGAAAGCTCGTTTCGAGTTTCGTTGGCGGGATCAATTTCATTTGTCATTGGATCCTGAACGAGCTCTCGAATATCATGATGAGACACTGCCCGCTGAAGGAGCTAAGACGGCTCACTTCTGTTCCATGTGCGGACCGAAATTTTGTAGTATGAGGATTTCTCACGATATTAGAGATTCTACGAGAGCTTTACAGCTAGAGGAACGGGAAACAATAGAGGCAGGAATGCTTGAGAAAGCAGAAGAATTTAAAAAAGGCGGTAACGTCATTTATAAATAGATAAGGCTCAAGCGAACTGGAGACGGTCAATAACTTCTCCGCTGGAATTATCCAGAATTAGGATTAACGATGGATAGACCCGAAGATAGACACTGTGAAACCATGTGTCCGTCTTTCGGGTCTATTACATTTATGATGCGAATATATGCAATGGCAAGTTCTACTTCTTTATTACACTGGAGTATTCAAATTTGGATCATGAACAACCTTATGCGAAGCACGTGGCTTGCCGTTGAGTGAGAGATAAGTCCACATCCTAAGAAGTCTCTCGATTGGGCCGTTCTTAAATCGTCGTAGTAGCAGGCTCGTTAGTACAGCTTGCACAGTATATATGAGCAAGGCCAATAGAAAGCCGTTCACAATGCCGATTTGTCCGAACCAACCTAGCCCATAACCATAAAATAAGGTCGTACAAATGACGGTTTGCATCAAATAGTTCGTCATCGACATGCGACCGACCGCTTCAAACGCTGATACGAGCACCGATCTCTTCGATAAGTGCGATAACACCAGTGCTAGCGCAAAAATATATCCAAGTGCGAGAAGCTGCCCTCCCGCTGTAAGAAATACGCCGCTCCAAGCGGATTCTGGTTGGAGTTCCGCTATGCTCTTAAACGTTAGACCAAGCGGCAGAAGGATTGCCGTCGCCCACACGTATCTACGTCTTTCTCGCCGTGGATTGTGAAACCATTGTTTGTTTGCCGCGGCAATCCCGAACAAGAACATCGGAAGCAGAAAGAGCGGTGCAATAAACATTACGATGATGATAGCGCCTGATGGCAAATCAAGCGGATCCTCATTAAAACGAAACTTAGCAATCTCTTGATAGGTCCCCCCACCATAGACTTCCATAGATGTTGCAACATACTCCTGCATCCGCGTCTCTTCTTTAACTGTCTTCTTCTCGATACCATAGCTTAGACCCGCCATCAATATGCTCAGTATGATTCCCCATATGATTAGCGTCTTAGGCTTTCTCTTAACGAATAGCAGCAAAGTGAAACCCATTACCCCGTAGGCTAATAAAATGTCACCCTCCCATAACAAAAAGCTGTGCATCAAGCCTAATGCGATAAGCATGAGGAAGCGTCGAGATAACGCCCACCCGGGCTTTAAGTTACGCTTCACCAAGCTTCCCCGAAGCTTATATAAGCTATAGCCAAACAGGAACATAAAGATCGGCATAAAGCTTCCTTCAACTATAATTTTCAATACATGATGCGATATCGTGTCCATACTTGTAGGGTTAAATTGCTGTAGTTCCCCTTGTCCGAACATCCCATACTGGAAAATGAGCATATTTGCAATAAGTATACCAAGTAAGCAGAAGCCGCGAATCGCATCTATAACGCGAATGCGGTTTCCTGTGTCTATTTGATTCATCTTTACCATCACCTCTCTTACAAATCATAATCAATCAAGCTGAACAGCTAAGGAACAGAACCATAACATGAACTTAATTTTTTCTAACTTTGTTCAACAGATGTTAAGGTTTATATGCTAGCATTACATCAGGTGATGAAGAATGAATATGAATAAAATAGTTATCGTTGATGATGAACCTTCTATTGTAAAAATGCTGCAACTTGTGCTCCAAAAGGAAGGATTTCACCAACTATATACAGCTGGAACCTGCCAAGAAGCACTCGATACGATTGCTCGTAACGGAGCCGACATCGTTCTGCTGGATGTTATGCTACCGGACGGTAGTGGTTTTGAATTATGCTCGCAAATCCGTCAATTAGGCAATCCACATATTTTATTTTTGACTGCCAAAGTGTCTGATCTGGACGTTCTGACTGGATTCGCGATGGGTGGCGATGATTACATTACGAAGCCGTTTAATCCGCTTGAGATAGCCGCTCGTATTAAGGCGCGTCTACGGCGCATTGATGAAATTGGTAAACCTGCGGCAAGAAGCAATACTGTGGCACAAACCGTGTATAGCTATGGCCGCTTTCAATTAAATGAAGCTGCAGGGGAGCTACTTGTGGATGGTGCTGTTGTTACCTGTCCAGCTCAAGTGTTCCAGCTGCTACTGTATTTCTGCAAAAATCCCGGCATTGTCTTCTCTAAAGCGCAACTATATGAAGCCGTGTGGGGGATCGACGGACTTGGAGATGATAATACGGTGATGGTCCATATTCGCCGCATTCGCGAACGGATTGAGCATGATCCGAGTTTGCCTACCCATCTGCTGACTATCCGCGGACTAGGCTATAAGCTGGTTAAGGAGCCGATCAACGTATGAAGATACAGCGCAGGATGGCTTTCCATTTTACATACCAACTCATTGTGTACTCGATTCTCGTCTTCATCTCGATGACGATACTCTTCCTCGTCTTGATTAATAAAATCACAAATGAAGAGCTTAAACGTAACCTTCCCGTGGCTGCGCTTGATTCCGTCATAAGTGAAACTTACTACCAGAATGATACGCTTAAGTTCCCCTCGTATTGGAGTAAGTTCATTAAGGAAAAAAACATGTGGTTACAGGTCCTCGGATCTAAAGGGGACGTCATTTATGAAGTGAATACGGATTCAGATCAACCTACAGCTTATTCAGTCACTCAGCTGCTAACGCTTCAAGAAACGGGGAAATACAATCATTACTTCGTTAATATGAAGCTGGATAACTCGTATGAATCGCCTCTATTATTCCTACTCGGATTTGAGAATCCTCGTCAGGAGCAGCTCGCGCTGTGGTATGACAGCTATCAAGAGAACGGAATCGTTGCCGAAGGTTATAAGGAAACACTACTCAAAGAATTACAGGAGACAAACAGTTACTTAACGATCGTCAATCTGGAGGGTGAAAGTATTCAAACGATTGGCAAACCCTCATCCTCTATGGATAGCTACGAGCCACTGGAGATCTTATCGATGAAGCAGGCCCCTGGAAATTTCGATACGAATGTGGTCGTTTATCAATCAGATAAGAATGCAATGACATGGATCGTTCATACCCCCAATCAACCAGGAAGTTTCAACGATCAGCCTATTTTGAAAGAGTTCATTAATATCTTCATTTGGGTAGGTGGCTCGATCCTCGTGTTGTCACTCGCCATTTCAATCTGGCACGGCTATCGCTACGCTCAGCCCCTTATTCTGTTTACAGGCTGGTTCGAGCGAATGGGTAAAGGACTCTATGCGGAAGTGCTCACGCCGAAGGATCGTCGCAGGGTGTTTCGTAAAAATGGCAAGCTCCGTATCCGTTATCGTCTATATCGAGAGGTCATTCAATCCTTCTATCAAATGGCCGAGCAGCTCGCGCAAACGGAGAAAGATCGCTTTCAATTAGAGAAGACCCGTGAGGAATGGATGAGTGGTATTTCGCATGACCTACGAACGCCTCTATCGACTATACAGGGTTATGGCTACATTTTGGAAAGCTCGCCAGCGGTTTGGAGTCAAGAGGAACTTCAGGAGATGGGCAAGATGATTCGCGAGAAGGGTGACTACATGCTGGACCTGATCACCGACTTTTCACATATTTACCAATTAAAACAAGGTGCTATATTCATGGATCAGCATGATATCGAGCTTGGTGAGCTAACGCGTAGATCAGTTCTAAAATATGTGAATGACGTGACACTTGCAAATGTGGAATTTCAATACGAGGGCGATGATCAGTCCGTGCCAGTTATCGGCAACGAAAAATGGCTACAGCGACTTATGGATAATCTGCTATCTAATGCGGTGAAGCATAACTCTTCGGGTGTAACCATTACTGTAGTGTGCGGTATGTTAAATGATGAAGCCTTTATTCAAGTGTCAGACAATGGCCGCGGTATGGACGAGGAGACGATGGGCAAGCTCTTCGAACGCTATTACCGTGGGACGAACACGGAAGAGACAACCGCCGGATCTGGTCTTGGTATGAGCATAGCCAAAATGATCGTCGAAGCTCATCTCGGGCGGATTGAAATACGCTCTACGATTGGCAGAGGCACGACTATTTTTGTATATCTTCCAACTAAATGAGCTTAACAAAAGGGTATGGATAATGAGAAAATTAATTGTTTGTTATATGCTGACGAAAACGGGATATGGTCTGAAAAATGTCCATGAACGTATTAAATTGTACTATGGAGAACCGTATGGGATTACGATTGAAAGCGAAATGAATGTAAGCACAAAGATATGTATTGATATTTCTAAACAGATGTAGGGAAAGATCCACATGACATTAACAATTCATCATGTTAATGCAATGGGGGTCTTTTTCTGTTGATAAAGATATCCTTTTAATTCTTGAATTATGAAGTGATTTCCACATTATTTCTACACATTTATAGGGTAAAGTAGTAATCATTCGTGAGAAGAAATATTAAATTTGGGGGAATTATGATGAAAAAGAGAGTAATCTTAGGCACTTTAACGTTACTTCTAAGTGTTGCCTTAACCGGCTGTCAATTAGGTGATAACGCTTCTACAGCTAAATCTGATCAAGTAAATAACAGCGCAGTCGCACTACCTTGGATAGCTACCAAAAATACGACACGTGTGAATACATCTGATCCCATTGAGGCGGCAGTTGTGGTCTCCCGTACGCTTTGGACAGCTCAAGGTGAGAACAATAGACCTTCGAGTGTTGTGCTAACAGATGTGAGTAATTGGCAGATTGCAGCAGCAAGTGCCGATTTAATCCATCATCCTAACAATGGCCCTATTCTTTATATCAATAAAGAGGGAGTTCCTACGGAAACCCTAAATGAACTGAAACGTTTGGATCCTAAGGGCGCTGAAGGAAATAATGGAATACAAGTGGTGCTAGTTGGTCCGATTGCTTCTAATGTGGAAGAACAATTAGGTTCTTTGAATCTAAAGGTAGATAGAATTGAAGGTGATGAGCCTGCGGCTGTGGCGCAAGCGATTGATTCCTATTATGGAAAGGCAGCTGGGGAACTACCCCAATCGGTTATTATTGGATCGATGGATGATTCTGAGTATACGCTCCCTGCTGTAAATTGGATAGCGCATATGCCTGAGCCATTGCTCTATGTAACCAAAAGTGAAATTCCTAAGCCAACAATGGATGCACTACAACAACGGAATGGAAAAGCCTCGATTTATGTACTAGGTCCTGAATCCGTGATATCGGCAAAAGTGGAGAATGAACTAAGAACATACGGATCGGTAACTCGTATTTCTGGTAATGATCCATATGAGAATGCCATTGCTTTTGCACAGTTCAAGGATTCAACGAATCAATTCGGGTGGGGAATAACGGAGCCTGGCCATAATTTATCCTTTTTGACGAAGGACTCTACGATGTTAGCTATTGCGGCAGCACCATTCTCTCATTTGGGGAAACATGCACCACTGATATTTACAGATACAAAGGGGATGCCGAATTCTGTTATGGCTTATACGATGTCTCTTCAGCCTAAATTTCAAAACTCGCCAGCAGAAGGACCTTACAATCATGCCTGGTTGACTGGCGATAGCAACACGATTTCTGATGGTGCGCAAAGTGAAATTGATGATATGTTGGAAATCACATCTGCTTCTGGAGAAAATACTCATTCTGGCCATTAAGATTGCTCGGTTCTTTACAGAATAGAAATCAACAAGGACTTCGTAGCTTACTCAAGCTCACGAGGTTTTTGTTATGTACTCTTATTCGACAAAGAGTCCTATATTATAGATAAATCTACCATATTGAGGTAAAATGAGAATTGATAGTTTCTCATCTACTATATTTAGATTATTCATAGAATAGGAGACTGACCATGAAACGATTTGCTCAAATATTATTATGTTCTATCATCGCCGTAGGTGGCATGGCTGCTTTAAGTACCAGCACAAGTGAAGCAGCACCCAATCAATCCGGTAAGGTAAGTATTATGTTGGATGAATATCAACTTCCATTTCCGGTACAGCCAACGGTTAAGGATGGGACAACGATGGTTCCGTTTCGGGCCATATCTGAAGCACTTGGTGTTAAGGTTGTGTGGAATCAGGCTAAACAGGAAATTACAGCATCTAAGTCGGGTGCAGCTGGTACCAAACAAGTCGTACTCACGATGGGAAGTAAGAATGCGGTAGTTGATGGTAGGATCGTAAAATTGATAGCCTCTCCGCAAACGGTAAACGGTAACACGTTGATCCCTTTAAGCTTTTTTAGTACTCAGTTTGGAGCAGTCGTCGCGTGGGATCAAGTGACAAAGACGGTATCCATTACATCGCCGAAAGAGGACATATATACAATGGGGTTTTATGCGTTGTCTTCATTTGACGAACGATCTATGATTCCTTCCTTTGATTCTGTTGCGTTTGGCTGGAGCCGAATTGATAAAGAGGGTCAGTTTACCACGGAGGGTAAGGAATATAGATGGCCGCAGGCAGCTGGAACTGTTACACCAGAATCCATTATTCAAGAAACGAACGAGCAGGGGACGACACCTTATCTGATGGTGTATTCGGTTGATGGAGGCTTGGAGCTTACCAAAAACTTAGAAGATAAGGAACTTCAGAACAAGACTATCACTTCCATCGTGGATACCGCTTCACAAAAAGGCTTTAAAGGGATCGTGCTCGATCTAGAGGGTCTGGGTTGGAGCGGCGACAAAGCCAAAGCACGTTCGGACTACAACGCATTTATTAAGAACTTATCATTAAAGGCAGATCAAGTAGGTCTTAAGCTCAGCATCGTCCTTCATCCTTTGAACAGTGCATATTCGGGCTATGATTATAAGACGCTTGCGAGCCTCGCTGATGACTTGATTATTATGGGATATGCTTATGAGGATGAGAAAAGTCCAGAACCACTTGCGAAGGTAGATGAGGCTATTCTTTTGGCATTAAAGGAAGTCGGTAAAGATAAGTTGATTCTAGGTATATCTCTGGCTAGTGAGAACGAGCAATCGGTGAATGCCAAGATTGGACTTGCCAAACGTTATGGGCTTAAAGGAATTGCGATCTGGCGAATTGGGATTATAGGGCAGGCAGCCTGGAATGAGATGAATACATCAGTCTTCTAGTAGAGAGACATTCGATATATTCATAGACCTAAGTAATTTCCTTGGTGTTATTTAGGGGAATCGCTTAGGTCATATTTATGTAGCGCTTCCATCGAGAAATTGTAGTTTGATCTGCATTCTCTAATCTAAAGACATAGAACTGCAACTACATTTTTTATCGATTTATTCCGATATGAATGTAGATATATGTTTTTTACTTCGAGAGAAAGGAGTAGGAATTATGTTCAAACGTGTAGAAAGTAAAGGGGAGTTAGATCGGTTTAATAACATTTGGACAACCGTTTGGTTGGAAAAAGGATTTGATCTTGATTTTACCGAACAGGTCTTGGAACGGTTTGTAATCGTTACGGAGGAGGGTGACTATATAGGTACCTCCGAAATTAAGCCTTACAGTATTCACAATAGTGTGATCAATCAGACGGCGCCCTTTGCGGATCATCCAAAACTTATACATGCAGAAGGAGCGGTAGCTGAGATTGATAAGATTGCGGTGCTTAATCAATATCGAGGTCATAATATTGCAGATCTCCTATCAGGATCTATTCTATATGGAGAAGAAAAGAAAATACGATATTATGTGGCTATGATGGAGCCTGTATTTCTACGAGCCCTCCGTATTACGTTCCAAGTACCCTTCGAGAAGGTTGGAGGCAAAGTGTTTTATAAGGGTGATTATGTCGTACCCGTTATTATTGATTTAGAGGAAATGTATAATAATAAAAAACAGTATCCATGGATTACTTGTCCACAAGAGACAAGTCAAACACGGGAAACAATCAAATAAGCTTACAGTAAAGGAAGAGATATTCATGGATGTATCAACGCTTTCAGAACTAAATAAACGTAATCGGTTGTTCATTAAGATCTTGTGGGGAATGCTTGCACTTGGTATCGTTACGGATTTCGCCATTGGGCTAGATATTCAAATGATTCTAATGTTAGCAGGTTTGGGGTCAGTTGCATGTGGTATTGCGACTTTTATGACCTATCGTCAAATTGGAGTTCCATACATAAAATATTTTGTAGCGAGTATAATCACTTTAATCGTACTCTTTCTAATTGTCTCAGATCCTAAGCCTATTATTAGTACATATTTTTTAGTCTATGTTAATTTAGCATTAATGACGCTATATCAAGATCATAAGCCTATTATATTTAATGGAATTCTAGGTGCAGCTGTAAGTACATATCTGTTCATGGTCCCTTCATTACGAGAACAGTTGTTTCCTAGTGAATCCTTAGTCTATATCTACTTGTATCTTGCATTTGCTACAGCTGCGCTTGCCTTCTCAGCTAAATTTAGTAAAAAATTGCAGCAACAGGTGGTAAAAGAGCAAGAGGAGACGCTTGTGGCTAAGAATACGGCGGATGCGTTACTTGAAAAGTTGAAAGGTTCTATCTTGATGCTGAACGAATTTAGTGAAAGACAACAAGAGAATGTTCGTGTTACAGGTAACATTTCTAAGGAAGTGACTCATACCTTCTCAGAAATGGCGGTAGCTATTGAGAGACAGACGGGCAACGTCATGAATGTAAGCGAGACGACTCACATCATCAAGGATGATGTGAAAGAGTTATTAGACGGAACGACACAATTGCAACAATATTCCGTGGATAATGCGGCTTTGACCGAGCAGAGTAGTACACAGATGGAAATCTTATCTTCAGAAGTAGAAAGTGTAAGACAGATTATCGTTCATACCGTGGAGATCATGGAGCTTCTGAACAAGGAGAATGAACGTGTTAGCTCTATTGTTGGAACCATTAGCGATATTTCTGAACAGACGAATCTACTTGCACTTAATGCAGCTATTGAAGCAGCTCGTGCTGGTGAGCACGGTCAAGGGTTCGCAGTCGTATCGAATGAAGTTCGTAAGCTTGCGACAAGTTCACGTAATGCTGCGAATGAAATTGATGGGATTCTGTCTGGCATACGCAGTCAAATAAATGCAGTCGATGTTCAGGTTCAACGTGGTCAGACGGCAGTGACAGAGAGCAGTAAGGTGTCGCAGGAGGTTCGACAGCTCATTTCGAGTATTAATGAGAACGCGGATCGAGTGAAGGTGCATTCTAACATTGTCGGTAATTCTGCGAACCGCCTTCATGAACGACAGTTGGGCATATCAGATGATATAACTAATATTGCCGCTACGACGCAGCAGAACATGGCAGCTGTGGAAGAAGTGTATGGAAGCATGGAAACACAGGATCACAAAATAGGTACTATCGTGGAAGATTACATTAAGTTGGATCAATTGATATCAGAATTGAAACAACTGGTCTCCACGCATTAACATAGTCATAAGAATATGAAAGAGCCCTACTAGACCATTGATTCGTCTAGCAGGGCTCTTTGTTATGCTATTAATAGTTTATAACATGAATATCAATATGAATGCACTTAAGAGAAAGCAATACCACGAGAAGTACTTCAATTGACCACGCTCCATAATGCCCATGAACCATTTCATAGAGAAGTAGGAAGTAACAAGTGAGCATATGAAGGCTAGTGTGTAGGGAAGAGCTAATGTGCCTATTAGAGGGTCATGGATAAGGTTAGATCCTTCAAGAATCATACTGCCGACACTTATAGGGATATATAGAAAGAATGAGAATTTGAGAGCAGTTGATTGCTTGAGTCCGAGTCCCATACCCGCTACAATCGTAGCTCCAGATCGACTGATTCCAGGAATCAAGGCAACGGTCTGCGCAAGTCCAATGATGATAGCATCTTTCAATTTGAGTCCTGCTTCATTCTTACGCCCGCGTAGATTACGTATCAACCATAGCGCAATACCAGTAATAAAGAGTGAAATAGCGATGGTCAGCATTCCTTTAAAGACATTAGAGATGAGATCATTGAACAGAAATCCGACCAGCCCTGCAGGGATGGTTGCAATAATGAGATAAAGGATGAAGTGGAAATCTTTTTTGTATTGTTCTTCTTTTTTGATTAGGAATAAATATCCGTGTTTAATTAACTGTATTAAATCTTTCTTGTATATAAGTAGAATGGCTAACAGTGAAGCGAAATTGACGAGCACCTCAAACCCTAACCCTTCAATTTCTAATCCGAAAAGATTTTGCACAATGATAACATGAGCACTGGAGGATACAGGAATAGGTTCAGTAATACCTTGTACTAAGCCTAAGAAGGCATATTTCAGCAAATTTATGAAATCATTCATAGTTGTATAACACCTCGTTATTGAAGATTGTGAAGAAATAGCATGCCGTGGACATAACGGCGTGAGAGAGACTGGAAGCAGGATGTGTGAACAGATGTTAAGGCTACATGGATGGCGGTTTGTAACGTTTCTTTGTGTTCGGCTGAGAGATCTGTTGTGTGCGCGACATGCTCTTTGGCTGCCACAGTAATCATCTGATCCCATTTATGGACGAAGTCTGAGCGTGCATCTATGCAATTGCGGTAACGTTCATCAAGTTCCTCAAATAATTTAGCATAGGAGGAATAGAAATCAAGGGGTTGAATCAGTTCAAATACAATGTGACAGAACTTACGGATCGTGTCGTAATCCAATGTTGATCTAAGATCTTCAATGATGAAGAATAGAGCAACTTGTTGTAACGAATACTTCTTACCTTCTTCAGCATGACCAATGAAATCTTTGAAATCTCGTTTAACCCAATTTTGAATAGAAGTAATGGAGAAATGAGTGTATTCAATTTGCGATCCTAAGGACACAATATCATGAAGAGAAAAAGAGGGATGAGCATCTGACTTAATCATTTTCTCTATAATGGATGGAAATGAAGTTGAGATGAAGGCAGACATGGATGTACCTTGTGCCAATTCTCGTTCGTGGTTTTCTCTCCAGATGTCTTGTATGACGGTTCGTGGGGAGCTTGTTGCATCAACTTGTAGAGAAAGTAACAAGCAAGACATAGCTTTACGAGTAAATGTTAGAGTTTCCATAGCGACACCTTTCTATAATGAATAGTTCATCCGAACTTATCATAAAATGATTATGCGGTTGTGTCAAAACGATATACTGAAAGAGATTGTCCTCTGGTGTTTCGTTAATGAGCGGAAATAGTCGAATTTCACCTTGTATTCGCTTTATAGCCGTTTGATAACCTAGAGTGGGACATTATATAATTAGTTCATAAGAACTGTTTGATTGAACGGTTCAACAATCACGAAGAAGGAGCTTGATATGGTACTGAATTTATTTTTGGTGGCTGTACTGATTATACTTACCGCGTTTTTCGTTGCTACGGAGTTTGCGATCATTAAAATTCGTCCTAGTAGAGTAAATCAAATGGTTATGGAAGGTAAGAAGAACGCGCTGGCAGTTCAGAAGGTTACAAGTAATTTGGATGGATATTTATCAGCCTGTCAGCTTGGTATTACAATTACTGCTCTGGGACTGGGTTGGTTGGGTGAACCTACAGTAGAGAAGATATTATTCCCATTGTTCGAACAACTTGGCATTGGCCAAAGCACAGGACATATTCTTGCCTTTATTATTGCGTTCGTGTCGATAACGTTCCTTCATGTCGTGTTAGGTGAACTAGCTCCAAAGACGCTCGCGATTCAAAAGGCAGAACAAATCGCAGTTCTTACTGCTCCTATTATTATTGTTTTTAATAAAGTTATGTATCCCTTCATATGGTTATTAAATGGTTCAGCGAATGCTTTCGTAAGAATGTTCGGTATTATGCCAGCAAGCGAGCATGACGAGGCTCATTCAGAGGAAGAGATTCAAATCATTTTATCTGAGAGCTATGAGAGCGGGAAAATCAACAAAACAGAATATGGATATGTGAGTCGGATCTTTGCATTTGATGATTTATTAGCAAGAGAGATCATGGTCCCTCGTACAGATATGGTGTGTTTAGATGTAAATCAAACACTTGAAGAGAATATAGCTATTGTAAAATCAGAACAATACACTCGCTTTTTGGTTACCAAGGGGAGTAAAGATAATATCATTGGTTTCGTAAATACAAAAAAGTTTTTCTTGAAATACGATAGTAGCAATCCTGATTTTGATTTTAATACGTTGATTCAACCTGTTATGACCGTGCCGGAAAGTTTACCTGTTAAATCACTCTTGTTGAAGATGCAGGATCAACATGTACACATTGCTCTTTTGTTAGATGAGTATGGTGGGACATCAGGATTAGTTACGATCGAAGATATATTGGAGGAAATTGTCGGTGAGATCCGTGATGAATTTGATATAGATGAGAAGAAGCCTATCGAAAAAATAGAGGATCATCGTTACCTAGTTGAAGGTAACACTTCTATTGATGATATTAACTTGCAGCTCGGAGTGAATATTGAACATGAAGATGTTGATTCCATTGGGGGTTGGTTGTATAGTCGACAACCGGAACTTCCCAAAGGTATTGCTTGGCAATCTAACGAACTGACGTTCATTATTCGAGAAAAAGATAAAAATCGTATTCGTAAAATTGAGATTATTCGTGAGAATGTCGAAAAAGAAGAAAGCGAACTATAAGGAAATGGGGAGCTATTTAGGCTCCTCATTTTGGCTACGATACCAGATGTGTTCGGACCTCATTTAGAAGGCAATGTTGTTTTGCGTAAGATTTTGAGATAGCGTAGAGCCCTATGGATCAGTGAGTTGATCTGGAGGGTTCTTTTTTTTGCAAATTATAACACTATAAGTATCCAAATGAATTCTTAATTGGTATTATAAGGGTGTGTTAGGTGTGCGCAAAAAAAAGCTATGAGGGGATTATAATATGAATTGGATCATATACATGATTATAGGATGTGAAATTGCCTTTTGGGTATTCATCTTACTCGGTTTAACATGTAGATATATTTTGAAGTTGGAGAAGTTAGGAATTCTATTATTAGTATGCACACCGGTTACTGATCTTATCTTATTAATTGTGACAGGCGTTGATTTATATAATGGTACGATAGCGACTACGGCTCATGCGCTTGCAGCTGTATACATTGGTGTGTCTATTGGATTTGGTAAAAGCATGATTGCGTGGGTAGATATACGGTTTAAATATTACGTCACGAAACAAGGTGTAGCGCCTAATAAATTAACAGGAATGGAACATGCAAAGCACTATTCAAAAGGATTTGTGAGGCACATGGTAGCCTATGTCATAGGATGTGGTCTTATTATGGGCATGGTTTATATTATTAATGATCCAGCTCGCACAGAGGCACTAAGTAATATGATGAAGACTTGGAGTATCATCCTAGGTGTGGATCTGATGATTACAGCTAGTTATTTCATTTCGCCTCGTAAGGAGAAACGCAAACGTTAGGTATTTCTCTATAAATGTATAGTAAATACGCTACTTAGCCGAATATAAGCTAGGTAGCGTATTTTTGTTTGAGCGTGACATCATGAATGCGATAGAGTCTATGTGTGATATAAGACTACGCCTTTTTTCTACTTCTTCGAATCCAAAAATACAATGCAGTAACGATAGCAACGGCGATGATTGCATAAGCGACATTGGAATACACATCCATATACTCGACGACTTTCTCCCAATTGTCTCCAACAGCGGCACCCACCAATACAAGAGCGATATTCCATATTACACTGCCGGCTATTGTGAAGAGTAGAAATAGCCCGAATTTCATTTTAGCCATGCCTGCTGGGATTGAAATAAGACTGCGAATTAAAGGAATCATCCGGCAAAAGAACACCGTCCAATATCCGTAGCGCTCGAACCAGGCATCTGCTTTGTGGATGTCTTCTTTCTTTACACGGAGGTATCGTCCAAAGCGGTCGATGATAGCTTCTAATCTATCTACATTAAGTAGATAACCAATACCATATAGAATAATGGCACCAACCGTAGATCCGAGTGTTGCTACCGCAATGACGCCAGTAACCGTCAAATCAGAATGGGTTGTCATAAACCCCCCGAAGGTAAGAATGACTTCAGATGGAATCGGAGGGAATATGTTTTCTAACGCGATAAGTAGAAATATCCCCCAATATCCGTATTGTTCCATGAAACTCGTAATCCAATTTTCCATGTGGAAGATCCTCCAAGTAATTGATAGCTAGTTTTCAATAGTATAACTGAAATATTCATAATCTGAAAATTTGGGTGTAATCATAAGGGAGTGAATTGCTTTTATTCCGGTCCTATGACATAATGAAACGTTAGCTCATGTTTAAATATTGGGCTTTTTTGCAATAAACTTCATGGAGGTAAACAATATAGTGGAGCGTTATCCTTTTGAGCATGATCCTACCAAGTCTTTTATTTCGCAAGTTGGCGATTGGGTGGCAGATGTATTCTATGAACTATTACCAGAAGCGGGCTTCGAAGTTCGCGATGAACAAATATATATGGCGTTCCAATTGGAACGTGCTTTTGCAGATAAGAAGGCGATCTTTGCAGAGGCAGGAGTTGGGACCGGGAAGACGTTGGTGTATTTGTTATACGCCATTTGTTATGCGAGATATACTCGGAAACCAGCTATTATCGCTTGTGCGGATGAGTCACTGATTGAGCAATTGGTAAAGCCAGAAGGGGATATTGCCAAGTTGGCTCAGCACCTGAGCTTAGCCATTGACGCACGTTTGGGGAAATCTCCAGATCAATATGTATGTCTAGTGAAGTTAGACGAAGCTAGATTTAAGGACGAGCAAGGGGCACAATGGGAGGATTTGTACGAGAACCTACCTGAATTTGTTCATAGCCCTCGGCCTATGCAGACGTTCTATGCATACGGTGATCGTAAGAACTATCCACATCTAAATGATGAACAATGGCACAAGATTAACTGGGATTCCTTTCAGGATTGCTTCACGTGTGACAGACGACATCGTTGTGGACAGACACTATCCAGAGAATATTATCGTCATTCGTCGGACTTAGTGATATGCTCACACGATTACTATATGGAACATGTATGGACGTTCGAGGGGAGAAAACGTGAGGGACAACTTCCGCTCTTACCTGATCATTGTGCGGTCGTATTTGATGAAGGACATTTGTTAGAGTCAGCCGCGATGAAAGCACTTGGATACAAAATGAAGCATGTCATATTTGAAGAGTTGATTTTACGCTTGCTACAGGGAGAAGTGCGTGAAGCACTTGCTGTGCTTATTGATGAGGCGATTGATCAATCTGAAATCATGTTTCATTTATTGGAAAAGAATAGTGAGAGCATCCTGGGTTCAGATCGGAAGCAGATTCATTTGAATGATACATTACTACAGGCGGTCCACCGTTTCCGAAGTATTCTGACGGCTATCGAGGAAGAGCTTGTATTTGAAAGTGAGCTATACACGTTAGATGACTATCAACTACGGATTGTGGAAGAACATATTGAGATGATGCAGAAGGCACTAAGCCTCTTTGAGAAATCTGAGGCTTTGATATGTTGGGTGACGGATAGTGAAGATGGACTAACGTTGTCGATCATGCCAAGGGCTGTTAAGGAAGTATTGCAAGAACGCGTATTCAATACGAATATGCCGATTGTGTTCTCTTCTGCAACGCTCTCTGTTGATGGATCGTTTCATTATGTTGCAGATAGTCTAGGACTGGACAATTATTTGTCCTTCTCGGTGAATTCGCCGTATGATTATCCGAATCAGATGCAAGCTTTTGCACCGAAATTAGCTCACGGGACTTTTGCTGAGAAGTTGGAGATTGCAGGCCAACTGCTGGAACGCACGAATGGAAGGGCTCTAATCCTATTCCGTACGCATGAAGAGTTACAACAGTTCAAACAGCAGATTACGCTAGATCCAAGGTGCGCGGACATGCCATTTTATTATGAAGGCGATCAGGAGATTAGTTATCTCATTTCAGCATTTCAAAGGAATGAAGCAAGCGTTCTATGTGCGGTAAGTCTATGGGAGGGACTGGATGTACCTGGCCCATCATTATCGAACGTGATCATATGGTCGCTCCCATTTCCTCCAAACGATCCTGTATTTATGGCGAAGCGTAATGCATCGGTTGCTCCTTTTGAAGAGGTAGATCTACCACATATGCTATTACGTCTAAGACAAGGTATGGGTCGTCTGATTCGATCTCGTGGAGACCAAGGGATTATTGCTATTCTTTGCGAAGAATTACAGCAGAAGGCTTCCGTACGAGAGCATGTTCTGTCTGTGATGCCGGAAGGTGTTACGCTACAAGAGACGTTATAGATAAATTATAAAGTATGATCATAGCAGTAGACTTACAGTAAAAGACCTTAATTCATCAGAAATGATGGATTAAGGTCTCTTTTTGCATATGTAGGTCGTAGATCGTTAAGGATTCGAAGTAGAAGGAATAAGCTAATATTAATAATCTGAAGAAGCAGCGAAAATAAAAATGACAACGAGAAAGGCAATAAGAAGGGCATAAATTACAGTGCCGACAATGCCGCATACAAGACCGGCTATGGCCAGACCGCGTCCTTCCTCATTTTTATATTTAAGCTCTTTGAGAGAGATACTTGCTAAGATCATAGCAATGATTCCGAAAAGAAGACCGATGTACGGAGTAGCAACAGATAATATGCCAAGTACGAGTGCAGCGATGGATTTTCCGTTCGTTTTTGCAGGTGGCATAGGTGGTGGATAGTTATTATAGGGTGCATTTAAATCGTTGGAATATTGATTCATAGGGTGAATCCTCCTCTTGTGGTGTTATGACAGCTATAAGTATATCTAAATATCCCTATAATTACCACGAATTACTTATGGAGTTGGGTTTTCCTTTGGAAGTCCATTATGGGGCTGTAATCGTACCTAGAATAGTCAAGCCTTACTCTGTGTATCTTTAATAGCGAAGAAGAAGGGGCGATCTATTGTCATGTCAACGGGGGCAATAGCCACCTCTTCTTGTGAATATTCACTTAAATAATGTAAAATCACGACATGCTTCAACTTGTATGGCAGGTGTTCAACACTCGATAGCAACGAATGATTAGATAATTTATCAACGACGTGATGTGAGAAATCATAGGTCATAGTTTGTTCATATTCTTCAGCTTTTTTTGTTATCCTGAGATGCGTCCATCTCTTTCTACGATAAGCAAGAATCTGTCGCATCACGAGACCCATTAACCAAGGGGGAAAGGGTCTGTTTATGTCGAATTGTGGAAGAGACCTGTGCACTTGAATGTAAATCTCTTGAACGACATCGTCTACATCAGATGGATCTCCAATGAGGAAATGAACGGTTTTGTAAACATCCTGAATGGTTATTTCGTACAACTCACTGTAGGCTTCACGGCTGCCGGCTAGCGTGAGTGCAATGAGCTTAGTATATTGTTGTGGATTGTTCATCCGCCATTCCCCCTTTGGTCTTACACTATATATTGGTGAGGTTGAAAGATTTCGTTCGAATTATTTATGAAGGAGTAAGCGTGAATGAGTTGTTTGAGGGAGATTTCTCATTGAATTAAAAAAAATATAAAGGGCGTCTCTCAGTCATATATGGCTAAGAGACGCCCTTTGCTTTGGGTATTAATCTGTTACTAGCGATTCGTTCTTTGGTTGTAGACGTGGTTTCCTAAACATTGTGTAATAAAGGGCAGCGGCACTGACATATAACACACCTGTGATGCTGAAAGTGACGGCATAACCCCAATAATAACCGTAAGTAGTAACAAAGTAGGATTGAACGGGACCCATGAATGCCCATCCAAGCATAAATGCAGTCTGGGTAATGGAATTGGCGATGCCGCGGCTCGACTCAGACACACGGTCGATCATGACCGTAGACTGGATTGGATTGGCCGCATTCATCAATGCTTGTCGGAATAAGAAGCTCACCGCAGCGATAGCGAATAGATTCGTAAATCCAGTCAATAGAAGGAAAGGAAGGGAGAGTAATTGAAAACACACCACAGCCTTCACAGAACCAACCTTTGCAGCTAAAGATGGACCGATTAACATGGATACAATCGTCATTATCTGTCCAAGTGAGATGAGTAAACCAACGGCACTAAGGGACACAGAGAAACGGTTGGTGAAATATAGGTTCAAGTAGGGAATAACGAGCCCAGAGCCGATACCGATAATAAGCTGGACGAGTGCAAACTGCCCTATCATTGTATAATCAGACTTCAGGTTGTTGGATGCAGACTTGGACGGTTGATCTGTAGGATTGGAAAGGTTCGCCTTGAGTTTAACCGTTCGCGTAGCTTCAACGATGAAGAGTAATGGAATGAACGCTGCAAAAGTAGCCAGCCCACCTGCTGCCAGAACAATTTGCAGACTAGAAATACGGTTCATACCGAAGGTTTGCATGAGATCGGCTAACATTCCGCCTCCCATACTACCAAGCACTTGTGATGCAAGGACGAGAGAAGAATAATAACTAAAAATGCGCAGTCGCTGTTTAATAGGAATACTTTCAGCTAGGAATGGAATAGCCAGCACTTGAAAGATGGCAGCGAACAAGCCGGAGACGACAGCAAGTGATAATAGGCTGAACTCCGAATCCAAGAATGATCTACCGATAAAAGCTAATCCGCTAAACATAGCTCCAATGATGAGTAGCCGCTTGCGGCTAGTTCGATCTCCAAGCAAGCCGACAGGAATGAACATGAGAGCCGTAGCCAATGACTGAATACTTACGACTCTTCCGGTCATGGCATCTTCGTAACCAAGGCCTTGGATGTAGAGATTATATAAGACGGAGAACATGCCGCCTCCGATCTGAAATAACACATTTGCTAGAAAGAATAGTTTAATATTCAGGGATAGGTCAGTCCATCCCTTTTTGACTTGATGTATATAGCGCATGAAGTATTCGTATCCTCCTAATTATTAACTACCAACTTTACTATTTTAGCAGTTTTGGTGTGGACAAGGGAGTGAACTTTTATAAGATTGATAAAGCACTTAATATCAACTATAATCATAGGATAACTAGTATTTTGTAATATATGGTTGCATAAATATACACTAAGATGTATTATATGCAAAAGACGACAACCAAATAATATTGTGCAAATAAGGTGCTTTAGTTGAACTAACTTTAGCTTAAAAGGGAAGACCGGTGTAATACCGGCGCGGTCCCGCCACTGTAACAGAGGAGTCATTGCTCATTAACCACTGATCGTAAGGATCGGGAAGGGAGCAAATGGATTACGATTCTGGAGCCAGGAGACCTGCCTATTTTGACAACACTGAAGTACCTACGGGAGATAGGGAGGTGTTAAAGATCGCGACTAGATTAAGTATATCCTAGGGCATCTTTATCCTTTTTATAAGAGGGTAAAGATGCCTTTTTTGGGTATTTTTATGAATATATTTATAAATATAATGAAATATGAGGAGGCGTTATGTACACATGTTAAAGAGTAGTAATCTAGGGTACCCACGTATCGGAGCAAATAGAGAATGGAAGAAAACACTTGAGGCATACTGGGCAGGGAAATTGGATGAAACGCAATTGACTAGTCAGTTGGAGAACATTCGCTTAGATCATTTAAAGCTTCAACTATCTAAAGGAATTGAACTCATTCCTGTGAATGATTTCTCGTTCTACGATCATATATTGGATACTTCTGCAATGTTCGGGCTTGTACCAGAACGTTTCTCATACGAAGGTGGTGTCGTTCCGTTCTCTACCTATTATGCGATGGCAAGAGGAGACAAAGGTGCCGCTGCATGTGAGATGACCAAATGGTTTAATACCAATTATCATTATATTGTGCCAGAGTTGAATGGGGCAGCCCCAACGTTAACTGAGAACCGTCCTCTTAAAGCTTATCAAGAAGCGAAAGAAAAGTTAGGTATAGAAGGTAAACCGGTATTGGTTGGATTGTACACGTTCTTGAAACTTTCCAAAGGATATGAGCCGGACCAAATCGATGATAAGATCGAACAATTCTTACCGATCTACACTCAAATTGTACAGGAGCTTGCACAAGAAGGTGTTCAGTGGATCCAAATTGATGAGCCTATTCTAGTAACATCTATTACGAAAGTGGATCTGGAGAGAATTCGTCGTATTTATACAGCTCTGCATGAAGCTGCGCCAGAATTAAATATTATGCTACAGACGTATTTTGAAGCGGTCGATCACTATGAAGAGATTATCTCACTTCCAGTTCAGGGGTTCGGACTTGATCTTGTTCATGGATTAGAGCAGAATTTGCAGTCGATTAAGAAGTTCGGATTCCCAGAAGGGAAGACGCTTGGTGCGGGTCTGATTGACGGACGTAACATTTGGCGTTCAAGTCTTGAATCGCCACTGCAATTGCTTAAAGAACTATCTGAGTTCGTACCTTATGATCGGATTGTGGTTCAACCTTCTTGCAGCCTACTGCATGTTCCGGTTAGTACTAAACCAGAGACAGCATTAGATCCTGTGTTAAAAGAGGCTTTGGCTTATGCGGATGAGAAGTTAGATGAGATTGTTCTTCTTGTCGCAGCTGCTAGTGGACATGAGGGTGTAGAAGAGAAATTAAAGAATAGTAGAAGTGCAGTTGAAGCCCTCAATGCATCACAGTCAAGAAATCGTGTTGAAGTTCGACAAGCTGCTGCTAATAGGGATTCACAGCCGTCGACAAGAACAAGTGTCTTCGCCAAACGCCAAGTTAGTCAACAAGAGAAATGGCAGCTTCCATTCCTACCGACAACGACGATCGGAAGTTTCCCGCAGTCACCAGAGATCAGAAAAGCTCGTCAAAGCTTCCGCAAGGGAGATTGGAGCAACGAGCAATACGAGACATTCATTGAAGAACAGATTCAAATCTGGATTAAACTTCAAGAAGAGATTGGTATTGACGTCCTCGTTCATGGTGAATTCGAAAGAACGGATATGGTTGAATTTTTCGGAGAGAAATTGAATGGGTTTGCTTTTACATTGAATGGTTGGGTGCAGTCCTATGGTTCACGCTGCGTGAAACCGCCAGTGATCTACGGAGATGTGGAGTTCATTGCTCCGATGACTGTGAAAGAAAGTATATACGCCCAATCTCTAACGAATAAGCCGGTAAAAGGGATGTTGACAGGTCCATTGACGATATTGAACTGGTCTTTTGTACGTGATGATCTTCCTCGTAATGAAGTAGCCTTCCAGATTGCATTGGCATTAAGGGAGGAAGTTGAGGCGCTAGAGAAGGCTGGAATTGAAATGATTCAAGTCGATGAGCCTGCACTTCGAGAAGGATTACCGCTGAAGAAAGCGAAGTGGGATAGTTATCTGGAAGATTCCATTCTTGCCTTCCGTCTATCTACATCTACAGTGAAGGACACGACGCAAATTCATACACATATGTGCTATTGTGAATTCCACGAAATGATTGATGCGATACGGGCACTAGATGCCGATGTTATTTCCATCGAAACATCACGTAGTCATGGGGAACTTATTCATACTTTTGAAGAATCCACATATGAGCTAGGTATTGGATTAGGTGTATATGATATTCATAGTCCAAGAGTACCAAGCGTAGAGGAAATGGTATCGATGATCGATAGAGCGCTACAAGTATTAGATCCAGCATTATTCTGGATTAATCCAGATTGCGGGTTGAAGACTCGTGGAATAGAAGAGACTGTTGCATCTCTGAAACACATGGTGCAAGCGACTGAAATCGCAAGAGAAGCGAGAAGTGTAGCGAACTAATGGAATAGATGACATGAATGGGCTTCCCTGTTGGATGGGGGAGTCTGTTTTTTTGTATAGATAATAAAAAAAATATTGTAAATAAAATACAAAAGTGATATCATGATAATATCAAATAGATATTATATCTGAGGAGGAAGTTAGCATGAAAGAGAACAAGGCGTGGTCAATCAATGGATTTGTGGGATTGTTAATAATGCTTGGATTTATTGCTTTAGCAACATTCAGCTTAATAAATGGTATTGTGATATTAGGGTTAATATCGATATTGATTGCAGTTACCTGTATGGCATCCTTTACAGTAGTTCAGCCTAATCAATCCAAGGTCATTACGTTCTTCGGTAAATATGTTGGGTCCATCCGTAATGATGGATTCTGGATGACGGTTCCGTTCTCATTTCATAGAAAAGTATCTCTGCGTGTGCGTAACTTTAATAGCGTTAAACTTAAAGTAAATGACATTGAAGGAAATCCTATTGAGATTGCAGCGGTAGTTGTATTTCGGGTTACGGATTCCGCAAAAGCACTATTCGAAGTTGAGAAATATGAGGTGTTTGTCGAAATTCAGAGTGAAACAGCGCTTCGTCATGTGGCGAGCAAATATCCATATGACCGTTTTGAGGGTACTGGATATTCACTTAGGGGTAATGCAGAAGAAGTCGCAGCAGAATTAGGCGATGAATTACAGAAGAGGTTGCAGGTTGCTGGTGTAGAGGTCATTGAGACTCGCTTGACGCATCTTGCCTATGCTACAGAAATTGCTAGCGCGATGTTGCAACGTCAGCAAGCATCCGCTATCATATCAGCACGGGAGAAGATTGTTGAAGGTGCAGTAACGATGGTACAAATGGCTATCACAAGAATTGAAAGTGAGGGGATCGTTCAGTTGGATGAGGAACGCAAAGCAGCGATGATAAATAATTTAATGGTGGCTATCGTGTCCGACCGCTCGGCGCAACCTATCATTAATACAAGTACTATTTACTAAGGTGGCACCGAAGAAGAGTTTTCCCTTGAGACTTGATCCTAAGCTTTACGCAGCGTTAGAGCGGTGGGCCCAAGACGAATTACGTAGCGTAAACGGACATATAGAATTTTTGCTGCGTGAAGTGCTTAAGGACGCGGGTCGACTTAACACACCAAATCAAGGGAAAGAAAATGATCAGGAGTAAGTATATTTGAACACACATAAGAGATCCCACGACAGTATTCAATGCTGTTGAGGGGTCTTTTTTACGAATGAGAACTTCATGATTTTCTTTAGAAATGATTGAACTTGTGAGCGAAAACTTTAGTTCAATATTATATAGGTTGCTCGTAAGAATGAAATGAATGCTTATTTAGGTGTTCTAAATATTGGATGAATAATCATGGATATATGTTAAAATTGTGGATAAAAGAAAAGTGATAAATCATACTAAAATCTAAAAATCTATATAAAGTGCTTGTCACGGTATTTCAACAGGAGGTAATAGAATTGGATGACAAGTTGATCACTGAAATATTAGAGCAATACCCCATTCATGTTTCGTCAACAGCATTTATTCGGCATAACGAGAATCTGACCTATAAAGTGACTGATGAATTAAGTGGGATGTCGTATCTTTTAAGAATACATAAATCAGTAATTTCTACTATGAGTGGTTTGCAACATACTAATGAAGGGCTCAAGATTGAGATGATGTTATTAAATGAATTGAGCGGAACAACGGATATCATGGTGCAGACTCCAGTTCGTAATTCATTAGGGGGTTGGGTTACCCAGGTGACAGAAGAAGGAGTAGTCGTTCATAGCACACTGCTTCGATGGATTGAAGGCAGAGATATACAGAAAGGTGAAGTGATCTCCAAAGAACACATTACTCATTTGGCGGAACAGGTTCGCAACTTGCATCAATTCGGAAGAGCATCAGGAGTGAGTTCGAGCGAATTTCGTCCAACCTACTCTGATATAACAGAAAATGAGTCGATGCTTAAGCAGCTGGAGTTGGGCGTCTCTTTGGGTGTATTTTCGGTTGATGATTTTATAATCGTAAAGAAATTCTTTGAACTCCTTAACGCTAGATTAGAGACTTACCCTAAGACCGTAAATACTTGGGGAATCATTCACGCGGATATTAACAAGGGCAATCTCCTCATAACACAGCATGGGATTGCGATCATTGATTTTTGTTTGTTTGGTTATGGTTATTATCTCTATGATGTAGCGGGAAGTGTGCTTAGCTTTAAGCCGGAAGACCGGCTTCATTTTATAGCAGAGTACATCGATAAATCGTCGACATTTACGGAGAAGGATATGCAGTTGTTGGAGGGTTTCATGATATTGTGTATCTTCGGTTTCTATGCATTTCATATGGAAAATGAAGAGCAACATGCTTGGATGAGAGAACGGATGCCGATCTTTTGCAAGAAGTACTGCCAGTCTTATATAGACCTTCAAAGCATTTTTTATACATTATAATGTGACACAAGACGTAATATGGAGGCTCAAAACCAAAGGAGGGATTTTCGGATGAAACCCAAGAAAAGGTCGCCACTGAGATTATGTGTAGGGAAGAATTATTTTGTCTATCGAAGATATATGAAGTGGATATTGGGTAAAGAGAGATATGCAAAGAAAATATCTCTAGCTCCTTTGGAACATATTGTGAGTTCGCATAATACACCCTTGCTAAGAGAACTTAAGAATGTAGATATGTGGATGCAGCATAATAAAGTGATCAATTTGAGAATTGCACTTAAGCAACTGAACGGAATTGTCCTTCAACCGGGTGAGACATTCTCTTATTGGAAACAGATTGGTAAACCTACGAAACGTAAGGGATATCAAGAGGGAATGGTGCTGTTCTATGGAAATTTCAAAGCAGGCGTTGGTGGAGGACTGTGTCAATGCTCGAACCTTATTTATTGGATTACGCTGCATACCTCGTTAACCATAACGGAGAGACATCGTCATAGTTATGATGTGTTTCCTGATGCAAGACGTACACAGCCTTTTGGAAGTGGAGCAACATGTGCATATAACTATCTAGATCTTCAGATCCGTAATGATACCGAAGTTCCTTATCAGCTATGCCTTTACATGGATGATAACGATTTAATTGGGGAATGGAGAGCCATGAACCCTGAGTCGTATACATATGAAGTGTACGAACGAGACCATCGGATCACGCTTGAGCCATGGGGAGGATATGTAAGGCATAATATCATCCATCGTAAAAAGTATAATGCACATCACGAACTGATTGATGATCAATTCGTTACGGAGAACCATGCGATTATGATGTATCAGCCATTATTAAAAGAACCAGAACACGATATTGAAATGGAAAAGAATGCGTAAGAAATGATGACGACGAGATACATCGTAGAACACTTGCATTTCACAGCTGTTGGAGATAGCAGATGTTCTTGTGCTTCTTGTTCGACTATAGTTACGTTCTAAGCGATACAGCATAGATTATTGCAGAAGTATACAGAAGAATGACCCAAGCTCACTTGCGACAATCCGACATTTCACAGTACCAGTAGGGTGTGATTCGGTCATATTGCGTTTGAAATTTTAAATACATTAATTAAAATCAAAGGTTTCACCTCGTACGAAAAGGGTATATTAGAGTTTGAATGTTGGAACAACGAGAGGATATGACCTATGAAGATTACACCAGAACAAACGATTAAATTACACGGATTCAATAACCTGACGAAATCCCTAAGTTTCAATATGTATGATATTTGTTATACCAGAACGAAAGAAGAACGTGAAGCTTATCTAGAATATATTGATGAACAATATAATGCCGATCGCTTAACTACAATTCTGCAGACGGTATCTAACATAATCGGTGCACATGTACTCAACATTGCGAAACAGGATTATTTCCCACAAGGAGCGAGTGTAACGATGCTTGTGTCAGAAGGACCCGTGGAAACAGCACCAACAGATTCGTTCCAGGAGTCACCAGGTCCATTACCGGAGACGGTTCTGATGCATTTAGACAAGAGTCATATTACGGTTCATACCTATCCTGAGTACCATCCCGATGAGGGGATAAGTACGTTTCGAGCAGATATTGACGTATCTACGTGCGGAGAGATCTCGCCCCTTAAAGCGCTCAACTATCTCATTCACTCGTTCGACACGGACATTATGACGATAGATTACCGAGTGCGAGGTTTCACAAGAGACATCAGTGGGCACAAGCTATTTATTGATCACGATATTAACTCCATTCAGAATTACATCCCAGAAGAAATTCAAGGGCAATATGATATGATCGATGTTAACGTATACCAAGAGAACATATTTCATACCAAGTGCAAGCTCAAAGCATTTGACCTAGATAACTATCTCTTTGGTTACACTAAAGAAATGTTAGATTTAGGGGAACAGGAGAAGATTACCAAGAGAATTACGGAAGAAATGGAAGAAATCTATTATGGGAAGAATATGAAACGTGGTTGATACGGCGAAAATCAAATCCCAAGCTTGGAAATAATTGTGCTCTCTGTTACTATAGTGTGGATATAGTAGTTCGACACAATTCTATCAAACCCGGGAAACGAATGATCTATTTCCTTCAGTAAGGGGTTTAACTGAGAGGCTGCCGTGAGAAAAGAATCGATGATTGGCGTTTTATCTCGAAATACGAAGCTCGGAAATGAACAAGATTACCAAATTCGCAGAGTATTGTCCCGTAGTGAGCTGTCAGTCGTATATATTGTACGTCACATAGAGACAGGAACAATGAGTGTGATCAAAGAGTTCTTTCCGAGTGCCTTGGCCCGCCGTTGTTCTGATGGCAAGACGATCAAATGCTTGAAAGCTTCCGTCTCGCCGCAGTTTGTAAAGCTAAGGGAGGCATTTCAACGGGAAGCTATGGTATTACGTGATCTACAGCATCCAGGTATTGTCCGTTACGAGGGATACTTTGAAACAAACGGAACGGCGTATTTAGTGATGGAGTATTGTCATGGCATAACGTTGGACAGTGTCGTGAGGAAGAACCAACTGAGAATCAATGCTGACTTTCTGCGAACTTCCATGCTCCCGTTGATTGGGGCACTGGAGCATATTCATCAACAAGGATACGTTCATCGAGATATCAAACCTGCCAATATTCTCATTGGGAAGGATGGGAAGAGCAAGTTGATTGATTTCGGGTCTGTTATTCGTTATACAGATTCTGCAACTGAACATCCCATCTTTACTACGGCCGGATATTCACCACTTGAATTATATTCTGATAAGTCGTTGCAGACACCCGTCGCTGATATCTATAGCTTAGCGGCAACGCTATACTTTTGCTGCATCGGAGCGGCGCCTATCGCTGTACCAACACGTTTATTTGAGGATAAGCTTGTGTCAGTTCGAGCCGGAAATAGAGCTGTTTCGCCGTTCTTGTCACGCATCATTCATTGGGGACTTGCGTTATCCGCAAATAAGAGGTGTAGTTCTCTTCGCTGGTTTCGAGCAGCACTACAAACAGAATATATTTTGCACAAAAAGAGTGTGGTCCGGCTAACGGGTCGAAAACCCGCAGTCGTACCACACTCGCTTCCTAAAGAAAGGGAATTCCAACACTCAGATTAGGCGGAGTGTTGGGAATTATCCCCTGTATAAATGGTAGTCGTTGGTTTAACCGCTTTATAGCGAAGCTCAATTTCGGTCTTCCCATCTTCAAAGGTGATATACAATTTATCATTGAAGTGGAGGGCTTCTTTTTTGTTTCTAAGCAGAGGCGTTTTCCCACGAACCACGGCACAACGTGTATTATGTTTGACGAACAATATCCCATTCTTCCCCGGTTCGAACACAATATGTTCGCTTTCCGAAAGACTCTCATTCACATCGAGGCTTCGAAATAGTTGCAGCAGAGTGATCTGTCTACCTGGGAATGAAGTTAACGGCCATGATTTCACTGGAATATCAGTACCACTAGCTGTATTGAGGAAGTAGCCTTCCAGGCGCCCAGCAAATTCAGGTTTCGGACGTAGCCAGAAGTACAGTATGATGCCAACGATGAGAAGAACAGCTACGGCAACACCTATGATCTTGTGGATCGTATATTTGGATTGGATAGAGAAGTGGAAGAGAGCAGTCACAGTTCCACCTTCAGAATCGGTTGCTACAAGTGATACTTCTGTTTGTCCCGTGCGCGTGGGAGTTAAGGTTAGCGTAGATCCAAGTAATGCTGTAGACAGCTTGTCCTCGACTCCCCCCTGCAATGAATAGGTCATAGGATCCTTATTTGGATCTTGAATGTATTTCGCAAGATCCAGTTTTATTTCCCCGTCTTCTTTGATGAAATTCAAGTTCAAAGATTCTGTTATTTGCGGTGGTAGGTTGGTAATACTCACTTTACTTGATGAGCTCTCCCGATAGAAATCAGGTCCATCAATCATGACTTTCCACACATACCCTCCCGATTTCGGAAATACATAGTCTGTTCGAAACCCTTTCCCCGTATTGGTCATGGGAATTCGCAGTTCCTCGTTACTTTCGACCTCTTTGACGACCAATTCTGCCTTCAGTGCGGTATATACTGCATCATCTTTCAACATCGTTGTTGCCCCGGGTGTTGCAAGGTGAGCCTCAATGGCTGTCGGCTGCCCCTTTATGGTTGCATCCTGAGCGATCTTAGCCTCTGCTTCTAGATTATAACTGCCTAACAAATTGATCTTAACCCAATCCCCTTGGTTAGCTTTGAATTTAAGCACCACGGTGCCTTGTTGCGGATTAGAAATTTTCATTAAGGAATATTTGTCGGACTTGAAAAGCCTAGTGTTCTCCGAGTTGAAATACATTTGTGTCTCTTTCAATGGATGTTCAGAGAGCAGAATAATATTAGCTTCCTCCATACTTGAATTGGGAAGGGTTACTTTGATTTCCTGAAGAGCACCTGTTGCCGTAATTCCAGCAATAGGAACGAGTACGGATCTCATCTCACTAGCGAAAATCTGATTGAAGATTTCCGGCAGATCATCAGCGCTACTTGTCATGAAGGATGCTCCCCCCGTCTGGGAAGCAATTTGTTCTAGTTCAGTCTGGTTCACGGTACCATCATGATTCAGTCCGATCGTGTATATAGGGAATCCATTCTTATTTGCTTTGGCAATAGCGGCTGAGACATCCTGATCGGAACCTTGTTTCGTTCGTCCATGGCTATTCGATCCGAAACTTGTCTCTCCATCAGATAACAAGATGAGAAATGGTAGTCTGCCTTGGTCTTGAGATGATGGAGTTGAACTCCCCGCTGCGAGAACTTCAGCCCCTTTAAGTAGACCTAGTCCCATATCGGTATAACCAGATCTTCGTAATTCATTAATCTTCTGCTTAAGTGCTTTCTTCTTCTCCACCACGGCAATGGAAGTGAGGGGTTGTGTTGCCACAATACGGTCATTGTAAGCTACGAAGCCGACGCGTGTACGACTTGCCTCACTCATATCCATGAATAGTTGGATAACCTGAGCGGATATGCGTTCTTTATCACTTGTACTCATAGAGAAGCTCGTATCTAGAACGAACACGGCATCAAAAGCCTTACCACCATTATCTTTAGCGGGTGCCTCTGCGTAGATTGTCGGAACTGCAATAAGTATGAATCCAAAAAACAGGCAAATAGTCCTAACAATTATTCTCATGTTTTTGTAAAACCACCTTTTTTAGTTACTAGATCGGTTGGTATGTATGGATAAAAGTGACTAGGGAAGCGGGAGTAGAAGCATATGCGTGTTATAAAAAGTAGGACTGATGAATCAAGTAGAATCTTGATCAAATGTAAAAAGCTTACACAAGGGAGTTTATCGGTTATACATCCTTGAATTATAATAGTTATCCAATAATTAGGACTTTGTGTACAAAAAAGTGATCATCAAATACCTAATTTTGGTACAAAAGTCCCCTAAATAATACTGTGATTCTATATATTGACAATATAGAACATGTTTACTTAAGATTATTGTATGACAGGGGAAAAATTGGGAATGAAGTCTTATTTGCTCGAATGAATCACTAGGATGATAGCGATGATTTGAAAGAGCGGAAAGATGATAAGCAGGACCAGACTTCTCAAGTCGGAGTAGCGGTAAACGGGGAGAGGGACATTCATGGACATTATAAATCAAACGAATCGGACGATGCTTTTTGAGGAAATCAATCCAGAGAAATTGGATCTTGTCACTATTGTAGGGGACGTAAAAGGAATTGACAGCCTGAGTGATGACAAGATCAAAGAGATCCATCAACACCTCTTGGTGAACAACTTTGATGAATTTCTAGACAAGTTTTCACCTAGTGTGTACTCATTCTTTAACGCTGCGAATCAGAAAGTTATGTATGCCTTGAAAAAGCCTGAAGGATTGGCGGAAGATTGTATTTCTGAGATCCGTATTGATCAGAATAATGATTTCTTAAAGATGTTATTTACGCTTATCGACACGAAACGTAGTCAGGGTATCACGAATGTCGATTTCAAATTCGAGAATCTACTCGATATGATTTCTCCGAAGAAAGTGATGGATGATATTCGGCAAGTGCGTAAGGAAATCCACTACCTATTCGGACAATATGAGAAGTTAGATGAGGGCGATCCTAAGAAATTAGACCTTGGAGATAAGCTAAATACGATGTTTGAAGATGCAAGTCAGAATTACAACAATGTCATGGCGATGTTGCCACTTGCCATTGAGGATATTAAGACCCGTCTTCTACTAGGTAATTCGCAAGAAGAGAATATGTCTGAAGCCATTCGAATCGGTACTTTAACGATTGGAGATAGTGGTGAATTGAAGATTATCGAGGCGCCGAAGAGTGAGAGCACAGAATTGTTGTTGCTTGATGAAAGCGGAAGCAATGAATTGGTGAACGTCTTCGAAGATGATTATAACAATGTTTCCGAATCTCCTTCAGGGTATGTCAAGGACCTCGTCGTGCGTACATTCTGCCCACTTCCTGCTGTTCATGAAGAAGTAGATATTACAACGGAAATCCAGAATTATAATACGTATTTGGAATTTTATAAGACAGCTAAAGATGATTTCGTCAAAACGGTCAAGCCGTTAGTTGAGAAAATTCTTGGTGTCAAAATGTTCTTTGACCAATATGCAATCAAGAACAAAGGGATGTTACCTTCGCTTCTGATTACGAATACCAAGCTTGAAATGATGGTCAAGAGTAGTAATATTCCGAGACTTGAAACGTTCCTGAATACGGTGAATTCAAAGAATGAATTCACGGATACAATCTGGTTCGGTATTGTTCCTTCCATCGAGTTAGAAACGGCAGGTCAAGCTAAAGTCAGTCGTGAACGTTTCCGTGGGAATGAGAAAGTCGTTAAGCAGGATGGGAATAACCTTGAATCGCTAACGATGCTTCTTCAAGTCATTAAGGATTATAAAGTACAGTTGTTCTTCAACTTTCAATCAGGGGAAGATACAACCTTTAGCAGTATGGCAACAGCAGGTATTGATAAATATATCGATAAATGTGCGCCATTACTTCGTAAGGAATATAGCGAATTCGCCATTCCTTGTGTACCTAACTTCACCATTATTCCGAAGGATAAATCAGGCGTTGTGATTGATAGTCGTATGCTTCAGACGGAGAATGGGGTACAGCTCTCAAGGGAGAAGGAAGATATTCTGAAGTTGTGGATTGAAGGTGTCTATGTAGGTGCTTCCTATGTAGCGGCTGGTATTGTAGCTGCATACCAATGTCCAGAATTTTTGAAAGAGTCCTTCAAGAATGTGAGTAGGGAATTCCCAGGTGTTCGTTATGACATTGAGGCTAGGGACAATAGCCTGCGTTCTGTCACAACGATGGCGAAGGAGATTACTGGATTCACGAACAATATTAAGGATGCCATTAATCGCAAGAACTTCGGATTTGTATTCTCCTCAGAGAGTGCTCAGCTACAGGATAAAGATATCCGTCGAATTACCGTCTATAAAGCGAGAAGTCTTGCGACTTCCGAGGATGGGTTCGACTCGATCTATAAGACGCTTGTCAGTACCTATATAGAGCGTATCCTTCGCTTTCAGACAGGCGATTTCAAACATGAGAATATCGTGAAGTTCTTCAGTAACAACCCTACAAGCCAAAAGAGTAAATGGTTAGGGACGCGAGGATTCATCAACTCCATCATTCAAGATGGAGACGATATGACTTATGTGATCGATGAGAAGAATAACCTGTGTCACATTGACTTGGTCTTTAACGGTAACGTGAAGAACTTGGACGTGATGATTACTAAAGCTACAAGCCCTATCAAAGCATGATGATGGATTTACCTAAGCGTATGTTCGAGGCGTTCTTTCAAAGGATCGCCTCTGCACATAAATTCTGGAGACGTTCTAACGCTCCAGACACTATATTTGCCAATTCAAAGGAGGAAGTATTTATGGGATTTATTCTTAAAGTTGAAGGTGCGGAACTGATTGAACTAGGTATGGACAATATTCAGAAGGTCGTATACGACACAGATACACCAGATGATTCAAATGCAAGATCAACGGATGTAGGTTCTACGTTGAGAATCAGTGGAAAGATTATCACGGCTACAGATGGAGACAAGCCAGATGATACATTGAAATTGGCAGCTTGGTCATTAGTACCAGCTGAAAAGGCTGATTGTTATCGTAAAGTTACGTTGAAAGTGATCGCAGCAGATCAAGTTGTCCGTGAAGTGAGCTTCCCGAACGCTTTCGTTGTGGACTATACCGAAAGCTTCGGCGATACCGAAGGGGTAGGTTCGTTCAGCTTGTATATCAAGCAAAAGAAAGACAAAACCGAGTTGGCTACTGTATTGGGCGGATATCCTTTCTCAGCACAATAATAAGCACTTCTCATATGATTACATGCCTAATCAGGGCGGATTTTAAGAGGCTTCGGCCTCTTAAAATTCTTTTTTCGTTGTTATTCAGACATTGTTATACATAAAGGTGGGATCAAGGTCAGTGACTAATTACTATCAGATACTTGGCGTTGGTCGGGATGCGCAAAGTGCAGAAATCAAACAATCTTACCGACAATTAGCCAAGCGATACCATCCGGATGCCAATCAGGGCAGTGAAGCAGCAGCAGAACGATTCAAACAAATTCATGAAGCATATGAGGTACTAAGCAAGGCAACTTCCCGTCAGGCATACGATGAGAAATTAGCTAGTACGAACCATAATAAGCAAGCACATCAACAACGGCAGAATGTACAGAACGAAGCAAGTAACAGGTCTAAGACGAATCCTACGGCATTTAATGCCGAACAAATGCGTAATCAGTTCGATCAGTTTTTTGGATATCAGGACAAATCGAAGGATGCGTCATCGCAATCAAAAGAAGGACAGAACGCGAAGAACCCGCTCAATACTTCCGCTATGTTCGATCGTTATTTTGGAACGAAGAAGAAATAAATCAAATCATGAATACCCCTTAAGGATATGGAGGTGGCGGATATGAAGGCGCGTAAAACCGTGTGGATTATAGTGATTGATGTGATCATGTACGGCATTCTAGCCGGCATTATTCTTTACACTTTATTACACCCTGAGGATCAAATATTGAAAATTTCAGTCACCGTGGGAGCGGCCTTTTTTGTAGGTGCAATACTATTGCAACGCTTGACTAGAAGGACTTCACGTACAGCAGGAGCTCCGGTCGTGAAGCTGGTTCTATTAGATGACGATGGCGAACGGATAAAGGAATGGTACATCGAAGGGGAGACATCGTTACTCATTGGAAAAAGTAGTCAACGCGGTGAAGTTGATATAGATTTATCGGAATGTGAATATGCATCACTGATTAGTTCGGAACATGCTGTATTGAACCGTGCAGGTGCTCGGTGGTTCATTGAAGACATGGAATCCAATAGTGGGACTGGTATTAGACAAGCTGGAAAGAGTACGGCAAGTAAGTTGGTTATTGAAGAGCCGCTTCAGATTGGAACGGGAGATTTGATCTATATTGCCAACACGCGACTGCTAGTGAAATAAACAAGTCGCGTGTTGTACTAAGACAATTGGAGGAATGAAGACAAGATGAGCTTGACGAGATGCGCCAACGGACACATGTTCAGCACGAGAAAACACGGTAATACCTGCCCCTACTGCAATATTACTGTTGAGGCTATGCCTAAGGGGGAGTCGAGAAGGCCGACTTCTGTGGATGCAGAAGAGAAGACGATGCCTTATCTAGGAGAAACAATCGGTATTCATCCTGTAACAGGCTGGCTAGTGTGTATTGAAGGACCACAGATTGGTCAAGATTACCGCATTATGTCAGAGAAGAATTTCATTGGACGCGCAGAGGAAATGCATATTCGTATCCTTGGGGACAATGCGATTTCTCGAAGAAATCATGCTGTCATCGTCTACGATCCGAAGAAACGAAATTTCTATTTACTTCCTGGGGATGCCTCGGGACTAGCCTATCATAATAACGAAGCGGTTTACTCGCCTGCAGAACTGGCAGCATATGATTTAATTCAGCTGGGGCACAGTAAATTTATCTTCATTCCTCTGTGCGGCGCTCATTTCGAATGGGAAAACAATTGAGGACGTGATCTTAACATGCAGCAGATTAAAGATATAGAGCATTATATTGTCATTCTGTCAGCCCTCTTCTTATGGATTATATTGCACTTTGTCCGCCGAGCGCTCGTGCGACATCAACCAACAACCAAGATCAAGGGGATTCAGATTGGAAATGGACAAAGTATCGGTAGGCGCGAGGAGCAAGATGATTATTTCTCCAGTTCAACGACCGCTGTCGGTACATTTGCAGTGATCGCTGATGGGATTAGTGGGTTGTCTAACGGAAGAATGGCTAGTACGCTCGCTGTGACGGTGTTTAGTAAGGAATTTCAGCTACTGGAGAAAACGGAAGATTTTACCTCGTTTTTTGCCAAGGCAGCAACGCAGAGTAACAGTGGGATTCTGGCTAATTTAAGTGGAAGTAACGGTGGAACGACCTTAGTTGTGGCTGTGATATCTTCTGGAATTCTTCACTGGGCAGCTGTGGGAGATAGTATGATCTCCGTATTCCGTGACAGTGAGTTTATTACTATGAATTCTAAGCATACGGTCGAGACGTTACTTCGAGAGAAAGTTCTTAGTGGTGAAATGACCAAAGAAGACGCGGAAACAAGTCCTGTACGCAAGCATTTGGTTAACTATCTGGGATATGAGGGCTTTAGAAATATGGAGATAGGTGAACCTTTTACATTGCAGAAGAAGGATAAAATCATGCTTGCCAGTGATGGGGTCTACGATGCGTTAAGTGAAGTAGAGCTTGAACATTTATTGAAGCAGAAGAAGCCGGCGGAGGAAATCGCTGATGATATCATCGAACAGGTCGATGCTAAAGGCTTAAGAAATCAGGACAATGCGACAGTTATTATATTAGAAAAGGGCTGGTGATTCCTTGCGGAATCCCCAAATCCGGATCGCTAGAGATAAGGGGGAACGCGCATGAGGAAGGAGAACAGTGATTTCAAGACCGGTTTCGTTTCCGAAGCGGGTTCTTTTATTGATAATAGAGATTATTTCGCTTACATAGAGCTAGATGATATGGCATGTTATGTGATTGCAGATGGGATCGATAACGATCAAGAAGCTCATAGTGCCGAGATGATAGCCAAGACGATATTAGAGAATTTCATAGAGCGACCAACCTTGTCACGCAGACAATTACGGAACTCATTACATGAGGCACATGAATGGTTGAAGTTCGAGAGTCGGAGGGTTCGACTGAAGGCAAGCTTACTTGTGGTCGTAACCAACTATACAAAGATGATATGGGCATCCAGTGGTAATGCTAGGCTCTATCATTTTCGTGGGGGAAGGGTCAATCAGAAAAGTAAAGATCAGAGTCTATCACAAGTTATGGCGGATGATGGATTTCTTCCTGATGAGACCGTATCGCAGCATGAAGAACGTAGGAACTTACTGAATTATATGGGTAATCCAGATCGTTTCCAACCGTACCTTTCTCCACGTATTCCATTGTCAGATGGCGATGTGATATTGCTCTGCACTTCAGGATTATGGGAGCAGGTTAACCTTCCTGAGATGCTAGATGCACTGGTGGAAAGCAAAGAACCTGATGCACTGACGGATACCCTTGAGGAGATACTTCTGAGTAAGCAGCAAAAAACCATCAACAATTACACGGCTGTTGCGATCTATACAGATAAGACGTATAAGGAGCCACCTAAGAATCGAAAGAAATGGATCAAGCGTATTCTGATTGTGATGTTGGCGCTTCTACTCACGGGTGGCGGATTCTGGATCTATAAAGTTAGGGAAGCGAACCGCATGGCTGAAGCAGCCGCCAATATGGTGGAGTTCGAACGTGATGGAGATGAATATGCGGCGGATGCAGATTATACGAAGGCGCTTAAATCATATAGCGAGGCGAGAAACGCAGCTTCCAAAGTAAAGGATAGAGTACATGCGCTCCTCATTGGAAAGAAGCAGAAGCTCGCTCGGATCTTAGTTGACGGAGACGGATATTTGAAAGACGGCATCTACGATAAGGCTGTTTCTAGTTATACGAAGGCACTAGATGATGCGGATAATTGGAAAGAGTTCGATGAAGTGGATATTCAAGAAAGAATAGATCGTACCATTAATTATGAACGTGTAACCGAAGAAATTAGGCTGGGAGATCTCAAATTTCAAGCCCAAGATTACAGTGGGGCACTCGTTATTTACAAGAAGGCGAATACATCGGCCATTGAAGTGTCCTACACCGCAGCTCAGAAGGATCTACAAGAGAAGATAGGTAAGGTTCAGGAGAAGCTTGATGCCGTGCGAATGGAGACAGTAAACCTTCAGGGTGACAAGCTTGAGCAGAAGGGCGACCGAAGATTCGATGCGCAGGATTATTCAGGAGCTATTGATGGTTTCATGGAGGCACAGGAGAAATACCAATCGATCGGCAAGCTGGAACGAGTGCTGGCGATGGAGCGGAAGATTGCTAAGGCGGATGAGAAATTACATCCCATAGTTCCTGCATCAGTACCACCGATAGACAATGCTACCTTGGGAGATCAAGGAGGAGCCTTTCCCTTTGAAGAGGTGACCGAGCCAATGGAGCCAACTCCACAGACGACTACGAAGCAACCGGCGACAACACCGCCTACTGATAGTTCACAGCATGGAAAGGATATACCGACGGGTGTACCAACCGATGTACCGGCTGAGGGTTCAACCTCGACAAGTTCTAGCCCTGATAGCAAGGAGGGATTGTGATTATGAAGGAAATCGTACAGGACCGAATTAACAAGATGGAGGATCTACAGCAACGTCGTATGTTGAAGAACATGATGACAAGTGTATTTCTCAATCTTGTAGAGTATCAGGATGATTTGAATCGGAAGTTGGAACGTCGGGTATTCGATGAGATCGAGGGAAATGAGGGCAATCATGACGTATTTACGGCATTATGCCCAAGGGAAGAGTTGGACCCGATTCATGAATTTCTATACCCTATGATTCCCCAAGATACGGAAGCGACAGTGATTGATATGAAGTGTATCGTCGACGCATTGAGTCAGAAGGAAGAGGTATTACTAACCACGGTATTTCTAGAGTGCAATTATTCGATCATTAAGCAATTGCTGAACAGTGACAGGAAATTCAAGGGGGAGTTGGTCACCTCCAAGGGACGATATAACGTTCAAGTTCGACTGAAACAGAACAGGGTTTATCAGGATGAAATTGAGAAACTATACCATGTGTTTATAACCAACGGTCTTCCGTGGAGAACGGTCAATCATCCCTACATCCATAAGTTCGTTGATGTCATGCTGACAGCATGCGATGGGGAACTGGCAGAAACGGAAGAAATCTCGGAAGTCACAGTTCATTTAGAAGAATACGAATCATTCAAACGAATGAATCTTATCCCGCTGTGGAACATTCAGAAGCTTGAGCTGAAGACAGGTGGATTTCCTATTCCAGCCGAAGACCGTGTGAATTATGAACATGTGCTACCGCTGCGTAAAACCGGGATCAGACATGGTTATCTCGTAGATGGGGACGAAGAAGATATCCGTTATATCAAGCGTACACAAGATGAGATTACGATCGTATCCCCGCGTGATAAATCAGATATATGGCATTTACTTCAGCTAGCAGAACCCGTAGAAACGGTGATCGGTAAGCTCTATTATGACGTAATATCGAACCGTAGGGTCGATGGATTTATCGGCAAATACAGACATAAGCAGGATCAAAGGGTGCGCTCAAAGGGCGAGATTATTCGTATGATTCAATCTTTTGAACAATCCAAGATATTAGAACTGGTCGATCATGAGATCGATGAGTCTGGCGTGGATCATTCCGTTACGTATGAATTGAATCCCTTTGTTAACGATCATGTGCGGTCAGAGCAAGGGAAGGCGCGATTACTACTTCGATTTCGGAGCCGAGAGGTTCGGGGGAATAGTCAGTTTATATCGGAGGATCTAATGAGCTTTCTCGTATCTGAGATTCAGTTAGCGTTCCCTGAATATAAGTGCGAAGGAGAATGGGCTTGAATTATATCTGGGATCTCATCATTCGTGGACAGGAATTAGGAATAGCTAAGAAGGACATCCATTTCCTACCCGCCAAGGTATATTCACCTTATATGGAGCTTAGTCAAGAGGACTTGAACGCCATGACGGTTGAACGCGACGTTGAGGTGAATCCGTACTATCGATTCTACGATATTTTTAATGGTATGTTCGATATTAACAATACGGAAGATATAGAACTACGCAGTACGCTGTTTGATATATTGATTCATTTCTTAGCAGATATTGATTTGATGCAGGGGATGAATAAGAGAGAGTATTATATCCGATTTGTACTGAAAGATATCCGAGATGGACTGCTAGGGAAACTTGTGCAAGAGCATATTTCATTGTTCGACCGTGAGGAACAAGAGACCATCGCAGCCAATGTACTACGACTGTATGACACCGGAGAGGCACTCCATTTGTTGAGATGCATGGTGAGTCGGATATTCCAATATTCGACGATATATGCGAACAGTGAGGAGAAGGATGAACTGCTGTTATACATCGGGCAGAGGGAGAATGAAACAGCCGTTAAGAAGCTTCAATTGATTATGGAGCTGTTTCTTCCCATTCGGTATCGTGCCGAGGTGTATTGGAGCGATCATTTCGGCATTATCGATGAGGATTCTACGATGATACAAGATCATATCGCACTCTATTAATCATCAGGTTGGTATGGGTCGAAAGAATGACGGATGACTTCACAGATAAACAGTGAGGAGGAGATGGCATGAAGGGTTATTCCTACAAATTGCATAATGATCTCACAACGCAATCCTCTGGACGTGGTGCTGCTAAGTATACCCGCGATGAGCTTATGGAGATGACCACATTTCAGTTGCGGAATATTTGCTATAAACAAAGATTGGTTGAAGGATTGGGCAATAACTTGGACCGTGAAGGGCTAATCCGCATCATTATGAAATATTTGAGTGCCGAAGAGCGCTTGTTCATTGGGCCAATCTGTGAGGATGGCTTTGATAGAGTTCAAAGTACGATCCGCAAGTATATGAAGATTCCTTTACAAGGCGACGGAGGGATTCGCGTACCTGCAAGACTGATTCTTTACTCAGGTATGGCTATGGATAAGTCAGATGGTTATCGCGTAACATCTACAGCCCCGTTAACGGAATCCAATGTGCTATTGGTGAATGACCGGATGGAGTTGTGCGGCATTCTGAATCTGCAACAAGATGATGGGAAGCAGGGACAATATTACCTGTCAACTGATCGTGAGACACAGTGGATGCTTACATCGAATCGCCATTACAGCTTGTTATTCTTGCGTAAGCGAGAGTCGGAATATATCTACAACACCTATTATCAGGTACATGACCAACCTCCAGCTAATATCCAATATTACAAAATACCACTCGCAGAGCTCGAAATAAGAGAACTAGAAGAGACCGACGCTGTGCTCGCTATAGATTTCGGTACGTCTAATACGACGGCTGGGGCCTTTCTATATAACGGCTATGCGGCATCACCAAGTAGTCTAGATCTACTAAATGGACAAATTCAAATGGATACCATTAACTATGTTAAGTTCCCAGACACCACGTATAAGAATACGGAATGGATCGAAGCGTTGCCCTCAGTCGTGAGTGTGACGGACTGCGCTGACCCTACGAATATTCATTATAACTTCGGTTATCAGGCGCTTCGAAGTATGCGCCATAGTAGTTATAGTAGCCGGGCCAGTGTATTTCACGGGATGAAACGATGGGTGAACAATTATACCAAGCTCGAAGAAGTCATGGATACACAGGGAAATATCGCTATGGTATCTAGAAGTGACATTCTTCGTGCTTATATCCGTTATGTGGTGACTCGAGCGGAACATCAGTTCAAATGTAAGTTCAGACATTTGCATCTATCTAGTCCCGTGAAGATGAAGACACAGTTTATCGATATGTTCACTCAAATTCTACCTGATTACAAGATTGAGGAAGATAATGCGCTTGATGAAGGGATGGCCGTTCTCTATAACACCATTGCCGACGGCATTGAGCGGGGCGTGTTCGAGGACGGAGAGGAATATAAGGCGTTAGTCATTGATTGCGGGGGAGGAACGACGGACTTATCCTCTTGTAACTTTCGCGTAGAAGACGGGCATATGTCTTACCGAATTGATATAAATACGACCTATGAGAATGGCGATACCAACTTTGGCGGTAATAACATTACGTACCGCATTATGCAATTCATGAAGATCGTCTTCGCCGACTATTACATGGGTCAACGTAATCTGAGCGATATCGACACCTTGATTGACATCCCTGGGAATGATCTATTCCGAGAGGTCGATGAGCAGGGTGTTGAGCAAATATATAGTGAATTAGAACGAAGGTACCGTGAGGCGGAGCATGTTATCCCAACGGCATTTACCTTATATGAGAATCGTTCACGTGATGAGTATTTACGTGTACGTGGTAACTTTCATTTCTTATGGGAAATTGCAGAACAAATGAAAGAACAGTTCTTTCGCAGAACCGGAATATTGCGTAATCGATTTCACTCGGAGAACGATCCGCTTGAACAGAGCGACTTACAGATAACGACCATGGATCGTTGGTTCTTATCGGTGTCTCGCAATGGCGAGATGAAGGATGAATATGAATTTCCTGACGTCGTGTTCAACATTAAGGAAATCACCCAATTAATTAAAGCAGATATATACGATGTTGTTCGTAAATTCTTGGATGATTTCTATCGTGAAGGTCGTATCAGCGACTATTCGATTATTAAGCTTACAGGTCAGTCTTGTCGCATCGACGTGTTCCGCGAAGCACTTAAAGAATTCGTCCCAGGGCGGAGCATTGAGTTCAAACAGAAGCCAGTGGAAGGTAGGGTGCCTGATCTTAAACTATCTTGTGTACGCGGCGCAATTCGGTATTTAAATGCACGTAAATTCGGTAGCATTGAAGTAAATATTTCGAATTACTCGGCTGTTATTCCATACACGGTCAGCGCACATACCCATAATAACCAAGAGAAAGAATTGATTAGTAGCTTGGAACGTAGTAACCGAGTGCTGGGTTCCATCTCACGTCCTTTCGATACGGCGGAAATCGAATTCTTCCTTCATGGAAATGATGGTGGGCTTCGTCAGAGTTACTTATATGTGAATAAAGTGAAAGATTATCGTCCTGTTACGCATGAGGAGGTCGATAAGACATACCCTGATAAAATCCCACAGGATGACACGGACTCTATCGTCAATGGAGAGACCAAGTGGTTCGTGTTCGCAGATGACAATCATTGGGGGTTCCACGTACTTCCTATCGCACGGAGGAAGGACGGATTACATCTGGGAAGGAAACAAATATTTGCATTTGAGAGTGATCTGTCTGAACTCGATTTCTTCGACGGATTGAAGTAAAGGTCCCCAAGGGGCAGAGGAGGAGCGCATTGTTTACGCATCTGTATCCCCAGTTCAATAAAGGTAGAATTCTGAAGACAGAAATGTTGACGAACTTGCGAGATTTCCCTCGTGAATTCGTAGATATCCACTATGCGGATTATTCCGATGGTATTGTGACAGGTGCTAATCTCGAAGTTGGATCTAAGCAGTTGATTATTTCACCGGGTATCGTACGGCATGAGGGTAGGCTCTATATCTTGAATCAATCTACGACGATTGATTACTTGGCAACAGGTAAGGAGTTAGTAGTCAAGATTCGCTTCCTCGAAGCGGAGAAAGATATTGATCGGACGGTGTACGCTAGCGAGATTGTGCTAGATGAACACATCGATTGTAGCTCTTCAGAGCTAGAGCTTGGTCGTTTCAAGTTGAAAGAAGGAGCAAGGCTCCGTCAGGATTACCAGAACTTCGCGGATTTCACGACTGAATACAACACCTTAAATGTATTACATACCTCATATGCTGCACATGGAGAGAGTACAGTAACGCCTATGGTTATGCGTTATTTCGCAGATCAGATGCTTCGTAGTGGCAGTGCGGACCCACGTGATCTCGTCTTCGCGATGATGTGCACGAATGAGGGAACCGTGTCACGCAGCCTTATTCTGCACTATATCTCAGGCCGTATGGGCATAGCCTACAAGGATTATACCAATGTGCAGATTCACAAGTACCTGGGTCGAATTCTAGATAACGTACGCAGCGGTGGTAAAGCTCGTAGCTTCTCCTCGGGTGGACCGCAGCGGGTGATTGTGGATTAGTGAGTTTTAACGAGAAGGAGGAAGTTAATTGATGGAGCGTGCAGATGAGAAAATATTAAAAATATTAAATGAAATGAAAGACAAAACGAGAGAGCCTTTAAGTATCACAGATGGGCCAATAAAAATTGGAGATCAATATTACGAATTTGAAGAAGCATCCTTTTTTAATCAACGATTATTTGTTCAATTGCCTAAAGATTTCATAGACATGGAAGAAAAGCATAAGAAAATCAAATATCCACATGAACAACGACCTGAAATTATAAAGACCGAGGGTACAGGGGCTATTAACTTCACATTTAGTCAACTAGATGAGGAACTAAGTGATTATTGGGTGAAGGAACTTACGAATGGTATGAGGGACGTAATCAAAAAAACAAATCCTTCAAATGTCTTTTATACCACCGAAGTAGAGAGTGTGAACGGTAAACAGATAGGATACTTTGAATTTAAAGGCTCTGCAATTGACGGTTTTATTTACAATATTATGTATTTCCTAGCCGTGGACGGAAAAACACTTATGGGAACATTTACTTGTCATTATAAAGATCAGCCTCAATGGAGAGATATAGCATTTCAAGTTATTCGATCCATCCAAACGGCTGAAATTCGTGAACAGGAGGTATTACCATGAGTGAGGTTATATATACCCTTTCCGATATATCTATGAAATCTAGCCCGTTCGATAAGATAACAGACTTGAGGTTGCACAGACAGGTTAATGAGCATGTAAAGTTATCCATTGGGGGAATTATTCCTGAAGATAAACTAGACCAGTATGTTGAACAGATAGATGAAAATGAGATCATTGAGGTTTTTGTTACACAAGATAAACGTGAGATTACCTTGTTTAAAGGGGTAATCACGAATATAGCAGTACAAGTGGATAGAAATGTACGAACGATGATAATCGAAGCAAGTAGTAAGACTTTCCTAATGGATATCAAAAAGGAAAATCGATCATTTCAAAATAGCCAACAGTCCTATTCAGATGTATTTTCTGTGATCACACAATCCTATCCACAGGCAGACGTAGTAGATGCATCCTCAAATGGAGCTTTAATTGGAGGGTTATTGGTTCAGTATAGAGAAACGAGTTGGGAATTCGCTAAGAGACTAGCTTCTCACTTTCATATGCCATTGCTCCCTATAAGTACTCTGGAAGGGATTAAATACTATGTTGGTCTACCAGAGTCGGGGCAACCTGTTGAACTCAATGAATATAATTATACGATCAAAAATAATATGAAAGAGTTTAAACAGATTACCGAGAATAGTGGTGGTCAGTTTGCTGGACAAAGCAACTTCAGTTTTGAAGTAACAAGCAACAGGGTGTTAGAGATCGGTTGTCCTGTGAAATTTCATGATCATGAATTATACGTATATCGTGCTGAGATAGCGATTGAGAAAGGAATACTCATAAATCATTATCAATTGCGGGATAGAGAAGGTTTTCACTGTCATATGCAATACAACAATGCCATTATAGGTAGCTCTTTATTCGGGAAAATCACAGATATAGCTAAGGATAAGGTCAAGTTACATCTTCAAATAGATGATAATCATTCAACATCTAAGGCCATGTGGTTTTCTTATTCAACAGTGTACTCGTCACCAGATGGAAGCGGTTGGTATTGTATGCCTGAGATAGGTGATGAAGTGCGTCTTTATTTTCCAGATGCTCAAGAAAAGAATGCCTTTGCGGCAAGTTCGGTAGACTTAGATTCTTCGGATACAACCAAGAGAAGTGATCCAGCGGTGAAAAGTATTAGTACCAAGTATGGTAAACAAATCGTGTTTCAGCCTGGAGCTGTTGAGATCATTGGCAATGGACAGACGTTATTACGACTTACGGACGATGGTGGAATAGAGATTAAGAGTGACAAGAAAATCGTGATTACGGCTGTAGATGATATAGAAATTACAGGGGGAGCCAAGGTTCTTATTCAGGGAGATGAAGGCGTAGATCTTAAGCAGGCGGATACTATGTTAACGATTCAAGATGAAGTTGCGTTGACTGGATCTAAGGTGAACATTCGATGATCTACATGGATAAAGACGCTGCTCTATCCGATTTTCTGGAGAAACACGTATTTAATCAGTGGATCAATGATGTCATTCTCATAGACGATGCCTACAAAGAACGTCAAGAACAGATTGACCGAAGCCTGTGTGATGCATTCAATGATTTATTTGTGAAGGCAAGCACGTTACACGAACAAGGTGATAAAGGGAAAATCCGTTATATCTATTGTTCCTATTTACGTACAAGTGTGATGGAGAATAAAGTCGTGTATAGATTAGATGCTTATGACTCTAATTGGTATCTGGACCCAATAGAGTGCAGCATAACATGGAATCCATCTTTTATGTTCGATCCTCTTTTTAAGCGTATGGAACTACTTGAAGATGAGAAGAAGCTGTATGCAAGGAAAATTACTTCGATGGATATTGATGAAGTGAAGCAGATGGAAGGCTACAAATGTCACTTGTTAACTAAAGAGTTTATCAAAGATAAAATATCATCTGTAATGAATGAATGTCATTTCAAACAAATGGCCGATGATTCAGGATTGACGGTGGCGGTTGGGGAATATCGAGATGAAAGTGAAATTGTCTTTGAATACAATGGTCAAGGTGGGGATTGTGAATAATGGATTACTTCGTATTGAGGCAGGATGAGCGTTATACCAATATCCCAATGATTGAACAACTTAGAACTCAAATTGAGACCAGAAATATTCATCTGACAGATGCACATAAGATCCCTGATACATCTATTTTTTACGTTAAAGCAGATCAAGATACAAGCTATTTAGATCTTCTGGATCGACAGTTAGTACTGATATCAAGAAGTATGAAGCAACTGATAGACTTGTATCAGCCGGAATACCTAACTAAAGTAGTCGTTTTTATGGATAAGGTAATGCAGAAGCAATCAGAATATTATTTGCCTATCTTTAAGGAAATTAGTTGTTTGAGTCCAAATACGCAATTTCATAATGATCATACAACGATTAGAAAGTTGGTTCTACAAGAAAGCCAGATTCAGAATCACCCCATATTTCAAATTAAAGAGAGCGAAAAGCCATTGATTGTCATTCGATTAGATGTTGCGGAAAGTATACTTCGTCGTGGGTTTACAGGGATCTTGTTAGATAGGGTTCCTATTGAATAGAAAGGAGAGGGATTCTATGTCAGATCAACCTGCTTATGTAGTGAGAGGAGCAACGATGTATTGTCACTTTGGAACTCATCGTCGGCGCATTAATCTTCCTGAAAGTCACGGTACTTATGTCAATGAAAAACCAATGATGAACGTGGATGACTGTAAACCTGACAATATACCTTATTTCGGTATATGTATAAGCCCGAATAATACGAGTAGCGAAGTAATATATCTTATCGCAGAAGATGGAACGACGATCAGTGGTAAACCATGCCTTCCAGTCCCATTCGGGAATTGGCGGAATGGTAAAGAAGGAACATTGGTGGAGGGGAAAGCAGCACTGACTACACAATCAACACTTGTGTGTAGCTTAAGTTGTGAGAAAGAAATCGCTTTCCTCAAAGATGGACAGCATGATGAGTAGTCAAATGGGAGGTTATGAACATGATTACTTACGATAGTGTAGTTATTAAAGCGCCATATTCTATTCAAAAGATAATCAGTTTGGACATCACCGTTAGGCCTGGTGAACATGCTAGAGCGACCATTAAAGGTATCGTGGATGATTCATTTCAGATTCAATCAACGACCGGAGCAATGTGGGAAGATGAACTAGTCCTGTCTGACAAGATTAATGACGAGCAAGTAATCATCTTTAAAGGCTTAATTTCCTCCGTGAAAAATACGCATGTGAATGGTGTCTATTATGTTGAGATTGAAAGCTTATCTGGCAGTATCCAATTAGATATTCAGAAAAGAAAACGATCTTTTCAGGATATCTCGATGACCTATGATACGCTACTAAAGAACATCATGAAAGAACATCCCGGAGCAGATATTTCGTGTAACATCGGAGAAGGGCTTCCTATAGGAGAGCCGATTATTCAATATGAAGAGACCGATTGGGAATTAATCAATCGGCTTGCAAGTCATTTTCAACAATTCGTTACATCCGATTTACAGTATGCCACGCCGAAACTATATTTTGGTACACCTCCGGGTAGACAACTACAGATTTCAGATGATATTTCTTATACAGCAGGAAAAGATTTAGTTGCTTATCATCAAGCGGGTGGTGGAGAGTCAGGACTGCATAATACGGATTTCTTTTATTATGATATGACGAGTGATCAGCATTATCAGATTGGTGACATCGTGGAATTCAGAGATAAAGAACTGGTCGTTAGCCAGAAGACGATACGGTTAGAGGAGATACAGCTGGCATACAACTACCGCTTGTCTCGAAAAAAAGGGATACAACGAAGACTCATACATAATGATAGACTTTCTGGCGTATCACTTGAAGGTGAAGTACTTGACGTCAAAGGAGAGCAAGTCAAGCTACACCTTACCATAGATAAGGATCAATCCAAGGAGAAGGCTCACTGGTTCACATTTGCTCCACCCACGGGGAATGCCATGTACTGTATGCCTCAAATCGGAACGAGCGCAACATTGTATTTGCCAGATGCCGATGGGAAAGGGGCTATCATCACGGGGTGTATACGAAAGAATGGTGGAGAGTGTGAGAAATCGGGCGATCCTAATATTAGGTATTTCGGTACAGAGCATGGGAGTGAGGCTAAATTATCCCCGACCGGAATAGATATTGTGAGTGGCTCGAAGGAACCTTTAAAGCTAACCCTAGAAGACGATAATGGTATTACATTAACAAGCCACAAGAAACTGTTATTACAAGCGGATAGTGAAATCATTATACAGAGTGAAAAGCGAGTAGTGATCCAAGCAGAAAGCCAGATTATGATTGTAAAAACTGGACAGACCAGCGGGATAGCGATTGAGAATGAGTACCATATTCTAGGGAATCAGGTCATTGCTGATGGGTCGGATAGAACAAGCTATCCAATCTACGATGATGCACCACAGATAGGGACGCCACCGCCACCGCCGCCACCAGAACCGAAACCACCGTTTAGTTGGGGGAAGCTTGTCGGAAGGGTACTTGCAGGAATTGCGGTAGTTGCGGCAGTTGTAATTGTTGCCGTTGTTGTCGTAGCGACACTGGGTGCAGGAGCAGTGGTTATAGGAGCCGTAGCAGCAGGGGCAGCGATAGCCGGAACAGCGGCCGTCGTCAGTCAGGCCGCGTCCGATATTGCCCGAGGGGAAGTAAGCGGCTACGGTGCGTATGGATGGGCGGCCTTACGAGAGTCGACCATAGGAGCAATATCTGGAGCTATATTCGGTCCATTCGGAGCAGGAGCAGTTATTGGTGGGAAAATGACCTTCGGAGCAGTGGTTAATGGATTTGAGAGTGTGATAAGGCAGACGATGGAAGGAGAAGGCTTCAGTCTGGAAACCCTTATGAACGATGCTGCCATAGGAGCCTTAACAGCAGGAATACTTGATTCAAGAATCGTTAAAGGAATCGGTGGAGCAGTAGTAAAGAAAATCAGTAGCGTAGCTCCATGGATACAAAAGGGAATAGGCGCTGTAGGGCAACAATTTAGTAAGAAAGTAGATGATCTATCTAAATTCGGCAATAAGATGGGTCAGAAATATATGAAGGAAGCCCGAGAATTGCTTGATGATGTTGCAACGTCGATTAAACAAGCAGGGAACAAACTGGCTGGACCTGTACCAGTGGGACCGAGTACAAATGTGTGGAAAAGCTCCGATCTAACGCCATCAGGCCAGCAACAGAAATTCTGGAGTGAGATGGAACAAGGCAAGAAGGAATTGGCTGAGCAGATGTCGAAGAATGCTGATGAGGCGATTAAATCTAAGGGGACTAGCACTCGAGGTGGTTATGGGAGTGATGGTCAGGATGTTCCATATTTAGCTGATTTTCATAATGGAGCGGATGAGGGAATTATCAGAGGCTTGGATGATCCGACATTTTATTCTGTTAAAAATGAAGCGGGAGGAAATATTTTTGTTTCAACAGATAAGATTAAACAGAAACATTTTGAAAATATAGTAAATAATGCTGAGGGTAATGTAAATATTTTAACTGGGGCTCATGGGACTGTAGATGGTGCTCTAATACCAGAGAAGACATTTTTTGATTCTGATTTAGGAACGTGGGGAAATAAGAATAATGTAAATATATTAGATATAAATGAGTTGTCAAGAGATCAAATTAGTCAAATAGTTAATGGAAAGGGAATTACAATTTGTGGATGGTGTTATAGTGAACGATCCCAGGATATATTAAAAGCAATGAATTTAATAAAGTAGTAAGAGTGAGAGTGATGAAATGGAGGGTTTTAATGAACTACTTTAAGGACTTAACATATTATTCACTACAACATTTTGAGAATTCTAAAAATGTGGGGTGGATAAATAAAAAGGCTGATTTTTATAAAGGAAATGTTTCTGAAGAATTCATAAAAAAACTATGGGAATATATAAAGTATCCACTTAATATGGTAAGAGATACAAATGATTCGATTGTTATGACATATAATAATGAAAAAGTAACTTTAGGTTTTTCAGAGATAAGAGTATTGGGCGAAGATTGTGTAAAAAGATTTGCTGCACCTGATTTGATTTTTCAGTATGTCATGGAATATAACTACTGCCCTCCAAAAGAATTTATAGATGCTGTTCTTAGTGGGCCAAAGCCTAATTCGTTAGAATACAAAAACTATATGTCGAAATTTAACGAGGATAGTCTATGGGGAGAAGATATTGGAATTGTAGAATTATCTGAGAAGCTTAGAAAAAGTATTTTAAATTATAATAATGAATTCGTAAAAGAAGTTATCCAAGAAGATTTAAAGTGGATAAATATCCTAACTAAAGAAGGATCATTACTTAATGTTTCAATTTTAAATAAAAACATTGATTTAGCCAAACAATTAATATCGCGGGAGATAGATATTAATAAATTCAGTGGAATTGAGTTGATTAATGCCTTACTAAATGATGAAAATGAATTAATAGAATTACTACTTTCAAAAAATATAATGTTCAATTTAAGTTCGCCTAAAATGAACCCTCTTTTTATAGCAACGAGAAAAGGGAATTTTAAAGCTGTAGAAATGTTGCTAGACAATGGAGTAGATGCAACATTAGAATATTCAAACGAATTCATGAGGAATTTTAGTGTAATTGAATTAGCCAGAAAAATGAATCAAAATGAAATAGTAACACTATTAAACGCACAGAAGCAAACAAGATATAATTAATTGGACTGACTGTCAAATTTGAATTTTTTAATAAACTACATGAGTAAAAGATGTAAGAGAACCTCGGTAAATAATGCTGAGGTTTTATTACATATCAGAAGAGTGAGTCAAATTATTTGTGTAAACTTAGTTAGTAGACGTCGGGAAAATTATAATTAGGATGCATCATAAACAGAACAATCGCACAATACAACCAACAAATCCTTACACTTATAAATTTACTAAACACTTTGAAAAACTTAGAAGACTTATTCCACTTGAACTATGAGTATGAACAAGTCTTTTTTGCATGCCATCAATGGAAGTGGCTATAAGACAGAAATTGAGATGATTGGAATAAACGATTCTGAGTGTTTAATAGACAGAGAATCAGAATAATGAAAAGGAGATGTTAAATTGGTACAATCCGATTATCTAATGCCTAGTATTTGGTATGGAGAAAAAAACTCTAGTGGCGATATTAGTTTGTTGAAAGAATCTATTACAAAATTAACCACTGAAAAAGAGTGTGTCATATTAATAAATGATTTATTAAAACTAGGTGATTTTACAGCTAAAAGTTTACTGATTCAATTGTTGAATACCGCTACGGATGAAAATGTTATGAATTTATGTATAAGATTATTTTGTTCGGTTGCGTCACATCAAGATCTATTAAACAATGAAAATTTATTGTTTCTTTCCAATGTGTCTGAAGATAATGCGGACACATTTGCATCATGCGCTCTATATACTTTATCATATGATGTAATTCCATATTTATTAGCAATGCTAGAAGAATGGGAGGATACTAATGTAGAAGAAACAATTAGGAATACCTTGGATATTATGCTTAACTATTCCGATACATTAGATGAAAAGGCACCAGTTGACGAAATTGGAAACCTATATCTTGATTATATAAAAGGAATTAACAATGGTAAGTATTATTATTATATGGAACCCGTGTTTCCAGGAGAGTTAGCTAAGAAACTAGTTGAGAAAGCAGTAATATCATTGAAAAATAAGGATATGATAAAAACTAATGTAATTCCCTCTTTGTTATCAGTTTGGAGTGGAATTAAAAGCCCTGTTGAGTACAATACAATTGTTACAGATGAGAAATTCAAAGATGTCCTCAATTATATTGATGTACTTTCAAAAATGGACTGGGAAAAAGGTATGAAATATTTTTATGGATATTCAATAAATGAATAATCGAGTCTATAAGATTTTATGATTAATATATTTATATTTGTGAAGTATAGGGGCTTTCCTCAAGGTATAAAAACCAAGGGAAAGCCCCTTTTTTAGGACTGGTAAAGGTATTCCGACTAACGCCAGGAACTATTTGTTCCAAAAATATTGCATAACTTTCATCACGTTCAACACCAAACTTTTCCTTCATAAATTTATTCGAAGGCATATGGGGTGACATGTAAGGTTATCACCAGATACATTGGGCAAGTGAACGCTCACCTATGGTTTGAATCTAAAATCAAGAGCGGAAGACGATATATTATATATGTCTTTATCTCCAAGGGATGCTTTGGCGATTGACATAAATGATTTAAGGAGAATCCTGAAAGAGGACGATCTTTACAATAAGGAAACTAGGAAGAAAATAAAAGAATATATAGACTATTATAAAAAATACAAGGTGGACGCCAAAGAGGCATTTAAAAAACCACCGAAATAATGAGAATAGTCGTAAGGGAGGTTTTAATATGTCATTTGAGCAACAAATTAATACTTTATATCAAATGCGGTTTTTAAATAATGAAGGTGATGACATTGATGTATTTACAAGCTTGCTTAACGAATTAGCATATAACGGAGGTAATGAAGTTATCAAGCATTTATGTACTATTTTCGAGGATGATATTGAAGAGCCTTCGGCCGCTGACGACATAATCGAGACTATTTTTTACATTGCAAATCGGAATGGCTTAGATCAGGGAATGTATGTTTTATCGCAAGGCATAGTGAACATGTTGCCTCAGGCGAAAGGGTGGGCTAAAACGCTTCTTAAAACGTTGTTGAATGGAGAGAAATTAATAAGTCCATTTACTGATGCTTTGAAGAAAGTTGATAATGAAACAAAGCAAGTTATTACCAATATTTTAATTGATATCAAAAAGGGCTCTTCTAAAAATAATGAAACGATAGATAAGATTTTAGATCAAGTAATTTAACTGAAGAATCGATACAGAAAAAAGTTGGCGGGTGGAACTATGGAAACTTTTCCGAAGATTATATTAGGGATTCCTGGGGTATGGAAGGATAGGAATGCTTTTAAAGAAGCGATGGTCAGAAATGGTAATGGTTATATATATGGGGAACCATATCGGATGCTTAGAAAAACCAGACCATTTCTACGAAGTAGATATAAGTGATCATAATCCCTATATCGTAGAGGCTATCGAAATTGGTGGGCATGGCTTGTTCGGTAAAGAAGATATAGAACAGCTTAAAACACATAGCAGTATCATTTACCTTATAGGAGAGGGGGGGACGTTCGATAAGGTACTGAACGTTATGGAAGTTGCGAGAGCTATTCTTAATGCTGGTGGCATTGCGGTAAATGTTGAATCTTCTGGAAGGGCGCGTACGAAGAAAGATTGGCTTGAAATCACTAATAGCAAGGACATTACGAGGGTGTTTTCAGCGTTTACTCAGATGTTACAGGAAAAAGATGCTTTTTATATTACGGGTATGCATTGTTTTGGGTTGCGTGATGTAATCACTTCTTCAGAAGGCATAACATCAAGTGAAGTTGCTACCCTTTTCAGGGTGTTTTGTTTATATAACCTTGATGAAAAAACAAAGATCAATGATGGAGAAACTTTTAGTCTAGATCCAAGTTCCCCAATTTATTTAATAGAACAAGAGAAGTGTACAATGTTTGAGGAAGATGACCCATATTTTAATCCATATGGAGTATGGAATATGATACGTCATCACCATCCCAAAAGGTAAAATAACTAATTATCCCCGGAGAATTACTATTCTTCGGGGATAATTAGCTAGCCGAATATTTTATATGAAGAAACAGATTGGGAATTAATCAATCGTCGTGCAAGTCATTTCTTGACCGAGGTATCACTTAAACCAAGGTACCATATTAAGTGACTTTTTTGGGGTATACACGCGTCACGCCAGGTTTCCATTTGCTCGACAAACAGACCCTTCGTTCGATAGTACTCAGGGAACTCGATTTCACTTAATGCAGATGTCTCTACACAATGGCAAACTTATCTCGGGTACGTTATTTCTTAGATTAGTCTTCGCTATCAGGAATAATAAATCGATTCACTCGGGCTTCCTTTTGTAACTTATACAGGGTGCCTTCTGGTAGTCTATTGTCCTACACCTAATTCTCTCTTTTTAATTGAATTAAAATATAGATTACAAATCAATAAACCAAGGCTTATTCCACTTAAAATATGAGTAGGAGTAAGTCTTTTTTTGCATGAGGAAAACTAATTAAGAAAGAACATGGATATGAGGCACGAGTAGTACTTTGCTCAGAACAATGGATTATGCAGATGGTAAAGTTGGAAGCAACAATGGACTTGATGGTCTATATGTTAAATATTCAGATGATGGTAAAGTTGCTGATATAATAATAAATGAGTCGAAATTCGGAAGTTCGAAACTCGGAAATACAAAAATGGGTAAGCAGATGAGTAGTTCCTGGATAGAAGGAAATCTGGAGAAGATGTAGAGGTCAAAAGACCCTGAGGTTGTGAAGGCTGCTGAGTTAATTGAGGAATTTATTCAAGATGGAGGACAGGTCAATAAAACTCTTAATAATTTAACAAAAGAAGGATTAAATATATGGAAGCGTATGGGGAAGTTTCCTTGATAGTATGTAAGTGTAATAGGAAACTGAAAACTGATATAAGGAGCTTATTGATATGGATGAATTTGGGAAGACGTATATTGATTATTTTTCAGAAATTTATGCTAGATTTATTGAAAAAACGGAAAAACGATTAGAGAATTATAGAATAAATGGCTTACCGAAGAATGTTGGTTTTTACTATAAGCTACTTCGTAATGGATTTATGGATATTGCAATTGGCGAAATCATCCTTAATAAGGATATAGTTAAATCAAAGCAATATTTCTATCTGGTTGCTAAAATGCAAGAAGTCATATTTCAAAAATACGACGATAAATTTGATATTTCGATGGATTATGTAAATACCAATAGTTATGGAACATTATTTATGGCATTAATAAGCGATAACAAAGATTTAATCAATTCTCTATCTGCACTCTTTGGTGGTAGAGATAAAGAAGAAGCAGATGATGATATCTTAGGAAAACTTGTAGGGTATTCTGTCAAGCATATTATATTAAAAGAGTTTGATGAAGCAGAGACATATGTTATAAAACTTCAAGAATTAAATCAGAAGAGTCGGATGCGTCTATATAAGGGTTATGGCATAGTGTTGGATGGAATAATAAAAAAGAATAAGGAATCTGTTCAAGAGGGTTTGGTATACATGTTGGAGTGCCATAGGAAATTAACAGATGATTATGGAGATACACCAGAGGAACTTTTAAGTATTCCTGCATTAGGTCTTGCTAAATTGGCTATGAATAATGGGATAGAGGTAGAAGTAGATCACATACTTGCGCCAAAGGTTATGTTGGAACAGCGGGATATTCAGTATCCTATTGTTGATTTTGTTGATTAATAATTAGGAGGATGTGAATGGGTAATTTAGCATTATTAAGATTGACAGAGAGACTAGCGCTGAATTCAAGTAAGATTGTCGAAGAGGTTAGATTTGCAATAGAGGAACCTGATAACTATTTCTTTAGATTTAAAGAAAAGTTTAAGGAAAGAGGCATGGAAAAACCTTCAGAGGAATTACCATGGATTGTGTTGCTTGATGCATTGATTGAAGCTGAATTAGCGTATGAAATAGATTGGAAAGAAAGTACTTTGGAAATTACTTATGCAATCGATGATTTATCTGATAGGAAAAAGATAGATTCATTAGATTGGGATTGGATTGAGAATATGTCAGACGCAATGCCAACAGGGGAAAAGCTACAGGCTATTGCGGATAGAATGTATGAACGATCTTTATCGCTTGCATATTTAGACATAGACAGCGACTCTTACATTTTAGTGGTAGTACCGAATATAGAAATTAGTGAACTAATAGATTTAGCTTTAAAAGCAGGTCATACAATTTCAAGTACTTTTATTTGAAGAATCGCCTCAAATAAGTCAGAAGATCTGTCAAATTTCTTGTGTAAATTGTTTTAAAAGAAAGGGGCTTACCGAGGTTTTGCATACTTCGGGATAGCTTCTTTTTAATTTCCCTACGTTTAAGATTACTACTTAGGGGACGGGTGAAGGTAGGTGGTAAGGCAACAAGTGGAGCTAACGATACTAATTCTTTAGTGGATGGCCCATATATAAAAGATGGGAAGCCTAAAGGGAGGCCTGCTCTATCAGGTATCAAAAAAACTTGATTTTGAAAATAATATAATAAATAAAGGGTTAGCAGGAGGGAGGCATGTGAAAGGTGTAGATTACGATGTATTAGGGTTCCCAATATTTAAAGGTGATAATGTTAAATTTTCACTTAAATTAGATGGAAGTCTGTTTAAGGGCGCAGATGATATGCAATTTAAAGAATGTACAAATGCGTTAAAGAAAGCACTTGATAAAGGTGAAATTTCTGAAGAGATATTTACTCCAAAACAGTTAGCGCAAATAAAAGCAGGAAAAGCAAGAATACAGGGATTAACTTGGCATCATCACCAGATTCCTGGAAAGATGCAGTTAGTCATATCCAAAGTTCATGAGGTAAATCATTTAGGTGGTAATAAATTATGGGGAGATGGGATTAGATGAGTAAGATAGTATGGCAATTTGCCGATGAACCTGTCAGTGAAGATTTTGTGAATAAAATTGGTGATGAGTTAGGATTTAATTTTCCGAGTGATTATATAAAGTGCGTTGCATTAAATAATGGTGCAAATGTAGAACCAGAGTTATTTAATGTAGAAAACCGAGAAAAAGTTTTTGGCACTCTATTGTCATTTGATGGGAGTAATGATGAGTATATAATATTTGTTTATAATGAATATAAAGGAACGTTACCAAAAGAACTAATTCCCATTGCGTTTGATCCAGCAGGAAACTTAATTTGTTTTGATTATAAAAATCATAAAGATGAACCGATTGTAGTTTTCTGGGAACATGAAAATGCAGGAGAAAAAGAAATGTTAATGAGAGATGAAGGAATAACAGCAGAAGAAGCTGAGGAGAAAGCACGCGAAAATGTATTTTATATAGCAGATAACTTTTCTGAATTTCTTGATAAATTACACGATTGAAAAATAGTAATAGAACCTCGGGGAATAATGCCGAGGTTCTATTACATATGAACAAGTATATTAAATACTCTTTGAGCCAAGAGAGCAATTGTGGACAAACTTAACTGCTAGATGTGAGTTAGCCCTGGGTACAAAAAATAGCTATAGTATTAATGATTTTTTTAGAAATGTATTTAAAATAAAGGGTATTCATATTATTAATGGTAAAAAAGAACTATTGACCAGTTGGTAGGGTTAGAACTTAGAAGATTTACTGCACTCGAAATGAGTAGTAGTAAATCTTTTTTACATTAAAAACAAAAGCAGGAAGAGGATGATTTCAAAACATTATTAGTACTTTGTTGATAAGAATGGATTATGCATATGGTAGTTTTTTCCTGAATAACCATTAGCGTTCGCCTTTGCGAATTTTTACAGCTTAGGTGGTATACAATCAATGATCGGTTTCTGGCGTATCACTTGAAGGTGAAGTACTTGACGTCAAAGGAGGGCAAGTCAAACTACACCTTACCATAGATAAGGATCAATCCAAGGAGAAGGCTCACTGGTTCACATTTGCTCCACCCACGGGGAATGCCATGTACTGTATGCCTCAAATCGGAACGAGCGCAATATTGTATTTGCCAGATGCCGATGGGAAAGGGGCTATCATCACGGGGTGTATACGAAAGAATGGTGGAGAGTGTGAGAAATCGGGCGATCCTAATATTAGGTATTTCGGTACAGAGCATGGGAGTGAGGCTAAATTATCCCCGACCGGAATAGATATTGTGAGTGGCTCGAAGGAACCCTTAAAGCTAACCCTAGAAGACGATAACGGTATTACATTAACAAGTCACAAGAAACTGTTATTACAAGCGGATAGTGAAATCATTATACAGAGTGAAAAGCGAGTAGTGATCCAAGCGGAAAGCCAGATTATGATTGTAAAAACTGGACAGACCAGCGGGATAGCGATTGAGAATGAGTACCATATTCTAGGGAATCAGGTCATTGCTGATGGGTCGGATAAAACAAGCTATCCAATCTACGATGATGCACCACAGATAGGGACGCCGCCACCAGAACCGAAACCACCGTTTAGTTGGGGGAAGCTTGTCGGAAGGGTACTTGCAGGAATTGCGGTAGTTGCGGCAGTTGTAATTGTTGCCGTTGTTGTCGTAGCGACACTGGGTGCAGGAGCAGCGGTTATAGGAGCCGTAGCAGCAGGAGCAGCGATAGCTGGGACAGCGGCCGTCGTCAGTCAGGCCGCGTCCGATATTGCCCGAGGGGAAGTAAGCGGCTACGGTGCGTATGGATGGGCGGCCTTACGAGAGTCGACCATAGGAGCAATATCTGGAGCTATATTCGGTCCATTCGGAGCAGGAGCAGTTATTGGTGGGAAAATGACCTTCGGAGCAGTGGTTAATGGATTTGAGAGTGTGATAAGGCAGACGATGGAAGGAGAAGGCTTCAGTCTGGAAACCCTCATGAACGACGCTGCCATAGGAGCATTAACCGCAGGATTACTTGATTCAAGAATCGTTAAAGGAATCGGTGGAGCAGTAGTAAAGAAAATCAGTAGCGTAGCTCCATGGATACAAAAAGGAATAGGCGCTGTAGGGCAACAATTTAGTAAGAAAGTAGATGATCTATCTAAATTCGGCAATAAGATGGGTCAGAAATATATGAAGGAAGCCCGAGAATTGCTTGATGATGTTGCAACGTCGATTAAACAAGCAGGGAACAAACTGGCTGGACCAATGCCCGTTCACTTGGGGCCAAATGTCGATTTGCCAAATAGTAATGTATGGAAGAGCTCCGATCCACGCCAACAACAGAAATTCTGGGATGAGATGGAGCAAGGCAAGAAGGAATTGGCTGAGCGGATGTCGAAGAATGCTGAGGGGACAGGAAATACTGCTAAGGAGATAAGTGAAGCTGGACAGAAGATATTAAATAATGGTGATAGTTTAGATAGTGTGGCTAGAAATTATATTGATCAAGTTAAGACTAATAAAAGATGGACATGGACTGATGATATACCTGGTGCTGAAAAACTTACCAAAAATGAGAAAATTGCTATAAAAGAATATGCTGTGAAACAAGCCTTAATTGAAGATGTACCTATTAAGACTATAGTGACAGCAGAAGGAAAGAAATGTAGGATTGCTGATTTTAATGCCGCTGGTGTTGTTAAGGAAACTAAACAACTTCCAGAAGAACTTTGGAAAGCTTCAGATGCAGAGCAGTTTAAATGGTTAGATGAAGCAATAGGAGGGAGACCTTCAGGGACGACTTGGCACCATTCTGAATTCGATGGTAAGATGGAGTTGGTACCCTTTGGCATTCATAATATTACAAACCATAATGGCGGAAGAACTAAAGGCCTTTGGTCATATAGAGTAAATGGAAGATGATAATGGAGGTATGAAAATGGAAATTATTCAAAATTCTATACTTAATCCACCTAGTGATGAGAGAATTATCAAAATTGAAAATTACAGCCATGTGAAATTTCCAACAGCATTTATAGAGTTTATTAAAAAGAGTAATGGTGGTATTCCTGTTACCAATAAATTTATTCTTAGTCAAAATGAATGTGTTGTTGAGAGATTTCTTTGTATTTTGGATAATCCTAAGGAATCAGAATTAGGAGATTATGATATTTCTGTGGTGCTTACACAGCTGGATGAAAGATTAACCGATAATGGCGAACTAATAGGTGATGAATTAATACCATTTGGAGCTTTGTTTGGTGGGGATTTTGTGTGTTTAGACTATACGGTTAGTCAAGAGCCGACTATTTGCATTTGGTATCATGAGGAATCTGAAGAGTTAGCTCCCGTTATTGAAAAAATAGCTGATAATATTAATGAGTTCTTTGAAATGCTATCAGAATAAAATGATTGATCTTCTGAATATAATTTAGGATTCACTTCATAACAATAGAACGATAATACTACCAACAAACCATCACTTATAAACATAGAAGGCTTATTCTACTTGAACTATGAGTAGGAATAAGCTTTTTTTATGTGAGCAAAATCAAAGGAGGAAAAAGAAAACGATCCTTCCAGGATATCTCGATGACCTATGATGCCTTGCTCAAGAACATCATGAAAGAACATCCCGGAGCAGATATTTCGTGTAACATCGGAGAAGGGCTTTCTATAGGAGAGCCGATTATTCAATACGAAGAGACTGATTGGGAATTAATCAATCGGCTTGCAAGTCATTTTCAACAATTCGTTACATCCGATTTACAGTATGCCACGCCGAAACTATATTTTGGCACACCTCCTGGTAGACAACTACAGATTTCAGAGGATATTTCTTATACAGCAGGAAAAGATTTAGTCGCTTATCATCAAGCGGGTGGCGGAGAGTCAGGACTGCATAATACGGATTTCTTTTATTATGATATGACGAGTGATCAGCATTATCAGATCGGTGACATCGTGGAATTCAGAGATAAAGAACTGGTCGTTAGCCAGAAGACGATACGGTTAGAGGAGATACAGCTGGCATACAGTTACCGCTTGTCTCGAAAAAAAGGGATACAACGAAGACTTATACATAATGATAGACTTTCTGGCGTGTCACTTGAGGGTGAAGTACTTGACGTTAAAGGAGAGCAGGTCAAGCTACATCTAACGATAGATAAGGAACAACCCAAGGAGAAGGCTCACTGGTTCACATTTGCTCCACCCACGGGGAATGCCATGTACTGTATGCCTCAAATCGGAACGAGCGCAACATTGTATTTGCCAGATGCCGATGGGAAAGGGGCTATCATAACGGGGTGTATACGAAAGAATGGTGGAGAGTGTGAGAAATCGGGCGATCCTAATATTAGGTATTTCGGTACAGAGCATGGGAGTGAGGCTAAATTATCCCCGACCGGAATAGATATTGTAAGTGGCTCGAAGGAACCTTTAAAGCTAACCCTAGAAGACGATAATGGTATTACATTAACAAGCCACAAGAAACTGTTATTACAAGCGGATAGTGAAATCATTATACAGAGCGAAAAGCGAGTAGTGATCCAAGCGGAAAGCCAGATTATGATTGTAAAAACTGGACAGACCAGCGGGATAGCGATTGAGAATGAGTACCATATTCTAGGGAATCAGGTCATTGCTGATGGGTCGGATAGAACAAGCTATCCAGTCTACGATGATGCACCACAGATAGGGACGCCACCGCCACCAGAACCGAAACCACCGTTTAGTTGGGGAAAGCTTGTCGGAAATGTACTTGGAGCACTTGCAGTAGTTGCGGCAGTTGTAGTTGTTGCCGTTGTTGTCGTAGCGACACTGGGTGCAGGAGCAGTGGTTATAGGAGCCGTAGCAGCAGGGGCAGCGATAGCAGGGACAGCGGCCGTCGTCAGTCAGGCCGCGTCCGATATTGCCCGAGGGGAAGTAAGTGACTTCGGTGCCTATGGATGGGCGGCCTTGCGAGAGTCGACCATAGGAGCAATATCTGGAGCTATATTCGGTCCATTCGGAGCAGGAGCAGTCATTGGTGGGAAAATGACCTTCGGAGCAGTAGTGAATGGCTTTGAGAGTGTCATAAGGCAGACGATGATGGGAGAAGGATTCAGTCTAGAAACCCTCATGAACGATGTTGCCATAGGAGCGTTAACCGCAGGAATACTTGATTCAAGAATCGTTAAAGGAATCGGTGGAGCAGTAGTAAAGAAAATCAGTAGCGTAGCTCCATGGATACAAAAGGGAATAGGCGCTGTAGGGCAACAATTTAGTAAGAAAGTAGATGATCTATCTAAATTAGGAAATAAGATGGGTCAGAAATATATGAAGGAAGCCCGAGAATTGCTTGATGATGTTGCAGCGTCGATTAAACAAGCAGGGAACAAACTGGCTGGACCAATGCCCGTTCACTTGGGGCCAAATGTCGATTTGCCAAATAGTAATGTATGGAAGAGCTCCGATCCACGCCAACAACAGAAATTCTGGGATGAGATGGAGCAAGGCAAGAAGGAATTGGCTGAGCGGATGTCGAAGAATGCTGATGGGAAGGGTAAACCTAAAACTGATTATGATAAACTTAAGGATAGACTTAATGAGAGATATAAAGAATTTGTAAATAAGAAAAGACAAAATGTCCCACAAACAAGTGATGAGCTGTTACCAAATGAATTGAATCATGGAAAGTTTGGAGAACTTCCAGAAGTGAAAGGGGACAATATCACAGGCCATCATATGCCATCCAATAAATATATGAAAGAAAATTATGATATAGATATGGATGAGAGCTATGCTATAAATCTAGAACATCCGTTCCCAGGGGTAGGTGGAAGACATAGACGAACATTTACGAATGGTATGGGTTCAAAAAATCGTCCTGAAGATTACAATTTGTATATGTCTTTGAATTCACGAGATGCGCTAGCTTTTGATATGAATGACTTAAGAAGAATCTTAAAAGAAGATGGATTGTACAATAAAGAAACTAAAGAAAAGTTGAAGGAATATATTAAATACTATGAAAATTATCAAAAAAATAACGTAAATATTTTTAAAAAGCCGTAACTTGGGAGGAATAGCATGTCCATAGAAGATCAGATTGCTACTTTAAAGAAAATGCGCTTTCTAGATAACGAAGATTATAATATAGAGTTAATAGAAGATGTTTTAAATGAAATAGCACAAAATGCAGATAATAATTCGATTATTGCTCTGTGTGATATTTTTCATGATGATATAGATGAACCTGCTATTGTAGGTGATTTAATTGAAACCATTTTTCATATTGCTGAACGTAATGGGCTTGAAGAGGGGTTATATGAATTAACTCAAGCAATAGCATATATGAAGCCACAAGCAAAGAATTGTTTGAAAAGGATTTTTAAAAGTATTCTTAATTCAGAGGACTTAATTAACCCATATATTAGTGTTCTAAAAAAGGTAGTACCTTCAAAAAAAGAAGAAGTGATGAATATATTAAAGGAAATAAGTATTAAACAGCCAGTCCAATATCTCGACAAGATAAATTTCATTTTTAAACAAATTAATTAATAATGAGAAATTAGGTGATATCATTATGGCGTCTCCAAAAATCATTTTGGGTATACCTGGAATTTGGACGAATAGAGAGGATTTTAAAGAGGCAATGGCTAGAAAGGGTAACGGCTATCTGTATATGGGAAATCATATTGGAAATTTAGATAAGCCAGACCATCTTTATGAAGTAGATATAAGTGAACATAATCCTTATATTGCAGAAGCTATTGAAATTAGTGGTTATGGATTGATTAATAAAGATGATATAGAGAGGCTGAAAACACATAGCAGTATTATTTACCTTATAGGAGAAGGGGGATCTTTCGATAAGATATTAAATATTATGGATGTTGCTTCTGCTGTTCTTAATGTCGGTGGTATTGCAGTAAATGTTGAATCATCTGGAAGATCGCGCTCAAAAGAAGATTGGTTGGAAATCAGTAAGAGTAAAGATATTTCGAAGATATTTTCTGCGTTTATTCAGATGTCACAAGAAGGTAGCACTTTTTATACTACGGGTATGCAATGTTTTGGACTACGTGATGTGATCACTTCAGCAGAAAACATAACAGCAAGGGAAGTTGCTACCCTTTTTAAGGTGTTTTGTTTATATAACCTTGATGAAAAAACAAAGATCAACGATGGAGAAACTTTTAGTCTAGATCCAAGTTCCCCAATTTATTTAATAGAACAAGAGAAGTGTACAATGTTTGAGGAAGATGATCCATATTTTAATCTATATGGAGTATGGAATATGATACGTCATCACCATCCCAAAAGGTAAAATAACTAATTATACCTAGATAATTACTATTCTTCGGGGATAATTGGCTAGCCGAATATTCTATATGAAGAAACAGATTGGGAATTAATCAATCGTCGTGCAAGTCATTTCTTGACCGAGGTATCACTTAAACCAAGGTACCGTATTAGGTGATTTTTTGGAGTATATACGCTCACGCCATGTTTCCATTTGCTCGACAAACAGACCCTTCGTTCGATAGTACTCTGGGAACTCGATTTCACTTAATGCAGATGTCTCTACAACAATGGAAAACTTATCTCGGGTACGTTATTTCTTAGATTAGTCTTCGCTATCAGGAATAATAAATCGGTTCACTCGGGCTACCTTTTGTAACTTATACAGGGTGCCTTCTGGTAGTCGATTGTTCCTACACCTGATTCTCTCTTTTTAATTGAATTAAAATATAGATTATAAATCAATAAACCAAGGCTTATTCCACTCAAAATATGAGTAGGAGTAAGTCTTTTTTTTTTGCATGAGGAAAACTAATTAAGAAAGAAAATGGATATGAGGCACGATTAGTATTTTGCTCGGAACAATGGATTATGCAGATGGTAGCGAAGAGGACGGAATTGTCATAGAGAAGCATTAGCGTTTCCCCTTTATCCTTGGATTCTACCTCTTTGTCGCTATACGATCAAGAAATCTGAGGACAACAGCGATAGTAAGGACAATCCGTTACCGTAGTTATGACTCTAGATGATGAAGACAAACTGAGTGTTATGCCCCAATTATTTAAGCTAATGTCACCGGAGATGGCTAACCTGAAATATCCTTCAGGACGGCGTCCTGATCATATTTTCACGAATGTTGAAGGAACTGTAAATATGGCTTTTACCTATACCAATACAGCAGTAGATGAAACGGAGATTGAGGATTTCACGATTGAGATGGCGAAGATCCTACGTAAAACACAGAAGTTACAGAAGTGGTATGGAGACGGTGTGAAAGAGCATTCAATACCTATTGGGTATTGCGAGTTTCTATCTCCTACGATCACTTTGAACGTGTATAATCTGATGTTCTTTGTTTCGTTAGATGATCGCGCTGTGTTATGTACCTTTAATTGTTTGGATGTCGAGATGGAAGATTGGAAACCAGCAGCCCATCAGATGATGGCTTCAACCAAGATTCAAGGAGGCGACCACGTATGAATAAAGCTGCACTAGCCTACCACAACCTCAAAGTATCCCCGTTTGAACTGGTCAATCTACAAGAGCTAACGATCTCGAAGAAATTGAACGAGCATGCTTATTTACATTTCAAAGGTATCGTATCGGAGGAGTTGAAGGATAGTTACGTCCTCATGTGCGATGCGGGTACAACGGTTGAAATAAGCCAATTGGATGAAGACGGAAAGAGTACGCCGTTGTTCTGTGGCATCGTTCGTAATATTGCGGTACAAGCGATTCGTGGAATTTATTATCTCGAAGTGGACTGTGTATCGCATACGTACGAATTGGATGTTAAGAAGAAAAGTCGGTCTTTTCAGAACAAGAATATGACGTATCCAGAGCTACTAAATATGATCGCCTCGGATTATTCAGGCATCGATATTATGGATGAGGCGACGAATGGTGCCACAATTGGCCGATTTACGATGCAATATATGGAGACAGATTGGCAGTTTCTGAAGCGAATGGCTTCACGCTTGCGGACCATTCTTATGTCAGCTTCGGTGTTTGAGCGTCCTAAATTTTATTTCGGTCTGCACGATGCGAATCCCAAAGGAAAGCTAGATGATTTCCATTATCGTGTGGTCAAAAGGTTGGAGCCATTTCGTGACACGACGGAGAATACGGGAGCTAGCGTAGAGGAGAACGACTACATCTACTACGAGGTAGAAAGTGGCCTTGTCTTAGATCTAGGTAATGCAATTACATTTAAAGGTAGGCTCTTGTACGTGTGCGAAGCCAGCACGGAGATGAAAGGCAGTCAGTTAAAGCATCAATATACCCTCTGTACACGAAAAGGCTTGCGTGCCAATCCCCTATATAACGATCCGATTATTGGAGCTTCCATTCAAGGGGAAGTTATCGAAATCCAGCGAGATACGGTTAAAGTTCACCTCAACATTGATCCTTCCCAGAATAAAGCAGAGGCTCACTGCTTCCCTTATTCATCCGTGTACACCGCAGAAGGAAATAGTGGTTGGTACTGTATGCCAGAAGTTGGGGACCATGTGAGGGTCTATTTTCCAGGAAACAAAGAAGAAGAAGGCGTTGCATCAAGCTCCGTTCGTAAGAACTCAGATGAAGGAGCGTCGAACAAACTTAGTAACCCGGACCACAAATATTTCCGTACGGCTGCTGGTAAGGAACTCAAGATGACGCCAGAGGAGATTGTTATTACGGGTAAGGATGGCGAAATCTTCATCCGGCTTAGCGAAGGCGGCGGGATTGAAATTAGTAGTACTCAGATGATCAGGTTAGTGGCCAAGCAAGACATTATGATGAATGCTGAGGAGAACATCGTGATCTCCGCCAAGGATAAAATTAGCCTCACATGTAAAGAAAGTACCATCGTGTTAGATGGGAATACAGATATATCCGGCCTCGAGCTGAAGACGAATTAAGGATCATAAGTCAGGAGGGGTATTCGTGAGTGAGAAATCCATAGGAGAACTTACGAACGGGAAAGCACAAATGAAGGACATGGCGAGGGTTCAATTTCGGGAACAGGAAATCAAGACAAAAAGACTTGTCCTGTTAGCTGAGCTTGAGCGAGATTATATCCAGCAACGTGAGGTGCTTAAGGATATGTTCGTGGTGTCCATTCGCTCATGGTGCAAGGCGTTATTGGAACAACAGTCGATTGGGGAGAAGGGGAAGATTGGATATCTAACCTACGCGATGCTACGAACGGATCTGATGGAGGGAAGAGCTCGTTATCTTGCCGAAGCGACGGATGAGAAGTGGTTCATGGATAACACGGTCCATCGTAGTTACTATGACGCAACGTGGGCTTTTGCTCATCTGGATGGTTGGGTAGCTGAGATGAAGACGCAGATTCACAGCTATGGAGGTCAGATTACCTCGATGGATGTGGAACAAGAGCTACTACGAGAGGCTGAGTATGTTCATTCGTATGTGGTTGCTCTAATTCGTTATGCGATGCCCTATGCCGCTCAATCTCAAGAATTTATGTTGTTGGACAAAGAAGAAGTATTTGAGGTTCGTGTTGGTGAGTACCTAGACATGAGTGAAGTGGTCTACAAAATGGATCGTCGTCCTCAAGAGAATAAACAGGTGAAAGCATGGCTTAACGAGCGAAAAGATACTGCTTATGGGTATGGAGTCTATAGCCATCTCGATTTGGCTGATGAGGTGTATGAAGGTATGGACTTCCGGTATTCTCGGTTCGAAGAAAGTAATCTCGAACGTAGCCGTTGGACCAAGAGTCTGTTGGTAGGCGTACGATTTGAACATTGCCACCTTACGGAAGCTAGCTTTGCATATAGTTGTATTCATGGTACCAGCTTTAAGGGCTGTGATTTACGCCAGGCTACATTCGAAGGTGTGCAGAGAATGCGGGGGCAAGCAGATCCACAGTTGTGGGAAATGCCTGGGTTTGAAGAAGTGGATTTCAGTCAGGCTAATCTCTCACATGCTCAATTCAGTCAATCGTATTTACGTGGTGCTAATTATAGTGGAGCAATCTTAACTGGGGCTAACTTCTCGTTGGCTAATGTCGAGCAGGCTGATTTCAGAGGAGCAGACCTATCGGATACCGATTTCACAGGAGCACTTATGAATGGCGCAATGATTGATGAACAAGATGCTGATAAATGGTCAGAATCAGAGCGGAAGATGCTACAAATTTTCCCTGCTCGTCAGGAGGTATAGCCATGCTTATGGATTATTTTCATCTGTCATTGGATCCGCGGATCTCTGATCCTGCTGAGCCAGCAGGGCTGAGTAACGTCGTCAAGACGGAGATGTTAACATCTAGCCGTTCACATGAATTACGTGAACTTGAATTGCAATTTCCGATCCGTGGTGTTGGACAACCTACATATCCTGATTATTTGGAGCGTCCCTTTCCACTATTATCGGACGGACTGAAACGTCTTATTGAAATGTATTGTCCACGCATGCCATATGAGCCTGTAGGTCTGTTGGATATCGGACGGATGAGACACGATACCTATTGGCTGATGGTGCCTCCGCGGAATGCTTGCTTGTCTGGGCAAAGTCAATTCCATCCCGATGGTTCCTTAAAAGAGCTGGTCTTGGACAGCAATAAGGTGGGGGAACAGATGCTATTTCAAATCGATGGCATAAGAGAAACGGAAATTGTGATTCATTTAGCCGTGGCGGAGAGCTTATTACGAAGAGATTTCACGGGAATCAAGCTGACTAGAGTGAAACAAGACACGAGCCATTAATGGCACATCCATAGATGACACCACGAGAGAAACGGCAGCAGCGAATGACGCGCAATAATGGCCGTTTTTTGTTCATGAATCATACCCAGAATCGAAGGGGGACATAAAGTATGCAAGCTGGACCAATCATTGTGAATGATGGCGCAGGGGGAGAACAGAAAAGTTATGTTGTTGCAGGAGCGATACTGAGCTGTAGCTTCGGAACGCAATTGAATCGATTGAAGATACCCATGTGTCATGGCGTGCACTTGAAGGACAAAGCACAACTCAGTATCGCGGACTATGTGCCTGGTGTTCATATTATGCCGTTTGGGAATTGCTTTTCTCGACTTAATCCGGCCGTTCAGAACGGGCAGTTCGATACTGAAGGATTGCAAAAAGCACCCTGTGTACCCCAGATTCTTTCAGCATGGGTTGGCGGGAAAAGCGATGTCCTTGTAGAAGGAGAACCGGCCTTGTTGAGTAGTTGCACCAATTCTTGTGTGTTTAGTGGCAGCATTCGTATTGAAGATGATGGACAGGAGCTTGGAGGGACCTCGCTAGGAAGCAGTGGTTCTTCCAACCAATCCATGATGGAATATTGAGCAAGATAGGTTGCAAATGCTAGGGAGGAGGAGAGTATGGGAACTGAAATCCAAGCCAAGAAAAGTAAAGTATATGCAGCGGGATATGGGAACATTCGTCTCGTATCGCCTTATCGGGTGCAACAGATTCAAGTATTGGATCTGGAGCGAAGGGTGGGTGAACACGCGCGGTTACAATTGAAAGCCATCATACCGGATTCAGCGAAAGATCACTACATAGAACAAGCGGCCAACGAAGAGACGATCTTGATCGAGGAAATCGATGACAAAGGGAAGCGTGTACGTGTTTTGTTCCAAGGCATGGTAGAGACCTTCGCGATACAAACCGTACGAGGGATTTACCAACTCGAATTAGAGGCCATTTCATATACCGCGTTACTGGACGTCAAGCCACGGATACGTTCATTTCAGAATCAGGAGATGAAATGTAGTGAGCTCGTGCAGGAGGTACTCCGTGCTTATACAGGTTCGGATGTAATCGATAACGCGACAGGAGAACACCCATTAGGAAGTTTTACCTTGCAATATAAAGAGACGGATTGGCAATTTATCAAGCGGGTAGCCTCACGATTCGGTGCAGTCCTGATGCCAGAGTTAGCAGCGAGTGCGCCGAAGTTATGGGTGGGACTACCCGAAGGCAAGTTACACACCCTGCCGAACCATTTACCGTATACAATTCGTCGCAACTTGGGAGCATTAGAGGAAGCGCTCGGAAGTGGAGCTACAGGAATAAGTGAAGTGGATTTCACCCAGTATACGGTAGAGAGTAGCATGTGGTTCAATCTAGGGGATAACGTAACATTTCAGAAGCATGAACTTACGGTAGCTGCAGCGACAAGCCAATTGAGAGATGGTGAACTACTCCATCGCTATACCCTCAGTCCAGAAGCTGGCATTCGGCAAAATGAAATGATCAACACACCTCTAGCAGGTGCTTCACTGGAAGGCAAAATCATCGAGGTGAAGAAAGACACGGTACGTGTACATCTGAATAACGATGCCACACAAGTGAAAAGTGAAGCAAGCTGGATACCGTATTCCTCGGTCTATGCATCGAAAGATGGCAGTGGATTTCACTGCATGCCGCAAGAGGGAGACTCCGTACAGGTGTATTTTCCAAGCGGGCGAGAAGAAGAGGGCATCGCGCAGAGCTCCGTTCGTCGAGGCGGAGGAGGAGCTCCACCATCCCCGAAGATGGAAGATCCGAATACGAAGTATTGGGGAACGAACTTCGGGAAGGAAATGAAGTTCGGCGCCTCCGATCTGACCTTGAAGGCCACAGAAGGAAGTCTATTCATCTCATTAGAGGATGGGAACGGCGTCCTGATCCAAAGTGATAGCGGAATTTCGATGACAGGTAAGCAGGATATAGAGCTAACGACGGAGAAGGCATTAACGATAGAAGCACAGAAAGGCGTATACCTACTCTGCGGCGAGAGCAGTATCGTCATCGATGGAATAAGTGACATCCAGGCGACGGAAGTCAGACTCACAGGACAAACGAAATGTGCCGTGTATGTCGAAGATATGGAACCTGAACCCGAAGCCCCATTTGTATCTGAAGTGGAGGTTGTCGAACCTGAACCTGAACCGGAACCACCGAAGAAAAAGAAAAGCTTCTGGGAGAAAGCCCTAGACATCACGCAAGTAGTGCTCGATGTGGCAGGGCTGATTCCAGGTATCGGAGAAGTAGCGGATTTAGCGAATGCGGGAATATACCTAGCACGTGGAGACTACGCGAACGCAGCCCTATCTGCGGCAGCGGCAATTCCATTCGTAGGGTGGGGTGCAACGGCAGCGAAGGTCGTAGGCAAAGGGATTAGTAAAGTTAATGCAGGTAAGAAGTTGGTGCAGGCAACAACACGAGCCGTAGATGCGGTCCAAGCATTGCGTAAAACCGCAGATATGGCATCTGGGTTCGCCAGCGGAGGTCTGGGGAAAGTGTTTACCAATGCGAGGAAGATGGCAAACAACCTCGGTCTCGGCGAGCAAGTGATGAAGCTGAAGAACGTGATGCAATCCCTAGCGATGAAGAGTCCTAAAATGGCATCAGTCTTGTCGACATCAGGCCATGTGGCGACACAGTACGGTAAGAGTCTAGTAATGGAACAAGCGATGCAAGAGGGAATGCGGTATGAATTCGTCGGAGACCTTGTCGAGAAATTAGGCGGAGATAAGATGCGTGCTGCACTCACCATGATATCCATTATGAATGGTTCCAAGCGCAGCGGAGGAAAAAACAATTCTTCTGGTATTACAGACGGTGGAGGCGGTTCCTCAGGCGGCGGATCTGGGAAGAAGGATAAGTCGAAGAAGGATACGGATAAGACCAAGAAAGATACAGATACATCTAAGTCGAAGAAGAAAAACTCTGGATTAGAGGAGAACAAAGGATACAAGCCAAAGCCGGGTGAAAGATCTACCACGAAAGAGGAATGGAAGCGCCAAGACAGTGAGAAGCGGAAGAAGGCTAGTGAGGAAGCTAATAAGAAAACGAGTAAGGCTTCTTCCGCACCACCAAAGAAAAAACCATACACGGACATAAAGGATAGAGCTAAACAGGCTAAAACAAACGCAGAAAAGGGCCAAGTTGGAGAAGACTTAGCCGACATAGTAATGAAAAGAGCAGGTCGTAAAAAGCTACCTTCAAAAGTAGGAAGTAATAATGGTTTTGATGGATTATATGTTAAGTATTCAAAAGATGGAAAAGTTGCTGATATAATAATCAATGAATCAAAGTTTGGAAGTTCAAAACTTGGAAAAACAAAAATGGGCAAACAAATGAGTAACAAATGGATTGAAGGGAATTTAAAGAAAATGATTAAATCTCCTGATCCAGAGGTAAGAAAGGCTGCAAAAATAGTACAGAGATTTATTGAGGATGGTAATAAGGTAACAAAAACTCTCAATAGAATGAATTCCAAAGGCATAAATAAGTGGAAAAGGCTAGGTACCTATCCATAATATTTATTATCTATTTCGCTGTATAATATGTGAATATCTGGTCTATGTTACTGTATTATCATTATATTAATTTTACTAAATAGGAGGATTAACATGGCAAAATATCTTCAACATTTCCCCGAGATCTTTGATGAAACAATAGAAGATACAAATGAACGTATACAGAGATATAGGGATAATGGATTACCAAAGAATGCAGGATTCTACTATGAGCTACTTGCTGATGGATTCCAAGACATAGCTATTGGAGAAATAGTTCTGAACGGAAATGTTTCAAAATCTAAACAAAGTTTTTACTTGGCTGGAAAAATGCAAGAAGTGCTTTATCAAAGATACGATAGTAAAGAAAATGATATATCTAGTGATTATGTAACTACCGATAAACATACAAGGTTACTAATGGCATTAATTAGTGGAAATGAAGAATTGATTAATTCTTTAACAACATTATTTGGTGGAAGAATTAAAGAAGAGAATGAAGACCATGAACTACACAAATCTGTTGGGTATGCTATGAAATATATACTTCTTGGTGAGATAGAACATGCTGCTGAGTATGTAGCAGTACTAAAGAAACTTGAAGGTAAAAAAAGTATGAAACTTTATAATGGTTATGCGAAAGTACTAAGTGGAATAATTGAAAATGATAAAATTCAAGTGAACGAAGGATTAAAGTACATGATAGAGTGTCATAAAAAGTTGGAAGATGATTACGGTAACACTCCACAAGAATTATTGAGTATACCAATATTAGGGTTAGCAAAATTAGCTATTCGTAATGATATAGCTATTGATATTGATGATTCGTTGGTACCCATGATATTGTTGGAACAACAGGAAATAAATTACCCTCTTGTTGATTTTGTAGAGTAGAAGGTGTGACGAGATGAGTACCCTAGCTCTTTTGCAACTCAGCACAAAACTGTCAATAGATTCTGATGTAATTATTCAGGTTGTTAGATTAGCCATAGATAACCCAAATAGGTATTTTGAAGAACATAGCGAACAACTTAATGAGAGAAATATAGATGAGCATTCAGAAGAGTTACCTTGGATAGCACTAGTTGATGAATTAATTGAAAATGGATTGGCATATGAAATAGATTGGAAAGAAGCCAGTCAGGATATTTGTGAAATAATAGATTACTTACTTGAAAGAAATAATTTCCCTCCTTTAGATTGGAAATGGTTAGATGAGGTACAGTATGAAGAGTTGTTAACTGAACAAGTCTTGAATGAGGTTTCGCAAAAACTAAAAGAACGCTGTATAACATTAGCATATTTAGATGTTGATAGTGACTCCTATGTATTAATAACAGTAGCAGATAAAGAAATCGAAGGTTTAAAACGACTAGCCATTGAAGCAGGGAAAAGGATTTCAGACATATTTATATAACTTCAAAACCCCAACGAGCATCTTGCAGCTCGATTGGGGTTTGTTTTTACATAATAATCCTATAGTAACACCTTTGATATTTAAGTAGGACTAGTAAGATCATTAAAAGCTCCTATATCCGTTTTCTGACCTGGATGGTCATCATTGAAACCAGTGGTTTCTTGAACTCAGTTATAAATGTTCGTCTTTCTTCTTTTGTCACGGGAATGAAAAATCCTCACGCATATAACGTTGTAGTTAAGGGAGAATTTAAAAATCGAAACAAAATGACTCAAGCTCGTGTAAAGTATGCTAGAAATATATTGAAGAAGAACGGTATTGATCCTGATTTTGGGTTGGATAATTTTCACTGGGCTCTTAATACGGGTCATTCAAATACGTATATTAAAAGAAGTAGCTAGGGAAATGTGGAAGTTAGATAAAAAGAATGCCGTAGGGTGGGGTGCAACGGC
>NZ_LVJH01000004.1 GCF_001637205.1 Paenibacillus glacialis
GTGTGTGATAATGCGGAAGTGGTCTAGACGCCGAAGGTGGGGTAGATGATTGGGGTGAAGTCGTAACAAGGTAGCCGTATCGGAAGGTGCGGCTGGATCACCTCCTTTCTATGGAGAATCGTTTCCTGCAACGGAAACATTCAATATAACGGTGGCGTAAGTCATCGTAAAGACTTTGTATAAACAAAGTCAAACATCACATCATCCCATTTGTTTAGTTTTGATGGAACTTATGGGGCCTTAGCTCAGCTGGGAGAGCGCCTGCCTTGCACGCAGGAGGTCAGCGGTTCGATCCCGCTAGGCTCCACCATTAACTTTCATCTAAATTGATCCTTGAAAACTAGAAAACGAACGAATTTGCAAGTAAGAAACAAACATTCTTTTTATCTAAATTCAATTCCTTGTGGATTGAATAAAGTGTAAAAGTAGCGGTGAGTATTCAGTTTGCTGAATACGAACTAATTGATATGCGAATTTGATGTGATGGTCGATCCTTTGGGAGTTTGTTTATACCATTTATGGTAGAAATAAACGTACAAGAGAGCGAGCAGCGCAACAAAAGAGCATGATGGTTAAGCTACTAAGAGCACACGGAGGATGCCTAGGCGCTAGGAGTCGATGAAGGACGTGGCGAACAACGAAACTGCCTCGGGGAGCTGTAAGCAAGCTTTGATCCGGGGGTGTCCGAATGGGGAAACCCGGCTGTGGTAATACGCAGGCCGGG
>NZ_LVJH01000005.1 GCF_001637205.1 Paenibacillus glacialis
GCGATGACGTCATAGAGGCTGACTGCCGGTAAATAGTCACTCTCCTGAAATTTACTCTGGTGCTTTAGCAGGAGAAAGTGTATCATAGGTACCTGTCAGTTCATTTTTTTTATATCAGCCAGTGTTCACTTTTCAAAACTTTGCAAAAGGGGTTTATCATTATGACCAGACATAAATTAGGCTTCTGGATCCTGACTGCCCTCGTGGTCGGCAACATGGTCGGTTCCGGAATCTTCATGCTACCTCGATCTCTGTCGGAAGCGGCGAGTCCTGCCGGGGTCATTCTGGCCTGGGCCGCTACAGGACTCGGTGTACTTACGTTGGCGCTTGTCTTCGGTAGCCTGGCTGTCCGTAAGCCTGAGCTCAGCGGCGGCCCGCAAATCTATGCGAAGGAGCTGTTTCGTGAAGGTTCGCACGGCTCTCTCCTGGCCGGATTTATGTCCACCTGGGGATACTGGGTCGGCAATATCGCTGGTTTTGTGGCGGTTATCACGACGTTCGCGAGCTACCTGTCCACCTTCTTCCCGGTGCTTACCAGTAACAAGGTATGGCTGACCTTCGGGAACTTCACATTAATAGCGGGCAATGCCCTGACGTTCCTCGTCTGCTCGGTACTGCTATGGGGAACGCACGCCATCTGCCTAAAAGGCATGAACAGCGCGGGGCGATTGAATTTTATCGCTACGGCGACCAAGGTCATCGGCTTTGCGCTCTTCATTGTGATTGCCCTGTTTGCGTTCCAACAGAGCAATATCGGGCCATTCCTGGCTCCGCGCACCAATAACAGCGGGGAGACGCTCGGCATGCTCTCCCAGGTTAACGCGGCCGCGGTTGCAACGCTGTGGGCTTTCATCGGCGTGGAATCCGCCATGGTCTTCGCCGCACGCGCTCGCCGCAAGCAGGATATCCGCAGCGCGACCATCGCAGGGCTGGTAATCTCCATCGTGCTGTATGTCGGCATCAGCATCCTGACTATGGGCCTGCTGACACAGGACCAACTTATGGCTTCCCAGAACCCGCTGGTGGACGGCATTTCCACCGTGCTGGGACCCATCGGCGGCAAGCCGGCACCAGGCCCAGGGCGCGTCCCGGATACCCTCCACAACAC
>NZ_LVJH01000006.1 GCF_001637205.1 Paenibacillus glacialis
TACTATGATGGGAGCATATCACGTAGCGCCTGCTCATCAATGTGCATCATTCAACTAAAGTTCTCCGTTAGTGCAATACCTTTGTAATATGTTTCACCACATTGTTTGTAACAAAGTTACCGGGGCACCCCTTCTCCCGAAGTTACGGGGTCATTTTGCCGAACGACTCTCAATCGAATGATTCAGCGATTTCATGCACGTTACCAAACGGATCAACGAAAGCAGCATATCGCCCTTGAGTAGGTTTATCATGCAAAAATTGAATACCCTTTTCCTTCATTTCCTTATAAGTTTGCTCAACAGATACGACCTCAAACACCAAGACTGTTCTAGCCTCGTTTGAATAATCTCCAATTTCTTTTGTTTTTTCACACTTAAAAGCTATAAGCTGACAGCCGTCAATGGCAAATACAAGCTTATTTTCTTGCTCTAACAGTGTTTGCAAACCCAGCAATTCAGAATAAAACCATCTCGCCTTTGTCATGTCATTGACGAAAATCATTATATGTCCTAGTTTCATAAGGCTATGCTGCCCCTTCACTTTTTTGAGGATAATACAACGGGTTTTCCTTAGTTTATTTCTTTGCAAGTCAAGAATGGCCTTTATTCTTCAATTTCAACGATCACATTAACGACAGATGCATCGTGGTTCTTAATGCGGAGTGGTGCTGTGAAGGCAGAAATGAGCTTTTTTCCGACCAATGGCGCTGGATTAATGTCTTCATAAATAAGCATTGTCGGCTCTTCATACTTTTCGTGGTCTAAGAAGGCATGGTGGACAAAATATCCATTTCCTTTTGCTTCTGTCAAATTTTCGATGCTCAAGGTATCAATGGCCACCGCTTTGCAGTTTGGCAACTTCGTACGAATGTATTCGGCAGCTTCTGGGGAGACAGCTGGGAAATTATTGGCGTATTTCTCGAAATCTGTTTCCCGGTGTTTCCAATTGCTCGTATTAAAGATCAGAATATCCGCTTCATACAGGTCTTCATATTCCTCTAGCTTTTCGATGGTGATAAAGCCGTTCGGGCCAAGCGGACAATTGATTAATAGTGGCTTTCGGTAGATGAAGTCTTCAATTGGAACAGCATCTATTCCCTTACCGTTATTCAAATGATGCCACGGGGCATCCACATGGGTACCGGCATGAAGATAAATGCTTAACACACTTCCATTCCAGTCATCCCCTTTGTCCAAACGCTCTCTAGGCTCTATTTTCACTTCTGGCAATCCTGGATATACAGGCATTCCTTCATAAATCGGGTAACCAATTTCAACGTATTTTGGCATACTAAGACGCTCCTCTATGTGTATAACTACAAGCTCAGTATTAAAACTCCTACTCAATTTAAATGTGACTATATTCATATGCTGTTGTGTCCCGTTAGTTCGACCATGTCTCTCTCTATATAATAAGAGTTCGCCATTATATTCTAATACAATAAGGTCAGATTTCATCTTGTTAGAGTGGATCTCATTCTTTGTACTCAGGATGATTATGTCGTTTGCATCCGAACAAGTAACAACTTGTACTCATTGAAGTGTTATATTTCATAGAGGGAGTATAGCCAGATGAAATCTGCTCGTACATAATTTCATATTCATTTTTTTCATCAAGTAGTTGCTGAATTACTTCTTTAATGATATCACGAACGCGATTTGGGTTATTTATTTTAAATAAAGCATACACGTAACGACTTACCCAGTCCGGTGTCTTCCAATAGGTTTGCCAACCTTGTTCAAACCATTGGACCGATTCCTCAAAGTAACCTAATTCAAGAAATAACTCTGCTATTTCAACTGTGCCTACAAACTCATCATCATTTTCAGAGAATGTATCTAATTTATTTTTCGCCTCTTCTTTTCTTCCAAGTTCAATCAAGCATTTAACATGGCTGTACATTGCATAATCGGATCTTTTTGAGCTTAGAAGAAAATAATCTGAAGCCTCTTGTAATTGCCCTAGGTGATAATTAGCTACGGCTATATTGTTATGTGCTTCATCCGAAGGCTGAATTATTATAGACTGGAGCAAAGCATCTGAGGTCGGAAGCGTCGTCGTGTCGATGCCGTAATGTTGTATAAGCGCCAGCGTGAACGACTGCTGTACATATTGATGCTCCTGATCTACTAGGCTCATATATGTTCCTACTAATGGGAAATATTGTTTATCTGTCAGCCCCAAGCCGAATACAGCATAGGTGCCGGGCACGCAGTTTTTCTCCTCTTCCGTATCGTCATACCATTCGTGTTCGACCATAGCTAATCGAGCATACGCTTCGAGCTTCGGAAACAGCTCACTATATTGCAGTGCATTGGCGAAGAAACGATGCGTCTGCGATTTGGCCAATCCGGGGATGGGCAGCAACTACTTCCTGTAAGCAACTCGCGTCTCCGTACTGTTTAATTCCAATCCCTTTCAGTTTCATTAGCTCCTATGCGAGATATTTTATTTTCAAGACATATATGGTCAACATTTTATAGGGTGCTATTTTTCAAAAATGTATCTCGGGTCAAGTTCAAAAAAGCTTCGATTGCAGGCGAGATCCACTTCTCTTCATGCCAAAACATTTGGGTTGCAAACGATGTGGCGGTCAAATCCCACGGCAACGGAACCAGTTCTCCCCGATTCATTTCTGCGGTCACGGCCATTTCAGGCAATATGGCGATGCCCATTCCTATTTTCGCACATTGTTTAATGGCTTCTGCGCTGTTAAACTCCAATTCGGTAATTCCCCCCATGCCCTTCTGTGAAAGACTTCGCTCAAAAAACGTGCGATAGGAACATCCCTTCTCTGTCAACAAAAAGGTCTCGCCATTAAAATCTTCAATGGTTAGCGTAGTACGTGCAGCCAAAGGATGATCGGGCGCTGCCAATACATAAAAGGACTCATCCAGCATTTTTTCTCCGCAAAATCCGGTCTCGCCCTTGTCCTCATCCAGCATGAAAATAATGTCCGCGCCCCCTTCCCGCAAGCTCTGTTTGAGGTTCGGATTAGCCAACGGTCGAAACATCAGCCGAATCCCCGGATAGCGCAAGCGAAACCGGCGCAGCACAGCCGGCAGCCGATATGTACACAAAGTTTCATCCGCACTTATGACCACCGTACCCGTCACCTCGCCAGATTGCTTGACTGCATACTGTGCTTCTTCAAGCTCACTCAATATGTTGTCTACATAGCGCAGAAAACTTCTCCCAGCATCGGTCAGGATCACTTTTTTACCCAATCTGTCCACCAGCTTGACACCCAGTTCTTCTTCCAAAGCCTTCATCTGCATCGTAACCGTTGAGGGAACATAGTTTTGCACTTCTGCAGCTCGGCTAAAGTTGAGTGTGGAAGCAAGCGTATGAAAGGTCTTTAGTTGGCGCAATTCCATGGTACATTCCACCCCTTAGTTCAAAAAAAATGAACGTTATATTCAGAAACGTTTCTTTGACTTAACAATAGCATCATCGTAGAGTGATGACAAGAAAGGCAATTCATTTAGCAATGAAAAGGAGATTTTCACATGAGAGATTATGAAATTTATGAGCTGGGGGATGTTCTGCTGCAATCCGGTGACACCCTGCCACATGCCGTTCTCGCCTACAAAACCTACGGAACGCTAAATGCAGAAAAAAACAATGTGATTGTGTACCCCACCTGGTTTGCAGGTCTGCATACCGATAATGAATGGTTAATCGGACCTGGTAAGGCACTGGACCCGGAAAAGTATTTTATCATTATCCCTAATATGTTGGGCAATGGATTATCCTCCTCGCCAAGCAATACGCCCCCGACCTATCATCAAGCTAATTTTCCGCAGGTTTCGATTTATGATAATGTGCGGCTGCAGCATCAACTGGTTACACAGAAGTTTGGCATTACGAAAATCGCCCTCGTAGTAGGCTGGTCACTCGGAGCCGTACAGACCTTTCAGTGGGGAGCAAGTTATCCCGATATGGTCGAACGAATCGCTCCATTCGGAGGGACTGCCAAGACCCGCCCACATGCAAAGGTTGTATTTGAAGGAATGATCGCTGCCCTTCAAGCTGATTCTGCCTGGAAGAATGGCTTTTACACGCAGCAGCCCAAAGGGGGATTGGCAGCCATGGGTCGAGTCTATGCTGCTTGGGGCTTCTCCCAGGCTTATTATCTGGAGCAGCTCTATCAGCAAGAGGGCTATCACACACTGGAGGAATATCTCGTGGATTACTGGGATCAAGTGTTTTTGACCTTTGACGCCAATGACCTGATTACTATGCTGCGTACCGGAATCACCGGCGACATTAGCGCAAATCCGGCGTATGACGGCGATTTCGAACTTGCATTAAGCAGGATTACAGTACGGGCACTGGTCATGCCGGGAAGCACGGACCTTTTCTTTCCTCCCCAGGATAACAAATATGAAGCACAACATATGCCAAATGCATTCTTCCTCCCGATTGAATCGAAGTGGGGGCATTGCGCAGGCATCGGACAGCATGAACCAGATTCCGTATTTATAGATAAAAGCCTAAAAATGTTCTTGCTTGAATGAATAGATAACGGGAGGAGGAGTGGCTTGAATTGAAAAATAACCTGATCATCTATGTCCTGGCACTTGCTGTTTTTCTGATCGGAACCATTGAATACATTATTACAGGAGTCATTGAAATGATCGCCGTGGACTTGGGAGTAGCTACTTCCGAAGCTGGGCTATTGGTGACTGTATTTGCTCTTGCAGCGGCCATTATCGCACCGATTCTGATTGCTTTAACGATCAATGTGGATCGCAAGAAGCTACTTATGGCTACTCTCAGTGTGTTTATTGCCAGCAACGGACTTATGTTTGTAAATCTTTCTTACGAAGCCGTACTATGGGTACGAATTATTCAAGGGGCTAGTGGAGGAATCGCTACCGTAGTAGCCATGGCAGTAGCAACACGACTCGTTGAAAAAGAAAGAAGGGGCGGTGCCATCGGTATTATTTTGATGGGGCTCAGCAGTTCGCTAGTGTTGGGTGTTCCAATTGGCACATTTTTTAGTGAGATGTTTGGATGGAGAGTTTTGTTTATTGGGATCGGTTTATTAAGCGTTCTACCATTGTTTATCATCTATAAAAAGGTTCCCGCAATCAAAGAAGATGAAGCAGTTACCCTCAGGATGCAACTCTCCATTTTAAAAGATCCAAAAATTCTGACTGCCTTGGTTATTACTTTATTTTATATCGGCGGCTACTCTACATTATTCACTTATATTACGCCTTTCTTGCAAGCCTCATCCTCTCTTTCCATAACCGAAATTAGCGGTGTTCTATTCCTGGCGGGAATTTGCAGCTTCGTCGGATCAAGAGTGGGCGGACAATTGGCAGATGCAAAGGGATCGAAATTCACAATTTGTTTCGGACTCCTGTTACAAGGAGCAACTCTCCTTTTATTCGCTCTAGCTGGTGTCAATCTCTTTGTATTGATCTTGGTTTTAATGATCTTTATGTTAGCAACTTGGAGTATTTCCCCTGCCCAGCAGCTATATCTGATTACTCTGGTACCTCGAAATCCAGACATTGCCCTAAGTGTAAATACTTCCTTCATCCAATTTGGTTTTGCACTGGGATCTGGATTAGGAGGGCTTGTCATCAGCCGTACATCAGTCCTGTATTTGAATTGGCTGGGTCTTGCTGCTGTATGTATAGCTTTACTTCTTGCGATCTTACAATTCAAAAAAATGAGCAGTGGGATTGGAACCCCTATTGTTACTAAAGAAAAATGAAATGAAAAATATTATATAGCCCCAAATCTGCCCACATTCTTCCTCTATATTGATGTGCTCGACTAGAAATCGGCATATTCAACAATAGGGGCAGGATGTTTTTTTATAATCTCGAGGAATTTTTTTGTCTAAATTACTGGCATAAGAATAGATGTCGAGAAAGTCTCGACATCCTGAGAGGCTTAGGGAATAAGCTTCTGTTTATTTAATTCATCCAACACGGTGAACAGTTCCTCCTCGGCATTCATAATCATGAAAACCGAATTGCTTGATTTTGGTTGTATCGGAGATGACATCATATTCGCACCCGAATACAAAATCACCGAAAGGCCATGCTCCAAACTAATAAGTGCTGATTAGGATTAGTTCATCTAAAAACTGATTAACCATGTCAAAATACTTTTTGGGCTCATCGAGGTTAACAGTATGACCACTTTTACTAAATACAACGAATTTCGTATTTTTTCTCTTTGCGGCCATATCTTCTATATGATCTTGAGTCACAACCCATGATTTCTTTCCATGAAGCAGTAATGTCGGGCATGACGAATTTAAGAAATCATCCCACCAGTTGCCGTTTAACCTCTTTTGTGATTCAGATAAATTATTTTTATCGAATCGGTAACTCCAGCCATGTTCAGTTTCCACAGCACTTTCAAGGAAATACTCTGCATCATAAATTCTAAATCGTTTCAGGCTATCACCTAATTCTTGTAGAGTTGGAGCATAATCAACTATTTTCGATGCGAATGAAGCATTATCTTTTTCTATCGCGCCCGCATCTTCAATGATCAAGCCTTTTACCAACAAGTCTTTGCATCTTGAGGCAATTTGGTAGGCATTGATTCCGCCAAGAGAGTGTCCTAAAATGACGACAGGTTCATTGGCAACCTTTTGAATAAACACCACTACATCTTGAATATAATCTTCTCTTTCATAGTGTCCTGCTTCTGCATGATCACTCCAGCCATGCCCTCTTTGGTCGATGCTATATACATGCCAATCTTTTAATTGTTCCATCAATCCTGCAAAGTACCTCGCATTACCAAAATGCCCATGCAAGCAAATCAGAACGGGCTTGCCTTCTTGTTCATTATCCAAATAAGAAAGCTTAAGGTTTTGAGAAGTATAATATTTTCGTATCATGTTCTCTTCCTCTCCTTCGACCGGTTTATTTTCTTGTTTAGAATACCACATAAATGTTGACAACTATCTGTCAACAATATGAAAATAGAATTAAAAAAGGTTGTTATGAAATGAAAGTAGACCGACTGATCTCGATTATTATGGTTTTATTAGAGCGTAGAAAAATTAGCGCAAAATCCCTCTCCGAAATGTTCGAGGTTTCACTGAGGACAATTTATAGAGATATTGATGCCATCAATATGGCGGGCATTCCTATTGTATCTACTCCCGGCGTTCATGGCGGATTTCATATCATGGAGGAATACAAAGTAGACAAGAAACTTTTTACGACTTCCGACATTTCTACGCTTTTGATGGGACTTGGAAGCATTTCGTCCATGCTAACGAGCGAAGAAATGGTCCATACGCTTGCCAAAGTAAAAAGCCTCATACCAGCCGAACAAGCAAGTGATATAGAGTTTAAATCCAATCAAATTGCCATTGACATAAAACCTTGGATGGGAAATGAAAATCAACAGTTATTTTTAGACGTAATTAAGATCTCGTTCCAGAAACAAAACCTGTTATCTTTTTTATATTCTGACCGAAAAGGAAACATCAGCAGCCGAAAAATTGAGCCTTATAAACTCGTACTAAAAGAAAACCATTGGTATGTTCAAGGATTTTGCCTTGAAAAACAAGACTTTCGCCTGTTCAAGCTATTTCGAATTTCAAATCTGATAATGCTGGATGAAATATTCATACCGAGAAAACTGCCTACAACGATTTCTGAATTTACAGATGTAATGACAAAGAAACAGACTGAAATCAAATTACTTATTCATGAATCCATTTTAGATTGGGTGCAGCATTATTGCAGCAGTGAACACATAATCCCATATGGGGATAATCAATTTATTGTCCACTTTCCATTTATAGTGGATGATTTTGGATACAGTCTTTTATTTAGTTTCGGTGATAAGTGTGAGTGTTTAGAACCTCTGGAAGTAAGGACTGAAATGATTCGCAGGGTTAGAAATATGAAAAAGCTATATGAACGGGATGTAACATAACGTTTAAGCTCCTAAAAGTTGTATTGCAGCAACGCAAATAATAGCCCTCTAACCTCACCAAGAGATTCAGAACTGTTATGCAAGGATGTTACGAATTTAGAGCTAACCCGTTTTTAGTTTTCTCACTAATGACATCACTTTGAAAATCTACCAAATGTTTAACGAAGTCGTTAAATGAATAACCCGAAGAATGAGCAGTGTCTATACCCCTCAATTACTGAAGAAAGAAACGCCTTTTTTTATTCAATTCATTTAAGCACATTAACTTTAGCAAAAATTATGATTTAATTTATTACTGAAAACATAGTTATATGCTCTATTAATGAGCTCTCTGAACATTTTTAGAACAGACATAAAAACAATGTAGGTAACTCTATGTCAAAATCCTATAATGTAGGGAGCTTAGTGTGTTTTAACGTGACATCATTTTGCCTACAAAAAAATAAAAAAGCCTGATTTAGCAGGCTTTACAGATAATGCTTATGTAGGCACTTTTATGTCATTACGCTAAAGTGTCCCGTTAGCCATACATGCAGCGCAAGAGCAGCGCTGCACCACAGAGGATGAAAATGGATGCCTCGTCTATACTGTTTGTACGGCTGGCGAAGAAGGTCGATAAGCTATGGTGCCATAGAGCCCAACCGTTAGTCTGACTCCGACCACCACGGTGCATCACAGAATATCGCGCCCTATATGGGTAGCATTCATGGGAGATTAATCCTTTTTTGGTTGTTGCACCAGCCCTGCCTTTATGTTTGTTGTCAAAGATCTTTTTGCTTTTTTTGCCGGATTTAGACAAGGGCGAATATCTACCATGAACTTGGCGATGAATTCGAGTAATATATGCGATTTTATAAAATAATAGAATCAATGAAATTTTATACCGGTAAATAAACGACTAACTGTCCCGCTGACCAAAATAAAAATGTGGTTTGCTGTTCATGAGGCCTATTTATAGACACAGTGAAGCAATTAGATTCAGAAGAAGTTTGTTTACTGTCTACTTAACGGGGCTATAACCAGGGCACTGTAAAACTTACGTTTTTTAAAGGCTTTCAAAATAAGATGACTTTCAATTTGATTATTAAATTGAAAGTCATCTTATTGATTAGATTTTAGGTCATCTTAGGCTATATTTTAATCCAATAGTTTCAATATTCGTTTGAGGTTAACGGCGAATATGGTCATTGCCCCTTGCATTTGCATGCCAATTAGAGCCGAGGAGGACGCTACATCGTACCCGTGTCTATGCTTTAATTCACTATTTTTGGATCCAGCTTTATAGCAAGCTTCTTTAAACGGACAATGCGACGAGATGATCCCACGGCATGACAGTTGCAAGCGCAACAAACGGTTTCGCTTGCAACAGATGGGCTAATCGATTGGCTTGCGGGTTGTCTCATGTGCTCTTACCAATATCCTTGATGTGCTTCTATATGTCTTTCTTCCATCGATTTAATAATCATAGTTATTGTGTTGTAAAAGCCATTCGGTTCAAACTCCTCCGATTCTATGGATGTGACAAAGCCACTTTGGCCAATTGAAGTCAATGATATCGGGTTGGTAACCCGCACAATAGAGAGCAACTCCTCCTCATTAAAGGGGCGTTTGGAATCTGTAGATGATCCATCAAATGCAATAATATCTTCTGCGTGCTGTCGGGTCTCTATTCGCGGCTAGGAGAAAACGAAAATAAGGAATAAATAAAGGGCGAGCAGGAAATCTTAATTCTGTAACTTCACTAATTTGACGGACCAGGGAGGTTGGCTCATGGTAAAGTTTATCGTATTAGCAGTATTATTTCTGGTGACAGGCTGTATGGCCAATAACAATATGACGCAAAAGCAAGTGACTCCTAAGCAAACAAGAATTTCAATTCATGCTCATACTGCTGCACCAACTCCTGTCATAACACAGGCATCATCAACAACTACATCGAGGATTACAACAAAAGAAACACAAAACGGAATTCCTTCGGATTTGTTGGGTCTGATTCAAACACCGGCCGGAAATCCTAGAGAAAAAGTCCCGACAAGTTCAACAGAACAGGCACAGGAAGGTAAAAACGATTCATCCCAATTCGCGGAGAAGGTTCTGGATATAGTAAATCAAGAAAGGTCCAAAGCAGGATTAAGTTCCCTGAGTATGAGTGAAGAATTGTCAAAAATGGCTATGGTCAAGGCACAGGACATGTACAACAACAATTACTTTGATCATAATTCTCCAACACATGGATCCCCCTTCGATATGATGAAGGAATTCGGGATCACATTCAATTCCGCTGGAGAAAACATCGCAAAAGGGCAAACCACCCCTACCCAGGTTATGAAGGATTGGATGAATAGCCCAGGCCACAAAGCAAATATAATGAATAATAGTTATACCCGTATTGGTATTGCTTATTATAACAATGAATGGGTCCAAGAATTTACTGGATAACGCCAAAATTAATACATGCTACTGTGCATTTAGAACAGCAGTATATATTAACATGAAGATGCTATCTATGTTGTTCTGCTTTCGGCGGATTCCAGAGAGAATCACGACTTTTTCTCCTTCGGCAATACTTCATACGCTGAATGTAAGCGTAGATAATGACTTTGATAAGCCGCTTCCCCATGATAAAGTAATGCATTGTATTTCATGTACGAACTCCAGTATTGTAGATTTTCAATAGAAACCGGGCCTTATTTCATGAGGACTGTCATTTCAAAATCAAAATTCACTATTTAAACAGCTCTAGGGGAAATACCTTCGGAGCTGTTTTGTATGGACTGTTCGGAATTCTGAGCGAGATCCATTTCGATTGTAGCTCCTGCAGAAGATCCACTAACCACATAAATCCGGACTATTGCAAACCGATAAACGGAACCTACGGGGATTTAGGAAGTATAATTCCTAATTTTTCAATTGTACGTTCTAATTTCATCGTATGCAGTCTCTCTTACCTTATTGATTTATCTGAAGATCCGCTATGGCATATAAAACGGCTGATCCGCTGATTTTCACTCTATCTCCGACTAATTCACAGTATAATGTTCCACCGCGCTTGGAAAGCTGTCTCGCCACCATTTCATTTTTGCCTAGACGGTTTGCCCAGAAAGGAATGAAGTTACAGTGTGCAGAACCACATACGGGGTCTTCATTCACATTTAACTTTGGAAAAAAGCTTCTAGAAGCAAAATCGTACTTTTGACTTTTGGCCGTAATGGAAACACCCAGGCCCGGCAGCTGTTTAAGCTTGGAAAAATCAATTGATGCATTTTGAACATCTTCTTCTTTTTCCAGTACAAACATTAAATCTCTGCCCAGATAGGTTTCTACAGGTTTTAAACCAAGCGCTTCTACCATTTGCTCCGTTAAGGTGAATTCTTCAGGCATTCTGCTAGGGAAATCCATTTCATAAAGATCCCCTTTTTTCACCACAACAAGCTCCCCGCTCATTGTCTGAAATGTAATTTGGTTTACATTCTTTTCATAATAGTTAGCAATGACATACGCGGTTGCCAAAGTAGCATGTCCGCAAAGGTCAATTTCTTCTGCTGGAGTAAACGAAAGTAGTGAGGGACAAAATTATATAGAGATGGGCATTGTAAAACCACTGGATTGCTCAAACGGATTAGTGGCAGAAGCTATCAAAAGTATTGCCAATAATAATTACCTGGAGCAATTACTTGATTACAGACATCCGCTGGGAATGCCTTATCACAGAATGGCAGCCAGCAAGTGGATGCAGAGATTTTCCATGGATGCACCAGTTGAAAACATCGCTATCACTTCAGGGGGACAAAATGCTCTTACACTGATTTTAATATCCCTGTTCCACCCGGGGGATAAAATTGCGGTGGTTACGTATACGTATCCTAATTTTATTGAGCTCGCTAACATATTAAATATCCAGCTCATTCCGATTGAGGGAGATGAAGTAGGCATGATGCCGGAAAGGTTAGATGCTGCCTGCAGAACAAATCAGCTGCAAGGAATTTATATAGTTCCATCCTGTAATAACCCTACTGCTGTCACGATGGATATGAACCGCAGAAAGGATATAGCAGAGATTATAAAAAAACACGAACTTATCTTGATAGAAGATGACATTTACTCTTTTCTTGCTCCAGAAGGTTATTTACCTGTTTCACATTTTGTGCCAGAAAGATTTATTTATATTCTAAGTATCGCTAAATCACTAAGTTCCGGGATGAGAGTGGCCTTTATAGCTTATGCAAATTCGTTTGTTGAAAAAATCACTTACGGAATCTTTAATATCAACATAAAAACTTCTGCCTTAAATGCAGAAGTTATAACAGAATTGATTAACACGGGAGTTGCTGACAGGATCATTAGAGATAAGAAAGAAATGGCAAAAGTACGCAACAAACTCTATCAAAAATATTTTCAAATAACTAATCCACATGAAAATCCGCTCAGTTTTTTTCGGTGGCTTCCGCTGTCCCAGCTTTATCAGCTCAAACAGTTTGAGCAGAATGCTTTAGCACACGGTATCCATGTTTATCATTCCGATCGGTTCTTGGCCAAAAAAGATGAATCCGCTCAGTTTATTCGCATTTCGCTGACATCTGCCAAAGATGTTGATGAATTGGATAGAGGACTTTGCCTGCTTAAGCGTCTCCTGCTAGATACCGAATAAAAAAAACGAAAAATCTCAAAGGTGTGCTGCCGCTTTTCTTAAAAAAATAAGTAGCTAATTACCGTCATTATTATAGATAATCCTAGAATAATTCCTACAACTATACTATGACGCTTCCGACTCATTACAACAACCGCAATATATTCTCGAATCATTGCATTTGGCCAGTAATAGAAAGCTGTTTTTGAGCCGATTCCTTGGCTCATTAATCCTGCTTGTTTCGCATATAACCCGGCGCGGAAAAGGTGAAAGTTGTTTGTTGTAAAGATACTTTTATATTTATCACCTTTTAATGAATCCATAATTTGTTTTGAAAAGAGCATGTTCTGGTAAGTGTTTACAGAACGATCTTCTCTTATTGTGTGCTGCATAGGAATCCCCTTTTCGACAGCATACATTTGCATTGCCTCTGCTTCGGGAAGATTTTCATCTGGGCCTTGTCCACCAGAAAAAATGATTGTAGGCGGAGATGAGACTGAGGCTTGCTTCCAATAAAAATCAATCGCTCTATTGATTCTGCTAGCCAAAAGTGGAGGAACTTTATTATTAATCAAACCACTACCAAGAACGATAATAAAATCTTGATTGTATTTTGGTCTATTGAATTGATAGAGAAAATAAGCCATTAAGAAATTAGATAAGTTTACAAATAAATAAAAAACAATAAAAACCATTCCCGTGTAAAGTAGCTGGAGTTTATCAGATAAGAATCGAGACGGATCGATTATATAAATTATTATCAATAACAAAAGACAAATGCCAAAAACAAAAGTTAAATAATTAGAAAAACGTCGTCCCTCTTTTCTAGTTAGAATCCTTGCATTCAGAAACATTCCTATCATTAACACAAAAAGGCCAAAGCTAAACATTAAGAAAATAATTAGAATAGGTATAACAGCAACAATCATTAAATACTGATTATTTGAGCTGAAAGCTAAATATATGCATAGAATACCTAATGAACAAAAAAATAAGTTGAATAGAAAACCATTGATTATCCTTCTAGGGTCTGTTAAATAAAACCATAGAAAAATGACCAGTAAAGTAATTGTAATCCCCAAAAATATAAACATATTTTCTTAACACCTCGTTTTTCATATCATTTAGTGCTTGAGCCTAGAGCTCGGTTGTATTAATAGTAATGCCCACTATTACATTCAACAAGAAGCCCTTGTACATTTCGATCCCAGTTGAGAGTAAAGTAATGACTTCGTTAGATAGCTGTCATCTTGTTGTTTATTTTCTCCACCGTGGTATTGATCCAACGACAACAGTGGTTAATTTTCTGCAGTTTCGAATGGTCTTTAAGCAGGCAATAATAGCAGGGAACATCTCAAATTGTTTTGTTAACCAGAACTTTCTACAGTAACATCATGATTAAATCAAATAATTTATATTCATTACTCTTCAAATAAGTGAGATAACGGGGCGGTGTGGTGTCCACCTACAGTCCTATTACATTGTTCACCACCGCCTATAATTTGCTCTTTCCCATTGATCACTAAATGTATTTTCCTCAAATCAAAGCAGCTTAAATGATAGTCCAATCATTCTCTTCTTGTCCAACATATCTTGGAGGTATCAAACAAGAGGAGTTGATATTTTGGTACGTATTCTCGATAAAGCTGCCGTCCAACCGCGCAGTAGATTCAACTTAGCCAACTCAGTTATTATCCGACGTTCACCAGCAAGATCTCGCCTTGCAACAATCACTATACGGATTCCAGTGAATTCTCAACCTAATCGAGTAGATTTGGTAGCAACCGTGGGTGTTCGAGGTATCACTGGCATTGCGCAAATTCTCTTTAGAATCTTCCGCGATGGAAGAGAGATTTTCAACACACAACAAGGTATCGAATCAGCTGCTTCTGAACAAAATTATGCTATTACGTTCCAGGCGGAAGATAGAAATGTAAGATCGGGTACCCATGTTTACACAGTTACAGCAGAAAACACTACTGCAAATACAAGAGCCGATGTTGTTGGACCGATATCGTTTAGTGGGTTAGCCGTTAAAACGAGAACCTAATTCCATATTTGTAATTTCAGCACCTGAATAGAGAGCCATGCAAAAGCCTCGATTTTGAGGGAATGGGTACTCCCAAGAAGGAAAAAGAGATTGAAAAAGTAAAAAGCAGCTCGTTCCTCGCCAGAGGATGGACTGCTTTTGCTCTATTAACCTAACCATTCTTTTCACATTCACAACAAACATCGGTGAGATAGACCAGTATTCGCATACGAAAGAGACCTCGGTATTTAGTTGTACCATCCCGTGGAACCTCTTCATTTCTGCGTTTTTGTGTTCAATGATCGGTCTGCGCTTAATCCGCTCTTTAAACGTATCGCCTAGTTCACTCTTTAGTAAGTTCTGAAGAAGCACTATCATTGGATATTCTGTAAGAAATCCTGATTTTGACTTGTTAAACTTCCCAGTACTATCACTTACCTAATGGATTTAATATAGTGGGGGTGCAAACTGAAATCACTAATAGGTTAATTAGACAGTAGTAGTTGTCAAGCAAGTTGTCGCCTTCCAACTCAACGCTACTAAAAAGTGGCATCAAATCCTTAATCGGACTTGTGCCACTGTTCTTCATATTAATGCTGTTCTCTTGTTGGACCCATCACACCAGGAACAGGTAGACCTGCTTGACGTAATAAGACGGTCATTTGACCACGATGATGTGTCTGATGGTCAACAATTTTACGTAAAACTTGGCTACGTGTTGTCGTACTACCAAATGCAGCAACTTCTTCTAATAATGCCTCATCTGATGTGTTACTTACAGCATTTGATAAAGCCTGAGCCATTGTTTCATATGCCTCTACAATTGTCTTGACAGAAGTAGGTACTTCTTTTGGGTTGCCGACTAGGGGGATTTCAAAACCTGCAAATTTAGATAAAAATACAGGGGCATTTGTTAAATGCCATGCTAACCAACCAAGTGTACTATGTCCCTCTACGATGGCTTGGTCTAGCTTATTATCTGACATTGCATTAAACACACTAACTGTCCCAGCAACTGAGTCATTCCAGTCCAGGATAAAATCTTCCACTTTACGATACATATATTTGTATGCCTCCTTTTTTTACTACTTCAATTCTACTAAATAATTAGAATAATTCAAAAAGGAAAAATATTCTATCATCTGAGAACATCCCAGATCCCAGATTTGTTTTTCTTTTTCATTCTATTGCTTTTCGAATTTCATAGTCATTTAAATTGATATCCAGATCCATTCCTAGTGCCATCTTTGCAAGCTGACTTCCAATAAAGGGACCCATCGTCAATCCGGACGCTCCTAGTCCGTTAGCCGCTATAAGATCATCCCAACCGGGAACAGCACCAATCACCGGGAGAAACCCGGGGGTAAACGGACGAAAGCCGACTCTTACTTCCTGAAGAGTGCTGTTTGCTAAATCAGGTGCCAACACTAAGCCTTTATTCAATATTTCTTGCATTCCGCCTGCTGTTACCCTTGTATCATACCCTTCGATTTCATTTTCATGAGTCGCTCCTATAACGATTTTCTGATTATCAAAAGAGAGCAAGTATTGATCCGTAGGCGGCATGATGACAGGCCATGTACCTGTATCTTGTCGATCTGCAACCTGTAAATGCATAATTTGTGCTTTCTGATAACTAACCTTAAAGTCAATGCCTAAAGGCTGCAGCAGTTGATTTGCCCATGCACCTGCACATACAATGACTTTATCAGCTGAGTAGCTTTCTTCCCCAACAGTTATGCCTGTAACACGATTTGACTGATATTTAATCGTGGCATCCCCGTTGATTAGGACGGCCCCGTTTCTTTGTGTTGATCGGACCAACGCATCGCGAAGTGCACGACCATCTATACGGGCGGCACCGCTAATATGTACGGAATGATAACCTTCCGCTAACAAAGGAAACAACTCATGTGTTTCTTGTTCATTATGCCTTGTAATTTCACCAACTTCCGGTGCATCCGCTTTTCGTAGATATGCCCGCTCCTCCAGCATTCTGATTTTCTCCAAATCATCATGAATGCAAAGCGCACCAACTTGAGCATAGCCTGTGTCTGCCTCGCCCTCGCTTTCGAGTTCCTTAATCAACTCTGGATAAAAACGCGCGCCTGCTTTTGCCAGCTGGTACCATGCCTGATTGCGCCTTTGTGATAGCCAAGGACAGATAATGCCAGCAGCGGCATCCGTCGCCTGTCCTTGATCCTTGCGGTCTACAATAAAGACTTCTGCCCCCATTTTTGCTAACTGGTATGCAGTCGATGCTCCAAGAATTCCTGCTCCAATGACGATGACTTTCCGCATGATTACATCCCTTCCTTAAATCACTTTTTCTAGTATAGCGAATACTACATGCAAGTATAATACTTGCTAATTACTCCAATCGGAAATCCGTTAGACAATCAAATCTGCAATGAATACAAATAAAGGCAATAACAAGTTAGAACCTAAAGGCTAAGTCTACACGAATAGAAGCTATAAAGCCCCCCATTTTCTACGAATACTCACTGCGTCTTTAACCATTCTGTCGATCAAATCGGCTACCGTTGGGATATCATGGATCATGCCGGTCACTAAAATTCAACTACATCCTATAGTAAGTAACGCCACAATGTAGGTATCTTTATGTAAAATCCCTATAATATAGGGAACTTAATGCAATTTTACGTGACATTATTATGCCTACATAAAAATAAAAAAGCCTGATTTCTCAGGCTGTTACTGATACTACTGATGTAGGCACTTTTGTGTCATTGGACACGTGTCGGATGACAAGAACATGCACCCTTAAAAAACAAGAACTTGTACCCCACTGCATTCAATTTCCGGAATCGTTTTCACCAATAATTGTGTTTTCGTCTTGAGAAAAAATAAACCTTACCGATTTTAAGTTTTTGTAATTAAACTATCTGCAAATATTTCAAGTACACGTCGAAATATTTCTAGTAATTGACATATTGTTTTATGGATTTAACTTCTTTAAACCTCTTCATCAATAAATTCAAATAAATACTCAACTGTTGTACCAAATATCTTAGCTATATCCATAGCTAATTTTAATGAGGGATTATATTTATTATTTTCCAAATGCACAATAGTTTCCCGCCTAACTCCCACTAATTGTGCTAATTCATTTTGTTTCATAAGAGCCTTCTCTCTATATTCTTTAATATTTGTTCTTAATTATGTTATAAATGTATAACCAAAAAGTAACTTTGTGAATTTACGTACTTAAAGCTATATGGGGCTTTTCTTGAATATCTTTACTCATAGCTTCACAACCTTTGAGTTCAATTCAGTAGTGTTCCGTTAGTGCAATACCTTTTCTTAGATGTACTTCTGAATACTTGTGTTCAAATGGTTTTTCCCATATTTGATAATGATTAATGCTTATAAATTCATTGAAATATTCAATTTCAAGCTTGCTATTTATATCGTCTCCCTCCACTTTGTTACTGCACCTTGTCAGTTCGTGAGTAAATGCAATTTGTAGTAACTTTTTCGGCAACATAATTTTTCGTTTAAAGTGCCTTTCGCATTCCTGTATTGCTTCATTTACTGACGTATAATCGCACCTCAAAGAAATTCAGCATCCCCCTCTTATATAACGATCCCGCTTTACTTTTTATTCCACTATTGTTATATTACACACATGTAATATAACAATAGTGGAATGGAGGGTACCTATGAAACATCTTTCTAACGTGGAATTGGTGCTACTACAAATCATCGCGGAGTCGAAACAAATGTCCGGGTATGAAATCAACAAGGTAATCGAGCATAGAGGGTATAGAGAATGGGCTAAGATTGGCACCACTTCCATTTATGTCGGCTTGCAGAAGTTGAAGGAGAAGCGATTGATCCAATCAGACAGCTCTGGTGATAAATTTGGAAAAGGCCCCTTACCCGTCAAGTTTGCGATCACTGAGAACGGGAAGCAAATGCTGCGTAACGAAGTCATTGATTGTTTATCATCCACACGGGAGAGGGACATCCGCTTCGATCTCGGTATTGCTGCTTTACCTTCTATTCACAAAGAGGAAGCTAACGAAGCATTAAAGAAACGGTATGAATTTTTACAAGAAACGTCGTTGCATATCGGGGGGAAATATGAAGCTCAAGGGGGAAAGAAGAAGCTACCGCTGCACATTCGGGCTCTTTTTCTTCACCCGATCAGTCTTATTGAGAAAGAACTGCAATTTATCGCTCAGTTGATAAGTGAGCTAGAAGGAGGAACTGCACGATGATCATAGACCGTTTTGTTCCGTTTACAGGGGAGCACTGTGAGACGACGGCGATAGGTAATCTGCTTGTTCATTCCGGCATTCGGTTGTCCGAGCCGATGTTGTTTGGAATCGGAGAAGGTTTGGGGTTTATCTACTGGGATATGAAGGGAATGGATTTTCCGTTTATAGGCGGCAGGGTCAAACCGGATGAGTTAACTGCCTGTATTACGTCGCGTTTGAACCTAACCCTCACGAAGCAAGAAACCGCTTCTGTGACGAAAGCATGGCGCAATATAAAGGAAAACATTGATCATGGTATTCCCGTAGGCTTAAAGTTAGATTGTTATCACTTGGATTATTTCACCAATAAAGTCCATTTCGCAGCGCACTATGTCGCCATGTACGGATACGATGACGAATACGCTTATATGGCCGATACATCCCAACAGGGTGGCCGTGTAAAAACACGCTTGGAAACGTTGGTGCTGGCGAGAAACGAAAAGGGACCGATGAGCTCCAAAAATCTCTCCTACGCAATCGAAAAAACAACCGTCCTTCCACAACTGGTTCCCATCATTCGAGCTTCCATTTCAAGCAATGCTTATCATTATTTGAACCCGCCAATCCGCAACATCGGAATAAAAGGGATTGAAAAAATGAGCTCCGAAATACTCAAATGGCCTTCCCGTAGCCAAAATTTGGCCCATGACTTATGTTTGACAGCACTACTGATGGAAAGAGGAGGAACAGGCGGCGCGTTGTTTCGCAATCTGTATAGGGACTTTCTCAAGGAAAGCTTGGAGATTTTCGGCGATTCAAAAATAGAGCGAGCCTACTTGGCGTTCATGGAAATAGCTCCACTGTGGAGCGAAGTTTCTGCTTATATAGATAAAGCAGGAAGGACGGGACATTGGGACTGGCTAAAACAAGCATCCGAACTATTGCGACATATCGCCCGGAAAGAAAAAGAAGCGATGGAACTACTATTGCAGCTTTGATGTAGCATATTTATGAGCTTCCCGCGACCTGAAAAGGTTCCGATCTTCTGAATAGCAATGAACTGTCGTCACCGATCAGTCTGTTACGGAGATTACGTTCATAGTACGAACGTTGCAAGCCGATCCATTTGATCAATCATTTATTCGCTCACTCACAGATACCCATTTAATCCATGCGTTTGCGGGTGGAGTCGTATCCGCGTCTAAAATCCTGATATTTTACGGGCTTGTCTGTCGTTCCCACCAGTGCTTCGTTTCACTAAATTTAACATCCCATAGCTTTCCATTTCCTTTAAGTGTAATGGTAGTTTCGTTTAAAAGGCGTTATTTCCTCACCTTCGACTGTAAAATTGGGAAGATTTTTCGTCATAGGAATCTTCCCGTAAGTTCTTTCACTTCATGTAGTACCTGAATAGGCCCTTCTCTTTTCTCCAAAGAATAATCAATCATCTCAGAGATTCCTATGATTCCGATTAATAGAACAACAAAAGTTAAACCCAAAGTAAAGAGCTTTTTCCAAGAAATTTTCAAAGAAAATCCAACCTTATATGCACAGAATCCTATAAGTCATAAATCCACGAAAAAGCGTGTTCACGTATTACTCCCCATTAACTATTTTAGTTGTATTACTGTTAGCAACAGTTATTGCAACACTTACTCATAAATGTCGAATACATAGTTTTCCTGCGATTGCCCAAGAAATAATAAACTGCTGATTATAATAAAAGGAGTCGATGTATTTAAATGATCGTATAAGATAGACAAGATATTTTCAATAAGCCTCAAGGTTAATTTGATACGCTGGTGAATTGGGTCATGAAGTGGTGTGAGAAGGTAATTGATCTATCCCAGTTATGTCTATAGCCTGGTATACATTTGCACCCTGTTTCAAGACGATATTTATACCATTTGTAAAATCCATATTATTTCCAAACGCTGTAACAGTGAAATACAGTGATTGACTATTTGAAAACATGTTTTTAACCTTCTTAGCATCGGCAAGAGTATAGGGTTTATATTTATTTGATGCTAAATATGATCCTCCTACAATCATAGAATATGGCGTAGCTACGGGTTGCCAAAGCTTCATCGTGTATTTGCTGATAGGTAGTGCCCGATTGTTTTCATATTTTGTAAATGAATATGTTCTTCGGATTTTTAATTGAATATTGAGATTGTGGGCTATCTTTACGCTTTCACATTCTCTTATTCATATTCCACAGGTTTAATTTCTGATTATTTAGTAAATCATGAGTAGTTTTATGACAAGACTCGCATAAATAAACAAGATCGCTCAACCTTTCATTAACTCTTTTATAAGATTCATGATGAAGGTTTAACTTAATCTTTGATTTGCAAAAATTACATCTAATGAGACCCATTTTTATACATCTCCCCACTTTCTACGTATTCTCTCTGCCTCTTTAACCATTCTGTCGATCAACTCGGCTACCGATGGGATATCATGGATCATGCCTGTCACTTGCCCAGCCCAACCGAAGCCTTCTTCTTTGAAGTCATCGTGAATCCAACGCTTATTGGCATCACCACTAATATGATTCTGTAACGCCTCATAGGTTGGTAACACGCGTTCAATTTCGAGAATTTTATCGATGTAGTCACTTCGCAATACCCTAGCAGGAGATTGGATTGAACGTTTGATCACAGCTGTATCATATTCAGAACTATCAATCAATGCTTGTTTATAGGAAGCAGAGGCGTCGATACATTCCTGAGTGGCGATAAATCGCGTACCCATTTGAATGCCCTCCGCTCCAAGTGCATGAGCAGCCACCCATCCACGACCATCCCCAATACCACCTGAGGCAATGACGGGAATTTTAACGGCATCGACCACCTGAGGAACGAGAACCATGGTTCCAACATCGTCATGTCCTAAGTGTCCACCACCCTCTTGCCCAACCACAATCACAGCAGATGCGCCTAGTTGTTCAGCTTTTTGTGCCTGTCTGCGTGAGGAAACGAGCACCAATGATTTAATATCCGTGGGCCGCAACATCTCTAAAATCGCTGTAGGATTCCCGCCAGTAATGGTCACTATAGGTACTTGCTCATCTATTGCGATTTGGACGCGTTCCTTATATTCAACACCATGCATGCCAATGGCAAAATTGACACCAAATGGCTTGTTTGATAGAGTACGTGCACGCTTAATTTCTTGGTGCAGGGCATCTGCATTCGGAAGACTCATAACTGTGATCTGACCCAATCCACCTGCATTCGAAACTGCAGCAGCGAGATCTGCATAGGCTAAATAGGCAAGTCCTCCTTGAATAATAGGATACTTTATTTGCAATAATTCAGTGATGCGTGTACTCCACTTCATCGTCACCACCCCTTTTATTCTTCTATAGCAGACTGTTCAAAATATATCGGATAATGTGCAGTACATCTCTCATTAAAAATTGCCCCGCAATGTAGGCAGCTAGTAGTATGCATATACTGTTGAATCGTTAACTCCGTGTGACAGCTACCGCAAAGAATGGCCAATTCGACAAACTGCTCTTGCGGCCAACGTTCGATGCTGTGATCTGCGTGCTCCTCATGGCATTTGTAGCAAGGATAATAGCGATCGCAGCATTTAAACTTAATCGCGATAATATCTTTTTCTGTATGATAATGAACACATCGTGTTTCGTTGTCCACGACAGCCCCATGAATGTCCACCTAAACTCCCCCAATATTTAATAGTAGCAGGACCAGCGTGTTTATAATGACTATTCCACCTACTTGATAATCGATATGTTGAAATTTCAATTGCTTAAAGGAGGTTCTTCCCTTCCCATTACCATAAGCACGCGCATCAATCGCGTAAGTCAGGTGTTCGGCCCGTTGAATGATCGTGAAGAGTAAAGGAATAAGAATCGGAATATAAGCGAAAATTCGTTTTGATAGCGTTAAAGCTGTAATATCATACCCTCTAGCCTTTTGCGCCAGGAGAATACGATCCACCTCCTGTAAGATGGTCGGGATAAACCGAATCGCAATGACAATCATTAATGAGAACTGCTCCACGGGCACGTTTAATTTGGATAACGGTGCTAGTAATTTTTCTAGACCATGGGCTAACGTTAGCGGTTTTGTGGTTAACGTTAGCATAGAGGCTAGTAAGATGAGTAAAACAATTCGCCAGACGAAACGTATCCCGTTGTGTAGCCCCTCTACTGTTACCTCTATGAATGACCAGGACCATATGACATTTCCTTTCGTGAATACAACATGATATAGAAAGGTGAACATCAATATAAACAAGATAGGCTGTAACCCTCTCCCAAAAACGTAAATCGGGATTTTTGAAAGCAACAAAATGCCTAAAACGATGATGGTTGCGACTGCGTAGCTGATGAACGTGTCTAGCATTAGGAAACTCAACATGATGAAGATTATGCTTACAATCTTTGTCCGTGGGTCCAAACGGTGAAATAACGAATTCGTCTCCCAATACTGTCCCATGAGTACGGTATTAGCCATTTAGCAGCTCCTTGTGTGCCAGATCGACCACACTTTTTCAAATATATCCCGCTCCCTACAGCTTGCAACTTCAATGTTCTGGCCGGATAATTCCTCCACTACCTTTAAGAGCTGCACAGGTTCTGGTAGAGACATTCCGAGTTTCGCAAGCAATTGCGCCTGTTCTAGAAATAAAATGTTGGTATCATAATGTCCCATTAAGTGTCCTTCGTCAAATACCATAACTTCATCCGAATATTCGGCAACATCGTTCATTTGGTGTGATACGAATAGAATAGTCCGATTTTCTTGTTGTTGCCATCTTTTTAGTAACCGCAACAGAGCGACGCGGCTTACGGGGTCGAGACCAGCTGTTGGTTCATCTAAAATAAGTAGTTTCGGATCCATCATCAATACCGAGGCGATAGCTAAGCGGCGTTTATAACCCCCACTTAATTGGAACGGTGCCAATGGAAGAATTTCCTCGGGAAGACCCACCTGGGGCAAAATGAGTTCAATAGCGTGAGCAATCTGCTGAGATGAATAACCCATCATCTTTGGAGCAAAGGCGAGTTCCTTGTAAACGGTCGTTTCAAACAATTGATGCTCCGGATATTGAAAAACGTATCCTATGTCAGGAATGCCCTTTAGTTGACCTTTGCTATCTCTATGAACGGGCTGCTGATCAATCCTATAGTCTCCATCGACGCTCGGAATCAGACCCTTCAGCACTTTGACGAATGTAGACTTGCCAGCGCCCGTTTGACCTATGATGGAAATCCATTTTCCTTCTTGAATCGTGCAACTGACATTGTGCAAAGCCACCCGCTCGGCATAGTTCACGGTCATATTGTTTAGTTGATAGACCATTGTAAGCGAACCATCTCCTTCCAATCTGCGGTTAGTGGCGTTGAATGATGGAACATTTGATATAATCGCACCGCAAAAGGGAGTTCTAATTGATAGTCCGCAACGGTAGCTGTTTCAAAAAAGGTTAGCGGATTCCCATCAAATTCAAGCCGTCCTTCATGTATGAGTAAAATACGCTCTGCAGATAACACTTCCTGCATATGATGAGTGATGTGAATGATGGTCATGCCCTGGCGGTGTAGCTCATTCATAATGGAACGCACTTGCTCCCTCCCCTGTGGATCAAGCATGGAAGTAGCCTCGTCAAAAATAATGATCTCGGGGCGCATAGCCACAATAGCCGCAATTGCTACGCGTTGCTTTTGACCGCCTGATAGCTGGTGTGGCATCGAATCTAAATAATCCTCCATCTGAACAGCTTGTATTGCATAATTAAGCCGATTAAGTATTTCCTCCCTTGGCACACGAATATTTTCCAATCCAAATACCACCTCATCCATAACGGTAGTAGTGATGAATTGGTCCTCAGGATTTTGGAATACAAAGCCTATTTGCTCATGGATCTTATCAAGATCTGTAGGCCTTGACGTGTCTATATTCTTAAATGTCACACGGCCTTCCTTGGGAAGAAGCAATCCATCCATTAACTTAGCAATCGTAGACTTGCCGCATCCATTTGCACCGACAATCGCCACAGACTCACCTGTTTCAATCGTAAAGCTCATATTCTCGATGACAGACTGCCCCTTTTTATAGTAAAAATGAACGTGATCAAATGTGAGCATTTAGTTACTTCCCTTCTGATGCTGCCATGTTGTGAAAAATGCCTCTACGCTATTTTCGGAAAAGGCAGGTGCAGGTTTCTGCCACTTCGTCACCTTTGAACCGTTTACACCAAATATTTCACCTGTTAAATCTACATCCGGCTGTGCCAGTAATGTGACCACGAAGCGAGCGATATCATCTGCTTCACCCACTCTCCAGAATTCTGGAAATGGTTCATTGCGGCTGGCGTACTTTTCCTTCATATGCTCGATTACAGGTCTAGTCATATCTGTTAAGGCAGCTGGTGAAATGGCATTCACTCGAATATGATTGTGCTTGAGTTCGGCTGCAAGCGTCCACACGATACCAAGCATTCCAGCTTTGGCAGCACTGTAATTCACCTGCCCAACAGAACCCATTAATCCAGCTGTAGAAGTCATTAAAAGAATGTCACCGCCATTTTGTTGCATATGAGGCAGTACTCGCTGAATGCAATAAAAGGCGCCATTCAAATGTACATCTAGCACAGATTTCCACGCTTCATCCGTCATATGCAGACAGTGTTGGTCATGCACATTGCCAGCGTTATGTATCAATATGTCAACACATCCATACTTAGCTATGACAGTATCCACCATCGCAGCGACCGCGACCGGATCTGCGACATTGGCACAGTACCCGATCGCCTCACCGCCTGTTCGATGAATCTCCTGAACCACTTCGTCGATTAACGCTTGCTGTGTACCATTTACAATCACTTGATAACCGGATTGACCAAGATGTAGGGCGATGCTGCGTCCAATCCCCCTAGTCGCTCCTGTAATTAAGGCTATCTTTTTCATCAAGACCTCTCTTTCACTGAAAAAGTGCCCGAAGCAATCACTTCGCCAGATTCTATTGCAACCGTCACATCGATATTGCCATCACAGACCTCAAAGTCAAAGATCGCAACCGTATCTACTAATAGTGGTTTTTGAAATTTCATGCTATATGTTGTGATCCATTGTGATGGATGCTCGGTTAAATACAATGATTGTGCTAACCCCATGATATACATGCCATGCGCGACAGGCCGCTTATATCCAACTTTTACTGCGGCTTCGACATTCAGGTGAATGGCAGACGTATCTTTAGAGACAACCGCATATTGCTGAATGGCTTCAGCTGTTATGTGTTTATTCAACTTGATCACCTACTCGGATTAATACGGTTTCTGCTGTGACTATGAGATCACCGTTATATGCACAAACAAGGGTATGGGTATACAAGGTCAGATCTCCCTGACTGCCTGTTTTTTTCTCTACTTTCGTTAGCGCTAATTCACAATCTAAGATCATGCCCGCAATAATCGGTGCATTGTATGAAAAATGCTGCGTGCCATGAATCCAGGGGACGTCCATGTTCAACCAAGGGATATCGAATGCTTTCCAGAAAATAATAGGCATTGTCGCAGGTGCGATTATATCACCATGTATAGCTTGCAAGGGGGCTTCGATACTTTGAGCATAATCCGTAATCCATTCAGCGGTTATATGAAGCTGATGTTGGGCTCTGTTCATTCGATAGCCTCCACTAAGGTAGCGAGACCTATTCCCCCACCAATACCTAGGGTGGCAAGACCTCGTTTATAAGGTTTATGCAGCATTTCAGCACATAAGCGCGTCATTAAGATGGCTCCTGAAGCACCGTAAGGATGGCCAATAGCTAGAGCACCACCTCCACGATTGACCTTTTCCTGTGGAATATGGAGTTCCTTCAGTGAGGCCAATACTTGCGAGGCAAACGCCTCATTGAATTCCACGATATTCAAATCAGCCACCGTCAGAAGCTGACGCCTTAGCACCTTCTGAACAGCTGGAACGGGGCCCATGCCTAAATAATTCGGATCTACACCTGCAGCTTGTGCATCCACCACTCGTAAAATAGGCTTTAGGTTAAGCTCCTGACATTTTTCACGTGACATGATGAGAACAAGAGCTGCCCCATCATTGAGAGGACATGCGTTGCCAGCGGTTACGGTACCCTGTTCCAGAAAAATTGGTGATAGTTGTTGCAGCTTGTCCAAGCTCGTATTGGCTCTTGGACATTCATCGACGGTAATCCATTGGCCATTCACTTGAATAGGAACAATCTCTTGCTGAAATCGGCCTGTTTGCTGAGAATGAATGGCTTTTTGATGGCTTTTTAAGGAATACAGGTCTTGTTCTTCCCTTGAAATCACGTATTGTTTGGCGACATTCTCCGCTGCAATACCCATATCCGGGTCACCGTAGGAGATTGGAGTGAAGTGAGCACGCGTGTATAGATGCGGTACACCCATTAGTGTTTGTGGCTTGGCCATTTTCCATGGTGCACGGCTCGTGCTTTCCACACCACCTGCCAAATAAACCTCACCTGCGCCACTCTGAATGAATCGTGCCGCTATATTGATAGCCTCTAGACCTGAACCGCACTGTCGATCAACCGTGACACCTGGGACTGTGACTGGTAGTCCTGCTTCTAGAGCAGCAACCCGTGCAATATTCCCACCGGGACCAACGACATTGCCAATGATGACATCATCGATTAATTCCTCTGGTAATGTCGTTTCTGCTACCATATGTTGAATAAGCGGTGCTAATAATGCCTCCGGCTCAAGAGTACTTAATATGCCGCCCATCTTGCCTATTGGCGTACGTTTAGCCATGACAATCACAGCCTCTGTCATATCATCACTCTTTTCGTGTAGTCTTTCATAGCCTGACGAGCCATTTTCCCACTACTTGTATAGATGAACTGATCTACAGAGATGATCTGCTTCGGGGCTTTGTAGCTTGCTAAATGCTGGCGACAGTAATTCTTTATTTCCTCCGTAGATAAGCGCTGTTGTCCGTTCCATTTCACGAGTGCCGTTACTTGTTCACCCCAGTAAGTATCTGGCACACCAAGCACCATCACTTCTTCAATTTCGGGAATCTGCTGTAACACAGACTCAACTTCCTCTGGAAACACATTAAGTCCACCTGTTACCATCATATTTTTGGATCGACCAGCCATATATAAGTAGCCATCCTGATCCTTATACATAAGGTCTCCAATGATGAGCCATCCATCTCGAAAAACGGCTGTCGTTTCTTCAGCTAATTGATAATAGCCTTTAAACATCATGTCACTTCGAATGTATAACTGCCCGATGCTACCGGTGGGTACCTCTTGAAAATGTTCATCGCGAATAGAGATCTCTACGCCATGGAAAGGCCTACCTACTGAATTAGGTTTGTTTTCGGCATGAATATCCAAATAGCTGATATAGCTTGCTTCAGAGGATCCGTAAAATTCATATAGCTTTACCCCACCAAATACCTCTTTGCACTTATTCTTCGATGCCTCAGTCCACTTCCCACCTGAGCTAATCACCGCTTGAATTTGTGTCTGATAAGGGATTTCCTCTTGCATCATCGATTCAATCATCGTTGGCACGACGAACAAAATCATATCGGGGATCTGTTTACACAATTTCAGAACCTTTCTAGTATTGAAATCTTTTACGATATGAAAGGTTGCACCACTGTATAGACTCTGCATGATGGCGAATAACGACAAGGAGTGAACGAATGGACCTGGGGCTAGCATATGCTCCATGTTGTTCAGTTGGAAAGCTTCGCTCGTCGCTTTAAAGCTATTCATCCACGACAAATGTGTGCGCATATACCCCTTTGGCGTCCCTGTTGTGCCTGAAGTAAAGCCGATAAACAGTAATTCATTGGTGTCATTCATTTCAGCTTCTGAATTTAAAGTATCTGACCAGTTATCATAGGAACCCGCTTCTTCAGCAGAAAAGGTTAGAAGTTGGATTTCTCTGTCTTGTAAGACTAGATTCTTTGCGAATGCATTCTCTGTAAAAATCATTTTGGGCTGACACTGTTCTAAAATGACGTTTACTTCCTTTGAACTCCATTTTGGATCTATAGGAATAGGCACACAGCCTGCATAGATCGCTCCAAGAAAAACCTCCACAAATTCGATACGATTCGTAGATATAATGGCAACCTTCTCTTGGTTGAGACCACTCAGTTGTAAACCCTGTGCAATTTGTTTCATCCTCTGTACCAATGCCGAATAAGTACGGCTCTCATGTCCATCGGATAAAGCGACTTTGTCGGGTTGCTGCGTTGCATAGTGTAGTAATGGTACTACTAGATTCATTGTTCATCACACCTATTCCCAATTTCATTAACTATGAGTTATGCAACGTTTTCTTCTATCGGACTGATGGCTTTTAATTGTAGAACAATCATGGCTGCGATAATGGCTTTAATACAATCTCCTGGTAAAAAAGTAGTAGCACCCACAAGTCCGGCCCACACCGATGTATGTGTAATGATAGACATGACTGGCGCACCGATTGCACTAACAAGTACAACACCAAATACAAGATTAATGACGATAATTTTCCATGTTCTTAACGTGGACCACACCTTTTCTGTCATATATCCTATACAGAATGCGGCGATTGGCCAGCTTAGAATATATCCAGCAGACGGTCCTACTAATACAGAGAGACCTCCACGTCCACCAGACAATAAAGGTAAACCTAAAGCGACTAATACGATAAATAAAATCAAACTAAGTGCACCTGTCTTCTTTCCTAAAAAGCTTCCTGCTAGCATGACCCCAAGTGTTTGTGCGGTGATTGGTACTGGGATAAAACCTAGCGGAATGGGTGGAATCATGCCTAATACCCCTATGAATGCAGCGAATAATGCAGCATACACCATCTCTTTTGTTCTCATTTTGCTTTCCTCCGTTGTTATGATGACAAATTAACTTCCTACTAGAGTCGACATCTATGTATTAGCTAAATCATAGCTTGATATCCCCTTATTGTAAACCAAAAATAAATATAAGGTTAACAATAGAGTTGGGATGATACAATAACAACTGATTAGAGAGTCTAAGCCAACAAGATCGGTAGATATTATTCCTTGAGGAACATATTGAGTTAGAACTCTCTTATAATGGTTAAATGGTCGAATCCTTCCAAAGTCCAAAAGAACTAAACAAAATTCAATTGTTCCTCAATGAGTTTTTTAAGCAGATAATAAAAGAAGCAGCTCTATTTGAGCTGCTTCTTTTATTATCTTATAAATGGGAGATCATCATCTTGATCGGCGCTATAGCATGAGTCAATGCCGCAAGGAAATCTCACGCTTATCACAACGAAAGACTAACATCCATTAAACAAATTTTTTGGGCTACGAAAGAATGACCCTATGCTGACTGCGAGTCCAAGAATAATACCAATAACTAAGAATAAGTAACCTATGGGTATGAGAAAAAATGGTTCCTTTAGAATTCCATCAGGAGCGACTTCGGATCCGATGATACCATTGGTGACCAAACAACCGATTCCTATAATAAATGACATTAAAGCTAGAAGATATTTTTTCATTACAACCTCCAAAAATATAAATGATTATCTTGTTATTCGTTTATTTAGCATCTTTTGAATGCTCCAGTATATCACCTGGTTGACAATCTAGAACTTCGCATATTTTTTCTAAAGTCGAAAAGCGAACTGCCTTCGCCTTTCCATTTTTAAGTATTGATAGGTTCGCCATAGTTATTCCGACTTTCTCAGAAAGTCCTCCAATATCCTTAATGCTTAAACATGAAACAACACATCATACCGGATTATTCATATAACCAGGGATTTGATGTGTTGTTTAGCGTGTATGTTCTGATCGATTCGATATCCTTTAACCACTCTTTTCTTTAATAGTGTATCTGTCCGTACATTGGCAAATGGACTCTATTATTGGTCACAAACGGTATTCGGAACGTATTTTTGACACTGTGTAATGACAAGAATACAAGAATATTTTGATGATTGTTCCTGCTGGATTTTCGAGGAACACTGATAACATTATAACTTACACTAGCTTCACACGCTGCGGCTTGTACAGGATGTGCCTGGGGAGGGATATAGGTCTGACTTTTCAAATAAAAAAGGAATTCACGCTGACGTCAGCGTGAATTCCCCCTCATCGAGCGGTTGTTATTTAGCAACTGTAATCTTCATTTCCAGCTTCTTGTGATAGGTCTTGACCCAGTTTTTTTTGCTATCTTTCAGAATATTTCCTTTAGCGTCGAATGTGTACGAAAACGGCCTAATGATGATTGTTTTCGGCACTGCGTTAAACGAACCATTAAAGATCAGGTCTTCTTTACTCTTTGATCCGGGCGGTTGCTTTAGGTTGGCGTTCCAAATGGTTGCCCCGAGTACATTTCCTGTTTCATCTGCAATCTCATACAACATCTTGCTGAAACTCTCGTTGGATTTGGCTGCTGTTGGAACTTTTCCTGTACTATGCAGCTTAAGCTCCATCGTTATCGGCGTCAATTGGAAATAATCCAATGTATAGCTAAAACCCCCACTTTTTAGGGTTGTGTCCGGCTGCAATATTACAAGACTTTTAGCCTTTTTCACCGGAACGGTAAAGGTGAATGGCTCCTTGACGTTCTCGGCGTACAACTTCAGCGTCATATCGAATTCATCAGGGAGCTGCGGTTTGTCATTTCTAGAGAAGGAGATCAAAACTGCCCCTTTATCTCCCGATATAGCTTCCAGACCAGGAGTATATAATATCGGCTTCCCATTAGCAAACAAATCCAGTCCATGCTTTAGGTCAATGAGATCAATGATTTTTTTACCGACAGTCCCCCCCTCCTTCCGGACAGCAACCTCAAGGCGATTCCCGTCAAATATAACTTTGGATAAGCTGAGTGTCACGTCGCCGTGGGTAAACGCCTGATTGTACTCATTATCCTCCCCATCCGCATCTATCAGGATGGGATTTGAAACTGGGGAGGTGGTGTCGGCAACAGCAGCCTTTCCGTAAGTCTCGGCGCTAACGTATGAAGGAAGCCCGCTGCCTGCGGCTGCCATTCCCAACGTTACTGCCAATGCGGTTACAGCGAATTTTTTTCTCATATTATTAGGTTTAGTAGAGTTCAATGGCCTCGCTCCTGTTCTATTCTGGGATAACTTCTTGAAACCGGCCGGTTTTCAAAAAGATAATTGCATCTTTCCACATCTATATAACACTTCTCATCATCACTTTTGTGACAGGAATAATCTCACGATCATTTGTCGCTTCAGAATATGCCCTAGGTGTCGGTATCCTTAATCCCTAAACATGAAACAACACATCATACCGGATTATTCATATAACCCGGGATTTGATGTGTTGTGTAGCGTGAATGTTCTGATCGATTGGATATCCTTTAGCCACTCTTTTCTTTAATAGTGTATCTGTCCGCACATAAGAATACTGCTTAGGCTTAAGTTCTTGCAGAACTATTCGTAACCCCTCCAACATTTGCCTTGGTGCATCTTCATCAGCACCTGTCGTATCGCCACTATCATGTAGTAGTACAATAGAGCCGGGTTTGATCTTACGTAACAGTCGGTCTATTAACTTCTGTGAATTCTCTTGACGCTTCCAATCCCAACCCATCACGGACCAAAGCACAATGTAGTATGATTTGCGAAGCAAAAATAAATCGCCCAGATTCAATACTCCCCACGGCGGACGATAACTAGAAGGTCGCTCCCCGATAATCCCCTCAATAATATCAGCCGTGCGATTGATATGCTGACGCTTTATTTTCCACGGAAATATAATTAAGTTACATTTATGAATGTAGTTGTGAATTCCAATTTGATGCCCCTCATCATGTATTCTTCGTATCAAATGCGGATATTGTTCAGCTTTACTACCAAGTACAAAGAACGTCGCCAACACATCATATTGCTTCAGCAAATCCAGTAATTCAGGTGTATAGCGTGGATCAGGGCCGTCATCGAAAGTAAAGGCGACCTCAGCCTGTTGTGCTTGTCTTCCTCTCTTATATACACCTAGACCAAAGACTCGTGACATTATTACGGGAATCATCATGTACACAAAGGAACCGATTAAAAACAGGACAGGTAGCCATTGATTCATGATTGCACTTCTTTCCGAAAACGATGTATCAACGATTGTCTAGACATCATCAACATCATTGGAACCAGCTTGGAAGAGCTCTGCTTCACCCGTTGCCTACCTACGGGATGTAGCACCCGTAGTAGAAATCTCAGGTAGAATGTCATCCATACTCTAATCCACTTGGATTGAATCGGATGTTGTTCAAAACCTAATCCGTGAATGATCCCTCTGTGAAGCAGCGTGATGCCTGTTAAAGCTTTTACATCCCTAAGTTCAGGATTATGTTCCATCGCATAACTGATCTGTTCAAGCGATTTACGCAGCATCCGTGCCGTCATTAATGCTGTACGATCCGCGCCATTCGTGCGCGACAGCTCCAACATCTTCCGATTATCTAAATGCAGTTCTCCCACACAATCTCCTGCATGTATATAGTATCCATTATCACAAGCTATGCTGTTCCCCAGATGCTTTCTAACGACTAGCTTACATATGCCATACTGTGTCACAGATACGCTACGTATCTTAGTGATTTGATCAAATAAACCTTCCCATGCCATCCATGCCGACTGCATCCCTGTTCTTGAAACTGTACTAACAATATTCAAAATAGTCATTCAACACTCTCCCTGTGACAAACCATATTCGCTGTTCTCTCTCTGATTTGTATTGTATAGAACAAGTCTCTCTTTTCTCTTACTCAGACCTTACGAATTTCTTAAGCCCATATTTCAGCAATAGTTTATATGAGTTTTTAGTTGCACTTCAATGAGCTAACGGGAAGGGAAGTCCGGAAGGTTCAGTTGAAGAATATTGCTGATGAAACTCGTTATAGTGGTCAAAAAAAGCGATAAGACAGCCATTTGATGGTCATCTTATCGCTTTCCCATTAATTTTACAGTTTAGTGGGATCAATCCCTTTTGGGAATGTTTCTTCAAAGCAATTTTTTTCAACGTATAGGTTATACCATGCTTCTGCAATGACATCTGGATCTCCTGCTGTACCTGCTTGTATAAAAGTTCCTATAGAAAGATGACCTACAAAGATTCCTTTTTCCTTTAGCTCATTATGCAGGTTTGTTGCATAGTTACGAATGCCCGACATCACGATCCCAGCATTCCCTACAAGAGGCAAAGGGAACATAGAAGATAAGCCCGTTGTAAATAGAAGCGCTCCTGAACCATTGTTTAGCATGTCTTGCAATACCTCATTGACTGAAAGAACGGCAGGAAGCAAATAGCTGTTTACTTGTTCCATTACACTCTCAGGCGTTGTTTCTAAGACGTTTGTGAATGTATTCCATCCCGCATACGGGCTAAATTCAAGTACATCAATGTTGCCAAAATCTTTTTTAGCAGCCCGTAAAGCTTGTTTTAATGCGGTTAAATCCGTAACATCCGCAACATAAGACCGAACTTCAATATTCAGCTTTTTTAATTCGTTCACGATAATTTCCAATTTCTCAGGATTACGTGAAATCGCAGCTACCTTAAATCCTTTCTCTCCAAATTTTTTCGCTAGAGACAATCCTAGTCCAGGTCCCGCACCGATTATTGCAATAGTTCTCATCTAAATTTTTCCCCTTATCTGTGGTATTTTAAAGCAACATATGTTGTCTTAACAAGCATATAGCCTATAATGAAACAGAACAACCAACAATAAAGTAAGAATGTCGCTATAGCAACAATAATAAAAAAAAGTCTGGTGGGGAGAAGATATGGGGACTAAAGTAAGGAATATACGAATGACACCGACAAAGCAGTCTTTGATTAATGCTTTTGTTAGCTTAGTGAATAATAAAGATTTCGACAAAATATCAATAGCGGATATAACAAATGGAGCACAGGTGAATCGTGCTACATTTTATGCGCACTTCAATGACAAGTACGAATTGTTAGATTATATTATTATTGATTCTGCTTCTACTGTGATTGAAAAACGTACAATAGGAGTGGTGAAGTTCGATCAGAACAACATTATTCAACTCGTTTTAGCCGTATGTGACTTTCATCAACAACCGAATATTCAATGCCGCCGTAGCTACTTAAGCCTTGCACCGCTTTTGAAAGAAAAAATGTTAATAGAGTTGAAAAAATATTTGCTGAGAAGTTTGGATAACCTATTAACAGAACCAGAGAAGAATTTTTATGTATCTATTTATGCTAATATCATACACGAGGCTGGATATTTATGGGCGTCAGGGAATACATCGTTTCACAAAGAGGAAATAGCCATGAAAGCCTCGTTATTGGTAGCAGTTGATCATTTTAAAAACATCTAAGACCGATATTCGTATATAGTATGAGCTCGGCTCGGCGTCACGCTTAAACATAAAGGGTTCCACATATTAGTCATGCATAATATGTAGAACCCTTTATGTTATTTGTATTTCTTAATTTTCCGTCTTGATAATTTTCGATCTATTTATTTTCACTGAACTCTTGTATTATCATCACTTATTCTTTACCAAGCGAGTTTCTCTGCAATCTTGGAATCAAGACATAAGCAAACGTGAACAAAGGGCTTAACCACAAGAAAGGTGCATAGGGTGCATATTCTATAACCGGAACACCAAGTGTAACTGCGAAGAATGCACCGCTGACGCCCCATGGAATTAAGGGATTAACGAGTGTTCCACAATCTTCAAGTGTACGGGATAGCGTCTTCGCTGGAATACCTCTGCGGGTATACTCATCCTTGAACATTTGACCGGGCAAAAGGATAGAGAGATACTGTTCGCCAGTCATGCCATTTACCGCAATAGATGATGCACCTGTCATGAGAACAATGCTGCTGTCACGTTTCAGTGGTTGAATAATTTTATGGAAGAAGGCTTCAATTACGCCGCAATGCTGTAACAATCCACCTAATGATAAAGCAATCAAGATCAGAGACACGGACCACATCATAGATTGTAATCCTCCGCGGTTGACGATCAAAGCAACGGTTTCGTTCGCGATCGTACTCTTGTAACCGCTCTGCATCACACTAAACCAGATATCGATTGCCGTCTGATTCTGAATCAGGGCGGTAACTAGTAGACCGCTGACAATACCAACGACTAGGGTTGGTAGTATCGGAATCTTCTTAATAGAGCAAGCAATAACCGCCAGTGGTGATAGCAACGTTAACCAATGAATCTGAAAGCCGTCTTTCAATGCAAGCTTGATTTCTTGTAACGATGTTAAATCCAAAGTATTGTTCTTTGGAGCGAGCAGGAAAAAGACTGTCGTTACGACTAGAGCCGGCAGTGTTGTGTATACCATGTTCCGGATATGTGTAAATAAAGATATGCCAGCCACTGCGGGAGCGAAATTCGTCGTATCGGATAATGGCGACATTTTATCACCAAAACAAGCCCCACAGATAATCGCTCCAGCAGCCATGGTTGGAGAAATACCCGTTGATATAGCAATTCCCATCAAGGCGACACCGACCGTGCTTACTGTGGTAAATGAGCTTCCTGTGAACATTGAGACGACGATCGTGACATATAACGCGCTCACTGCAAAATAATTCGGATCAATATAATCCATTCCATAGTATAAAATTGTCGGTACCGTACCGCTCATCATCCATACGGCGATCAGAATACCAATGAGTGAGAGAATAAGAATCGGCATAATTGCCGTTTGAATGCCTTTAATAATTGCGGATTCGATCTTCGTCCATGATAATCCGAATAAGCGCAATAAGGTGGCGGTGCCAACGGTAGTTGCGAGAAGTGGAATATGCGGTTCCGCTTTAAATAGAAAGATCGATACAAATAAAAGTGTCAGAATAAAAACGATGAGGATGATGCTTTTTGAAAAACTAAGTTGTCGGTCCATGATGTTAGAGCCCCTTATTCGTTGTAATGGGACATGAAATTCACATCCCTGTAAGATTATTTCTCAATTTCATAACATGCTTCTTCACGTTTAAGCTTTATGGCTTTTTTGCACTGAAGCACAGAGGTAATATAAACGATAAACAGGAGTAGAGTCAATGGAATGGATTTACAATGGAGGTTATTTAAGCTAAATAGATTGGCGTCGATCATCACATTCGACATTTAGATCATACACCTCCTAAACATACGTATTCGAGGAAATATACAAAAAAAAGAACTTGAACTATTTAGTTCGAGTTCTTGATCATTAATGAAACGATTTTACGAGATTTGTTTCTCCTTCTTCACCGTAGGCTAGTCTCTAATCCTTCGCGTACAACTCTACAGACTGTGTGTCCATAATCGGATTTGCATACATCGCAATCGCTATTGTCAGTGGCTGAGGATAATCCTTGGCATTCTCCCCAAACCTATAACGAAGCTCGTTTACCACGGTATTATCCTTGGACGATTGTCCGCCGAAGTTCCCCCCCGAGGTGGTTTTATTCACTCTTACATTGTTGTGCACTTGACCTTGCGCATCGGTGAAAGTATTGGAAAACCAAGGATACGTGAGCGACATTTGGGCAGTCTCATTCTCAATCTTCTGCCTTAATAGAATTTCCCCCTCTTCTGCATAATTCTCAGGCTCAGGCTCGACAAGTTCAAGATCACTTCCCGGCGCACTAATAATCTGTTTCTTGTTAAGATCGACAACAATTTTCATCTGATCCTTATCGACAGCTGAAATTCCTAATGTTTTCAACGTAATGGAGTCTGGCTGGCTATAATCAATATTCTTGTATACCAGCGTGACCTTGGAAGCATCTGTGTATACTTCTGAATTGAACAATGTAATTAGGGTGGGGTAATATAATTTTTCGGTCTTCCCCCCTTTCGTAGCGATCAGAACAGGATTTATTAATTCGAAAATTTGTTTCTCGTTGTCCTTATCATACTCCAAATCCACATAGGTACCCAGTGGGGTATACAGGACTTTTGTCACCTTAATTACTTGTCCGTCCACGTTCAAGGTACGCTCTGCAGACAATACATGCTGTTGGTCTTTGAACATGTTGGAGTCGAGCTCGAAGGAAACATCAAACTTGGTATGGTACTTGCTATTAGTTTCTGATTGCTCAGCCAATGCAACGTTGAACTTCACATCTTTCGGGTATGAAACCGAAGGCAGTAATTTCGCTGAATATACGAAATATGAGGTTTCTCCCGGAAGGATTTGGTTGGTATTATGCGTCAAATAACTACCAATAGATGGTGCTTTAATCGTGCCATAATCAAGTGATGCATCAGCCACACTAGCAGGTTTATCCATCTTATTGTGTACACTGTAGAGGATAAATACTTTCCGACCATCCGTGACGGCGCCCATCACGCCTACTTTAAACGAACCTTTTTCCACGCTCTGATACACAGGCTTAATGAGGTTGCGGTCCAGTATGCTTTCGAATGATTGATCATCCATGGATATAGATCTAAATAAGTCAGAATCGCTCCAATTCTTAGTGACGGAACTCCGCACGACATCCTGAGTCATTTCCGTGATCGGCACTTCCTTAAAGAAGGAAAACATAACCAGAATTGTAGCCGCAACAGTAATGACCGCACCTATACCGAAAGAATAGATATGCTTCTTCTCGCGTTTTTTCCCACGCATAATTCCACTTCGCATAGCATTATAAATTTTCACTTCTTGTAAAGTTTCAACACTCTTGTTAACTTCATCAGCATTCTGACGAAGAATTCGTTCTTCTTTTTCTATCATTTTCATTCGCCTCCCGTATCTCTACAGATATTTCCGAAGCTGCTTGAGTCCTTCTCGTAGCCAGGTTTTGATCGTCCCCTCTGGTTTTTCTAGCACTTTTGCGATTTCAACAGTTGTCATATCCTGATAGTATTTCAGTATCACAGCATGCCGATATTTGGGCTTCATTCGAACCATTGCCCGTTCCAAGTCGATCCGATCGTTGCTAGTCATTTCCAGAATCACATTCTCCTCCAACTTTTCTGCTGGAAACACACGCTTTTTACGCCGGAGTTCATCCATGCAACAATTGATGGTAATTCGGATTACCCAGGACGTAAAGGATTGCTCGTCCTTGAGCTTTTTTCGCTTCATCCATGCCCGACATGACGCTTCTTGCACCACTTCTAGCGCGTCCGTTTCCGTCCTCAGGTAACTGAAAGCGATCGCGTACATTTTGCGGTGCTCGACGTACAGTCGATCAAAAAATACTTCTTCATCCATCAGTGCAAAATCTACCAATCTAACCTCTTCCAATGCATTTCCCATTACTCTCCACTCCCCTTTCTCAATCTTCGTGTTGGTATTGGGAAGAAGTCATCTAAATATGTATACAAAGATAAGACGTAGTTGCCCAGGAAAACGATTGATTTATTTTATTGGTCTCTCTTTTTGCTATTTCTTAAGGTCTATTTATCGCGGCTATATAACAAACTAGTTGTATACTAGGCTAATGATTGGAGTACTATAACCACAAAAAAAAGACGCCTAAGCGTCTTTAATGTCAACCAAGCTGCATTGTTGTGAGACAAGTATCGTCGGTCTCGAACGTTGATATTTCAGACTCCGCCGTTTTCCCGTCATGTTCGACCGTTATGTTATACGTTGTGTCACGAGGTAGCCAGAGATCGATAAACCCGTTAGATTGGGATTTCAATGTTTCATCCACAATTACGGTGCCATCCTTGTCTGTGATGTTTACGTTAAACTCTTTTTCCACCATTTCTCCTTGGCATCCAGTCAAGCTGTGGGTTGCGCAAGGGTGGGTTTGATCGACATACGGTGCAATGGAAAGAAAAAACTCATTATCGGGTAAGTCATAGGTTGATGATTTTTCATCATTTTCGGTTACGATGAGTTGCTTCGATGTGATTGAAGCGGACTTAGCTGTTAATATGTCTGTACTGTATTCATGCACCATTTTCTTAATACTTTGTGCATCAATTTTTGTAGCCGAATCTTTTTCGATAGTTCCCACAAACACAAACACACCAATCCCCAACGCAACAGCACCCAGTACAGTAGCCACCAAGATTTTCCTTCTCAACTTGTATCAACCCTTTCTCTCTTTCAACAGCTTCTTTTTCTATCTCTGTAAATCTCTCAATCTCTCAATCTCTCTCTTTAGTATATCTTTTAAAACTAAGTTATCATATATTTGGACAAGGCGAAACAGTGAAAATTCGCAGAAGATTGCTCTACATTAAACAGCGGGTATACTCTGTGATTACTACTTATTTTCTTGTCAATTTCGTCTATACTTCGTCTTGTCCTCTTCCGTAATTTCACGGAGTACTCTACAAGGATTACCTGCAGCTATTACGCCTGATGGAATATTCTTTGTCACAACGCTTCCAGCACCGATGATTGTATTGTCGCCGATCGTCACACCAGCTATAACGTTCACGCCACCACCAATCCAAACGTTATTTCCGACAGTTATTGGTGCTACAATTTCTAATCCCTCATTACGTTGTTCCACATCAAAGGGGTGACCAGCTGTATAAAATCCGCAATTTGGCGCTACAAATACATTATCTCCAAAAACGACTTTGGCCCCATCCAACATGACAATATTATGATTGCTATAAAAGTTCTCACCGATTTCAATATTGTACCCATAGTCACACACGAAAGGCTGCTCTATTAAGAAATGATCGCTTGTTTTCCCAAGCAGCGTTTTTATTATTGCTTCTCTTTTGTTTAACTGCCTCGGATGGAGTTGATTATAATCGTAACAAAGGCCTTTAGCGAATAAGCGTTCTTCAATTAACTCTTCATCATAATTTGCATTATAAAGTAGTCCTTGTTGAGATTTTTCTTTTTCCGTCATATCTTCATATTCCTCCAAAGCTTCTACGTTTTATGTTATATCAAAATAATCCCTTCAAAATTTATAGCGAGAGACTAAAGTTTGATTGCTCTAATCATCTTAGCAGAATATCAACCAACAATCATATTAAATCCTTCCTTTGTCGATTCACCCATTAATATGGAATTTTCAACACTTGGTCCACCTCCGACTGTAATGATGACTCACTTGCGAATGCATTTCCGGTGTTAAAGATCGTAAGAATTGCTAGGAATACAATGGACCAAATGCTTTTCTTCAAACGATTTCTGCCCTCTCATTTTGATAGGTTTATTGTATATAACAAATGTTAAGAAACGATGAAGAAAGTGCGTAGACACAAAAAATAGAGACTCGACAACAGTCTCTATTTTTACAATCTATATTTGGATGCCCGCAAAAGCACCCTGCTGGGGCAGCTTATGCGGATTCATATTGAGGCATTATATCGGTTAACCTAATAAATATTTAATGGAATTAAATGACTGTTTTCACACCAAACCCTATTAGCATTACGCCAGTAGATTTCTGAAATACTTTTTGAAATCCAGGTTTTTTCAACCATTGTTTCACATGATCTAATAGATACACCAAGATCAAAAACCATCCCACTGCGATTACAGTAAGGATTAATCCTAATGCAATCAACTGTTGATTAGTATTTCCAGTGAGATCAATAAATTGAGGCATGAAAGTGATGTAGACCAATATCGTCTTAGGGTTAAGAATATTACTGAGTACTCCTTGTAGATAGGATTCCTTACAATGATGATGCGACAACTTTTCGATAGATCGCTGACTACCTTCTGCTTGAACATCCTCTATCGAAAGTGTGCTTTTAGTAAAAAATGCTCTTATACCTAAGTAGAACAAGTATGTAGCTCCCAAATACTTAATTGTATTGAACAGAAATACAGACTGGCTAATGACTACTGACAAACCGAGAACGACAATAAAAGTCCAGAAAATAAGACCTGTCGCCATCCCGAGTATCGTATAACGTCCGGCTTTTGCTCCGTGGATGAGCGTATTCTTCATAATAAGTACCGTATCTGTACCAGGTAACATAGACATCATAAGGGCCATCAGGCTAAATGCAATAATGTTATTCATCGTATTCTTTTATTCCTCCTCATTAAGCAGTTCAGCGGCTAGTGATTAATCGTTGAGGTAAATTCTCATATATTGTTTTGGTGTTAATCCAATCTGTCTTTTAAAGAATTTAGTAAAATGACTTTGATCGCTAAATCCAGTTAAAAAAGTTACTTCAATGGGCTTTACACCTTGTTCCAAAAGCCTTTTCGCATGATTTACTCGTATCGTTTCCAAGTAGCTGTATGGAGAGAGTCCCTTTTGTTTCGTGAAAGATCTTAGTAAGTGATACTTGCTCCATCCTGTTAGGGCGCTTAAATCATTAAGCGTAATCGTTTTTGTGTAATTCTCCTCCAAATAGCTACATACGGTTTGGATTTCAAGAGAGGTTTCAGCTGCTGTTGGTAGGATTGTAAGATCAGAATGTGTCAGAATAAGCTCTTCCATGAAGTATAAGAATAACTCTTCCTTCTGAAAATCACTCTCATTCTGCGAAATCTTTAAATGTAGTTCTTTTAAACTGGGTACAAGATCGCTTTGGTATACAACGCTTGGTTTGAAGCATGGGAGGTCGTCGTTACCATTAATCTCTAAAACTAGCTTTTTCATGACCTCAGATGTCACATTTATGCATCGATAATCTAGTGTTTTGCCGTCAATTTGCTCGCAACTGTGAGTATCATAAGGGTTGAATAACAGTAAGTCCCCTGGATTAATTATGTATTCTTCACCTTTGCACACTAAATATCGCTGCCCTTCTTCAATAAAGCCAATCACATAATATTCATGAAAGTGAGCAGGAAACTTTTGCATGATTCCTTTAAATCTGTATGCTTCTATGTTTAAATCAGAATCCAGATAAATCGTTCGAATTTCATTTAGCATCTAGCTATCCTCCCTAATCATGATGACAATTTTAAGAGTAACATTTATGTATAAACTTTTCTTGTATGATATTGCTCTTCTTCAAGTCATTTGCTTAATCAACATCGGTGAATAACAGAAAAAACAACCCAAGACTGTATGGTTCCAGTCTTGGGTTGTTCTTGTTGGCACGACGTTTGCCTAAGCCAGCACTGGAATTTCATCGAGATCACCGTATACCATTTTCCCCTTAGCCTCAGCAGTTCTTACCATTTCATCGGCACCCCTGGAGGGCCCTCCTACTCTAAGAACTGCGTCGCAAAAGGATAAGAGCCGAACGGCCGATGGGTGAAACATACGCTCGAATATCTCATCTCCGAGCTGGCGGGAGCCGGCCGTTTCCATTAGAGGTAGGGCGTACCACTCGCCGAGGACTGGCATATGCCCCATCTCATATACGCGCAGGGCCGTTTCATTCATCAGCCGCATATTGGCCTCGATTAGCGCCTTATCGTCTCCCGTATTGGAACGATAAGGCCCCGCTATTAGGATATGCTGAGGTTTGCTAACAGGACGAAACAACCCCTGGAGCTGGGCATATTGCAGCAACATAATCGTTTTCGCATCTCGAATTTCACCGTTCTCCACCATGTTTAGCGCTTGCTCGAAGGGTAGCTCTAGCACTTCAATCTCTTCCTGTTCTTTTTCTACGCCTCCGCCCCGTCCCGTATGCATATGCGAACTATATTCTGCCACGAAGAAATATAATATTTCCGTAACCGATCCAGGGGACATATAAGCTTCACCAACCTTTTGAACGTTAGTTACCCGATATCCGGTTTCCTCTTCCGTTTCACGGCGAATGCAGTCCTCCGGCGTGTCCTTATCCAGCAACCCAGCGCAAGCCTCGATAAGTATCCCGGTTTCATTTCCGTTCATATAAGTCGGCATTCGAAATTGCCGGGTAAGAGTTACCGTTTGCTTTTCCCGATTATACAACAGAATCACAGCACCATTGCCGCGGTCATACGCTTCTCTAGCTTGCGTCTCCCAGCTTCCATCACGCTTTTGATACTTGAAGGTCATTTTTTTTAGGACGTACCAATTGCTCGATAAAATCTCTTCTTTCACCATTTCAATTTTTGGTTTCATTAGTATTTCTCCTTATCCTCATACGTTTTTCTGGCCAAAAAGAATCCCGAATCCTTCGTGATGTAGAGCCTCTCTTTTTCCGCTATCTTGGCCCGCAAATAAGTTGTGAATTGGTCGAGCTTCGCGCCGACAAGAATCTCCCTCGCATTCATCGGCGTTGAAGTAATATATTGGATGAGCGGTTGCACATCATCTATCAGCATATAATCCTCAAACCTGATCAGTTCGATCGCCGTAAACGAGGCCTGTAGTGTTTCTATCCCATTATCTAGTTGGAAGCGTTCCATCACAGGGTCAAGCACCTGAATATGCGGATCGAAAACTTGGGTTACCTGCTCGATTTCTTGCAGATGACTTTTGCTCATCGTTGAGGCGTACAAGATGCCGTCCGGCTTCAGCACACGGTGTATTTCTGATACGGCCCGGTTAATATCGAGCACGTGATAAAGCATGTGATTGGCGATCACGATATCGAACTCGTCATCGTGGAAAGGAATCTCCTGGGCATCGGCAAGCAGAAATTTGAACCTTCCGCTGTGCGCACCCAAACTCATTCGGGCCTCCTCAAGCATGCCTGCCGACAGATCAGTAAGCGTAATGCTCCAGGTTTCTGGAATGAGATCCGCATTCCTACTCCATAAGGCCGCATCACCACATCCGAGCTCCAGTACCTTTAGATTGGGAAGTGAGCCCAGATGCTCAAAGAACCACCGGTGCCATCCGATCCTGTTCCAACTAAACTGATCGTACAGCCGTATTCTCGCCTGCAGCCGAATCGCATTATGGTACTGTTCACTCCAGTCCTTTTCCTTATGAATCGTTTGGATAATGTCCGCTAAATCTTCCCAAGCTACTTCCTGTCCCTGTTCATCCACCATACCTAGCGCTTCTTCAATGGCTTTGGATACATACTGCATATGAGCGATTTTGTATTGGATGATTTCTTTTTGCATCTTCAATGAACTTCCCAAGTCTTGTTCGGGGGCGCTGTGGTCTAGGATGAGTTGATTGATCTCCGCCAAGGACAACCCAATGTACTTAAGCATCTGGATCTTTTGCAGCCGTGCCACATCTTCTTTACTGTAGAGGCGGACAGAAGCGTTGTATTGTGTCGGCTTTAGCAAACCGATCTTGTCGTAATAGCGAAGCGTTCTCAGAGTCATCCCCGTTCGCTTCGCGAGTTGACCCGTTGTTAAGTATTGGTATTCCTCGGGCTTCAAGTACTCGCCCTCCTCTCGTGATTTCTATTATAATGGGTGACGTAACGTCACCTTCAAGCTTTATTTAAGAACCTTAAAAAAAACGGTTCCCCATCTGATTCCAATTACAGCTTTTCCTAATCGTGCAAACCGAAGGACGAAAGTTAAAGTGCGTGAACACCTTGTTATTGGAAGTCGATGATCTTATGAGAGACTTTCATAACCAATCTTCATTCTCTGTTCGTACAATTTCATAATCATCCAAAACAAAAGTAACCTGGATTAGTGGTTATACCCTTGGAATAAATTATGCTTATTAAACATGTATTTCTGTTAAATGCGAGTCTTGACACTAAGTTGGTTTGCCCACAATAAAAAAAACGAAGGCATCATTTCCGGCTGCCTTCGTTTTTTTGGGGCTCAAATAAACCACAAGCGAATCTCTATTCTGAAATTGTTCCTCTTAAGGGTCACAAAGTCACTTTTCTTCCAACACAATTTCTTTCTCCATTATATTATCATCCATTACAAATCCACTTCCTATATCTGCCACCTGAGTACGTACTGTTCTAAATCCTTTTTTCTCATAAACAGCAATAGTGGTATCATTATAACGATTTACCGTAAGCCATATAATACCTAGCCTTCGATCTTTGCATATCTCTACCAAGAACTCCATAGCTTGACTTGCATAACCTTTTCCTCGATGCTCTTTTTGTATGTAAAATTTGCTTAAAAATAGCTTGCCTTCTTCTTGTTTTATCCCCAAATAACCGATATTATTGCCACTTACATTCATAAAATAATATTCATAACCCTGATGTTTAATTTGGTCATTAATCGCATGAACGGATTGAAATTTTTCGACCATATAGTCGATTTGCTCATTTGATATAATGCTTACAAAATATTCATGCCAAATTCCCGATGCCAATTGAGCTAATAACGAGACTTCTTCCTCTGTCTCTACTTTTTGAAATACAAGTTCCATGAAATTTATCAACCACTTTCTATAGATGCCTAGTTGAAAATTCTCAACCAACCTCTGTGTTTTATACGCATGCCTATACATAATAAAACATTGCAATCATTTATAGCAAATAAACCTATTAAAGTTGTTGATGTCTTCATACAGACATATCGGAGGACAAGAAACAAGAGCTGCCAAGTGACAACCCTTTCGGCTTTGAACTATTGATTCTCCTTACTACAAAATAACATGTGCGTTCAACCGTATTTATTCAACATGTTTATCTATAGATCTATTTGCTACTTCGCCTACTATAATCGGAAGTTGCATTCAGACATAAGCATGAATGGCGTTTTCTACACGCTCAATTTCATATGTATTTAATAGACTAGTGAACGCACTACTTCTATTCTTCTCATTCTCCCACCCTTCTTCGTTAAGAAAAAATAAAAATAGGACCGCTGAGCATGTAATTAGTCCCTTCCCAATTAATAGAAATAACTTTAACCTTAAAATACCAAAATTGTGTATTGTAGTATTTAAATTATAAAAAAGGGGAGTTAAATGACAATGTCACAGTTTCTAATATCAGGTCATTTATATGAACATGTAAAATGGTTTATAGATGATGATGGCTGGATGTCCTTGCCGATAAAAGTGATAATTACTCCTGGTTTTTTGTTCTGGCTTGGTATAACACTATTAGTCATGTTGTTTGCAACGATCATCAATAAACAGATTGAACGGAACAGATTTGTAAGCAAAATTCTAAGTTTCTTGAATCGCTTTAGTTGCTATCAATTGACGATCTTCCGGATTGGAATTGGATTAGGGTTGCTGTTGCAACTCTGCACAGGCTCGTATCTGGCACCTACGTTTATGATAGATTCTTGGTGGGTATACGCATCACTCATCGTTGCTATCTTAGGATTATTTCATAGACGACTGCTTCCACTGAGTGGACTTGCAATCGCTTTCTTGTATCTAAACGCAGTGTATCAATATGGTCTATTTCATTCTCTTGATTATTTATTCTACCTCGGAATTATATATTATTTATTCGCAGTGAACAGCAGATTGAAGTTATCCGCCTTGCCGGTGCTGTATACACTTACTGGTATATCCTTAGCTTGGCTTTCCATGGAAAAAATGACGATGCCTGGGCTTGCCCAGACGCTAATGTACGAGTATAGGATCCCAACATTTGGTTTTTCTATACAAGAATTCGTGTTAATATCTGCTTTTATTGAACTAGCTTTAGGCTGGGTGCTCATCCTTGGGATCATGAACAGATTCACTGCGCTGATAATTACTGGAGTATTTTTGCTTACTACGGCGGTATTTGGGTTCACGGAGGTTGTCGGCCATTTGGTAATTCATACTTTACTTATTATGTTCTTGATTGAAGGGAAAGGAGAACCCAAAGCACTATATCAGTTTCATCAACCCATGTGGCTTCGCTGTATGTTTGTCGTAGTAAACTTTTGTATGCTATTGGGTGGTTTGATGACGAGCTATATATGGATGCAGCAGCTTTAGAACTGGTTAGTTATGTAAGCCTTTTCAAATGGGTTTAGATCAGTAGTTACAAGGCTACTTCCTCGCTCACTACTTTTTCAAAAAAAATTAAGATTCGAAATTACAATATTCTGTGGATCATTCAACTTTTGAAATTTTTCATTGTGAAGGAATCTTTTTCAGTCTTATTCCACTTCTTCCATAAAGCTCCTAAAGTTTTCAACGATTTCAGGCTAAACTCAAACAGCGCGCACCGATTGAGTATCGGCACGCGCTGGCTGCATATCTTTTTTCATCTGTCTACTTGACAGGGGTACGACCATACTTCTTTCTAAATACCCAACGTTGCCTTTGCTTCATGGGTTAGCCGAAATCCCGGTCACGTCTCCACTACTGAGCCAATTATATATCCTAGTGATTGTATAGAACAATGCATTCTCGTTACTTCACTAGGCGCTTTCCAGTGGGATTTAGTTTTGAGCTCGGCGAGCAAAGTCGACGAACTGAAACTTATCCAGTCGATGCCGCGATTCCGTATACTGAAACAGTGTCGTGTCCACCAGATGCACATAGTTGCGGACCACAACAATATGCTGATAATCATATAAGTCAAGCAGTAGCTTGTCTTCAGGGGTTACTTCTTCGACAGAGATTTCTTTTTTTGCGTAGCTAATTGGTAGATTCAACTTCTGCTCCAGATATTCATAGATAGAATTGGTGGCTGCTTCAAGAGATAGGGAAGGCACATATGTGGTCAGAAAATAATCTTTATCCAAAATAATCTTCTCCCCTTCGATCTCGCGGGCACGGACCACCTTCCACACCGGACCTGGATCCTTCAGTTGTAAACATCTTGCAATCTCTGCAGTGCTGGGTACGCAGTCGTTCTCATACACAATTGTACGTACCGAACGTCCCAATCGCTCAGATACTTCTTTGAATGTGACTAATCCGGAAACGGGAAAGCTCATCCGTTGTGTATCAAGAACAAATGAGCCCTTACCCTTAATCTTATGGATATATCCATTCTCAGAGAGCATATGCAGCGCCTTGCGTACTGTCTCCCTTGATGTTCCGTAAGCTTCGGCGAGTTCGTTCTCCGAAGGTAATTTTTGGCCTGTAGAGAGCGATCCGGACTGGATCTGGGCAGAATAGTCATTATAGATATGCATATATATATTTTTATTCAATATTAATCACCATGCTCATATTACCATAATTATTAACCTTGAAGATAGATCTTTAGAATAGGAGCGGATTGTCCTTCTTCTGGATTCGAATTCACGATTTCCTCTACCCGTTCTATGACATCTTGCCCATCTGGAACTATAATCGGAGAAATCAGCGGGTAACCCGCAGCCAAGATGGCCTCACGGTCGAATTCGAGCAGTAGTTGACCCGATTTCACTTGATCACCAGTGGCTACATGGGCGGTAAATCCGCTACCCTTAAGCGAGACCGTATTTATTCCGATATGGATAAGAATTTGTACACCCGAGGCATGCTCCAGAATAATGGCATGTTTACTCTTGATGACATGTGCTACAGTAGCGTCAAATGGTGCAACAACTTTCCCTTCGGACGGCTCAATAGCAACGCCTTTCCCCATTTGTCTTTCAGCGAATGCTGGGTCAGGTACTTGCTCTAATGGCACAATCTTACCTTTTACAGGCAACAGTACCTCCACCACATTGACGGCTGTAGCAGGACTGGAGACTTGATCGGAGGCGGGCTGAGTGAGAACCGGAGTAACTGTACTTCCAGTGTTGTTTACGTTATCACTATCCGGCTCTGTGGCTCTCATGCCATCGTCAATCGTATTGTCTTCACTGTTCAATTCATTGGTTCCACGGTTGCGGAATTTTCCGAATAGTACGGTAGCGCCGAATGGAACAACTAGCACAACCGCCATGCCGACAAAGAATACGCCCCACTGATTCGGAAAGATGGACAAGAATCCGGGAATACCACCTACGCCAATGGAAGACGCGAGTACATTATTCACCGCTAGTAGCACACCTGCAATGGCCGAACCGATCATCCCGAAGATAAACGGGTATTTGAAGCGTATGTTAACTCCGAAAATAGCGGGTTCAGTAACGCCAAGGAAGGCGGAGATGGATGAAGTGACGGCCAGGCCTTTCGTTTTTTCCTGTTTGGCCACAAACATCATGCCGAGTGCGGCAGCTCCTTGTGCAATGTTGGACAGAGCAAGCATCGGCCACAGGAAGGTTCCGCCTTCTGAACCGATAAGCTGGAAATCGACGGCCAGGAAAGTATGGTGCATACCTGTAATAACAAGTAGCGAATATAGTCCCCCATAGATTAATCCACCTAGCGCGGGGAAGCTACCAAAGATACTAACTAGCCCCGATGTAATGGCATTAGCTATAACAAAGGTGATCGGACCAATAACCGTAAAGGCTAGAAATCCAGTAATTAGAAGTGCTACCGGAGCTACAATCAGCAGCTTAAAAGAGTCAGGAACTTTTTTGTTCAGCCAGCGTTCCAGCCTGGCAAGTAAATAGGCGGAGACCAGAACTGGCAGCACCTGCCCCTGGTAGCCGATCTTGTTAACATGCCAGCCAAACAGATCCCATACCGGAACCGTGCCTGCTACCGTGGCATCCGCATAACCATAAGCACTGAGGAGATCAGGGTGTACGAGAATAAGTCCGAGAACGATACCGAGCAGCGGACTGCCGCCGAAGCGTGTTACCGCCGACCAACCGATAAGGGCAGGCAGGAAGGTAAAGGCCGTACTGGCTATCGTATTAATAATAGACGCAAAGTCTTTCCACTGCGGATAGACTTCGACAAGGGATTTACTGTCGAAAAAGATGCCGGGACCCGTTAGCATATTATTGATCCCCAGCAATAGACCCGCCATAACGATGGCCGGCAGAATCGGAATGAAAATATCTGCCAGTGTCTTAATTGCCCGCTGCAGCGGATTCTGTTTCTTGCTGGCAGCCGTCTTTACCTCATCCTTAGTAGCCCGGTATCCACCGGTGATGGTAATCATTTCTTCATAAACCTTGTCCACCATGCCTGGACCGATAATAACCTGGAATTGGCCCTGTGAAGAGAAATGGCCTTTGACCAGATCATTATTCTCAAGCGCCTTCGTATCGACTTTGCCCTCGTCGTTAAGAGCAAATCGGAGCCGTGTCACACAGTGTGTTGCGGCTTCAATATTCTCTTTTCCTCCGATAGCCTTTACGATCTGTTCTACATCTTTCCGATTAATAGCCATATTTACTCACCTTCACTTCGTTGTTTTGTTCTAGCGGATAATCCACATATAAGAGGCATAAGGCATCAGTTCAAGCGTCTTTCCCCAAGAAGGAGTCTCGCGGGTATTCCCGATTAGTAACTCCGTATCTCTGCCTTCTGCACGGGTGATCCAGAAATCCTCTGCAAAAGTAAATGCTGTCTGTTCACTACTGAAATTGGAAACTACAATAAGCGTTTCTGCATCCGTTATTCGTGCATAGGCGAAAACTTCAGGGTGCTGATTATCCAGTCTCTTGAAGAGACCTTCGGTTATAACAGACTCCTGCTTGCGCAGTTGGATCAGTTTTTTATAATGGGAAAGAATTGAATCAGCATTAGCCTGCTCTCTTTGAATATTAATCTCCCGGTATCTTCCATCCAATTTGAGCCAAGGTTTACCATTTGTAAATCCAGCATTCTCAGTATCATCCCACTGCATGGGGGTCCGGGAATTATCGCGTGAGCGTTCTCGTATGACTGCAAGTGCTTCTACACTGGTAAGACCTCGTTCCTGTAGAATCTGGTACATATTCGTTGATTCAATATCATTGAATTCGCTGATATCATGCCAGTCGGGATTCGGCATCCCAATCTCTTCACCTTGGTATACATAAGGAGTACCCTGTAGTCCATGCAGCGTTGTAGCTAGCATCTTAGCGCTTTCTGAGCGGTATTCTCCATCATTAGCGAAGCGAGATAACGCACGCGGCTGGTCATGGTTATTCCAGAAGAGTGCATTCCAACCGCCTGCACGCTGCATTCCTGTCTGCCACTTGGAGAACAAGCCTTTCAGTTCTTCAAAATCATACGGCTTCAGTTCCCACTTCTGTCCATTCTTATAATCCACCTTCAGGTGATGGAAATTAAAGGTCATCGAGAACTCCTTTTCCTGCGGGTTGGAATAACGGATGCAATGTTCCAGGGTAGTTGAAGACATTTCACCTACAGTTACAAGGTTGTACGGTCCGAAGACCTTCGCATACAGCTCCTTAATATACTCATGGACCCGTGAACCATCTGTATAGAACTTCCGACCGTCACCGGGAGCAATACTTCCATCATCATCAGGAAAGTTCTGATCCTTGGAGATCAGGTTGATTACATCCATCCGAAACCCTTTGACCCCCTTCTCCGCCCAAAAAATCATTAGATCTGCGACTTCCTGTCTAACCTTCTCATATTCCCAGTTCAGATCCGCTTGTGTCTTGTCAAACAGGGTAAGAAAATACTGACCTGTAGTCTCCTCGAATTGCCATGCTGATCCCCCGAACTTCGACTGCCAATTATTAGGTACGCCACCATCCGGAGCGGGATCTCTCCAGATATAATAGTTGCGATAAGGGTTTTCCTTCGATTTCTTAGCCTCCTGAAACCACTGATGTTCCGTGGAAGAATGGTTGACAACGATATCTGTCATCAGGTGCATACCGCGTTTCTTCAATTCTTTCATCAGTTCCTCAAAATCTTCCATCGTCCCGAAATTAGGATCGATCCGACGGTAATCTGCAACATCGTAACCGTTATCATTTTGCGGAGATACGTAGATCGGTTGCAGCCATACAATATCGATCCCCAGTTCTTGTAGATAATCGAGTTTTCCGATTAGACCCTTGATATCCCCTGTACCGTTACCGGAAGTATCTTTGAAGCTCTTGGGATAAACCTGATACACTGTTGATTTCCGCCACCATTGTTCTTCCGGCGCAATTACCATTTATTGTCCCTCCTAGCTGTTTTGTAAACGTGTACATTTGAAAATAATAAATTTGCCGCTCTTCAGCAATGAAGGCGTAAGGGATTTGTTTGACAACCTGTATATACAAGTATGGATTTTACACCTGTATATACAAGTTGTCAAACCTAAAGATGGCTTTTTTCGTCTCTACCTTTTTAATAGTTTTACATTGTTACAAAAAAGTACAGCTATACCATTTACTTAAACAATATCAATTTGTTATAAACTTAGAATTACATAAAACTTTTGTCACTTTTGCCCATGATAACATGCGGTCTTTTTTTGAGTGTCTACTTGAAAAATGAATATGCAACAAAAAAATAATCAATCATAGGTAGCAAGAGTATACCAATGTGGATATGAGCAGCATTGGAATAAAAGTCTGAACGAAGTGAACTTATTATATTGTTGTCTATAAGGTTTATTATGAGATCACGCTTGTTCAAAATCCGATAATTTATCGGTTAATTCCCTTTTTATTAAGAGGTCGTCTGCGGCAATGGCAAATCCAGAGAATCAAATCCATATATTATTTCTATAGACGCCGCTAAAGATGCTGCAGCCACAGAATGTGAGATAGGCATACCTCCCGTGCTACAACAATGAGCTGGATTCCCAGGTTCTATAAATGTAAGGGAACCTTGATAACTTGGGCTAAGATCATAAAAATTAATACAGAGACATGAAACAATTCTTAACGTTTTATTAATTTAGTATGATTTTTTCTTTCTCTTTACATAAAAAGAGACGAACGATTCACAATATTATGTGAACCGTTCGTCTCTTAAATTTTTTTTCATAGTGGAGAAGCCTTTTTCAGTGCGCACATTTTTGGCGTCTTCTTTTGAAAAATCATCAACTTGTCTTATTTTACTTCTTCCATAAAACTCCTAAAATTTTCAACGATTTCTTTTGATTCAGTATGGTGTAAATAATGCCCCCCTTCAAGTTCCATTAATTTTCCATTCACAGAATCCTTTATCTGTTCTTCATGCAGTGGTATCCATCCTTCAACATCCGTATTATTTTTTTGTAAAAAGAATATAACAGGAAGATTGTTAGGGAATTTAAAATTTTCGGCAGCGTTAAAATTATGTTGGAAATTTTCCCCTTCACTTATAATATTGGGGTTCATCGCGTTCTTGAGAGAAATTATTCTAATTTGCTCTCTCGTTTCATCATCTACTTTAGGTGCAATAAGTTGGTCAGGAGTTAGTTTCATTATCAATCTGTAAAAACCTGATTTTTTGAGTGATTTATAGATTTCTGTTGGGTACTCATCATCCGTACCGCCTTGCGTTGGAACACTGCTATCGATCCCGACAAATGCACTCACTTCGTTTTCATATTTGTTCACATATTCTAGTCCGTAAATTCCGGCAATGGAGTGACCCATCAGAGTGTATCGGTTAATATTAAGTTTTTGTAAACATTCATGAATTTCAGCTACAATATTTTCAATGGTTCGTTCTTTATCTGTTACATCACTTAATCCATAACCAAAAGGCTCAATCACGACTACTTTGTAAAATGGAGACAGCTCTTCTACGAGTGGCTTAAAATCAATACCTGGCGCTCCTGTTCCATAACCTGGTATAAGTACAACTGTTTCTTCGCCCTTGCCTTGAATCGTAACATTCATATTTTTTCCATCTACGGGTACAAGCTGACCATAAGATTCTATTTTACCGTTCTCCACTTTGTTGCAGACAATATTAACTGTATAAACAATGGCTAGAAAAACACCTATTGCTATAAGGATTACTCCTATTGATATAAGTATAAATTTAAGCGCTTTTTTCATAATTGAATTCCCTTCCTGATGTTTGTTGCGTTTGTTTCACTTCATCCATTAATGAGCTTCGTGCTGATAAATTTCTTCATTGAATTATTCACCCGTTATAATCTCTCCCTGCACAGGAGCAATTCCATCCTTCCAATTGATGTTGATCGAACGAGACTTGAATAGTTCCGCACCGTCTGACACCTGATAATGAAGATGCGCTTCGCTGGAATTACCTGAATTGCCAAGCAACCCAATTTCCTCGCCGCTACTCACCTTATCCCCTACTTTAACTTTAACGGAGCCTTTCTTCAGATGAGCCAGTACGCTATATTCTCCACCATGGTCAATAACAACCTCATTACCAGCAGGTACTTTCTCGTTCATAACGCCAACGGGCTCATTGTCCCGAATATCATTTACGATCGAGACCACGGTTCCGTCTGCTGGTGCAAGAACGGGTAGACCGAAGGCATAATAGCTTTCATTTTTCAATGGATCTCCCTTATAGGAATAACCGTCCTTGCTCTGTACAATATCATAGGCATATCGCTGACTTTCATGTTCATAGTGATAATTAACAAGGACATTCGTTCCACCCCAGACAATATACCACTCGCCGCTCAAAGGCCAATCGTATTTAATTTTGGTCAAGCGATTGTCCGTTTCCGGAAAAGAAGTCAATGCCTTGGCCTGAAGTCCCAATATTGCTCCCTTTTCATCAAAAACAGTAGTCAGCCCCATTGTTCCTGAATCGCTTATCCATGAACGTTGATCGCCACCATTATGCTGCATGACCGAGGCCTGCTTAAACGAATGAATATCCTTTAGTAAATCGGGAGCCATGCTTACAAAATCAGCTTCGCTCAACTGTTGTTTAAACTCATCACTAAAATAGGCATACACCTTAGCATACTTACCATCAAGGAGCGCCGCAGGTACTTCCTCTGGCTTCATCGTTTGCACCTCTACCTTCGTTGTTTCTGCTGGTTTTTCTGTTGTTATTGCCGTATTTCGTCCTCCGCATGCCGTTATGATAGCTGCCAGTGCACCAACTGCCAGTACTATTTTGCTATAGTGGATGAGATCCAGCCTGTTCTTTCTAGTCATTTTGTTCAACTCCAGCACCCCCACATTTATATATATCATTGTCTTTGTCTTTGACTCCCTAATTCTAACAAACCAATCTTAGATCCCGTATAACGCAAACTTAACTATGTCTTAACTCTCATCCATGACTACAGGGGACAATTAAGCTTCCGTTAAGGTAACGCCTCGTTCACGCCCAAGAAATCATGATATGATGGAATGAACGACTATGGTGAAGAAAGGAATGAGAACATGAACACTGCGGCAATTTTACTTGTCGATGACGAGCAATCCATTCTTGAACTCATGTTGACTGTCCTTCGTAAGGAAGGATATTCGAATGTAGATACGGTCATGACTGGTGAAGCAGCAATTGCTGCCTGCGAAGCAAAAATCTATGATTTGATCATATTAGATGTCCTCTTACCTGGACGTAGCGGAATCGAAATTTGTCCATTTCTCCGTCAAACGACGGATGCTCCAATCTTGTTTCTAACTGCACGAGAATCTGACTTTGATAAGCTGACTGGATTTGCTGTAGGTGGCGATGATTACATTACCAAGCCATTTAATCCGATGGAAGTTGTTGCACGCATACGCTCGCATTTAAGGCGTTACCTAGGAGCTAAGCATGCAGCCAAAGTACAGCCTTCTGACAAAATAAACACGATGTATGACTATGGACATTTCCAGGTTGATGAAACAGCCGGTATGCTTCGCGTTGAGCAAACGGTGGTAGCCTGTCCAGCGCTAGTCTTTCAGTTGTTGCTCTTCTTATGCAAAAACCCTAATCGGCTTTTCAGTAAAAGCGAGCTATATGAAAGCGTCTGGGGGGAAGAAGCACTGCACGATGACAACACTGTCATGGTTCATATTCATCGCATCAGGGAAAGAATTGAGCCTGACCCTGCAAACCCGATCTTTATCGTAAACGTTAGAGGACTTGGGTATAAGCTTGTACAAGCGGAAACTTCGAGTCCTCAACAATTATGAACATCAAACGGAAACTAACTATACGATTCGCGCTTCAGCTAGCTACCGCCGGCGCTTTCGCGCTTCTTATTGCTGCAGTTACTCTTTTTTGGATTATAGGTCGCTTAAACGATACCCTCATCTCCCGAGATTTTGCTTCTGTTGGATTAGCTCAGCTTATAGAGTCCTCCGAACTAAGTGAAGAGGGAATTCGTTTTGCTCCGCATTTGCTTGAACAGGTAAAGAAAAACGGCGGATGGCTGCAAAGTCTTGACGAGAACGGTCAAGTGGAGCAATCCTACAATGCACCTCAGGATGTGCCAAAGAAATATGCGACAGGCGAGTTCTTTTCCTATTGGACAGGTGCTCAACATTTCCCCTATAAGCTCTATCTATGGATTCAAGAGAAAGACGGCCGAACATTCACGTTGTTATATGGTGTGTCTAATGATAGGGGCACGTTATTAAAACAAGTAAGCAGTCAGGGGTCATTATCTTCTAATGGAATACTGATGTTACCAAATGATGTAACCGCCCGACTCAAACATCTTGACGGCTACGTTCAATTACTTGATGCAAATGGCAACGAACTCGCTGCCTTCAATCGGCCTGCATCTGCTCCGACCACCTATACCCTTCAGGAGCTTGCTCTTCGCACGATGTACAATGAAAAATACGGCTTCCATCTGTCCTCCCTATATGTTAATGAAACTGGGAACACCTGGGTCCTCAATCTTCCAAATGCTTACGGCACACCTTTGGGCGATAACTGGTTTTTATCTACCGAAGCAAGAACGATACTGATCGGTATGTTTGTCATGTTCTTAGCTATATTATTGTCATTTCTGTTGCTTTCACTGTGGCAGGCACATCGGTTTGGCGTCCCGTTGCTTCATATCCTCACATGGCTCGACGAGCTCGGTAATGCTGTATATCAAGAGCCTGTAGATTATAGAGGCATTCACCGCAGCCGGATGCGTTCTGGTAAATGGAAGCGTCGTTACCGGATTTTTGCCGATGTGATGTATTCGGTAGACAAGCTCTCAAGTACCCTACAAAGAGATCAGGTATTGCGTCAGCAAACGGATAGTTTGAGGGAAGAATGGATCGCTGGAATAACCCATGATCTGAAAACGCCTCTCGTTTCGATTAAAGGCTATGCGCACTTGCTTGCTGAACCGCAATATGATTGGACGGCGGAAGAGATTCGTAAGTTCTCAGGTACAATGTTGGAGAAATCTGCACATATGGATATGCTGATTAATGATCTTGCGATGAGTTATCGGTTGAAGAGCGGTGTCCGACCGCCAGATTCCGAGGAGATCGAGCTCAATAACTGGTTACAGGAAGCATTAAAGCAAGCGGCAACCAACCCTTTTTACAAGAAAGAAACCATTGTGTATCAGCGCTCTCCTACCGAGATAACAGTTAATCTGTATACACCTTGGCTGGAGAGGGTCATTAACAATTTGGTAGCCAACGCCCTGCTCCATAATCCGCCGGATACGATACTTACCGTCTCGGTTATGCCAGACAAAGGTGGTAAAGGACATACTATTCAATTCGCTGACAACGGTATGGGTATGGATGAAAATACAGCAAATCGATTGTTTGAGCGATACTACCGGGGAACCAATACCTCTTCGACACCGAACGGAACAGGTCTTGGTATGGCCGTATCCAAAGGGTTGATCGAAGCCATGGGTGGTCAAATTATCGTTGATACGGCTTTGGGAAAAGGCACTGTCATTCGCCTTATTTGGGGTAAAGATGATGTTGTCATTGAAGCTTAGTGGACAGTAACGATCTACTAACGACTTTAAAGCTCATAACCATAAAAAAGAACACCGGTTAACTTTGAGCAAGCCCAAATTAACTGGTGTTCTTTTTATAAAATAGCCTAGCCTTTGCTGGAATCAAACCAACAATCTAACGAATGAACTACTTCTTCAATGAAACACTAAATGAAGAGCCAGCCTTTCCAGCAAATACAACCGTTCCGTTCTCAGGGAGAACAACTTCATTATTGCCGCTGATCAAGGAGTAATTCACGCATGTTCCTTTACCATCGTATACTGCAAATGCTCCTTGTTCTGGCATCACAACTGTCATTTTCTTACCAACAACCGCTTTAGGTACGCTATACCATCTGGCGTTGCCATCCGTTTGCACAGTTACCGTAGAATGTTTCCCATTATAGAGTGACAATACTTTATCCTCACTGACAAACAGGCTTCCAGCTGCCTCGAGGTACTCAATACCGTCCTTTATGTAAAAACGATACTCAGAAGTATCTCGGCTTCCCATGGCAGGGATTTGATGCTGGCTCTCTGCGGTATTCGGGCCTGTAATTTTCTTATCCCCTAGATAACCTTCCAGATCTTTGTTACGAGTAATCTGGATTGTCGGCTTAATAATCATGTACATGAGAGAACTGAACTTCTCACTCACAGGGTAATACGTTTTACCTTCTCTCTTTGCCCATATATCTTCCGTCTCTTTAGATAGCGTCTGATTTTCCAGCCTTTCGGCTAAGTACTGAGATAAAGCCAATTGTCCCAACCCCGGAATGGTTACATATTCTCTATTCCACAGGTAGGTGCGTCCATTTTTTTCAGTTACAATACTGACCTTCGAGCTTCCTTCTTGGTTAACAAAAGACCCATCCGATGTATATACATACTTCTGTTCCGGATAATCCGGGACACTAGGCACCGATAATGATAGTTCCCCATCCTTTATAACAACTTTCATTTGTTGATTAATAGTACCATAATAGCCTGAGAACTTTGTGATGTCGTTCGGCATGTCAGCCTTGACCGGCTTACCGAATGATTTCTCCGGTTTAGTGTCTTTGATCGCGCCCTTCTCTTTCATCGCTTGTAGAAGAAGTTCGTTAGCCAGAAGCTCGTTCGTCGAGCTACTACCGCCTGACGATAGAACTGCAGCAGCCATGTTCTGCTCTGGAAGCACTACAAGAGAAGCATGATACAAAATTGTGTCTCCACCCTTGCTGAGGCCCTTAATACTGTAATCATTAAAGGGAAACAACCTTACACTATCCCAACCAAGCCCGAAGTCAAACGAATTATCCGCTTCTTTGGGCCACAATCCCTTTTTGTATTCCTCTTGCTCCATTGCCCGTACCGACTTGTCCGAGAGGATACCTTCCTGCTGTCCTGTAAAGATTTGCGAGAATTGTACCATGTCCTCAGCTGTGGAATAGATTCCGCCCGTTCCAATCACGTTGACAGTTTCATTTGGAAGCTGCTTTTGATACGTTGGATAATAAAGACCAGCAAGTTTACTTGATTCTAATACGTCTTGCGATGTCTTCGTATGCTTCATTTCTAACGGTTCGGTAAAATATTGATGAATGAATGCGGTGAATTTCATACCACTGACTTTTTCTACTAGAATCTCAGCCAGCGTGAATCCATCATTGCAATAAACAGAGAATGCTCCCGGATCAGCTTTCAAACGCTGTGTAGACAATTGCTCCAGTAGATTATCGTGTGCATACGTATCATTATCATTGAACAGAAAAGCATTACCCAGGCTCGACCCTTGAAGCCCTGAAGAATGGTTTAACAGCATACGCGGCGTAATTTGCTTATAACGTTCATCTATCATCTTGAAATCAGTTATGTACTGCACTAAGGGAGTATCTAGGTTGATTTTCCCCGCATCTACCAATTTCATGACGGCAGCGGTCGTAAACACCTTGCTCGTCGATCCGATACCATACATGGTTTCTTTGGTCAGAGGGATCTTCCCTGCCTTGTCGTTTATGCCCGTCTGTCCCGACACTTTAATCTTGCCGTTGTCGATCAATGCGTACTGTACGCTGATCGTACCATACTTTTCGGTTAGCAGCGCCGCTTTCTCAGAAGCGATCTTCGCCAGTACCTGATTTGAAGTTGCAACATTACTGTTAGACGCTAGCGCCGCTGTGGGGGCAAACGGTGTTAGTGCAATAGCAGCGCTCAGCATCCATATCAATCTTTTTTTCATTAAAAAACCTCCTTAATTATCAAACTATGATATATTACGTTTTACTAGATCAAATGGTTCATATTTCCATAAAAAAAGTTCAAATGAATGCTACTCCCTTGTTGTGGAGGGACAGTGATTCGGGTGTCCAAAGATAATGCCGTTCCCAATTCCTTTTGTATATAGGCTAAATCCATTACCTGCTCAATATGATGTACGCTACTCGGAAGTGATGAATCATATATTATTTTCGCTACTGCTGCTGTCACTTTCGCTGAGACGATGGATTGATTCTTTCCCTGCAATAAAAAAGCAACATGATAGGCTTATCCTTCCGCTTGGTTCCTCGGGCTACGCATGGCGACTCCAAACCAAAGTGAAATGTCTTTCTGTCTGTGAAGCTCTGCATCACGACTTGGTGATGATTTTGCTTCACTCGAACCTTGCGCCTAAACTGCTCACCGTCCACTCGATCTCTGCCTTTCCATGTGCATCGCCTAATCCGAGCATAACAGCTATTTCGATCTCTTCGGTCATACACAACTGCCTCTCTGCTTCGCGAGCCAGAAGATTCGTTATACCAGGAGCTAGTCCCACACTTAAGATGGCGCTCGATCCATGTTGTTTAGCCTCTTCCTCTCTACCAATCCCAAAGCGGACCTTTGGATAGAGAAGCTCCGATTATTGGAACAGATCGACAGTAACATATTGCTTAGACCAATCCGGGCTAGCAGGTTAACTCTACGTGAGTAACATATTTTGAATGGGGTAATACGGGGATTATCGATTAAAGAATTGGCTGCGAATCTACATATTCAGCTTACAACGTCCATGATCATTTAAAATCTATTTTCACCAAATCTGGTGTCAATAGCCGTAGAGAGCTTATCTGGCAGTTGCATTCCTGCTTCAGTTAATACCGCTGCTATTGCAGTGAGGATTTGATTGCTCAATTCGATGACACTTACAAAATAAAAAAAGCCTGAAAATTCAGGCTTTTAAACTTCTTTCTTTTTCGTAAACGGGCATGTATGGGTGATTCATCTATCTATATCCTGACAAACAGACTCCATATTCGATCCCCAAATTCCTGTAAGTTCAAGCTAGTATCGAGATATATTCTTGCTTTCGACGTTTGTTGTTGGCTCCGCTCTAAGCCTCCAGTGGTAAATAAATTTCTATAATGCTTTCCTCTTGCTCAAGAGAACCCATATCCGCCCAATACTCGAAATCAAAAGCCCTACAATCACTAATACCCTTATCACGGATTGAATCATAAGTTTCACCGATTAGGGATTCAGGTCCCTTATGAGTAACCTTCACATATTTTCCAGACGGTATCGTATGTTGAACGAACCCCTCGGGTATGAGGCCCAAATTGCTGACTTCTACCGCAACAATACTTACGAACGGAAGATCTGGCGTCCACTCACCGTCCGAGTAAATTTGGACCAAGTAAATTCCGTCATCATCTAATCGATTTGCAATTTCATGACGATTATTAAGGAGTTCTTCGCTTAATCTTCCGACAATTCCAGTTTCTATATCTTGATTTAACGACGCACTTACACTGTAACCAACCAGCTTCGTTTCATTACGTTCTAGTATTTGCATTTCTTCTATTGTCATTTATGAACAACTCCTTATTAATTACTAAAACATAAAAATATTTTAACGGTCTCGATTAATCATATAATTCAATAAATGTTTCAGAAAAACGATATTTCGGGGCATCTCTTTCAATGCTTCCATGGCAAGGCAGTAGTGTTCCCACATTTCTTTCCTGGCACCATCAGGTCCAAGGATGGACACAAAAGTCGAATTGTTGTTTTCAACATCCTTGCCAGTAGGCTTACCGAGTATGAGTAGATCTCCTTCCATATCAAGCAAATCATCTTTAATCTGAAAGGCAATGCCTGCATGATAGGCGTATTTCTTCAAAGCTGCAATTTCCGGCTCTTTAACCTCAGCGAGAATGGCAGGCATAATCAGAGAAGCCTCAAAAGCTATTCCCGTTTTGTAAAAGCACATCATATTCAATTGATCTAATGTCAGTGCTTTGCCTTTCGATTGCAAATCCATCGCTTGACCCATACACATCTCTTCTGTTTTTTCGGCCGAATATTGCATCAAGGCAAGCACAGTTTTGGCATTGTAATGGTCAAGTGAAGATTGTTCTTTAATGGCCCTCAGGATTAGAAACAATCCGGTTAATTCTGCAGTGGCGATATTTTCCACCTGATGTAGGGTTGGGCGCCCTCTACGGGTAGAAGCATTATCCTGAGATGGCAGATCATCAAAGATCAAGGAAGCGGTATGCATATATTCCAATGATCTCAGAAGCGGGGCGATTTCCGAAGCTTGTAGTCCATATTCGTTCACTCCCATTACCCAAGTCAATATAGGCCTGATACGCTTCCCATCCCCTTCGAGACTGTAATTTGCAGCATCAATAAGCGGCTGTTCCATCGTTTTGATCCCGTTATGTTTGGGAATATGCAACATGCTGTTGATCTGCTGGCGGACCGTTTTGATCGTATCATAAAAGTCTTCTTTTTCCGTCCGGCTGTTTTTTAGATTGATAACCATTTGATCCCGGAGCAGTTTATCGAAGAAATCTACATCATCCGCTTTTCGAACCATATGTTGGACGAGACGATTGAATTCCGGATTACCAGAGGCGAATATCTCCATAATCTCATTATATTTTTCAATACCGATGCGTTCTTTACAACGTTTAAGACCGTTGATTGCACGATCTAGTATCACCTCACGAGTCTTGGCATCAGAATGATACACGTTATGGATCAAATGGGAGATGACCGCCCAGTATAATTCAAAGGGATTGATCAGATCCGTTCGCTGAGTATGATATTTTAAATAATAGGTATAAGGTGTTACAGCCTCGTCTTTCATATCGTCAAACATATCCGCAAAATCATCCGCTAGCTGGTTGTAGATGCCATAACAAAATGTTCGATGATCAAAGCCTTCGTCCATGGGAGCACTAATGACGGAACGGACAATCAATCTGGAAGAAGAGGATTTTAAGATGATGGGTAGATACAGCTCTTCGTTGGTGTAATTCGCGTTCGATAGATCCTTTACACGGTCTATATCCTGGGAATGAAAAAACACATAAGACTGCTCGAAAAATATATTCTGTGTTTCCGGTCGCTGATGCCTCTTAATATATTCAAATGCCTCACGGAGCTCCGAGTGTACATAATAGACCAAATCCTTGTTATTTCCCACCCACTCTTCCAATTCTGGTACAGATCCAGTGAGAAGCGCGGTACGTATCATTTGGGAATATTGTTCTTTCTCTTGCTCATTTAAGACTCCTGAATCGAGAAGATCGTCAATAAAAGGATAGGTCAGTCCATAGGAATAACCCAACCTGATGGCTTCATCAAGTCTCCGGGAACGTTCTGCGGGCGATATTCCTTCGTCCATCTCTTCCATCACATGTAGAATAACCCCGATAATGATCTTGATCAGTTTGCGCTGGGCATGCTCCGCATTCATTTCCTTCGGTATATTAGAGGATACATTCTTCAGTTTGCCGATCACCCAGATTACTGCAGTTTCAATGCCTTCCTTCTGGCCCCATCGATACAACCCGTTCAGACTCATGTATTCTGGCTGGTCTCCCCGGTTTGTTGCGGTGGAATGAATCAATTGATTTTTGATGTCGGCAACTAGACGTTTAATCCTGGTCTTCGTGTCAGGAGAATCCATGTCTTTACCTAAATCCCTCATATACATATATGAAACGCTTCGATCCAAGTAATCGTCCAATTTACCTCTATAATTCAGCCATTGGAAATACCTGTGATAATCACGCGAATTTGGCTTTCTCTTTCCCCGCGAAAAAAAAGACAGCCAAGAATGTTGAATATGTTTACTTTTCCATAATTGAAAATCTTCCGTTAGGGCAGGCACATAAGACTTATCCATGACCTGTTTATAAAGTGACGCAAAATACTGAGTAGCCTTTTCCTCAGCTAACCGATACCATGTATCAACATGATCTGTAAATTCCTCATTCATACGTTGCATTACCTCAACTTCTATTTTTGTTATATCAGTATCCATTAGAGGAGAAAGATATTCTCCATGAACGAAAAACTGATTTGAATTTATGCTGTAACTATTTCGTGAAATCATGTTCGTATCTTATACGGAAAAGAATCATTTTGGTTACAAAATCGTTAGTTCCTAACTCTTCATCATATATTAACGTAACGTTCTAAGTAACTCCCTGAGTGAGTCAACGCGTATCGATTTAATTGTGAATTTCATAAAGCTTCACTTCGTTGAACTTTTAAAGAATAAAAAGTCCACGATTGTCAATTATCGACAATCGTGGACTTTTTGAGATCTCACACTACAACTCGTACCTCGACCATGGTGAGTATCGTTACTAGAGAAATCATTGATGTTTCAATTCAGAATCCGACACTAGTTATCGTTATGCTTGAAAGTGAGCCTCCGTAGGAATATCTGACCACGTAAGTGTCTTGTGATAATCCATTGATACTAAAGTTAAAGTTAATGTTAGCTGTGCGGGGGCCTTCACTAATAGTACGTGAGCCACGGGTAACATACTGTTCTGTACCGTTTACTACACGATAGACATCTGCAAATATGGCACCAGAACTGCTGGTTTTAACATATAAATATCCGGAAATTTTCAGTTCCCCTTGACCAGTCACGGTATCTATACGACTTATTGCAGTATTAGCGCTCGCAGTAGTAGAGAATATGATGAGCATAATAGCAGTTAGCATTAGAATCGTTAACTTCTTCACTTTCATTACATCCATCCTTTCACATGAGAGACTAATAGAAGGAGGTCTATAGAGATGTGAATGCTGGCCAGCGTTCTATTGTATGTGTATAAGACCTTCTATCACCCACTATTTCCAAAATGCTTCGGGATCTTGATCAAAAACCGATTCAACGGCTAGCGAAGCTAATTCGGATTCTTCCCCGTGAAATAACACATTGATGTATGCAAATTTGACCTTACTGGTATCTACATACTCCTTCATCAATTGAGGATACAGGTGTTCGCTCCACGCTTTACAAGAAGGGCATTTATAATCACCGAATTCAATCAATGTGACTGGTGCATTGTCATCACCTAATGTAGGTTGATTAAGAAGCGAAGGTATTCATTGAGCCACGATTCCAAATCCTGATGAGGAGCGCTATTAAGCGACTCCTAGACTCCTAGAAAAGGTATGCCAAACTGCAGCATTAGTATTTTAAATTATTGATAAATTCCACACACTGCTCTCCATCTACAATCTCACCGATAATACAAGCATCACAACCAGTTGACTTTAAATGTTCTATAATTTGAGACGCGTTTTCTGGACTGGAGACAAGTGTAATTCCAACTCCCATATTAAATGTCTTTAGCATTTCCTCATCATCGACATTCCCATATCTTTTTAATATTTCAAAAATAGGGTGAGTCTTGATTTTATCTAAGTCAATTCTCGCATCTATTCCTGAAGGGAGTATACGATTAAGATTTCCTTGAATCCCTCCACCTGTAATGTGAGCTAGTCCATGAATGATGTCCTTTGGAAACAACTCTTTTAAGTTTTGATAGTAACAACGATGTGGAGTTAAAATCGCATCTAAAAACGACTCGCCCTGAACTTTTTCTTCTAATATATGAGGATATCTGTCCATTAACGTTCGTACCAAGGTATATCCGTTTGTATGTAATCCATTTGATGCAAGAGCAATTACCACATCACCTACAACAATCTTTGAACCATCTATGATCTTATGTTTATCTACAACCCCAAGAATACTAGCATTTAGCATATAACTTCCCTCTGATAACACCTTCGGTTGCTCAGAAGTTTCTCCACCAATAAGTACACAATCTTGTGCACGACAAGCATTCGAGATTGCCTCTACTACCTCAACCACGATATCTTTCTGAATCTTGCCACACAGTATAATATCCAAGACAGCTTCTGGTTTTGCTCCCATTACAATAATGTCATTTACTAGATGATTGATTAAGTCGTAGCATATATTACCGACTTTATTGTGTTGGAAGGACAAAAGCTGTTTTGAGCCCGGTTCTTCTGCCTTCAGTACAAGTACTGGATTGTCAATTCCTTCAAATTTAGCTTCAAATAATGCTGCAAATGCCCCTGATTTATTTATAACTCGCGAATCAGTCGTTTCCAAACTTTTTTGCATATCCTTCTTTGTTGCATCAGCGTTATCAATATCCACTCCAACCATTGCATAGGAAAGCTTCTCATTCATTGTAAAATACCTCCATTAATAGAATTTATAATCTAATTTTGTGTCTATATTATACGCTAAATCACAAGGATAAAAACAACGACCTTAGATAGATGTAACACACTCTCTTCTTTTAAATTATAAAGTTGAAGAGTTTGCCCCGTTTCTACACAATCCACACAACAATCAAAAATTGTGGGAACAAACCCTTCAGTTGACCCATTAACATGTTGAAAATTTACGTCACTTCGACCTATGGATTGAAAATATTGCATGGCAGTATTCGGGAATTCTGTTACACAGGTAATAGAACCTTTTTTCGATAAGACCGGTCTGTTCTTTACACTTAGAAGACTAATTCTTGTATCACAATCTCTCTCTTTCAACTAAAGGCATAGCTATACTCGTACGAATAAGCCAAAATATCTTTCATCGTTACTAGTTCGAAGTTGCCATTACTGGAGTGGTTAACAATATCCTACGAATCATTAAAGAATCCAGCAGTAAAAGAGCCCCCAACATATACTAAATCGCATGACTTCACATTTAACTCGGACAGTATGAGAGAAACATCAACATCAAGTTCAAACATGAGTCAATATTACCCCCTTGATGTTCATCCAATGATTGGTGGTTATAGGCTTTTCCATATATATAGAATCAAACTTTCTGACTTTGATCCATCCACCATCCATATTCGATATTAAATTCAGAATCATCCTCTTTTTCCCAAACCGATATTGAAAAGTTCTCTCCGGTAGGCTTTACGAATAAAAAGACACCAATAAATCCCGGTTGCTGTCTCACCAATGGTAGAATAGAGTGTGAAACACTTACAGCCTCTTTAATCAATGAGGGCTTATACACCCCTGTCACCTTTCGACCAAATACTTTTCCTTCCGTTTGTCTCTCCAAATGGGCCGTTTTTACAGAAAACAACTCTTGATTCATAGTCACTTCCTCAGAGTCTTGTATGGTTACGTATCGATCTATACTCTCATCACTAATTAAATAGCGTTAACAATAGAGAGACAACCTTGGAATCATCATACTCATTTGACACAATCGCAAACATAATATCCCCCTTTTATTTAATGTAATAACCATTCAATTGCATCATATGAAATACAAATGAAGTTTCCATCACTAATGCTTCCCAATCATCCATTACGACTAAATTCCGTCTCAAGTGTTCTCTAAATTCCATGAAATCAACTCGTTCATATTCTCGATAATTAGCTAATGTTTTGAGAACTTCAACCAGTAGATCTCGATCATTAGCATATCGGCGGAAATTAGAATCTGAGAAATTCGTTTTAAAATTGTCTTGGTTGACAATGGATAGTAACAAGTCTAGTTCTTGATCTAGAAGAGGATGAATCTGTTCGGACTCCTTTACATAAGGTAATTTCTGCGATGTAATCTGATACATTCGTTGACAGATATCATTCAATTCTTCGAATGGCAATTCCAACCATTCACAATCTAGTAAATTTGATAGAATGCGCATTTGCAATATAGTCATGATATGAAAAAAGGCTCCCGTACGTTTCGTCTTAGAGTGCCATCGATTAACAGTTTGATCTATAAATACATGTGGTGCTGGTTTCTTTCCAGATAAGACATCAGGAATATGCTGAAGTGATTGAGATAGCTCTTCACGCTTGAAAAAGATTCTAGATTCACGAAGAGATTGTAGATGGTCATCCGAAGAGTGTATCGTACAAAGGACAACATTCATCGATTGGTATTTATATCGTAAGTGATGCGGTTGAGTCATTGCTGGATTAGATGATCCTTTTAGACTTTCTAGATAAAGTGCTAAATCCTCGAATTCATCCGGGAGTTTCCCCCCCAAGAGAAGTAGAAGGGCAGGTGAAATCCTATACATTTCACGTGTCATCCACCATAGTGGACGCATTTGATTATCAAGCATACGATGCTGAGTGTAACGGTAAACTTCTTCCATCTGTCTTTCATTAACAAATTGATATTTAAAACCAATAACGAATAATCCTGAACTAGCTAAATCATCTAAAATATCTTTTTCGAAACCACGTTCAATAGCATCAGGTCGGATAATAGCGAAAGCTACGTGTTTCATATTTGCACGGTTCATCTACTGACAACTCACTCATAAGACAATCAATAGTTGGATACATGTAACGCAGTCTCCTTTTCAACAATCGAATTAGTAATAGCCAATGTTGCATATTGTGTATAGTGCAGTATCGAATCAACGATTCCTCTCGGGCCAAGTTGTGCAAAGTGTCCAGAGAAATAAATATTCGAATTCCCCTGAAAGCTATAATCATTATTTAAGTGTGGCAATCCCTCAGAAACCTGATTATTCCAAATTTCCGTTGTGGTAAAAGGAAGTTCCCGTGCATTAGGTTTAAATCCGGTTGCACATATCACCTTATCGAATAGTTCAGAACGACCGTTATTGAAAGTGACTTCTACTTGTTCACAATCATTGTTCTGAACGATACGGCAGCTCATTACATTAGTTCGTGTTAAATACTCAATTCGATTATTCGTAGTCTGTGAGACCTCTATCGCCTCCTCAAATTCCTTTAAACTTCTCGGGGTGACCCAGGGGCCTTCAAGCGTTATCTTTCTTAATACGGAAAGTCTCTCATCAATCGACAGACCTCTATTAATATCCCATTTGTTTGGGTTTATATAATCATCTGGATAGGGTAAGTAATTGGCCCTTAATCCATCTTTTCTTACTACAACGGTTATATTTACGCCCAACTCCCACATTCTGCAGGCTATATCCGGTGTAGCATGACCCCCTCCTACCAGTAATATTTTCTTTCCATTAAGTTTGTTAAACAACCCATGTCCAATGGAATGTTGACATAAATTTGGTGGTAAAGAATAAGTCCATTCGGGGAATACCTTATGATTAACTGGACCCGTTGAAATAATCAGGTATTTCGCTCTTATAGAGTAATTACTGGTTGTTAATAGAAACCCCTGTGGGTCGATATCAATCATTTGAACTTTTTCTCCTAATAGAACCCTCGCATTTACTGCCTCAGCGGACATTCGATAGTAATCTTGCAATACTTCTTTAGGCAAATTGTCCTTACTCAACATATCATCCGACATCAAGGGGTGTTGTTGAGTAAATGATTGTAGATTCCATGGGATATCTGCTTCTTGTAGCGATCGTATCGGGATAATAAATTCCTGTCCTCGTCGGTGAGCTACCCGCATATTGAAAATCCCAGTTACTTACAACCGCTCAAGATTCAACACCAATAAACTTATTTGGAAATGTACGCTGGAGTTGAATTAATGTAGATATTCCCTTAGGTCCTCCCCCCACGACTACACCTAACATTTCAAGTTTTTTCATTTATTGAACCTCCATATTACGAGATACCATATTCATCTGATACGTTAATTCTACGATCTCAAATTCAGCAAACTTTGCCACTCAAAAACTTACGTTTCTAATCATGTGAGAAGAAAATAATGATGAGAAGGCGACTTTCATTGGGTAAGGAATGAAAGTCGCCTATAATATTATTTGGTTATTTATGACTTGCTTAAAACAAATAACCATGTATCTGGCATTGTTTATAGAGTCATAAATAAACAAGTGGACATGATGTTTCTTCGCAAGCACGAGCATCTGTGGAATTACTTAAATCTTCAGACTAAGAGATTCATAATTTATAACCGATAATTCCCATATTGAATATCCGTAGATCCCATCCCTTTTCAAACAATTCACTTTCACATATCTAGTTGTTTCTTTCAAATCACTAATTATATAAATTCCACCTTGTCCATTCTGAACATGTTGAACTAATGTCCAATTTTCAGAATCTATTGAAATCATAATTTGATACTCAGCTGCATATGCATATTCCCAATGAATTCTAATTTCATTGATCTCTTTCACACTACCCAAGTCAACATATATCCATTGCTGGTCATTATACTCGCTACTCCAACGTGTTAATGGATTATCGTCTACAACACGTTTTCCACAGAAGTCATCATTCTCAGAAGATGAAGTAAAAACAGGTTTGAAAGTAGATAATTTACCGTAATTTTGTAATTTTATTGTTGCAATTTCAATACTCGTTTCTTCACTACTACTCCCGAATTTGTTTCTCGATTTTATAGTGATCTTATAGTTCATATCAGCACTTAAATTTCCAATAATATAATTATTTGACGTACAACTATCAACAAGCAAATCATCAACGATGATATCATACTCTATCAATCCCTCTTCATATTCGCTTTCATCCCATGTAATCCAAATACTTGAATCAGTAATATGAAGTGCCGTTATATTTTCGGGTCTCTTTAATGTATTTAAAGATACTTCTCTCTTCTCACCAGTTTGAATTTCATGTTGAATTTGCTTCAAAAAATCAATTTCCAGATGTTTAATTTTTTGAAATTTTTCTTGTAAAGTTTCAACATTTAATTTAGAAGGGTTAATAGCTAGTTTCATGAAATTATTTTTTATACTCTCTGCCATTTTTGATATTTGCTGAGCTCCATATATAGCTCCTTCAGAGTAATTATTCGACTGCATAAATACAGATGTTAGAAGTCTGGAGAGGGAGATAACACCAAAAATATGCATAGATTGATTAATGAGTTTTATTACACCTTTTTCTTCCATATCATCAAATATGAAATCATACATAGAAAAGTCATCGTTACATTTATTCATTTTTTCTTGAAATTGAGAATCTATAGTTCGGATAATATCTTCATGTACAACCAAAGAATTCAATTTATAAGATGTGATCACTCTTTTATCCTTAGGCGCACTATCGAAAGCTTGTTCTAGTATTTCTGATTCATAATCTCTCTCGAAGGGATAGTCCATAATTTTAAATGTATCCTCAATACAAGAAGTCAATGTTAAAGAATGAACACCTTCAGGATCACTTTCATTCAATTGCATGTGGGGAATATATTTGTTTTTAGTCCAAACATATACTTCTTGCTTGTTATCTAACATCTCAATAATATCTGATTTCGCCGATTTAAAATCGTTATAGCATTTACTTTCTTCCTCTATCCCTAGTAATTCATTGTTAACTTCAATCTCCCAATAGTATCCCCATGCATTTTTTCCTTCAATTACAATTTGTTTATACACAGTTGTCGGGGCTTCATAGGCATTATTAAATAGTAAATAAGTTGGAAATCTATAATCGAGCCCTCGTAAAACCTGTGATTTTCTGCAGCCCATAAAATTATAAAACAATAATTTAGAGAAAATTTCCATATATATCCCCTATTCTATTCGTTTTTTTTAGTTTTAAAATAATATAATTAAATATTGAATAGATGCACCTGTAAATACCAAAATTTTACTTCTCTACATTAGAACTGTCAACTGTTTTGTGTATACATCAATTTCTTCAATAATAAACAAAGAGCGCAACGCTTTGTCGTAAAGACAAGCATGCGCTCTTCTTGTATACATCACTGCAGTGGCATTAGATCTTTCTTAGGTCAATCAAAAGATTTAATTAACTCGTTTTAAAGTTATAGAAAAAATATGCATGCCAGGGCTATAAGGTAAACGGATGGCAACCATTGGTTTGAACGGTGTTAACGAGTATCGTTGTTGGTATATACTTCCCCGCGCCTCTACAATGAATGTTCTGATTTCGTTGCGCTCTGCAATCTGTCCAGTCCAGGCGATGGCTTCCCCAAATTGAGGAGGGCGAGTCCAGTCGGTGAATCGAATTTGGAACGCCTCTATACTACCGTCTGCATACTCAATGAAACATTGTTCAATATAATTGCCCCATTCAGCGCATCCAAGGAAGGATATTTCCGAATACATCCCCTCAGGTACTGGTATTGTTTGACCATAACAAGAGATGTTGTCCTTCGTGCCTTCTTGGATGTGAGGCAATTGATACTGAATTTCATTGACATGAAGGACAGTTTCAGGTGCTTGTTCGATTAAGAAATAAGTGCCCATCGTAGTGAGATTAGCTTGTTTACTTCCGATTTTACCAAAGCCTTGATTATTAAAAGACGCCTCGATGTTCAGACACTCATACTCAAATTGCTCCGTTTCCAGAGATTCATCCATGATTTGAGTCACGGCAATCTCACGTTCGGCTGTATTCAATTCTTCATATGAACGGCATATTTCAAGTAGTTGTTCAGAAATGGCCTCTTCAAGTGAAGCGATCTCTTCAATTTTGTTAGACAAGATGGAGGAATAATTGATTTTGGAAGGAATCATGAATTCATTGGCAATGATCTTGTTCACCGAACGCCATTGATAGCTGGCTTCCTCCAGTTTCTCGATGATCTGCTCCAAGAGCCAGATGTTGTTTTTCTTTATCAAGAGCTTCAATATATTTGAAAATAAGATTCTTCCAATGCTGATATTGATGATAGTTTTACTCAGAGGCGCATCAGCCCAAGATTTATGACCCCTCAACTCCCCAACTAAATCAGTGTGATTCCGTACTGCTAATGCAAAGTCTCTCATTTGCTGGAAAGGATTCACATCATTACGGATTGTCAGTACGTGCTTCTGAACAATGGTCTGCCAGTTCGTAAATAAGGATTCCTCACGTGTAAGTTCAAGTGAATAATGTGTGGAATACGCTTTTTGGAAATCGGTAACAGACAGTCGAATTGCATATTTGTTGTACCAACTATCCGTACAAATCAAGGTTTGATGATCTTCTGTAATTCCAGTAATCGTAGCAACATGATATCTCTCATTGTTAGGGTTCAGATACCCCCCGTCCCATGGGATCGCGCTGGCTTTCAGAATAACGAGTATTGGTTTTCCTTGACTCAGATCCTTTACAATATCCGCCAGGATCTCTTTATTCGTAAGCAATTTCTTTTCTTCGAAAGACATTCCATGGTATTCCTCGAGAAGGATATAATCATATACAAGATCAGTCGATAGACATTCGCTGACCTGATCGGACAAGCTCGAATCGTAGGCGAAATTCCATGAATTTGCAAACATAAATTCAAAATCACGTTTCAACCATCCCGCCAAAGAAGCAATTTCCATTTCGGTACAGCTTAGGGAATCTCTAAACTGAGGCTGAACAGGTATCATGAACTGGATCGGAACGGATGCAAGTTCATCTTGCTCAGTATCGATGATGATTTGAGCCATTTGTTCAATCGTCGGAGATTGGAACACAACCTTTAATGGCAAATTAATAGCCATTTCTTTATGAATTTTAGCTACCAGCATAGTGGCCCTCATGGAATGTCCGCCAATATCAAAGAAATTGTCATGCACGCCAATCTGTTGAAGTCCCAACACTTCTTGCCATAGTTGTGCCAATTGATTTTCTGTGTCCGTTCGAGGCGCGACATAGTCCGTTCCAGTCTGAACGCTCCCTTCTGGAGCAGGCAAAGCTTTACGGTCTAGCTTACCGTTTGTCGTCAAAGGCATAGCCTGCAATTGTACAAAATAGGACGGAATCATGTAGTTAGGCAGTTCTTTCCCCAATGCATTTCGCAGTTCATTAGCAGTGATTTCACGAGCAGCCACGAAATACGCACACAGTTGCTTCTGTCCACTGTCGTCTTCCCGTGCAATAACTACAGCTTCTTGCAGCGATATTAAGCTAAGCAATTGGCTTTCCACTTCGCCGAGTTCGATGCGGTAACCGCGCAGCTTGACCTGATGGTCGATCCGACCCAAATATTCGATGTTGCCATCAGGCAGCCATCTTACCAGGTCACCCGTCCGATACATACGCTCACCATGAAAGAAAGGATGCGCAACGAATTTCTCGGCAGTCAGCTCTGCACGATTGATGTAACCTCTAGCCAGTCCGACACCCGAGATGCACAACTCTCCTGCGATACCAATCGGTTGAATATGATTAGCGCTATCTACAATCCACATCTGTAAATTGCCCATCGGTTGTCCAATGGGAACATTCGCTGAGTGCGTCGATACTCCCGTAGAATAACGGGTAGCATAAATGGTCGCTTCAGTTGGACCATAGATGTTTTCTAGCTTCGCCTGAAGTGGTAAGCGGTGGTAAAGATCTACCAAGCTGGCTGAGAGAGCCTCCCCGCAGGCCATAATATATTTCAAGGACTTCAGTTTTTCCGAATCATCTTCCTGAAGGGCATTCAAAAAAACGTTTAGCATGGACGGTACAAAATTAATATGAGTGATTTGCTGTTCATCGATCACCTTCAAAAAGGCTGCCGGATCTTTTTCATCACCTTGCGTTAAAATGACTAGTTTCCCTTGACCAACAAACCAACCGAACAACTCAGATACGGATACGTCGAACGTATAGGTGGTTTTTAATAAGAATGCATCGTCCTTACCCAAAGGGTAGGCTTGTTCGAGTTGATCTAATATGTTGACCACCGAGTGATGCTCAATCATCACACCTTTTGGTTTGCCTGTTGACCCCGAAGTATAGATGACATAAGCCAAATGATTCGATGTAGCGATAGGGTCCAAATTCGAATTTTCCCAATGGTACATTTGAGATTCATTCATATCTATAATTTCACCTGCAAAAGAGACCCTATCCTTCACATGTCGCTGAACCAACAACAGCTGTGTACCTGAATCCTCAAGCATATATCGTATTCTGTCTTCTGGATATTCAGGATCAATGGGTACGTAAGCCCCACCAGCTTTTAACACTCCGAGAATGGCGATCATCATCTCGAATGAACGTTCGACCATAATTCCGACCAATTGGTCGGGTTCGACCCCAACGGATCGGAGTTTACGAGCAAGTTGATTCGCTTTTTCGTTCAGTTCAAGATAGGTCATCCCTTCATTCTCGAAGACAAGAGCAGTCTGATTGGGCCAACGCTCTACTTGCTCTTCAAACAACTGATGAATTGTCTTTTCCCTTAGGTACTCGACCTCTGTATCATTGAAATCATCGCAGATCTGTAAGCCTTCTTCAGGAGTAATCATCTCCAGGGCAATGAGCGGTGCTTGTGGATCGTTCACCACAGCATCGATCAACTGCTGGATGTGCTTCGCCATGCGTTCAATGGTATTTCGATTGTAGAGGTCACTGGCATACTCTATACTGCACAGAATACCTTCCGGTTTGTCCATAGCATTGAACGTCAGATCAAATTTCGCCTCCGTATACTTATATGGATAAGATTTTACACGCAAGCCATCAATACTCAGTTCTTGCTGGTCCGAATTTTGCAAGATGAACATCGTGTCAAATAACGGATTGCGGCTCAAGTCTCTCTTCATATTCAGCTTGTTAACCAATTCTTCGAAAGGATAGTCCTGATTCTCATAGGCTTGCAAAGCAGTTGCTTTCATTTCTTGCAAGAAAGCGATAAACGACTTCTCAGCGGACGGTTGATTTCGAATCGCCAACGTGTTGACGAACATGCCGATCATGGGTTCAAGATCCGCTTGCGATCTTCCTTCAATTGGGGTTCCTACGACGATGTCTTCTTGTCCGCTGTATTTGAACAGCAATGTCTTATAGACAGCCAGTAACGCCATGAATAAAGTCGAGCCAGTTTGCGCAGCAAGCTGCTTCAAACCTTCAGCCCTTTGGCTACTGATCACAAATTCAATGGTTTCTCCCTGAAAACTTCGCACGGCAGGTCTTGCATAATCAGTCGGCAAGTCAAGGACAGGCCCCCCCGTACGGAACGCTTCCAGCCAGTATGCCTCCTGCTTTTTCATCTGCTCACTCTTCATCTCTTGCTGCTGCCATACCGCATAATCCTTATACTGAATTCGAAGCGGTACGTCCTCTACCCCATTGTACAGCTTGACAAATTCCGCCATCATGATCATGACTGAGGCACCATCGGAAATAATATGATGCGTATCAAACAGTAGGATATGACGATCAGTGTCAATTTGGATGAGCCCAACTCTAAGCAATGGTGCTAGCTGAAGATCAAATTCGCGCACGAAACTACGGATTGTTTCCTCGACTTCATCCAAACTTGCCTGGACATACTCAACTGTGAATGATACTTCAGGATGAATACGTTGGACTGGGCTGTCATCCACGATCTCGAAGCTGGTCCGCAGTGTATCATGACGTGCAATTAGTTTACGGAACGCTTCCTCAAATCGCGCACGACTCAGAGAGCCTTCAATGAACATGACATCCGGCATATTATAACTCAGCGAGCTACCCTCCAATTGGTGTACAACAAACAATCGTTTCTGCGCTGAAGATAATGGATACCAAGGCTGCACTGGTGCCGGCTGAATCGCAGTATATTCGCTTTTTTCAGACCCAATGAGATGCTGAGCCAGTTCTTTGATCGTCGGATACTGGAATACGGCACTAAGCGAAATTTCTACCTGCATGTCACTAAGAATTTTTTTCGTCATCGTAATCGCATTAAGAGAATGACCTCCAAGTTGAGTAAACTCATCGTCAATGTCGATTTCATTTAACCCAAGCATCTGGCCCCAGATCAAGGCAAGCTGACGCTCCGTTTCATTGGTTGCATTGCTGGTAACAGTTGTATGTTCAACATCTGTTTGTGTATTCGAATGGCGTGAAGACATACCTTTCACAGCTGCAATATCTTGAAGCAAATCAGTAGACAATTGAAGAGGTAGCAGGTGCGGCTCATCAAACAGCGGATGATTCATATTAAGTTGACCGATCACTAAATTCGTTTCTTTGCTGTTTAGTGCTCTTTCAAACGCAATAAGCGCATCTTTCGTACTGATATCTTTAAAAAACAACTCTTTGGTGTGAAAATCGACAGCCATACCTGTTTCTTTCCACCCTGTCCAGTTGAGGGTCAAGGTTCGCTTTCCTTTGCGTGATCTATACGCAGCATAAGCATCCAAATAACTGTTAGCCGCCGTATAATCGCTCTGGCCTGCGGCTCCAGCTAAAGTATTAATAGAAGAAAACATAACGAAGAAATCAAGATTCTCTGCTTTCGTAACCTGATCAAGCACATAAGTACCCGTTATTTTAGGACGAATGACTTCTTGAAACGCTTGAGCATCCTTGCCGGCCATGAACCCCTCTCCAGCGATACCTGCGGCATGAATGACTCCGGTTATTGCACCGAATCTTTCTTTGACATTCGTCACAATTTCTTGCATACGGATGGTATCTGCGACATCTGCATCGAAGTAAATGACCGATGAACTTGTTTGCTCAATCGCAAGCAGAGCTTGAATCTTTGCAATGATTCTAGCATCATCGCCATTTAACATCTGCTCCCATTGATCGCGTTCTGGAAATTTCGAACGTCCGATAAGCACAAGATTCACTTGTCTCTGTCGCGCCAGATAGTTCGCCATTTCAAGCCCAAGTCCACCTGATCCGCCGGTGATCATATAAACGCCATTTTGTGCAATATCGATTTTATTTAATCCGATGATCTCTTCATCACGCTTTTGAAGTTCGACGACATAACGCTTCAAGTTACGATAGGCAACGAATAATCCATCGTTATCGGATTGCAATTCACGCCATAATTGATCAATTGGCGATTGATCATCCAGATCGATCCCTCTGCAACGAAGTGTAGGCATCTCTTCTCCAAGCACCTTTCCTAGACCTATCAGTGAAGCGTGTTCCGGACTCAAACCATTTTCCGTACCTGTTACTTCCATGGCTTGATTGGTGATCAGTGCAAGCCGGATAGTTCGAGCATTTTTGAGCGAACCGATGGCTCTAGCCAGATGGAACAGACTCCTGACTCCTTTATCTTGCGCTTGCTCCAAGGAGGTAACTGAATCGTTATCCATAGGTGTAGAGGAAGTTAAGAAATGCCAAATATGAGCAATCCCTCTCCCCTCACATACAGCGAGAACCTTCTCGTAATCATCTTTGCTTCCAGAAATCGTAAAGAGATTCTCACTTGCCTGACTATAACGATCTCCCCAAACGACTTCTATGATGTCTTTACCGCGTTCCTTGCATGCCTTCACCATTTCCGCACCAATTCCAGTTTCAAGTCGAAATATAAGTATTGGCCCGTTAACAGGTAGTTCCACATTGGTTTCAATCTCTTCATTGACCCAGCCCATTTGGTGGAAAACCGTATTCTTACCGGACAACGCTTTGAGTGTGCTGTCGAGATTATGAATTCGTCTTAATGTGAAATCTTCAATTTTCACAAGTACGTTGCCTGAATCATCCATGATGTCAATGTTATATTCAAGTAATTCGTTGGCTTGTTTCCAATCATTTTTGACTTTGAGGAAGCTGTGGCACTTGGCCGTAAGCGGTGCGTAAACCGTCACTTTTTTATAATATAATGGCATATAAAGCTGCCCGTCTTCTACATAAGACGACGTCGCCAAATCCAGCAATGCCGGATGCAGCAGATAGTGATACAGGTCACTGCTAAACTCAGAGTCGAGAGCCATACTCACCAATGCTTGTTCATTACCGTATCTATAATGCTGAATACTTTGCCATCTTGGTCCGAATCCAACTGTATTAGCATCTTGTTGACCCTTATTAAGCCTCAATTCTTTTGCACTGCATTGCTGTTGAAGCAAGTCCAGCTGAATCTTAGGTATTGGGCTTGACGCGACAGCCACCGCCAAACATGAAGCATGTAGAATCCAATTCTCTACAGGTCTTCCCTCTACGCTTGTTGAGCTCATAACGCTAAACGTGACTTGACCTTTCTCCTCTTGAATAACAGCTCTTAATATTCTGGTCTCGCCTTCGTCAACAATAAGGGGAGTATGAAATTGTATATCTCTTAACTGGACTGCCTCGGATTTGAAATAAGCTTTAACTGCAAATGCAGCCATTTCCAAATAGGCAGTTCCTGGCATAGCATAAAGGTCTGAAATGAGATGTTCATGCAGCTCCCAACATGAATTGACGTCAATATCCGTGTCAAATACCCATTTATGTAAGGATTGTTCAACAAAGCGTCGCATAAGCGGATGAAAACCAAGTTTACTCGCACCGGTGCCTACAGGGGCAATGGCTTTTCTTACTGTCGCCGATTCTAAACGAGCAGCCAAATCTTCTTGATCCTTCAACGTTAACAAAGGAAGCTGATCCATTGGCAAAGATGGTTGCTCCATCGCAAGCCCAAGAAACGCGATGAGATGATTCAGTATCGAATCAATCGTGTGCTCTTCAAATAAAATAAGGTTATATGAAATGGTTACTTGGATTTCCCCATCTGATTGGCCGAACTTCACAATCATATCTATCGGTTGATCTTCAATAAGTCTTTGATCGTGGATCGTATCTAGCATGATGCACGTATGTAGATGAGGGCTACCTTGAGGATCAGTGCTCCATTTCAACAACTCACCCAATTTGTCAATCGGATAGTTTTGATGTGCATTGGCCTCCGTCACGGTTTGTTTAACTTGACCCAGTAACTGCTTAAATGGCACTTCTCTATCCACTTGTGTTCTCAAAGTCACGACCGCATTAATCAATGAGTCGGTTTCTTTATTAGACTTGAAAACTGGCATGGTTACCACAACATCAGGGTTCTGCAAATAGATTGATAAAAGGTATTTTACGCCTGCCACTAACATCATATAAAGCGCATGGTCCGACTGTTTGGCAACAGTTAACAACTTTTTACAGGTTTCTTCTTGAAGAACACCTGTTTTTTGATCCATCTGGCTACTCCATACTACCGGGTAAGGATGATCCGCAGGAAACATACTAAATCTGAAATCAGAGCCCAATTTACTTAACCAAAAGTCCTTTTCTTTGTCCAGCTTCCCGCTATTCAGCAATAAATTACGCGATAATTTATCGAGCATTTTCTAACCTCCGAGTCATTTGTTTATTTTTAGAACGAGAAGTCAATCGTTTCCAACTCTGATTGATCCGTGTTCCAATCATTTTCCCGCCAATCGATATCCTTTAAGCAAATCTCTGGATTATCCATAAGTAGCGCCAGTATCGCCAAATAATCGTCCTTCATTTGCATTATCGTTTCGGATTTAAATAAATCCGTGCTGTAATTCAGTTGATATGCGATACCGTCAGCGGATTGATGAGCTTCCATCACAATATCAAAACGCGAGAGATGTAATTCAAGCGGGTATGGCTTGATAGTCAGATCGGTCAGCTTCAGTTCTTGATCATCAAAATTCAAAAAAGTAAACATGACATCAAATAATGGACGGTGGCTAGGGCGCTTTTTCATTTTGATATTGGTCTCGAAGCGTTCCGCGGGATAATCTTCATGTGTATAAGCCTGTAGCGCATGGGTTTTGACTTCATGTAAGAATGCAGTAAACGTTTTGTTTCCTTGTGGAAAATTACGCATAGGTAGCGTGTTAACAAACATACCGATCATCTTTTCAAGTTCTGCCGATGCTCGTCCTGCACTTAATGAGCCAATGACGATGTCCTCTGTACCTGTATATTTATATAGCAGGACATTGAGTGCAGCCAGCAATATCATATATATAGAGCTGCCCTTCTCCACGGACATGCGGCTGATCCTATCCGCTAAAGATGGTTCGATAATAAAATAAAGGGTCTCACCAGCTCCGCTAAGCTGTAGAGGTCTAGCATAATCAGAAGGAATTTCAAGCATTGGAATAGGCCCTGTAAAAGCATTCAGCCAGTAGACTTCCAATTCACTCAAACGCTCATCCGTCAAATAAGCATTTTGCCAAACCGTAAAATCCTTGTACTGAAGCTGATGTGTATCCAACGATTTGCCATGGTAAGCATCTGCGACTTCCTGCATGAAGATACCGATGGAAGCTCCATCAAACACAAGATGATGAGCATCAAACAGAAAAATATGCTTGCTATCATCAATTCTCAAAATTTCCGTACGAATAAGTGGCGCTATTCCGATGTCAAACGGACGAACAAAACGGTGAATCCGATCCATGATTTCAACATCTGTCACTTTGCTCACCTGAACTGGAACCGTCGCATTCTCCCAAACCTTCTGCACGGGAACGCCTTGAACCCAATCAAACGACGTCCGCAATATCGCATGGCGCGCCACGACAAGTTGAATTGCCTTGAAAAAAGCGTCCGTATCGAATGCCCCCTCGATGACGAGAGCTCCTGGCATATTCCACGTGATACTGTCAGCATGCCTGATGCTTAGCATATACATCCAATTTTGTGCGATCGTTAATGGATAATACGCAAGATTTGGGGCTACCTCGATGCTTGTTTTGTCAGACGGAGCAGCTTGAGCAATAATAAGAGCGATATCCCTCAGGATGGGTTTATCAAACACATCCTGTAATGAAATCTCAACACCGAACTGACGCATAATCGTCGATACAAGTAAATTCGCCTTTAAAGAATGCCCACCCCATTCAAAAAAATGATCGTTTACACCTGAATTTTGCACACCTAAAACATCTTTCCATATGGCGAGGAGCATTTCTTCTGTCTCATTCTGAGGCACACCGGATGATGTTCTTTCCGGTTCATTACCTATCGGCTCCGGCAATGCCTTACGGTCCAACTTACCGTTCCTGTTCAATGGGATTTTCTCAATGGGAACAAAATAAGAAGGAACCATGTACGCAGGAAGCTTTTCTGCCAGATATATTTTCAAATCAGCGGCGTCCCACTTCTCGGGTGAAACGATGTAGGCACATAAATAGGTTTCTTCCCGTTGATCTTTCCAAGGGTGAATCTCAACCTCATGTATGGATGGATGCGTGGATAGAGTTGCTTTAATCTCGTCGATCTCAATTCGATAACCTCTAACCTTCACTTGGAAATCAGATCTTCCCATATAGACGATGTTTCCGTCTGGACGTGTGGTGGCTAAATCCCCTGTCTTATACATGATTGAGTCATCCTCAAACGGGCAATTCACAAAGAATCTGGACGTTAATTCTGGCAAATTGAGATAGCCTCTACCTACCCCTGCACCTGAAATGTATAGTTCTCCTGGCGATCCTGCGGGTACTTGCTTATTCTCTTGCAATAGGTACACGTTCTGATTCAAGAGAGGCCGACCGATCGGTATTACACCAGTGCCTACATCTTCTGGTTTAATTGTATAGGCTAGAGAATCGACGCAACATTCAGTCGGTCCATAGATGTTGGTCACCACCGGCGGCAGCGTAAGGAAACAGTTCATAAACTCACCCGCACGCAAAGGCGTTAATTCCTCTCCGCCAATAATAAATTGTTTAACACTAAGGTTTACTTGATAACTTTTCATGGCATACGTCAGCATCGCGATATGAGCTGGTGTACCGTCTGAAATAACCACAGCGTATTCGTTATAGAATGCAAGAAGCTTGTTCCCGTCGATACGTGTTTCTTCGGGAACAATAATTAGTGTGTGACCTCCCAAGAGGGATGCAAAAATTTGCTGTACAGATGCGTCAAAATAATAAGGAGCTACTAAGGCTACACGTAAGGGATTCGGATAATGTTGATATACAATCTCATGTAGCCCCTGCATCAAATTCATCACATTTCGATGTTCGATAAGTACCCCTTTGGGTAGTCCTGTCGTACCCGAAGTGTATATCGCGTAACAAAGGTCATGCGGTTGATTGGGATAAGAGACTTCAGGGGCATCGACATGGTTCAGGGTTGCATCAATTTTAATGACTTCACCGGTATAATCGAACTCCTTGTCTGTTACACCACTCTGGGTTACAAGCAGTTCCGCCTTGCTGTCCTGTAGCATGTATTCGATGCGATCACGAGGTAATCTGGGATCGATCGGCATATAGGCAGCCCCCGACTTCAATATAGCTAAAATGGCTATGATCATTTCCAACGAACGCTCGGTCATGATCGCCACGATCTTGTCAGGACGAGCGCCTTTGTCGATCAATAATGAAGCAACGACGTTAGCTCGCTGATTAAGCTCCCGATACGACATGGATGTTCCGTTAAAGATGACCGCAGTATGATGCTCATTCAACAACACTTGTGCAGCAAAACCTTCGTGTATCGTAAGGCTTTGTTCCCTCATGCGAATCCCCCTATCCACCTAATCAAACGCAAGGTCTAAAGCGTCCAATTCGATATGTTCTATGGCAATTTCTTTCGCAAACAGTGATACATCCTGAAGTAAAATGTGCTTACTATCTGTAATCAGCTCCAGAATGTACTCATAATCTTTCTCAAAACGTGAGATCATCGAAGCGGGATATAATTCTGTGATGCAGGATAGTTTCATCTCTATACCATCGACTTTGTCTACGGCTAATAGCACAAGCTCAAGCCCTGTCTGCTGATTGCCGGTGACAGAATTGGCTGATATCGATTCGTCGGTCGACTGCTGCATGTCGAACATCGCTTCATACATTGGGGTTTCGTTCTGAACAATTCCTTGCGCTGGAGTAGCAAGCAAGAACGAAAGCGGCACACGAACCGTCGCTTCTATCAAGGCAATAAGTTCTGTCACTTCCTTCAGGAAATATTCAAAGGTCTTATAGCCGTTCGGATAATTACGAATGGCAACACTTTCAGTTAACGTGTCTTCCCTGTGATCACCGATCATAGGTTTACTCGTAGGCGCATATACGCCAACCACAATATCTTCTTGTCCTGCATATTTAGCTAATACTAATTGGTACGCAGCCAAAAGAACTGCAGACAGCGTCGTATCGCATTCGGATGCAAGTCGTCGTAGATTCCGATTTAACTCACCATTGATGGCAAAGATTAAGCTGCTTACATCATCTATCGTATAGAGCTTTTTAATTTTGTTACCAGACAAGCCCAGTCTCGGCCAAGGTGTAGCGTATACCTGCTTGACATAGTGATCTGCCTTTTCTATATATTGATGAGACTGCTGACTTTCCTTGTGTAGCGACTCTCTGTCCAGCTCGTTGATTTGCGACAATGTGACTTCAGGTATCGTTAGCCAACATCTCGTTTTTTCAAAAGGATAGACTGGTAGATGGAGTTTGTTTGTCGGTCGATTTGTATATAATAGGTCCCAATCTATCTCCGCTCCTCGCACATAATATTGAGCTAAATCTAGCAATAATTGGTCATTGTCTTGTGAGATATTCTGTAATATCATTTCGCTCGTCTTAGCTGAGAAAGCTCTGATTTCGCTATCCAGATAATCGGTTTCCTCACGCTGTGTTTTTTTATTCGCGATGACGCGATGATACCCGTAATAACGATTTGGTCCATTATCATACTCATGTCTTTGGCCCTTGATCTTGAGAAGTTCCTTATATAATTCATCCGTGCTGCTTATGACGATCGCCAAACGATAAGAATAATGCCCTCGTCCTATTGAAGATGTATAGCAAAGCTGATTCAGCTGAATAGAGTCATGTTTATGGAAATACTCGATATATTGGTCGACAAGAGCTTCAAGCGTAACCCGACTCTTGGCCGATAACGTGAAAAGACTGCTTTGATCTGACTGACTCTCAGTCTGCGCTACAGGTGCGGGCGCTTCCTCGAGTACGACGTGGCAATTCGTGCCGCTAAATCCGAAGGAACTAACACCGCAGCGGCGGGGTAAGTCTTCCGTAGCCCATGGTGTCCATCTGTCGTTTACAAAGACCGGAGAGCGCTCGAAATTAATTTTTCGATTCGGAAAATTAAAATGTAGCGAAGGAGGAAGTTCACGATTGTGCAAAGACAGTGCGGATTTGATTACACCCGCCAACCCTGCCGCCGCATCAATGTGTCCAATATTAGACTTGACAGAACCGATGGCACAGAACTGCTTCTTATCGGTAAACCGGCGAAACGCTTTCTGTATGCCATCGATTTCAATCGGATCGCCGAGAATTGTGCCAGTCCCATGCGCTTCAATGTAAGAAATGGATGTAGGATCGACTTTCGCATTATTCCAAGCCCTTACAATCACATCTTCCTGGGCTAACGCATTCGGAGCCGTAATATTTATTGAGTTTCCATCCTGATTAGTTGCACTTCCTTTGATGACTGCATAAATATCATCACCGTCACGAATCGCTTTGCTCAAAGGTTTAATAAAGATAGCCGTGACACCCTCGCTAAGTGCTGTACCGTCCGCATGATCGTCAAAGGTCTTCGCCCGGGAATCACCCGACTCAATGCCGTATTTAATGAAGCCATCGAGAGGCAACAGATTTAAGCGTATTCCCCCGACAAGTGCCTGCTCACACTCATTATTTCTCAATGCTTGACATGCAAGGTGAAGAGCAACTAATGAGGATGAGCAGGCGGTATCCACAATCAAGCTTGGACCTTTCAAGTCCAGTAGATGAGGGATTCTGCTTGCAATGATTGCCGTAATATTACCCGCAACCGACATCTCAAAGTCATCCGACTCGACATGTGAGACGAAATTACCGTACATAGGCCAACCACTGTATCCGATATACAGGCCTGTCCTACTTCCAATAATCTGCTTCCCTCCGTATCCTGCATCCTCCAATGCATTCCAAGCAACTTCCAAAAAGATTCGCTGATTGGGATCCATCAAGCTTGCTTCCTTAGGGGAGATACCAAAAAATTTATAGTCAAAATGATCAATACGATCCAGATAACCCGCGGGAGTAAAAGATACATCCATGTCTTTCATGTAGGTGAACTGCTTCAGCCACTCGACATCCTGTCTCCTTGCTTCTGGAAATGCACCGATGCTATCTGTCCCATTACGCAAATTGGTCCAAAATTGCTCCAGATCGTTCGCTTCAGGCAGCCTAGCGGACATGCCCACAATTGCAAACTCATCCACATCAATGTCTGCTGGGGAGGAAATTTGCTCCGTTTTTAGTAGCTTTAAGAGCTCCGCGCCAGCGGCTTTATTGATATTTCCCGACAATATGTTTTCAAAAATAGACTGGGCGATCTTATTCATGTGGATACCCCCAATTTGTTGAAACTTTCCATTGCTTGAACAATGTTAATGCTACCTTTCTCAAAGGCATTCAATAGTTCGTCAATGCTATCATCTATAACACCCTCTTGCATGTTTTCATTCGCCGCCGCTACTTCCTTAGCCGGTTGAATCAGCTGATGATTTTGTAGAATATACTGGGTTATAGAAGATATGGATGTATAGGAAAATAAATCAGCTACACTGACCATCCCAGGAAATTGCTGTTCCAGAAGTGCATATATTCGTGTAATGAGAATAGAATCTCCCCCAATTTCAAAGAAATTGTCATATACGTTAATCTCCTCAAATCCAAGTACTTCTTGCCAAATCCCAGCTATTGTAACCTCCATATCGGAGGAATTAACGTTCTCTTTGCCTTTTAAAACTGATTCATTAGCTGACGTTCGCTTCACGGAACCCTTATTACGCTGCCGTGGCTTTGCAAAACGTCTACGAATATTGTCACTAAAATGAATGGGTACGTCGGATAAGCTGTATCCTTGATACGAACCGTGAATGTTCAATTCACCAACTAAGACGCGTTCCGCACTCGTATTCAGAATAGTATCAAAAGCCTGTATAGCCTGTGCCGTTGGCAATGCTTTTAGTAAATTATCCTGATTTGTCCCGTAATCGGCCGCCATGCCCGTTTCTTTCCACGCTGGCCAATTGATGACAAAAGTGCGTGAGCCCTTCTGATTACGGTATGCGGCATAAGCATCCAGATAACTATTCGCCGCAGTGTAATCCGATTGACCTGGTACCCCAATTAACGTCGTATTGGAAGAAAATAAGGCGAAAAAGTCAAGCTTATCAGCGGCCGTCAGCTCGTCAAGATAACGTGTGCCTTCCACTTTCGGTGCAAGTACGGCATGGAATTGTGCCAACTCTTTTTTAATAATATAGCCATCACCGGCGACACCTGCCGAATGAACCACGCCCGAAATCGCACCGAATTGTTGCCTGATATCCTCCAACGCATGTTCTAGTTCGCCCCGATGGGACACGTCAGCAGACACGCAAATCACTGGCGTTCCTGTTGCTTCAATCTTTTGAATCGCTACAATCGCTCTACACCATTTAGTCTCAGTCCCTTTAGCAAGGATTTCTTCCCACAGGTCCTTATCTGGCATAGCACCGCGACTAATGAGCGCTATCTTAACCTGTTGTTTCGCTGCTAAGTATTTAGCAATCTCAAGACCAATGCCTCCTATACCTCCGGTAATCACGTAAGTACCTCCAGGTTTCACGACTTCTTCGGTGACCGTCAACGTTAGCTCTTGGAACTCTTGAATAAATCGTAGGTTTGATCGGAATGCAACCTGATCGTTCGCTGTCTGATAATTCATGAGTTCTTGCACAATGAGATGGTGTGACGTAGATGTATCCGCATCAATTTGTCGGCATTTGAAATTTGGATACTCCTGAGCAATGACTTTGCCTAGCCCGAATAAAGCCGCATGCTCAGGAACAATCTGTGCTTCATCCCCTGTTACACGAAATGCATGTGAGACAACAAGAGAAATTTCGAGATCATGTCGAATGTTCTGTGAGAGCAGCTCTTTTATCAGGTTAAACACGCTGTTTACACCGCTATATAATTGTTGCTCAAACATAGTACTCTCTTCGACCTGTGTCGGTTCACCGTACCCGGTCAGATGGACGATACGTGTCACGTTGTGTTCTTTTACAAGGTCAGCGAGCTGTTCAATTGTAGGTTGATCACCTTCGACCGAATGAGTCAAGATCGGTTTCTGAGCATGTTCCGAAATTACAGCAGCAAGCTTATTGCCCGCTTCATTACAGCTTCCGATGACCAACACCGTTCCCAAGTTTGCATCTTGTTCTGGTTCCACAGATGCTTCCTGCGGTATCCAAACCATCTGATAATACATCTGTCCTTCAGACTGATCGGCAGCTTGTAGTTTTGCTTTGCGCGCCTTTTTTAAAGCGTAGTCTTCTATCTCAACAATGACCTTTCCTGAACCATCCATTAACGTAATGTCATAATGAATGATTTCTGTGTCTTTCGTAATTTGTTCTTTCAAACGAACATAGCTGTATAATTCAGATGGCAAGGCGTGGTACACGATGATACTTTTATAGGAAAAAGGTAAATAAATACTGTCATCTGTTATAGAATCAACGCTAATTGCCTTTTGAATAATCGGCATCGTCGTCAACGCGTTATCCATCAAAGACGGATAGAGGGTGAAAGCTCCCAGTTCACTAGTAAACTTGGCTGGCATACGAAGCACAGAAAACAACTCTTCTTCCCCAACATACATAGCGTGAATGTTATTCCAGCGCGGTCCGAACTCAAAAACAGAATCTTCATTATATTGCTGTAAGTCAGGTAACATATAGCCTGATTCCAGTCGCTTTATAATCACTTCACGATTGTGGTTAAAGTGATTTGTTTGTGGTACAGTGTTAAAATTCCCCGTAACATGCCGGGTAAGCTGCTCACCTTTCGTCGGAGCACTCAATCGACTCTCAACAGAGAATTCAAAGTGTTTCGCTGTCTTTTTGATGATGAGCTGCGCCTCAACCGTCTCCCCATCCCTCACAATTAATGGTGCTTGAAACAATACATCCTTGAATTCAACCGCCTGATCTGGGAACTTGTTAGCACATACCTCCAGCACCATTTCTAAGTAAGCCGTACCAACAAGTACACTCTCATTCATGATCTGATGTTCACTTAACACCCAGTTCTGTGCTGTATTCAATGCTGTCGTATAAATATCGAGTTCTATGGAGTCGACGATTTGTTTATCTATCAGCGCTGAAAATACGCCTCTACCCGCATCTCCGAGCATAGGCTTATATCCATCGTACCAACATCTTGTGAGCTCAAAAGGATATGTTGGCAGACTGACTTTGTTGTTCTGTTCATAACGATACAATTTGGCCCAGTCAACTGACGCCCCTTCGGTATAAGCACGACAAATATCTATCAGATTAGCCTCATTCGTTTGGCCTTTTTGAATATGTTCGTCCAACATCTGATCCATCCACTGCGATAGTGATTTAATAGCATGCTCGGTTAGATCACCTTCGTTTCTAGTGGGTTGGTTGGCCGATACAATCTGATGCTTTCCGAAGTAAATACCTTCTCTCGTTATCTCATTAAGTGAATGGTTAGTTAAGGCGTCCAAATGTTCCTGTAGCTCTATTCTGCTTTGAAAAACGATGACCAGACGGTGTGTGTAGTGTCCACGGCCCGTATTCGCCGTATAGCAAATTTCGCGTAAAGAAGCCTTTTCACCCGAGCGTAACCAAGTCCGATAACGTTGAATCAATACAAGTAACGCATCGTAGCTTTTAGCGGAAATGGTTAGGACTTGCTTACTCGTCTCTGCATCCAGAGGTAATGAATCGCTAGCCGGAGCTTCTTCTAGAATCACATGACAATTCGTTCCGCTTAATCCAAAAGCGCTTACTCCGCACCTTCTAGGAACCACCGCGCCGGTCTCCCAGGTCGAAAGCTTGTCATTGACATACACTGGCGAATTGATGAAATCAATTTTCCGGTTCGGGTCAATAAAGTTCAGACTAGGCGGGAGTTTACGATGTTTGAGCGCCAACACAGATTTGATCAAACCCGCTATACCTGCTGAATTGTCCAAATGACCGATATTCGTTTTAACAGAGCCTATAGCACAAAAATTACGCTTATTGGTAAACTGCCTAAACGCGCTATTTATACCTTCTATTTCAATAGGATCGCCTAGTTTTGTACCCGTACCATGAGCCTCGATGTAAGTGATAGATTCGGGGTCAACCTGTGCATCCTTCCATGCGTTGATTATCACATCTGCTTGAGCGACGGCGTTGGGAGCGGTAAGTCCAATTGAGCTGCCATCATGATTGATGGCGCTCCCTTTGATCACCGCATAAATATGATCGCCGTCTTTCATCGCTTGCTTCAGTGGTTTCAGTAAAACGGCGCCGACACCTTCTCCGGTCCCCGTGCCATCTGCACGCTCGTCAAACGTCTTTGCACGATGGTCACCTGCTTCAACCCCAATGGCTGTTTGACGAATGGGTAATAAATGAATCTGCACACCTCCAGCGATAGCCATGTCGCTATCACCGTCTCTGAGGCTGCGACAAGCTAAATGAACCGCCATAAGTGAGGAAGAACAGGTTGTATCGACAATCAGGCTTGGTCCCCTAAGGTCGAGTAAATACGACAACCTGCTCGCGATGATTGGTCTCGTATTTCCTGCTAGAGCTACTGACAGCAATGACGGGTCATTTTCGGCGATCCACCTTTTATATTCGGTATCCGATCCGTAACCTACGTATACTCCTGTTCTAGTGCCTTTTATCTTACTTCCACCGTAACCTGCGTCTTCAATAGCAAGCCAAGCGGTTTCGAGAAATAAACGTTGATTAGGATCCATCAGTTCCGCTTCTTTTGGTGAAATTCGGAAATAGCTGTAATCGAACTTGTCGATATGATCGATATATGCGGCTTCTGCGTAAGCGTGTCCTTCTTGATGGTCCATCTTAAGACCCTTCACCATACGATCTGCATCCTTGACCCGATCACCTGCAAGAGGACCGATACAATCTTTGCCCTGTTGAAGCAGTTGCCAATATTCATCAAGATGGTTGGCCGTTGGAAGTTTTACTGAAATTCCGATGATCGCAATATCCTTGTCGGCATATTCACGTGTGTGTTCAACTTTCAGATTAGTAAGAGGCGTTCTGGAACGGTTTAATTTCACTTCACTAAACTTAACCATGAACCTCAATCCCTTCCAACTGCAATAGCTCCGTAATGAAATCACCCAACAACAATTGTGTCGATGTTTCTATCAAAACTTGCTCAAATCTTTCCTTCTGTTCATCCACAGTGGTCAGCTTTGTTACGAAAACGGAGTGAAGCATGGTCAGCGCTTCTTTGCACTGTGCCAAAGTTGGCTGTGCTCCTACGCTTTCCAGTTCTAGCTGAAGCTGCATGATACTACGGTAGGGTACTACTACCCCCTTCTCATAGGCATCAATGCTAGTATTATGGTTTTTAGTGCAAACGGCAATCGCTAAACAGCGGGTTAGAACGGTATATTTGGAGGAAAGAGTAGGAACCGCTGCCTCTTTAGAAGCAAACCGAGTTCTAAGTTTCTCAACATCCTCCTGCTTGTCATAGGCAAATGCAAACACGTTTTTATCGATTCTCCCCATTAAATTACGTAATACTGCTTGCGGGCCAATCTCCACAACCGTATCAATCCCTTGATCCACGAGATAGTTCATCGATTCAACCCATCGAACCGGTGAGGTCATCTGAGCCGATAGGGTTTCAATGATCTCGGAATGATCTGTGTACGTTGTTGCAGTCACATTAGAAATAACCGGAAATTTCAAAGGACTATAGGTATACTGGGAAAGTTCAGCTCTCAACTTCTCAGCAGCCGGGTGCATGAGTGGACTGTGGAAGGGCGCACTTACACGCAGTGGTACAACGATCGCCCCATTCTTCCCTAAAAACTCACTTACTTCTGTTACAGACACGCTATCCCCCGAAATCACAATTTGATCTGGCGCGTTGTAATTGGAGATGACCACGGAACCACCATTAATCATGGCTGATCGACATGCTTGTTCGATAGTTTCGATCGAAACTCCGCTGATGGCCGCCATTTTGCCTGCATCGACTCCGGCCGCTTCCTGCATGTACAATCCTCTTTTACGTACAATTGCAACGGCATCGCTAAAGGAAATCGCCTCCGCACAGGTTAATGCCGTAATTTCGCCTAGACTATGTCCAGTCAATATGCTTGGTTGTAAATCAAATGTTTGCCTCATCACGCGATAGGCTGCTACACTCGCTGTTAAAATAGCGGGTTGTGCATTCGCTGTCAGCGTTAAGTCCTCTTTACTACCTTCAAATATAAGGTGAGTCAAATCAAAACCTAGCGTTTCGTTCGCTTCTTGAAACGTCTCTTTTGCAATAGGAAAAAGCTCGTACAGGGCTTTACCCATCCCCACATATTGAGAACCCTGACCCGGAAAAAGAAAGGCAAGTTTTGTCATGATTTCCCCCCTGATTTCTCATATTGATGAGCTAGCAATCCAATGAGTTCGGAATATCCGTCTACTAGATCGTTCATCTGCTCTCTATTAAATCTATTAGCGTTACATGTACAGGAATAGACAGCATTAAGATGAATTTCGTCGATGTCAACTTCCCATATAAGATCAAACACGTTCAAAGGAGCAGGCTCTTTTAAGTCCTTTTTTTTGCTATACAAAGGCAGTACATCATAAGGAGCTTTATCTCGTCCCAGCAACCGTAAATGGTCCAGTTCTATACTCTCGTTAAATGTCCCCAGTCGATGATTCCTCACATGTTGAAACAAGGCCGAAAAATGCTCAAAACTATCCATCTTCGTCACAAAGGGGATGAATTGCACCTGATTTGTATGAATCTGAACCACAATCGTTTGTTGTTCGCTAAACTCCGCTAACAAGTAAATAAATAGGGCGAGCATCAGGTCCTGCATCTCGATTTGCTCAACGCTGCAAATGTCCCAAATCTCCTCTGGGATACGACCCTCAAAGTGATGTGAATGTACCGATGCTCCTTGCCGCTCTAGCATTTCCCTAAAAAACACTGCCGGTAGTGTGACGTATTCCAGAGACTGCAAAGATGACGTCGACGAATCTTTCTTCTCTATAAACTGCGCGATTTGCGCAATCGTAGGACTTGAAAACAATTCAATAATCGTTATTTTCCCTGGGAGTATTTTCTCAAGTTGACTGTGCATTTGAATCAGTAAAATCGAATTTCCGCCTATGTCGAAAAATTGGTCATACAGACCAATTTCCTCAGCTCCAAGAACTTTTTGCCAAATAGCAAGCACTTGAAGTTCGGTTTCACTTCCGTTGCATGCAAGATCACGATCTCCTCCAGTGGAAAACTGCGGTTCGGGAAGTGCTTTTTTATCTATTTTGCTATTTGGTGTCAATGGCAGTTGTTCCATTCGCATAAAAGCAGTCGGCACCATATAATCGGGTAAATGAAGTACGGCATAGGCTTTTATAGAAGCTAGAGCTTGTTCCGTCGCTCCAACTATGTAAGCGCATAGATATTTAATGCCGTTAACTCCCTGCCAATCAATCACTACGACCTCTTGGACGTCAGAATGATTGAGTAGCAACGCTTCAATTTCAGCCAATTCTACGCGCATGCCTCTTATTTTGACTTGATAATCGGTTCGTCCGATGTAATCAAGGTTGCCGTCTGGAAGATATCGTACTAAATCTCCCGTTCTATACAGCTTTTGTCCGCCATCGAAGGGGTTGTCCACAAAACGCTCGCTCGTTAACTCAGGCGCATGGAAGTATCCTCTGGCAAGGCCAACGCCTCCAATATACAACTCACCGATTCTGCCTTCAGGTAGTACATTCATTTCCCGATCCAATACATAAAGCTTCGTATTGTCTATCGGTTTACCCATAGGAACCCCCTGAGCATGTACTGCCTCCTCGGGCGTAAGACGAAGAAATGCAGCAATATCCGTACATTCGGTAGGTCCGTAAGTATTGGCGATCTCTGCATGAAAGCGAGCGGATTTCATCCAAGGCATCAATCTGTTCAGATTAATCGGCTCTCCTCCGAGGAAGACCAACCGTAGAGAGGCGATGCGCAAGAAATCCGTTCCTTCATTAAAGTCGATCAGTGGATACACCGCACTTGGGGCGCAGTTGATCAAAGAGACATTTTCCCTAAAAATCAGATCCGACATACGGTTATAATCATAAAGACCGGGCTCAAACAAGCAGAGCTTTCCTCCCTGAATGAGCGTGCAAAACATATTTTTTTGTGCGAGATCGAAACTTGACGGTGCTATCAAAAGCATGACATCTTGATCGTCTATACAGAACTCTCTAGTGAACCAATGCAATAAATTCACGAAAGCATGCATTTTGACCATGACACCTTTGGGATTTCCTGTTGAGCCGGATGTATATAACACGTAAATAAGTCGGTCTGGATGATAGTCACCATGAACATTATGCTGAGGAAGAGAATGATCGTTAATAATGTCATTTACACTGAACACAGATGTTTGGTTGTTATCAGTAAAATTCCTTTCAGTTACAGCATCGACAAGCAGTACGCTTGTCCGAGAATGATTGAGCAAATACGTAATCCGTTCGCTCGGATAGTCGGGATCGATTGGAACGTATGCAGCCCCTGCTTTTAAAATACCAAGAATTCCAATGATCATTTCAAAAGAACGTTCGATCATAACGCCGACAATGGATTCTTCGCCGATCCCTCGCGCCTTCAGAAACCAGGCTAGTCGGTTTGCCTTTTCGTTAAGTTCCCTATACGTCATCTTTTGTTGATTACAAATAAGGGCGACGGTATCAGGATGTAGTTCAGCTTGAGACTCAAACATTTCATGGATAGACAAGTGAACAGGATATTTCGTTTCTGTTTGATTGTATTGCTTGCAAAGCTGTTCAATTTCATTCTCACCCAGCATTACAATCTGGCTGGTCCGAACATGTGGATTCTTTACACAGCTAGTAAGAATTCGAACAAAGTGATCCGCAAGTCGCTGAATCGTTGCTTCTTCAAACATTTCTGCTTTGTATTGAAACTGTAGATTGAATGGTTCATCCATTGTAATAGCAAGCGCTAATGGATAATGCGTCGATTCCAATAGACTAACATGCGTAACGCGCAGACGCTGATCTAATCCTTTGAAGGCTTGGTCAAGCGGATAGTTTTCTATCACAACGATGGAATCGAACAAGCTCTCTTTGCTTTTAAATTCACTGTGCGCTTTAATTTCAGTAAGTGGCGATGCATCGAACTCCCCTCGGTCTCTCAGCATCCTGCTGGTTCGCTTCAGAATTTGAGCAATCGTCTCATCACTATTCGTCTTGAACCGGAGTGGAATTGTATTAATAAATAAACCGACCATTTGTTCAATGCCTAGAATATCAGGGTTTCTTCCCGAGACCGTTGTGCCGAACAATACATCATCCATGTTTCCATACTTTTGAAGGAGGATCCCCCAAGCTGTGTAAAATACGCTCGCTACCGTAACCCCTTCTTCTGCGACCAGCAATTGCATACGATCGGATAGCAATTTAGGCACTTGCACATTCACATGCTTGGTTTTTGTATATTCGCTCTTCACTTTTTTATCTGTCGGCAGAGGTGTTTTGACCTCAAATCCATTTAGATAAGAACTCCAAAATTGCTGTTGTTTGTGTTTATCGTCCGCTTCAATGTACCTGATAAATTGCTTGTATTTGGGCTTTGTTGACGCTTGCCAGCTGCGCCCTGAAAGCAGGGAATTGTAACCTTCTATCAATTCCTTCAAAAGTAGACCCGTGCTCCAACCATCCAATATAAGGTGATGGTTACTTAAGACCAACACGGATTTGTTACCACTTAAACGGTACAAATGGACACGCCAAGGAGCAACACTAATATCGATCTTTTCTGCCCGGTCTGATGCGATGAGCTCCTCTACTTTCATGGACTGCATCGTGTCGCTGTATCCAGACAAGTCCACGAGATTAATCGTAGGCTCCACTTGCTTCAAAATGATCTGAATAGGCTTTTCGAGCTTCTCCCAGCGAAAAATGGAACGCAGCATTTCATTAGCCTGTACCACATTTTGCAAAACGTTGCGAAATGTAGCTTCATGCCATTCACCTTCTAGATGTAGCACTAATTGCTCAAAATACTGTTCGCTATCTGGCTCTGTCAAATAGTGAAACAGTAGGCCTTCCTGCAAAGGAGAAAGTGACAATATGTCCTCCACATTCTCTTTATCAATTTTTTTAATTGTCATTTTACATGGACTCCTTTGAGGTAGATGCCAAGATCACCACAATCGATTTTATAGAAAATGTATATCTGCGCTTGAAAATTCTTTTTCCATTTCTGTAGGCCATACCGAAGCTTGAACTTCGCCAATATGCGCCTTGCGTAACAAGAGCATGCACACACGAGACTGCCCAATACCGCCGCCTATGCTATAAGGCAGCTTTCCTTGAAGCACTGCCTGATGGAATAGTAACTGTTCACGTTCCTCACAACCAGCAATCTTTAACTGATCAAGTAGCGCAGTTTCATCGACACGAATGCCCATGGAAGAAACTTCGAACGCTCGCTCTAAGATAGGATTCCACACGATAATATCCCCGTTTAATTGCCAGTCATCGTAATCAGGGGAACGGCCATCGTGCTTAACGCCTGATTTCAATGCATGTCCAATTTGCATTATGAATACTGCGCCTTTTTCCTTAGCGATAACATCCTCACGTTCCTTGCCCGAAAGGTTCGGATATTGATCTTCTAGTTCCTGGGATGTGATAAAGCTTATCTCTTTAGGCAGCTCAGTTATATAGTTTGGAAGTAAAGTCGCTGCATATAGTTCTGTATCTTTTAGAACTTCATATATGTCTGTAACCACTTGCTGTAAAGTAGCTATAGTGCGCTCTGATTTCAGGATCACTTGCTCCCAATCCCACTGATCCACATATATGGAATGCAGATTATCCAGTTCTTCGTCCTTGCGAATCGCTTGCATTATCGTATACAAGCCTGTATGTGGTTCACAACCGTACCGGGCCAAGGCCATACGCTTCCATTTGGCAAGGGAATGAACAATTTCAATAGCTACCTCGGGAATACTTCGTGCACTGAAGGTGACCGGCTGCTCCTCACCGTTCAAATTATCGTTAATACCTGTACCCGCCTTCACAAACAGTGGTGTAGAGACATGGGTTAAATGTAATCGTTCTGCCAACTGTTGTTCGAAGAATCGTTTCAAATGAAAAATAGCTACCTCTGTCTCACGTAAATGAAAAGCAGGTTCGAAACCTTTCAAAACCATGTGTTCTTTAACTAATTCTTTCATCTTCAAACATCCTCTCGTATTTCTATTAGTACCCTTATTGAGCTATTCAGACGCTTTCTTAGATTCGTCCGAGTCAACAAGATGGCCCAGATCCAATTTAATCATTTTATCTGCAAGTGAAAAATACATATCATCATGCGTTATCGCAATGACTAGCTTGCCGCGTTTTCGCATTTCGGGAAGCAAATCATGGTAGAAAAATTTACGGAATTCCGGATCTTGGTCTGCAGCCCATTCATCGAACAGACAAATCGGACGATCCTCCAAATAACTGATGAGCAAGGCTAACCGTTTTCTTTGGCCTGTGGACAATTGAGCCCCTTTGAGTACGCCATCCTCAATCTTTATTTTCTCATCCAACTTTAATAGTTTTAGATACGTCTGAATGTCTTGTTCCTTGTTCTTATAATCAATACCATACAATCGGTCAAACAAATGGAAATCGGCAAACACGGTAGAATAGTATTCGCTTAACTCTTCGGCTTCTATGACTTGGCTATTGAGTAAAATCTGGCCTGCATCCGGCCGATATAACGTCGTCATTAACTTAGCGAGCGTTGACTTTCCGCTACCATTCCCCCCTGTAATAAATACAATTTCACCTGATTTAAACGTATTTGAGAACGGTCCGAAGAAAAATTCACCATGTTCATTTTTGTAATGATACTCAACGTTGCGTAATTCCAATTGAATTTCTTCCTCTTCACTGGTAGCAGCTAAGCTATCATCACTTTTCCTAGCTACCGACTGTAAGGTCTCCGACATCGCGTCAATACGCTTCCAACTGATGCGTACCATTGTGAACTCAGGAATGGCTTGCAAAAGGATCATGATTGGCCCTGCCATATAAATGAATACAAATACGTAGTCGCGAATAAACGAATAGTTATCTGGAAAAATCAAGGGGAACATGAATGCAATAAGTCCGAGAACCAATACAAAAATTAATTCTCCTGCAATAAAAACGCCAGCAAATTTAATATCGCCTTGAGCTCGTTTCACTCTGTATTCATCGCAGCTTTCCACAATGTCTGATTGAAATGCGCGTCTTTTACTGCGATTCAGCGAGAGTTCCTTAAACCCATACATCAGATCAGTGATATATTTAAAAAAGACATTTTGAATATCACGTGTCTGCTCCCAAAGTTTGTTGGCACTTTTTCCAATTAAAAAGAAGACACCGGCTGCCAACACTACGATACCAAATGTAACCAAGGCCCCATAAATATTCATCGTACCTAGATATATAAAGCAGAAAATTAACGTGATCGCGCTTGTTACACCGCCAACAATCAAATTCACGATCCGGCTGATCATTTCCGTATCATTATTGAGACAGGATTGAATATTTTCATGCTTGATTTTTTCCAAATCCTGATAGCTCGTCCGTAAAATATTAGAAATCAATTCCGTCCGTTTCTTATAGATAATATTGTTGGAAAGCTTAATTAACTGCGGTCGAATGATTCGTTGTCCCGCCACATACAGTACAAGCCCCATTACAAAGTAAATAAACAAAATATTGGTACTGTTATCTGCACGATTAAAGCCAAGCGTGGACGTTCGACTCACGACATCATTTACAGTGAATACCACAAGCGCATTACCGAAACCGCTGAGTATACTTAAAATTGCCAAATTAAAATAAGAAGTCTTTTCATGCTTGGGGAATATGAAGTTCAGTACGTAATACACTAAAAATAATCCTCCGGCTGCGATCACTGCATAGGTAGCTAGCATAATCGTATCCGGCCCATAAACCTTAACAGCTTGCCAGTTATATCCGAAAATATAAATGTAGGGAACATAATAAATGCATAAATAAAATCCTGCGATGACGGGTAGAAGCAGTAGTAATCCCATAACATTTTTAATGGATAGCTTGGCATATCTCCTTGTTTTACGTAAAGTCTGCACCACTAAGGCGATATTCAAATAGAGCAGAACAGCGACCAATGGAACGAATAAACTCAAGATGAACGTACTTACTCTATCCAAACGTTGATAATTGTCAGAGTAAGGGATAATGACATCTTCCGTGTTCATGAGGATATTCATGATTTCTCTACTTATTTTTTGCGGTGTATACGAATTCAGATTGGCCAGCACGGCTACTCCGTACTGTTCACCTGGGCGAATGACGACACTGGAGAAATAGTTAGGATTACTTCCATCATGGAATAGTTCTCCTCCGCCCTGCTGCACCACATTCCAACCCATGGCATAGGAAGTACCATCTACAAACGGGGCAACTGTTCGGTTAGCTATTTGCGATTCTTTCGTCAGTTGCATATATTTCGAATCGACTTGAGCGGTCCCTAATTGAACTTTGAGCCATTGCCCCATATCCGTGCTGCTTGTAATGATATAACCAGCAGGTATGTTGCCTCCGAACATTGGAGCATCGTAACTCTTCGTAGAGCCTAACCAAAACTTATACCCTGTTGAAAATAACGCTGGTGGAACCTCGTTTCGACCGATATACGTTTGTTTTAAACCGAGTGGGCTCAAGATTTTTGCTTTCATAAATTCTTCATAACTCTGCCCAGTAACTTGTTGAATAATCAATGCAAGTACATCGTAATTAATGGTTGAATATATAAAGCGATCTCCAGGTGGATATTTCAATTCTCTGTCTACTAAAATGCGAACCGTGTCTTCTATTGCTCTTTCACCGCTAATCTCTGGGAGCTCCCCGAGAATACTAGTCGGAATTTCACTGGTGTGGTGTAACAGATTTCGTAAGGTGATGACAGCTTCTTTTCCTTTATAGTTCAGCTTGAGCCAAGGTAAATAAGTAGTGACCGGATCATCCAAATCAATAAGACCCTGATCCCGTAAATAAAGAATACCTAACGCGGTATAAGTTTTACTCGTGGAGCCTAGCTCATAAAGTGTGTTTGGACTCGCTGGTTTTTTGGACTGCACATCCGCATAACCAAAGGCTTTGTTGTACACGATCTCGCTACCTTTTACAACAACAACGGAAACCCCGGGGATTTTGCTTCGATCCATATTTTTCTGAATAACCGTATCAATTTTTTCACTCTCCGTCTCTGCAGACGATGATGCATCAGCTTGTCTGTATGGTACAAAAGAGACAGTAAAGCACAAGAGGCTGAGAAAGATAATTACTAGCGTATTTGTAATTTTTTTCATATTCACTACCTCTTCCTTGTTATTCAAAAAGCATTTCGATCTCCGACTGTAGCAAAGATGCAGTGTCAAAATCGGATGGCGTGAATTGCTTTTTAGCATCGTAAACGCAGTAATGGATCAATTCGCTAAGCGTCTTTGTAAAATGCGTCAAAAATCTCTCAATTTCGTTCATCTCGTGTGAAGCTGCATCGTATGTCACTGTAATTTGTAAACTTCCGTCGATGACAGCAGCGATAATATCCAAAGCACAGGAGAGTCTATTCTCAGGCGCATGATCCGCACCCGAATCATCTTGTAGCAATTGGAATAGATGATTGTCAAATCCGTTATCCATTTGGCCCAAGTAATTAAAACGAATCGCCGATCTCCCTTGCGATTGTGGCAGAGACTGGCTGATATATCGTAAGATTCCATAGCCAATTCCCTTATGGGGAATCGTTCGAAGCTGCTCTTTAACACTCTTAATCAAGTCTGCATAATCGTGTCCAGTAAGGTGCAAGAGAACAGGATATAGACTCGTAAACCATCCTAAAGTTCGCGTAAGATCAATGTCGTCACTTAGCTCTTCTCGCCCATGCCCTTCTAACTCAAGAACGATATTTTCTCTTTGCGTCAGGTTTCTTACAGCAAGTCCTAGCGTTAGCACTAATAAATCATTAGCCTCTGTTCGATATGCTGTATTGGCCTCAGTGAGCAGTAACCGTGTCTCTTCCACTTCCAGTTGAGCATGAATCATATGCTGCTGAGACGGTAGACTATTCGATATGGAATTGTCCTTATACATAGCCGTAAATTCATTCCCGTTCTCTATGACCTTTCTCCAGTAGGATAGCTCCTTCAAGCCCTCTTCCTTACCATACGCTTGCAGGAACTCCGCCCATACCTGATAAGAATGGGTTTTCTGTGGTAGCTGGAGCTTTCCAGTGTGTCTAAACTGGTCTGCAAGCAGTGTGAAATCGTCCAGTAAAATCCGCCATGAAACGGCATCGATGACGAGATGATGCGCTGTTAAAAGAAGTGTTCTGCCACCTAACGTATCGGTCACAAATAAGCAGGCACGGAACAAAGGATCATTTTCTATATTGAATTGTGATTTGATCCGATATCCATGCTCGATCATTTTTTCTTGTTGCTGCTTATTCGTAAAGCCTGTCAAATCTATCTCTTCCACTAGATCAAGAGCCTGCAGATGACTCGAATTATAAAATAGGGTTCTTGACTCACGTCGATAATTGATCCGTAACGAATCATGATGAGCTATTAACTCATTTACAATTAATTTAACTTCTCGCAAATGCATAGGCTGCTTGAGCTTAAGAAGTACGGATTGATGCCAATGATCCTCTTTAGTAAATGCTTGTTCAAAAAACCATGAAGTAATGGGCAATGCTGATATGTCACCTTCTGCAGGTTTTTGCTGAATCTGCATTTGACTTGACTTATCGTGAAAACTCAACACAGCTGCCAGCTCGAATAAAACCGGAAGAGCTAGTATGTCTTTGACCTTCACTTTCAGACCTGCTTCATTTAATTTAGCAGCAATTTGGATCGCTTTAATGGAATCGCCACCCATGTGATAGAAATTATGTCTGCGTCCGATTCTATTTACATTCAGAATCGTTTGGTACGTTTGGATAAGCACTTCTTCTATAACATTGATAGGTTGATCAGCGGTCTCAGGAAGAACATCTTTTTTAATAACCTCTGGGAGCTTGGTTCTATCTACCTTCCCGTTCGGCGTCAAAGGGATCTGATCAACCCTCACAAAATATGTAGGTACCATATAGCCAGGCAACCTACTTAGTAAAGATCCTCGCAGTTCGCCTTCGCTTATCTCCCGGTCAGCGATATAATAAGCGCATAAATAGGTCGAACCGTCTTCTTGCGTTCGATCAATTACTACAGCATCATACACCCCCATTTCGTCAATGATTTGGCTTTCTATTTCTCCAAGCTCAATTCGAAATCCCCTTATCTTGACCTGATTATCTATTCGGCCTAGATAATCCATCTGTCCACTAGAGTTATAGCGAACCAAATCGCCGGTTCTATACAATCGAGTATCCGTTACAAACGGATTCGGCAAAAATCGATCCTGAGTCATATCTTGTCGGTTGCGGTAGCCTCTAGCCACCCCATCTCCTGAAATGTATAACTCCCCTATAGCCCCTTCTGGCAGCAGGTTCAACTGTTCATCCAATATATAGAGTTGAACATTATCCGCAGGTTTACCGATGGGTACCGATCCCGAAAGATCTTGATTCGTGTCATACCGATAAATCATGCATCCGACAACGGTCTCCGTCGGACCATATTCATTATAAATTTCAATGTTCCCACCAAAACTGTTATATGTGCTTCGGGCTAAGCTCGCCTTTAAATCTTCTCCGCCCACAATGAAGCGTCTAACGACACTCTCTTTAAGATCCAGATCCTTCAATAATGTCAGATGAGAAGGCGTCAATTTAATAATATGCGAGTTGTTCTCCTCTAAAATCCGATATAGTACAAATTCCGATTGTTCACTTGCATAAATATTAATTCGATTTCCGTTGATCAGTGGTATGAACACAGATGTCACTGTCAGATCGAATGAAAGCGATGAATACAGTGCAAAAGCTTCAGACTGTTCGCGAATATACATCTTTCGTGCCCACCATATGTAATTGACAAGACCTTGTTGTTCGATCATGACACCTTTCGGCTTCCCAGTTGAACCAGAGGTGTAAATGAGGTAAACAAGATCATCCGTTGCATTAATTGCTTGCAAATTGGTTACATCACCCTCATAAAGCCTTAAGTCTCTTAGGTCGATGATCTTACCATTAAATAGACTCTCTTCAGGAACGGACACGTTGGTCAACAACAAATGCGCTCCAGAATCCTCCAAAATGTACTGAATTCGTTCCATAGGATAATCTGGATCAACAGGAACATAAGCGCCTCCTGCTTTTAGAACGGCTAATATGCCGATGATAACTTCCGGAGAATGAGAGACCATCATGGCAACAATCGTATTACGACCTACGCCAAGTTCTCTCAACTTTCTGGCCAATCGATTACTCTGTTGGTTCAGCTCCCTATAAGTAAGCTGCTTAGATTCAAAGCAAATGGCGATATGGTCTGGCGTTCGTTCTACCTGATCCTCAATTAATTGATGAATGAGTTTGTTTGTAGGGTAGTTTGCTGAAGTAGCATTCCATTCATTTAACAGGCGATCTTTTTCTAGCGAGGACACAACCGAAATATCAGTAATCTTCTGCAACGGGTCCGCGATGATTAATTCGATGACATGGTAGAGTCTACTGAACATCCGCTCGATCTGCTCATTTGTATATGCACTAATCTTATAATCACAATTGATCATTAAAGAGCCATCGGCAGCCCAATCTTTAATAACCATTTGCAATGCATACAATTGACTTCCGGCATAGAGCTCTGTCGTTTCAATCGAATCTCCTTCAATTTCCGTAACTAGCTTCGTATTATAATAATTAACACAAAAATCGAATAGATTTTGGCTACTAGCCTTTTTCATCTCAAGATCTCGCACTAGAAGGTCATATGGATATTTTTGATGATAATAGCATTTCGACAGATCTTCATTTACATATTTCAACAAGTCTATTATCGTCATTTGATCTTCTATCTGTATCCGATAGGGCATCGTAGACGTAAACATGCCGAACATTTCTTTTTCTTTCTTCCCCGATCTATTCAATACAGGTGTTCCGATGACGATATCCTTCTGACGCTCGACTTTATGTAAATAAAGAACAACCACAGAAACAAAAAAAGTATTTAGAGAACAGCCCATTTCTCCTACAAATGTCTTTATCGTTTGGCTTAATGCAGGATCCAACCAATAGGTAGTTCGCTTCCCTTCTATTTCATTACTCGATCCTTCTAAATTGTTTTCAGGCAATGTACGAAATTTATCGAGCCAAAACGTTTTGTTTTTCAAAAACCGGGCTGATTCCAAATACTTCTGCTCACTAGTAATAAAATCCACATAAGAATTCGACTTTATTGGCGGCAAATCTTTGGTTTGAATGATATGTGCATACAAATCCCAAATTGAATTAATCATGCTCCCAATCGACCAACCATCCGCTATCAAATGGTGGAACTTAAACATATATCCTGACTCATTTATACTCAGTTTCACAAGAGCAAAATAAAACAAAGGGCTGTTCTCAAAATCAAATGTTTGTTGTGCACATTGTTCGTACCAAGTATTGAACGCTTCTTGTGGTTGCGCACTTTCGCTAAAATCAATCATTTCCACTGAAAAAGGTTCAAATTTTCTGATATATTGATAGACTTCGTTCTGATGCTCAATAAAACGAGTACGAGTGCTATCTTGTTCACGAATATAGGTAAGAATGGCTTTCTCCAACGCATCAAAATGAACTGTTTTCTTTTTAAAAGAAACAGCCGTTAAATGATATAAAGAAGTGCCTGGATGAATTTTCTCTACCACCCAAATTCGTTTTTGAGGATGCGATAAAGAAAATGTTTCCACAGGCTGATCCAAGTTAAAACCGCTCATATTTAGCTCCCTCTTTGGCTATTCGTCTCCAAATCTACTTTTTAATACAATAAACTATTAGATTGGTAACGCTGGAATCAATTAAATACATTGTATATTTATACCAAACATTCAGAAAGGGATAAATATATCAACAAAAAAGGGATACAATATATTTATCATTTAAAATTTTATTGAAAATTTTAGGATAAAAAAGACTATTTTGTATTTTTATGCGATTTATAATTTATATATTGTCGAAACCCTCCCTTAAGAACGAGTATTAAGAAATAAAGAAAAGCCACTCGGATTAATCCGGCAGCTTTTCTCTAATGTTATTCCTATTAATTGCCAAACTGTAGACTTGAAATTTGCATTCCCAAGAATCTGATTACAGTCCCAACTTATGACCTTTCTCCAGACGTTGAATCTGCTTCTCACCACTATCAGCCAATTCCTTGAACTGATTGATTGTGTCACGCATTCTAGGAAGGGCTTCCTGCTTATAGGTGCTAATAGAATCCAGTGCTGACAATACATCAGTAAATGCTTGTTTCATGGTGTCAACCGAAATACTAGCTTCAAGAGATTGCTTTTGGATCTCAACGCCTTGATTTTTCAACATTTTGGAGGTGCCAGCGATTAGATCATTCGTGGTCTGGTTTAAGAGTTCGATCTTTTTCAAGACAATCTTTTGATTGTAGAGCGCACTTGCTACAGTTACGGAAATCTTCAACGCCGAAATGGTAACATTCTTAGCTCTATCTACCCCACGAATCAGTTCTTTGTTGTTTCTAATTACCACTTCGATGGCCATAATCCCCTGTTGGTTGACTACTAACATCTGCTGTAGGTCCATCACTCGCTGACGCAGAGGGAATAATACTTCTTCGGTGATGAAACGGATCTTATCAGGGTCTTCATTACGAAGTTTGGCTGCTTCAATCTGCGACTCGATGGATTCGTCCATCAATACACCAAGTTGAATTTCCTTTTGGAGCTTTTTAGTTAAATCTCGAAGATTCTGTTGCTCAATCTCCAATGTGGTGTTGTCGTTCTTAAGGGTAGACTTACCCTTATCTAAAGAAACAACAATATCCGCAATCACAACATCAGCCTTTTGATACTTAAGAAAGTACGCTCTTAGCGGATTGAATAGCTTGCCAAGGAATCCTCTTTTAGCAAAGTCTATAGCGCTCGGGTCTAAATCTTTCAGTTGAATGTGTAGTTCAGATAGCCCCTTTGCTACTTGACCACCCTCATCTCCCGTCTTGGAAAGATTCCCAACGGAAACTTGAAGCAAAGTATTCTTATCTGAGGATGATTTCATTGTATTTATACCGAACGTGTCAATGGATTGCAGTATTTCTTTCCGTTTCTCAAGCGACTCGAAATCGAGTGCCATGATCGTTGCGACATTGGATTCTGCTACTTCTTTAAGTTGTGCCACTTCCTCGGGAACGGGCTTAACCTGTTCTTCGATAGCAACCTGAATCTCTTCTTTACTTGGTATTTCCATTGTGAATGACATGTTAACCCTCCCTGGTATACGTTACATTTGAACGTTAAACAAGTTACCAATCTTGTAGACAACATCATCTGTATCTGCGTTAATACTAGCGGCCTCATTGATACTCGAAATACTTTGAAGCGCCTTAATATTGGCATTATATCCGATCGTATAAATTGGAATCTTGTAGGTCTCAATTAATCCCTTGATGTCCTTGAGTGAATAACCCTCATTCGTTTCGCCATCGCTTAATACAAAGATGATAGGCTTACTATTCGGGTTACGTACTAACTCATCTTGAAGTAATTTCAGAGCGACAACGATACCATCAAAAGTAGCCGTTCCTCCAGTGGCCTGAAGGCTGTTCACCGCACCAACAAACATGGACTGCTGGTTCGTGTCGTACCTCCCAATAGGGAGATTAATGGTTACACCACTCGAATAGGAAACAAGGCCGATACTGTTATCTTTCCCTAGGTACTTTTGACCCTTTAACAAGGATTCTTTCAAGCGATTAAGGGGTTCACCTGCCATGCTACCCGAAACATCGGTTACGAACACAGCCGCAATTGGTTTACTTCCGTTCTTCTTTTCTTTCCATAACTTTTGTGCCGCAGGTAGAAGACTACCATCGACGACGCCAACTTCCGACTTATAATCATCGAGATGATTGAAGCCTTTTTCTTTCGCTAGGTTCTGGTATTGTGCTTGCTCGACGAACTCAGCAAACTTGACTATGATGTCTAACTTATCTTGAGGTACATCACCTAATGCATATAACGGACTGTCATGCCTTACACCAAAAGGCGTAAAAACATAAGCATCCTTTAAGTCTGCAGCATTTATATAGGTTTGGTACTCTAATACGAACCCGTCTAGCATTCCAGACTTCGCCGCATCACGCATTTGTATCGTTGTAGATGCAATAAAAGGGACATTGGCTTGAAACTTTTCAAACCCCTGAACGGCCTTATCTCCTAAAATATTAGTGCTATCGAACGTACTGAGGGCTGTTACAAGAAAGTTTAAGCCCGTGGAACTAGCGAATGGATCCGTATACCCCATAGAGAACTCGTTATTAGCAATCGCTTCGGTAACTGTTTTGACATTTACGGACCCGTACTTATCTACTAGGGCATCGTGCTTAGCCTTTGCTATAACAATCCCAGGAACATTCCCAACGAGACGCTTAGATACAACCTGAGTCTTAACACCATTCGCATTTACCATCTCACCCCATAGCTCGTTAGAAGGTGTGAAAGCGTCTGGTACATACTTACCGGATTTAATATAATCAGCGGCTGTACCGGAAGCAATATTCCGAATCTTAACGGAAGCTGGTTCACCGTTTACAACGATATTAGCTTTGTTGAACTCAGTCGCAACCTCAGTCAACCAACCATCGATACCCGTACCCGATTTCTCTGTAGAAGAGAAAATTTCTACAAAATGATCAGTCGCGTTATCTACCGTTATCGGGAATTTTGAAATATCCGGCAATGACTCAGCAACATCAGCAGGGTTAAGGTCGATTTGACCTTTTACCGGTGTCTCCGTATTAATTGAGATATTGGAGTAAAGCTTGCTTAATTGCTTACCTGCATCTTCCGAAGTGATCTGTGTATTGGTCTTACCCAAATCTGAGGTCAGATTCACCCCGAAATACACTAGGGCGAATACTAATACCACGAGAAAACCTGAAATTAGGAAAAATTTACTCTTCTTTGCCATACTTTGCACCTCTCACTGTTTATAATATTTGGTTTGCTTGATCAATGAATCTATTTCCTGCATACAAGGCATATTCTCAATATCCCCCGGCTCAAAACTATCTAAGCGAGATATTTCTAGCAGTAATTTATCTAGCTTCAACAATATTTCCTCGTTACTGTCTAGAGAACTTTTCAAGAAAGACAGATACTCGTTGTACATGGTTGTCTTTTCTTGAAGAAGTTCCTGAGAAAACCGAGTTGATTTGTTACTCATGACTCTCAGGAACTCCGACTCGTCAAAAACATTGAGCCTATTGAGGATACTCCTGACATTAAGGTAAAATAGCTTTTCTACCTCCTGAACGACGGAAGCAAACTTCTTGTAACTTAACTCAGTTGGTTCAAATCTCTGATTGAGGACAATTAATAAGGTATCCTTCCTCTTTGTGATTCGATCCAACTGTTCTAAGGCAAGAGAAATATCATTTCCTAGTGTCTTTACCCGACGGTAGTGATTCAAAGCCTCCACGTAGTCCTCATGTGTTTTGATCTGTTTGACAGGCAAAACAACGGGCTGCTTAAACAACAGGGCATAACTCCCGTAAAGCAACACAAGCGCACTTGCGAACAACAATGTAACTCCAATCGCAGTTGTAAGAGGACTGCCGCCTATCTTAACCCCTAAAAATCCGGGTGAGAGCACTAGGATATTCACAACCACTACACCAATAATAATTCCGAATAGTTTTATGTATTTTGTAACAGTCAATACCTGAACCTCCTCTACCTCCATTATCAATACGCAATTGATAAATAGGTGATTCTCAAGTTGATGTAAAAGTTTTGCTTTAAGACCTATTAATGCTTCTTTTGTACTGATCGCTTGCGATTATTCCTTGTTATCCGTTGTGTGTACATGTCGTACAGGCATAGCTCTAGCTTGTTTTTATGCATAATGACACTATAACATGAAAATTTTACCATGTGTCACAATTTCGTTACAACCTTTTCAAATATATGGTGTTTTATATGCTGAAGGGAAGTGTGTATAGTGACTGCATTAAAACAAAGTGGGAAATACGAAGAAATCAAACAAATACATACCGATTTGTGGAATGAATTATCCTCGCTAGATGAAAGTGAATCCGAAAAATTGCTCAATCGTTTCTTAGGTCAAGTTAAGTTATTACATATTAAAAAGAAGTCATATCAGGAATTAAGAAATACTGTAAGATCACCTTGGCTTTATGTAGCTCTTATGATAGGTATTTCACTTCCTATTATGATATATATGTTGTTTATTTGGATTTCCCTCGTAGTAGAATAACTTAGTATACTATTCATTTAATATCGTAGATATTTCCCCCAAATCCCTCCATTTAATGTTTTTGAAAAACAATAAAAAAAGCCCATGGACTTCTAACATATTCGTTAGTACCCCATAGGCTTGTTCATTGTTATTTAAAATACTTTCGTCGTCCAAGATTCGCAGTTCCAGATATCTGTTGCAATATCTTGATAAAATTCAGGTTCGTGAGAAATCATCAGGATAGTTCCCTTGTATGCTTTAAGAGCACGCTTAAGTTCTTCCTTCGCATCTATATCCAAGTGGTTCGTAGGTTCATCTAATACAAGTATATTCGTCTCCGTATTAATGAGTTTACATAGACGCACTTTTGCTTTTTCTCCACCACTCAGAACTGCGATCTTACTCTCAATATGTTTCGTAGTCAGCCCGCATTTCGCAAGGGCAGCACGTACTTCATATTGTGAAAGAGACGGGAACGTTTCCCATATCTCCTCGATACAGGTATTATAATTGCCTTCTTTCATCTCTTGCTCAAAATAACCAATCTCCTGGTTATAGCCAAGCTCTATTGAACCAGACAATGCAGGAATTTCACCGAGAATACTACGCAACAAAGTCGTTTTCCCAATCCCGTTAGCACCAACAAGCGCAATCTTTTGTCCACGTTCCATGATCAAATCCAATGGACGAGATAATGGCTCCTCATAACCGATAACAAGACCTTTGGCTTCAAAAATAACTTTTCCGGCTGTTTTGCCATCCTTGAAATTAAATTGCGGCTTCGGTTTGTCCTTCGAAAGCTCAATGACATCCATCTTGTCGAGTTTCTTTTGTCTGGACATAGCCATATTACGGGTAGCCACACTCGCTTTGTTACGAGCAACGAAATCTTTCAGCTCTGAAATTTCTTGTTGTTGACGGTTAAATGCAGATTCAAGCTGCTGTTTTCTCATTTCATAGACCTGCTGGAATTGTTCATAATCACCAACATAACGAGTCAGCTTTTGATTTTCCATATGATAAATCAGGTTGATGACACTATTCAGGAATGGCATATCATGTGAAATTAGAATAAAGGCATTCTCATACTCTTGCAGATAACGTCTCAGCCATTCAATATGTTGCTCATCCAGATAGTTCGTCGGCTCATCAAGGAGCAAAATGTCTGGTTTCTCTAGCAGCAACTTCGCAAGTAAAATTTTGGTACGTTGTCCTCCACTGAGGTCGTTCACGTCGCGATCTAGTCCAATGTCAGTGATCCCGAGTCCACGTGCCGTCTCTTGCACTTTCGCATCGATCATGTAGAAATCTTGACTCGTTAGCGTATCTTGAATTGTACCTACTTCTTCAAGAAGTTTTTCTAGTTCATCTGGTGTAACATCACCCATTCTGCCATACATTTCGTTCATCTCTTGCTCAAGGTCGAACAAGTATTGGAATGCACTTCGCAATACATCTTGAATCGTTAACCCTTTCGTCAGAACAGCGTGTTGATCAAGATAGCCGACACGCACCCGTTTGGACCATTCTACCTTACCTTCATCGGGTTGTAACTTACCTGTAACAATGTTCATAAAAGTAGATTTACCTTCGCCGTTCGCACCGAATAATCCGATATGCTCGCCTTTAAGAAGACGGAACGCCACATCCTTGAAGATTGCGCGATCTCCAAAGCCATGACTTAATCCTTCAACATTTAATATGCTCATGTATAGACACCTTTTTCATATATTTTTATCGTTATATTATAAGCAGGATTAAGTTAAAACTCAATGGTGAAGAAAATATTCTTCCTCTTTCTTCAATTTAATGACCACTATTCGACAATAACTAACATAAATATAGTTACTTGACAATATACAGGTATTTCGATATTATTATCTCAAGACAAAGATACTTCAAGTGAAGTAATAAAGTATTGGTGGTGTGGTAAATGAGTTTTTGGGGAAAAATATTTGGAAGTACAACTACTAAGGAGGAAACAACAATGTCAAAATTAAATATCGGAATTATCTTAGGAAGTACTCGTCAAGGTCGTGTTAGTCCGCAAGTTGGTGAATGGGTAAAACGTATCGCTGATCAACGTGGAGATGCTAATTATGAAATCGTAGATATCGCAGATTTCAAGCTTCCACTCTTAGGAGAAAGTGATGCTACAGAACAAGCAACAGCTTGGAATACAAAGCTTGCTAGCTTGGACGGCTTCGTATTTATCGTTCAAGAATATAACCATAGCATATCAGCATCCTTGAAAAATGCACTTGATTATGCTCGCGATGCTTGGAACAATAAAGCAGCAGGTATCGTAAGTTATGGTTCTGTAGGTGGTGCTCGTGCAGCTGAACATCTGCGTGGAATCTTGGGTGAATTGTCCGTAGCGGACGTTCGTGTACACCCAGCCTTGTCACTATTCACTGATTTTGAGAACGGATCTGTTTTCAAACCAGCAGATCTACATCTTACCAACGTTAACGGTATGCTTGATCAAGTACTCGCTTGGAGCGGTGCATTGAAAACGTTGCGCTAATATCAACTTCCAACACCTCTTTAATAAGAGGTGTTTTTTTATTTTAGAGAAAAATTGCTACTAACCGCTTCTTACCCGTCGCGGAGATCATTACGCCTGGGGTAATAAACTTATCGATGGGATCTGATCTTTGTACTACTAGAAGTGCGCCATTACTTGATAACAACTATTTAAGAATTAAACAACAAAAAGCAGCCAGAACCTAAGAAATAGATTCTAACTGCCTTATGTTGTTTGACGATCTGATATGATTATTCCTCATTAGAAATCATACTCTGTATCTTTCGCTTTACGAATACCTGTGTATGCTTCCACTAATAACACAGTATCTTCAACTAATCGCTCCATACGGAAAAGCACATCATCATTGATAATTTCTTTTCGGTGGAAATCCTTCTCTTCGATAAATACGTACGTTGGTACAATATGTGCTTTCATATAGGCTAAAATCGGCTTCAACTGTTGTTCCACCATTAGATAATGCCTCGTTGTTCCAGCTGTAACAATCATACTCACCACTTTATCTCGGAACGCGTTGACGGGTAATAGATCGAATATATTTTTTAAAGTTGCTGGAATAGAGGCTTGGAATGTTGGAGTGCCGATAATAATAGCATCTGCTGCCATGATGGTTTCCGTTACAACCTTCGTATCCCCTTCATATTCCATATAATTCCGTCCATCACTAAACACCACTTTATACTCAGCAAGGTCTAGTAATGTAATCTCGGCATCTGGGTATTTTTCACGTACTATTCTGAGGGTATAATCTATCGCTGTTCTTGTTTTAGACCCTACAATAGAACCTGCAATCGCAACAATCTTCATCCTACTCACTCCTTATTTCTTAAAATATAAGATAGTATAAGTTTCACTTAATACTCTTTTCCTTATATTTCTGCTAAAACGGGTGCCGTCCTTGAAAAAGGACGGCGAAGCCGTTTCTACTTGGCTGTATGTTTCTTAATTGCAGGCATAATTTCTGTTGCAATCAACTCAATGTTTTTCGCAATCTTATCGAACGGTACGCCACCGAAATCAATTTGTGCCATAAAGCGCTGTTGACCATACAATTCATATTGGTAGAGCATTTTCTCGATCATTTGTTGTGGACTACCGATCATTAACGCATCCCTATAGTCTGTAGATTGCGCAAATTGTTGTTTGGGATAGCCGCCACCACGTAATGCCTGCATACCTGAATTAATATGTGGATAGTACTCACGAAGTGCATCCTGTGAATTTGCTGCTGTATAAAATAAGCTTGTTGTTGCAATAGGAAGCGTTGCTGGATCAAACCCACGTTGCGCGGCTGTCTCACGATACGCCTCAACGGAACCCTTGAAATTGATAGCAGGTCCTCCAAGCGTTGTCAGCATCATCGGTACCCCTGCAAACCCAGCCTTAATCGCACTAGAAGGTGGACCACCGACAGCACGCCAAATTGGCATATGCCCATGGAGAGGTTGCGGCAAGATGGAAGCATTGTTCAACGGTGCACGGAATTGACCTTCCCATGTTACGGTTTTCTCGTTATTCAACTTCAACAGAAGCTCCATCTTTTCTTCAAATAACTCTTCATAATCATGCACATCATATCCTAGCAGACTATAAGCCCCTATACGTGATCCTCGACCTGCGACAATTTCAGCACGACCTTTGGAGATCAAATCTAATGTGGCGAAATCTTCATACACACGAACAGGATCAGATGTACTTAACACCGTTGCTGAACTAGCTATTTTAATGCTTTTTGTGGCTTGTGCAATTGCACCTAAAATGACCGTGTGTGCCTGTGTTGTAAAATGTGCTTGATGACTTTCACCTACAGCAAATACATCAAGTCCAGCCTGATCAGCTAGCTTACTGGCCTCAATTAACTCTTGAATACGCTGTTCAGGACTAATCATTGTACCGGTATGTGGATTAGCTAAATAATCTCCAATCGAATATAAGCCGAATTCTAGCCCTTTAGTTGTATCAATACGATATTTCTCCATGCTTACTCTCTCCTTTTGATTTAATCCAATGGTGTTAGTATTCCTTCTATTTCTGCACGTCGTTCTTCTAAAAATGGTGGTAAATCTAATCCCAATCCAAGCGCTTCGACCGTTGAATCTTTGGTGAATCCCGGACCATCTGTTGCAATTTCAAATAAAATACCGTTTGATTCACGGAAATATAAGCTTTGGAAGTAGTAACGATCCACAATCCCAGATGAATGGAAGCCACGTTCTTTAACAACTGCATCCCAATAGCGCAACTCTTCTTCGTTCTTAACACGAATGGCTAAATGATGAATACTTCCTTTTCCCGGTTTCTCACTTGGTCCTTCTTGCTGTTTAATGACAATTTCACCAAATGACTTCCCAGCAACGGATTGATAAATGGCTTCGTCATCAGATCGAGATACTTCTATATAACCAAACATGTCCGTTAATGTTTGCGCTAAACGTTCTAAGTGACGAACAGTTATTTCGATCGTTCCCATTCCTAATATACGATGCTGTTGCGGGGCAATGGAGTCTTCCCATGCTGACCATCTTTCAGGAACCTCTTCGCCGTTATTATTTAATATGATCATTCGTAAACCTTCTGTATCTTCAAAATGTAAAGCATCTCTGCCAGCATAACTTGTAATTTCGCCATGCTTTACATCCATTTGTTCAAAACGTTGTTTCCAAAATACTAGACTTTCAAATGACGGAACAAGTAAGCCGATTTGCGTAATTGTATTCGTGCCACGAACTGTACTTCCTACATTTGGTATTTCAAAGAATGACAACTCCGTTCCTGCACTACCTGTTAAATCTCCGTAAAATAGGTGATACATCGTAGGGGAATCTTGATTTACTGTCTTTTTGACTCTGCGTAATCCTAGTACTTTTTGATAAAATTGATTATTGATTTGAGCATTTTTAGTTATCATCGAAATATGGTGATGTCCAGGAATGATATACATTGTGTTTCCTCCCTTTTATAACTTGACTAATCAATTGATTGTGCAAAAAAAATTACTCAGTCGGTAATTCTTTCTTTTGGCTATGTTTATGAACACGTGTCATCAATGTGTATAGTGTTGTTTGTTCTTCTTCATTTAATACATCATCAAAAAATGACGTTTGAAATGCTAACTGTTCAGGCATTGCTTGTTCTAGAATAGCATCCGCTTTCGCTGTGAGACTAATCGTTTTTGTCTTCCAATCTTGCTTACGTACGATATACCCTTCGTTCTCAAGCCGTACAAGCATACGCGAAATACCACCTTGCGTAACCGTCACTTTCTCCGCTAACTCCATTTGCGTCAGTGGCTGATAAATGCGAACTTGCATGAGTACATCAAATTGAGCAGTCGTTAAATCAAAACGTTTCAGAAAGTCATTCGACATCTGGTTACTTTGGTTCGTAAAACGCATTAATCGTAACCAGATTAACGATCCCATCGTATTATTACGCATTCGTTTTCCTCCACATCGCTAAGCTTAATATCACTTTACTACTCAATTGATAAAATAGCAAGCAAAAAAGCTCATAATGCTGTTTCATTGTTTCAATCCGAACTCTATTCTAGGCTCGGGAGAATCCATAAGGCGTTGGGCATCAATTGATATCTTGTCATCTGACAGCCGACTCCCCTTATGGTCTACATAAAGTATTATGTCGGTCACAAACCTATCTGGAACAGTTGCCTTACATTAGGGGCTGTAGACACAGTTGGATTGGATGTTAGGGTCATGCCAATAAATGGTTTAAAACCATTCCTCCAGCTCCTTGTGATACAATTTCATACGAATCATTTGCTGGAAAAATAGCAGTTTTAAGCTGCGGATACATCTTCAATTTTTGTTCAACGGTTTGCTTGGTTACTTCAAAAAACGAACCCTTCGGGACCAATGTTCCTCCACATACGACTGTATCCGGTTGATAAGTTAAAATGATATTTGATAATGCTATTCCATAGTAATACGCTGCTTCTTCAAGAACCTCTGTACATAATACATCACCTTTTTCAATGGCTTTCAGAATGAGGTGATAATCAATTTCTTCAATTGAGTCCACCATTTCCAAAAGAATGGATGGCTTGCCTCTTTTAACGAATTGAATAACCTTATTTTTTATTGCTGCCAAGGAACTAAAGGTGTACAAACAACCATAAGAACCACATTGACATCTTGATCCATTAATATCAACTGTGACATGACCAAAAGTATTCGTTTTGTGAGGTTCTGTATAAGGAACATCCCCCCCTGTAATTGTAGAAATGCGAATTTCGATATCACACATCGTAAATAAAAACCGGTCGCTTAAAGCTGAAAAGTGTAAACGATGTTCTGAAAGTGCTGCAAAATTCACACCACTTCCAAGTGTTACATAAATCGGAATTTTACTGTGAATGTAATTTTGAATTTTTTTTATTTGTACAGAAACACTTTCGTTGGTTTGATCGGTTTGATTAAAAAGATCATCAATTGAAATTCCAATTCCAAGTATATCCTTTACCCCAAGATGATGACTTGACAGCAAGTCTTCTATTTTGGGAATCAAAACATCTAATGTTTCATAGATCGAATGAATATTCGTCGTCTTCATTTTAATTTGGCCACGAATATCTAAATTTAAATTGAGTACTAAAATAGTAGAATAAAGATTCGTTACTTCAATACCAATCACATAAGCTTCATTAGGGTTAATTCGATATAAAATTGGTTTTCTCCCCCCCGTAGATTCACCAAACTCACTACCCGAAATAAGCTTTCCTTTTATTAATTGGTCGAGCATACGGGCGCAAGTAGCAGGTTTCATATGTGTTTTTTCAATTAACGTTTCTACTTTAACCGGACCGTAATTTCTAATTAACGTATATAGAAATTTTAATTTTTTCATTTTGGAGTTTTTAGTTGTCTGAAATTCTATTAACATCTCATTCATAAGGAAGAAGCTCCTTTCATAAAGCCACAATCTTCTAGTGAAAATGGTAACGGAGTCCCTCCTAAAAATCAAGATCAGATTATAAGTGGATCAGCCACTTTTTATCAATTTGATAAAAAGTCGTTTACTTTTAATTTTGAGCATGCTAAAATAACTCGTGAAAGCGCTTAATAATTTTATCCATATAGGAGGAAACAAACATGCACAAAACAGAAGAGATCTTAGAAGCTAAACATTATGTGGAGAAATTTACGAAAGTTAAACCAACCATTGGTATCATTTTAGGTTCAGGACTTGGACCATTCGCCGACACATTAGAGGATGCGGTACATATCTCTTATGATGATATCCCTCATTTTGCTAAATCATCCGCGGTTGGCCATGCAAATGAACTTGTCATAGGGACGATTGCAGGAAAGAACGTCGTTGCAATGAAAGGCCGCTTCCATTACTACGAAGGATTTACACTTGATCAAGTTACCTTCCCTGTTCGTGTTATGAAAGCGCTAGGTGTTGACAAATTAATCGTAACCAATGCTTGTGGCGCAATTAATACCGATTTCAATCCTGGTGATTTGATGCTAATTACCGACCATATCAACTTAACAGCTAATAACCCTTTGATTGGCCCTAACAATGCAGATTTAGGCACTCGTTTTCCTGATGTTTCGGAAGTGTATAATAAAAAATTAAGATCTATCGTTAAAGAGGTTGCAACGGAACAAAACGTGAATTTGCGTGAAGGTGTTTATGCTTGGTGGACGGGTCCAACTTATGAAACACCTGCTGAGATTCGGATGATTCGTACTCTAGGTGCTGATGCTGTAGGGATGTCAACGGTACCTGAAGCTTTAATTGCAACTCATGCCAAAATGGATACTGTAGGAATTTCTTGCTTAACTAATATGGCTTGCGGTATTCTTGATCAACCACTTAGTCACGATGAAGTCATTGAAACGGCAGAGCGTGTAAAAGGAACTTTCCTTAAACTGGTTACAGAAGTGATTTCCCGGTTTTAATTTATCCACTTTTTATCATTATGATAAAAACGATTGATACAATGTAGGAGGAACAACATGGGGATTAAAAACCGTTTAAAAATCATGTCGTTTTTACAATACTTTATTTGGGGAAGTTGGCTTGTTACCCTAGGCTCTTACATGATTAATACACTCGGTTTTACGGGTATAGAAGTTGGGATGGTTTATAGTACAAAAGGTATTGCTGCTGTAATTATGCCAAGTTTAATAGGAATTGTAGCCGATAAATGGATTCCTGCCAATCGTCTATACATCATCCTTCATCTGATTTGTGCGGGAGCGCTCTATTATGCAGCTTCAGTAAGTGATCCCACAATAATGTTCTGGGTCTTGCTTGTAAATGCGATGGCCTTTATGCCAACTATCGCTTTATCTAATACCATTTCTTACACCTGCTTAGAGAAGAATAATTTTGATACAGTCACAAGTTTCCCACCCATTCGTGTTTTTGGGACAATCGGTTTTATCCTAGCGATGTGGGCAATTAGTTTGTTCCGATTCGAACTGAGTAACATGCAACTTTATATCGCAGCTGGTGCATCACTTGTTTTGGCTCTTTATTCTCTTACTATGCCTCTTGTTCCAACTGCGAAAAAAAAGAAAAATCAAAACTGGGTCAGCATGCTTGGTTTAGATGCTTTCGTTTTATTTAAAAAACCACAAATGGCACTATTTTTCGTATTCGCTATGTTACTTGGTGCTGTATTACAAATCACCAATACATTTGGCAATCCATTCTTACATGATTTTGCATCAAATCCGGCTTATACCGATAGTTTTGTTGTAAAATATCCATCCATTCTCTTATCCGTTTCACAAATAGCTGAAGTTGCTTTTATCCTTGCCATTCCTTTCTTCTTGAAAAAATTCGGCATTAAAAAAGTTATGTTAATAAGTATGCTTGCATGGACATTACGTTTTGGCCTATTTGCATTCGGTGATCCTTCACCATTTGGCTTTGTATTACTAATGTTATCTATGATTGTTTATGGTTGTGCCTTTGACTTCTTTAATATTTCGGGTTCCATCTATATCGAAAAAGAAGTTAGCTCTGATATTCGTGCCAGTGCACAAGGACTATTTATGACAATGGTTAATGGTGTCGGTGCTTATGTAGGATCCATTGCAAGTGGTAAAGTAGTGGATTATTTCACTGTAGATGGCATGAAAGATTGGCAGACCATTTGGCTCCTTTTTGCTGCATATGCCATGCTATTAGGAATCCTTTTCTTCTTCACTTTCCGTTACAAACACGAACCAGAAAAACTAGCAAACGTGGGAGTAAAACATTAATAGTTTTAAAAAAATAAAGTATAGACGGGGTCGAATGATATTCGATCCCATATTTTCATTAAAATCTGGTTATTCTTTACTTGAATAACATTAAGACGGAGAGAAAGTCATTCTTGCCCATGTAGCACTTGAGTGGAGGGGATAAACTATAAATTCTCGCGTGACGGAATCGCCTAAAATGGATGCCCGTTGCAACGGATCAAGACCAAGGTGCTTGTGTTCAATATATTGCTTCAGCCGTACAATTTCCTCACCAGATAATACAACTTCCATCCTGCGCTATTTCTAATTTATCATTAAACGATGGAGCTAAGCGTCTTATTTTCATGACCCGATTCGGATAGAACAGCTGCTATTCCTACAGCTAGATCATTACGCGTCACCGTATTAAATTTCCAATCACCAGGGTAAATTCTCAGTTCACCTGTAGCTAAGGCTGAATCCAAACCAAGCACTCCGACAAAATCAGTATACAAAGAATTGCACAGAAAAGTATGTGGGATTCGCTACCCTTCAATATGTAATTCAGCTTTTCGGAATGATTTGAAAAAGCTTTACATAAAGCGCAGCGCTTATCAGTGTAACTAGGAAAATGAAGCCAAACACCCCAATAGGCGCAAGCCAAGAAGAAAGAAAAATGGTTAGTGGGGCAAAAAAGCGACCAATCGTATATTGCAGGTTGGATGCCCCCATATACTGCCCCCTTGCATGAGCAGGTGCATACTCACTTACAAAGCTCTGAGTCACTGGTGAGCGGGATAGTTCCCCAATGGTAAAAATAAAAGTAAATATAAATAATAACCAAACGTTGGTGGCTAAGCCGATCAAAAACATACCTAGCCCGAACACTATCGAGGATGTAATAAATATATTTCGGTCACTCCAATGTTCGAACCACTTCGTCACAGGCAGGACTAAAAGGACAAACATTAGACCATTTAGGCCAAGCATCCATCCGAAAATCTCCGTATTGCTAAGAGAGAAAGACCAATTCTTGAACGCAAGTACCGTCTGCGCTGGAACATATTCTTTGACATATGTAGCAAGATACATATCAAGTTGCATAAATGCTATGGTGACCAGAATACCTGCCACAATATATAGAGCAAAGACTTTATCCCTTAAAATTACGCCATAATTATGCCATTGCTCCTTAAATACCATACTCATATTATACGATTCCTGTGGCATCATGGATGTCTTCGGTAGCGTCTCCCTAATCTTCCACAAGATCACTAGGGAATAGAGCAACGTCACGATTGTACAGGTCCACAGAAGCTCCGTTCGATAATGAATGAAAAAAATGGACCCGAGCAGCGGACCAAATACGGCGCCAATATTCTTTCCTGTTACAAAAGTAGCGAATACCATTCTTCGATCCTTCTCAGGTGTAATGTCAGCTACCATCGCTGAGCTGGCTGGTGAGTAAATTGATCCGCCTAACCCAACCCCGATATATGCGAAATACTCGAGCCAGTGAGACGAGGAGACAGCAAATATACCAAACATGACTGCCTGCATGAATGATCCTAGCAGCATAGCGGGACGACGACCTAACCGATCAGATAAATATCCTCCAAACAAGCCCCCAATAATCCCAATAAGAGGTGGCACAGTCATCAACATGCTGGCTACGGTTTTGCCAAAAGCATCACTAAAGAATAAGATCATGAAAGGAAAATACATCCAGAAAAGCATATTAAAAAGCGTTTCCCCCATCAGCCTGATTTTCAAATTAAGATCCCATTGTAACCAGCGCAACTTAGGTCGTCCTCCTGTATATAAATTTCAAACCGTACATAGATAGAACCGTATGATGAAAATAAGGAAGGAATATCAATATATCATAGTTTCCAAACTTTACAAGTATGGTCTACATAGAATGCTTGTTTCATATACATAGACAGGCTGATTCTTGATAGACAACAATTCTCGTAAAAAGGATGTGATTACCATTATAATTGATCACTTATTACCTCAAAAAGTAGAATTCATCCTTATGTTTGGGATCTCCCTATTCTGGACTATTGCCTATGTACTCATTATTTATAAAGGGTTTAAGGATCAATCTTACGGAGTGCCCCTAGCCGCTATCTGTTTAAACATTTCTTGGGAGTTTCTATTAACCTTTATTTTACCTTTCCATCCGCTTCAGCAAATCGTAACCTTAGTATGGTTTCTATTAGACTGCATCATTCTGCTCCAATTTCTCTATTATTCAAAAAAAACCTATAACAAACGAATGCTTTATGCTTCTGTCTTTTCCTTAATTGTCATAGCTTTTCTGGTGCAGTATACAATGGCAATTGAATTTCATGATACCATGTCTCTTTATTCGGCCTTTGGCATCAATTTAGTGATGTCCATCCTCTTTATTAAAATGCTACTGACCAAAGAACTGCAAGGGCAATCCCTAACGATCGCTTATTTGAAAATGATAGGAACCCTATGCGCTTCCATACTTTGCTTTTCATTCTTCCCGCAATCGATTTTATTAACGATGTTGTATATTCTCATCCTTATAGTGGACGTAGTGTATATCCTAATGGTTTATAACAAATCAATCACAATCGTTCATAAGTCACCTATCTATAAAAAGACGATGTGAACTCATTCAATCTACGAATTACCCTAGAAGAATTTCATTCATAATTCTCCGTCTAATTGATCACAAAAAAGACTAAGTACCTTGGAAATAGGGTACTTAGTCTTTTTGTCTAACCTATAACCCCGAGGCGGCCTGATTTACTAGCGACGAAAGTTGATTGGAATCGAACGATTGCCCTTCTCGAAGTTTCATAGTCTTTCGTTCCAATGGACCGTCGAATAGTCCTTCAGGAAGTGCAAGTTCACTTGTGTTAAAGATCGTAAAACTTACTGCATCTTTTGACGTTGAGATGACGGCTGCGTATTTTCCATTTTTCAAAAAATGAGGTTTCTTATACTGAATACGCTCCTGTACTTCTGGAATAGCATCATAAACAATGGCTCTAAGCTGGGAACAAAGTTCCTTTTTCCACGATTCTTGTATAGCTTCAATAAAATCTGTTACTTCCGGATTCATCTTTACATCTCCTTTAATATCGTTAGAAGTATATTATTTCGTCAATTATAAATAGATACCCTTTTTTTGTAAACAAATAGGAACGAGACTATGAATTTAAATCAAAATCCCTCACCTCTTTTGAATAAACGGTAAGGGATTAGATGTTGTTAGTACATCCATAAGTTAAATGAACATCTCTACGATTAGGAATAAGTTCAATGAGACAACAATGGCTGCAATGATCCAGGCCACTACTTTAGTGAAAGAATGATTGGCCAAATCCCCCATTAACTTTTTATTATTTGTAAATATAATGAGTGGAATCAAGGCGAAGGCAATACCAAATGACAGTATAACCTGGCTCATAATTAGAGCTTTGGTAGCGTCGATACCACTCCAAATGATGACCAATGGAGGTATCGTCGTAATGGCTCTGCGTAGATATAAATTAATACGTTTTTTGATAAAGCCCTGCATAACCACATCTCCTGCCATCGTTCCTACAGAAGCGCTAGCCAGACCCGCAATAAGTAGACTAAGTCCAAACAGGATCGCAGCAGAAGGGCCAATTAATTGTCCAAACTGGTTAAAGGCTACCTCTAGATCATCTACATCCAGACCATTCTTGAAAAATAATGCGGCAGCGATAACCACCATAGCCAGATTAACAGCTCCAGCAATTGCCATAGCAATGACGATGTCGAATAGCTCCATTTTATAAATCCGCTTCTTCTCACTTGGATTTCGTCCAACAATTCTATTTTGTGTAAGTGATGAATGAAGGTAAATAGCATGCGGCATGACCGTCGCTCCAAGAATCCCAGCAGCAAGTAAAATACTGTCTACCCCTTGAAACTTTGGTGTCACCATTCCTGATGCTACAGCACCGATATCAGGCTTAGCGAGGATGACTTGAAAAGCAAAGGCTAATGCAACAATGAGGATCATGGCACTAATCCCTGCTTCAAGTGCACGGACACCTCGGCGTTGTAACTCCAGAATAGCAAACGAGCCTGCGGCTGTAATAAAGGCTGCCAGCAACATAGGAATGTCAAACAACAAGTAAAGTCCTAATGCCGCTCCTATGAATTCTGCCAAGTCCGTTGCAATGATTACTATTTCGCTCTGGATCCATAGAAATAAGGAGACTTTCCTCGGAAAGCGTTCACGCGCAACTTCGGGAAGGTTCTTTCCAGTGGCAATTCCAAGTTTGGCTGATAAAGATTGAATTAATACCGCCATTAAATTGGAAAAGACAATGACCCATAACAAAAGATATCCATATCGCGAACCCGCTGTAATATTGGTGGCAAAGTTACCTGGATCTAGATAGGCAACAGAAGCTATAAAAGCCGGACCAAGGAATGGAAGCAGTTTGGATATGCCCCTTCCCTTCAATATGGCCTCCGTATTCAGTCTATCCCTTTGCTTTTGTATTATAATTTGATTTTCACTTTGAATGTTTATTTGTCCAGACATAGTTGGTCCTCCGAAATTAGTTTGTCTTCATACAATTGTTTTTACCCAAGGCAACTTTTACACAATTATATTCCTATCAGTAGAAATTGTAAATAACGAATACTAGATATTATATCTTATATCTTTCACCCTAATGAAATCTTATGGTCTTTAGTCTACTTTGGTGCATGGCGTGGAAATGGGAATTATTAAATAATCCGCCAATAACTGATTGTTGTCTCCATGTATGGGCGAATCTATAATGTTTGGAGAAAAGGAGGCTACTATGATTAGAAAAAAAATATTCACTATGTTGCTTCTTTTGGGTCTTATAAGCATGGCTTCTATGATGAATTCAGCTAGTGCGGCGCCGGTATTAAATTCGGGGAGTTCCTCAGGAGACGTATGGGATCTGCAATATCGATTGAAAACACATGGTTTCTATACTCAAGAATTAGATGGGAAGTACGGAGCACACACTAAATCCGCTGTGTATCGTTTTCAACAGGATTATGGATTGAGCGCAGATGGAATCACAGGTTCTAGAACTTGGAGTGTGTTGAAAAAACACTCTTTAAATATCAATGAAATGGATATTATGGCTAGAACGATATACTCCGAATCTCGCGGGGAATCTTATACCGGACAAGTGGCTGTTGGTGCTGTTGTCATGAACCGCATACAATCTAACCAATTTCCAAATACCATCAAAGATGTCGTATTTGAAAAGGGAGCTTTTACAGCCGTAGATGATGGGCAGTACTGGCTTACTCCAAACCGAACTGCTTATTTAGCTGCGTTAGATGCTGTTCGTGGGTGGGACCCAAGTAAGAATTCACTCTATTATTTCAATCCAGATACAGCTACTAGTCCTTGGATCTGGACACGCCCTCAAAATTTAAAAATAGGGAAACATATATTTGCGAGTTAATTTTCTTTAAATACCTTGAAATACCATTAACCGGCCAACCTTAGGTTGCCGGTTTTTTCTCGTGCAAATCTCTTCCAATGTTGAGTTAAAAATTCGCAAACACTTAGCTACTACTATTTTCAAGAATGTATTTTTATAATAGGTTACGTTGAGCATTCAATAACATAAAAAAAGGTACCTTCTCCATACCCATCCTTAATACCATGAACAACAATATTATGAAACCCGTTAGACTTGAGGGTATATTCAAATTCTTCTAAAGCGTATAGGCGAAGAGGGAAATCCATAATTTCTGTTTTTACGATTTTACCATTTTTAACAGATTGATATTTAAACTTGCTAGTAAGCATACTCTCTTCCTCGTTATAATGGACTTTTTTGTATGTGACAATCCATTCATCATCGAACTGTTTCTGCTCCAACTCTACCCATTCAGGAATCTCTACGATTCCATCGTATTTTAGCATAATTGTTAACAATAGTTTACCGTCACTTTTAAGTACAGATTTCAAATTAGAGAGGCTTTTGTTAACCAACGCATCAGGCAATAATGAAAATGAGCCAAAAGGAATTATGATTAAGTCATAGGTAGTATTCCCTTTGAATTCTTCTATTTTTTCATAGTAAACGTTTGGTTCAAGATTCAGTTTCTCGCCTTTCTCTTTACATACTTTCAGCATCTCTTCTGAGATGTCAAACCCTTCAATACGAATTCCCCTTTGCATAAAAGGGATAAGCATTCTACCGTTTCCGCACATAGGTTCCAACACGTTCATATTCGGGTCTTTTACAAAAGAAAGATAAAAATCAAGCTCTATCCCATCCGCATAGGCTTTACTGCTTTCATACATTTTTGTGCAAAGTTCTCCATAGTAATCAGTCATTTTCTTCTCACATCCTCTTGTTAGTTCAAGTCTGTATTAAGCTAATTTCTTTACAAAAAACAAATTAAGATCGTCGTCTACAACTACTTGCTGACCGAATTGTAGATACTCACCATCTTTATAAATTCCTTTTCCGTCAGGGACATAACCGCGTTTAGCATATAATGTTTGTGCGGCTCCATAATCACTGAATAATCCTACACCAAGTCCAGAACAATCTGATCGTGCTCTAATGATTTCTTCCGCTGTATCCATTAACAAGGCGCCTATTCCACGACGACGATATTTAACCAGCACGTTAAAATCTTGGATTTCAGGTATATCTTGTTCCTTGAAATATGGATAATCTGATTGCCAGACAATGTTAATATATCCTGCGAACACACCCTCAACCTCTGCTATCAATGAAACTCTTTCCCCATTTTTTTGATCCGCTACATATGTAAGATAAAGGTTCGCAGGCTTCTCCCAACCTTGGTTACGGAATGCATCGGATATAACTTCAGCATCATGTTCATTCATTGTACGGATAGTAATTCCACTCATATGTCCACCTCAATTCCAATATTCTGTTTATTATAGATTAATTTCTAATATTCGACTGATAAAAAATTGTTATAATTAATTTTTCTTGCCAATGTGTCCCTGAATCTTTAGCTGAAGGGCTTGGCATTCATGTAGCAACAGCTTTCTACTGGCGAGGAACCAAAATAACTTGTGTAAAGATCATTTCACAGCCCTTTTCACCTACAACAATTAGTTGAAACGGGTAAAATTAATTACCCATCATAAATGTTAATTACAATTCAAACTCGTGAGGCTTCTTTCGCTCGTGGTTTTGTTGTGTTACAACGCATTTATTCGTAGCAACAATATTTTGGGAAGAGAGCCCTATTTATGTTCTTATAGCTACGAACACGAGAGGCTTAAGGCGCATCGCGCCAGGTCGTCAGACTTGGCCGATTGGAAGTATCGTCTGTTCCACTTTCCGAAATACTTCTTGACGACCAAGGAGTGTTAGTGACGATGCAGAAATGTTCTGTTGGTTTATACGACGTTCCCACTTCTATCAGTTACAAACAAGTTATATTTCAGTCCACGATGTTCTTATGTATCCAATTTTCATTCCAATCCGTTCCATATTTCTGTGGCTCTGAGATAAGAAAGCACACTGACCTACTACTAATTTGCAATTATTTTGTAATGATTCTTCGATTCTTTTTTCTATGAGCCGTTGTTGCAATCCCTGATTTCGAAACTCTGGCAATGTAGCTGCAAAAGTTAGAGAAGCAATACCGTCTTTCATATGCATTACACCTACTGCAGCAGGCGTTCCATTCATGTAAGCAATAAAAAACTTCCAGCCAGGCCGGTTGTACAAAACCTTGTTATTCTCTGCTACGTATGGAATACCATCATCTGATAATCCAGTTCCTCTGCAATGAATGATAGCATATTGAATAAACTGATCCTCTTTAAGTTCTTGAATTCGTATATTCTTACTATAATCGTTTTTAAACACTCTCGGCTCAATATACAATGATGAATGGAAACCCGACTGATAGAACCCGCGATCTGACAGATTCTTTAGGTAATTCTGATCTATAAGCGAAGGTATTATCTCAAATTGAGCTTTTCGATCCCTTGTTCTATAAAATTCAATTATTGGATCGATAAATTCAATATCTGCACTTGTTATTCCCTTTACGGTGTTAAATGTAGCCCAAGGCATTGTCTTACTATATAAAGCTATTGAATTTCCAAACTGCTTTACTTCAATCCCTTCGGGATTATTCATTCTACTTTGAATGGCCAGCATACGATCATACATATAATTCACTTCTGATATTTCAATTTCTTTAATAAGTTGTTTAGATGGAATTGATAACATCGTAGCTCACCTCGTTATTGTTTTGGGAATGTCGTATAACGTACCCGCATTTCTGACGTTCAAGCGGCTTAGGGACCGCAGATCCGGATGGCTCTGCCACTTAGCTGGGTGGATGTATCGCCTGATTACGCTACTTTGAGATTCTTCTTAAGCACTACTCGCAGTAAGGATGCTCTGTTACATGATGCCGCTAACTTCCTGAGTTGCTCACCTGATATAGTATTTATGTTCCATTGTCATTAAATTTATAATTTTTAAGGATGTTTTTAATATTCTATTTCATGTTTGTAATAGTCTGATAGATTCTTTCTGAAGTCACATTATGATCATCCTTAGTTTGTTTGAATATTCCCTCAAGATCATAATGTTTAAATACTAAATCTCCTATTCTTTCAACACTTAGATTTTCAGTGGTTTGTGTTCGTTTCATAACTTCTGAAGTTTCATATAACGTTCGTGTATTCGAGACGTCCCAGTGACATTGGAATATAATCGATAAAACGATCAAAGACCACAGAGAGGTATATCCCAATGTGGTCTTACTTATCTAAAGTTCTATCTGAAATAAGTTGTCCCAATTCCGCCAGGGAGGAACACAATTGATATTGCCGCTCGCGCACTGAGCAAGGAAATAATATGCAGCTTCTCGCGTGAAGAAATCCCTTCGTACCCAAACCCCACGGAGACCGCTGGGTTAACCCCCCTGGATTCAAACGGAATTAAAGAGTTTGTAAAATGAAAGCTTAAGCAAAAAAAATCTTTCACGTAGGCCTTTCTCGATTCCAAGTTACATCATTTGTCTCAAAGTTTTAGCCTGTGCATCCAGCTTTCCTGCAGCTTCACCGATGCCAGCGAACTCATTGACGGCTTGCTGAATTTGATGCTGGCTATTTATGATTGTCTTCTGGGAACTTTTCGTGCCCCCGCTAACCCGGTCTACCTGTTCGAAGATCCCCTCAACGTTGGCTTGAATTTCTTTAGCCGCTTCCTGAACCTGCTGCGCTAGCTTCCGCACTTCGGTCGCCACAACGTTAAAGCCGCGTCCGTGCTCCCCGGCATGCGCCGCCTCAATCGCCGCGTTCAAGGCGAGCAGGTTCGTTTGCGAAGCGAAATTCCGAATCGTCTGTACAATACCGCGAACGGCTTTGGCCTGCTGCTCCAGGTCTTGAAGAAAATTCAAGTTGCTCTCATTATCGTTCACCACACGCTCAATTGCCGAGGCCGCTTGCTGACTACGTTCGACCCCTTCCTCCGTACGCTTGAGCAAATCCTCAGCCATCTGCTGTAATTCGCTCGTCACTTGGCTTGCAGCCGTTTCCCTTGCTGTAATGTCCGTCGCCACCTTCAGGACAGCCACTACTTGACCATCATCATTGTGAACCGGCATGTACGTGGCTTCGAGCCAAACAATCCTTCCATCCTTCGTCACGCGAATGATCTTTTCTTGAAATTTCTTGCCACTCCTCAGGTTGCCCCAAAGCACCCCATACTCCGAACTTTCAACAAAATCCGGCGTACAAAATTGTCGATGGTTTAATCCCGACAGCTCGGACACTTGATAGTTCATCGCCCGAGCAAAATTTTCATTGGCCCACAGCACATTTCCCTGCGTATTAAACTCAATCATAGCCAGTGATTGCTCTAATGTAGCCAGCACCGCTTTTCCTTCTAGCACTTGCGTACTTTCATTGACCGTCTGTCTCTCCAAAATCATGTGCCACTTCCTCTTATAGAAAACTATAAAAAAAATCTAAACAGAAAACTCGAGAAGCCTCCCATATCAGTTCATATCCAGCTTTTATTGCTAGAGCATTTGACTTATCTACTAAATAATAAATAGGCTGTACTCAACAAGAGTATACAGGAAATGGGTATCCATTTACAGGGAAATTTTCAACAAGCGTTTTGTTCCATTAAGCTGCCCAGTTCGTTGAAAAAGGACTGCCGAAGATGCTGACAGCCTCTTGTCATTGCGCTATAGTTTCCCGTTAGATATATGCAGCGCAAGCGCCGTACCACAGATGATGAAAATGGTTAAAATAAGTCAATACTGCTACTACGGCTGGCGAAGAAGATCGATGAACTATAGTGCCTTAGAGGCCCATCCGTTAGTCTGACTCCAATGACCCCGGTGCATCACAGATTATCGCTCCCTTTTGGGAAGCACACATGGGAGATTAGTCTATTCTGGTCGTTGCACCAGCCTCATTTTTTATTTTCAGCTTTAAAAGGTCTTTGGTACTTTATTTTCATAACTCTTCTCAGGCTCAGCCTTTTTTTTAAAATCATTCGATTATTGTCTTTTTGAGGTTTTTCGCGGATATAATTTTCATGGAAGTTGAAAAAGGGCTGCCAAGTGGTAGCCCTTCCAGTTTTAAATATAGTGTCTCGTTAGTTTAATTCTAAAAGTCTAGACTATCCAGCTGACTATGATGTCATTGCAAGTTTGTGTGCGTCAGCACCTCTTTGAAGGAAATCCGTGTTCTCTAGCGCGCCACGCTACTAGTAGTGCAAAGATCAGTAGAATGAACAATGCCCACGGGAAGGATCCGACACCAAGTGTTTCAATAAGAATACCGCCCATCACACCGCCACCACCGATAGCTAGGTTCCATACCGTCACCAGCATCGACTGGGCTACATCTGCACTCTCGCCAGCAGCTTCAGCAACTGCTGTCTGTAGCAAAGTCGCCGCGCCCCCGAACGTCAATCCCCACACAGCAACCACTAGGTAGATTACGACGGGCTGGCTGCTGCTTATGCCTAGTGCCACGGACGCCAAGGCGAAAGCAGCGAGGCTGATCAGAACCAATGGTCGCAGTTTGCGGTCGATCAAAACACCGATGATCCAGATGCCAACAAGCGCTGTAATGCCGAAAATAAGCAGTACCAAGTCAATGCGCTGGGTAAACCCAGCCTGGGCAAGATACGGTGCAATATAGGTATACAGGATGTTATGTGCTAGCACCCAAGCCAGAACGACAAACAGTACCGGCCGCACCCCCAGAGTGACGAAGACCTTTTGGAGAGGGAGCCGCTTGTCTGCAGCCTCTCCTGGATAGTCCGGTAGCTTCCAAAGCACCCAGGCAACCAGTATCAGAGCCAGTAGCGACATGATCCCGAAGACAGCGCGCCAGCCCACAAGATCACCGAGAAGTGTTCCTGCAGGGATACCGAGCGCTAGGGCAAGAGGCGTGCCGACCATCGCCACCGCCATGGCTCGTCCTTTAAGCGAGTCCGGCACCATGCGCCGGGCATAGCCTGCTAACATACCCCATAAGACACCAGCGGATACTCCCGCGAAGAAACGAGCTGCCAGCGTCATTGTATAGTCGGAAGAAAGAGTGGTGACGGTGTTGAACACAAGAAAACCAAGGATACACATTAGTAGCAGTGGTCGCCGCCGCCACCCGCGCGTCGCGGTGGTCAAGGGAATCGCGGCCAATAGTGAGCCAAGGGCGTACAAGGTGACAAGTTGACCCGCAAGAGCCTCCGAGACTCCAAGCCCCTCACCTATCTGGAGCAACAAACCAGCCGGAATCGTTTCGGTAAGAATACAAATAAACCCCGTCATAGCAAGGGCGAGTAATCCAGCCCATGGGAGACGTTCAGAAGAGGGCGTGTTGGAGTCACTCTGTCTGGTAGAAGTTGTGTTTCGGCTCATTTCAGACGCACCTCTCATGTATAAATTGTAGATTATATGATCCACTGCAAAGCGATTAATCACCCATATGCTCAGTTTCTCACCTAATTATAGCCAACGGAAAAACAATCCTAGAATGCGAACCGTCATTAAGGTTATCGAGGCGAGTGAAATTTCAATTTCACCTAACTCCCAAAAACCAGGTACAAAAGGTATCCACCGATAAAAAGCAAGAAAACCCCTCCTCTTTTATGTTCTGCACCATTATAAATACCGGAACGATTAAGTAATTGAAAATAATCCTGAATGATTATAACGTGTGTACTTGATTACGAAATGGTAAAATCGCACTCACTCATTTTCGAATTAGTTAAGCACTCTGCACATCGACGAACATTCCGGCCTGAGACATACTGACGTTGTAATTTCAATAGTAGCCGGAAGTATGCCGACAACGCCAAACACAATGATATACACACCGAATAAGTCCAGATCAATTAAGAATAAAGGTTTTAAGGGTTTAGATTTAGATTTAGATTCTATTTGCAACAAAATAATTACTCTTTCAGTATCTTACTATACAGAGAGCCTTGACCGGTTCATACCGGACCAAGGCTCTTGTGTTCGTTCTCTATTTCTTGATCCTGCCATAAACGGCTTCACAAAGGTCAACAGTAAACTGACCAGACATGCCTTCCAGAGCGGTATTGGTGAACGCCACGACGCTAAGCCGCTGCTTAGGATCGACGAACCACGAATGACCATAGGTCCCACCCATACGCCATGTACCCGGGGATTCTGGAGTGTCTGCGGCGACAGGGTCCTCGAGCAACGTAATGCCCAAGCCGAAGCTTCGCCCTGGCCAATAGGCCATTGGCATATCACCGATCTGGTTGGTAGTCATTTCACGAACCATAGACTCCGGCAGCAGGGGTGCTCCGCCCTTACGTAATGTTTCCAGCAGTTGCAAAAAGTCCCCGGCGCTGCCAACCATGCCAGCTCCCCCAGAAGGATAGGCAGTGCCGTCAAGTGCCCGGCTAGGGGCTAGCTGGAAGCCCGCTGTGCCATCCACAAAGGCAATGCTGTCGTTATCATGTATAGGCCGTGGCTCTGGAACATCATTTGTATAGGCCGTCGCCAGTCGCTCTGGGTCCACTGCATTAAACCCGGTGTCACTCATGCCGAGCGGCTTTGTCACCAGCGAATGTATGGCCTCGCTGAGCGATGTTTCTGTGACCTTTGCAATTACTGCTCCCAGCACATCTGTCGCGATGGAATATTTCCACTCGGTGCCTGGTGTATAGATGAGCGGTACAGAGGCTAGACGACGCAGGTTCTCTTCCAACGAGATGCCGGGCTGATCCATACCATCCGATACCCCTGCTCGCTGATAGGAACCATTCTCTTCTTGAAAGAAACGGTAAGACAGACCCGCGGTGTGCGTCATCAAGTGACGAATCCTCAATGTCGCGAACTCGCCGTTCTGCAAACGTGGCCGAAACTCTGGAAGCCAACGATCAACGCGGTCGTCCAGCTGTAAGCGACCTTGCGCGACTAGTACTAGGGCAGCCGTTGAAACGATAGGTTTGGTAACCGAGGCGAGTCGGAATAAGGCATCTTCTCGCATGAGCTGGTTCATCTCGCGGTCGGCAAGACCAGCAGCGCGGCTATAAACCAGTACCCCATCTATCGCCACTTTAATGACAGCTCCAACCAACCGCTTGTCGGCAAGCGTTCGATCGATTACTTCATCGATGCGACCTGGTAAACATTCTGGATTAATTTTGTTTGAATACAACATACTCAACAGTCTTCATCCTTTCGGAATAGTTAAAGCCTTGAACACTTTACTATTGTAGGTTTATTATATAAAATAAGTTATCTCGATTACATAAGGAAACTAAGTTGAATTAGCCTTGTAACGATTAATTACAAGTTAGTTTATAGGGAAATCCTTAAATTTAAAGGAGTAGATTTCGATGGACCACGTTGATAAGCAAATCCTTTTTCACCTTCAAAACCAAGCGAGAATATCTATGACGGAACTAGGAAAATGTGTCGGTTTATCACAACCCGCAGTAACAGAAAGAGTTAGGCGTATGGAGGAAAAAGGGATCATAAGCGAATATCGCACCATAGTTTCCCCTGAAAAAATTGGTAAACATGCTGCTGCCTACATGCTGGTTCATTCAAGGGATTGTAACGCATTCCTTGATTTCTGCCGCTCAACTCCAGATGTCGTCGAATGTTACCGTATCAGTGGAGAACACAACTACTTATTGAAAGTAATGTCCGATTCAACACGAGCCCTCGAGGAATTCGGAAATCAATGTGATAAATACGGTACCTATACAATTCTAATCGTGATGTCATCGCCTATAGATCATAAATTTCTTATACCTTCGCTTGAAGAAGTTAACCTAAACATGAAGAGTTAGATAAATGTGGTAAGAGTTACGTCATAACAAAAAGAGTGTGAGTTAATTCTCACACTCTTTAACTGAAGCATCAACTTCGTGAGTCACGGCATTAAACCATATAAGGAACTAAAAACGCACCTGTAAACGATTCTTTAACCAATGCCACTTCACGAGGAGTACCACTTGCAACAAGCTGCCCACCTGCCGTTCCTCCACCAGGTCCCATGTCGATTACCCAATCCGAAGCTGCTATTAAATCCGTATTGTGTTCTACCATTATTACTGTATTTCCAGCATCGACAAGTTTGCTCAACAGTACATGGAGATTATGCACATCAAGTGGATGCAATCCAGTGGAAGGTTCATCAAGCAGGTACAAGGTATGCCCCATAGCTGATTTACTCAGTTCTCGTGCAAGTTTTAATCGCTGTCCTTCGCCGCCAGAAAGTGTAGGTAACGACTGACCCCATTGTAAGTATCCAAGCCCTACCTCACATAAGAGTTCCAACAACTTCAACATTTTCTTGTGCTTCATAAATAAGGGAACGCTCTCTTCGATACTCAGCTCAAGAAAATCTGAGATCGTATAGCCTTCATACGTAACAGCTAGAACTTCTTCCTTGAATCTCTTACCATGGCACTCAGGACACTCGACTTGCAAATGAGAGAGAAAGTGCATGTCCACGGATACTTGTCCTAAGCCCTCACATCGCTCACATCTGCCCCCTGCCGTATTAAAGGAAAAGCTCTTGTCCTTCAGGCCTCTAACTTTGGCTTCTGGCAATGCCGCAAAGATCTTACGCAACGGTGTAAACAAGTCGATATACGTGGAGACGTTGGAACGCTGCATTCTGGAAAGTGGCGATTGGTCGACTGTGATCATATTGTTGATCGCATCTAGTCCTGTGATCGTACGACATCCCGGGATATTCACCTTGCCTTGGTCAGTATTAGCCAATAAATCAAAAACAAGAGATGATTTCCCTGATCCAGATACACCAGATACAGCAATCAAGGAGCCTAATGGAAAAGTTACCGTCACATTTTGTAAGTTGTGTAGTGTTGCTTCATGAATCGAAATCAAGTCTCCGTTGCCCTTACGTTCCTTCGACGCTAGCTTGTCATTGGCTTTAAGATATCGTCCTGTACCAGAATCAGGCTGACTCATTAGCTCCGCAAGTGTTCCTTGACCCACAATTTCTCCTCCAAAACGTCCCGCTCCTGGACCTACATCAATGACATGATCTGCCTCTTGAATGACACGTTCATCATGCTCAATAACCAGTACTGTATTACCAAGGTCACGTAACTGCTTCATGATGTGTACAAGTCCATCCGTGTCCTTCGGATGCAATCCCGAAGTAGGTTCATCCAGCAAATACAAGACTCCGGTCAGTCCTGAACCTAGAATTGAAGCAAGTCTTAAGCGCTGTGCTTCACCACCAGATAGCGTCACAGTGTTTCTATCAAGGGACAAATACCCAAGCCCAACGTGAATGATCCGATTTACTTTGATAAGTAAGTCATGCAGCACCGTCTCAAGTAATGTGTCGCCCTCCTGTTGATACTTAGTCTGTACACGATTAATCCAGATACAAAACTCATCTAACGACAGGATTGATAATCCAGGTAAGGTTTCACCTTCCACAGTTACACGACGACTCTCCTTATTTAATCGTTCTCCTCCGCAATCATGGCATGTCTGAGTGAGGAATAGAGATGAGTCACTAGATTGACCCTCCTTTTCTTTGTAACGTCGCCACATGGCGGTTAACACACCTTCGAATTTACCTTTTGTTACCGTCTTTGGTGGCGTGACGTCAGGGAAATGACGAGTGAACTCCTCTGCCTCCACACCATATAGCAGCATATCCCACTGAACTTCACTATAAGTATTAAGTGACTGATCTCCACTCATTGGAACACCATAGTGTTTGCCTGCTGCCTCAAGGATCGCGATTTGATAATCAATAAACATGCCATTCCAAAAAGTTACTGAACCCTCCCTGATACTTTTCTCTTTGTCAAAGACAGCATCTATATTGATATCAACAACGTTACCTAGACCGCTACAAGTCGGGCACGCACCGTCAGGTGTGTTAAAGGAAAAGTCCGATTTGGTTAATGGGGCATGCGTATGCTTACATTCTGGACACAGGATAGGATCTGCATTATCAACAACTGGGGGTGGGATCAAAGTATCACAATGATTACACCGTCTTACCCCTTTTTTCTGAAATACAAGTCGCAAATACGTATACATATCGGTCACTGTTCCAACTGTTGAACGAGGATTACGATTCGTCACATGTTGACCTACTGAGATCGATGGAGAAAGACCAACAATCGAATCTACCTTAGGTTTCTGAATTGACTCAGCAGACAATCCGCTAGACTCCATATATTGACGCTGGCATTCCCGTTGTAGGATATCCATCGCAAGTGTCGATTTTCCTGATCCAGATGGACCGGTAACCACAACTAGTTTGTGTTTGGGAATATCAAGCGTGATATTTTTTAAGTTATTTTCTCTAGCCCCTTGAATATGAATGAAATCTTTCATAAATAATCCTCCTAAAAGTTCTGTTAGAGTTACTTCAGCGACTAATCTTCATACAAAACTTACTTCGTAACCATTTTCTTCAATTTAAAGCGTACTCTCGTACCTCCATCATTAATTCTACAACATTCACGCATGTGATAAGGTTTTTTATAAATCCCCGTGGGTTTGAAGCCAAAACCCTGTAATAGCACTTTAATCTTTTTGTTTAACGTTTGTTTATTATAAGTGTGTTTGGTATAGTGTAAATCTACTTGAGGGGGAACTGGACATGGAATACTTTAAGCCAATTGAGATTGCTAGAGAACTAAATATTAGTACATCTGCTTTGCGACATTATGAATCATGGGGAGTCATTCCGACACCTGCTCGTGCTGCGAATGGTTATCGCCTTTATACAAATGTACATTTAGCTTATTTTCGTTGCTTGCGCACCATGTTCACCGGATTTGGTGTCGCGATCACTTGTAACGTACTGCGCCATGTTCAAGCGGGTGATATGGACACAGCTTTCTGGATTATCAACAAAGAACAAGCCAATCTACAACACGAAAAAGTCATAGCCGACCAGACGCTTGAGTTACTTCAAGATACGGAACTATCACTCATTTCAAATAAGAAGCTAAAAAGTCACATGAACATTGGCGAAGTGGCTAATCTCACCGATGTGCAAGAATCCGCCATTCGACATTGGGAAAAAGAAGGACTAATATCACCAGAACGAGATTCAGAGAATGGATACCGAATCTTCACATCAATACATATACGGCAAATTTTGCTTATACGCACATTACGGAGGACCGTCTACTTTTTGGAGAATATGAAGGAAATTGTTCGTACCGTGGAACATCAGAGCATCGATCAAGCCAAATTAGTCACTGAGAATGCACTGTTAAGCATCAATGAACGTAATCGTCAGCAGTTCCATGGTGTTCATCAATTGGTCGTGCTATGTAAAGAGATCAAGTTAATAGTGTAACTCTAATACTATTATAATGTTACATTATGAGTGATCTCAAACCTCTTTCTAATCACAAATAAGCAATCGAACGCTGGTCTCTGTTCGATTGCTTATTGTTTACTACTATCAAATTTCGAGTCTTTGGATTTTATAATATAGAAAAGTTGCATGTAACACTCTATCTATTGACATCGTATAGTTTGGAATTCGTCCAACTTGAATGTAGCCTAATGAAGTATAAAGTTGGTTTGTTGGGTCACCTGCTTTTGTATTGAGAACTAATAAAGACCTATCTTCATTCTTAGCTCTCACCGCAGCCTTTTGCATTAATAGCCTTCCGATACCATTCCGTCGATAATTAGGGTGTATCATTAATTTAGCGATTTCAACTCTATGATCACCGTTCTCTTGATTACATAAATGTAACTGTACACTACCGACGACGGAATCATTTATTTTAGCAACAAATAGAATCACTTCAGGTCCTAATACATTCTCCCAATATGCTCGAGACCCCAATAAGTCCAATGATGGTAAGAAACCCATCGAAGACCCACCGTCAACTACCTCTATTAGAAGGACTGCAAGCTCATCAACATAGTCTTCGATGGATATGATTTGTTCAATGGTTACATCTTTGACCATACAATTCCCTCCCTATGGATATCATGAAAAGGATTGATTAGTTCGAGAGTAACTTGATGATATCATTCGGTTGTTCAAACTTATATTTAGCTGGTATTTTGGTATGATCTTTGCATCCCCATAGTGCGAGACCAAAATCCACCCCAGCATCTCTAGCACATTCATAATCATAAATAGTGTCCCCAATATATATAGACGTTACAGGATCAGCACCCGATATCTCCAAGAACTTCAACAGTGGCTCCGGATTAGGCTTGTGCTTCAACGTATCATCTGCACAGACGAAATGTGTTAACTGATCCATAAGACCAAATGGGACAAAATCATCTTGTAATTCCTGCGTTGTCTTTGAAGTAACTATCCCTTGATTGATATTCCTTTGTTTCAAAGTAATTAACAAATCAGAAATCCCACCGAATACCTCGATCGAATGATAGAAATCCTTCATGAAGTGCTCCCATCGCGCATGTGCCTTATGAATATCATGAATCCCTAACTCTTTTAATGAGTACACACCAGGAATTCCTAGTACAAAATATAATTCATGTGTTTCAATATCTCTGTCATAATCTATCTTTAGCATCTTTTGAAGTGAACCCAATACCGCTCTTTCTGTATCCATTAGTGTGCCATCTACATCAAAAATAATCGTATTGTACATTCCACTTCATCCTCCCATAGTATCTATCTGTTTAGACCATGATAAAGTATGAAATGGATTTCATGTCAACACTTAAATGGATGAGCGGTGAATAATTTGATAAGGGATCTCAATTTTATGTTTTAATTTACTCATGATAAGATCGAAAGCTTGCTCACCCACTTTAATTAATTGATGATCTACGGAGGAAAGACCTAATCCCACACCAATGGGTTGATTCTCCTGTCCCATGATCGCTATATCATGAGGAACTTTCAGATGAATCGATTGTGCGTACATATAAATACCACCTGCAACCTCATCCCCATTGGCATAGATTGCTGTTGGTCTCGCATCTAGGTTCAGTAATTGCTTTCCAGCCTGATACCCATCCTCAACACTATAACAGTCGGAAATGTGAAGTTCTGAAGGAAGTTCTCCAAATGTATCCTTGTATGCATCCAGTGTCTGTCGTGTGCTAATGCTCTCCATACCTCTTCCTCTAGTTATAGCTACTCTTGAATGTCCTTTTTCTTTAAGATACTGAAATGCTTCAAGATAAGATGCGTATCTATCGATATAGGAACAACCTATTTCGGGATGCTCCGTATATTCGCAACAAACCACAGGTCCATAATTTGTAAACGGTATGATGGATTCCCACTCATTTGAACGCGAAGTAATGATTATGCCGTCTAGCAATTTGTTTTTGAGCATAGCAAGATATTCTAATTCTTTATCTTTATTATATTTAGTTGGGAGTACAGTTACAGAATAATCATTTTCTATAGATACATTAAGCACACCATGTAACAGTTGATCGAATGCTTGATTGTTGTTATACGGGATGATTACACCAATCATTCTTGTTTCCCTTCGAATTAAATCGACTGCGTTTTTGTTAGGCGTATAATCCATTTCAGCGATCACTTTCTGAACTGCCGACCTTTTTTCATCAGAGACGTATTTATGATTATTCAACACCCTTGATACAGTCGTTACTGACACGCCGGCCAATTTAGCTATCTCGTTAATATTAGCCATACCAACCTCCATCTTCTCACTAGCATATCGCCTTTTCTTATGTATCTTCATTAATATCGGAATTCATTCTTCTATAATACCACGCTTCTCTACAACTTCCGATTCTATTAGGCATCAGTCGGATGCACGACACGCGGGTATTAATACAATAAAGATGAACCTATTTACCTCACAAAGGGAGTGGTCATCTTGAGAATAGATATAGGGTGCAGTTCCAACAAAGAAAAAGGTTATCTAGGGATTGATCTCGTTGAGGGCCCTGACGTAGATATTGTCTGCGACATCAATCAAGGTATCCCACTGCCAGACAATACCGCTGAGTTTGTGATGGCCAGCCGAGTAATGCCTTATGTCAGCGATTTGTTTGTAGTCATGTCAGAGATCCAAATCCGGCAAACGGTATTTCACTGGGTACACTCGCCCCAGGTGCATCATTCGTTGTCTCTTTCAATACGATTGTAAATGTACTTCCTAATCCTGCATCACTTAGTAATCAGGCTTCTATCAGTTTCAGATCCGGTATTTTCTCTGGTTCTTCTTTTTCCAATACGCTAGTTATTCCTGTATATCAGCCAATTGTTGTTATTCTCAAGAGTGCCAATACAACCAACGCAACCGTTGGAGATACCGTTACTTATTCTTTAAACGTCACGAACACCGGCAACCTGCCTGCAAACGTAACGATCGCCGATACAGTACCTCCTGGAGCCATATTTATTCCGAACAGTGTTCTCGTCAATGGTGTACCCCTACCTGGAGTTGATCCAGCGGGTGGGTTAAATATTGGCACGATTGCTCCGGTTGATACGATTATCGTAACAATCACATTCCAAGTTACGGTAGAGACACTTCCTTCTCCACAACAACTCGTGAATCAAGCAACCGGAACCTTTACATTCACTCCACCAGACGGACGTCTTCTCTCCGGCACTTCACTTTCAAACGTCCTGGTCATTCCAGTCTCGTCTCCTAACGTAACCGTAGTTAAAAGTACTCCGGCAACCGACGCAGTGGTTGGAGATATCATCACTTACACGATTGTTGCTACGAATAACGGCATAGAAGCTGTTAGCAACGTTATTCTCATTGACCCGATTCCAGCAGGCAGTCAGTTTGTTGCTGGTAGTGTAATCGTAGATGGAATAGCCCGTCCTACTGGAAATCCGGCATCTGGCATCATCATCGGCAGCATTGCAGCAGGAGCTTCCACAACTGTTATATTCCAGGTTCAGGTAATCAGCGTATGACTAGCGGCTCACGTCCTTATCCTGTCGTAACTAATCAGTCTAGGGTACTCTTCAGCTCGGCAGCGGGTGTTGAAAGCATCGCTTATTCGAATATCGTCGACACCCCGGTCGTGGGCCCAGTCCCTTCATTGATCAAAAGCGCGGACAAAGTCCGCGCTTCCTTGGATGAGACTATTGTGTATACCATTATTGCCGACAATATCGGCAATACGGCTGCTAAGTTAACTATTTATGATACGCTACCCCAAGGGGTATCCTTTATTCTCAACAGCGTTCTAAGAGACGGCATTCTATTGCCAGGAGTGGATCCAATTTCAGGAATACCCGCGGGAACGCTAACACCTGAGACCCAAGTTATCATATCTTTTCAAGTTATCGTTGTATCGTTACCCCCAAGCCTGACCTTACTCAATAAGGCACTTTGTAAATTCACCTTTGTTATACCAGAAGGCCTTCTAATAGCAGACGAACTTTACTCTAATACGGTAACCATCTCCTTAATAGCGTTTCAGATCTACACTTCATTAACTGCGAATACATCGACTACTTTTGTCGGGGATGTTGTAACCTATACGTTAACAATTATGAACGAAGGAATTCAATCTTTGCAGGATGTCATAGTGGTGATTCCGGTCCCTGAAGGAGCTGTCTTCATTACCGGAAGCGTCATCGTGTCGGGCGTGTATTATCCGGAATCGGACCCAAATCAAGAGATATACCTGGATAACTTGGGTTCAGGCTCAACCGTTGAAATATCTTTTCGTGTAAGTATTGTGGAGGTTCCTCCAACCTCAACGTTGATTAATACTGCTAAGGTCTCTTATGTAGTTGATCGAAATCAGTACAATACGGAGAGCAACACTGTTGTGGTAGCCGTCGTCTCGCCTGATGTTACGATTAGTAAAATGGTGGAGCTATCCCGTGCAGCTCCTGGAGACCCATTATGGTACGAACTTACAGTTAGAAACAATGGAAATATAGCGGTGGATGCGATATTATTTGATGTCTTTCCATCAGGTACTCTTTTCGTATGGGATAGCGTACTGGTAAATGGAGTTATTATGAAAGGTGTTCTACCCGATTCAGGAATTCCATTATCCACCTTAAGCCCAGAATCTTTAACCGTAGTGAAATTCAAGGTAACGATAGCTACAGCTATAAATATTCATGAAATATCAGAAATCAAGAATCAAGGGTCGTTACATTACACTTTTCTATTACCTGACGGGCGTACTGTAAGACAAATCGCCCGCTCCAACGTCGTATCTACGTATATATTCACACCACTCATTTCTCTTGAAATTTGTGTCGATCCTACCTGTGTAGAAATAGGTGGACGTGTGAAGTTCGAGCTATTACTGAGCAATACAGGGAATTGGCCTGCAAATGTTTCACTCATCCAGCTCTATCCTGAGGGAACCATGCTGGATTCGAATATAATCACGATCGATGGTATTCCTTCTCCACAGACGCCATTTAAAGGAACAATCCCTTTGGGTACGGTGAATGCTGGCACTACAGTATGCATCACCTACTTTATTACGGTTAATGAGTATCTACTTAGCCATTTTCTCAAAGGTTATTCATCAGCGATTTACCAGTTCATTTTAGATGAACGCACGAATGTAGGCAAAGTCCACTCCAATAGTTACACGATCACTGTGGAAGAGTTCAGTGAATAAATCAGATAATTCTATCTAGTACAATTAAAACCTTAATGTTTATGGAGTATCTAAAGACAGGTTTAACCCTTTACAATTACTTTGCTTAAATTAAAAGGAGCCATATGGCTCCTTTTAATATTTTAATCCCGCACGCCAACAGCTTCCAAGGTAATCGAACTTTCTGTGCTGACACCTACCTCCTCACGTAGAGCATCCAATGCATGTTGCAATTCCTCTTTCTCCACGTAAACGTAGGGACTTTTCCAACGGGACTCCAAATGTAATGAACGAATATCATTCGGTTTGATTTTTGGGAAGTTGAAGATCCATTGTTGAAGATCTGATTCAGGAATATCAGACTTCACATTTTTTCCGATAATGTCCAATACATTTCCCCATTGGGAGATCCCTTGAAAAGCCCCCAATTTATCAATGATCTGCTTGATCACTTGCTGCTGCCGATCATTACGTGCGAAATCGGAGGACTCCTGGGTTCCTTGATTCGATTTGCGATACCGCACGAAGTCGAGTACTTCTTTACCATTAAGAGTCTGCAATCCTTTGTTCAAATTGATATGAGTCCCGTCTGCGGAGTCATTATATTTCATATCCATGTCAACATCCACTTTAAGGCCGCCAAGCACATCCACCGTCTGCCGTATCGAATCAAAATTTACCACGACCATATGATCAATCGGAAGATCTAGCAAATCGCCGAAAAAACGTTTTGTGTTCGGAATAACTTCTGACTTATCCTTTATATAGTAATAGGCATAATAATAATTGGCTTTGCGGGATGGTAATGATTTGGGCTTCAGCAGCAAATCACGCGGCAGTGATAAGAGACTGGCTGAATGGGTTTGCGGATTAAAACTGACAAGCATAAGAACATCTGTATTCATCACCCCACCGCCACCTTCGCGACTATCTATACCAGCAATAAGAAATATCATAGGTTTAATGGATTCTTTTTTTTGAATACCAGCTAGAGAATTATTAGGCTTAAAGGTTTCTGGAGCTGCCATGCTTTGAATCGCAGAATCTGCCTTATAATATATATACCCCACATATATTCCAGCTCCAAGTAAGAGGGCCACTATGACTAGAGACATGATCATCATAACTTTACGAAATGCTATCCTTTTGCGTTTTACAGACATGATTTCCTCCATTCAGTCCTAATAACATTCAATTATTGAAATTAGATCGGTCTCTTTTATTATTCTCCCAAATTTTGTTCTCGATTTTTTCATAATAATATAAGCCCGCGTTCACACACTTATTAGCAACAGACCATCGATTAACAATTTGATAAATCATTATTGCACTGACAACACCTATGAATGAACCCATGAGGACATCGGTAGGATAATGTACGCCATTCCAAATTCGGGAGAATGAAATCAACCCTGCCAATACAAGCCAAATGATTCCATCCTTTTTACGAAACAACCAAATGCCTGTTGCGATAACAAAAGCACCAATCGAATGGTCACTTGGAAATGAAGCATTAGCGGCATGTTCAATTAATTGATTTACCGTATGATAGACAAAAGGCCTGTCCCTATAGAAAAAGTGTGAAAGGATACTACCCATTCCAAATCCAATACAAGCAGAATAGAGAGTTATGATCACCATTTTCCTGTTTATATGAATGCGAGTAAACCAATAAACAATAATCCCTAGGTAAAATAAGTATTCCGCTTTTTCTGATAAAAATCGCATAAATGGATTTAATACAGAGAATGATACTGCCAAATCATTGATCAATTGAAATAAGTAAACCTCAGTTGTGGATATGCCCAATTTCTAACCTTCTTTCCATTCCTGTAATAATCCTAATCAATTTCGTCTTTATGAACATTGACACTTAACACCAAACCGATCGCAATCATATTACAAAGAAGTGAGCTACCTCCATAACTTATGAATGGTAAGGAAATACCTGTCAGGGGTACCAAACCGATATGCATGCCAATATTAACCATAACTTGAAAGACTAACATTCCAATAAGCCCGATAACAATATATGATCCTGCAAGTTCTCTACTTTCCATGACGATATGAACCATACGATACACGAGCAGTAAATATAGTATCAACAATATGGAAGAACCAATAAAACCATATCCCTCACCTATGACCACAAAGATCGAATCGGAATACGCATAAGGAATATATCCTCTACGTAAAAGAGATCCGTCACTTCCAGTCAATCCTCCAGAAGAGATCGCATGCATCGCATTTTTAACATGCCATGATTTATCAGGATCGCTGGTTGGGTCAAGAAAAGTCTGAATTCTTGACATTTGATGTGGCTCTACAATCTTGGACAACAATTCGAAGTTGGCATAGTAAAGCCATAACATTGTCCCAATCGTAATCATCATCATACTGATGAACAGAATCATATATATAGCACGGATGTTACCCATCCACAGCATACAAAGCAATACACCCACAAAGACGAGAGAAGTACCTAAATCTGGCTGTTGCATAATTAAGATGATAGGTATCATAAAAATGATACCTATCGGTAATAAATCTTGCAAAGGACGGAGCTTCGCTCCCTCACGCTTACCCAATAAATGAGCAATCAGCAGTATTGTACATATTTTAGCTAATTCAGAAGGTTGAAGCTGAAATGGCCCAATACTTAGCCAACGAACCGCGCCGTTAATATTCTCTCCAGTAAACTTGACAAGAACTAACATCCCAATACCTATTCCATAGAATAGGTATGACAGCTTACCTAACAGGATTCTATAATCAAACAATGCGAGAACTAGCATCGGAATGCAAAATGCACCGAATAGATATAAATTACTAATGTGAAGCCCTTCCAATTTCGTATCCGTTGTTGCTCCATAAATAGCAATGGTGCCCGTGGTAACAAGACAACACATAATGAGCAGAATGGATTTATCCAGTTTTGCAATTTTGCGAATGTTAATCATCTGACAACCTCTATTTTGTTGAATTTCGGTAAAAACGAACATCACAAATAATCCGATGAGCGGAAATACGCCTTGTTTCATGACGCAGTGCCACGGACTATTATGTGTTATTAGGACAGCATCTTATTGAACCTTTCAAATCATTGGACACCACCATCGCTTTAACTACTACCTTGTTGACTGATTACTCAAGATCGAGATTACCGGTATACTCCTTCTTGGATACCAACTTCAACTTATCTTCGTTCAGCCCATAAATATCCAGACCATTCCCTGCAGCACCCAATGACCAGCCAAGCGCGAGCTCGGATCGACCGTCATGATCGATATCTGGAAATCCAGCATACTCCAAGCCATAACCAAAACCATCAACTTCCGAAATCATTCGCCACTCCTCACGATGTTGCTTAAACAACGCCGCTTTTATCATTTTACCTGTCGCTTTATTCACTTCATATACAACCACAGCTTCATCGATACCATCACCGTCCATATCTCCGAATGAGATTTCATTGCCCTCTTTCCCTTGCGTAGGGGCTAACAATTGGACTTCATCAGGCAGTAATTTGATAAGTTCATGGCTGAGTTTATGTCGCTGAATGCTTGTTTCTGATATTGGAGGTTTAATCATATCTATTGGTGTTGCAGGCATCTCACATCCTTCGAGCAACAATAACGTAGCTAATATCATGCCTATATTAATCAGCTTATTGAGCATTCTGAATACCTACTCCTCGCTTGTCATATTTACTATTCTATCTTCAGAAGGGAATGAAGTGGTTATGAAATAGTTAAATTTAAATTCCTTTATATTGGAAGGTGAATGTGAACTATCGTTCCCTTACCTACCATACTGGTTATTCGCAATTCTCCACGATGCAGCTTTATGATCTGATCGGATATCGATAGACCCAAACCGCTTCCAGAAGTATGTTGATCTACTTTGTAAAATTTATGTAGCACATTCTCTAGATCCTCCTCCGCGATTCCTGAGCCTGTGTCCTCGACGGTAATAATGACTTGTCCGAGAGTGGTGTGTGCATGAACAAGGATTCGCCCTGAATCGTCTGTAAATTTGAGCGAATTATCAATTAAATTAATCAGTACTTGCTTTAATCGGTTCTCGTCAGCTTGAATGGTAGGAATGGTCTCATCTACTTGTATTTCAAGTAAGATCCCTTGCCGGGTAGCTCTGGGAGAAAGTTGTCTGCCAATATGATGTAGTAATGCCGGCAGATGGACAGGTGCGAAGTGTATGGCGATTCTTCCGTTATCCAATTTAGAGAAATCTAACAGTTCATCTACCATACGAGTCAACCTGTCACCTTCTGATTCGATAATATCAAGGCCTTCATGAAGCAATTGCTTGTTATCAATCCTATTCGATTTCAACGTGATGACCCAACCTTTAATCGACGTTAATGGCGTACGTAGTTCATGCGACACAGATGAAATAAAATCATTTTTAAGCTGTTCGCTCTTCAAAATTCTACTTGCCATCATATTTAACGTATCTGCCAGAGAACCGAGCTCATCCTGATATCGCTTAGGTACTCTTTTGCTGAAGTCTCCTTCTGTCATCCGGTCTGCTGCCTGTTTAAGGTCCTTTATTGATCTAGTAATGGTCCATGACAGCAATAGTCCAAGCACGGTAACAATCGCAATAACAAGCATACCGACACAGATCAGTACGACTGTAATTTGATTAACCGTATTAAATGTTTCAGTCAACGAAGTAACGAACCTGACTCCCCCCACGGTGACGTCATTTACTTGTAAGGGAAAAGATACCGCTAATATGGCTTCTTGAGTTGAAGGGTCCTTCCCTTTCCAAATACCTGGTTCTCCTTGAATAGCTACTTGCACATCTGGATACTTGATCATGTTGTTATCATCATGAAGTCCTGTAGAGTCCTGAAGAAGTCGACCCGATAGATTAATAATCTGCACTTGGGCATCAGAATTGTGTGAGAACCCTTTCAACAATCGGTCTGATTGTTTCTCCAGATCCTCATCTGCAAAATATTGCTGAAAAAAAGAAGCGGATAACTCCGCTTGATTCATCAGAATTCGCTCTACATTATGAAAGTAATAAAATCTCACAGAAACAATGAGAAAAATCTCAAGAATGAGAACAGTAAGAAAAATGACCACAACATAACTACCTACTAATCTTTTCTGTATACCCATTTATTCAACCATCCTTCCTGAAGCGGTATCCCAAACCCCATACCGTCTCGATCCAAAGTGGCTTGGAGCTATCGTCTTCAATCTTCTCTCTTAATTTTCGCACATGGACATCCACCGTTTTAGGGTCTCCAATATAATCCTCTCCCCATACGAGGTTCAATAATTCATTCCTGGTTAGTGCTGTATCGGGATGTTCTAAGAAAATCCTAATCATTTGGAATTCCTTCGGTGTTAATTCAATGAAGTCATCATGCTTGAACACCTTATTCGAATTCAGATCCATTCGAATTGGACCAGATTGAAGTATACGTTTTTGTTGTTTAAAGGAACCTTCAGTACGGCGCAATATCGCTTTAATTCGTGCTACAAGTTCTAACGGATTAAATGGTTTGACTATATAATCGTCGGCACCGATTTCAAGTCCCTTGATTTTGTCCAGATCTTGGCCGCGTGCAGTTAAGAAGACGATGACGATTGCAGGGTCCTTCTCTCTAAGCTTTCGGCAGATTTCAAATCCATTGGCATCCGGTAGCATAATGTCCAGAACAACCACATCGGGTCTATTCGCTGTGAAGCTCTGTAACGCTTCTTCTCCAAATGCAGCCTCTTTTACCACAAATCCGTTATTTGTTAAATTAATCGATATAAACCGTCTTATATTATCGTCATCTTCAACAATAAGTACTTGATTACGATTTGATGTGTCCACGATTCCCACCCCTATAATTGGATTCCTATCAAAAAAAAAAAAGATCTCCCTGTTAAGAGAGAACCTTGAGTTCAGACCATTCGCATCGTCCACAGTATTTTGAAGCTTCAGCTAACGATAATATTTATCACATGTGGATATTACTCTATATTGATCAGATTGTCAAAAAAAATTGATTCGTAATCATATTTGAATCTCATAATTAGTCTTTTTTATCCGAAGCCTTTTCTTTCACTGCACGTACTTTATCAGGTGTAACATCATTTCCAAGTGGATCGACCACAGTTAATCCTGTAATGGTATTGAGAACTTGACCGCGAATTTCACGTAAGTAGTCTTCACGTAATGCTTGTTGCTCAACCTTTTCTGCATTGGTTAGGCCTTCTCCACGCTGTTTTCTTGCTAATTCATTAATACGATCTATACTGTTTATCATCTGTTTTCCCCATCCTTTTATATATTATGATTCTTTATTTTATTCTAAAATAGTTCCCGTGCCAATAAGCGATATACTTCCAAACGTTTCTCTTGCGAATGTGGAATGCTACAAATCATAGCCTCATCAAATCCATATTTCGCTTGTTCTTCTTGTAACAACGCCGCTATGTCTTTAACGGATCCCACGAGATGAAGTTTCCGACTTTCTTTCATTTGAATGCGATCGATTTCGGTCAACGAATAATTTTGGGCTTCTTCAGGTGTTAGCAATTGTGTGATCTGACCCTTCATCATACTTAAACGAAAAATATCTTGTGGTAACGCTTCAAACTCAGCTTCTTCTTTCGTTTCAGCTGTTGTTACCATGTAACTCACATTAATTTCAGGTTTCTCCATAAATGCCGAAGGTTTAAAGTTATTCTTATAGGTATCTAAAATCTCTTTCGTCATAGCACCATTGAAGAACTGTGCGAAAGAATAGCCTACGCCCATCTCAGCTGCTTTCAACGCGCTACTTCCACTAGATCCCAGCATCCAGGCTTCAGGTAATACGATTTGAGTCGGTGTCGCAAGTGTTTTATCGTATAAGGGATCTTGCGGTACGATATCATTGATCAACTGTAATGCTGTATCAAACTTAGTATACATGTTGTTCAACATGAGTTGACGACCTTCAGATAAAGCGTACATACCGTTGGTATCTCCTCCGGGAGCGCGACCAACCCCAAAATCAATCCGCCCAGGGGAGAAGGCACTTAGTGTTTTAAACACTTCAGCAAGTTTCAATGGAGAATAATGCATCATCATAACGCCACCCGTACCGATACGAATGTTGTTTGTTTTGGCAGCCAAGTGAGCTGCTGTCACTTCAGGCGCCGAGCTTGCAAACGTGTTAGAACCATGATGCTCTGCCATCCACATTCTAACGTATCCTAATTCATCTGCCAATATAGCAAGTTCTTCCGCCTTTTTCAAGGCATCTTGTGCCGTATTCCCCTTCGTAACGGGTGCTTGATCCAATACACTCAATCTCATGTGATTAACTTCCCTTCTCTGTCGAATCCAATTCCTGTCCCGTTTACAAGACCATTTTTTCGTGAACCCAAGTTTGTAAACATTCTACTTTTGTTTTAAAACGATCTTTATGATTGTCATCGAACATCGATGCAACGGTTTCTCTTTTCAGTACAGATTTCCAAGAAGTTTCGGCTTCTTCCATTAACTCTGTTAACAAACAACACTGATCTTCATCATGTAATGCAAGCATATCGTTAAAAATACCACTAGAAGAATACAGCGTCTGTTGTCCTTCAATCGCAATATAGATATCGTATATACGAATCTCTTCAGGTTTCTTCTTTAATTTAAACCCGCCTTTTACGCCTGGAACAGAAGTAATCAAGTCTGCACTGACTAACTTTCTTAACAGTTTCTGAAAATAGGTTGCGGACGCTCCTAATTGTTGACTGATTGCTTCGCCAGGTAATACCGCCTTGTCTGGCAGCATATTAAGTAGAAGAATGGCATATGCAGATTGTTCAACGCCTGTTTTCATATGCATTATAATCACCTCTATTAGCATTTGCACGATTTGAATCAAAATCATTTCGTGTTCTAGACATTACCATCTAACGCGGATAATCATTATCTACATTATACCCATACTATCGTATTTGTTTATGAAAGTAAACAAGAAGAACCCTCGAAGGAATATTCGCGGGCTCTCTGGATACTAACACTACTATTAAGAATATCTCTTTTTTTAAAAAAGTTTCTATTAATGTACCCATCATACTAATGCCATAAACTATACTTAAAGTAATATGTAAAGCTTCAAAGAATAGTTCATTCAAAAATATCACAATCTGGAATCCTTTTTTGACTCCTCCAATTATTCGTGCTTTCCTATTGACTTTATACTTTTTTTCGCAAAAAAAAGGCCTCAGCAATGGAGCCCGCGACTTGGTTATATGTATGCGTCAAGTACTTCCTCGAGAATACATTCCTCCTTGACAAGAAGATCACGTATAGTTGTAGTTAGGGGGCTAACTGCCCCCTCCTACTTTAATCAATCAGTAATCATCTAAAGTATAGGCTCTGTATCCTAAATGATGCTAAGGTTTGCGTGGCTACAACCGTATATGTCCCACTTGGTAAGTTAGGTACAACAAACGAATCTGTACCCGAATCACCCGTTCCAATACCCCCGGACGTGTAATGAGAATTGTTATACACGACTTGTCCACTTTCATTATAAACAATAACACCGTAAGGATAATGACCAGAAGGTCCAGCGTATTGACCAATAATAACGAGTTCCCCTTGGCCTTGAATTTGTTGACCCGTAGTACTCGCAAAAGCCGACAGAGGAAGCATCGTAAACACTAGGATGAAGAGCATAAGAATGGATAGTGATTTTCTTTTCATTAACATCATTCCTCTCAGTATATTTAATGGGGGAAGGAGTAAAATCCGAGAAGATCGATAGCTGGCCAGCGTTTCTATTAAATATTCAAATCCCCACCCATAAGGTATCACACTAAAACAGGAATGTAAACATATATTTCCATTTCTTATACATTATTAGTAATTTGAATACTAGTGTATCTCAGTCTTCTTCATGATTAATAATCTTTTAAATAGAAATAATATCGTAACTATTATAGCAGTACCACAATCCCCCGCAATGGCTATTTCATGAAGATCCGATATATTCTAATAAATTAGATTATATATTCGATTTATTAAATAAGAATGTAATAACATCACTTGTTTTTAAACAATTTAAAATATAGAATCTTTATTCATATTTGGGATTAATTAGGTGTTGTAGGATTGTAAACTAGGAGGTCACTCATGGAATTATACACTTTGTCAGCTAATGAACTTGCAAAAGGTATACGAAATAAAGAGTTTACTTCAGTCTAAGTGGTCAATTCGTTTATTGAAAGAATTCAAAGAGTCCATAAAGATATCAACGCTATTGCCATTATGATGTTCGAAAATGCCCTATCCGAAGCACAAAGTTGTGACGAACTGGTTGCCAATGGCGTGAGTTTAGGACCGCTTCACGGTGTCCCAGTAACCATCAAAGAAAGTATCCATATAGCTGGAACCCCTTCTACTTGGGGAATACAAGGTAAAGATGAATTATTAGAGGAAGATGACCCCTCGGTAGCAAGACTTAAAAATGCAGGCGCTATTATTCTCGCCAAGACCAATGCCATGCAACTATTAATGGGCTGTGAAACATTCAATCCTATTTATGGAAGAACCAATAATCCATGGAATCTAGAGCGTACTTCTGGAGGGAGTTCAGGAGGAGAAGGTGCGGCTATTGCATATATGTGTTCAGTACTTGGCTTAGGTACGGATATTGGAGGGAGCATACGAACGCCCGCTCATTTTTGTGGCATTCATGGATTGAAACCTACTCCTAGGATCATTCCACAACATCCTCCTAAAGGGATCTCTCATATCCAAAAAGGAGCTAGCTCCATGTCTTCTATTGGTCCAATGGCGCGAACTGTAGACGATTTAAAGCTGGCATTTGAGATTTTATCACGCAAACAATGAACCTTCAAATGGTTAAGGACTTGACAATCGGAATGTGGATGACCGATCACATTTTCTCCCCCTCACCTTCTATTACAAGAGTATTAGAAGATGCCGGGGCAGAATTAGTCCCATATGAACTTCCTATGGTTAAAGAGAATATGCAGTGTTTTTATGGGATGATGTGTGCAGATGGGGGCAAGGGTATCGAGAACACTTTGGTACTATCTACACAAGAACACCCGATCACCAAAATTCTTGAGGTTCAGAAAATGGGGAAAATTAAAAGGAAATTAGCTGTATCGGTACTTAAATTGTTAAAACAAAAAATTGTCAGTTCTGTTATCATACCATTTACTGGAAATAAAACAAATCAAGAATATCAAGAACTTGTATCCAAACGTGGACAGTATCAAAATTTAATACCAAATGATTTACGTGAAAAGAATATTAATGCCATTATCTGTCCTATTTTCCCTACGTCAGCTCTATTTCACAATGGATCTAAGAATCTATCATATGAGGGTGCATACAACTCTCTCATTAATTTTTTAGGTTTTCCATCAGGAGCTTTTTCATATAGCTTTGTCAAAGAGGGCGAACAAACAATGGAAAGAGATACAACAGATTTTGTACTCAAAGCAGTAATGGAAGCAGAAAAGAATTCATTAGGACTTCCAGTCGGTTTTCAAGTCGTCTCATTGCCAAATCACGAACATATTGTGCTTTCCATAATGGCACATTTAGAACAAACATCTTAATTAAGAAGTGATTATCCTCCAAGAGCAAGCATAGTCGCATTCACTTTACAATCAATTGCTCGTTTGTAACAGTGTAATTCCCTGATCGTTGAATACCTCAATATCTTCAACATTCTGATCTTGCTCAACATTATCAACCAACAAGGACCACTTTTCGTGTTCATTATTTACAAATTCATTGATTTGGATAATCAATCCTTGCTCATCTTTATCAATTCGATCAACATCATCCACATCATTTTCGACGATTGCTTTCAGTGCTTTCCATACAGTCGGGGAATCATCTATTATCTTGACTTTTCCGAAATAGATGATCCCCTCCGTACTTTGTATGGCTACATCTACAAACGTCTCCGTGCTCCCCTCTCCCGTATAGGCGATCCCATCATCTGATGGATAATATACTCCGTCTTCACTACGGCTGCATGCAACGAATAGATTGCACAATAACAATAAGGCGACTACTTTCAATACAGTCTTTTTTACATCCATTGCACTCAATCCTCCAAACATTTTCTATTCCACGTATTTCATACGTTCAATCAGACTCGTCTTGTATAACATTCTCTGTAAATATAACGTTACAAAGAGTTGTGTTAATCCGTAACAAGCAATAAGAATGACGATCGGCAAGATGGGAAATTGGTAGACGGCATACGTAGCTTCCTTTTTGAACAGTTGAACCAGAAAATAACCGGCAGGTAGTCCTATTCCTAAGATCAGTCCTAAACTGATAATGATATAAACTAGACCTTCTGCCAGCAGCATTCTAAACAATTGATAGTTAGATAAGCCCACGGCTTCGAGCATACTAATCTCACGAATTCTAGAGAGCACACTCGACACGCTCGAGTTTACAAGATTAAATATGCTGATTAATATCAACGCTGCCACAAAGGAGTACGCTGCCGTCTGAATCACTTGTTTCATTGTATTAAATTCGTTGAACGATTCCTCGAAAGAAGTGAATTGAATATGTTGTTGGCTATTCGCTATCTCTTTCAAGGCATGTTCAACTTGTTCTTTATTGGATCCATCTGCACTTACTGATAATTGCTGTACTCTTTGGTCCAAAGATAACTCTTTAAACAGATTCTGATGAGCAATGAGAATGCCTCCGTCAGATTCAGATCCTTTATACGTGATATAGGTGGGAACGGTACCTACAATGGTTAATTCAATCTCTTTTCCAACATCCTCAAAAGTAGTTACTCTAACCTTGTCTCCAATCTTGTACTTTCGGTTCTCATCGGTAAGGGCTATCACATTATGATTGTTTCTCATCTCGTCCAATGTCGTTGTTCCGTTATTCAAACCGTTCAGAGCAATCTGAACTAAAGAATCATTATAACCATATAAATTTGCACGTACTTGTGCGTAACTTTGTTGTTGATCTTGTAAAATAATATGCCGGGTAGCATCCTCAGCATTATAAATAAGATCATCATACATTTCTGTATGTATATCTGTGATGCCGTCCATATTTTTAATTTCATTCATTAAGCTGCCGTTTAAAGGATTATCCGTTCTGGATGCTGTCTTACCACTTAGCTTGTAATCACCCTGAACCATACTGGCAGCCATATTTCCGATATTCATACTGCTTAAAATACTAGCGGCAACGATAAAAATAAGCCCTGTGAGTGTTAAAGATAAGATCGTAATAACCGTCCGCTTTCGATTCCTGGAGAAATTAGCTTCAATTAACGTCATCATTGTAACTTTATGATTAAATTTGGATGTATTCATCTTTTTAGTCATTATTTGTGTAGGGTTGTATTGAATAGCCTCGATTTCAGATATTCGTGCAACCTTCCTCGCAGGTGATCCTATAGATATCAACACCATGATTACACCGAGTATAAAGGCAAACAACAAAATATATGGGGATGTAGCTACATACAGTGTTGCACCCAGATTAGAACTATTCCCCATGAAAGGGATAAAGAGATATCCTAATGCGCTACCTCCCATAAGACCCGCAATACTTCCTAACAAACCTATAAACATTCCTTCGAGATAGATTAGACTTCTTAATTGCCAAGGTGTCGCCCCTATCGCTTTAAGGATGCCAAATTGTCTGATCTTCTGGGATATGTAGATGTAAAAAATATTGAAAATCACCGTTGCCGCTACAATCACAATAAAAAATAGTAGGAATATGGCGGAAATGATCGTGCTCGCGTCCGTTTCATATGCGCCCGTATATCTTTCATTGATCTTTATTTGCTTGCTGTTAAGCCCAGCCTTTTCTCCGATACTTCTCCCTAATTGGGATGCATTATAATCCGTATTGAGCAGTACAAAAAGATTAGTTTCATATTTGGGGCTATACTTCTCAATAAATCGTTCACTTACTAACATTAATCCAGCATTAGCAGCTTTCCGAACTGCAATATCTCCCATAATTCCGACAATAACGAAACTTTCAGTCTCGTGGGCCTTAATCGTTAGCTGAATCTTCTGATTGACTTCGAGGGGTAACCCTAAAGTCTGTATCACCCATTCATCCAACACGATTTCATTGACCGCCGTAGGTGCTCGTCCTTTGCTTAATTCAAGTAACCCGGTATTTATACCTTCCGTGTTCAATACAGCCATATTAATGTCAAGCTCTGAGAATGGATTCACTTCAATCTCACGAGCAAGTGAAGACTTATAAGATCGGCTTATTGATTTACTAGCGACTATGTTTCGCAATTGCTCTTCCGTAAGGGAATCATACTGAAGATGGTAGGGTCCCATTTCATTGATCGCAGATTGTTTCTGCCGAACATCATCCGAATAAAAGTATGTTAACGTTAAGACAATGAGACTTACAGAAAGAGCTACCGTCATTATCATCAGTAATGTTCTCATTTTATTCAGAAGTAAATTCTTTAGAGCAATGTCACGGATATTAATGGTGGGTTTCATGTAAGCTCCCCCCCACAATGATTCCATCTTGTACTCTCACAATTCGGTCTGCACGCGATGCAATTTGCTCATCATGAGTCACAATAATTAAGGTTTGGTTATACTTCGCTACCGATAATTGCAACATCGTGAGTACATCCTCACTTGTTTTGCTATCTAGATTTCCTGTGGGCTCATCCGCCAAGATGATAGATGGTTTGGACGCCAATGCCCTGGCTATGGCCACCCTCTGTTGCTGACCCCCAGATAACGTATTGGGCAGACTTCCTTTTTTCTCCGTGATATTTAAGGTATCTAATACATCTTCAATGTATTGGACATCTGCTTCTTGTCCGTCTAATCCCAATGGAAGAATCACATTTTCCCATACATTTAGCACAGGAATCAGATTATAGGCTTGAAACACAAAACCTATCTGCCTTCTTCTGAAAATAGCCAATTTGTGATCCGGTAACGAATACATGGAAGTTCCGTTTAAGATCACTTCACCACTCGTTGGACGATCAAGACCGCCAATGATGTGCATGAGCGTACTTTTTCCGGCACCGGACTGTCCGATAATCGATATAAAATCGCCTTTATGAACGGAGAAATCTATATTGTCTACTGCTCTTACCTTATTTTCTCCTTCTCCGTAGTATTTGCATAACGACTTTCCCTCAAGAATGATCATCGTGCACCTCCAATTTTTCTACGAATATACAAGTTTACGTTCCAAATTAGTTATGTCTAAGATCATATTTCTCTCTCTATCCAGATTAGAAATTAAAAAATCATCATGAGTAATAATGATACACATTTTATTTTCTAATTTATGAAGTATCTCAATGAACTTAAGTTTATTTTGATAGTCCAAATTTGAAGTTGGTTCATCAAAAATGAACAAACTAGGATTTTTAAAAATAACCCTTGCAAGAGCTATTTCTTGAATTTGACCTCCTGAAAGGTTTTTTCCCAGTTCCGAAATATTGTCATACTTATTTTCCGTTATTATATTTGACAGTCCATATCCATCAAGAATGTGGACTAGTTCCTCTTTTGTTATTTCCTCGTCCCATAATGTGATATTATCTATTAAACTGCCAGAAAATAGTTGGATTTTTTGGGAAACCACCCCTATTTCTCTCCTCAAGGAAGATAAATCAATATCTCTTATATCGTGTTCATTTAACATGATTTTTCCATCATAAGAATTATAAAAACCTAGCAACAATTTAATAATTGTTGTTTTACCACTACCATTTGGTCCATAGATATATAAATTTTTCTTGGTGTTCAAACTAAAATTAATATTCTGAAATACATATTTTTTTGAATTTGGATAAATAAAAGTTACATTCTCAAATTTAATTTCGTGTATCTCATTCATGGAATGCGTACCTTTCATTTCATCCTCAGTGACAGCATCCAAAAAAAAGTTAAGACGAGACAATACTGCGACTGCGGGTTGAATTGATAAGTTGATTGATGATAGCATCTGAATTGGTATAAATAGACTAGATACGTAAGCTAACAAAGAAAAGTAAGACCCTACTGTTAATTCTCCCTCAATAATATAATAACCGATGAGCATTATAAAGATGCATTTTGATAACATCACCAATACTACTATCGATTCATTACCAATAACAGAAACAATATTTCGCTGTAGTATTTTATTCGATAATAAGGAAATATACTCCTTTATTCTACTCTCTTTTTTATTTTCTAATTTAAAACTTTTCACTTCTATTAGAGCTGATATGCTTTCATGGAACTCTCCAGTTGCTTCAGCAGTAAACTCATTAAGTTCACGCGAACTACTATTTATTTCCTTAGATGTTTTTTTTGTAATTAAATAAAATAGCGGCATAAATAAAAGAGCAATTAATAGCAGTTCCCACTTTATCTTTAATACAATAATAAAAACTCCTACAAATACGAACACGCTTTTCAAAAAATTCATGAATATAGGAGAAAACAAAGAATTAAGTGTATCTATTTCATCTATTCTTGATATTACATATCCAGTTTTATTTTTATCAAAAAATGAAACTGGGAATCGTAAGACTCTAGTAAAAATATCTTTTTTAATATTTGTAACTACTTTAATGCTTGTCTTTGAAAATAGTATATTTAGAGAAGCACTTACGAGAGCATTAAATACATACAACAAAGCCAAATACAATGAAATAATTGCAACATAATTAAAATCTTTTTTGAGTACTCCTTTATCTACTATCTGCTGGATTAACAAAGGCATATATATTTCAATCGAAGCCACTATAAGTCCTAATAATATTATTATTATTATTTCCAATTTAATGTTCTTTAAATAAACTTTTAAAAATTGATAATTCTTTATCATGAATAACTCTCCTTAATGGAAAATTAAAACTAATTAATTGTTCCATTTAATATTGCATCGATTTTATTAGAGAGATTACTAATATATTCAAAATCATATATATTAAAATAAGAAACAGGTATTTCGTAGGCAAATTCATTTTTAATAACTTGTAACAACTCAACACAAAATTTCGAATCGAGATCTTGTATGAAGGAGTTATGGGACTCATTGAAATCCTTGTAGTTCCTTCTTACAATTTGTATGATTTCATTAAAAATCAAACGATTGATCGGCATTTCTTTGTTAATTATATTATTTTCAATATTACTTATATTTTTGCATTTGGTAAGAAGAGCATTACATGCATCATAATTTGATTTAAATCCTTCGTTTTTCTTAATAAGTATAAATTCCTTAATAAAGTATGGTGTAGCGAAACTATTTTGATTTATAAATACTATTCTTCCATTTTTCCATGGCACAATATGTGCTGCACCTAAGGTATAGAACCTATCTATATGATCTGAGTATAAATATTTATCGTTTCTAAGCTGAGAATGAGTTAGTACTTTTATTGTTCCTTCAAGTATATAGGGTAAAGTACTAATATTGTTTTTTGATGTAGTGGTTGTTATTAATATGTCATTTAATTGAGCCAGGTTGCACAGACGTACTAAGTCACCCTTATAAGTAAAGTCTTCCGTTCCTAGACTCATATTAATAATATCTGGCTTCATTTCAATTGCCATTTCAATTGCTTTTATCATTTGAATTGAAGTCGATCTGCAATTTTCGTTTAAAATTTTAATAATAATAAGCTCGATGGAATTGCCACAGAATTCACTAAGCATACCTGCTATAGCTGTTCCATGACCGTGCTCATCAACTGCATTTCCCCATACTGTACCCTTTTCAGTAAGTGTTATTTTTTCTATCACTAAAGTGTTAGAAAGTAATAATTCATTGCTTATTCCACTGTCAATAACAGCAATAACAACAGGTTTAACATTAATAATACTCTTTAATTGATTCATTTTTACGAATTCCAAACGATTTTACTATAAAAATTGTACATCTGATTGCATAATTCATTCCTAATATTTTCATTATTATATACAAAGTTATCATGTCCTGGACATTCACTAGAACAAAAATATCTCACATCACAATTCTTGCAAGATTCTACCCTATCAGTTACAGGGATCACTTGTACATCTTCTAGCCTATTCAACAAAAGGTCATCTACTGTTCCTTTTATATAATCCGGACCAATTATTAAAAAACACGAATAGATTTCATGATTTGCACATAAGTAAAGTTTTGAAGAAAGATCGCAAACACACTTAAAACTCATATTTCTTTGCATTTCATTTAATTTTTCACCCGTAAAATCATGTAGATTCTTCCCTTTAACGCGAGGATATATCAAATCTAAGTTTTTATCTGCCCGGCCATTGGGTGTCAGCCTTCTAGTTATAGGTTTCACACCTAATGAAGAGCATAAATCCTCGAAATCTTTCCTATGTAAATTTGTTCTTTTGGTTAGGATCATGGATAAGCTTATATCCATAAAGTCATGCTCATGAAGCTGTTCAATCACTTTTAGAACTTTATCAAACACTTTACTTCCACGTATTTCTGTAACACTTTCTTGATCATATCCGTCCAAACTTATTGAAATATAATTGACAAGCGGAACTATCCGTTCAATATTTTTTTTCGTAAGTAATGTTGCATTTGTCATTATTTCTATTTCACCACTATAATTTGATCTTACATACTTTAATATTCCCCATATATCAGTCCTAACTAAAATTTCACCACCCGATAGTGCGATATGATCAATAGAATTCACTTCACACCAATGCACTACCTTCTTCAAATAATCAAAGTTTATATCTTCTCTCTTATACTGATCGCACTCAGCTCCACAATGAATGCAATTCAAATTGCAAGCTGTTGTTAATTCAATAGTAATGCTACTTATCTTCTCTTCAACTGAATTCAAACTTCCCTCGATAGATATTACTTCGATTTCTATCAGTGTTTCTACAAACTTTTTAATGTATTCATACGTATTTGGATCTTCACACTCTCCAAGCATTCTCTCAATGGTATATTTTTTATTAATACAATTACTTAAAAACTCATAGATATAGTCAGGGCATTTAATCCATTGGCCATTCAAAATATTTCCCAATATAACTCGAGAATTTTTATTCAGACTTCTGAAATACCTATGAAACTTTATGAAACCTGCGTCGTTCACGAAATACCATCCCCTTTTTATTGGATAATGACACTTAAATTAAAAAGAGGTCGCTCTTTCTTTAGAATTGAATCCTAATATTAGAATTCAATTCGAATGAGACGACCTTCTGACAAAAAGTAATATCTACGTTTCCAAACTAAATTTTAGTACAATATATTGTCATGCGAAGTCCAATCCCACCCACGACAAGACGAGCTATTATCATTATTTGCATAATACACGTGACAATCAGACCAACATCCATTACCTTTCACATCGAGTTTAAGATCCTCTTTTTTTTGTTCCGGTTTGATTTTCATTTTTCATTCTCCCTTCAATTAATTTATTTATATCAATATGACTTCTTATATAAGAAGTCACTTTGACACCAGATTTAAGGTGTTTTCACAGAACTAATTAATCGTTCAAAACTACAGAAGAACCCATTCGGAGTATGGAAATTATTAGTCATTTTATAATTCACAAAAACACATCTTGCACTTTCACATGAGCTAAAATAGGCACACCCTTTACACTCATTTCTTTTAGAATGATCTGTATGAAAAGAGTGCAATTCAAATTTATTAAATTCACTTATATTTCCTAAGCAAAAATCTTTATTTCCAACCGCATAATTACACGGATAAACATCACCATTTACGTTGATAGAGAAACTATCCACTCCACCAGAACAATCACTTTGAATAAAAATCCTTTTTTTAATTAAGCTTACTTGAATCTCAGGATTACTATTAAGACGAAGTTTTTTAAATTGTTCCTTTAGTATCTCAAAATTTTCATCGGACCAATTTTCATCAAAAAAATCCGGAATTGGTTTTATTATTTTAAATCCTTCGCATTCCAAAAACTTCACATTATTATACAATTCAGAAACTGTTTGCGAATCAAAAGTCATACGAGCAGTTACATGTGGTATCTTTTTCAATAAATACTCAATATTTTGGGATATATGATTCCAAGATGGCATACCACTTTTGAATTTCCTGTGTTTATCATGAGTATTCGGATGTCCATCGAGACTCACTGAAAGATCTATATTATTACTAATAATATAATCCACATTTTTTTGAGTAAGTAATGTACCGTTAGTGGTCATGATATATTTCTGCCTTACAGAAATGCGTTCTTTTGCTTGAACAATAATTTCCTCGATACATTCTCTGTTAAGTAAAGGTTCGCCACCAAAAAAATCGAATATTACCACTTCTGATTTGTTAAGACTCAACATCCTATTTATAAAACTAATTAAATTGCTAATTGATTCCACTCTAAACTCTTTTTTTTCTCTTTGAGATGCTACGTAACAATAATCACAATTCAGATTGCAATCATTTGTCACAAATATATGTACCATCATTATAGCTATTACCTCCCTAACCTGGAGTTCCAGAAAAGTAATATGACCTTTCTGAAATTCATAATAATTCATTTTGAAAAACTATAAGAAAGTAACTGAGTTAATGATTATTTATGTTTACTTTTACTTTCGCATCCAATGGTAATATATTCTAATTAACAGGGATTAACTATTACATTTGTCACATAATGATATTTAAAGGAAATTAATGTAATCGTTATCTCACTGTTGAATCGTCAAATAAGTGATTCTCCCCATGATCGCTTCTATTTCAAATTTTTAATCTACTCAAATTAATGTATATTCTCATGGTACTGACCTTAACAGGATCAATCTAATATTTGAATCGTCTTCATGCATCCAAGAAATGACTGAGTTCCTCGATTATGGTTGTCAAAGGGGTACGATTAGGACCGCTTCATGGTGTCCCTGTAACCATCAAAGAAAGTATCCATGTTGCAGAAACCCTTCTACTTTGGGGAATACAAGGTAAAGATAAATTGTTAGAGGAAGATGACCCCGCTGTAGCAAGACTTAAACAAGCAGGCGCCATGACCAATGCCATGCAACTATTAATGGGCTGCGAAACATTTAACCCGATTTATGGTAGACCAATAATCTATGGAATTTGGAGAGGACTTCTGGAGGAGAAGGTGCCACTATAGCATACATGTGTTCACACTTGGTTTAGGCACGGATATTGGGGGAGCATACGAACGCCCGCACATTTTTGTGGAATTCGTGGATTGAAACCTACACCAGGAAGTATTCTACAACATCCTCCTAAAGGGATCTCTCATATCCAAAAAGAGGATAGCTCCATGTCTTCTATTGGACCTTTGGCGAGATCTGTAGACGATCCAAAGTGATCGAACAATTATATAGCTCACATTAGAAATACAACAAAAAAAACCGCCATCCATTGGCGGTCACTTTTGTAAACAATAATTTATAATTGTCTTGATCAAGAAAAGTGCTGAGTTATATTATGTAGATACTCTTCCTCATCCGTATTTGCCTTCATATTAATAAGCATCTTGGCATCTTCACCAACAATATATCGGAATTGGCTTGTACCGTCTGTGGCAGCTTGATAAATTGTTTCAGCAACAAGTTCTGGAGGCGAAGCGTATGCTGGGTCTTTTTCCATTTCTCCCAATTTACTCAGAAATGTCGTAGTAAACGACTTATAGTCCGTTAATGCATCATTAAAAAAGAACTCCATTGATCTTCCACCAAAATCCGTGTTAATAGCACCTGGTTCAATCAACTTTACTTTGATGTTTTGTGAAGCTAATTCAAAAGATACGGATTCGGAAAAGCCTTCTACTGCGAATTTAGTTGAATGATACAGTGACATCGTAGGAAAAGTGACTTTGCCTCCCATAGAAGAAATATTGATTAGCATCCCTTCTTGATTAGATCTGAAATGTGGCAACATGGCTTTCGTCATGTTGATCAACCCAAACACATTTACTTCAAATTGTCTTCTAATCTGCTCATCCGTAGCCACTTCAATGAGCCCCATCGTTCCATATCCGGCATTATTGAGAAGAACATCAATTGTTCCAAAACGTTGAATCGCTTCCTCTAACGCAGTTTGAATCGTATCATTTTTCTCAACATCTAGTCTTAATACCAGAACATTGGTTAACCTATTGAGTTCAGTTTCTTGTTCAGGAGTACGCATCGTGGCTACTACGTTCCATCCTCTTGCTGCAAAATGTTTTACTGTAGTTCTTCCAATACCTGATGACGCACCCGTGATAAATATTGTTTTCATTACAATTCCTCCTAAAAGTTTTATGAGCGCTACTCCTTGATTATGGTTCGAATAAAACTCACTTCGTAAGCATTTTCTTTAAGGTTTATGAGTACTACTCTTGGTCTAACTGCTCCATACTTAACAATCCCTGGGCAATGGTCTCAAGTTTTGCTTTATATTCTTCTATCCCAATCTGGATGCAGATAATCTGTGCTGGATGCATTTCATCTTTATGAAGCGAATACTGCTCACATAATTGATTTAACTTTTTTTGTGAATCCTCCTGTACTTGCTTCAACCAGATAATCACTTTGTCATACCCAACAAATTCACCAAAGTACAGCCTCATCATAAAATCCGATTTTTTTATACTGTCTCCCTCTAGTGGACCTTCTAAATAGGTATTAAAACATGCTCGTCCTTTATCAGTTATGTTTAGAACATTCTTGTTAGGCTTCCCGTCCTGTAGCACAATTTCCTTAGTTATCAATTCCTCTTTCTCCATTCGGGTAAGCATGGGATAAATCGTTCCATAACTTGAACTATAGAAATTTGAGAATACGTCCTCCAATTTCTGTTTTATTTCGTATCCAGTCAACGATTCTTTCATGAGCATGCCCAAAATTACATCCTGACTGTTCACAATAGGACCTCCTTGTCATTTAGAAATATTTGAAAATTATTACAACATTAATATATCAGTTCGATATATATCACGTCAATATATATTCGTGAATTTATCTGTGTCGATGTATTTTCCGAGTTCAAAGATTATCATGTTACTTACTTCATGAGCTAAAAAATAAAATAGATAGAGCCATCAGAATAAATCTGATTCTCTATCCATTGTACTAACTTCATTTACAATTTTGTGATTTCAAACAATCCTCTCGAGAGGTACTACGCTTCTACAAACCAGCCGCTGCTTTAATCTGTTGTCTTTGAGTCATGATTAACTCTTTCAATCTTTCCGTCCCGAACGCACCTGCTGTAAAGGCATTCGCATTTGGATAATAGACGATCCGAAAAGATGTACTATCCTGAAGGTGAACACGCAGAAAAATGCCATTTCCATGCTTTGTTTTCTCATAAACTGTATTGAATCCGACATGCGACAAAGGCAGCAACTCTTGTATAAATTCAGATGATGCTTCCAAGCTAAAGTCGCCGATCGGACTGCCGTCCATGCCGCTTTCTAGACTTACTTTCTCCACTCTTCCGTTAATATCCAATAAATCACCCATTGTTGCCGCATTCGGATTATCTTCTACTTCATAAATCTTGTTGTTTGCTATGACACGGAACTCTTTCTTGTAACCCTTCATGGCGTAGATACCGGTACCAATCGGAAGGAATGCCGCATCCCCGTTCTTCTCCACATGATCCGTACAGGCATGTTCATTCAACATATAGGAGACTTCACCTACCTTGTCTCCGAGTTGCTTGGCAGTTACCTCCTTCGTTCCGTCGTAGTTCTGATAATATTTAATGTTATTGATCATCAGAAAATCGACCCAGTCGATAATCGCCATGCATGGTTCCGCTGCATTCTCTGAAAATAACTCCATTGCATCACCCTGAGAAGACGGATTTACTTCTACTTCGTTCATCGCACCGCAGCCGGACACTGCCAGCATAATAAGAAGCAAAAACAAAGTCTTACCCATACGCTTAACCAATATCACTTTCCATCACCTCAATCAATAGACGATTTTGCAGAAGGTTTAAATCTATTCCTTTTCCTTCAACCATTCTTTGTATTCTGGTAAAGTGTATTCGTCAGTTCTTACAACCGTCCAATGATTGTTCTTAAGCTCTAAGAAGACCTTCATTAAATATTCTCCTCCAGACTCATCGAAATCATTTCTCAAATAAATAATACTTCCATGAATAAGAACGACCACTTCATTGTCATTTATTGTTTTCACTTTCATTGGTTCATAACTTTCAATATTATAATTGGCATCTAACAAATCAAAATCTTGATTTAAGGATTCAACCTCATCTTTCTCAATATTGACCCCTTGTTTACGGTCGGTATTATCTTTTAGCTCAGGGTAATGTTCCCACAGAATATTAATATCCTTGTTAACCACTGCTTTTGTTCTATAATACATGTACTCTCTCACAGACTTCGTATATTTCACCCAATCCGATGGTTCTGGCTCTACAAAACCTACCATATCTGCTTTCGTTTCTACTTTGGCTTCTGCTTTGGTATTAAGGTTTTCTGTTTGGGTTGTATTTTGCTGACAGCCTATTAAAGATACGAATATAACAATCATAATACTTCTTAAAAGAAAATTTTTCATATTCTACCCCCTATAATATAGGACGGTCTTATTTTCCATAAGTTGCAATAAAAATACAAAGTTAAATATAAAAAATAATGAGCAACACAAAGTCTAGTTAACACTTTGCGTTGCTCATCAGATAATAATATGTTAATCAGTGTTTTATATTTATTATCCATTATTCGTTATATTACTTCTCAGCATCGCTTACCTTAACTAGCATTTTGCCAATATTAGCACCTTGGAACAATTGTAGAAATGCATCAATCGCATTATCGAAACCATCCACAATCGTCTCTTCATATTTTAATTTACCTTCTGATAACCATTTCCCAAGCTCCTGAAGTCCTTCCAACTGCCGATCTGCATAATCGCCGAGTACGAAGCCTTTCATAAGGGAGCGTGTCTTGATCATTTTCGTTAGAATACGTGGGCCCATATCTCCATCTGTTCTGTTGTACGAAGATATGGCTCCACATAACGGAATTCGTGCGTAATCATTCAATAAATTCATTACTGCATCAGAAATCTCTCCACCTACATTGTCGAAATAGACATCGACTCCGTTAGGGCAAGCTTGTTCCAAAGCAGCACCGATGTTATCTGTTGTTTTATAATTAATGGCTGCATCAAAACCAAGTTCGTTCTTCAAATAGTCGCATTTCTCATTGGTACCTGCGATACCCACAACGCGAGCTCCCATAATTTTGGCAATCTGACCGACAAACATACCTACCGATCCCGCGGCTCCCGACACGACGACCGTCTCGCCCTCTTTCGGCTGACCGATATCAAGTAAACCGAAGTAAGCTGTAAGACCTGTCAAACCTAGAACACTTAGGTATGCTGACACAGGAGCAATCGACTCATCGATTTGGCGAAGAGTCATAGCATCCACTGTGTTATATAACTGCCAACCCAGCATGCCGATAACCTTATCGCCAGCCTTGAACAGATCCGAATTAGATTCAACTATCTCTCCAACAATTCCACCAACAATCACTTCATTAAGGTTATACGGTGGAATATATGACTTAGCATCGCTCATTCTTCCACGCATGTAGGGATCCACCGATAAGTACAAGGTGCGTACAACTACCTGTCCATCTTGTGCTTCAGCCACTGGAATCTCTTTAAATTCAAAGTTTTGTTCTGTTGGCATTCCTACTGGTCGTGTTGCTAATAGAATTTGTTTATTGGTTAATTGCTGATTCATATGATCACTACTCCATTTATTTTGATTTTTAATACTACAACCATCCTTACCTAAAATTGAATATCCGCAAATATAGTGACTATCAACGCGAATTAATTATTAGATAGTTTTAAAACTTTCAAATTATTATTCAAAAATGATGGGTTTCCGGACGTATTATAAACTGTCCAAGAAACCCGGTAAAAATTCGGTGAACGTATCTTCTCTTAGCTGACCCTTTTTGTTCTGCCCATTACGAATGACAGATACTAGATCAGCTTCGTATAAAATCTTGAGATGGTATGACACATTGGATTTATCCATTCCCATCGATTCACCGATGGATCCACATGTGTTGTTGTCCCGATGCAGATGGAGATATCGAATTATTTCAATTCGTTTCACTTCTGCTAATGCTTTGAAAATCTTTGCCCGTTTTTCATCATCTTTTAAAGAATATTGTTCGATAGTCATACAACTATTGTATTCCGGTAATATACTTAAGTCAACTTACCTGAAATAAATTCCAATATCCATTACATTCCTAAATAGTAATGCCTTAATGGTTTACATTCATCATCCAATTCATACACGAGTGGTATTCCTGTTGGAATATTCAAGTCTGTAATACCGTCTGATGGGATGTTATCCAAGTATTGAACTAGTCCTCGAATGGTATTTCCATGTGCAGAAATGATTATTTTTTGGTTAGAGAGTACCGAAGATTTAATGACTTGATGCCAGTAATTTAGTACTCTTTGCTCTGTATCCTCTAAATTTTCAGTTAAGGGAACTTGGCCATCTATATCTTTATATTTTGGATCAAGGCCATCATATCTCGTATCACTTCGTTCAAGTGCAGGTGGTCTTACATCAACAGATCTTCTCCAGAGATGGACTTGTTCTTCCCCATATTTTGTAGCCGTTTCCGCTTTATTCAAACCTTGCAGTGCACCATAATGCCTTTCATTCAACATCCATGATTTATGTACAGGAATCCACATCAAATTCATTTGATCAAGTATAATCCATAACGTTCTTATGGCTCGTTTGAGAACTGAAGTGTAAGCAACATCGAACAAGTAGCCATTGTCTCTTAAAATCTCTCCGGCTCTTCTTGCTTCAACTAAACCATTTGCCGATAAATCAACATCGGTCCAGCCTGTAAATCTATTTTCTAAATTCCACTCACTTTGACCATGACGTACGAGCACGATTTGTCGCATCTTAACACTCCTTTTATTCGGTTGATAATAAAGCCTATGGTCATGATTAAAGTTATGATCTTTAGCCCCATATTTAATACCCTACACAGTGATTAAGGTGGTTACCATTTCCCTTGAGAAATGATCCTTCTCCTATGTTACGGTAAAACGTATATTTTGAGTCTTAGTACATAGTGCGTATAATAGATTTATCCTATGGAAAAGAGGCACAACATGATCCGATCCGCACAAATAACAGATATGAATGAAGTATGTGAATTGATTTATTTCATTATGCAGGACAAGCAATCCTATTTCACTGAAAATTTCCCTAAAGATAAAGTAATGTCATTCATTGAACATTTATATGTTCAGGACATGAGTTATTTCAGTTACAAATTTATTCTTGTTCAAGAAATAGGCGCTAAGGTAGCAGGCATCGCCTTAGGGTATGATGGACAACTGAACACGGAATTCCAACAACAGTGGGAGCCTTCCGTTGAGGAATTTTTTGGTAATGATGAGGATGAATTTGAAAGTACTGAGGCTCAACATGATGAATTCCATCTCGATACGTTGGCTGTGCTTGAAGCATTCCGTGGGCAAGGTGTTGGGTCGAGTTTATTGACTGCAGCAGAACAGATTGCGCGTATACAAGGACATCATAAGTTCTCGATAAATGTATCCGAAGACAATCCCAATGCTCAGAAATTATATGAAAGACACGGTTTTGTAACGGAGTCTTCGTTCCATATCTCAGATCATTTGTATTACCATATGATTAAACCCCTTCTCTAAGAATTTGAAGCTTTCGATTAGGACATGATATATATTACAGTACTCCTCCCAGTACATGACAAGAGCCGGCATCTGCCGGCTCTTATCATGTAACTTATTAACATTCTATATTGTATTCGAGCTAATTTGCTCCATAATGATCTCTGCTGTTTTCTCTCCGTTCGCAATACAATCTGGAATACCCACACCATAATAAGAGCATCCAGCAAGGATAACATTTGGATAGTGACTCGCCATCTTCTTCTCCAGAGATTCGACGATCTGATGATGTCGAATATGATAATTAGGCATTGTATCGTGCCATTTGGTCACATCGTAGGTTATCGGCTGACCTGTAATGCCTAGACTGATCTGAATATCTTGTAGAGCTACCTTCACTAGTTCCTCCTCTGAGAGCTTAATTAGCGTATCATAATGAGTTCCTGAACTCTTGTAAAAGAGTCTAACGAGCAAACGTTGTTTTTCAGATGTATGCTCCCATTTACGGCTTGTCCACGTGCAGGCATTACACTTCACATCATCACTATTAGCTGTGATAAATCCTGTTCCATCCGCAGGTAGTTGGCTATCAGGGATATCGAATCCAAGGTATACGCTGATTAGCGAACTGTTAAATAACTGATTGAAATCCTCATTCAGGCTCTCATCTTGAAGTAGTGCCTGTGCAGTGGAATGCATGGTTCCTAGTACAATCATGTCGGCATCCAAAGTGCGGCCATTCACTAAAGTTACACGGTACTGATCTCCTAGCTTTTCAACCCGTTCTGCTTGTATCCCCTTGATAATCTCCGCCTCAGACAAATGATGCTCCATCTCGTCAATCAGAGCAGATACCCCGCCCTTGAAAGACATGAACTTCTTATCGCCATTCCCTTGGAATTTAGCTTTATTAGCGGATAGACCTTGAATAATACTGCCATATTCATTCTTATAATCGATTAAATAAGGTAGCGTTGAGGCAATCGTAAGATCATCCAGATTTCCTGAATATACACCGGAGAGAACCGGTGAAATTTGCTTTTCTACAAGTTCTTTCCCAAAAAATGCTTCTAAGAAATCTCCCACAGAATCATCTTTGGTGAACGTATCATTCGGGGTGTACAAATCTTTCAGAGCTTCCACTTTTCCTTCGGCTGAGATCAGTTCCGTCTTGGCAAGTGACTCGATACTTAGCGGTATTCCAAAAACAGAATCCTTTGGAATTTGTTTAAGCTTGCCTTCAGTATAGATATAAGATATCCCAGTTGCGTTATAAACGACCTCATCCTGAAAGCCTAACTCTTCGATTAGGGGAGCGACATTGGTCTTACGCGTAACAATAGAATCTGCACCCGACTCCATCGTAAATTCTCCATCATGCAGTGTTCTGATCTTGCCACCTAATCTATCACTTGCTTCAACCAGAACGATGTTAACGTCCAAGTTGTTATGCTGTATATTCTTCTGTAAGTAGTAAGCGGTGGATAATCCAGTTATTCCCCCGCCGATGACGACGACTGTTCTCAAATTCATGACACCTGCTTCCATCGCTATTAGCTGTTTCAATACAATTGAGTACATTATAACATAGGGATTTAACGGAAATACTATACAGATCGTGACGTTAATCTGACAATAAAAAAACCGCGAAATTCGCGGTAAAAGTGAGTCATTATAAAAGGAGCCTGCCTATTTATTTTTCTTTTGAAGAAATACTTCTTCTTCCTTCTGGTTACTTTTAATAATCGCGTAAGCAATATGACCCATCATTCCTAAGAACAAGCCTGTTCCAACGATAATATAGATCATGGTAAAAATCTTACCAAGGGATGTCTGCGGTTCAAAGCTTGGATGCCCCACAGTACTAAGCGTAACCACGCAAAAGTACAATGCATCCATTATGGAGAGTCCTTCCTCTTTGCTATAAAAGAGCGTACCTGAAATAAGCATGAGGACAATCAAAAAGAATAATACTTGAAAATTTTTAAGCTTAAACGCATGAAATATGCCGCTCAAAAGGCGTTTCACTGTTAGTAAAAAAGAAATCATGATGTACACCTCTCTCAAACGAATCTTCACTTAACCATTAACATTCACACATAAAAAAGACATTTCCATCTCTCGTAAACTCAGTGGTTTTTATTATAACATAATATAAACCTCGTAATTGGTAATAAAAGAAAGGTTAGCTTATAGGTGGTCACTAGTATTGTCCACACATCCCTACGAGACCCCTAACCTAAACAATAAGACGACTCTCAATTTAATAATCAAATTGAGAGTCGTCTTATATTGAAGCCTTAATTTATTTTGTTGCATTAGATTCGTATACAGATCAAAATGAAGGCTGATAGAAGCTAATTGAAGTATGAGGAGTTTCTGCTTTTCCAGTAATCGTATACGTGTCATTAGGTAAATTACTTACTTTAAATGAAAAGTATCCAGGAGAAGTACTGCTTGCCCGATATTCGCTGAAGACAACTTGTCCACTGGAATTTGTAACTTTGAATATGCCTTCAGGTCCATAGACACCAGGATTCCCGCCGATTAAGTTACCCGAGAAGGATAAAGTACCCTGCCCTGTAATTTGAACACTGACATCTGAAGTTGAAGCAGCAGAAGCTAACGGAACTACAGTGAATATTAGTAAGAACATTAGAAAAATTGATAAGGCACTCTTTTTCAATTAAAATCATCCTCTCGTGTACATATATTGTGGGAGTTTAGAGCACGTAAGTAAACGCTGGCCAACATTTATTTCAGTGCAATAGGTCCCTAAACCAAATATACCATTTATTACAATTATTTGTATATATTAATATTAAATAAATTTTATGAGAATATATGATTCTTTTACGTTTTTATATAAATTGCTAGAAAACGGAGACTGCCGACGAAATATGGTTTTGAAAAAGTGTCTGAGGAATCCATAGCAAAGACGACCTTCAATTTAACAATTCAATTGAAAGTCGTCTTATTTAATATAAAGTGAAGTTTTTAGTAAATGCATCACTATTTTATTGCAATTTCGATAAGCACATTATAGGACATTATCTATTCGTGTTCAAGGAAGCATAATAAAGAACCTGGCAGAATTCGACTACCAGGTTTTCATATCAACTACTACCTACTAAATAAAGGATTAAATACTCTCCTGTTTTAACGCATCAATAATGTTTTCCTTCTTCACTTTGGAGCTTGCGTATAACATGGCTGAAATAACGATGATAAATACGGCAACGATGGCATATCCAATACTTATCCAAGGAAGGGAGAATTCATAGGTAAAACTATTCCCTAATCCCTTGTGGATCAGATACATGATGATAACACTGATTGGAAGCCCATAGAGTAATGACTTTATGCCATAAAATATACTTTCATAATTAATCATTTTATTAAAGCCTTTTGGTGTCATACCCATAGATTTCAACATCGCAAACTCTCGTTTTCGAAGTGAGATACTCGTCGATATCGTATTGAAAATATTCGCTATTGAGATCAACGTAATTAATCCGATGAAGCCATACGTGAATACCGACATTAACATGATCTTCTGTTCTTCCTTTTGTCTCTTTTGATACACATTATGAGCATATATATTATTCTCTTTCATCTCTTCAATTTCTTGTTGTGTGGCCATAGGATCGGAACTATTTAGATAAAGATAAGACTGTATTTCATTAATACTTTTCTTCGTTGTTAATTGATCCATGACTTGTTCAGAGACGATAATATTTAACCCACCTACGCCTAGGCCTACCATACGAATTCCCATGGGGTATTGATCTGTAAATGCGGCGATTTCTACTTTGCCTAAATGCGTCTCTTCTTCTGTTTCCCAATCTTTATTGATTAGATCAATGCTTTGACCAATGTTCATGTGAATGGCCTTCGTTTCAACAAATTTCTTCTCTGATTCCGCTTCATAGGTAATCGTATCAATCACAATGGCAGATAATCGACCTGGGTCTATAAGTCGTTCATAATCTGCACCAACCGCTTGTGCATAGGCCTTTAAGCTTTGTTCATTTAATGAATGCACCCTAATAAAATAAGGGTATTTCCCATTCTTAAGGATGCTTTTATCTTTCTTCAAATCCTCTTGCAGTTCGTCAGCAATCGATACTTTATCAATCCATGTGTTAACACTCTGGTCCTTCACAACCGTATATCCCGTTACATCAGGTAAAGTTAATATCGTTTGTATCAATCGCTCATTCTTTTCAGCATTCTTATTATTCATAGAGACTTGAATATCGTAATTCACACCAGCCTGTGAAAGCTCAAGCGTCTTTTTCAAATTGGAGTTGAACGATGATACAGCAAGAAATAGCACAATACTTATAACAAGGGAAAATACCGTTGTTTGGTACCTGCGTTTGTTCCTTTTTAAGTTCTTCAAACCTATTTCAGCTTCGATTCCGAATATCTTCCGAATGAACTTAGAGGTTTTCACTGTTTTTCCTGTTAGCTTAACATCTGTTGTTTGTCGAATCGCATCAATAGCAGAGATCTTAGATGCTCTTATGGCTGGTATATAAGTCGAAATGAAAATCGTTAGGATCGAAATAGCACATGCGACCAATATAGACAATGGGGTAACGATTACGGTTAATGTTCCTGTTAGTCCTAAAGCACCTTGGATCATCGAGTTAATGAACCAGAAAGTAACTCCTATACCCGCAAGACCGCAAATGATCCCAATTGGGATACTGATTAAACCGATAATTGCTCCCTCGAAAAACACTGAATTTTTCTTCTGTCTATTCGTTGCCCCAACACTCGATAACATACCTAAGTGACGATAACGTTCTGAGACGGAAATCGCGAAAGCATTATATATTAATGATACCGAACCAACAATAATGACTCCCATAATAATCGCTGACATCGAGAGCATGGTACTACGTAAGTTATCATTATTCGTCACACCGTAAAACCGCAATAATTCACTATTAAATTCAATGGATTTAGAGTCTATGTTATTTGTCTTTGCTAAATCCTTTGCATGCGTAAACAGAGAGCTCTTCACCTTGTCTAATAGAACCGTGGCATTTACGATATCATCCGCGCCCAACATACTTTCGTCTACATAACTGAGGATCGTATACCCAGGTGCCCATGTTGGTTCCCATGTTGGACGTTTTATGAAGCCCACGATCGTGTAGCTTTCCTTTGCTTTATCAATTAATGTTTCGACAATTACATCTTGCTGTATTAATAATGAATCTATCTGTGATAGTGTTCGAACATTACCCTCTTCATCCTTAAATAATCATGTTCCAACATCTAGGTTTAAAGTATCCCCCAGTTTGTAAGATACTTTAGCCTTCGTAGCAATTTCCTCCGAGATCACAACTTCATTACCTGCTTGCGGAAGTCGTCCTGAACTTAACTCAATCGGGAATTTTTTGAAACCTTGATCATTATACGCCTTGATATATAAATAGGGTTTATTCGCATTCTCCGTTCCTGCTAAAAGAGCGTACCCACGATCTTTCGAAACGACGAGTGTCTTTGTTTCTTCATCCGCATCAATCGCTTTAAGTTGAGACTTGTTCACATCCTTGTAAAGGACATGCCATTCTCCATAACTTGCAATTGTTTCTTTTTGCATTAAAGCCATAAAAGATACACCAAGGGTTGATACAGCCGTCACCATAGCTACAGAAATAATGACTCCAATGATGGTTACAAGCGTACGTCTTTTATTCTGCTTCAAATGTCTTATGGTTAATTTATTAACAATATTCACGGACGAATCACCTCGTCCTTAGCAATTCTTCCATCTTCAATGGTGATGATTCGGTCCGCTTGTAGCGCAATCCGTTCATCATGTGTAATGACGATAAGCGTCTGCTTATAGGTTTTATTAAACATTTTTAATAACTCAATGATTTCATTTCCATTCTTACTATCTAAATTACCGGTTGGCTCGTCTGCTAACATAATGGCTGGATTACTGATTAGTGCTCTTCCTATCGAGACCCGTTGTTGTTGTCCACCCGAAAGTTGATTCGGTAGATGGTTTAAGCGATTTTCTAGATTTAAAGTCTTCACGATCTCATCGAATTGCTTCTTATCCACCTTATGTCCATCGAGCAACAAGGGTAGCGTAATATTCTCTTCCACCGTTAGGACGGGTATTAAGTTATAGAATTGATAAATTAATCCGATTTGTCTACGTCTGAAGATCGCCAGCTCTGTTTCATTAAGATTATAAATGTCTGTGTTATCTACAAATACCTTTCCACTAGTCGGTGTATCTACACCACCAAGCATGTGCAGAATGGTTGATTTTCCCGAACCTGATGGACCTATAATCGCGACAAATTCTCCTTTTTTAATCGAAAAGGAAACATCATCAAGTGCCTTTACCGCTGTCTCCCCTTTTCCGTACGTTTTAGATAGATGTTCAATTGTTAATATATCCATTGTAAGACCTCCATATATGTTTATGAGATCATTATATCTGCCTAAAATGACTATCAAGTGACTGCAATATGACTATATAGTCACTTGGTTATAGAACTTAATACGAAACTGAGTACCTTTTCCTACCTCACTCGATACATGGATATCGCCATTTTGACTTGTAATAATGCTATGCGCCAGGGCAAGCCCAATTCCAATACTATCTTCACTTGCATTCTTCCCTTTATAAAATCGTTTGAAAACATAAGGTAACTCTTCCTTAGGAATTCCTTTACCGTTATCTGCAATGATGATCTCCGTAAACAATGTGTTTTCTGTAAAAGAAATAGAGATTTCGCCGCCCTCATGCGTGTGCTCCACACCATTTTTCAGAATATTGATGATGGCTTCAGTGGTCCAATTAAGGTCGCCAATAAAAGTGACGCTATCTTCGCCCTCTATCGTGAGTGTTTGTTCCTTAATGTCCATAGGAATTAATACAGGCTCTAGTGCTTTACGTACTAGCCTGTCTACCGATATGTGATCTCGTTTAAAATGTGCCGTACCTGCGTCAATTTTTGAGAACTTTAATAACGAAGAAACAAGCCACCCGATCCGCTCGAGTTGAATTCGAATATTACGAGTGAATTCCGCTCTTTTCGATGAAGGCAGTTCGGGTTCGCTTAACAGATCAGCCATCATCGTCATGGAGGTAAGTGGCGTTTTGAGTTGATGGGATATATCAGAAATAGCATTCGTAAGTTGGACCTTCTCATGTTGCAAAAGTGAACGTTGTTCGGATAACATCAGCGTTACCTTATAAATATCGCTCCTCAGGATACTAAGCTCACCTTCTTGATTATTACGAACATCAAGAGCATAATCGCCGGCACTAATTCGACGTAAATCACCCGATAGCTTCTCAATCTCCCTGTATCTCCATCTCGTAAACATGATGCAACATCCAATGAGTAAAGCTGCAGTGATAGCAATGAATAATGCAGCATTCAATGAAATCATGATGTACCCCGCTACGACCGCCACTAGACTGATCGAGCACACGGTTAATAGAAACAATCGAATCTCTCTATTGCGTAACATGCTAATCACCCACCTTATAACCTAAACCACGTACTGTTTTGATAATCGTCGGATCTTGAGGGTTGTCTTCTAACTTTTCCCGCAACCTCTTGATGTACACTGTTAATGTATTATCATTCACGAAGTCGCCTGCCACATCCCAGATTCTCTCCAATAGCTGATTCCTTGAGAGGACTTGTCCTATATGGTTAGCAAAGATAAGTAATAATCTGTACTCTAAAGCAGTAAGTGAAATCTCATCACCCTTCTTATAAACCTTGCCTTCAAGCGTGTTAATCCGGATATGTTCTATTTCAATCATTGATTTGGTCTGTACCTGTTTATGATATCGCCGTAAGACTGATTTGATCCTTGAGAGAAGTTCACGTATACGAAAGGGCTTAGTTATATAATCATCCGCTCCCATGTCTAACCCCATCACAACATTCACTTCATCATCAATTGCCGTTAAAAAAATGACAGGAATATCACTTCGTTCTTTCACAATTTTACACAACTCATAACCACTACCATCTGGGAGTGATATATCAAATAAACATATCGTGAATTCATCTAATTGTTCAGTTAGTACCTGTTGGGCTGATGCAACATCATAGCAAAGAACTGTGGAGAACTGTTCTTGTTGCAACGAATATTCAAGTCCTGAAGCAATCGTTCTATCGTCTTCCACCAATAAAATTTTCATTGTAAGATCATCCTAACTTATTTGTACTTTGAGAATACTAACGATGAAAGTTATTGTAACACAATTGATATTGATCCCTATATGCAGGTTCTAAAGGATCACTTACTTTATTGTACATATCTACAAAAAATAGGCGTTCAACCAAGGTTGAACGCCACAAATAAGAACATAAAGCTTTCATGAAACGCTAATCTTATTGCAGAACGACCGTGTCCCCAACGTTAAGTCCAGAGAGTACCTCCGTTTTGTCTGCTGTTTCTAATCCGGTTTCAATATCTCTTCGTTCGTATTGCCCGGCACCCTTGTCCAACATCACGTAGGAAATGTCCCCCTCATGAATAACAGCAATGCTAGAAATAACCGTGGCATTCTCTTTACGTACGGTTTCAATCTCGCCACTCATACTTAGTCCGCCAATAAGATGCTCGTTTGGTTGAAGTGAGATGACTACTTCAAATTGAGGTACTTGATTTGTGCTGGTCTTATCGGCAGCGGTAACTGCAAATTTAGACACCTTTGTTACCTCTCCAGAGAGCTTCAATTCTTTTAAAGCAGTGATTTTCACCTGAACCTTCATTCCTTGTTTAATGCGGAAGATATCCTGTTCTCCAACAAGTGCAATGAACTCTAGCTTATTAAGATTCACGATTTTACCGATGTATTGGTTGTCCGTCACAGATTGTGGTCGTTCACTTGTACTGTCATACAGGAAGATACCGGTTGCTGGGGCGTGATAGACCGCTGTTTGAAGCTTAGCCTTCTTATCTGCAAGCTCCCTCCGCTGAATATCTGCGTTCACCTTGTTAAGCTCATCATTTAATCGACCTGACTCCTGTGTCGCAAGCGCTTTTAAGCGTTCTGCCTCAGTTGCTCCAAGAGCAGTCGTCTCATCTTCCTGTTGGCTTACGAATTCATTCAATTCCGCTTCTAATTGCGTCTTGCGGATCAAAGCATCTTGCGTTGCGATTTCGTTTTTCAAGATTGATTGATCTAGTGTATACAACACATCTCCCTGTTTTACCTGCCCTCCATTTTCGACGTTCCATTTCGTAACCTTGGAAGCGAAAGGGGCATATACGAGAGTCTCCTGCTCATATTTTGATTTCCCTTTAACTTGAACAGAATTGGAGATGGTCTCTTTGGTTACCTCAAAGGTTATTGCCGGTTGGGTGTCAATGGGTTCCATCAACTCTTTGGTCTTGAATAAATTAATATATAATAAGTACCCTACAACCAAAATGATCACTACTAATATAATCCACTTTATAGCCTTCTTCATGACTTTAGATTCCTTTCCACTTGATATCTCTAATCTCGCTTAATTGCCGTCAGTGCATTGGTTCTGGAAGCACTTATCGCTGGATAAATCCCTGAGAACACACCTGTCATTACAGCAAAAGCAATGCCAATAGGGATCGTCATTATCGGAATGTTAATAATAATACCATCACCTGGTACCGGACCAGCAGCTGTGCCTATAAGCTTATTAATTCCAAATACAATGAGGTAAGAAATCAAGACACCCAACATCCCACCCATCATTCCGAGCAAGGCAGCTTCTGTAATGAACATATTACGAATTTGCCCCATGTTAGCTCCTAACACCTTCATAATCCCAATCTGACGGCGACGTTGATGTGTCGACATGGTCATCGCAACGATGATAGATATAGAAGCAATGATTAGAATAAATACCCCTACCCCTAGCGCTACCTTTTTGACCATATTGAATTCGTCCGCTAGCTGCTCTAGTTGATATAAATTCGTACTCGTCGTTAACGTTAACTTCTGAATAAGTTTCTCTACCTGCACTATGTTGTCTGTGCTGTCCACCTTTACAATAGCCGAGTTATAGACACCCTCTTGCCCGACTGTTCCATTGGTCATACTCAGTTCTTCGACCAATTGATGTGCCGTTTCAAGCGACACATAGATGATCTTGTTATACGATTCCATCAGATCATCTGCACCTGAAGCCTTGTTAAGAATACCAATGACTCGAAGTGGCGCGCTTTGTAGAATCTTACTCGCTGGGTTAGAATAATCCTTGAATTGTTGTAGTTGGAATTGCTGTTGATACATCTGCGAAGGCAGGACGCTTAAGCTGTCATATTGTTCTCTTAATTGGACATTGTAGGGGTCGTTCCTAAATCCTTCTAACATTTTCTGATTTGTCTCATCGTCGATCAACCCAAGTGTAGCTCCATAATTGAGAACTGCCATCCTGGGTAAATCAGATCCCCCACCTTGTAGAAAGGTCTTATCATATTTCGTTAACAGACGTAGATCCGTGCCAATAACCTGAACATCGGCTATACGATTATCCATGGTGAGCATCTGGATATACCCTAGTTCCTGAAAAGGTGCAGCTGCGTTGACATGTTTCAGTCCCTGTATAATGTCTAACTTCTGCCGAGTTAACTTTCCAGGATCCAACTTATCGCTGGCCTCAGGTGTAGCGCCTCCACCTCCACCTTCTCCTCCATGTGAAGGGATTCCTCCATTCGCCGTAACTGTAATCTCATCCATCTTAAAACTCTGATTCAATTGTTTCTCTGAATAACTCTTTGCGGACTCTCCAATACTTAAGGCAACAATGATTGCAGCACATCCGATAGAAATGCCAGCCATACAAAGGCCCGTAACTACCTTTCGCCGCTTAACCTGATCCCAAGCCAGACGTGAGATATCACTAATTCTCAATGCTTATCCCCCCTTTGGGTTCCATTCCTACCAAAGAGCCTTTTTCTGATACTAGATAACCATCGCGAAGTGCAAAAATCCTTTGCATTTGCTCTGCCACATCCGTTTCATGCGTCACAATAATAAAAGTTGTGTTCATTGTCTTGTTCAATTCAAGCAATATACCGATGATCTCTTCTTCTGTCTTCGAATCCAGATTTCCCGTTGGCTCATCGGCAAAAATAACGGACGGTTCTGTTATAAGTGATCTTGCGATACTAACACGCTGCTGCTGACCACCAGACAGCTGTGATGGGAATAAGTCGGCTTTGTCCAGAATACCGACTTTTTCCAGTAATGATAGAGATTTCTGCTTGCGTATAGATGGAGAAACGGATTGAAACACAAGCGGAAGTTCTACATTTTCTCGAACAGTCAGACTCGTGATCAGTTCATAGGCTTGAAAGATGAAGCCAATATGTTTTCTGCGGAATTCAGAGAGCTTGTTCTCACTCATCTTCACGATACTGTGATCTGCAATGTAAATATCGCCTTCCATCGGCTTCATCAAGCCTGCCATCAGATTCAGTAGCGTTGACTTACCAGAGCCTGAGCTTCCGAGTAGTGCGACCATCTCCCCCGGGTTGACCGTAAAGTTGATATCATGAAGCACTGGCGTCGATTCACTACCATTTTTGAAAGAATGTGTTATATTCTCAACTCGCAACATAAGAGCTGCTCCTTCTTGTACGATGATATTTATAAAGTCCTATTTCTCTATTTCTGGGAGCCTTTCATAGGTTAACGAATACTCCTGGCTTGCCAATTCTATGCGTTCACCTTGAATTTCGTCATATAACGTTAATCTGTAGTAGCCTCCGTACAGGTTCTTAAATTGATCACTACTAAAGGACATCGTGATCCTATTTTGATTTCCTACCGTCAGATCTGTTCCAAGGACTAGAGCTTTTTCCTGTGACTGTCCGTATGAGTCCGTCATTTTGAGAATAAGTTTGTGGTTAAAGATGCCTGTGTCGTAGCTGCTATCCTTAAAGAGGTTATAGTTCATAACAATACTTATACTGTCACTACCTTCCTTAATCCTACCATCTGCGCTTTGGATGGATAAAGTATATGGGCTGAGCGTAACCTCCGACATATTCGCATAGGACGATTGCGGACTAAGCCGTAGAGATCCAATGTTGACCACACCCGTGCTTTCTTGACCTGGTTCACTTAACTTATTCCCTGTAATCCCCGATCCCATATAGAACATCATATTTGAAGTGCTTACGGACTTGGGTATCTTCGTCCAGAAGGCAATTAATTGTTTGCCTCCAGGTGCGGCAGAAATATCCGATTGATTAGATATTGCTTCGTAGAATTGGCCATCTGCTGTTTGGTAATATGCTTGAAGACGTGCCATCTTGCTCTGTCTATTCTCCTCATTACTCATAAGCAACTCTGTATACACGATATTTGAGTTCGAACCAGCATATACAATTGTCTTTTTCTCCTGCACTTTTGCGTTCTTGCCTTTTCCTGCAACCATAAAACTACCACCGCGCTCAATAGAATCTACATCGTTCACCGTATTGTTCGAACTAAGTGAAAGAAATGAAACATTCTCTTCGTTCGCTACTGAATATAGATTGATTTGCATCTTATCGATATTCGATGTGTAAGGGATTTTAGTGAGTACATACATGTCGATGGTCTTCCCAGATGCCAGTGTTGCTACCTGTTTGTCCATAAATAGATCCGTTGAAGACGTCAAATCGTCTTCACCTATCTTCAATGCCCCCTTTAGGTTAGGCAGTGTTAAAGTCGTCGACTGTGTGTTTGTGATGCTTAACTTAGCAACAATGATATCGTCGTCTTTCCAAGGAAAACGTTGTAATGTATGAAGTTTATAAGAGAAAGTACCATATGCATTTGTGGTCGTGTAATCTGATCCTTGTTGTGTGTCGGGACGATGAGTGTATGGGATCGTAAAATATGCAACGGGTAACGTTAGCTTAGAACTCTTTCCTACTGATTCAGTTGTGGGATCTGCTGCTAACACATCTGCCTTAATTTCCTCAATCAATTCCAGATGCACGGGCTTCTGATCAACATCAAGCGGCAGTTCTGCGGTGAACTGAAGGACCTTTTCTTCAAGTGGATTTAAGGATATTCCGTTTAAAGATTTAGCCTTAATCGGAAAGGCCTTCCCTTCTGAAGACTTGATGGCAAGTGCATAAGAGGGCATGGTTACTGCCTTGTTACCTGAGTTCTTCAAGTGGAGTTGAAAAGACCATATCCCCTTATTATTTTCTGCATATACCGTTTCATTGCTCAACTTTGTTTCGATCGTATTGTTGTTAATTAAGATCTTTTTGACGATGCCTTTGCCCACAGTTAAATCAGGAATCGTAGCCTTTGGAAGACTAAATGAGGTCTTTGGAAGTTCTACTTTTAATGTCTTGTCCATTTGGATATATTGCAACTTCATGTTGGTGGTTTCCAAATAAGGGGGAATCTCGGTCAGATAGTAGATTACCTTCTTCTCCCCAGGCTGAATCTTGTAGGTTGCTTGCGAACTATCGAGCACCATTTCAAACGAAGTACCTCCTACCGACAAAAGATATACCGTATAACCTGGATCTTCAAAAACCTTAGTTCCTCTGTTGGTTAGGCTTATACCCGCTTTGGCATACGTTTTTCCGTTATATTGATAGAGTTTCAATGACTCGGTAAAGGCTGTAACGGGAACGTCATTCATCGTGGTATATAAACTCTTCCCGCTTGCAACAGTCGGGGTATACTGGGTCGGCACGTTAAAAGTACCCACTTGTTTCAAATACCCCTTTGTTTTGGCGTCCCACACGTACATTGGGATCTTCAACCCTATTAATGAATTCGTTGTGCCAACGTTGACATAATACGTCACACGCGTAGTCCCTTTAGGAAGCACCTTTTTCTTGAGTGCATCTCCGGTAACAGGGTTCCCTGGAATGATCGTCCCTGTGGGAGTCATAACTCTTGAGAAATACTGGATCAAATTCAGATTGCGGTTGCTTCCATTAGAGTAGTTCAGCGTGTATGTTAGAATGTTGCCCCCGGCCTGTGGCCAGATATTTACCTCCTCTAGTGTAGCTTTAATATTGCTAGCTAGCTTAATAGAGTCCAAGCTGCTAGTTCGATTGGCCGTTGGAGATGCTAGATTTGAAGTCGTAGAATTGGTGACTCCGACTGAATTTGCGGCATTAACCTTGTAACCAGTCAACGGAGAAATGACAAGTACGCTTATTAACACGGCATGATATGTACTCCTAAGCTTCTTCATTAATTTACCTCCAATATATATTACTATATAGATTAAACAATTAAAGTGGGTTATGCTCCCCCTTTGCCTTTAATGCTAATAAGATCAGTATAACTGCTAAAATGATTATCGTAATGACAAATTAGTCACTTAATGTTTCTATCTTTCGAATCCTTTAGTATATTATTGTATCCTTACATTAATATGATAAAAGCAGCAAATCCAAATTTGGAATCTGCTGCTTTTCAACTAACCCTATATAATTGCCTATTTCTCCAACCTCAATAATGAATTCTTATATATAAATTATTAGGTATCCTTAACGTTTGATTGACCTATCAAGCGATCCCGTCCAGAGGCTACGCCAAATATCAACAGTAACACCGCCGTCAAGAACATAACAATCAGCGGAATCTTCCATCCGTTCGTTGCGTCATGAAGATATCCGAATAGCGTCGGTCCAATAGCTGCCAGCAGATAACCCATCGATTGTGCCATGCCGGATAATTCGGCCGCGTCATGAGCATTTGAAGTACGAAGTCCGAATAACATCATCGCTAGACTGAATGCACAACCTGATCCAATACCTATTAATATTGCCCACAGAAGGGTTAGCGTATGATTGCCTGAGAGAAGCCCCCCGATTCCAATAAAGTAGAACACCGCTGCTAGGATCACAAGGATATTCTGATTCTTCATTCGACCTGCCAATATGGGTACGATAAAGGTGACTGGAAGTAACGCCATTTGCATGATGGACACTGTCCAGCCTGCCGAGTCTGAACTCATCCCCTGACTTTTCAGAATATCTGGAAGCCATGAAATGACCACATAAAAGAGCATCGACTGCAGTCCCATAAAGATTGAAATATACCATGCGAGAGGTGACTTCCATAAATTAGTACGATTCTGATTGATTGCTGAAGTGCTTGCTTGTTCTTGCTGCTTACGACTTATTTGTGGAATCCAGACGATAAGAGCTATCAATGCTAATAGGATCCATATTCCCAATGCGCCTTTCCATCCCAAACCCACTTGGTTTGCCATCGGTTCGCTGATTCCAGACGCAATTGCACCACTGAAATTCATTGAAACCGAATACACCCCAATCATTACACCAATTTTCAAAGGATAATTTGCTTTGATAAGGCTTGGCATCAGTACATTACAAATTGCGATCCCAAGACCCAGAATAACCGTTCCAATCAGTAATGTTATAATGCCTACAGAAGAACGTACTGCCATTCCTCCGATAAGAAGAAATAACGAGCCGAAAAGAACCATTGGTGTACCAAACCGACGAGCCAATTTAGGGACAAGAGGTGAAAGAAGCGCGAACGCTAATAACGGTAGCGTCGTAATCAATCCAGCTAAAGTATTCGATATTTGTAAGTCTTCTCGAATGGTTCCAATCAGCGGACCAACTGAAGTTAATGGGGCACGCATATTAGCCGCAATCAATATTATACCTAAGACAAGCAGCCAAACTTTTGATGGGGATTTCGATATCGTGTCAGATCTAAGTTGTGATGATTTCACTTACATGTACTCCCTCTCTATATCTCTTTTTAATCGTTCAAAGAATTGCTGTACATTATTCACAGCTTCTTTTGTATCTTGCGCCGCAATAGCCTCTACCAGTTCAGAATGCTCATTTTGTGGAAGCTCCTCGGTGAATCGTTTTCTCAAGGACAAGCTTATGGATTCCTGAATGGAATCGGTAATGTGAGCATACAGTTCGATAAGCATTTGATTGCCAGTCGATTCAACAATCGTCTGATGCAATTTCAAATCTGCAACCACATATCGTTCTATATCTCGACTTGCTGTATATGAACTACATTCCTGCTGACACAACCGAATATTCACCAGGTCCTCTTCGGTTCGCCTTTCAGCGGATAACCGCGCCGCTTCCTGCTCAAGTGCATTCCTAACTTCCAACGTATCAAGTATGCTCGATTTCTGAATTCGCCGTTGAATAGCCTTACCCAACGTACTTCCCGAGGAAACATATGTACCGTCCCCTTGCTTCGTCGTTAATACGCCTGCGTGGCAAAGTGCCCTTATTCCCTCACGCAACGTATTACGGCTAACGTTAAGTTCAACGACAAGTGTCGGTTCTGCGGGTATCTTTGTGCCTACCAACCATACACCCGATTCAATTAAGGATTCTATCTGTACAATTACTTGATCGACAAGATTAAGTCGTGTAGTCTTCGTTAACATTCAACAAACCTCCAAACATAGGATGATTGGTTCTATGGTATCAAAATACCATAGAATTTTACTTATGTACATCCTATTCGATCTACAATAGCTATTCCCTGACAATTAGAAGACGAAAGATAATTTCATGGAAATAAGAAAAAACCCTTGAAGGGCAAGGGTTCTGAGCATCTCATATAATTAAGAAATCGATTAGTATTGAAGGTAAAATTTGGTCCTTAAGTCCTCCGCATTCTTCCATATATTTATTCTCCGGAATTTCGAGTTATTTATTTGCATGTATAACCTTATCTTTTAAACTCGTTAATCGTGAACCTAGATGTTCCATCTTCTAAATAACTTATTCTAAAAATGTTATTGTCGGGTCCATACACAAATGAAATCGTTGCAGAATGTACCTTATTGTTGATATTGTAGAAAACATCGACGATCATACCTATTTTACGCTTAGTGAGATAAGTATTCGTTAGATACAAATGGTCGTTTTCCATTACCTCTCGATCAACGTATTCGGTAAGACCTTTGGATGTCTTTATCGTATATTCTTTCTTAGTAATCGCAATAATGGTCCCGAATACTTCTTCCTGCTTGATTTTATCGCCAATTTTTAGTGAAAATGGATCTTTTGAAAGTGCGTATAGATAACTTATTCCATATACCCATGGTGCATCGCCACTTTCATTATGGATCTCTTTTTTCGAATATTTACTCAGGTATTTGCTGATATCTTCTTTGGACTTACCTATTTTCAAGTGTTTCTGAACAGCATTCAATTCTGACAATATATTGTTATCTTTTATTAGGATATCCGCTGCTTCAGAATAATCTACCATACCAGTACTCGTGCTGATAATGAACAAAGATACGATTAGAAATATCACTTTCTTTAACATGATGTTCACTCTCCCTTTACTATTGGTTTACGTGATAATTTACTTTTCATACAGACCATCCCATATACAAAAGAAAAAAAGTCCTTTAACAAATAAAGTTGTTTGTATTAAATTATCAATTACACTCTGTATATTTTTCCCCTCTCTTTATTTCAAGTAAAAAGTTCAATATGAAATTATATATTTCTGTAATTTACCATAATTCACACTGCTATTACTAATGTAAACTTTGATAATTAATAGAAAAATTATTTTTTTCGCTGAAAAATATCTGCGTTATCTCTGACTAGCACCATCGTTTTCTATCGTACGGTTCGTATTTATGCTATACTCTTTCCACTTAAGTGGGATTGAAGTTTCAATCGTATAACTCCCAGTGTAATTCTGATAACAAGGATAAATAAAGCTTATCTTACTTTACGGTTCACAATAACCATGATGGAGATGAATGAAAATGAGTAATTTGTACAGTCAAATCAATCGAAGAATGTCGCGATGGTTATGGTGTCTAGTAATTGTAGGATTAGTAGCCTCTATTCCACTGGTATATCATCGTATGAATACAGAGAACACTGCTAACAATGTAGAGTTTGTTTTTAATTATAAGAACCTTCTTCAAATTTCAGACTACAAACCCAATCCGAAAGATTTCGTCGATGAACAACTAACATTAATGAAGCAAGCAGGAATCACATCTATGGCAGTTAATGAAAGTACACTCAACATCTTAAAGCTAAGTCGTAGAATTGAATTATTCTCCTCACATGAAGCCACCACGTTAAAGCAGACTCAGATATCTCCTAATGAAAACTTTACTTACATATTATTTTCCGAACAAGAATCAGAGATTGAAATGAAAAACATGATCGAACAAAGCTTTAAACGATTAAACATCAACATCCATCCTTGGACTTATAACAATCAGAACGGTCTCATTGTCGAAATGCCTATAGCAGATGCTGCTCTAGTGCCAATGGACCTTGATCCGATCACGATGACCATGTTGAAGAATAAAGGCTTTCATATTGTAGCTTCATTATCTAACCATCGCCAACCCTTTTCATTGGAGTACATGGAAGATGTATTGAAGGACTTAGATCGATTTGCTGTAAAGTCAGTTATTATTGATGGAACGTCAGTCCCAGGATATTCGAAAGATGGACAAGTGGATGACATTTCCTCGGTGGCTGATCTCTTTAATAAGCACAACTTGGGAGTAGCTTTCAAGGAGATGCAGAAAACTGACCCAATGGGGTATGACACCCTATCGACTCAACTAGATTATAATATTTTCCGTTTGCACAATTTCACCGAGAAAGATGCTAGCAAGCTTGTGGAGAACGTTACGCTGAAAGAACTAAACAATCGGATTCAACGGTTCTCTGACCGTTTTGTATTGGCAGTCGAAGATCGTAATATACGTATGATTCTTTTGAACAGTATCCCATCTCAAAGCGAAGAATCAGGCATGTATACAAACCCTCTTGAACATATATACGCTATTCTTGATGGCACCGATGGAGCTATACCAAGAATTCAAGACGCAGGATTCACGATCGACTCAGCACATTCATTTTCACTTTCCAACATGAACATCAATTCGATTCTAAAAATAATTATTGTATTAGGTAGCATTTCTTTAATAGCAATCATGATGTCATACTTTGTCCCCTCTTATGTATTGTCTATCTTTATTCTAGGACTGTTGGGATCCGTTGGAATCGGTATTCTTTCTTCAAATCTTTTGTATAAAATGCTAGCTCTCGGTGTAGCGATTTCGGCGCCAAGTATAGCGTTATTCATAGCGATTAACTGGTTACGTAATAAACAGAACACTAAGGTATCGGCAAACCCGTGGTTCGCATTCATTCTCTTTTTAAGCACATCACTATTATCACTTGTCGGTGGAATATTTATTGTTTCGCTGTTGGATAACATCACTTATTTACTATACATTGATCAATTTATCGGGGTTAGAATAGCGAGTTTGATCCCTATTGTTCTAGTTGGCTTGTACCTCATCTTTTTCAGTGAAGGACTTACTTTCGAAGGGAAAATTCTAAAAGCCAGACGTCTTCTATCAGCTCATATCAGTGTCCTCTGGGTTATAGGAGCAGGCTTCTCCCTAGTCGTCATGCTTTATTATTTATCGAGAACAGGAAATGGCGGAAGTGTAACTTCACTAGAATTATTGTTCAGATCTTTACTTGAGAATACGATCGGCATTCGACCTAGAATCAAAGAGTTCTTGTTCGCTCACCCCTTATTTATATTGGGTGCTTACCTTGCTATCAAACAAAGACCAGGTGCCTTGTATATATTAGCACTAGGGATCATTGGCCAAACCTCTCTTGTAGATACATTTGCTCATCTCCATACACCGTTTCATATTTCATTAATCCGTGCAGTGTACGGGGTGATATTTGGTGCCATCGTTAGTCTGCTGTATTTAGGGGCGTGGAACGTGCTCGAAAATCTGTGGAAAAAATTATCCCCATCGTCTGACCGTAAGCGTTCAGTAAATACGTATGGCAATAACTTACCGTTATAAATAGGTCATATAATAATTAACGACAAAGAACCGATAATCTAGGTGATTATCGGTTCTTTGTTTAATTATTATACTTTTTTAAAATGTAACCGTGTATCCATCATATTGTATGTTACTTCTTCTCCACAGCATGTCCACCGAATTCATTACGAAGCGCTGCTACAACTTTACCGGTAAATGTATCGTTTTCTTGTGAACGGTAGCGCATTAACAAGGACATAGCAATGACAGGAGTAGCGGTCTGTAGATCAAAAGCTTCTTCAACGGTCCATCTTCCTTCACCAGAGGAATTCATGACGCCTTTAATATCTTCCAACTTCGAATCCTTCGAGAAGGCATGCTCCATCAACTCGATTAACCAAGAACGAATGACCGAACCGTTATTCCATACACGCGCGACTTTTTCATAGTCAAACTCAAAATCACTTTTCTCTAAAACCTCAAATCCCTCACCGATGGAAGCCATCATACCGTATTCGATACCGTTGTGAACCATTTTCAAATAGTGTCCACTACCCGCTTTTCCAGCATACAGATAACCGTTCTCTACCGAGGTATCCTTAAATATTGGTTCGACAATGGTCCAAGCTTCTGGATCCCCACCAATCATATAACAAGCGCCGTTACGCGCTCCTTCCATACCACCTGATGTACCTACATCCATGAAGCTTATACCAATTTCTTTGAGTTCGTCATGACGACGGATCGATTCTTTATAATGAGAATTTCCAGCCTCAATAATAATATCTCCTTTAGACATGATAGGTGAAATCTCGCTGATTACTGAATCAACAACATGGTGAGGAACCATAATCCATACGATTCTTGGTGTTTCCATCGATTGAACTAGCTCTTGCATGGTCGTAGTGCCTTGAGCACCATATGTTTTCATTTCTTCTACAGCTTGAGCATTTAAGTCAAAAGCGACAACGTCATTTCCGTGATCGATAAGATTCTGTCCCAAGTTCATTCCCATTTTACCTAAACCAATTAATCCGACTTTCATGTTAGTGTCCTCCAAATTGTTGTAATTTATTTGCGGCTAGTTGGATAAGCATATTCTTCTTTTATCGTATTGGTACTATTCCAAGTTGTTGAGTCCAGTAACCATTTATATCCTTCAAAGGCTAATAATTCATCGGAACCTACTGGTCCATAGGACCCTGCCTCGTACATTTGCATAGGAATTAGATTATCATTGAATGCATTAAGTATCGGTTGAACCCACTTCCATGACAGTTCAACTTCATCCCAATGGGCAAAAAATGTCGAATCCCCATTCATCGCATCATGAATCAATTTTTCGTAAGCTTCAGGTGCATTTGTCTCATTCGAATAACAATCGATTCGTACGGGTTCTAACTCGCCATTATTATTTTTATTATTAAGTTGAATAAACATGCCTTCATTGGGACCTATCTCAATGACCAATATATTTGCCGTATTCCCATTACCATCTAAGGATTGTTTAGTTAAAGGCTCTTTGAATTCAATAACAATTCGTGTTGATTTTTCCTTTAATCTTTTTCCTGTTCGGATATAGAAAGGAACCTCGCTCCAAAAAAGATCATCGATCCACAGACGGGCTGCGACGAAAGTTTCAGTATCGGAATGAACTGCAACGCCAAGTTCATCGGTATATGCATCAACAGAATTCCCTTGGGATTCCCCTGCTATATATTGTCCACGAACAACATTATGAATAACGTCCTCTTGCTGTAAAGGTCGAAGTGACTCCATAACCGCTTTCTTTTTTAAGCTGACCGTACTAGCATCTCCACGTTTAGGAAGTTGAATAGCAATCATCATTAATAATTGGAGCATATGGTTCTGAAACATATCACGTAACGCTCCAGCATGATCGTAGTAACCCGCTCTCTCTTCTACGCCAACCGTTTCATTGGCAGTAATCTGAACGTTAGCAATATAATGGTTCGACCATAAATCTTGAAGATATGGGTTCGATGATTCGAGAACTTCAAGGTTCTGTACCATTGCCTTACCGAGGAAGTGGTCAATTCTAAAAATCTCTTCTTCATGAAATGCTTTACTGAGATTCTCATTTAGCTCTTGAGCTGATTTTAGATCACGGCCAAATGGTTTCTCGATAATCAGGCGTTTCCATCCTTGTGTAGTACCCAAGCCACTTCCATTGATATTTATAGCAATGACATCAAAGAATTCTGGTGAGACGGACAGATAGAATATTCTATTATCCGAAATATTTAATTCTTTCTCACGTTGAATGACGAGTTGAAGTAACTTCTCGTAATCTTCTATACGATTCACATCTAGTTGGCTATAACGGAACGCTGAAAGGAAAGCTTTCATTGTATCCGCATGGTTAGGTACATTTCTGGAAAATGTATTTAAAGACTTCTCTACAAGTCCTTGAAACATATCATTAGAGATTTCTTTTCTTCCTAAACCAATAACAGTGAATGACTTAGGCATCTTCTTTTCAATAAATAAATTATATAATGCAGGGTATATTTTTCTTTTTGCTAAATCCCCCGTCGCTCCAAACAAGACAAATGACATGGTGTCCATTTATATTCCTCCTCGTTCTTCATTTAATTTAAGACCAAAAAATTATTATATTTAATTACTTTTAGTTAGTGAATAATTTAATATTCCCAATACTAAACCTGTAATTTGATTAAGTCAATATAGAATGTCGAAAATGTGAACACAGAAAACAATTTCCATATATAACAGCGCTTTCAGGAATATCCAGTTCATTTCCATGAACAGGATATTCCATAAGCAGAACAATAAGAGCCTCAACGTTGAAGATAGTATCCCGATGTAACAACATTCCAAAAAAAAGCCTATCAAACTCATTCTTGAGAATGTCGGCAATTTTAATTATAGATCAATTGAGTACTGTCACTTGAAAAGGCTATCCATAGACAGCAGAGCCTCTGCATGTTTTATCCTATCTTAAATTGTAATTCGGTATCCGAAAACAAGGAGTAGAAGCACTAGAACGAAGAAGGTAAACAGCAGTATGTTGGGTAACTTATTTATCATTGGATTTCCTCCTGGTTTAACTAACGCGTAATGGACACTCCTATCTTAAATCCGCTATGTTACACCACTATGACAAAATAAAAAGACAACGCAAGGAACAAGCCAACTACTTGAATCGTAGTTGGCTTGTCTTAGAATTTTATTGCAATTGAATCTCTTGACCGTTTATCGTAACAAAGTCCACATTTTCGATTTGTATAACCTTTGGATAGAGTAATTTAACCCTTTCACTACTGGAGGATATTATTGACTCAGAATGGATCACGCTGCCGTCTTTATAATGAATAGCAATATTATCATCCGAACTACCTATTTCATTCAATCCCTTTCCCTCCAAGGTAATACCGAGCGTCGATACTTCAACGTTCGTAATTACGGCTTCGGCAAGCTTAATATTAACGCTAGCTTGTTTCGTATTCGTTGTCCCTTCCATAACAAAGGACGTCTTCCATTTACCCTGAAAATAATCTGTATACGTTGTAAAATACCCTCTTAGCTTTAAATCCTTAAGTTGTGAAATATCGGCTATATCATACACATATTCAATATAATCTCCCCCCATACCGACCTGGTCTATCTCATATGCGCCATAACTGATTGAGTACCTAGCGATATCCTGTCTATTCCCATTCAAATCTGTGAAATAAAAATAGCCATGGTTGAAGCGTCCCATATCGGATTCCGGGTTAACTTGAATATGAAGCTTGCCATCGACAAATCCGATGTTAGAGATGTATTGCCAGTCCATCCCAGGAAGTGACATATGAATCTTATCTTTTTCAAGAACAGCTATTTCCTCCTGCTCCCATATTTCTTCAATTCCCTCCCCACCTAAACCACTTATGTCATCCTTTTGTCGATTTAAAAATGTAGTTCCACTCGCCGGTTTATCATTAAGAAGTGAGTACAGATCGAAACCAGGGTTATACTCTTTCTCAGTCATCGCACCACTCAAGAAAGAATCTATTCTAACGGTAATCTTGTTACCATTTAGCTTCTTTCCACCATTTACTAACATGCGCATGGTAGCTGTTTTCGTTGCTTCGTCGTAATGAATCAATTGGGCATTATGGGTGGTGACACCCTTTGCAGAGTAATCATAAATATCAAGTTTATCATCGATTCGGTTACCCGTTAAATCAGTCATATTAAAATAAATAGCGGCCATCTCATCGTCACTTACAGCTGCGAGCGTCTCCATCTTAATGCCTTGATCCTCACTTACTTGACTGACAGGTTGCAGAAATCTAACCATATCCTTTTCAATGAACTTCGATAAAAAGGATAGGTCAATTACACCCATTCCAGCGGCACTTGTCACAAGCAATAACGAAATGGTGGCTACCATGGCAATAGAATAGAACTTTTTCCTATGTTTTTTAGTTGGCTGTATTTCCTCAATCCCAGCCTTCGCATAAAATATTGACTTAATATTCAACAAATTCCCTTCAGTAAATTCCAAAGGCGGTTTAGACATTTTGACTTTTCACATCCTTAAATATGTAATTGATTGAAACAGATTAATCATCATTGTTTTCCTTTAGAAACAACTTTCTTAACTGTTGCTTAGATCGGTAAATTTTGTTCTGTACCTGTCTTAATTGAAGTGATAGCGCCTTAGAAATCTCAGCAGGCTTCTGCTCATAGTAGATTCTACGTATCATAATCTCACGATCTGGTCCCGAAAAGGTATGAATTGCTTCCAACAATTCTTCATCCTTCTCACGATTTACAACTCCGCTTAGAATATCTTCAGATTTCAGGTTCATATTGTCTTCAAATGGTACTATGTATGTTTTTTGAAGCTTGCGGAATCTATCAATGGCTTTGTTCTTCGCGATAATCGCTAGATATGTCTTTAAACTCCCTCGTTCTGCATCAAATGCTAGAGGGTTCTGCCAAAATGAGAAAAAAACGTCTGCGACACATTCTTCTACTTCTTCATTAGAAGCATTGTTTAATACAGAACCGACTACCGTCCAGAGCAATTTTGAATACATTTCCATCACGAATTCAATAGCTTTGGTATCCTTCATTTCGACTGCGGTTCTTATTTGATTGTCATTCATGCCTCCATGCTCACCTCCGTTTCTCTATTAAAATGCATACACTATACTATTCGAAGGAAATATCATTTTTTCTCATATGACAGATTGTCAAGTCAAGTGCGACAGGGCTTCCATGAAAGCTTCGTGAGCAGACTTCCAGCCTAGACATTTACGCGGGCGATCGTTAATAAGGCGGATGGCTTCAGCAAGCTGCTTATCTGTGACCTTAGCGAAGTCATGACCTTTGGGGAAGAACTCCCTCTTACGGCCCTTCACGTTTC